>NZ_JBVJPT010000006.1:0-163749 GCF_055609385.1 Streptomyces sp. NPDC036764
AGTTCTCAAGGAACGGACGCTTCCTTTGTACTCACCCTCTCGGGCTTTCCTCCGGGCGCTTCCCTTCGGTCTTGCGTTTCCGACTCTATCAGATCCTTTTCTCGATCCGATTCCCTGTCGGCGGGATTGCCTTGGGGCTTGGGCTTTCGCCCGTCGCCCTTTCGACATTCACTACGTTAGCCGATTCCCCCGCCCGATTCATAATCGGGGTTCCGCGGATTCGAATTCGGGCATGCGGGCACGCCAGAATCGACCCCGCTGAGGGGTTGTCGTAGGTAGTGGGTTGGCCGCTCCGGCTGCTGACTTCGCAGTACCCGGTTCAGCGGCTCGGGCCACGTTACGCGTCCCGTCATGGCGCGTCAACTTGAGCGACGCTTGGGGACGTGAGCCCGATAGGGGCTGACCGTAGGGTCGTTGGCGATCCAGTAGCGCCAGGGGTGGAAGTCGCCGTTGCCCCCGTCACCTGCCACGCCGGTCCGTGGACCGTTCCGTACCTGGTCGGAGGGGAACGGGGTGCCGGTGAGGATCCTCAGCGGGGTCTCGCCGGAGGCGCAGGCGTCCGTGCCGTCCAGGGCTCGGTCCACGTCCAGGGCGGTGGCCAGGCGGGCCGGGCCTTTGGCCAGTTCCTTGTCGTTGCGGGCCGAGAGTCGACGTGTGCGGGCGAGCTCGGCGCCCTCCACGATCTCGCCTGCGCGCAACAGGACCGCGCTCGCCCGGCCTACGGGACCGCACACCAGGTTCATGCAGTGCCACATGCCGTAGGTGAAGTAGACGTAGACGTGTCCGGGGGGACCGAACATCACGTCGTTGCGGGGTGTGCGGCCGCGATAGGCGTGGGAGCCGGGGTCATTAGGACCGTCGTAGGCCTCTACCTCTGTGAGGCGGATGGCGATCGGACCGTCCGGGGTGGTGCGTACGAGGATGCGGCCCAGGAGGTCGGGGGCGACCTCCAGGACGGGGCGGTCGAAGAAGTCCCGTGGCAGGGGCGTACGGTCGGGGGTCGCGATCATGCCGTCCGAGGGTAGTGGAGACGGGTGGTCGCGACGGGGGTGGTCAGGAAGCGTGCGCCTTGCCAGGGTGGTCGCGGAACCGGCCACGGCCGGATCGCGTTTGTAGGGATCAGGGATCCACTCTGAGAAGAGGAGAGTCATGGCGTTCAAGAAGCTGCTCGCGAGCCTGGGGGCCGGCGGTGCTTCGGTCGAGACGGTGCTGACCGAGGTCAACGTCGTTCCGGGCGGTGTCGTCCAGGGTGAGGTGCGGATTCAGGGCGGGTCCGTGAGCCAGAACATCGAGGGCCTGTCCGTGGGTCTTCAGGCGCGTGTCGAGGTCGAGAGCCAGGACTCGGAGTACAAGCAGGACATCGAGTTCACGAAGATGCAGCTCGGCGGTGCCTTCGAGCTTCAGCCCGGGGCGGTGCACGCGGTGCCGTTCGGGCTGGAGATCCCATGGGAGACGCCGGTCACGACGATCGACGGTCAGGCGCTGCGCGGCATGAACATCGGTGTGACGACGGAGCTGGCGATCGCCCGGGCCGTGGACTCCTCCGACCTGGACCCGATCAACGTGCACCCGCTGCCCGCGCAGAAGGCGATCCTCGACGCCTTCATCCAGCTCGGCTTCCGCTTCAAGAACGCGGACATGGAGCGCGGCCACATTCGCGGTACGCGCCAGAAGCTGCCGTTCTACCAGGAGATCGAGTTCTTCCCGCCGCAGCAGTACCGCGGGATCAACCAGGTCGAGCTGAGCTTCGTCGCCGACGGCAACGCGATGGACGTCGTCCTCGAGATGGACAAGAAGCCGGGGCTGTTCAGCGAGGGCAGTGACACCTTCCGTTCGTTCCAGGTGGGTCTGAACGACTTCCACGGGACCGACTGGGCGGCGTACCTCAACCAGTGGCTGTCCGAGGTCGGCAGCAAGCGCAACTGGTTCTAGGCTCGGAACTGCTGATTCCACTGTTTCGTCAGGAGGTATCGAAGTGACCGAGCCCAAGCGGCGGCCGCTGCCCCACGACTTCCATCCGCCCGTGCCGTCCTTCACGGTCACGAGCGAGGATGTCGCGGCCGGCGGGACCCTCAAGGACGCGCAGGTCCACGCGGCCGGCAACACCTCGCCGCAACTGCGCTGGGAGGGCTTCCCGGCCGAGGCCAAGAGCTTCGCCGTGACCTGCTACGACCCGGACGCCCCTACGGGGAGCGGGTTCTGGCACTGGGTCCTCTTCGACATCCCGGCCTCCGTGACCGAGCTGCCTGCGGGTGCGGGCAGCGGCAAGTTCGAGGGGCTGCCGGAGGGTGCCGTACAGGCGCGGAACGACTACGGGTCGAAGGACTTCGGGGGTGCCGCGCCACCGCCCGGTGACGGGCCGCACCGCTATGTGTTCACGGTGTACGCCGTGGACCAGGAGAAGCTCGGTCCGGACTCGGACGCCAGTCCGGCCGTGGTCGGCTTCAACCTGCGGTTCCACGCGCTCGCGCGTGCGCATGTGATCGCCGAGTACGAGGTGCCCGCCGAAGCCTGACGTTCATGGAACGTTTGCCCGCCCCCGGTCATGGAAGTGATCGGGGGCGGGCATTTTTTATTTCGTTGTCCATCTCGGCGTGCCCGGCCAGAGTTGATCCCAGCCCGCCAGGGGGTGGGCAGGTGCGCACGGGAGGTGGGCTGCAATGCGGGACACGCTGGTACTGAACGCGAGCTTCGAGCCGCTGTCGACGGTGACGTTGAATCGAGCCGTCGTTCTGGTGCTTCAGGACAAGGCCGTCGTCGAGCAGGCCCACCCCGAACTGCGTATGCGTGGAGCGGAGGTCGACATACCCGCGCCCCGGGTGATCAGGCTGTGCAGGTACGTACGGGTGCCGTTCCGAAGACAAGCGCCGTGGTCGCGGCGGGGTGTTCTGGTGCGGGACCGGCACCGGTGCGCGTACTGCGGGCGCCGGGCCACGACCGTGGACCATGTGGTGCCGCGGTCGCGGGGTGGGCAGGACACTTGGCTGAATACGGTCGCCTCGTGTGCGGAGGACAATCACCGCAAGGCTGACCGGACTCCTGAGCAGGCGGGTATGCCGTTGCTTCGGGAGCCGTTCGAGCCGACGCCTGCCGATGCGATGTTGCTGGCGCTGGGGGCCGAGGAGTTCGAGGCGCTGCCGGATTGGCTTGCCCGGGACGCTGCGTGACCAATCGCCGTAAGGACTGGGGTGGTTGGTCGGGTGCGGGCCGCTCGTGGCTTGTCGCGCGGGTCCCCGCGCCCCTGAACGGCGTTGGGGCCCGCCTTCCTTGAGAAGGCGGGCCCCTTTGTCGTACGACGAACCGTGCGTCAGTCGATCGACGGCTTCTCTCGGCGTTCCGAGCCGGAGGAGCTGTTGCCGCCTGAACCTCCGCCCAGGCCGCCCAGGTTGCCCATGGCGCCGGAGAGGCCCTTGAGGGCGTCGCCGATTTCGCTGGGGACGATCCAGAGCTTGTTGGCGTCGCCCTCGGCGATCTTCGGGAGCATCTGGAGGTACTGGTAGGACAGGAGCTTCTGGTCCGGGTCGCCGGCGTGGATGGCCTCGAAGACCGTGCGGACCGCCTGGGCCTCGCCTTCCGCGCGCAGGGCGGCTGCCTTGGCCTCACCTTCGGCGCGCAGGATCTGGGACTGCTTCTCGCCCTCTGCGGTGAGGATGGCGGCCTGGCGCGTACCTTCCGCGGTGAGGATCGCGGCGCGCTTGTCACGGTCGGCGCGCATCTGCTTCTCCATCGAGTCCTGGATGGAGGTGGGCGGTTCGATCGCCTTGAGCTCGACGCGGTTGACGCGGATGCCCCACTTGCCCGTCGCCTCGTCGAGGACGCCGCGCAGGGCCGCGTTGATCTCCTCGCGGGAGGTCAGGGTGCGCTCCAGGTCCATGCCGCCGATGATGTTGCGGAGTGTGGTGACCGTGAGCTGCTCGATCGCCTGGATGTAGCTGGCGACTTCGTAGGTGGCCGCGCGGGCGTCGGTCACCTGGTAGTAGATGACGGTGTCGATGTTCACGACCAGGTTGTCCTGGGTGATCACCGGCTGCGGCGGGAACGGCACGACCTGTTCACGCAGGTCGATGCGGTTGCGGATGGTGTCGATGAACGGGACCACGATGTTGAGGCCCGCGTTGAGTGTCCGCGTGTAGCGGCCGAAGCGCTCGACGATGGCCGCGCTCGCCTGCGGGATGACCTGGATCGTCTTGATCAGGGCGATGAAGACCAACACCACCAGAATGATCAGGACGATGATGACCGGTTCCATCGTCGTTCCCCGTATCCCTTCTCCGCTGCGGCAACTTCGGCAGATCTTATGCTTGTTGAAGATCTTGCTGGTCGAGTCTGACAGACCGTCGCGTACACCGTGGCCGTTCGCGCCAGATACGTCGTGCGAGGTCACGGTGCGAGGTCACATGACGATGGCCGTGGCCCCCTCGATGTCCACGACGTCCACTTCCTGACCTACTTCGTAGGCGCGGCCGGTGTCGAGGGCGCGTGCCGACCAGATCTCTCCGGCCAGCTTGATCCGGCCGCCCGAGGCGTCGACGCGCTCCAGAACGACGGCCTGTTTGCCCTTCAACGCCTCGATGCCGGTGGCCAGTTGGGGCCGTTGTGCGCGATGCCGGTTGGCGATGGGCCGTACGACGGCGATGAGTGCGGTCGAGACGACGACGAAGGCCACGACCTGGACGACGGCGTCACCGCCGAAGATGCCGGCCGCCACCGCGGCCGCGACGGCGCCGACCGCGAGCATGCCGAGTTCGGGCATCGCGGTGATCACGAGCCCGATGCCGAGCGCTGCCGCGCCGATCAACCACCAAACCCACGCGTCGATTTCCACATGGTCATGGTAGGACCGCAGGCCCTGTCGCCGACAGGGCGCCGATCGTTTGAAAGGCCCTTCTTACCGGGGTTCTCCACTGGGGTTTCGCGGGGTGAAGGAGCGGGTCAGGAGAGCGGGAGGCCCTGTGCCGTCCAGCGGTCGCCGACCTGTTCGACGACGAGGGGGAGGCCGAAGCAGAGGGAGAGGTTGCGGGAGGTGAGTTCGAGCTCCATGGGGCCGGCGGCGAGGACCTTGCCCTGACGGATCATCAGGACGTGGGTGAAGCCCGGGGGGATCTCCTCGACGTGGTGGGTGACCATGAGCATCGAGGGGGCGATCGGGTCGCGGGCGAGGCGGCCGAGGCGGCGGACGAGGTCCTCGCGGCCGCCGAGGTCGAGGCCGGCGGCGGGCTCGTCGAGCAGGAGCAGCTCGGGGTCGGCCATCAGGGCGCGGGCGATGAGGGTGCGCTTGCGCTCGCCCTCGGAGAGGGTGCCGAACTTCCGGTCGGCGTACTCGGTCATGCCGAGGCGGTCGAGGAAGGCGCGGGCACGCTGCTCGTCGATCTCCTCGTAGTCCTCGTTCCAGGTGGCGGTCATGCCGTACGCGGCGGTGAGCACCGTCTGGAGGACGGTCTGGCGCTTCGGGAGCTTCTCGGCCAGGGCGATGCCGGCCACACCGATGCGCGGGCGCAGCTCGAAGACGTCGGTGCCGGGCTTGCCGAGGGTCTCGCCGAGGATGGTCGCGGTGCCCTTGGTGGGGTAGAGGTAGCTGGACGCGACGTTGAGGAGGGTGGTCTTGCCGGCTCCGTTCGGGCCGAGGATGACCCAGCGCTCGCCCTCCTTGACCGACCAGGAGACCTGGTCCACCAGAGCCCGGCCCTCACGGACCACAGATACGTCCTGAAGCTCCAGAACATCGCTCATGAGCGCGTTGTCTCCCCTTGCAGTGTGACCGGTCTCGGCGTCTCAGTGGTCGCGTGCGCCCGTGGGCGCAGCCCTCAACGAAATCTACGCCACCGGTCCACCCCTTCATTCCATCGGTCCGGTCCTTAGGCTGGGGGCATGCTTTCGGAACCACGTTCAGGACGTCTTGCCGCTTGGGGAAATGCCCTTTTGGCCGGGCTTGTCTCACCGGATGACGCCGTGCAGGAGATCGTCGGCGACGACGCCGCGCACCGGGTGGAGGGGTTGCCCGGCGAGTCGGCGCCCGTGGGGCTCACGCTGGGGTTGGGACGGCTGCGGACGCTCGGGGTGAGCGCGCTGCGGGTCGCGCTGCCCGCGCCGGGGCACCCGCTGGGGCTGAGCGGGCCTCCGGAGTTCAACGCGCGGGCGATGGATGCCGAGGAGGCGGTGATCTGCCACGGTGCCGCGCTCGGGCTGGTGCCGGAGGTGTACGAGGCCGGGCCCGACGGTGATGTGCATGCCGAGGTCGTCTGGCAGGTGCTGCCGGTACGGGAGGCGCCGCCCGCGGACGTGCCGTCGCTGGGTGAGGCCGAGCGGGAGCTGGCGGAGGGCCTGCGGGAGGCGACCGAGGTGCTGTCCCGGCTTGATGTGGCCGGATCGGGGCCGGTGGCCGAGGCGGCGATCGATGCGTACCGGGCGCGGGCCGAGCGGGGGCGGGAGATGCTGGCGCCGGGGTATCCGCCGCGGGCGGTGCGGGTGCTGGAGCTGGCTCAGCGGGTGGGGATGCTGCTGTCGCTGGCGCGGGAGAACGGGCACGGGGGTGCGGTGAGCTCCGCGGAGATGGTGGCTCGGACGGAGGCGTTGCGGCCGGTGGAGCGGGTGGCTCGGCGGGCGCAGGTGGCTGCGTACAACTCCGTTGTGGAGGAGCGGGAGCGGGGCGTGCGGTGAGTGTCGGGTTCTTGGTGCGGCGTTCGTGTGAGCGTGCCTGGGGGCTCTGCCCCCAGGCCCCCGTGTCGGCCCTGAAGGGGCCTCGTCCTCAAACGCTGGACGGGCTGGGGTGTGACTGACCGGCGCTGAGAGGGACCCGCCCCTCGAGACCCGGCCCCCCGTCGACGCAGACCGGCCCCCCGGGGAAACCCGGGGGGCCGGAGGTCACTGCCTGTTTTGGGGGGTCGTCACTTGTTGACGGCCAGGTTGCCGAAGGCGGGGTTCAGGATGCCGACGACGTTCACGCTGTTGCCCGAGACGTTGACCGGGATGTGGACCGGGGCCTGGACGAGGTTGCCCGAGGCGATGCCCGGGGAGCCCACGGCCTGGCCGTCGGCGTGCGCGCCGTCGGTGGCGGAGGCCATTCCGGCACCGGCGGCCAGCAGGCCACCCGCCACCATCGTCACGGCCGCTGCCTTCTTCAGGTTCTTCACTTCTAAGCCCTCCTTGCGATTGCCGCGGCAGTCGCCGCAGCACGCACTGGAGAACGGCGGAGATCCGCGAAGGATGCGCCATCCGGGGGACATTCCCACGACGGTATGAATCTCAGTCCGGAGCGGAACCCTCCGTATTGCCGTCCGTGATGCCGTGCGGAGAGCGTTTCAGCCGGTCACGCCATGGCGTACGGCCCACAGGGCGGCCTGGGTGCGGTCTGCGAGGTCGAGCTTCATCAGGATGTTCGAGACGTGCGTCTTGACGGTCTTCTCCGACAGGACCAGGGCTCTGGCTATCTCGCGGTTCGAGCGGCCGTCCGCGATGAGGCTGAGCACCTCGCGCTCCCGCTCCGTGAGCGATCCCCCTCTCCCCTGCCCCGAGTTGGCCTCCTCCTGGGACAGCAGGGCGCCGGCGACCTCGGGCTGGAGCAGGATGTGGCCGGCGTGGACCGAGCGGATGGCTCCGGCGAGCGCGTCCGGGTCGACGTCCTTGTAGACGTACCCGGCGGCGCCCGCGCGCAGGGCCGGGATCACCGTGCGCTGTTCGGTGAAGCTGGTGACGATGAGCACGCGCGCGGGGTTGTCCAGCTCGCGGAGCTTGCGCAGGGCGTCGACGCCGTCCATCCCCGGCATCTTGACGTCCATGAGGACGACGTCCGGCCTCAGCTCCTCGGCGCGGGCCACTCCTTCGGCGCCGTCCGCGGCCTCGCCCACGACCTCGATGTCGTCCTGCACCTCGAGGAAGGTGCGCAGGCCCCGGCGGACCACCTGGTGGTCGTCGACGAGCAGCACCTTGATTGCGTCAGCCACCGGGGACCTCCATCTCGATCACGGTGCCCTTGCCGGGCGCCGATTCCACGGTCAGCGTGCCGCCGACGCCGCTCGCCCGGTCCCGCATGGAGACGAGGCCCAGGTGGCGTCCGGCACGGCGGATCGCCTTCGGGTCGAAGCCGCTGCCGTCGTCCGTGATACGCAGCACGGCTCCGCTGCCGCGCCGGTCCAGCGTCACGTCGACGTGCTCGCCGCCGGAGTGCCGCAGGGCGTTGTGCAGGGCCTCCTGGGCGACGCGCAGCAGTGCCTCCTCCTGGGAGGAGGGCAGAGCCTTCACGCCGCGGCCGGCGAAGGTGACGCGGGCGGTGTGGGCGCGGTCCAGGACCTGTATCTGGGTGCGCAGGGTGGCGACGAGGCCGTCCTCGTCGAGGGCTGCGGGGCGCAACTCGACGACCGCGGCGCGCAGTTCGTCGGCGGCCTCGGCGGCGAGCGCGGCGACCTGGTGCAGCTCGCCCTTGGCGCGGGACGGGTCGCGGTCGATCAGGGCGGTGGCGGCCTGGGCCGTCAGGCGCAGCGAGAACAGTTTCTGGCTGACCGCGTCGTGCAGTTCGTGGGCCAGGCGCGAGCGCTCCTCGGCGATGGTCAGCTCGCGGCTGCGCTCGTACAGGCGGGCGTTGGTCAGGGCGATCGCGGCGTGCTGGGCGAGGATGGAGAGGAGTTCCTCGTCCTCCTCGGTGAAGCCGCAGCTTCCTTCCGGCTTCGGGCTCGGGGGGTGTGGGGGGTGTCCCCCCACAGAACGCAGCTTGTTCGCGAGGAACAGGGCGCCGATGACCTCGTCGCCGTCGCGGATCGGCAGGCCGAGGAAGTCGGACATGTCGGGGTGCGCCGACGGCCAGCCCTCGAAGCGGGGGTCCTTGCGGACGTCGGCGAGGCGCTCGACCTTGGCGTCCTGGAGCATCGCGGCGAGGATGCCGTGCTGGCGGGGCAGCGGGCCGATGGCCTTCCACTGGTGGTCGCTGACCCCGTCGACGACGAACTGGGCGAAGCCTCCGTGGTCGTCCGGCACGCCGAGTGCGGCGTACTGCGCGTCGAGCAGTTCGCGGGCCGAGGCGACGATCGTCTTGAGGACGTCGCGCACCTCCAGATGCCTGCTCATGGCCAGCAACGCGGAGCTCACCGCGGCTAGGCCGGACCTGGGGGCTTGACTCATGCCCTCACGGTACCGGCGGGGTGTGACAGCCGGATCGGACCTGTGGTGCCGGCCGGCCAGGACCGTGGTCCTAGTCCTTTGGTCCCCCGATCGGCGGCGTAGGTCGAACGTCCCGGGTGCGCGGCTTAGGACGAAGGGCCCCGCGATGTTGCGGCCCGCGTCCGAGGCGGGGCCGGCGGGCCCGTTCCTACGTTGAGGGCACCGCCGATCCGAGGCGGCTGGGACGAGGGGACGGTTGTCATGCCGGTAGCGATCATCACGGGGGCCTCGAAGGGGCTGGGGCGGGCGCTCGCCGAGGCGCTGGCCGCGCGCGGCTGGGATCTGGTGCTGGACGCCAGGACGCCGGAGGTACTCCAGGAGACGGCGGCCGGGCTACGGGACGCGCACGGCACGCGCGTGACGGCCGTGCCGGGGGACGTCACGGACGCCGGGCACCGGGCCGCTCTGGTGGCGGCCGCCTGGAGGCTGGGCGGCGTCGATCTGCTGGTGAGCAACGCCAGCGCACTGGGCGCCGAGCCGCTTCTGCGGCTGGAGGCGCTGCCGCTGGAGGGGCTGCGGCGGGCGCTGGAGGTGAACGTGGTCGCCGCGCTGGCCCTGGTGCAGGAGGCACTGCCGCTGCTGCGGGCGGCCGGGACGGGCGCCGTGATCACGGTCAGCTCGGACGCGGCCGCCGAGGCGTACGAGACATGGGGCGGGTACGGGGCGTCGAAGGCGGCGCTGGACCATCTCGCGGCCGTGCTCGGCGAGGAGGAGCCCGGGCTGCGGGTGTGGGCGGTCGACCCCGGGGACATGGCCACGGACCTGTACACGGCGGCCGTACCGGACGACGACGATCCGCGGCCCGCGCCGGCCAGTGTGGTGCCGGCGTTCCTGCAGTTGCTGGACGAGCGTCCGGCGAGCGGCCGCTACGGGGCTCCCGCTCTGCTGGAGGGGCGGCGATGACGCTGGCGGTGAGGGTGCCGGAGGAGTTGTCGGCGCGGGTTCCCGCCGAGCAGCGTGGACCGGGGCTGGGCCGGGACGCCGTACGGCTGCTGGTGTCGCGGGGCACCGCGGTGTCGCACCACGCGTTCGCTGAGCTGCCGCGGCTGCTGCGGGCCGGGGATCTGCTGGTCGTCAACACCTCGGAGACGCTGGCCGCGGCCGTGGACGGGCGGATCGGGCACGCACGCGTGGTGGTGCACTTCTCCACGCGCGGGGATGACGGGCGGTGGGCCGTCGAGCTGCGCGATCCCGACGAGCGGGGCACCACGCGCGCGCGTGCGGGAGCGCCCGCGGGTACTGAGGTGCGGCTGCCGGGCGGGCTGCGGCTGGTCCTGGAGGAGCCGGTGAGCGCGGGGAGCGAGCGGCTGCGGTGGGCTCGGGTCGCCGGGGCCCTGGGGAGTGGGCGTGCGGACCGTCACAGGCCAGGGGGCGAGGCGGCTCCCTCGGCGGCCGGTGCGGGCTCGGGGATCCTCGGGCTCATGCGGGAGCACGGGCGGCCCATCCGTTACTCCTATACCGAGCGTGATCAGCCGCTGTCCGTGTACCAGACGGTGTTCGCGCTGCCGTCGGCCGATGGTGCGGGCAGCGCGGAGATGCCGAGTGCGGCGCGGCCCTTCACGGCCGGGATGGTGACGGAGCTGGTCAGCCGGGGTGTGCAGATCGCGCCGATCAGTCTGCACACCGGGGTGGCCTCGGCCGAGGCGCACGAGCCGCCGTATCCGGAGCGGTTCGCGGTGCCGGAGGCGTCCGCGCGGCTGATCAACGCGGTGAAGGCCGGGGACGGCCGGGTCGTCGCCGTAGGGACGACGGCCGTGCGGGCCGTGGAGTCGGCGGTGGACGCCGACGGGGTCGTACGCGCGCGTGAGGGGTGGACGGATCTCGTCGTGACGCCGGAGCGGGGGGTGCGGGTGGTGGACGGGCTGCTGACCGGGCTGCACGAGCCTGAGGCATCGCATCTGCTGATGCTGGAGGCGGTCGCCGGGCGGGCCGCGATCAGCCGTAGTTACGAGGAGGCGCTGCGCGGGCTCTACCTGTGGCACGAGTTCGGCGACGTGCACCTCATCCTCCCGGCGGAGAACCCTCACGCAGAGCATTGCTCCAGCAACTGTTGGTGAGACCGATACACGCCTGATGTGAGCCCGCGCATAGGGCCCACATCACGTACGAAAGTCCGTAGTAGGTAGTGACGTCCCTTTTGAGCGGCACAGACGGCCCTGTCTGTCCTATTTTGCCCTTCCTGGCTCCACTATCGGGGATCGTACGTCACACCTTTGCCAGGCAATTTTGCGGCCGCTAACAATGGCTCTCGTCGCTCAGCGCCGTGGGTTCAGCCCGCGGCGTTTGTGCAGGAAGCACCCGTGTCCCGCGTCGGACAACGAGCGACCTCCGCGCTATTCGAAGAGGTCCTACTGCCATGCTCAAGAACGCCAAGAACCGTGGTCTGAGTCGTTCCATCAACAAGCGTCAGAAGATCGCGATCGCTGGTGTCACCACTCTCGGTGCCGCCGCCCTGGCAATCTCCGCCGTACCCGGAAACGCCCAGACGACCACGGCCGAAGCCCCCGCGGGCAAGGTGGCCTACAGCAACGAGCAGATCAAGGACGTCAAGGGCAGCGTCACCGACCAGCTCGCCGCCGACAAGGTGAAGGCCGAGGCGCTGGTGGCCAAGCACAAGGCCGCCGTGGCCGCCGCCAAGCACCAGGCCGCCGTGGCCCACGACAAGCACGTGGCCGCCAAGGCCGCCGCCAAGCAGCGGGCCGGCAAGGCCGCCGCCGCGAAGAAGGCCGCTGCCGAGCGCAAGGCGAAGGAGGCCGCGAGCCGGTCCGCCAAGCGCGCCGCGGTCAAGCCGGTCGCCGTCAAGAAGAGCTACGCCAACAACCTCGACGGCTGGATCCGTGAGGCCCTGGACATCATGAAGAAGCACAACATCCCGGGCACCTACCACGGCCTGCACAAGAACATCATCCGGGAGTCCTCGGGCAACCCGAACGCGATCAACAACTGGGACATCAACGCCCAGAACGGCGTCCCGTCGATCGGTCTGCTCCAGGTCATCAAGCCGACCTTCGACGCGTACCACGTCCCGGGCACGGCCTGGAGCCAGTACGACCCGGTCGCGAACCTGACCGCCGCCGCCAACTACGCGGCCGACCGGTACGGCTCGATCGACAACGTCAACAGCGCGTACTGAGCGAGGTAGGCGCGGGCCTCTGATCCGTACGCCGAAGGGCGGCACCCTCCTGACGGGGTGCCGCCCTTCGGGCGCTGTACGAGGACGGCTACTTGCGCATGACCTCGGGCTCGTGGCGGCGCAGGAAGCGGGCCACGAAGATGCCGCAGATCACGCCCAGGACGATCAGGGCGATCATGTCCATGGCCCAGACGCCGACCGCGTGCTCCCACAGCGGGTCGTTGCTCTCGCCCTGGCCCGGCGGGCTGATCTTGTTGAAGTCCAGCGTGGCGCCCGCGGCGGCCACCGCCCAGCGCGACGGCATCAGATACGAGATCTGGTTGGCGCCGATCGAGCCGTTGAGGGCGAAGAGGCAGCCGGTGAACACCACCTGGATGATCGCGAACATGACCAGCAGCGGCATGGTCTTCTCGGCGGTCTTCACCAGGGCCGAGATGATCAGGCCGAACATCATCGAGGTGAAGCCCAGCGCCATGATCGGCACCGACAGCTCCAGCAGCGTCAGCTTGCCGAAGACGAGGCCCTCCTCCGGGATCTCCCGGCTGGCGAAGCCGATGACGCCGACCATCAGGCCCTGGAGCACGGTGATGAAGCCGAGCACGAAGACCTTGGACATCAGGTACGCCGAGCGGGACAGGCCGGTCGCGCGCTCCCGCTCGTAGATGACCCGTTCCTTGATCAGCTCACGCACCGAGTTCGCGGCGCCGGCGAAGCAGGCGCCGACCGCGAGGATCAGCAGCACGGTGGTGGCCGTGCCGTTCGGGATGATCCGGCCGGTCTGCGGGCTGGGCGGGTTGGGCAGCAGGCCCTTGCCCGAGTCGATGAGCAGGCTCACCGCGCCGAGCACGCCCGGCAGGATCACCATCAGGGCCAGGAAGCCCTTGTCGGACGCGATCACCGACACATAGCGGCGCACCAGCGTCAGGAACTGCGACAGCCATCCCTGCGGCTTCGGCGGCTTCATCGCCTGCATCGGCGGCATCTGTACGGACTGCGGCGCAATCGCGTCGATGTCCGCGGCGTACATCTGGTAGTGCTGCGAGCCCTTCCAGCGTCCGGCCCAGTCGTAGTCGCGGTAGTTCTCGAAGGCGGAGAAGACGTCGGCCCAGGTGTCGTAGCCGAAGAAGTTCAGCGCCTCCTCGGGCGGGCCGAAGTAGGCGACCGCGCCGCCCGGCGCCATCACCAGGAGCTTGTCGCACAGCGCCAGCTCGGCCACCGAGTGGGTGACGACGAGGACCGTACGGCCGTCGTCGGCGAGGCCGCGCAGGAGCTGCATGACGTCGCGGTCCATGCCCGGGTCGAGGCCCGACGTGGGCTCGTCCAGGAAGATCAGCGACGGCTTGGTCAGCAGCTCCAGGGCCACCGAGACGCGCTTGCGCTGACCGCCGGAGAGGGACGTGACCTTCTTGTCCTTGTGGATGTCGAGCTTCAGCTCGCGCAGCACCTCGTCGATGCGGGCGTTGCGCTCGGCCCCCGTGGTGTCGGCCGGGAAGCGGAGCTTGGCCGCGTACTTGAGGGCCTTCTTGACGGTCAGCTCCTTGTGCAGGATGTCGTCCTGCGGGACCAGACCGATGCGCTGGCGCAGCTCGGCGAACTGCTTGTAGAGGTTCCGGTTGTCGTAGAGGACGTCGCCCTGGTTGGCGGGGCGGTAGCCGGTGAGTGCCTTGAGCAGGGTCGACTTGCCCGAGCCGGACGGGCCGATGACCGCGATGAGCGACTTCTCCGGGACGCCGAAGGAGACGTCCTTGAGGATCTGCTTGCCGCCGTCGACCGTGACCGTGAGGTGGCGGGCGGAGAAGGAGACCTCACCGGTGTCGACGAACTCCTCGAGGCGGTCGCCGACGATCCGGAACGTGGAGTGACCGACGCCGACGATGTCGGCGGGGCCGAGGAGCTGCGAGCCGCCCTTGGCGATCGGCTGGCCGTTGACGTACGTGCCGTTGTGGGAGCCGAGGTCGCGGATCTCCATGCGGCCGTCGGGTGTCGAGTGGAACTCGGCGTGGTGCCGGGAGACCTGGAGGTCGGAGACGACCAGCTCGTTCTCCAGCGCACGGCCGATGCGCATGACGCGGCCGATCGAGAACTGGTGGAACGTGGTGGGGCTGCGGTCGCCGTAGACCGGCGGCGCCCCCGCGCCACCGCCGGGACCCTGCTGCTGCGGGATGTGCGCGGCCTGCTGCGGCTGCTGCCAGCCGGCCTGCTGCGCCTGCTGCTGGGGCTGCTGCTGCGGCGGGGCCTGCTGGGCCCAGCCCGGCTGGGCGCCCTGCGCGGCATACGGCT
The DNA here is from genome assembly GCF_055609385.1 of Streptomyces sp. NPDC036764. Classification (NCBI taxonomy): domain Bacteria; kingdom Bacillati; phylum Actinomycetota; class Actinomycetes; order Kitasatosporales; family Streptomycetaceae; genus Streptomyces; species Streptomyces sp. NPDC036764. Next base: position 14,564 of record NZ_JBVJPT010000006.1, read on the forward strand.
GCTGTTGTGGCTGGACCTGCGGCGTGGCGACGGAGGCCGCGGTGCCGGAGAGGTCCAGGCGCGGTCCGTCGGTCGCGTTGCCCAGGTACACGGCCGCGCCCGGGCCGATCTCCAGGTGATGGATCCGCTGACCCTGCACGAACGTGCCGTTGGTGCTGCCGTGGTCCTCGATGACCCAACTGCGGCCGCTCCAGCTAATCGTGGCATGCCGCCAGGACACCCTGGCGTCGTCGAGCACGATGTCACCCTGCGGATCGCGTCCGAGGGTGTAGGGCCTGGACGCATCGAGCGTCCAGGTCCTTCCATTCAATTCCAGTACGAGTTCCGGCACTCCATGCCCCACTGAGTAGTCCCCCGAGTTACCCCCAACACAGGGAGTCTAGGGATGTCGAACATCGTCGGGAACTATTTCAGGCTCCGCCCCCTGACCGAAAGCCGGGCCTTGTGTGGACCGCGCCCACGCGCTTCGACTGGTTCCGTTGACGGGGTTGAAACCAGCCCGGAGAGTGGTAATCCACGCGAGGGGGACATGCGCGGCGAACGGCCGCGCAGCGGATCGGGGGGTCTGCCATGAGCGCGTCCACGTACGTCGAGGCATCGAAAGGCGCGAGGCTGCCGTGGGGAGACATCCTGCTCTCCGCGATAGCCGCCGTGAGCTGGGCGTTGATCGGGATGGCGGGCACCGCGGCGCTCGGACTCCATCTGCTGGAGGCGGACTCGGCGAGTTCGCTCGGCCCGATGACCGCGGCTGTGGTGGCCCTTGGGGCCGGTGGTTCCGTCACACCGTCCGGGGATGTGTCCGCCTTCGGCTTGACCGGCGCCCAGGCGGCGACCGCCATCGAGATCACGCCACTCGGGGTGAGCCTCGTCGGCGCGGTCCTGCTGTCGTGGTTCTTCTTACGGTCGTTGCGGGGCGCGGGAGTTGTGATCGCGCCGGCCGAACTCCTCGCGCGCGGGGGCACGGTGGTCGCGCTGTTCGTCGCGATGCTGGGCGGCCTGGCGTGGGCCGGGCACGACGTCATCACGATCGACGGGAGCTCGCTGGGGCTGGACGACCTGCCGGGCGGGGGTGGCGGCGGCGGTCTCGAGATCCCCGGAGTCGGCGACATCGGCGGGCTGCTCCCCGACCAGGTCGGCGACCTCATCGACGCCAAGGCCGCGGTCGGCTTCACCGTGGACACGGCGCCGACGCTGCTCGGCGGGCTGGGCTGGTCCGCCGGCATCCTGCTGATCGCCCTGCTGGCCTCGCGCCGCACCCCGCTCCCCCGCGCCTGGGGCGCGGTGCACCGTGTCGTACGGCCCGCCGTGTCCGCCCTCGTCACGGTGCTGCTGGCGGCGGTCGTGGCCGGTCTCGCGGCGGCGGCGTACGCGGCGATCGGCGACGACCATCCCAAGCGGATCGCGGGCGCCGCGCTGCTCGGTGCCCCGAACGGCGTATGGCTCGGCATCCCGATCGGCCTGTTCGTGCCGTTCGACGGCCGGGCGACGGGAGTGCTCGTGGGCCTGCTCCCGGATCCCCTGGACGACCTCCTGAACAGCGGCACCGACCAGTCCGTGACGCTGAGCCGACTGGCCGACCTGGACAGCCGGGTGTGGCTGCTGGGCGTCGCCGCGGCGGTGATGATGCTGCTCGCCGGGGTGCTGACGGCTGTGCGGACGCCGGTGGTCCACGGGGGCGGCTGGGGGGCCGGGTCGGCGGCCGGATCGGGGGCCGGGTCGGTTGGTGGCCCGGGTGCCGGGTCGGTTAGTGGCTCGGGGGCCGGGTCCATAGGGGGCTCGGGTGACTACGGGGGCGTACGGGATCCGGGCGTCCTGCGTTTCGCCGGGCGGTGTGCGCTGCGGCTCGGGGTCGTCACCGCGTTGGCCCTGCCGTTGCTGGCGTGGCTGGCGGAGGTGTCCGTGGACGCCTCGCTGTCGGTGCTGGGCTTCGACGCGTTCGGCGCCGGGGTGGAGCTGCGGGGGAACCTCGGCATGGCGCTGGTCCTCGGGGCGGTCTGGGGCGCGGGGGCGGGTGCCGTGGGTGCGCTGCTGGCCCGCGCGACCGGGGCCGCGGGACAGCGGGCGACGCCGTTGGCCCGGGGGGCGACGGTGGGTGCCGTGGAAACGGCGGGCGCGGGCGGTCATGCGGGTACCGCGGGCGCGGGCGGTCATGCCGGTACGGCGGGCGCAGGCGGTCATCCGGGTGCGGCGGGCGCGAGCGATCATCCGGGTACGGCCGCCGAGGGCCGCGGTGCTTCCGGGCACACCGGCCGGTCAGGGCCGTACGCGCCCGGCACGCCGTACCGGCCCCCGAACCCCGCCACGAACCCTTACCTGCGGGTGCCGGAGGAGTTGCGCGAGCCGGAGGATGCCCGGCCGCCGGGCGGTGACCGCACGACCGATGAGCCCCCGCCCGACCGGGGCGACGACATCTACGGCGCGCCCACGGTCATGCGGCCGTTCACTCCGCCGCCGAGGTCGCCCCGGACCTCCCGGCGGCGTGGGAACGGGTCGTCGCCCGGGACGGGCGACGGGCCGCCGCCTCCGCCGCCACCTCCTCCTGCCCCGCCGCCGAGGAAGCCGAAGGGACGCCCGTGAGGTTCCGGCAGGCGTTCGGCACGTGGCCGTGAGGTGTCGGGCCACAGGTGCTCGTGGGGCGGTTCACAGCCACTGGTGCAGAGGTGTCCGGAACGTAAGGCCCTCGCCACCCGGTCGACACCCAGAGTTCCGTGTCCGCTAGACGGACCTCAGGGGCGGCAGGCACTGGGTGCCGGATACGGTGGAAGCACCATGAGCGCTTCGCAGACCTCAGAGATCCCCGCCGTCCCCACTCTTCTCGTCAAGATCTTCGGGAAGGACGGGCCGGGTATCACCGCCGGCCTCTTCGACACGCTGGCCGCCTACTCGGTCGACGTGGTCGACATCGAGCAGGTCGTCACCCGAGGCCGGATCACGCTGTGCGCGCTCGTGACGCAGCCGCCGGCCGGCATGGAGGGGGATCTGCGGGCGACCGTCCATAGCTGGGCGGAGTCCATGAAGATGCAGGCGGAGATCATCTCCGGCCTCGGCGACAACCGCCCGCGCGGCCTCGGACGCTCGCTGGTGACCGTGCTCGGGCACCCGCTCACCGCGGAGGCGACGGCCGCCATCGCGGCCAGGATCACCAAGTCCGGCGCCAACATCGACCGTATCTTCCGGCTCGCCAAGTACCCCGTGACCGCGGTGGAGTTCGCGGTCTCCGGCGCGGAGACCGAGCCGCTGCGCACCGGCCTGGTGACGGAGTCCGCGGCACTGGGTGTCGACATCGCGGTCGTCGCGGCCGGACTGCACCGCCGGGCCCAGCGTCTGGTCGTCATGGACGTGGACTCCACGCTCATCCAGGACGAGGTGATCGAGCTCTTCGCCGCGCACGCCGGCTGCGAGGACAAGGTGGCCGAGGTGACGGCGGCCGCGATGCGCGGGGAGCTGGACTTCGAGCAGTCGCTGCACGCGCGTGTGGCGCTGCTGGCGGGGCTGGACGCCTCGGTGGTGGAGAAGGTGCGCAGCGAGGTGCGGCTGACGCCGGGCGCGCGCACGCTGATCCGTACGCTGAAGCGACTCGGCTACCAAGTGGGAGTCGTCTCGGGCGGGTTCACGCAGGTCACCGATGACCTCAAGGAGCGGCTCGGGCTGGACTTCGCCCAGGCGAACACGCTGGAGATCGTCGACGGGAAGCTCACCGGCAAGGTGACCGGCGAGATCGTGGACCGGGCGGGCAAGGCGCGGCTGCTGCGCCGGTTCGCCGCGGAGGCGGGGGTGCCGCTGTCGCAGACGGTCGCGATCGGTGACGGGGCCAACGACCTGGACATGCTCAACGCGGCCGGGCTCGGCGTCGCCTTCAACGCGAAGCCGGTGGTGCGGGAGGCCGCGCACACGGCGGTGAACGTGCCGTTCCTGGACACGGTCCTGTATCTGCTCGGCGTCACCCGCGAAGAGGTCGAGGCCGCGGACATGCACGACGACGAGGACTGACGACCCGCACCCCCGGCCGGCCCGTACGACGGCCGGACGGCCGATGTGCGAAGGGGCCCGGCACCGTGACGGCGCCGGGCCCCTTGGTGCGGGTCGGTCACTCGGACGGAGCCCAGTAGTCGAGCAGCGTGGCCACGCCGGGCTCCAGCGTCTTCCAGGTGCCGCTGAAGGACAGGACGGCGAAGGCGGCGGCCGGGAAGCCGCGGCGGCTCATCCGCTCGCGCGCATCACCGTCGGCCGAGCCGGACAGGACGTCGGCGAGGCCCTGTACGCCGGGGTTGTGGCCGATCAGCAGGACGTTCTGCGCGTCGTCCGGGGTTTCGTTGAGCAGGGCGATCAGCTCGCCGGGCGAGGCCTCGTAGATCCGCTCTTCGTAGACGGTTTTCGGCCGGTGCTGGAACTCGTGGACGGCGAGCTTCCAGGTCTCCCGGGTCCGGGTCGCGGTGGAGCACAGGGCCAGGTCGAAGGGGATGGCGGTGTCTGCCAGCCTGCGGCCGGCCTCCGCCGCGTCCATGCGGCCCCGCTCGGCGAGCGGCCGCTCATGGTCGGTCACCTGTGGCCAGTCGGCTTTCGCATGCCGGAAGAGGACGATCCTGCGGGAATCTGCGACGCTCATGAGATCCAGCTTCGCACGAAACAGGCCATGGGGCGCAGGTAGTTGACGGGAGCCTCCGGGGGCGCTCAGTGCGTGATGAGCTGCTGGATGCGCTCGAAGAGCTGGGTGATCGCGGGCTCGGCGCTGGCGGCCTGCGCGTCCGCCGGGTTGAGGATCAGCGTCAGCAGCGTGATGAACGCGAGCGTCGGCAGGGCGAGCGCCCACCAGGGCAGCCGGATCTCGGCACGGCCCGTGGACGCCGGCTGGGGCGGGGTGTGCGTACGGGCCGACATGATGCCTCCGCGGATCTTCGAGTGGTCGGTGCCCGCCTGTCGCGGCCACACTTCGAAGTTACGGACCGATCGGCCTTCAACCCATCCGGTGATCCACCCAGTTGACCCTGACACTCACCCCCTAGGGGATGGTGGTGCTAGCCCCACCATCGGCCGCCGGCGTGTGCCTGGGGACGTCCGTCGGGGACCCTTTTAGGGTGAGGCGATCGTCGCGATGATGCCGATGATCACGAAGATGGCGAAGAACGCGCCGAAGACGAGCAGCAGCTTCTTCTGGCCGTTCTGGGGGTTCGGGTCGAGCACTGGCATACCGGAAGTCTCCCACCCGCCGCCCGTGCCCGCCTCGCCGGGGTGAGGTCAGCGGGCCGCCTCGTCCTCCACGGTGCGATTGCGTCCCGCGAGGACGCCTACCGCCATCTGCGGGATCATCAGGCCGGCCATGAGGGCGATCGGCAGCCCCCAGCCGCCGCTGTGCTGGTAGAGCACGCCGACCAGGAGCGGGCCGGGGATGGAGATCAGATAGCCGGTGCTCTGCGCGAAGCCCGAGAGCTGGGCCACTCCCGCGCTGGACCGGGCGCGCATGCCAACCATGGTGAGGGCGAGCGGGAACGAGCAGTTGGAGACGCCCAGCAGCACGGCCCAGACCCAGGCACCGGAGACCGGGGCGAGGTACAGGCCGGCGTAGCCGACGAGGCCGCAGGCGCCCAGCGCGAGCACGATCGGCCCCTGCTGGGGCAGCCTGGTGGCGAGGCGCGGGATGACGAAGGCCAGCGGCACGCCCATCACCATGGTGACGGCGAGCAGCAGCCCCGCCTTGCCGGCGTGCACGCCGGAGTCCCGGAAGATCTGCGCCATCCAGCCCATCGTGATGTAGGCCCCGGTGGCCTGGAGGCCGAAGTAGACCGCGAGGGCCCAGGCGGTGCGGCTGCGGGTGATGCGCAGCGGGGGCGCGTCCACGCGCGCGTGCCTCTCCCGGGCGGGCGCGCCGGGCGCCTCGCCCCGGTCCCGCACGAAGGGGATCCACGGCACCACCGCGGCCACCGCGAGGCCCGCCCACACCGCGAGGCCGCTGTGCCAGTTCCCGCCCAGCAGATCGGTCATCGGCACCGTCACGGCCGCCGCGGACGCGGTGCCGAGGGCGAGAGCCATCGAGTACAGGCCGGTCATGGAGCCGACCCGGTCGGGGAACCAGCGCTTGACGATGACCGGCATCAGGACGTTGCTGACCGCGATGCCCATGAGGGCGAGCGCGGTGGCGGCCAGGAAGCCGGCCGTGCTGCCCGCGTACGGCCGTACGAGCAGGCCCGTGGCGATGGCGACCATGCCGGCGCACACCACGGCGCCGGGGCCGAAGCGACGGGCCAGGCGGGGGGCCGCAACGCCGAAGAGGGCGAAGCACAGCGGGGGCACGGAGGTGAGGACTCCGGCCACGCTGCCGCTCATGCCGAGCCCGTCACGGACCTCTTCGAGAAGGGCGCCGAGGCTGGTGATGGCGGGGCGGAGGTTCAGTGCGGTCAGCACTATGCCGGCGACGAGCAGCCGCATCGTCCACGCGCGCGTGGGGGGTTCCGAGAGGGTGTGTGGCTCAGGGGTGCGTATGCGCATGGACGTCACCGTCCGGGTTTCCTCGCTTGCCATGAGACCCATCATAGAATCATAGGATGATTGGTTGTCCACCCCCGGGCCACCCGGATCCGGTCCTGACATGCGAAGGTGTGCCATGCCCCTGAGCAACCCCCGCCGCTCGGCACTGTCCGAGCAGGTCATCGCGGCCTTGCGGAACCAGATCGCCTCGGGCGAATGGCCCGTCGGCTCCCGCATCCCGACCGAGCCCGAGCTGGTCGAGCAGCTCGGCGTGGCCCGCAACACCGTCCGCGAGGCGGTCCGCGCCCTCGCGCACAACGGCCTGCTGGACATCCGCCAGGGCTCCGGCACCTACGTGGTGGCGACCAGCGAGCTGGCCGGCGTCATGCACCGCCGCTTCACCGACGCCGACCCGCGGCACATCGCCGAGCTGCGCTCCACGCTGGAGTCGGGGGCCGCCAAGCTGGCCGCCGTGCGGCGCACCGAGAAGGACCTCAAGCAGCTCGACACGCTGCTCGCGCGACGCGAGGAGGCCTGGGAGTCGGGCGACACGGAGGCGTTCGTGGCAGCGGACGCGACCTTCCACCTGGCGGTCGTCGCGGCCTCCCACAACGACGTGATGACCGCGATGTACGCGGACCTGGGCGAGGTGCTGCTGGACTGGCTGCGCGACGACGTCGGCACCGAGCTGACGCCGGAGGCGTACCTGGACCACGCGGGGCTGGTCGACGCGATCCGCACGGGCGACGCGTCCGCTGCCGCGGACGAGGCGGCGGGATATCCGTTCCACTGCCGCCCGGGCCGCGTCAGCCCTCCCGCCGGTGGCTGACCCACACCGAGTCGATCTCCTTCCAGCAGCGCGCGGTCAGCCGCACGGTCTGCGCCGGCTCGGCTTCCACCGGGGAGCCGTCGCTGTCCAGGTCCCACCAGCGGGCGCACTCCACGTGCAGGGTCACGCTGTCGGTCTCCGGATACGGGTTGTGGCAGTACGCGGTGACCCGGGAGCCGGTGACATCTATCCGGCACGCGGCACCGAACGGCTCCCCGGGCTCCGTCTCGGCGGCCGTTTCCGCGGGGTGCACACGCGCGTGGGCTATCGCCGCGCAGGACACAGGCAGTACGAGTGCGACGGCGACGGTCGTTGAGGCCAAGCGGCGGGACAAGCGCACAACGGGACCTCCTCGGCCGTACGGGAGAGGGGTTCGCGTGAGGAACGCGTACTTCAGGGTGCGCGGCCGCCGGCCCCGCCCGCCTCGCCGGATGGGCCGAACGGGTGACGCCCCGCTCCCCGCGCGGCGGCGGGAAACGGGGCGTCGACGACGTACGGGAGATCAGGCGCCGATGGCGTGCAGGCCGCCGTCCACGTGGATGATCTCGCCGGTGGTCTTCGGGAACCAGTCGCTCAGCAGGGCGACGATGCCCTTGCCGGCCGGCTCGGGGTCCTTGAGGTCCCACTCCAGCGGAGAGCGCTCGTCCCATACGGCGGCCAGGTCGCTGAAGCCCGGGATGGACTTGGCGGCCATGGAGCCGATCGGGCCGGCCGAGACGAGGTTGCAGCGGATGTTCTGCTTGCCCAGGTCACGCGCCATGTAGCGGCTGGTGGCCTCCAGGGCGGCCTTGGCCGGGCCCATCCAGTCGTACTGCGGCCAGGCGTACTGCGCGTCGAAGGTGAGGCCGACGACCGAGCCGCCGTTCTGCATCAGCGGCAGGCAGGCCATGGTCAGCGACTTCAGGGAGTACGCCGAGACGTGCATGGCCGTGGCGACCGACTCGAACGGCGTGTTCAGGAAGTTGCCGCCGAGGGCGTCCTGCGGGGCGAAGCCGATGGAGTGCACGACGCCGTCGAGGCCGCCGAGCTCCTCGCCGACGATGTCGGCCAGGCGCCCGAGGTGCTCGTCGTTCGTCACGTCGAGCTCGATGACCTTGGTGGGCTTCGGGAGCTTCTTGGCGATGCGCTCGGTCAGCGTGGGCCGCGGGAACGCGGTGAGGATGATCTCGGCACCCTGCTCCTGGGCCAGCTTGGCGGCGTGGAAGGCGATGGAGGACTCCATCAGCACACCGGTGATCAGGACGCGCTTGCCCTCGAGAATTCCGCTCATGGTGATCAGTGACCCATTCCCAGTCCGCCGTCAACAGGGATGACGGCTCCAGTGATGTACGAGGCGTCGTCCGAGGCGAGGAACCGCACCGTCGCGGCGATCTCCTCCGGCTGCGCGTAACGACCGAGTGGCACCTGCTTCACGATGCCCTCGCGCTGCTCGTCGGTGAGCACCTTGGTCATGTCGGTGTCGACGAAGCCGGGCGCGACGACGTTGAAGGTGATGTTGCGCGAGCCCAGCTCACGGGCGAGGGAGCGCGCGAAGCCGACCAGTCCGGCCTTGGAGGCGGCGTAGTTGGCCTGGCCGGGACCGCCGAACAGCCCGACGACCGACGAGATCAGCACCACGCGGCCCTTCTTGGCGCGCAGCATGCCGCGGTTGGCGCGCTTGACCACGCGGAAGGTGCCGGTGAGGTTGGTGTCGATGACCGAGGTGAAGTCCTCCTCGGACATGCGCATCAGGAGCTGGTCCTTGGTGACACCGGCGTTGGCGATCAGCACCTCCACCGGGCCGTGCTCGGCCTCGATCTCCTTGTAGGCCTGCTCCACCTGCTCGGTGTCGGTGATGTCGCACTTGACAGCGAGGAAGCCGGCCGGCGGCTCACCCGAGCGGTATGTGATCGCGACCTTGTCGCCGGCGTCGGCGAAAGCGCGGGCGATGGCGAGGCCGATGCCCCGGTTGCCTCCGGTGACGAGAACCGAGCGGCTCAACGGATCACCCTTTCGATAGGGGTCTGACACACCCGCCCGGACAGCTCGGTGACAGGCGGCTTCTCCGAAAACCTATCGGTCGCGCCCCGGCCGCGGACATTCGGGCACCGACAGTGGCGTACGGGAGTCCCTGTCGGGTCCCTACAGAAAGGTGCCGACTCCAGCCGGAAACGTGTGGTCCACCGGCCCGCCCGCGCGACATGATCGGTGCCGACAGGCCACGACAGCAGGGAGACCTCCGTGCCTCATACGATCGATGAAGCCTTCACGGCGCTTCCGCTACGCGCCCTGGCCGACGCGGCGCTGGCACGCGCGCGTGCGCTCGGGGCAGAGCATGCGGACTTCCGGTTCGAGCGGGTGCGCAGCGCGTCCTGGCGCCTGCGGGACGCCCGGCTCGCCGGGTCCTCGGACACCACCGACCTCGGCTACGCGGTGCGCGTGGTGCACGGCGGGACCTGGGGTTTCGCGTCCGGGGTGGATCTGACGCTGGACGCCGCCGCCAAGGTCGCGTCGCAGGCGGTGGCCATGGCGAAGCTTTCCGCCCAGGTGATCAAGGCGGCGGGGTCGGACGAGCGGGTGGAGCTCGTCGGGGAGCCCGTGCACGCCGAGAAGACATGGATCTCGTCGTACGAGATCGACCCGTTCGCCGTGCCCGACGAGGAGAAGTCGGGGCTGCTGGCGGACTGGAGCGCGCGGCTGCTGGCGGCGGACGGCGTCAATCACGTGGACGCCTCGCTGCTGACCGTCCACGAGAACAAGTTCTACGCCGACACCGCCGGGACCGTGACCACGCAGCAGCGCGTGCGGCTGCACCCGCAGCTCACCGCCGTGTCGGTCGACGAGTCGAGCGGCGAGTTCGACTCCATGCGCACAATCGCGCCGCCGGTCGGCCGGGGCTGGGAGTACCTCACGGGGACCGGCTGGGACTGGGAGAGCGAGCTGGAGCAGATCCCCGGGCTGCTCGCCGAGAAGATGCGCGCGCCGAGCGTGGAGGCGGGGCCGTACGACCTCGTCGTCGACCCCTCCAACCTGTGGCTGACCATCCACGAGTCCATCGGACACGCCACCGAGCTGGACCGCGCCCTCGGCTACGAGGCCGCCTACGCCGGCACCTCCTTCGCCACCTTCGACCAGCTCGGCAAGCTCCGGTACGGCTCGGACCTGATGAACGTCACCGGTGACCGCACCGCCGAGCACGGCCTCGCGACGATCGGCTACGACGACGAGGGCGTCGCGGGCCAGTCCTGGGACCTGGTGAAGAACGGCACCCTGGTCGGCTACCAGCTCGACCGGCGCATCGCGAAGCTGACCGGGTTCGAGCGCTCCAACGGCTGTGCGTTCGCCGACTCCCCCGGGCATGTGCCGGTGCAGCGCATGGCCAACGTCTCGCTCCAGCCGGATCCGGCCGGGATGTCGACCGAGGATCTGATCGGCAGCGTCGACCGCGGGATCTACGTCGTCGGCGACCGGTCCTGGTCGATCGACATGCAGCGCTACAACTTCCAGTTCACCGGGCAGCGCTTCTTCAGGATCGAGAACGGGCGGATCACCGGCCAGCTCCGGGACGTGGCCTACCAGGCGACGACCACCGACTTCTGGGGCTCCATGGCGGCGGTGGGCGGTCCGCAGACGTACGTCCTCGGCGGCGCCTTCAACTGCGGCAAGGCCCAGCCGGGCCAGGTCGCGGCGGTCTCGCACGGCTGCCCGTCGGCCCTCTTCAAGGGCGTCAACATCCTCAACACCACGCAGGAGGCCGGTCGATGAGCGCCCGTACCAACAAGCCGCACGAGATCGTCGAGCGGGCCCTGGAGCTGTCGCGGGCGGACGGGTGTGTCGTCATCGCCGACGAGCAGTCGACCGCCAATCTGCGCTGGGCCGGCAACGCGCTGACCACGAACGGCGTCACGCGCGGGCGGACGCTCACCGTCGTGGCGACCGTCGACGGCAAGGAGGGCACGGCTTCCGGTGTCGTGTCCCGGTCGGCCGTGACGGCGGAGGATCTGGAGCCGCTGGTGCGGGCCGCCGAGGCCGCCGCACATTCCGCCGGGCCCGCCGAGGACGCGCAGCCGCTGGTGACGGACGTACCGGCGTCCCAGGACTTCGGCGACGCCCCGGCCGAGACGTCGTCCACCGTGTTCGCCGACTTCGCCCCGGCACTCGGCGAGGCGTTCGCACGCGCGCGTGCGGGCGGAAGGGAGCTGTACGGCTTCGCCAACCACGAGATGGTGTCGACGTACGTGGGCACGTCCACCGGGCTGCGGCTGCGGCACGACCAGCCCAACGGGACGCTGGAGCTGAACGCCAAGTCGCCGGACCGCACCCGCTCGGCCTGGGCGGGGCGCGCCACCCGGGACTTCAAGGACGTGGACCCGACGGCGCTGGACGCCGAGCTGGCCGTACGCCTCGGCTGGGCCGAGCGGCGCCTTGAGCTGCCGGCCGGCCGGTACGAGACGCTGCTGCCGCCGACCGCCGTGGCCGACCTGCTGATCTACCAGCTCTGGTCGGCGTCGGGCCGGGACGCGGCCGAGGGCCGGACCGTGTTCTCCAAGCCGGGCGGCCGGACGCGCATCGACGAGAAGCTGAGCGAGCTGCCGCTGACGCTGCGCAGCGATCCGAACGAGCCGGGCCTTGAGTCCGCGCCCTTCGTGATCGCGCACTCCTCCGGGGGCGACCAGTCGGTGTTCGACAACGGGCTGCCGCTCGCGGCCACCGACTGGGTGCGCGAGGGCGAGCTGAAGCACCTCACGACCAGCCGGCACAGCGCGGGGCTGACCGGTCTGCCCCTGGCGCCGGCGATCGACAACCTGATCCTGGACGGCGGCGAGGACCGCTCGCTGGAGGAGATGGTCGCGAACACCGAGCGGGGGCTGCTGCTGACCTGCCTGTGGTACATCCGCGAGGTCGACCCGGCGACGCTGCTGCTCACCGGCCTGACCCGGGACGGGGTGTACCTCGTCGAGAACGGCGAGGTGACCGGCGAGGTCAACAACTTCAGGTTCAACGAATCGCCGGTGGATCTGCTGGGGCGGGCGAGCGAGGCCGGCCGCACGGAGAAGACGCTGCCCAGGGAGTGGGGCGACTACTTCACCAGGGCCGCGATGCCGGCGCTGCGCGTCCCCGATTTCAACATGAGCTCTGTCAGTCAGGGCGTATAACCTCGTAGTCGGCTGTCACCCGACTGCCCGAGATCATCAAGGAGACACGAGAACCGTGACGGACATCGTCGACGAGCTGAAGTGGCGTGGCGTGATCGCCCTGTCCACTGACGAGGACGCATTGCGCAAGGCGCTCGCGGACGGTCCCGTCACGTTCTATTGCGGTTTCGACCCGACCGCGGCCAGCCTGCACGTCGGCCACCTGGTCCAGGTCCTCACCATGCGCCGCCTCCAGCAGGCGGGTCTGCGCCCGCTGGCGCTGGTCGGCGGCGCGACGGGCCAGATCGGCGACCCGCGCCCGACGGCCGAGCGCACGCTGAACGACCCGGAGACGGTCGCGAACTGGGTGAACCGCCTGCGCGCGCAGATCGAGCCCTTCCTCTCCTTCGAGGGCGACAATGCGGCGACGATGGTCAACAACCTGGACTGGACGGCCGGCCTGTCGGCCATCGAGTTCCTGCGGGACATCGGCAAGCACTTCCGCGTCAACAAGATGCTCACCAAGGACTCCGTCGCCCGGCGGCTGCAGTCCGAAGAGGGCATCAGCTACACGGAGTTCAGCTACCAGCTCCTCCAGGGCATGGACTTCCTGGAGCTGTACCGGCGGCATGGCTGCACGCTCCAGCAGGGCGGCAGCGACCAGTGGGGCAACCTCACGGCGGGTCTGGACCTGATCCACCGACTGGAGCCGCATGCGGGCGTGCACGCGCTGGCGACTCCGCTGATGACCAAGGCGGACGGCACCAAGTTCGGCAAGACCGAGGGCGGCGCCATCTGGCTCGACCCGGAGATGACGACGCCGTACGCGTTCTACCAGTTCTGGCTGAACGCGGACGACCGGGACATCTCGAACTACATGCGCATCCTGTCCTTCAGGTCCCGTGCGGAGCTGGAGGAGCTGGAGAAGCAGACGGAGGAGCGTCCGCAGGCGCGGGCCGCGCAGCGTGCGCTGGCCGAGGAGCTGACGACGCTGGTGCACGGCGCCGACCAGACGGCCGCCGTGATCGCCGCGTCCCGCGCGCTCTTCGGGCAGGGCGAGCTGACGGAGCTGGACGATGCGACGCTGGCGGCGGCGCTGTCCGAGGTGCCGCATGTCCAGGTCGGCGAGCTCGGCCCGGTGGTCGACCTGTTCGCCGAGGTCGGGCTGGTGGCCAGCAAGTCGGCCGCTCGGCGCACCGTGAAGGAGGGCGGGGCCTACGTGAACAACGTGAAGGTCGCCGGTGAGGACGCGGTGCCCGCGAAGGAGGACCTGCTGCACGGGCGGTGGCTGGTGCTGCGACGCGGGAAGAAGAACCTGGCGGCGGTGGAGTTCACCGGCGCGTAGCGCTCCGCTGGGGGCGCCGGATCGGGGTGCGGTGGTCTGCGGGCTGCGGCTTTCGTCGTGGTTGATCGCGCCCCGCGGCGGAGCCGCAAATCGATACAGCCCCGCGCCCCTTTGGGGCGCTGCCCCTAAGGGCAGCGCCCCAACGTGCGTTGATCGGTTACGTCTGTTGGATCTTCTTCTTGCCGATCGTTGCCACGTAGAGCATGTCGCCCAGGTACACGATGATCACCGCGGCGACGATCTGGAAGATGTGCCGGCTCCAGTCGATGCCGCGGGTCGATTCGACGCCGAAGGCGCGGGCGATGGAGTTGCCGACGATGGCGCCGAGAATGCCGAAGATGGTGGTCAGCCAGAGGGGGCTGTGCTGCTTGCCGGGGATGATCAGCTTGGCGAGCAGGCCCAGCACGAATCCCACGATGATCGCCCACAACCAGCCCATGGCTGCCTCCTCGTACGGCTCGGGTGAGCAGTACGCCCAGTCTTGGTCCGGCCCTGGTACGCCGCATGCCGGGTACCGCCGTACGCGTTACGGCTCACCGCGTTCCCCCAGGTGGCAGGGGCCCCGGTCTCGTAGGCGGCGGAGGCGAGGCGTACCGTGGACAGTGTCCCGGCCCGGGCCCCCGACCGGGGACGGAGGGGTGCCGGCAGGGGGAGAGTCCGATGCGGGCGGATGGTGGAATGTGATGCGGAAGCTGCACGCGGGCGGCAACACCGAGGTGTTCCGGATCACCGGGGCCCGGACGGGCCTCCAGGAGGATGTGCGCGGCCGGCAGCGCCGGTACATCATCTCGATGTCGATCCGTACGATTTCGGTGATCCTCGCGGCCTCGCTGTGGAACGTCGAACGGCATGTGGCGATCGTGGCGTTGGTGTTCGGCGCGATCCTTCCGTACATAGCGGTGGTGATCGCCAACGCGGGGCGGGAGAATGCGCCGGGTCTGCCGTCGACGTTCGTGAGCGCGCCGATGCGGCCGATGATCACGCCGCCGCGGACGAACGACGGTTTCGCGGAATCGGCCCCGGAAGATGTTGCGGACGACGCGGAGACCGGCGCACAAAGCAAACCGCGCGACGGTGCTTGACGCTGCGGACCGATAGGTTCCGAAAGACGACTCCGCGCCAAGCTCAGGAAAAGCTCAGATCAATAGTGTTGTTCCGGTGCCGGGCGGCGGGTTACCCGTGACATACTTCGTAGGCGCTCCGCATCCCCCGTCGGAGCGACGGACCGACGCCGGGCAGCTCCCCCCGTGGCTGCTCGGCGTCGCCTTTTTGTGTGCGACTTGTGAGACGAATCTGTGAGTGACACGCCCATCTGTTCCGCCAAGGGATGTCGTGCCGATGCCGTGTGGGTGCTGGCGTGGAACAATCCCAAGATTCATACACCGGAGCGGCGCAAGACATGGCTCGCGTGCGAGGAGCATCGTGAGCATCTTTCGCAGTTTCTCGGCGTACGGGGGTTTTTGAAGGACGTTGTCCTGTTGAAGGAATGGGAAGCGCGGGACGTTTGATGTCTTCGGCCGCGGGCCCGGTAGGAGCTGATCGCGCAGTTCCCCGCGTCCCTTGGGAGCGTTTCCCTTAACCGCCGATTGCGGACATCGGCCGGTCCGGCTGGACGAAGGACGGATCGTCGAGGCCCGCGCCCGCCTTCTTGCCCCACATCGCCAGGCGCCAGATGCGGGCGATCTCCTCGTCGGGTGCGCCGGAGCGCAGGGCGGCTCGCAGGTCCGTCTCCTCGGTGGCGAACAGGCAGGTGCGGACCTGGCCGTCGGCCGTCAGGCGGGTGCGGTCGCAGGCCGAGCAGAACGGGCGGGTGACCGAGGCGATCACGCCCACGACATGTGGGCCGCCGTCCACCAGCCAGCGCTCCGCCGGGGCCGAGCCGCGCTTGTCAGCGCCCTCGGCGGTCAGCTCGAAGCGGGTGCGCAGGGAGGTCAGGATGTCCCCGGCGGTGATCATGCCGTCGCGCTTCCAGCCGTGCTGGGCGTCCAGGGGCATCTGCTCGATGAACCGCAGCTCGTAGTGGTTCTCCACTGCCCAGGCCAGCAGGTCGGGGGCCTCGTCATCATTCAGGCCCGGCATCAGTACCGAGTTGACCTTGACCGGGGTCAGGCCCGCGTCGCGGGCGGCGTCGAGGCCCTCGATGACGTCCTTGTGGCGGTCGCGACGGGTGAGGGTCTTGAAGGCATCGGGGCGCAGGGTGTCCAGCGAGACGTTGACCCGGTCCAGGCCGGCGGCCTTCAGTGCGGCCGCCGTGCGCTTGAGACCGATGCCGTTGGTCGTCAGGGACATCTGGGGGCGCGGGGCCAGCGCGGCGACGCGCTCGACTATGCCGACCAGGCCCGGGCGCAGCAGGGGCTCGCCGCCGGTGAAGCGGACCTCCTCGATTCCGAGGGAGGTGACGGCGATGTCGATCAGGCGGACGATCTCGTCGTCGGTGAGCAGGTCCGGCTTGGCCAGCCACTGCAAGCCCTCCTCGGGCATGCAGTACGTGCACCGCAGATTGCAGCGGTCGGTCAGCGAGACTCTCAGGTCGGTGGCCACCCGGCCGTAGGTGTCGATGAGCACGTGGGCCCCCTCCCTCGACGCGACCAGTTTCAACTTCCGTCACCTGTGAGCCTACGTGACCGCACTGACAGCGAGACAGGCCCGATCCCACGACGTACGACGCGGCCGCGTCGTAGGGATCTACGACGCGGCCGCTTGAGGGGGCCTGCTCAGTGGGCGCCGGTGCCGGTCAGGGACCGGACCTCCAGCTCCGCGTACTTGCCGGCGTCGGGCTCCTCCTTGGACAGGACCGTGCCGAGCCAGCCCATGAGGAAGCCGAACGGGATGGAGATGATGCCCGGGTTCTTCAGCGGGAACCAGGCGAAGTCGACGTCAGGGAACATCGCCTTCGGGTCGCCGGAGACGACCGGCGAGAACAGCACCAGGCCGACGGCGACGATCAGACCGCCGTAGATCGACCACAGCGCGCCCTGGGTGGTGAACCGCTTCCAGAAGAGGCTGTAGAGGATCGTCGGCAGGTTGGCGGAGGCGGCGACCGCGAAGGCCAGGGCGACCAGGCCGGCGACGTTCAGGTCGCGGGCGAGGGCGCCGAGCAGGATGGACACGGCGCCGATGCCGATGGTGGCGAGGCGGGCCGCCCTGACCTCCTCCTTCTCGGTGGCCTGGCCCTTCCTGATCACGTTCGCGTAGATGTCGTGGGCGAACGAGGAGGACGAGGCCAGCGTCAGACCGGCGACGACCGCGAGGATCGTCGCGAAGGCGACGGCCGAGATGGTGGCGAGCAGGATCGCACCCCAGGCCGAATCGACGCCGCCGAGGTGCAGGGCGAGCAGTGGCGCCGCGGTGTTGCCGGACGGGTTGGAGGCGATGATCTCGTCCTGGGAGATCAGCGCCGCGGCGCCGAAGCCGAGGGCGATGGTCATCAGGTAGAAGCCGCCGATGATGCCGATCGCCCAGTTCACGGACTTACGGGCGGCCTTGGCGTTGGGCACCGTGTAGAAGCGGATCAGGATGTGCGGCAGGCCGGCGGTGCCGAGGACCAGGGCGATGCCGAGCGAGATGAAGTCCAGCTTGGAGGTGCCGGTGGCGCCGTACTGGAGGCCGGGCTCCAGGAAGGCGGCGCCCTTGCCGCTGTTCTCGGCGGCCTTGCCCAGCAGATCAGAGATGTTGAAGTTGAACTTCAGCAGCACCAGGAACGTAATGAGGATCGTGCCGCTGATCAGCAGGACGGCCTTGACCATCTGGACCCAGGTGGTGCCCTTCATGCCGCCGATGGAGACGTACACGATCATCAGGACGCCGACGAGGGCGACGATGAGGATCTTGCCCGCGTCGGTGGTGATGCCGAGCAGCAGCGAGACCAGGACACCGGCACCGGCCATCTGGGCCAGGAGGTAGAAGATCGACACGACGATCGTGGAGGTGCCGGCCGCCGTGCGCACCGGGCGCTGGCGCATGCGGTACGCGAGCACGTCACCCATCGTGTAGCGGCCGGAGTTCCTGAGCGGCTCGGCCACCAAAAGCAGCGCGACCAGCCAGGCGACCAGGAAGCCGATGGAGTACAGGAAGCCGTCGTAGCCGAAGAGGGCGATGGCGCCCGCGATGCCGAGGAACGACGCGGCGGACATGTAGTCGCCGGAGACGGCGAGGCCGTTCTGGAAGGCGCTGAACGACCGGCCGCCCGCGTAGAAGTCGGCGGCGTCCTTGGTCTGGCGGCCGGCCCAGACGGTGATGAACAGGGTCGCAACCACGAAGCAGGCGAACAGGGTGATGATCAGCGGCCGGTGCTCGCTGGCCTCGTTCGCGGCAAGGGTCATCGCGGGGCTCATGCGCCGCCCTCCATACGGGTCTTGATGGCCTCGGCCTTGGGGTCGAGCTTGGTACCGGCGTGGCGCGAGTACCACCAGGCGATGAGGAACGTGGTGAGGAACTGGGCGATACCGAAGACGAACGCGACGTTGATGTTGCCGAACAGCTTGGTGCCCATGAAGTCGCCCGCGTAGTTGGACAGCAGGACGTACAGCAGGTACCAGGTGATGAAGGCGACGGTCAGCGGAAAGGCGAAGGAGCGGTAGGAGCGGCGCAGTTCACCGAACTCCGCACTCTGCTGCACCTCGGTGAACTCCTCGGTGGAGGGGAGTTTGTGTTGCTCTTTCGAGGGGGGCGGTGCGTCGGTAGCCACGGAGTCTCCTCGCGTTGCGGGCGCTGTTGCGACGGTGGACGGGGACGGTTGGGGGGTCGGGGACGGTTCGGGTGCGGACATGGCGGCTCTGTTCTTCGCAGTGACATGGATCACTTGAGCCGGCTGGCGATGTTAGGGCCCCGGCGCGTGATCCAACAGGGGGCTCGATCGTGCTCGCGCCTCCTGTCCAAGGTCACGGCGCCACGCGAGGACCGGTTCAACTCCCGGGGCTTCTTTCCGAAGTCGCCTCGGCCGGATTGCTGGCCAGGAGGTTCAGGGATAGCTTCGCCCCAGCACCACTCGTCATGTACCTGCCCGAGCCATACGCGGCTCGGGCGGTTCCGGTTCCGGATGATGTGGAGATCCCATGGCTCATCTGCGGTCCAGACGGCGACTCGCCCTCGCCGTCCCGCTCGTTCTGTCGCTGACCGCCTCCCTCGGCTTCCTGCCGACGGCGGCCTCGGCGGCACCGTCCACGGAGCCCGTCGCACAGGCCGCGGACGGGCCCAACCTGGCCTATGTCGTCAATACCAGGCCGGACCGCCGCACGATCGAGTCGGTACGGAAGGCGATCGAGGCGGCCGGGGGGACCGTCGTGATCGCGTACGACCGGATAGGCGTGATCGTCGTCCATTCGGCGCACTCCGACTTCGCCGCCGTGATGCGCAAGGTGCGCGGCGTGCAGTCGGCGGGCGTGACGCGCACGACGCCGCTGACCGCCGCCGGGACGACGGACGAGGGTCCAGTCCAGGTCCTGACGGAGCAGCAGGCCGCGAGGACAGCGCGGGCGTCGAACGCGGCGGGCGACGCCGAGCCGCTCGAGGCCGACCAGTGGAACCTGCGCGCCATCGGCGCCGACAAGGCCGCCAGGATCAACCCGGGCAGCCCGAAGGTGACCGTCGCCGTGATCGACAACGGCGTCGACGACACCCACCCGGACCTCGCGCCGAACTTCTCCGCCGGCCAGTCCGCGAACTGTGTCGGCGGCAAGGCGGACACCGGCGCGGGCGCCTGGCGGCCGTACACCACCGCCGACTCCCACGGCACGCACGTGGCCGGTGAGATCGCCGCGCCCCGCAACGGCATCGGCATCGCGGGCGTCGCCCCCGGGGTGAAGGTCTCCGCCATCAAGGTGAGCGACCCGGTCAACGGCCTCTACTACCCCGAAAGCGTCGTGTGCGCCTTCGTGTTCGCGGCCGACCACGGGGTGGAGATCACGAACAACAGCTACTACGTCGACCCGTGGCTCTACAACTGCGTGGACGACCCGGACCAGCGCGCCATCGTGGACGCCGTCAACCGGGCCCAGCTCTACGCCCAGCACAAGGGCACCCTCAACCTCGCGTCGGCCGGCAACTCCAACCACGACCTCGACTCCGACGCGCTCGTCGACGACAGCAGCCCCGACGACTCGACGCCGGTCGAGCGCACCGTCGACCCGCACAAGTGCTTCGACGTGCCGACCCAGCTTCCGGGCATCGTCACGGTCAGCGCGACGGGCGTGAAGAACCTCAAGTCGTACTACTCCTCGTACGGTTACGGCGTGGTCGACATCGCCGCTCCCGGCGGCGACCGGCTGTACCAGATCCCCGACACGCCGTCGAAGAACGGCCGCATCCTGGCCACCCTCCCGAACAACCAGTACGGCTACCTCCAGGGGACGTCGATGGCCTCCCCGCACGCCGCGGGCGTCGCCGCGCTGCTGAAGTCCCGTTACCCGAGCGCGACTCCGGCCCAGTTGCAGGCGCTGCTGAAGGCGCAGGCGGACAACCCGGGCTGCCCGGAGTCGTACGACCAGAACGGCGACGGCACACCGGACGCGGTGTGCGTGGGCGGCAAGCGGGTCAACGGCTTCTACGGGTTCGGGATCGTGAACGCCCTGGACGCCGTCGACTGAGACCCGTACTGCATAGTGCGGTCATGACTGCACTCGGTACTGCCTGGACCGCGGTGGGCGGCGATGCCGCCCTGCTGCCGCGGGTGTCGACCGTGGTGCGGGAGGGTGCGCTCGACGCGCGCCTTCCCGTACGGGAGCTGGCGCGCGCCTGTGTGGGCGCGTGCGCGCTGGCCGCCGCCGAGCTGGGGGCGCGGCGGGCCGGGCGCGCCGAGGTGCCGCGGGTGCGACTGGACGACGGGGCGGTCGCCACGGCGTTCGTCAGTGAGCGGCATCTGCTGGTCGACGGGCGCGCGCCGGTCTGGTTCGCGCCGCTGTCCCGGTTCTGGCCGACGGCGGACGGCTGGGTGCGCACGCACGCGAACTATCCGCATCACCGGGCCGGGTTGCTGGCCGGGCTGGGGGTGACGCGGGAGGATCCGGACGTCGTCGGGGCGGTGCTCGCCGAGCGGTCCTCGCACGAGGTGGAGCAGGCCGTGTACGCGGCCGGCGGGCTGGCCGTCGCGCTGCGTACGCCCGAGGAGTGGGCGGCGCACGAACAGGCGGCCGAGGTGGCCCGGCGGCCGCTCGTCGAGCACGAGCGGCTGGACACGGCACACGCGCGTGCGCTGCCATCCCTCGACGGCACTCCCCTGCTGCCCGCTGCCGGAGTGCGCGTCCTGGACCTGACGCGGGTCATCGCGGGACCGGTCGCCACCCGCACGCTCGCGCTGCTCGGCGCGGACGTGCTGCGCCTGGACGCGCCGCAGCGGCCCGAACTGGTCGACCAGCACACCGACACGGGCTTCGGGAAGCGCTCGGCGACGCTGGACCTGGCGGCCGACCGCCGCACCTTCGAGGAACTGCTCGCGGCGGCGGACGTCGTCGTCACCGGCTACCGGCCGGGCGCCCTGGACCGGTTCGGGCTGTCGGCGCGGGCGCTGGCGGAGCGACGGCCGGGCCTGGTCGTGGCGCAGTTGTCGGCGTGGGGCGCGTACGGGCCGTGGAGCGGGCGGCGGGGCTTCGACAGCCTGGTGCAGGTCGCCACCGGGATCGCCGCGAGGGAGGGGTCGGCCGGGCAACCCGGCGCCCTGCCGGCCCAAGCCCTCGACCACGGCACGGGGTACCTGCTGGCAGCGGCCGTCCTGCGGGCGCTGACCGAGCGGGCCGAACAGGGCGGCGGGCGTTGCGTACGGCTGGCGCTTGCGCGTACGGCTCGTTGGCTGACCGACGGGATCCGGCCGGGCCCGCAGGGGGACGTGGCCTACGAGGCGCCGGACGCCTGGCTCGGCGAGCGGGACAGCGCGCTCGGGCGGCTGCGGTACGCCCTGTCCCCGGTGTCGTTCGAAGGCGGCCCCGGCGACTGGGCGCGACCGCCCGGGGTGTGGGGCGCGGATCCGGCGCGGTGGGACTGAGCGCCGACAACGCCGGAGCCGTACCCAGGGGCGGAATGCCGTACCCAGGGGCGGAATGCCGTACCCAGGGGCGGAATGACTTAGCCGGAGACGGAATGCCGTAACCGGCGGCGGAATGCCGTGCCCTCACTTGTTTTCCGGCACTTGCCCGGCTCTGCGTTGTTTTGTGAAGATCTTGAGGTGACGTTGACAAGATCCTCCCCCGGTGTGTCCGACGGGAGCGCGCCCGGACCCAGCACCGGCATGGTGCGGGCCGTCGCCGTGGTCGCCCTGGTGGCGCTCGCGGCGCTGATACCGCTGCTCGGGCCTTCGGCCGCGCTGCACGGCACCGGGGAGGCCGCCGCGCCCGGCACGGGCGGCATCGCGCTGCTGCGTGCGGTGCTCTTCGCGGCGCTGTGCGTCCCGCTGGGGGAACTGTTCGTGGACCGGCTGGCCCGCTCCGTGCCCGGCGCTCCCGCGGCCCGGCCGCGCGTCTGGGCGCCGTACGCGACGGCCGTCGGCTTCGTCGCCGCCCTCGGGCTCGCGTCGGTCGTCTCCTCCGGCAACCTCGTGCCGCACAGCCCCGCCGACCTCGACATCGGCGGCCTGTACGCCTCACGCGACGGCAGGCTCGCGCTGCTGGAGGTCAACGCCTTCGCCGCGGCCGGCCTGTGCGCCCTCTCGCGCCGGCCGGCCTCCCAGGTCTGGCCGCTGGCCGCGGTGGTGGTCGCCGAGGCGCTGCGCGCGCACCCCACGACGGAGTACGGCCCGCTGCTCGGCTCGGGTCTGACGCTGGTGCATCTGACCTGCGCGTCGCTCTGGGCGGGCGGACTGCTGTACGCCCTGCGGACCCTGCGCGGGTGGGGCGCCGGCGAGGCGGGCGCGGCGCTGCTGGGGCTCTACGCGCGCGTGGCGGCCGTACTGCTGGCCGCCATCACGGCGACAGGGGTGTGGAGTTCGCTGCGCCGGATGCCGTCGGACACGATCCTCGACCAGCTCACCGGGACGGCGTACGGGCGGGCATTGCTGGCCAAGGTGCTGCTGGTGGCGGCCGTCGCCGCGCTGGCGCTGTGGGCGCGGATCCGGCTGAGCCGCGCGACCGACCCGCTGACCGCCTGCACCCCCGCGCGGGCGGAGGTGGTCGCCCTGGGCGTGGTGGTCACGCTGTCGGGGCTGCTGACGGCGCTGCCGGTGCCGATCCGCTGGTGAACCGTCACCGCCGTCAGCCGGCCCCGCGCCGGGCTCAGTTGGTGACCAGGACCTTCAGGGCGGTGCGCTCGTCCATCGCCTTGTAGCCGGCCGGGACTTCCTCCAGGCCCACGGTCAGGTCGAAGACCGGCGACGGGTCGATCGTGCCGTTCAGGACGTCGGGCAGCAGCTCGGGGATGTAGGTGCGGACCGGCGCGACGCCGCCGCGCAGCGCGATGTTCTTGTCGAACATGACGCCGAGGTCGAGCCCGGTGCCGCTGCCGTGCGGCACGCCGACGAAGCCGATCGCGCCGCCGTCGCGGGTGACGTTGACGGCCGTGCGCATGGACTGTTCGGTGCCGACGGCCTCGACGACGGCGTGCGCGCCCTGTCCGCCCGTCAGCTCGCGCACGGCCTCGACGGCGGCGTCCCCGCGCTCGGCGACGACGTCGGTGGCGCCGAAGCGGCGGGCGATGTCGGTACGGACCTGGTGGCGGCCGAGCGCGATGATCCGCTCGGCGCCGAGCCGCTTGGCCGCGAGCACCGCGCACAGCCCGACGGCACCGTCCCCGACGACGGCGACCGTGGCACCCGGGCGGACCCCGGCGCCGAGAGCGGCGTGATGGCCGGTGCCCAGGACGTCGGACAGGGTCAGCAGGGCGGACAGCAGGTGCTCGTCGGAGGCGGCGTCCTTGGGCAACCGGACGAGGGTGGCGTCGGCGAAGGGGACGCGCACGGCCTCGCCCTGGCCGCCGTCGGAGCCGACGGAGCCCCAGAAGCCGCCGTGCTCGCAGGAGGTCGTCAGGCCCTCGCGGCAGTAGTCGCAGACACCGTCGGACCACATGAAGGGCGCGACGACGAGGTCGCCCCGCTTCACACCGCCCACCTCGGAGCCGGTCTCCTCGACGATGCCGAGGAACTCGTGGCCGATCCGCTGGCCCGGCTGCCGGGCCGCCTCGCCCCGATAGGCCCACAGGTCGCTGCCGCAGATGCAGGCCCGCAGCACCCGGACCACGGCGTCGGTGGGCTCGTGCACCGCGGGGTCGGGCACGTCCTGCACGCGCATGTCGAAGGGGGCGTGAATGGTGGTGGCGCGCATGGCGAGGATCCTTCTCGTCTTTCGTCGTACGAGCGCTCAAGGGGTGGTGAGCGCGTCTCTCACGGTACGTCGCGGTCGGCACCCGGCGCGCTTCGAGGGTGCCGGGTGCGGCGCTGAGCTGCACAAACGGCGCCGGGGATCGGCCCCCAGCACTACGCTCCCGCCACGTCCAGCAGCGACCCCGCCGCATAGGTGATCCCCATGGCGAGCGCGCCGCCCGCCACGTTGCGCAGCATCGCCCGGGCCGGGGCGGCAGCACCGAGGCGGGCGCTGCTCCAGCCGGTCAGGGTGAGCGCGGCCAGGACGGAGACGACGGTGACCGTCAGCCGCCAGTCCGCCGGCGGCAGCACCATGGCCAGCAGCGGCAGCAGCGCCCCGGCCGTGAACGCCAGGAAGCTCGCCCACGCCGCGTGCCAGGGGTTGGTCAGCCGGTCGGGGTCGATGCCGAGCTCCACGCGCGCGTGCGCCTTCAGCGCGTCACGTTCCGTCAGTTGGACCGCGGCCTCCCGGGCCACGTCCCGGGACAGCCCCCGGTGCTCCAGCAGTTGCGTCAGCTCCTGAAGCTCCGCCTCCGGCTGCTCCAGCAACTCCCGCTTCTCCTGGGCGAGCGCGGCCTTCTCCGAGTCGCGCTGCGTGGAGACCGAGACGTACTCCCCCGCCGCCATCGACATCGATCCGGCGAGCAGTCCGGCCAGGCCGGCCGTGAGCAGGGCGGAGCGCTCGTCCGTCGCGCCGGCCACGCCGACGACGAGGCCCGCGGTCGACACGATGCCGTCGTTCGCCCCGAGGACGGCCGCCCGCAGCCAGTTCAGCCGCTCCCCCAGCGCGACGCCGCGTGCCTCGCCATGCGTCGGTTCGGTCATATACGGAGGATCGCACCGCACGGGGCATCGGGGACATACCGACGCTCCACGGCAACGGCGGGTGCCCGCCGGGCGGTTGGCGTTCCCACGTTCGCCTGGCTCGAACAGGCAGGCGGGGCAAGGCACCTGACGGCGAGGACTGTCGGTGGCGGCCCGTATCCTCAATGACCATGCTCGAAGACCGTACGACCGCAGCGTCGTCCCCCACAGCGTGGCCGGCCGCGTATCCCCAGGGGTACGCGGTCGTTGACGTGGAGACCACCGGCCTGGCCCGCGACGACCGGATAATCTCCGCGGCCGTCTACCGGCTGGACGCGCGCGGCGAGGTCGAGGACCACTGGTACACACTGGTCAACCCGGAGCGCGACCCGGGCCCGGTCTGGATCCACGGTCTGACGAGCGACGTGCTCGAAGCGGCGCCTCTCTTCCAGGACATCGCCGAGGAGTTCTCCACCCGGCTCGACGGCCGGGTGCTGGTCGCGCACAACGCCGTCTTCGACTGGCAGATGATCGCGCGGGAGTACGCGCGCGCGGAGCGCGAGGCCCCGGTGCGGCAGCGGCTGTGCACCATCGCGCTGTCCAAGGAGCTGGCGCTGCCGCTGCCGAACCACAAGCTGGAGTCGCTGGCGGCGCACTTCGGCGTCGTCCAGCAGCGGGCGCACCACGCGCTGGACGACGCGCGCGTGCTGGCCGAGGCCTTCCGGCCGAGCCTCAAGGCCGCGGCGGCGGGCAGCATGCGGCTGCCGCTCCAGGAGTGCCGGCCGCTGACCGAGTGGCGGGACACCGCCACGCCCCGGATCGGGCAGCAGGCGGGGGGCTACGGCGGCGGCTATCGGCCGACGAGTTGGCGCCCGTCCCGCAAAAGGCCCGCCTGCCCCTATCCCAACCCAGGCCGTTACGAAGAGGGCAAGAGGCTCAAACAGGGCATGCGGGTGGCCTTCTCCGGTGACACGTCGATCGAGCGCGACCTGCTGGAGGACCGCGCGGTCGAGGCCGGGCTGCATGTGGCGACGAGCCTGTCCCGGCTGACCAGCCTGCTCGTGACGAACGACCCGGACTCGGGCACCTCGAAACTGGTCAAGGCCCGGCAGTTCGGGACGCCGGTGGTGGACGAGGCGGCATTCGGACAGCTCCTGCGGGACGTGGAACCGGCATCGGAGCAGTAGACCGTACGGACGGGTGATTGCCGGGCGACTCGCCCGGGGCCGTCCCGCTCCGCGCCGCGGGGAGCGCTCACCCTGTGGCGCATGGCGACATGTGAAGTCTGCGGAAACGACTACGGCATGACCTTCGAAGTGCACGCGCAGGGCGCGGTGCACGTCTTCGACTGCTTCTCCTGTGCGATCCACCGCATGGCACCCATCTGCGAGCACTGCCGTGTACAGATCATCGGGCAGGGCGTCGAGGTCGACGGTCAATGGTTCTGCGGCGCCCACTGCGCCCGCGCGGAAGGAAAGGCGGGGATCGTCGACAAGGTGTGAGCAGGTACCCGGCTGAGAGCACCCCACGACCGAGTTGTACGGTCGTGGGGTGTACCGCTTCCTGTTGTCCCGGCAGTGGGTGATCCTCACGCTGGTCACCCTGATCCTCATCCCCACGATGATCCGGCTGGGCTTCTGGCAGATGCACCGCTACGAGGAGCGCAGCGCCCGCAACCAACTGGTCGCCGACGCGCTGGAGGCGAAGCCGCTACCGGTGGAGAAGCTGACGTCGCCGGGGCACACGGTCACCACCAAGGAGCGGTACCGCACGGTGACCGCGCAGGGCCGCTTCGACTCCGACCGGGAGGTCGTGGTCAGGCGGCGCGTCAACGCCGACGAGGAGGTCGGCTTCCACGTCCTGACGCCCCTGGTGCTGACGGACGGCAAGGTGCTGCTGGTCAACCGCGGCTGGATCCCCGCCGACGGTCCGAGTCAGACGGCCTTCCCCAAGGTCCCCGCCGCGCCGAGCGGCACCGTCACGGTCACCGGGCGGCTGATGCCGGACGAGACGACCGAGGCGAGCGGCATCAAGAACCTCAAGGGCCTGCCCGACCGGCAGGTCATGCTGATCAACAGCGAGCAGGAGGCCGGCCGCCTGGGTGCCCGGGTACTGGGCGGTTACGTCGTCCAGACGGCTCCCGAGCCCAAGGGCGACACTCCGGAGCTGATCGGCAAGCCCGGCAACGAGAACGCTGCGCTGAATTACGCGTATGCCTTGCAGTGGTGGTTGTTCGCGGGCGGGGTTCCTCTCGGGTGGGTGATTCTGGCTCGGCGGGAGGCGCGGGAGCGGGGGGCTGCCGCCGCCGTGCCGGAGGAGTCGACGCCGGCTGTCGTGTAGCGGTTTCGCCGGGTCGGGTTCTGACTTCGGGCGGCTGCGGGTCGTCTGTGGCCGGTCGCGCAGTTCCCCGCGCCCCTGAAGGTACGTCCGGTGCACCTACTCAAGGGGCGCGGGGAACTGCGCGAGCAACCACGAACCACCCGCAGCCGCCCCCCGGCATCAGCAGCAGCGGCCCTCCGGCCGGCCCTCCCGGTGCCGCAGGCTCAGTACGGCCGTCAGCTCACGCACATACCAACGCACCCATCGCACCGCCCTCATGACCGGACCCCCACCAGCGGCTCGTCCTCCCGCTCGGGTACGTCGAGGCGGGACTCGACGTACGGCACCTCGGCCGTCGGCAGTGGCTCGGGGGCGCGGACCGCGCGGACGCACACCACCGCGCAGTTGACCAGGACCGTGAGGACCAGGAGCAGGAAGATCGCCATGAGGACGCCGTCGACCGTGTTGTTGAGCACGATGGTGTGCATGTCGTCCGTCGTCGTGGCGCCGGGCAGGAGCTGACCGGCCTCGATCGCCTGCGCGTACTTGTCCCGCAGGGCGAAGAAGCCGATCGCCGGGTTGTCCGAGAAGATCTTCTGCCAGCCGGCGGTGAAGGTGACGGCCACGTCCCAGGCCAGCGGGATGCCGGTGACCCAGGCCCAGCGCAGCCTGCCGGACTTGATCAGGACGGTGGTGGTGACGGCCAGGGCGACGGCGGCCAGGAGCTGGTTGGCGATGCCGAACAGCGGGAAGAGCTGCTTGATCCCGCCGAGCGGGTCGGTGACACCGGCGTAGAGGAAGTAGCCCCACGCGCCGACGACCAGGGCGCTGGTGATCCAGATGCCGGGCTTCCAGGTGACCCGGCCGATCGGCTTCCAGACGTTGCCGAGCATGTCCTGGAGCATGAAGCGGCCGACGCGGGTGCCGGCGTCCACCGTGGTCAGGATGAACAGCGCCTCGAACATGATCGCGAAGTGGTACCAGAAGGCCTTCATCCCGGCGCCGCCGAGCACCCCGGAGAAGATCTCCGACATGCCCACGGCGAGGGTGGGCGCGCCGCCGGAGCGGCCGACCAGCGTCTCCTCCTCGACCGCCTTGGCCGCGGCGGTCAACTGGTCCGGGGTGATGGTGAAGCCGAGGTTCTTCACCGCCTCGGCGGCGCTGTCCACGGTGGGGCCGAGCAGCGCGGCCGGTGAGTTCATGGCGTAGAACAGGCCCGGTTCGAGCACGCAGGCGGCGATCAGCGCCATGACGGCGACGAAGGACTCCGTGAGCATGGAGCCGTAGCCGATCAGCCGGACCTGGGACTCCTTCCGGATCAGCTTCGGCGTCGTACCCGAGGAGACCAGGGCGTGGAAGCCGGACAGGGCGCCGCAGGCGATGGTGATGAAGAGGAACGGGAAGAGGGAACCGGCGAACACCGGGCCCGCGCCGGTCGAGGCGAAGTCCGTCACCGGCTCGGTCCTGAGGTTCGGGGCCGCGATCACCACGCCGACGGCCATCAGGGCGATGGTGCCGACCTTCATGAAGGTCGACAGGTAGTCGCGGGGTGCGAGGAGCATCCACACCGGCAGCACCGAGGCGACGAAGCCGTAGCCGACCAGGCAGAAGACCAGGGTCTCGGGGCTCCAGACGAAGTACTCGGCGAGTGCGGAGTCCTGGATCCAGCCGCCGCCGAGGATGGCGAGCAGCAGCAGGGCCACGCCGATGAAGCTCGTCTCCACGACCCGGCCGGGCCGCAGGTAGCGCAGGTAGAAGCCCATGAAGAGGGCGATCGGGATGGTCATGGAGACCGAGAAGGTGCCCCACGCGGACTCCGCGAGCGCGTTGACGACGACCATCGCCAGCACCGCGAGCAGGATGATCATGATGGCGAAGACGCCGATCAGCGCGGCGGCGCCGCCCACCCTGCCGATCTCGTCCCGGGCCATCTGCCCGAGGCTCTTGCCGTCCCGGCGCATGGACAGGAACAGGACGATCATGTCCTGCACCGCTCCCGCGAAGATCACGCCGGCGATGATCCAGATCGTGCCGGGCAGATAGCCCATCTGTGCGGCGAGGACCGGGCCGACCAGCGGGCCGGCGCCCGCGATGGCCGCGAAGTGGTGGCCGAACAGCACCCGCTTGTCGGTGGGGTGGTAGTCGACGCCGTCCTCCAGGCGTTCGGCGGGGGTGGCGCGGGTGTCGTCGACCTGCAGGACCTTGCGGGCGATGAAGCGCGAGTAGAAGCGGTAGGCGATCGCGTACGAGCCGAGGGCCGCCACGACCAGCCAGACCGCCGAGATCTCCTCGCCCCGGGACAGGGCGAGCACGGCCCAGCCGAGGGCGCCGGCGAGGGCGACGGCGGTCCAGATCGCGACGGACTTGGGCGACATCCGTGACTTTTCCGGCGCGGAACGACCGGATTCGGGCATGGCTGATACGGGCATGGCGGCTCCTGACCTGAACAGGCGGGGTGTGAAGCGGAAGGGGACGTACGGCTCAGCGATGTCGATGTCGATGTCGGCGCCGACGGCTGCTCCGGTCCGTCAGCGCGTACGCGGCGAGCAGGCAGAGGCCGCAGCCCGGCACCCAGGCGAGCTGGTACCAGTAGAAGAACGGCGTCCCGGCCAGCCGTGGCCCGGCACCGGCGTACCAGGGGACCCACAGCAGACCCGCGGCGGGCGCCAGGAGCAGTACGGCGATCGCGACGCGCCGTAGCCGGTGATGACCGGTCCGTGCCATGACCTGCGCTCCTCTCCCGCTCGCTGAGGGTCTGTGCAAGAGTTGCCCACCCCCTGGAACCGGTTGACAGCGAGATTCCGGGAAAATTCGCGCCGGTTTCCTGTCCTCCGTTCCGCCGGTTCGCGCAACTCATGCGCAGGGGTACAGGCACACCAAGGACGGTGACCCATGGCCGACGGCGCCATGACCGCGACGTTTCTCGCCGTGATCGGCGGAGCGTCGCTGCTCGCCGTCACCGCGCGGCGTCTCAGCCCGAACGACCGGCTGCCGTCCCTGGAGGGCTGGGCACTGGCCGACCGCAGCCTCGGCCCGCTGTGGACCTGGCTGCTGCTCGGCGGCACGATCTTCACCGCGTACACCTTCGCCGCCATACCGGGACTGGCGTACGGCAACGGCGCGCCCGCCTTCTTCGCGGTGCCGTACACGGTGATCGTCTGCCCGCTGGCCTTCGTGCTGCTGAGCCGGCTGTGGAGCGTGGCCCGCCGGCACGGCTATGTCACGGCGGCCGACTTCGTGCGCGGCCGGTACGGTTCACCGCCGCTGGCCCTGGTGGTCGCGCTGACCGGGATCCTCGCGACGATGCCGTATCTGGCGCTGCAACTGCTCGGGATACGGGCGGTGCTGGCGGCCGGCGGCGTGTATCCGCGGGGTGCGGCCGGTGATCTGATGATGGTGGCGCTGTTCGCGGGGCTGGCCGTGGCCACCTACCGGCACGGGCTGCGCGCCCCGACCGTCATCTCGGCGCTGAAGGCCGTGGCCGTCTTCGTGTCGCTGACCGCGGTGACCTGGCTGGTCCTCGACCGGCTCGGCGGCCCGGGTCCCGTCTTCGACGGCGCGGCCGAACGCCTCGGCGGCCCGGCGCTGCTCCTGACCCCCGAGCAGCAGCCCGCCTACGCCACCCTCGCGCTCGGCTCGGCGCTCGCGCTGCTGATGTACCCGCATGTGCTGACCGCCGGCTTCGCCGCCGACGGCCCGCGCACCCTGCGCAAGGTGTCCGTGGCGCTGCCCGCCTGGACCGGGCTGCTCGCGCTGTTCGGCTTCCTCGGCATCGCGGCCCTCGCGACAGGCGTCCGCGCCCCGGCGGGCGGGGCCGAGGCGGCCGTACCGATGCTGGTGGACCGGCTGATGCCGGCGCCGCTCGCCGGGCTGGTGTTCGGCGCGATCACCGTGGGGGCACTGGTCCCGGCGGCGGTGATGTCGATCGCGGCCGCCACGAGCTTCGTACGCAATGTGTATGTCGAGTACGTCCATCCGACGGCCACGCCCAAGCGGCAGGTGCGTATCGCCAAGGCGGTCTCCCTGACCGCGAAGGTGGGCGCGGTGGCGTTCGTCTTCGGGCTGCGCGACCAGGACGCCATCAACCTCCAGTTGCTGGGCGGGGTCTGGATCCTGCAGATCTTCCCGGCCGTTGCGATCGGGCTGTTCACCGCGCGGCTGCATCCGCGGGCGCTGCTCGCCGGGTGGGGCGTGGGCATGGTGGCGGGGACCTTCATGGTCGTACGGCAGGGCTTCTCGTCGATCGTGCCGCTCGGCTCGGGGCCGGAGATCTACGCCGGGCTGGCCGCCCTGTTCCTCAATCTGACCGTCGTCGTGGCCGGGACCGCGGTGCTCGAACGCCTCGGCGTCCCGCGCGGCGCCGATCTGACCGACCTGCCGTCGCGCCTGAGCGTCGGGCGGCGCCCCGAGACGGGAGCGAACAACCCGTGAGACAGCATCTGAGACCCGACAGCGGCACTCCCCTGCCTGCCGTCCCGCTCGCCCCCGCGGTGAGCGACCCGGCGGACGCGGCACGCGAGGCCGGCCTGGCCCGCCTGTTCGAGCTGCACTACTCCTCGATGCTGCGCCTGGCGGTCCTGCTCGGCGCCGACGATCCGGAGAACGTGGTCGCCGAGGCCTACTACCAGATCTACCGCAAATGGCGCCGGCTCAGGGACGCCGAGGCGGCGGAGGCGTATCTGCGCTCCACCGTGTGCAATCTGACGCGGATGCGGATACGGCACCTCCAAGTGGCCCGCAAGCACGTCGAGAAGCCGGCCGACGAGGTCGTCGCGTCCGCCGAGAGCACCGCGCTCCTGCGTGACGACCAGCGCGTCCTGATCGACGCGCTCCAGCAGTTGCCCGCCAGGCAGCGCGAGGCGCTGGTGCTGCGGCACTGGCTCGGGCTGAAGGAGAGCGAGATCGCCGCGGCGATGGGGATCTCCTGCGGCTCCGTCAAGACCCATACGGCACGCGGCCTCGCCGCCCTGACCCAGGCGATGGAGGCCCGGCGATGACGCATCGAGACACGACCGGGTCGCAGGGCACCTCTGCGGACCGCACCGAGCAGGAACTGCGCGAGGCACTCGCCGCGCTCGCCGGCGGAGTGCCGGACGCCACGCCCGACGCCTATCGCACGGCGCGCGGCGAGTGGCTGCGCCGGGAACGCCGGCGCCGGCTCGTCCTCGCCGTCCTCATCGCGGTCGTGTTCGCCCTGGCCACCCTGATCGGACTGTGGGTCCTCAACCAGGCGCCCGCCCACCCCGGCGTCATCTTCTCCGGCACCGGGTCCGCGACGGCAAGTTCACTCCCCCGGCCCCACCCCTGATTGGCCCACCCGCCCTCGGGGAACCCGCAATTGCGTGCATCCGCGCATCGAGGACTACGCCCTGATCAGTGACGAGCAGACGGCTGCCCTGATCGGCAAGGACGGCTCCGTCGACTGGCTGTGTCTGCCCCGGTTCGACTCGGCAGCCTGCTTCGCCAGACTCCTCGGCGACAAGGACAACGGCCACTGGCGCATCGCCCCCAAGCACGCCAAGGGCCTCTGCTCCCACCGGGCCTACCGTCAGGACACCTTGGTCCTGGACACCGAGTGGGAGACCGACGAGGGCGCGATCCGGGTCACCGATCTGATGCCCCAACGCGACCGCGCCCCCGACCTCGTGCGCATCGTGGAGGGGCTGAGCGGCAAGGTCACCGTGCGCAGCACCCTGCGGCTGCGCTTCGACTACGGCTCGATCGTGCCCTGGGTGCGCAAGTCCCACGGCCACCGGGTGGCCGTCGCCGGCCCGGACTCGGTCTGGCTGCGCAGCGACCCCGCGGTGCCCACCTGGGGCGAGGACTTCGGCACGCACTCGGAGTTCACCGTCGAGGCCGGCGAGAAGGTCGCGTTCGTCCTGACCTGGCACCCCTCGCACGAACCCCGCCCAGCGATGGTCGACCCGTACAAGGCGCTGCACAACAGCATCCGGGACTGGCGCAAGTGGGTGGGGCACTGCCGCTTCGACGGCCCGTACCGCGACACCGTCGTCCGCTCCCTGATCACCCTGAAGGCCCTCACCTACCGGCCGACCGGCGGCATCGTCGCCGCCCCCACCACCTCGCTCCCCGAGGAGGTGGGCGGTGTCCGCAACTGGGACTACCGCTACTGCTGGCTGCGCGACTCCACCCTCACCCTCAACGTGGGCCTGTCCGCGGGCTACCGGATGGAGGCCGAGGCCTGGCGCGACTGGCTGCTGCGCGCGGTCGCCGGCGACCCGGCCGACCTCCAGATCATGTACGGCATCGCGGGTGAGCGCCGGCTGCCCGAGTTCGAGGTGCCGTGGCTGTCCGGCTTCGCGGGCTCCGCCCCCGTACGCATCGGCAACCAGGCGGTGGAGCAGCTCCAGTTGGACGTGTACGGCGAGGTCATGGACACGCTGGCGCTGGCGCGGGAGTCGGGGCTGCCCAGCAAGCCGCACATGTGGGCCATCCAGGTCGCCCTCGTCGAATGGCTGCGCTCGCAGTGGCGCCAGCCCGACGAGGGGCTGTGGGAAGTGCGCGGCGGCCGGCGGCACTTCGTGCACTCGAAGGTGATGGTGTGGGTGGCCGCGGACCGGGCGGTGCGCACCCTGGAGCGCAACCCGCAGATAGGGGGCGACCTCCAGGGCTGGCGGGAGTTCCGCGACGAGGTCCACCGCGAGGTGGTCGAGCGGGGCTACGACGCCGAGCGGAACACCTTCACACAGTCCTACGGCTCCCGTGAACTGGACGCCGCGCTGCTGCTCATCCCGCGCGTCGGCTTTCTGCCGCCCGAGGACCCGCGTGTCATCGGCACCATCGACGCGATCCGCGCCGAGCTCAGCCACCAGGGCTTCCTGCGCCGCTACAGCACCGACGAGGCGACGGTGGACGGACTGCCGGGCAGCGAGGGCACGTTCCTGGCCTGCTCGTTCTGGCTCGCCGAGGCGCTGCACATGACGGGGCGCAAGCAGGAGGCGCGCGAGCTGTTCGACCGGCTGGTGGGGCTCACCAACGACGTGGGTCTGCTGGCCGAGGAGTACGACCCGCTCTCCGGCCGCCAGCTCGGCAACTTCCCTCAGGCCTTCAGCCACATCGGCCTGGTGAACACCGCCCTCGCCCTGTACGGGGGCGACGGGGCAGGATAGAGGCCATGGATCTTGGACTGAAGGATCGGGTGTACGTCGTCACCGGGGCCACCCGTGGACTGGGCAACGCGGCGGCGCGTGAGCTGGTCGCCGACGGGGCGAGGGTCGTCGTGACCGGCCGGGACGAGAAGCGGGTCGCCGACGCGGCGGCCGAACTGGGGCCGAACGCGGTCGGGGTGGCCGTCGACAACGCCGAACCGGACGCCGCGGCCCGGCTCATCGCCGCCGCCCGCGACGCCTTCGGCGGATTCGACGGCATCCTGGTCAGCGTCGGCGGCCCGCCGGCCGGGTTCGTCGCGGACAACACGGACGAGCAGTGGCAGACCGCGTTCGAGTCGGTGTTCCTCGGCGCGGTGCGGCTCGCTCGCGCGGCTGCGGCGGAGCTCGACGAGGGCGGCGTCATCGGGTTCGTGCTGTCGGGGTCGGTGCACGAGCCCATTCCCGGGCTGACCATTTCGAACGGGTTGCGGCCCGGGCTCGCCGGGTTCGCCAAGTCGCTCGCGGACGAGTTGGGGCCGCGGGGGATCCGGGTGGTCGGGTTGCTGCCGGCCCGTATCGACACGGACCGGGTGCGGGAGCTGGACGGGCTGTCCGCGGACCCGGAGGCGACCCGGGCCGCGAACGCGGCACGCATTCCGTTGCGGCGGTACGGCTACCCGGAGGAGTTCGGGCGGGCGGCGGCGTTCCTGCTGTCGCCGGCCGCGTCCTACCTGACGGGAATCATGCTGCCCGTGGACGGCGGAATGCGGCACGGGTTCTGAGGAGTCGGCCCGAGCGAGGCTCAACTGACCCTTTCGGCACCGTGCTTGACGCCCTTCAGGCGGACCTCCGCCGGCAGTGACGCCAGGCCCGCCGAGTTGCGGGCGTGGGCCAGGGCCTGGCCGGTGAGGTCGTTCAACGCCGTTCCCGGGTTCACGTGCGGTGCCAGCAGGAGCCGTACCCGGGTCTCCGGGGCGCTGCGCCTGCCCGTCAGGTGGACGCGGGCTCGTTGGACGCCCTCCAGGCCCGCCGCCTCGTTCGCCAGCACGCTCTCCAGGGCCCGGCCCCGCAGCAGTGCGCCCTCGCCGTCCCCGGTGTCCACCAGAACCTCCGCGAGACGGCGTCGGCGCAGGTTCGCGGTCAGCCACCACAGGGCGAGCAGGACCAGGACGACCAGTACGGCGATGACCGTCGGCCACCACCAGCCGTCGTCGCGCCAGCGTGTCCGCTCGGCGTCGCTGAGCAGCACGTCGTGGCGGTCGTCGTGGATCCACCAGGAGGGAGCGGGGGCACCGAGGCCCACCGCGAGCACCGAGCCACCGATCACGAGCAGCACCAGTCCGACGAACCCGATCAGCACCCGGTTGACGACCCTGAGCACGGCACTCACCCCTTCCGTCCGAGCCGGCGTACATGCACCGAGAGCGCCGGCGGGCGGGACAGCCCCAGGCCCCTGATCGCGTCGGCGAGCGTGGCGTCCAGGTCGGCACGTACGTCGTCCAGGTCGCGGAAGTGCGAGACGGCCCGGACGTCGGCCTTGGCCCGGCGCATCCGTACCCGTACCGCCTGGACACCGGAGACCTCCATGGCGCGGTCGCGCAGCACCAGGGCGGCCAGGTCGCGGTGGAGTCCGGCGCGTACGTCGGTGTGGGTGCGCCGCATCGGCAGCACCCGGCGCAGTCCGGGCGTCGTGGCCAGGATGAGCAGCCACAGCCCGAGGACGGCGGCGACGCCCGCGCCGACCAGCACCCAGATGTCGTCGAGGGGACGCTCGGCGAGCTGGTCGGCCAGTTCCCGGCGCCAGCGCATGGCGGGCCGCTCGGCGCGCACGGAGGCGATGTCGTACAGGAAGACGCCCGCGAGGAACAGCAGCACGAGCGCCGTGATCACGGCCGGGATCCGGCGGGCGGACCAGAAGCGGCCCTCGCGGCCGCCGTCGCCGTCGAGCGCGGGCGGGGGCTCGTAGTCCGCCGCCGATGCCGACTGGTCGAGGGGCTCGGGCCCGGCGTCCTTCTCCAGGACCGGGAGTCGCCTCGTGGTGCCCTCGGACTCCTGGGACTCGCTCATCGCGTCCTCCCCGCTGCCGCGCCCTGTCCGGGCGCCGGGTACAGCCGCTCCACATGCACGGCGACCTCCGGCACCTCCATGCCCACCAACGCGCCTACCCGCTCCACGACCCGCCGACGCACGGCCGCGCACCGGGAACCGATGTCGGTGGGGTAGTCGAGTTCGACGTGGACGCGGACCCGGGCGGCGTCGACGGTGGTCCCCTGCGCGGCCTGGGGGCGCACGACGACATGGGCGTAGGGCCGGGCGGCGTCCTTGGGCAGCCGTCCCACGGCCTCGCGGGCCGCCTGGGAGGCGATCTTCGTGACGACCCGGTCGGCGATCCTGGTCGCCCCACGCTCACCGGCCGGGACGACGGCCGACGGTCTGCCGCTTTCCGTGGCCTCGGCGCTCACGGACCTCACCGCCGGTCGCGCCGGCCGTCACGCTGACGGAAGAAGTCGCCGAGTTCGTAGTCCCCTTCCAGGAACCGGCCGACAACGAACCCGACGGCACCGAGCGCCGCCACCAGCAGGAAGGCGCCGAACCCCCCGAAGTACCCGGCGAAGCCGAGCGCCATGCCGGCGATCATGCCGACCACGGCCATGCTCATGGTCCACTCCGTTCGGTCGTCAGTGCCGCAGGCCCCTCACCCCGTCCCGCGTCACTGGATCCGGGGCTGCGCCGGCTGTTCTTCCTCTTCCTCGGGAAGCTGCACATCACTCACCGCGATATTGACCTCGACGACTTCGAGGCCCGTCATCCGCTCGACCCCGGCGACCACGTTCTCCCGAACCTCCCGTGCCACGTCGGCGATCGACACGCCGTAGTCGACGACGATCTCCAGGTCGAGCGCGGTCTGCAGCTCGCCGACCTCGGCACTGACGCCTCGGGTCACGGACTTCGACGTGCCCGGCACCCGTTCGCGTACGGCGCCGAACGTGCGGCTGATCCCGCTGCCCATCGCGTGCACGCCGACCACGTCGCGGGCCGCCATTCCGGCGATCTTCTCCACGACACCGTCGGCGATGGTGGTCCGCCCGCGGCCTGCCGGGTCCCCTCCGGCGCGCTTGATCGTCTTGCGCGTCGACGCCGCGGTGTCCTCAGGGTTCTGCGTCCGGTTCTGCTCCATTTCGGTCATCGCCGTACGTCCCTTTCGGTATGTCGTTCCTTCCACCACCGTAAGCGCGGTTGCCCCACCTCGCTCCGGGGATGCGGCAGGCTGGACTAATGACGACGGCGGACAGGTGGACGCGAGCGGTCAGGGAACAGGTCGGCCTCGGCAGGCTGCTGCCGCTGGGCGACGCGCACGACGGTGCGTGGATCTACGAGAGGGCGGCCGCGGCCGTGCTGCGGCGCGCGGCCGGGGACATGCGCGGGGTGCATCTGGAGGTGCTGCGGATCGGGCTCAGTGACCCGGAGGAGGCCCACGAGGCCGTCGTGCCGGCACCGCCGAGCGCCCTGCCCCCGGGCGCGCTGCGGGTGACGGCCGACTTCGCGGCGACGGCGAACGAGCCGCTGCCGACGACGGCCGAGAGGCTGCGGGCACTGCTGACCGCGGCGGCGAGGGAGCGCCTCGGCCTGAGGGTGACGGAGGTGGACCTACGGGTGACGGCCCTGCTCGACGAGGATGCCGAGCCGGATTCCGTACCCCCGCCGGAGCCGGCGGGGGCCGCCGAGCCCGCGCACCCCGACGAGGAACGCGTCGCCGCCGCGGCCCTGGCGGTCCCGGGCGTGGGCCGGCTGACCGCCGCCATGGGCGGGTTGGGGCAGGCGGTGCACATCGAGGAACGGCAGGGCACGGCCGCCCTGCCGCACCGGCATGTGCGGGTGGAGATCGCGGTGAGCAGGGACCACCGGGCCCTGGACGTGGCCCGGGAGGTCCGCCGGAGGGTGCCCGAGGCACTGGCGGATCATCCGACGGTGGCGGTGCTGGTGACGGCCGTCGGCTGACCGCCCGCGGCTCACTCGCCGAGGCCGGCGAGATCCCGCAGCCGTCGCGCCTGCGCGGCCCGCTCGGCTCCCCGCTGCTCGTCGTACGTGCGGTCCACGGCACCACGGATCAGCGCCTTGGTCTCGATGACCGCGTCGCGCGGCGCGGCCACGATCGCCCCCGCCAGGTCCCGTACGGCGTCGTCGAGCTGGTCGGCGGGCACCGCGAGGTTGGCGAGGCCGCTGCTCACGGCCTCCTCGGCCAGCACGAAGCGCCCCGTCACACAGATCTCCAGCGCGCGGCCGTAGCCGACAAGACCGACGAGCGGATGCGTGCCCGTCAGATCCGGCACCAGGCCGAGGCTGGTCTCGCGCATGGCGAACTGCACGTCGTCGGCGACGACGCGCACGTCACAGGCGAGTGCGAGCTGGAAGCCCGCCCCGATGGCATAGCCCTGTACGGCGGCGATCGACACGATGTCGTTGCGCCGCCACCAGGTGAAGCCCTCCTGGAACTCGGCGATGGCAGCGTCGAGTTCACCGTCGCTGCTGCGCGCGAGTTCCACGAAGGAAGGCTCGCCCTCGATCCCCTCGGGGGTGAACATCTGCCGGTCGAGACCGGCGGAGAAGGCCTTGCCCTCACCGCGCAGCACAACGACCCGCACGTTGCCCGGCAGGACCTGCCCGGCCTCGGCGAGCGTCCGCCACATGACGGGGCTCTGCGCATTGCGCTTGGCCGGGTTCGTCAGCGTCACCGTGGCGATCGCGCCGTCGACGGTGAGCCGTACGCCGTTCTTGTCGAGCAGGGGAGCGAGTTCCTGGTCGGACGAAGCCATGCGGTGCCTCCGATGCGTGCGGTCATCCTGGATGCCGGAAGGCATCCATTAAGTGACTGCACAGTAACCACCCGGCCAGTCAGACGACCGACCGGGTGGCCACCATCGAAGCCGATGGGCCGCCCGGGCTCAGGACGAAGCGGCCTTCTTGCCCCGCGTCGCCCCGCCACGCCCACGGAGCGTGACGCCCGATTCGCTGAGCATCCGGTGAACGAAGCCATACGAGCGACCGGTTTCCTCGGCCAGCGCCCGAATGCTCGCACCGGAGTCGTACTTCTTCTTCAGGTCTGCCGCGAGCTTGTCGCGCGCGGCGCCGGTTACCCGGCTGCCCTTCTTCAGAGTCTCGGCCACCCGTGCCTCCTCATGGGAAGTGCGCTCTGGTCTCCTCATGATCACCCCTCCGGGGCTTCATGGCCACCCATTCGGCAAGGTCCGTGAGACATGGTTTTGACGACAGGAGCACATCCCCACATGCGGAATCTCGAATTCCGCTGCACCTTGTCCGTACGGCCGAACGGGTTCTTTTACGAAGCCCCAGGTCAGAGCAGTACGACGGCCGAGCCCTTGTCGATAAAGGACTCGGCCGCGAATTCGATGTAGCACACACCTCGGTACGAGGAGATCTCACACAGATGATGGATCACCGATGGGCCGAATGATCCATAGCCTGTTGATCACGCATTCGATCAAGCGAGGGCGACGAGATCCGCGTAATCGGCACCCCACAGGTCCTCGACGCCGTCGGGCAGCAGAATGATCCGCTCCGGCTGGAGCGCCTCGACGGCGCCCTCGTCGTGGGTGACCAGGACGACGGCGCCCTTGTAGGTGCGCAGCGCGCCGAGGATCTCCTCGCGGCTGGCGGGGTCGAGGTTGTTGGTCGGCTCGTCGAGCAGGAGGACGTTCGCCGACGACACCACGAGGGTGGCGAGGGCGAGGCGGGTCTTCTCGCCGCCGGACAGGACACCGGCGGGCTTGTCGACGTCGTCGCCGGAGAACAGGAACGAACCGAGCACCTTGCGGACCTCGACGAGGTCCAGGTCCGGGGCGGACGAGCGCATGTTCTCCAGGACCGAGCGCTCCGGGTCGAGGGTCTCGTGCTCCTGGGCGTAGTAGCCGATCTTGAGGCCGTGGCCGGGGATGACGGCGCCGGTGTCGGGCTGCTCCGCACCGGCGAGGAGCCGGAGCAGGGTGGTCTTGCCGGCGCCGTTGAGGCCGAGGATGACGACCCGGGACCCCTTGTCGATGGCCAGGTCGACGTCGGTGAAGATCTCCAGGGAGCCGTACGACTTCGACAGGCCCTCGGCGGTCAGCGGCGTCTTGCCGCAGGGCGCGGGCTCCGGGAAGCGGAGCTTGGCGACCTTGTCGGAGACCCGTGCCGCTTCGAGTCCGGCGAGCAGCCGGTCGGCGCGCTTGGCCATGTTCTGCGCGGCGACCGTCTTGGTGGCCTTGGCGCGCATCTTGTCGGCCTGCGAGTGCAGGGCGGCGGCCTTCTTCTCGGCGTTCTGCCGCTCGCGCTTGCGGCGCTTCTCATCCGCCTCGCGCTGCTGCTGGTAGAGCTTCCAGCCCATGTTGTAGACGTCGATCTGGGCGCGGTTGGCGTCCAGGTAGAACACCTTGTTCACGACCGTCTCGACCAGGTCGACGTCGTGGGAGATCACGATGAAGCCGCCGCGGTAGGTCTTGAGGTAGTCGCGCAGCCAGACGATCGAGTCGGCGTCCAGGTGGTTGGTCGGCTCGTCGAGCAGCAGGGTGTCCGCGTCCGAGAACAGGATCCGGGCGAGCTCGATACGGCGGCGCTGACCACCGGAGAGGGTGTGCAGCGGCTGGCCGAGCACCCGGTCGGGCAGGTTGAGCGCGGCGGCGATGGTGGCGGCCTCGGCCTCGGCGGCGTACCCGCCCTTGGTGAGGAACTCCGTCTCCTGGCGCTCGTACTGCCTGAGCGCCTTCTCGCGGGTCGCGCCCTGGCCGTTGGCGATGCGCTGTTCGTTGTCGCGCATCTTGCGGATCAGTAGGTCGAGGCCGCGGGCGGAGAGGATGCGGTCGCGGGCGAGGACGTCGAGGTCGCCGGTGCGGGGGTCCTGGGGGAGGTAGCCGACCTCGCCGGAGCGGGTGATGTTGCCGCCGGCGGGGATGCCCTCGCCGGCGAGGCACTTGGTGAGGGTGGTCTTGCCGGCGCCGTTGCGGCCGACCAGGCCGATGCGGTCGCCCTTGGCTACGCGGAAGGTCGCGGACTCGATGAGGACGCGCGCACCGGCGCGCAGCTCGATACCGGAGGCGGAGATCACGGACAGACTCCAGGCGGAAGGTGGGTGGCGGGATGGGCGGCTGAGGACGTTCCCGCCGTCTAATGCGCGAGGAGAATGGCCATGAGGCCAGTCTA
Organism: Streptomyces sp. NPDC036764; assembly: GCF_055609385.1. NCBI lineage: Bacteria > Bacillati > Actinomycetota > Actinomycetes > Kitasatosporales > Streptomycetaceae > Streptomyces > Streptomyces sp. NPDC036764. The sequence continues at coordinate 56,019 of NZ_JBVJPT010000006.1, forward strand.
ACGGGGCCGTGCAACCACTTTTTCTGGGATCGGGCGTTCGACCGGGGGCTCGTGGCACTCCGTGGCAGGCCCGGGCCGTGAGGGGTGCCCTGCCGTGATGTGCGGCACGTTCCGGACCGGCCTCGTGCCGGGTACCCGGCCCTGGTTCACGGGCGCTGTCAGTGGTCGCTGCGAGACTGGGCGCATCCGTCAGAGGTGGGGATCACAAAGGAGTGATCGGCATGGCAGGCACGAGCGGTGGGCGTCCGAGCATCTATCCGACGCTGCGCTACGCGGACGCGAAGGCGGCGATCAAGCAGCTCACGGAGGCCTTCGGGTTCACGGAGCTCGCGGTGTACGAGGGCGAGGACGGCTCGGTGGCGCACGCCGAGCTGGCGCAGGGCAACGGCGCGGTGATGCTGGGTTCGAAGGGCACCGGCAGCACCTTCGACAAGGCGATGCGCGAGGGCACGACCGGGGTGTACGTCGTCGTGGCCGACGTCGACGCACACCACCGGCGGGCCGTGCAGCACGGCGCGGAGATCCTGATGCCGCCGACGGACCAGGACTACGGCTCTCGGGACTACATGGCCCGGGACCTCGAGGGCAATGTGTGGAGCTTCGGCACCTACGCCCCCGAGATCAAGGGCTGAGCGGCGGGCCGGCTCAGCTCCCCCCGGTGTGCACCTGGAAGGCGGCGCGACGCACCGCCTTGGCGAGGGCGGGGTCGGGGTGCGCGGCGGCGAGGGCGACCAGGACCTGAACGGTGCGGGGGTGTCCGACGGCACGCACCTCGTCCAGGAGCGCGGGGACGGTCGGCTGGAGCGCGGATTCCAGGTGCCGGACGAGCATCGGCGCCTCGCCGTGGTCGGTGACGGCGGCGGCGGTGTCGACCCACAGCCAGGTGGCCTCGTCCCGGGTGAGCACCTCGTGGGCGTCCTCGGGGTCCACGCCGTCGTACTCGGCGAGCCACAGCAGGGCGTACGGCCGCAGGGCGGGCTCGTCGACGACGGCGCGTACGTCGGGCTCGGCGGGGGCGCCGACGACGCGCAGCGCTTCGAAGGCGAGGCCGCGCAGGAGGGCGTCGTCGCCGCGGGCGGCGACCAGGAGTTCGGTCACGGCGCTGCCGACGGGGCGGGCGGCGAGCCAGGCGCGGTACTCGTCACGGGCGGCGTTCGGGCGGAGCTGGGCGCAGCCGCGGAGCATGTCCTCGGCGGCCTGCTCGATGTTCCCGGCGGGGCTCTGGGCGGCGACGCAGATCTGCTCCAGCTTGACCCAGACCGCCCAGCTCCCGAGCGGGGTGAGCGTGGCCTGTCCGTCGCCGCAGGTGAGGGCGCCGACGGAGGCGAGGGCGTGCAGAGCCCAGTCGAGGAGCGGGGCGAGCGCCGTGTCCTCGACGGCGACCGGGACGGTGACCGGCTCGGGCCGCGGCCCGTAGGGGATCTCGCACCTCTCGGTGCGAAGTTCGGTGACGCGCTGTTCTAGCAGGTCCAGCAACTGCTCCACAGGGACGGGCCCGGCGGAGAGCTGGAGGAAGGAGAGAACCTGCGGCAGGGCCGAGACGACGTCGGCGACCGCGCCGTGCTCGAAGTCGTCGGGTTCCGGGTGGGCGAGCGACCAGGCGTCGAAGAGGGCCACCCAGCCGCGCAGTACGGCGCTGTCGTCGCGGTCCCAGGCGCGCAGTCGCCAGCCGGGGCGGGCGCTGTCGCCGTGCACCTCGACGAGTCCGGCGAGCCGCGCGGTGTCCCAGTCGGCGCGCACCTGAGCCACGGTCAGGCCCAGGTCTGCGGCCGCCCGTTCGGCGGTCGAGTCGGAGAGGGTGCCTTTGCCGTCGGAGTCGGTGCCACCGCGGCCGGGGCGCAGCGCGGTGTCGGCCCAGTGGGCGACGCGGGCCGCGGCGGCCAGACCCGAGCGAGCCATTCTGGCCAGCTCGGCCCGGGCAGGTGTGCCCTCCGGGGGGCGCGGCGCGGGGCGGCGGGGGCGTCGCTGGTTCACGGCTCGGGGGGCGGCGGCCAGGGGTCGCGGGCGGACGAGTCGAAGCCTGGAGTCGCGCGGGATACGGGACGTCACGGGTGCAGTCTTCCGGTTGACGGTCCGAAAACCCAAACGGAATGTCACGAGGGGCGACGGGGATGGCCAACGCACGGGGTCCTGCGAGCGGCTGAGGGCCGATAACAGGCCACTGGTACGCCCTTAAACGGAATCCTTCGGACCGGTGCCGGAGAGGGGCCGCCGCGAGGGGATGCGGGGGCGGCCCACGCGGCCACCTCGCAGGCGGGCGGGCACGGCGGGTCGAACGGCGGACGGGCGGAGCGCCGACGAGGCACTGGCAGACGGAGATCACCGCACCCCGGGACGCGCGTCCCCGAGGCGTCACATGAGCGGCGTCATGAAGCGGCGCAGGGACTCCTCGTACGACTCGGGGTCGGCGTTCCACATGGCCGCGTGCGGGGCTCGGTCCACCCTCTGGAGGGTCACCAGGTTGGGGTGGGCGTCGGCCAGGCGGCGGGACAGGCCCCAGGGGGCCACCCTGTCGTCGGGGCCGTGGAAGACCAGGGTCGGGACGGTCAGCGGGGCAGCGGCCTCGCCGTCGGTGGCGCGGCCGGCGCTCATGCCGGTGCGGCCCTGTGCGGCGCGGACCGCGAGGGGCAGCAGCGCGCTCGGCGTGTGACGGGCCGTGGCGAGGGCGCGCAGCGTGGTCTCCCAGCTCAGGACCGGGGAGTCCAGCACGAGGCCGGAGACCTGGTCACGCAGTCCCGAGTGCGCGGCGGCCCGCAGCGCCATGGTCGCGCCGGTGGACCAGCCGAGCAGGACGAGCTGTTTGGCGCCGTACCGCACGGCGTAGCGCATCGCCGCGTCCAGGTCCCGCCACTCGGTCTCGCCGAGGTGGTTCAGGCCGTCCGGCGCGCGGGGTGCGCCCAGGTCGCCACGGTAGGCGAGGGCGAGGACCGGGAAGTGGCGGCCGCTGAGGAACCGCATGACGTTCATGGCATGTTCGCGGGTCGTGCCGAGACCGTGCACGGCGATGACCCAGGTCTCCCGGGCGCCCGGGACGAACCAGGCGGGCAGGGAGCCGAGTTCGCCGGGGATGTCGACGTCGGCGTGGTCGAGGCCGAGGGCGGCGCTCGGGTTGCCGACGTAGACGTTCGGGGTGAGCCAGACGCTGTCGCCGGGCTCGAGGGAGCCGTGCGTGACGCGTTCGAGGCGGCGTACGACGGTGTCGGCGGAGTGCTTCGCCGCGGCGAGGACGGGGCCGACGACCGCGTGCGAGCCGTCACCGGACAGGCCGTAGGTGCCGGGGCGCAGGGAGGCGAGGTCGCGGGTGAGCGCGATCTGGCCGGCGGCCGTGGCGTGCACGGTGAGGCGGGGTTCGGTGGGCAGGGGCCTGCCGGGGGGCGCCGTCAGTGCGGCGCCACTGGCGAACCGCCCGGCGGCGACGCTCGCGGCGCCGGCGGCCAGAGCCACGGTGACGGCAGCGGCCGTCGCTTTGACAGTGCGCACCCATCCAGTGTCCGGGCGGACGGGGGGAGCGGCCAGTGGGAGGGCGACTCGGAGTGAGGGGGCGGCGGGTTTCGGTGCCATCCCCGGCGCGTTCCTGGCCGGGGGCGTCGGTGGCACCGACCCCGCTCACCGGTCGCCCAGTCGGCCGTCACGCCCGCGCAGCCACTCACCCGCCGGAGTCGCCCGTCACGCCCGCTGTCCGTACCCCCGCAACCGCTCCCCCACCTCCGCCACCTGTTCCTCGGACAGCAGGTTCGGGGCGAGTCCAGGTACCGAGGACGCCGTCAGCCAGACGCGGCACATCCACTCCAGTTGGGCCGTGCGGTCGTAGGCCTGGTCCAGGGTCGCGCCGAAGGCGATCGTGCCGTGGTTCTGGAGGAGGCAGGCGGTGCGGTCGGTGAGGGCACGAAGCATGTTCTCGGCCAACTCCCGGGTGCCATACGTCGCATATGGGGCGACCCGGACCGGGCCTCCGAGGGCGGCGGCCATGTAGTGGATCAGCGGGAGCTCCGGCACCAGTGTCGAGACCGCCGTCGCGTGGACGGCGTGGGTGTGGACGACGGCGCCGGCGTCCGTGGCGCGGTAGATCGCCAGATGCATCGGCAGTTCGCTGGTCGGCACCAGCGACCCCAGCACCCGGTTCCCGTCCAGGTCGACCCCCGTCACGTCCTGCGGGGACAGCCGGTCGTAGGGCACTCCCGACGGCGTGACCAGCACCGTGTCCCCGACCCGCACCGAGACATTGCCGGACGTGCCGACGACCAGCCCCTCGGAGACGGTCCGGCGTGCCGTCGCCACGAGGGCCTCCCAGGCCTCCGCCTCCTCGGGGCGCACACTCCTGCCCCACGCCTCCCCCACTTCCTGTGCGCCGTCCCGCGCATCCCGCGTTCCCCGCTGGTCCCGCCGCTGCTCAGCCATGCGGCGATCCTGCCAGCCGGCGCGTCGAGGCGGCGTCAAGTCGCCGCCGGGGCGGGGCACTTTAGGGCGGAAGGCAGATCTCCGGAAGAGTGCATAAGGGGTCATATCCCTCGGGCCCCGCCCTTGGCCTGAGAACGATCGACTTTCAACGATCTTCCAGTACTGTCTGGGGGATTTGTCGTGCACGTCGCCATTCCGGGGGGAAATATGGCCCGTGATCGCAAACCGTCCCGTCACCGCTCCCGCCTCATAGCGATATCCGTGGCGGCCCTCACCCTCAGCGGAACCGCCCTCGCCGAGATCCCGGCGGCGGCCGCGAGCAAGCCCAAGGGGCACGACGTCTCTTCCCATCAGAAGAACGTCGACTGGCAGAGCTCGAAGTCGAAGGGCGCCAAGTTCGTCTACGTCAAGGCGACCGAGTCCCACACCTACCGCAACCCCTACTACAGCCAGCAGTACAACGGCTCACGCAACGCGGGCCTGATCCGCGGCGCCTACCACTTCGCGCTGCCGAACAAGTCGTCGGGCAGGACGCAGGCCGCGTTCTTCGTCCGCAACGGCGGCGGCTGGCGGTCGGACGGCTGGACCCTGCCGCCCGCCCTCGACATCGAATACAACCCGTACGGCAAGCAGAAGTGCTACGGACTGAGCAAGGCGAAGATGGTCGACTGGATCCAGTCCTTCAGCAACGAGGTGAAGCGGCTGACCGGCCGCCGCCCTGTGATCTACACCACGACCCACTGGTGGAACACCTGCACCGGCACCAGCCGCGCCTTCGCCTCGAACCACGCCCTGTGGATAGCCCGCTACAACTCGCCGACGGCCGGTTCGATGCCGGCCGGCTGGCAGTTCTGGACCTTCTGGCAGTACGACAACGGCGGCAGCCTGCCGGGTGATCAGAATCTCTTCAACGGCTCCATGACCCAGCTAAGGAAGTTCGCGCGAGGCTACTAGCCCCGCAGCGCACGGGCCGCGCGGCGAACCGCCGGGTCAAGGTCTCCTCATCCGGCCTTCCCGGACACCGCGCGGCCCCCCTCAGTTCACCTTTCGTTCACTCAGGTTACCTACGTTCGTCCAGCCAATGACCTCGAACGATTGCCTGGGTAAATGGAAAACTTCTCGCTGATCCTCGCGATTGTGGTGGTAACCGCACTCGCGTTCGATTTCACGAACGGTTTTCACGACACCGCCAACGCGATGGCCACCACCATCTCGACCGGTGCGCTCAAGCCCAAGGTCGCGGTGGCCATGTCCGCCGTACTGAACCTTGTCGGCGCCTTCCTCTCCGTGGAGGTCGCCAACACGATCTCCAAAGGTCTCGTCGACGAGACCGGCATACGTCCCGAGGTCATATTCGCCGCGCTGGTCGGCGCGATCCTCTGGAACCTGCTGACCTGGCTGGTGGGCCTGCCCTCCAGCTCCTCGCACGCCCTGATGGGCGGTCTGATCGGCGCCACCATCGCCTCGGCCGGCGTCGGCGCGGTCCACGGCGACGCGCTCGTCACCAAGGTGCTGATCCCGGCGATCGCCGCCCCGCTGGTCGCGGGCATCGCCGCGATGCTGGCCACCCGCCTGTCCTACAGCCTCGGCAAGAAGGCCGACGGCAAGGCCGCCGCCAAGGGCTACCGGACCGGGCAGATAGCCTCCGCCGGCCTGGTCTCCCTCGCTCACGGCACCAACGACGCGCAGAAGACCATGGGCATCATCACCCTCGCCCTGGTCGCCGGCGGCGCCGTCGCCCCCGACTCCGACCCGCCCATGTGGGTCATCCTCTCCGCGGGCCTGGCCATCGCGCTCGGCACCTACCTCGGCGGCTGGCGCATCATCCGCACCATGGGCAAGGGCCTGACCGACCTTCAGCCGCAGCAGGGCTTCGCCGCCCAGACCAGCGCGGCCACCGTCATCCTGGCCTCCTCCCACCTCGGCTTCTCCCTCTCCACCACGCACTCCGTCTCCGGCTCGGTGATGGGCGCCGGCCTCGGCCGCAAGGGCGGCGTCGTCCGCTGGTCGACGGCCACCCGGATGTTCGTCGCCTGGGGCCTGACCCTGCCGGCCGCCGCCCTGGTCGGCGCGCTCGCGGAGTACGTGACGGGCTTCGGCACCTGGGGCACGGCCGTGGTCGCCGTCTTCCTGGTCGCCTCCAGCGCCGCGATCTGGAAGATCTCCCGCCGCGAGGTCGTCGACCACACCAACGTCAACGAGACCGACGAGGCGCCCGGCGTGGTCACCACCGCCATCGCCGCCGTGACCCCTCCCCCGGCGGGCACGCCGGCCGAGGACCTCACGGCCACGATCCCGGCCCCGTCCACCGAGCCCGCGCCCTCGCAGGCCACCGTCTGACCCCGCCCTGTTACCCGGATATCCAGAAAGTAGAAGCATGAAGATCGACTGGGCGGCTCTCGGCTCCGTCTTCGGCGTCAGCCTCGTGGTCACCGTGGCCCTGGTGGGCCTGTTCACCCTCGGCGTCGCGGGCCTGTCCCGCCGCGAACGCGCGGTCGCCCAGGGCGACTCGGCCGCGCTCGCGGTCACGGGCGCGTACGCCTGCTTCGCGGCCTGCACGGCGGCGGTGGCGTACGGGATCTATCTGATCGTGGCCTGACGCTCACCGGCACACCACCGCTCTGTGCGGTCCGTTGCGACGGACCGCACAGAGCGGTTCTGTTTCCGGGCACGGACGGGCGGCCGCGATCTAGTCCGCCGGGCAGGGCGCGGTCTTCCGCGCCAGCTCCAGGTCGGGGGCGTCGCGGTGGGCGCGGCTGCCGGGACCGTCCAGGGCCGAGCACAGGGTGCGGTGCCATTCGGCGGGCGAGAGGCTGACGGTCACGTCGTCCCGGTAGCTGATCAGGCGCAGGGCATCGTCGCCGAGACCCCACGCGTCCAGGACGTCGGTCGACGGCTGATCGAGAACGCCCAGCAGTTCGCCGTCGTCCGCGGACCGCAGCTCGACCGTGCTGATGGAGTCGACGACCAGGGTCCCGTCCCGCATCACGCCGAGCAGTCCATCGACCTTCGGCAGGCTGCGGGTGGTGTGGTCCTCTCGCTGTTCGTCGTCCACCCGCCACCACGCCACCCGGGCGTCGCTTCGATCGCGGCAAGCCGGTCACCGTCGGGGGCGAACGCCACCCAGCCGACGGCGCCGTACTTGAGCGGAGGGCCTTCCAACCGGGCCACCCGCGTGCCGCGCCGCGCGTCCCAGACCTCGATCCGGCCGCGCTCCCGCCACCGCCCCAGCACCACCGCCACCTGGCCGGGGTGGCCCGGCCGCAACACGATCTGACCGCTCTCCTCGAAGAGAGCGCGTTCCTGCGGGCTGCGTTCGAGGTGGGCCGGCGCGCCGCTCTGCACCATGGTGCGCGGGTCGATGCGCACGAGACTGTTGCCCAGGCACAGCAGCAACAGGTCGCCGTCGGGCAGTTGGGCGAAGTCCTTCGGTGCGTTCCACGCGGGGCTGCCCTTTCTGCCGCAGTCCCAGGTGATGCTCTCCCCCTCGCCGAGCGTGTCCGCGCCGTACAGCCGCGCGTTGGTGGAGGACTCGGTCCACACCAGCAGCCCGTCCTCGCCCTTGCGGGCGACCCACATGAGGTTCAGGGAGAGGTTCTGTCGGCGGACACGCTCGGGAAGGAGCGTGCTGCGCACCCGGACACCGGGGCCGAGCACCTCCAGCCTGCCTTGGTAGAGGCGTGCGGTGCGCGAACCGTCGGGGGATGTGGTGAGTGCGGGGCCGGTCACCGAGCCGACTCTCGTGCGTGCCTCCAGTGGCAGGGGTACCGGCATGGCCCGCACCCGCAGCAGGGTGTCGCCGTCGGCCGCGAGCAGGGTGCGCGGTCCCCGGTCGCCGCCGGCCACGGCCACACCGATGTCCCCTTTCCCTCCCGGGACGGTGGCCCTCCAGTAGCGGCCGTCGCCTCCGGCGTCGATGACGGTGACGCGCCGGAACTGACCCCGCTGCGCCAGCGACGTCTCGTCCTGGTCGACCAGATACGACCCGGTCTGGTCCACGCTGCGCAGACCGCCCCTGAGAGTGCCGTGCGGCTGGTTCTCTCCCGGCACCACGGAGTACCACCGCTGGTCGCCGCTCGAGTCGGCGGGGTCCCCCAGCGACACCCAGACGCCGCGCCCCCGGTCGGCCGCGGACACCCCCAGACTCCGCACCGACTCGAACACCCGCCGCACGTGCTCGCCGGACGCCGTGTCATGTATGCCCAGGGAGTGGTACGAGACGGGATTCCTGACACCGCCCGTCGTCTCCTCACGCACGACGGCGATCCGGTCCCCGCTGCCCAGCAGCCAGGCCTGCTTCGGCTTCTGGCTGGCCAGGGGCCGCTGGGACACGGTCAGGGCGCGCCCGGTGCCCGGGTCCCACAGGCGCACCAGCGCGTGCCGCCCGCCGTCCTGCGGGCGCGGCGTCTCGAATCTGAGGAGGTTCAGCAGGCGGCTGCCGTCGTCGGAGAAGTCGAGGGACGTGCCGTAGACATCGCCGCGATCCGGCAGGGCGCCGGAGAGCTCGCGCGGGGCGGGCCGCGGTCCGGTCAGGTCCCAGAGCAGGACCTCTCCGTCGGGCCTCGACATCGCATAGCGGCGGCCGTCGTCGCTGACGGCGTTCCTGAAGCTCTCCATGGAGAGGTCGGTCGGCACGCCGTGCAGCCGCACGGCCCGCGGGCTGCCGTCGAGGGCGCCGGTCACGGCCGTGATCTCCAGCCCCGACCCGCCGTCCGGCTGGGAGGTCACCACCAGTGTGCGGCCGTCCGGGGTCGCCGTGACGGCTTGTGCCCTGCCCGGCCACAACCCGCTGTGCGAGGACACCACGTCCTGCGCCCGGACGTACTGTGCGAACAGTGCTTGCCGCGCCTGCGGCGTGTGTCGCAAGGACCAGGCGCTCGCCGCGTAGCGGAAGGAGCTGTCGGGTGACCGGTCCGCCGCCTGTTCGGACATTTCGCCCAGTTCCGCGGCGGCGGCGATCCGCAGCTCGTTCAGGTCCCGTTGCCGCGCCCGGTAGGTGTCCACCGCGAGAGCCGTGGCCACCAGGGCCAGGGTGGTGACCAGGCCGGTGACGGCCCACAGGCGGCGCAGTCCACGCCGTTGCCGCCGTCGGCCCGCCTCCAGGTAGGCACGCTCGGAATCGGTGAGGTCGCCCGCGCGGGAGCGCAGCCACTCCAGGCCCTGGGCCAGGCGTACTCCGTGCGGCAGCAGGCCCGCGGGTCTGCCCCGCGCCTCCCATTCGGCGGCGTCCCGCTCCGTCCGGTCCTGCCACTCGCGGAACTCGGCGCCGTCGCGCAGCCAGCCGGCCACCCGCGGCCACTCCTTGAGCAGTGCCTCGTGGACCACATGCACGGTGCCGTGGGAGTCCTGGTCCCCGGTGGGTTCCCGGACGTCCCAGACCAGGAGGCGGCGTCCGGCCAACGCGCGTGCCAGCTCGGCCTGCCCGGGCGGCAGCCGGTGGATCGGTACGGCACGACGTATGAACCCGCCCTGCCCGTCCGGCCGGGTCAGTTGCTGCAAGAGCCGACGGGCGGCGTCCTCGTCCACGCCGGTGTCCGCGAGGCACTCGTCCAGCGTGGTGTCGGCGTACGCGGCCAGCGCGCCGCCGACGCCACCGATGTCGTCGTAGGCGGCGTGGGTGAGGGTGCCGGCCTCGCGGCGCCGCCACAACTGGGTGAGCGCGAACTGCAGCAGGGGCAGGCAGCCCGGCTCGCCGACGGCGTCGTCCACGAGGCGCCGGCTCAGGCCGTCGGCCAGGCGGAGCCCGGGAACCGCCCTGACCGGTTCCTCCACGGCGCGGGCCAGCGCCTGAACGGTCATCGGCGCGAGCAACGTCACCGCGCGGCTCAGCCCGCCCGACGTGTCGGCCGCGGTGAGCACCTCCAGCGTGGCCGACCGGGCGGTCAGCACCACGCGCAGCCCGCCGCCCTGCGCGGGGTCGGGAGCCTGCGTCAGCGACGACAGCACACGGTAGGCCCGTAACGCACCGTGCGGCACGGCGGCGGCGTACTCCTCGAACTGGTCGAGGAGCAGTACGGCGCCACGCGAACCGACTTCGTCGCAGAGCCGGCCGCGCAGGGCGATCCGCTCGCTCTCCGGCCCGGTGCACGCCTCGCGCACCGCGTCGAACCTGTCCCGGCGGGCGGCGGCGTCGGGAGCGGCGGCCTGCCAGGCGGCGGTGACGGCCTCGGCCACCCAGGCGTCCGCGTCCTCGGCCGCGGCGTCTGCCGAGTCGGCGGGCTGCGGTATGCGCAGCGCGGTGGGCGTCCCCGCGCGCCGCAGTTCGGCCAGCAGCCCTGCTCTGAGCAGGGAGGACTTACCGCTGCCGGATGGGCCGACGAGGACGGTCATGGGCCGGGAGCCGAGGGCGTCGACGAGTTCGCGTGCCTCGCTCTCGCGCCCGTGGAAGTACCGGAAGTCCTCCTCCTCGAACCGGTCCAGGCCGCGGAACGGGCACTGCTGTGGCACGTCCGAGTCGATGATCCGGTCCGCCGGTATCAGGTAGGCGGTGCTGCTGATGCCATGACGGCCGCGTGTGATCAGCATCCCGACCACGGCGTCGCGCTCCACGTCCCACACGGCGGCCCCGCTGAAGCCGCGTCCGATGGCCACCCCCTGCGCCGCCAGGTCGAGTTGGAGGCGATCGGCGCGCTGCCGGCCGCGCAGCACGCCGGTGGCGTTCACTCCGCGCGGTGCGTCCTCGGGGAACCCGAAGGCGCGTATCGGCCTGCCCCACTCGTCGCCCGCCTCGTACGCGAACGGAAGCGGCTCCGTGTTCTCCACCGCGCGGGAGAGCCGCAGTACGGCGATGTCGTCGTCGGGCCGCCAGGAGACCACTTCGGCAGGGACGCCCGGGCCGGGGTCGGCTCCCGCCAGCAGCGGGAAGTCCACGGTCACCGGTCGTCGCGGCCGGCGTCCGTCCGCCTCCTGCACCACATGGGCGCAGGTGCACACCAGTCGATCGGCCACCAGGAACCCGGCGCCCGCGACCACTCCCTCGGAGTCGAACACGCGGGCAGCGCCCCGTTCGTACCGGGCACGCAGCGGTAACGCGTCAAGTGGCATCGGCTGCGCCCCCCACGCTGGCGTCCCATTCCACTCCCACGGTGAAGTGCGCCTCGGCGGCGGTTCTCGCCACGACCACACCGGCCTCGGCGGTCACCTTCACGCCGAACTCCAAAGTGATCCGGTCGGGACGCCGTGGCATGGTGCGAAGCGAGTCGACGATGTCCTGGACGGCCGGGCGCACTCGGTCGACGGCCTCGCGCAGGGTGTCGGCGGCTTCTCCGACGTTCTGCACGACGCGTGGCCGGCCGATGGGCTCGTACGCGTCGTCCGCGGTGGAGGACGACCTGGCGGGCGCGGATTGCGACGGGCCGGGCGCAGTGGTCTCCACGCGCAGCAACGAGCCGTCGTCGAGTTCGATCGTGGTGATGCCTGTCATGGAAATGCTGGACCTGTCCTGTGGTACGGAAGGAGCCGGTGGGACCACACGGTAGCTGCCGGCGATCGAGACGTCACAGCGATCAACACGCTGACCAGGCACCGGAGTTGGCACCGAAGGGAGTGGTCGGCCCCCGCTCGGGGCACGCTCCATCCGAGTGGGCCCGGACACACTCCTTCCTATGGGCCTGCGCACACTCCTCCGTCGCAGGTCAACGGCAAGTTGACGCCCCTCGGAACCCCGTGGTGGACTGCCGGGGCCAAGTACGGCGGCAGAAGAGGAAGCCGGTGTGAGTCCGGCGCGGTCCCGCCACTGTCACCGGGGTAGCAATCCCCGGGAGCCAGGAACTCTCGCCGCCGGTCTCGTCGAACCAGGGCGTGGACACCCTGAGTGAGGACACAACGCGATGCCCGCCTGCCGATCGACACGCAGTAGCAGACCCTCGTCTGACCTCACGGTCGGCTGACCCCGATGCGAGCCGATCGCGTCTTCGCGTACGGCGCCGCCGCCGGGCTCCTCGGTGATCTGCTGCTCGGCGACCCCCGCCGGGGGCATCCGGTCGCCGCGTTCGGACGGGCCGCGGCCGCCGTGGAACGGGTGCTGTGGCGCGACGACAGGGCACGCGGCGCGGTGCACACCGCCGTGTGCGCCGGTGGCGCTGTCGCGCTGGGTGCCGTCGCCGCCCGCGCCGTCCGCACCTCCCCGGCCGCCTCACTCGCGCTGACCGGCGCCGCCACCTGGGCCGTCGTCGGGGGCACCTCGCTCGCCCGGGAGGCCCGGGCCGTCGGGCGTGCCCTGGAGGCGGGGGACGTCGAGGGGGCACGCGCGCGGCTGCCGCATCTGTGCGGGCGGGATCCGCAGGCGCTGGACGCGGACGGGATCGCGCGGGCGGTCGTGGAGTCCGTCGCCGAGAACACCTCCGACGCCGTCGTGGGGGCCCTGGTGTGGGGGGCCGTCGGCGGCGTGCCCGGACTGCTCGGCTTCCGGGCCGTGAACACGCTCGACGCGATGGTCGGGCACAAGTCACCCAGGTACCGGCGCTACGGCTGGGCCTCGGCGCGGCTCGACGACGTGGCCGGCTGGCCGGGGGCGCGGCTGACGGCCGTACTCGCCACCGTCGCCGGCAGCGATCCCCGAGGGGCGCTGCGGGCCTGGCGTGCCGACGCCGACGCGCACCCGAGCCCGAACGCCGGGCCCGTCGAGGCCTCGTTCGCGGGGGCCCTCGGGGTACGGCTCGGCGGGACCCTCTCCTACGGCGGCCGGGTCGAGCACCGGCCCGTGCTCAACCAGAACGGGCGGGCCGTCGGCACCCACGACATCGAACGGGCCGTACGGCTGTCCAAGCGCATCGGTTGGCTGGCGCTCGGCGTCTGTGTCGCCGCGCGCCGCATCGCGAAGGGGCGAACCTCATGACGGGCGGTGGCCTTCTCGTCGCCGGCACCACCTCCGACGCCGGCAAGAGCGTCGTCACCGCCGGGATCTGCCGGTGGCTGGTGCGGCAGGGGGTGAAAGTCGCGCCGTTCAAGGCGCAGAACATGTCCCTGAACTCGTTCGTGACGCGCGAGGGCGCCGAGATCGGGCGTGCGCAGGCCATGCAGGCGCAGGCGTGCCGCGTCGAGCCGACCGCGCTGATGAACCCCGTGCTGCTCAAGCCGGGTGGTGAGCAGAGCAGTCAGGTCGTGCTGCTGGGCAAGCCAGTGGGTGAGCTGAGTGCGCGCGGGTACCACGGCGGGCGGCAGCAGCAGTTGCTCGGGACCGTGCTGGAGTGCCTCGCCGAGTTGCGGGGCACCTATGACGCGGTGATCTGTGAGGGGGCCGGCTCTCCGGCCGAGATCAATCTGCGGCGGACCGACATCGTCAACATGGGCATCGCCCGCAATGCCGGGCTCCCGGTGCTCGTCGTCGGCGACATCGACCGCGGCGGCGTCTTCGCCTCCTTCTTCGGGACCGTCGCGCTGCTGTCCCGTCAGGACCAGGAGCTGATCGCCGGGTTCCTCGTCAACAAGTTCCGCGGCGACGTCTCGCTCCTCGAACCCGGCCTCGACATGCTGCACGACCTCACCGGGCGGCACACCTACGGCGTCCTGCCCTTCCGGCACGGGCTCGGCATCGACGAGGAGGACGGGCTGCGGGTGTCCCTGCGGGGCGCCGTACGGGAGTCCCAGGTCTCCTCCCCCGTCGGTGAGGACGTGCTGCGGGTCGCGGTGTGCGCCGTGCCGCTGATGTCCAACTTCACCGACGTCGACGCCCTCGCCGCAGAACCGGGCGTCGTCGTGCGGTTCGTGGACCGGCCGGAGGAACTGGCCGACGCGGATCTGGTGGTGGTCCCCGGCACCCGGGGCACCGTCCGCGCCCTGGAGTGGCTGCGGGAGCGCGGGCTCGCGAGGGCCCTTACCCGCAGGGCTGCCGAGGGGCGGCCGATCCTCGGCGTCTGCGGCGGCTTCCAGGTCCTCGGCGAGCACATCGAGGACGACGTCGAGAGCCGGCGCGGGCAGGTCGAGGGGCTCGGGGTGCTGCCCGTGCGGGTGCGGTTCGCCCGGGAGAAGACCCTGACCCGGCCCGTCGGCGAGGCCCTCGGGGAGCAGGTCGAGGGGTACGAGATCCACCACGGGGTCGCCGAAATCACGGGGGGCGACGCGTTCATCTCCGATGACGATGGACACAGCTTGGACGGCTGCCGGGTCGGCCAGACCTGGGGCACGCACTGGCACGGCTCGCTGGAGTCGGACGGTTTCCGACGGGCGTTCCTGCGCGAGGTGGCGGCCGCCGCGGGCCGCCGGTTCGTGCCGGCGCCGGACACGTCGTTCGCCGCGCTGCGCGAGGAGCAGCTCGACCGGCTCGGCGATCTCATCGAACAGCACGCGGACACGGACGCGCTCTGGCGGCTCATCGAGTCGGGCGCGCCGCAAGGACTGCCTTTCATTCCACCGGGAGCGCCCGCATGAGCACTGTGTTGTTGTTGTCGACCGCCGACACCGATCTGCTGGCGGCCAGCGCCGCCTCCGGTGCCGACTACCGGATCGGCAACCCGACCCGCGTGGACGTCGAGAGCGAGCTGCCCGCGCTGCTCGACGGCGCGGACCTCGCCGTCGTCCGGCTGCTGGGCGGCAAGCGGGCCTGGGAGGACGGGCTCGCGAAGCTGAAGGCGTCGGGTGTGCCGACCGTGCTGCTGGGCGGCGAGGCGGTGCCGGACGCCGAGCTGATGGCCGAGTCGTCCGTCCCCGCCGGTGTGGTCGCCGAGGCGCTGAAGTACCTCGTCGAGG
Source organism: Streptomyces sp. NPDC036764 (assembly GCF_055609385.1). NCBI lineage: Bacteria > Bacillati > Actinomycetota > Actinomycetes > Kitasatosporales > Streptomycetaceae > Streptomyces > Streptomyces sp. NPDC036764. The sequence continues at coordinate 71,103 of NZ_JBVJPT010000006.1, forward strand.
GCGGACCCGCCAACCTCACCGAGCTCGCGCGGTTCCTCTCCGACACCGTGCTGCTGACGGGCGAGGGGTTCGTCGAGCCGCAGAAGATGCCGCAGTACGGCGTCCACGGCGAGCGCACGTTCAGCGAAGGCCGCCCGACCGTCGGCGTGCTCTTCTACCGGGCCCATGAGCTCAGCGGCAACACCGCGTTCGTGGACACCCTGTGCGACGCGATCGAGGCGCACGGCGCCAACGCGCTTCCCGTGTACTGCGGTTCGCTGCGCGGCGCGGACGAGGGGCTGTACGAGATCCTCGGCAGGGCCGACGCCCTGGTCGCCACCGTCCTCGCGGCCGGCGGCACGCACGCCTCGCAGGCGTCGGCGGGCGGCGACGAGGAGGCGTGGGACATCGGCAGGCTGGCCGAGCTCGACGTTCCCGTGCTGCAGGGTCTGTGCCTGACGTCGTCCAAGAGCGCCTGGGACGAGTCCGACGCCGCGCTCTCCCCCATGGACGCGGCGATGCAGGTCGCCATCCCGGAGTTCGACGGCCGTCTGATCACCGTCCCGTTCTCCTTCAAGGAGCAGGGCCCGGACGACGTGCCCGTGTACGTGGCCGACCCGGAGCGGGCCGGGCGCGTGGCCGGGATCGCCGTACGGCACGCCCGGTTGCGGCACAAGCCGAACGCCGAGAAGAAGCTCGCGCTGGTCTTCACCGCCTACCCGACCAAGCACTCGCGCGTCGGCAACGCGGTCGGCCTGGACACGCCCGCCTCCGCGGTGCGGGTGCTGGACGCGCTCAAGCAGGCCGGTTACGGGGTGACCGAGTACCCGGACAACGGCGACGAGTTGATCCACCGGCTCATCGAGGCGGGCGGGCACGACGTCGAGTGGCTGACCGAGGACCAGTTGGCGTCGGCGCCCGCACGTGTGCCGCTCGCCGACTATCAGGCGTGGTTCGACAAGCTCGACGCGGAACTGAAGGACGCGATGACCGAGGCGTGGGGCGAGCCGCCGGGCGCGCTGTACGTCGACGGGGACGACATCGTTCTGGCCTCCCTGCAGTTCGGGAACGTCGTCGTGATGATCCAGCCGCCGCGCGGCTTCGGTGAGAACCCGATCGCGATCTACCACGACCCGGACATGCCGCCGTCGCACCACTACATGGCGGCGTACCGCTGGCTGGAGAACAGCTTCGGTGCCGACGCGATCGTGCACATGGGCAAGCACGGCACGATGGAGTGGCTGCCGGGCAAGGGGCTCGGGCTCAGCGGCGGCTGCGCCCCGGACGCCGTCCTCGGGGACCTGCCGCTGATCTACCCGTTCATCGTCAACGACCCCGGCGAGGGCACCCAGGCCAAGCGCCGCGGTCACGCCACCGTCGTCGACCACCTCGTGCCGCCGATGGCCCGCGCCGACACCTACGGCGACCTGGCCAAGCTGGAGCAGTTGCTCGACGAGTACGCGCTCGTCTCCGACCTGGACCCGACGAAGGCGCCGGCCGTGCGCGCGCAGATCTGGACGCTGGTGAAGGCGGCCGAGCTGCACCACGACCTGCACGTGGACGACCAGCCGGACGACGACGACTTCGACGAGTTCGTCATGCACATCGACGGCTATCTGTGCGAGATCAAGGACGTGCAGATCCGCGACGGGCTCCACATCCTGGGCGGCGGCCCGGTCGGCGAGCCGCGGGTGAACCTGGTGCTCGCCGTGCTGCGCGCCTCGCAGGTGTGGGGCGGGCAGGCGAACGCGCTGCCGGGGCTGCGGGCCTCGCTGGCCGAGCACTTCGGGCTGGTCGAGAAGGAGTTGCTCGCGGAGCCGGGTGCTCCGCTGAAGGTTCCGGTCGAGCTGAGCGAACTCGTCGAGGGCCCGTCCCGTTCGGCCGCCGACGCCATCGACCTGCTGGAGCAGTTGTGCCGCCGGATCGCGGAGGGCATGGAGGAGCGGGGCTGGGCGGTGGCCGAGAGCCGCTCGCTCGTCCGTGACGTCCTCGGCACCGAACTCCCCGACGCCATCGCCGTGCTGGAGTTCGCCTGCAACGAGGTCGTGCCGCGCCTCGCCCGCACCACGGACGAGATCGGTCACATCCTCAAGGCGCTCGACGGCGGTTACGTCCCGGCGGGTCCTTCCGGTTCGCCGACGCGCGGACTGGTCAACGTCCTGCCGACCGGCCGGAACTTCTACTCCGTCGACCCCAAGGCCATCCCGTCCAGGCTGAGCTGGGAGGTCGGGCAGTCGCTCGCCGACTCGCTGGTGCAGCGGTACCTCCAGGACACGGGTGAGTACCCGAAGTCCGTCGGCCTGACGGTCTGGGGCACCTCGGCGATGCGCACCCAGGGCGACGACATCGCCGAGATCCTCGCGCTGCTGGGCTGCCGCCCGGTGTGGGACGACGCCTCGCGCCGGGTGACCGGCTTCGAGATCATCGGCCTGGAGGAGCTCGGTCGCCCGCGCATCGACGTCACGGTCCGCATCTCCGGCTTCTTCCGGGACGCGTTCCCGCACGTCGTGGGCCTGATCGACGATGCCGTGCGCAAGGTCGCCGAGCTGGACGAGCCCGCCGAGCGCAACTACGTGAAGGCGCACGCCGACGAGGACACCGCCGAGCACGGCGACCGGCGCCGCGCGACGGCCCGTATCTTCGGCTCCAAGCCGGGCGCGTACGGCGCCGGTCTGCTGCCGCTGATCGACGCCCGCAACTGGCGCTCGGACGCCGACCTCGCCGAGGTGTACGCCGTCTGGGGCGGCTACGCCTACGGGCGCGGACTGGACGGGCGGGCGGCGCGCGGCGACATGGAGACCGCGTTCAAGCGGATCGCGGTCGCCGCGAAGAACGTCGACACCCGCGAGCACGACCTCGTGGACGCCGACGACTACTTCCAGTACCACGGCGGCATGGTCGCCATGGTGCGGCACCTGACGGGCACCAACCCCGAGGCGTACGTGGGTGACAGTGCCACCCCCGACCAGGTGAAGACGCGCACCCTCGGCGAGGAGACCCACCGCGTCTTCCGCGCCCGGGTGGTCAACCCGCGCTGGATGGCGGCCATGCGCCGGCACGGCTACAAGGGCGCCTTCGAGATGGCGGCGACCGTGGACTACCTGTTCGGCTACGACGCCACGGCGGGCGTGGTCGACGACTGGATGTACGAGAAGCTCAGCGCGGAATACGTCTTCGACGCCGAGAACCGGGACTTCATGAAGAAGTCCAACCCGTGGGCGCTGCGCGGCATCACCGAGCGGCTCCTGGAGGCCGCCGACCGCGGGCTGTGGGCCGAGCCGGACGCCGACACGCTGGAGCGGCTGCGCGCCACGTACCTGGAGCTGGAAGGCGACTTGGAGGGCGACGACAAGTGACCACTCCCTTCCCCTTTACGGCCGTTGTCGGCCAGGACGACCTGCGGCTCGCGCTGCTGCTGAACGCCGTGTCACCGGCGGTCGGCGGTGTGCTGGTGCGCGGCGAGAAGGGCACCGCCAAGTCGACGGCCGTACGGGCGTTGTCGGCGCTGATGCCCGAGGTCCCGGTGGTCCCCGGCTGCCGCTTCTCCTGCGACCCGACCGCCCCCGACCCCGCATGCCCGGACGGACCGCACGAGGAGACGGGCGCGGGCACGCGACGCCCCGCCCGCATGGTCGAACTCCCCGTCGGCGCCTCCGAGGACCGCCTGGTCGGCGCCCTGGACATCGAGCGCGCGCTCGCCGAGGGCGTGAAGGCCTTCGAGCCGGGCCTCCTCGCCGACGCCCACCGCGGAATCCTCTACGTCGACGAGGTCAACCTCCTCCACGATCACCTGGTCGACCTGCTGCTGGACGCGGCGGCGATGGGTGCGTCGTACGTCGAACGCGAGGGTGTCTCGGTCCGGCATGCCGCCCGTTTCCTCCTCGTCGGCACCATGAACCCCGAAGAGGGTGAACTGCGGCCGCAGTTGCTCGACCGGTTCGGGTTGACCGTAGAGGTCGCGGCCTCGCGGGAGCCCGACCAGCGGGTGGAGGTCGTACGGCGGCGTCTCGCATACGACGACGACCCGGCCGCCTTCGCTGCCCGGTGGGCCGACGAGGAGAGTGCCGTACGTCAACGCATCGTCGCCGCACGGGAGTTGCTGCCGTCGGTGCGGCTCGGTGACGGGGCACTCAGGCAGATCGCGGCGACCTGTGCCGCGTTCGAGGTGGACGGGATGCGGGCCGACATCGTGATGGCCCGTACGGCCACCGCGCTGGCCGCCTGGGCCGGGCGGACCGATGTGCTCGCCGAGGACGTCCGGCAGGCGGCGCTGCTCGCGCTGCCGCACCGCAGGCGCCGCAACCCCTTCGACGCGCCCGGCCTCGACGAGGACAAGCTCGACGAGACCCTCGAGGAGTTCGGGGGTTCCGAGGACGAGGACCCGGATCCCGGCCCGGACGGTCCCGGCGGGGGCGGCGGGCAGCCGCCGCAGTCCGACGACGGCCCCCAGGGCGGCGACACGGCCGCGCGTCCCGAGGCCGGTGAGGACGGGGAGCCGCAGGGCTCCGGGGCCGGCGAGCAGACTCCGGCGCGGGCGTCCGAGCCGTTCCGGACGAAGGCGCTGAGCGTGCCGGGTGTCGGAGAGGGCGGTGCCGCCGGGCGGCGTTCGCGGGCGCGGACCGAGCACGGGCGGACCACCGGGGCCCGGCGGCCCCGGGGGGCGCTGACCAAGCTGCATCTGGCGGCCACCGTGCAGGCGGCGGCACCGCATCAGCGGGCCCGGGGACGGTCGGGGCGCGGCCTCGTGGTGCGCCGGGACGATCTGCGGCAGGCCGTGCGGGAGGGGCGCGAGGGGAACCTCGTGCTGTTCGTGGTGGACGCCTCCGGCTCGATGGCCGCGCGGCAGCGGATGGGCGCGGTGAAGGGCGCCGTGCTGTCGCTGCTGCTGGACGCCTACCAGCGGCGGGACAAGGTGGGGCTCGTGACGTTCCGGGGGTCGGCCGCCGATGTGGCGCTGCCGCCGACCTCGTCCGTGGACGCGGCCGCGGCCCGGCTGGAGTCGCTGCCGACGGGCGGGCGTACGCCGCTGGCGGCCGGGTTGTTGAAGGCGCACGAGGTGCTGCGGGTCGAGCGGCTGCGGGATCCGGCCCGGCGGGCGCTGGTGGTCCTGGTGACCGACGGCAGGGCCACGGGTGGGCCGGAGCCGGTGGCGCTCGCGGGGCGGGCGGCCCGGTTGTTCGCGGCCGGCGCGGTCGCCTCCGTGGTCGTGGACTGCGAGTCGGGGCCGGTGCGGCTGGGGCTCGCGGGGCAGCTCGCGGGTGAGCTGGGCGGTACGGCGGTGACGCTGGACGAGCTGCGGGCGGACTCGATCGCGGGGCTGGTCAGGGATGTTCAGGGTGGGTCGAAGAGGAGGGCCGCGTAATGCCGCAAGGGCAGCCGAGTGTGGTGCCGGACGACGGGCTGACGACACGTCAGCGGCGTAATCGGCCGCTGGTGGTCGTGCACACCGGTATCGGGAAGGGCAAGTCGACGGCCGCGTTCGGGCTGGCGCTGCGCGCCTGGAACCAGGGGTGGCCCATCGGGGTGTTCCAGTTCGTCAAGTCGGCGAAGTGGAAGGTCGGCGAGGAGAACGCGCTGCGGGTGCTCGGTGCCAGCGGTGAGGGCGGGTCCGTCGACTGGCACAAGATGGGCGAGGGGTGGTCCTGGGTTCAGCGGGACTCCCAGATGGACAACGAGGACAAGGCCCGGGAGGGCTGGGAGCAGGTCAAGCGGGACCTGGCCGCCGAGACGTACAGGCTGTATGTGCTGGACGAGTTCGCGTACCCGATGCACTGGGGCTGGATCGACACCGACGAGGTCGTCGACGTGCTGCGCAACCGGCCCGGGACCCAGCATGTGGTGATCACCGGGCGCAACGCGCCCGAGAAGCTGGTCGACTTCGCCGATCTCGTGACCGACATGTCCAAGGTCAAGCACCCCATGGACGCGGGCCAGAAGGGCCAGAGAGGCATCGAGTGGTGACTGCTTCCGTCCCTCGGCTGGTCATCGCCGCGCCTTCTTCCGGCAGCGGCAAGACCACCGTCGCCACGGGGTTGATGGCCGCGTTCGCCGCGCGGGGGCTCGCCGTGTCCCCGCACAAGGTCGGGCCGGACTACATCGACCCCGGGTATCACTCGCTCGCGAGCGGGCGGGTGGGGCGGAATCTGGACGCGTATCTGTGCGGGCCCGAGCTGGTCGGGCCGTTGTTCCTGCACGGGGCGCGTGGATGCGACATCGCCGTCGTCGAGGGGGTGATGGGGCTGTACGACGGGGCTGCCGGGGAGGGCGAGCTGGCGTCCACGGCCCATGTGGCGAAGCTGCTGCGGGCGCCGGTCGTGCTCGTCGTCGACGCCTCGTCGCAGTCGCGGTCCGTGGCGGCGCTGGTGCACGGGTTCGCTTCCTGGGATCCGCAGGTGCGGGTCGGGGGTGTGATCCTCAACAAGGTCGCCTCCGACCGGCACGAGGAGCTGCTGCGGGAGGCCCTGGACTCGGCCGGGGTGCCCGTGCTGGGGGTGCTGCGGCGGGCGGCCCGGGTGGACACGCCTTCGCGGCATCTGGGGTTGGTGCCTGTCGCGGAACGGCACGCTGCCGCTGTGGAGGCGGTGGCGGCGATGGCGGCGCAGGTCTCCGACGGGTGCGATCTGGAGGCGTTGCTGGGGCTGGCTCGGAGTGCGGGTGCGTTGTCGTGCGAGGCATGGGAACCCCCGCTCACCACGACGGAGAAACGTGCGGTGGTCGCCGTCGCCGGTGGCCCCGCGTTCACCTTCTCCTATGCCGAGCATGCCGAGTTGCTCACCGCGGCCGGTGCCGAGGTCGTGCTCTTCGATCCTATTCGGGACGAGCAACTGCCGGACGGCACGGCCGGGTTGGTCATCGGGGGCGGTTTCCCCGAGGTGTACGCGTCCGAGCTGTCCGCCAACGAACCCCTGCGCAAGGCCGTCGCCGCGCTCGCGCAGGGCGGCGCTCCCGTGGCCGCCGAGTGTGCGGGGCTGCTCTATCTGTGCCGGGAGCTGGACGGGCTGCCCATGTGCGGGGTGCTCGACGCGAGCGCGCGGATGAGCGAGCGGCTCACGCTCGGCTACCGGGACGCCGTGGCCGTCGGCGACAGCTCGCTCGCGGTCGCGGGGACGCGGATGCGGGCGCACGAGTTTCATCGGACCGTCGTCGAGCCCGGCTCGGGGACGGCGCCCGCCTGGGGGGTCAGATCCCCTCAGCGCCGGGTCGAAGGTTTCGTACAGCAGGGCGTGCACGCGAGTTATCTGCACACGCACTGGGCATCGCAGCCCGGTGTCGCCCGTCGGTTCGTGGAGAGGTGCCGGACGTCATGAGCAGCAGGTTGATCGGAGTCGGGGTCGGTCCCGGTGATCCGGAGCTGGTGACCGTGAAGGGCGTCAACGCTCTGCGGGAGGCCGATGTCGTCGTCGTACCCGTCATGGACAGCGGAGAGCGGGGGCGCGCCGAGGCGACCGTGCTGCACTACGTGCCCGAGGAGAAGGTCGTGCGGGTCGTGTTCGCGCTGAACGAGCGCACCGACCGGGCCCGGCGCGAGGCCGCCTGGGACGCGGCGGGCGAGCGGGTCGCCGGGCTGCTGACCGAGCACCGTGCCGTCGCCTTCGCCACCATCGGCGACCCCAACGTGTACTCCACGTTCACGTATCTCGCCCAGACCATCGGCGAGCTGGTGCCCGGCACCGTCGTCGAGACCGTGCCCGGCATCACCGCCATGCAGGATCTCGCCGCGCGTTCCGGCGCGGTCCTCACCGAGGGGACGGAGCCGCTCACGCTGGTGCCCGTGACCGCCGGGTCGGCCGTACTGAAGGACGCGCTCGCCGGGCCCGGCACCGTCGTCGCCTACAAGTTCGGGCGGCAGGCGGCCGAGGTCGCCGAGGCGCTGCGGGAGACCGGGCGCATCGACGACGCGGTGTGGGGGTCGGCGCTGGGTCTCGCGGAGGAGTCGATCCGGCCGGCCGCCGAGCTCGACGACACCCCGCTCCCCTATCTGTCGACCCTCATCGCGCCCGCCCGGCGCGACGGCGGCCGGGGCGGCAAGCTCTGACGCCGGCCCCCGCACCCACCAACCCCCCGTACCTGTAGGAGAGGACCGAATCCCCATGGCCGATGCCCCCACCGGCAAAGTGACCTTCGTCGGTGCCGGCCCCGGCGCCGCCGATCTGCTGACGTTCCGTGCCGCGCGCGCCATCGCCGAGGCCGACGTCGTGATCTGGGCGGCCAGCCTGGTCCAGGCGGAGGTCCTCCAGCACGCGCGCGAGGACGCCGAGATCCTCGACTCGGCGACCATGTCCCTGGAGGACGTCGTCGGCGTGTACGAGCGGGCGTGGGCCGAGAACCTCAAGGTCGCCCGTATCCACTCGGGTGACCCGGCCCTGTGGGGCGGCACGCAGGAGCAGCTCGACCGATGCGCCTCGATCGGCATCGCCACCGAGGTCGTACCCGGCGTCTCCGCCTTCTCCGCCGTCGCCGCGCTCGCCCAGCGAGAGCTGACGATCCCCGAGGTCGCCCAGTCCGTGGTGCTGACCCGGCTCGGTGGCGGCAAGACGCCGATGCCGCCCGGCGAGGAGGTGCGGGAGTTCGCCAAGCACGGCACGACGATGGCGATCTTCCTGTCGGCCGCCCGCAGCGGGCAGCTCGTGCGGGAGCTGCTGGAGGGCGGGTATCCGACGTCCACGCCGGTCGTCGTCGCCTACCAGGCGACCTGGCCGGAGGAGCTGGTGGTGCGGTGCACCATCGAGACGCTGGAGGAGACCGTCAAGGAGCACAAGCTCTGGAAGCACACCCTGTTCCTGGTCGGCCCGGCACTCGACGCCCACGGCACGCGCTCGCACCTGTACCACCCCGGCCACTTCCACGGATACCGCAGGGCCGACCCGCAGGCCCGCAAGGCCCTGCGTGAGCGGGGAGCCGGTACGTGATCACCGTCGTAGGCACGGGGACCGGAGAGCCGCTGCCCGGGGACGTCCTCGCCGGGGCCGAGCTGGTCGTCGGCGGGGGGCGGCATCTGGACGCCGCCGGCCCGGCCGAAGGCGTGGCGCGGGTCGTGCTCGGGGCGCTGGCCCCGGCTCTGGACACCATCGCGGAGTACGTCGAGAAGGACCGGCGCGTGGTCGTGCTGGCCTCCGGCGACCCGGGGTTCTTCGGGATCGTGCGGGTGCTGGCCGAGCGGTTCGGGCCGGAGCGGCTCCAGGTGCGGCCGGGAGTGTCGTCCGTCGCCTCCGCGTTCGCCCGGATCGGGCTGCCCTGGGACGACGCGGTCGTCGTCAGCGCGCACGGGCGGGAGCTGCGTACGGCGGTGAACGTGTGCCGGGCCCGTCCGAAGGTGGCCGTGCTGACCGGTCCGGGCTCCGGGCCCGCCGAACTGGGCGCCGCGCTCGCCCGCAAGGCCGACACGCGGGTGCTCGTCGTGGCCTCCGCGCTGGGTACCGAGGACGAGCACGTGGAGCGGGTGACGCCTGTGGAGGCCGCCGCCCGTGACTGGGGCACGGCCGTGAGCGTCGTGCTGTGCCTGGACCCGGCAAGGGCGCTCGGTGGCGTGCGTACGGTCGCCGGGGCGGGCGCCAGGCCCGCCTCGTGGGCGCTGGACGAGGGCGAGTTCGCCCACCGCGACTCGATGATCACCAAGTTCGAGGTACGGGCGCTCGCGCTGGCCCGCCTCGGGCCGCGGCTCGGCGAGCTCGTGTGGGACGTCGGCGCGGGCTCCGGGTCGGTGGCCGTGGAGTGCGCGCGGCTGGGTGCCGCCGTCACCGCGGTGGAGAAGACCCGGGACGGGGTCGAACGGATCCGCGCCAACGCCGTCGCACACGGCGTCGACGTGCACGTGGTGCACGGGGCGGCACCCACCGTCCTGTCCGACCTGGAGGATCCGGACGCCGTGTTCATCGGCGGCGGGGGACGCGAACTGCCGGCCATCGTCACCGTGTGCGCGCGGCGCGCCCGGCGCGCGGTCGTCGTCGCGATGGCGGCGCTGGACCGGGTGCCGGCCGCCCGCGAGGCGCTGACCTGCGCCGGGTTCGACTGTGACGGGGTGCTGCTGCACTCGTCGCGGCTCGCGCCGCTGCCGGGGGATGTGACGCGGCTCGCGTCGACGAATCCGGTGTTCTTGCTGTGGGGTGTCAGAAAGCCCCTGGACCGTGAGGGAGTTGCTCAGTGATCGGCCTCATTTCCGCCACCTCGGCGGGGTCGGCGGCGCGGGACCGGTTGGCCGCGGCGTGGCCGGACCGGGTGCGCGTGTACGACGGGCCCGTCGGGGACGCCGTGCGGCGGGCGTTCGCGGAGTGCGAGCAGCTCGTGTGTTTCCTGGCGACCGGTGCGGTCGTACGGCTGATCGCGCCGATGCTGGGCGACAAGGCGAGCGACCCGGGTGTGGTGTGCGTCGACGAGGGCGGCCGGTTCGCCGTGTCGCTGGTCGGCGGGCACGGCGGCGGCGCGAACGAACTCGCGCGCGAGGTCGGGGAGTTGCTGAGCGCCGAGCCCGTCGTGACGACGGCCACCGACGCCGTGGGGGTGCCCGGTCTTGACACGCTCGGGCTTGCGGTCGAGGGCGATGTCGCCGGGGTCTCGCGGGCACTGCTCGACGGCGAGCCGGTGGCCTTGCGGGCCGAGGTGGCCTGGCCGCTGCCGCCGCTGCGGGCGGGCGCCGAAGGGGCGTACACGATCCGTGTGACGGACCGGCTGGTGGAGCCCGTCGAGCGGGAGGTCGTGCTGCGTCCGCCGTCGCTCGTCGTCGGCGTCGGGGCATCCAAGGGCGCCCCGGCCGACGAGGTGCTCGGGCTGGTCGAGAGCGCGCTGCGGGACGCCGGCCTGTCCCCCGCGTCCCTCGCCGAACTCGCCACCGTCGACGCCAAGGCCGGCGAGCCCGGCATCGTCGCGGCCGCCGAGCGCCTCGGCGTCCCCCTCGTCACCCACTCCGCCGACGAGCTGGCCGTGGTGGAGGTCCCCAACCCCTCCGCCGCGCCGCTGGCCGCCGTGGGCACCCCCTCGGTCGCCGAGGCCGCCGCTCTCGTGGACGGCGGTGAACTCCTCGTACCGAAGCGGAAGTCCGAGCGTGCCGACGGGCGGCCGGCAATGGCGACCTGTGCCGTCGTACGGCGGCCCGGGCGCGGGCGGCTCGCGGTCGTCGGGCTCGGACCGGGTGCCCGTGACCTGCTGACGCCGCGCGCGAAGGCGGAGCTGCGGCGGGCGTCGGTGCTGGTCGGGCTCGACCAGTACGTCGACCAGATCCGCGACCTGCTGCGGCCCGGCACCCTGATCCTGGAGTCGGGGCTCGGCGCCGAGGAGGAGCGGGCGCGCACGGCGGTCGAGGAGGCCCGCAAGGGGCAGGCCGTCGCGCTGATCGGCAGCGGGGACGCGGGCGTGTACGCCATGGCCTCCCCCGCGCTCGCCGAGGCGTCCGACGACATCGACGTGATCGGCGTACCTGGGGTGACGGCCGCGCTCGCCGCCGCCGCGATCCTCGGCGCCCCGCTCGGGCACGACCATGTGTCCATCAGCCTCTCCGACCTGCACACTCCGTGGGAGGTCATCGAGCGGCGGGTGCGGGCGGCGGCCGAGGCGGACATCGTGGTCACCTTCTACAACCCGCGCTCCCGGGGCCGTGACTGGCAGCTCCCCAAGGCGCTGGCGATCCTCGCCGAGCACCGCACGCCCACGACGCCGGTCGGGGTCGTACGGAACGCGTCGCGGCCGGACGAGTCCAGTCGGCTCACGACACTGGGCTCTCTGGACCCGGCGACGGTCGACATGATGACGGTCGTGACCGTCGGCAACACCGCGACCCGGGAGATCGCCGGGCGCATGGTGACGCCGCGCGGCTACCGCTGGCAGGCGTCGCAGGAGGGCCCGAGGTGAACCGAGTCGTCCATCCGATCGAGGTGGAGTCCTATCGGCGGCTGCGCGCCCGGCTGGACACCTCGCACTTCCCGCCGCTGAGCCGGGCGGTCGTGGAGCGGGTCATCCACTCCGCCGCCGACCTGGACTACGCGACCGATCTCGTCCTGGACGAGGGTTCCCTGGAGAAGGCGCATGCCGCGTTGCACGCCGGGGCGCCCGTGGTCGTCGACGTCGAGATGGTGGCCGCCGGGATCACCCGCCGGGAGACCGTCTGCCGGCTCAGGGACGCCGTCGCCGGTCCGGGGCTGACCCGGTCGGCGCACGCCATCCGGCTCGCGTACGAGCAGGTCGGTCCGGGCGCCCTCTGGGTGATCGGCAACGCGCCGACCGCCCTGGAGGAGTTGCTCACCCTCGACGTCTCCCCCGCGCTCGTCATCGGCCTGCCCGTCGGCTTCGTCGGCGCGGTCGAGTCCAAGGCCGCGTTGCGCGAGAGCGGGCTGCCCGCCGTGAGCAACGTGTCCGAGAAGGGCGGCTCGGCCGTGGCCTCCGCCGCGCTCAACGCCCTGCTGTACCACCCCGTTTCGCACTCCGAGGAGAAATCTTGACCACCCCGCCGCCCGCCCTGCTCATCGCCGGTCATGGCACCCGGGACGACGCCGGAGCCGAGGCGTTCCGCGACTTCGTCCGGGAGCTGGGGCGCCGCCACCCCGAACTGCCCGTCGCGGGCGGCTTCATCGAGCTGTCTCCGCCGCCGCTGGGCGAGGCCGTCACGGAGCTGGTCGAGCGCGGCGTCCAGCGGTTCGCCGCGGTGCCGCTGATGCTGGTGTCCGCCGGGCACGCCAAGGGCGACATCCCGGCCGCGCTGGCCCGCGAGAAGGAACGCCACCCCGGGATCTCCTACACCTACGGCCGCCCGCTGGGCCCGCACCCGTCGCTGCTGTCCGTGCTGGAGCGGCGCCTCGACGAGGCGCTCGGCACCGAGGGCAAGCGCACGCCCGGGGACCGGGCCGATGTGACCGTGCTGCTGGTGGGGCGCGGCTCGACCGACCCGGACGCCAACGCCGAGGTGCACAAGGCGGCGCGGCTGCTGTGGGAGGGGCGCGGTTACGCGGGCGTGGAGACGGCGTTCGTGTCGCTGGCGGCGCCGGACGTGCCGAGCGGGCTCGACCGGTGCGTGAAGCTGGGGGCGCGCAGGATCGTCGTCCTGCCGTACTTCCTGTTCACCGGCATCCTGCCGGACCGGGTGCGCCACCAGACCGAGGGCTGGGCGGCTGCCCACCCGGAGATCGACGTGCGCTCGGCGGACGTCATCGGTCCCGAGCCGGAGCTGCTGGACCTGGTGATGGAGCGCTACGAGGAGGCCGTGAAGGGCGATCTGCGGATGAACTGCGACTCGTGCGTGTACCGCATCGCGCTGCCCGGCTTCGAGGACAAGGTCGGCCTGCCGCAGCAGCCGCACTTCCACCCGGACGACGACGACCACCACCACGGGCACGGTCATCACCACCACGGCGCCCACTCACATGCCCACTGAGGCACACGACCTGCGCCATCACGGCGACGCCGAGGTCCGTGACGACGGCTCGGCGCTCGTCGACCTCGCCGTGAACGTCCGCGCGGACACGCCGCCCGCATGGCTGCGCGAGCGTATCGCCGGGTCGCTGGGCTCGCTCGCGGCCTACCCGGACGGGCGGGCCGCGCGGGCGGCCGTGGCGGCACGGCACGGGCTGCCGGCGGAGCGCGTGCTGCTGACGGCGGGGGCGGCGGAGGCGTTCGTGCTGCTGGCGCGCGCCCTGAAGGTGCGCCGGCCGGTCGTCGTGCACCCGCAGTTCACGGAGCCGGAGGCGGCGCTGCGGGACGCCGGGCACACCGTCGACCGGGTGCTGCTGCGGGAAGAGGACGGCTTCCGCCTCGATCCGGCGGCCGTCCCCGAGGATGCCGACCTGGTGGTGATCGGCAACCCGACCAACCCGACCTCGGTACTGCACCCGGCCGCGTCCATCGCCGAACTGGCCCGTCCCGGGCGGACGTTGGTGGTGGACGAGGCGTTCATGGACGCGGTGCCGGGCGAGCGGGAGGCGCTCGCCGGGCGGACGGACGTGCCGGGTCTGGTGGTGCTGCGCAGCCTGACCAAGACCTGGGGGCTGGCCGGGCTGCGGATCGGCTACGTCCTGGCCGCCCCGGACACGGTCGCCGACCTGGAGCGCGCCCAGCCCCTGTGGCCGGTCTCCACACCGGCGCTGGCCGCCGCCGAGGCCTGTGTTTCGTCCCAGGCGCTGGCGGAGGCGGCCCACGCGGCCCACCGCATCGCCGCCGACCGGGCGCATCTCGTCGCGGGACTGGCCGAGTTCGCGCCGGCCGGACTGCGGGTCGTCGAACCGGCCGAGGGCCCCTTCGTGCTCGTACGACTGCCGGGGGCGGCCGCGGTGCGCCGGCGCCTGCGCGACCTCGGGTACGCGGTCCGGCGCGGGGACACCTTCCCCGGGCTGGGCGAGGAGTGGCTGCGCCTCGCGGTGCGGGACCGCGGGACCGTCAACGGGTTCCTGCGGGCGCTGGAGCGTGCGGTGGACCCGGCGGCAGGCTGAGCGCTGCGGTGAACGTGCCCTGATACGCCGTCGTTCGTCCGCGGCGCCCTCGTGACCGGTCACGCCCACGCGGCGGAGCCGCATATCGATACGGCCCCGCGCCGGCGGATCGCAGTCGACTTCACCGCGTCCGCTCGGCCGGGTCCCGCCGGTCCCGGGGCGCGCTCGCGATCAGCTCCTGCGACGCCGCGCCAGCGCCACCGCGCCGCCGCCCGCCAGGAGCAGGACCACCGCGCCGCCGGCGATGTACGGCGTCATGGAGTTGCCGCCGGTCTCGGCGAGGCCCTCGCCGGCGGGCTCGCCCTGGGGCTTCACGTCGCCGACCGGATCCGTGCCCGGCTCGGCCTGCTGCTCGGGCTCGGCCGGGGTCTCGCAGGTCGCCTTCGCCAGCGTCAGGGTGCCCTCGACCTCGGCGACGTTCAGCTTCAGCGGGTTGACGGAGACCTTGAGTTCGAGCGCGGTGGCGGCGGCGGTGCGCGAGGTCTGCTCCGTCTTGGAGTAGTCGAGCCGCACCTCGCCGACGCCGGGAACCTCGACGTTCGTGGTGCCGCCTGCGGTCAGCGTGACCTTCTTGCCCAGCACGGTGACGTCGCCGAGCAGGTTGGAGGAGGCGGTCGGCTCCTTGCCGGCCTCGCAGGTCGCCCTGGAGGTGACCTGGCCGACCTCGATGAGCGACAGCAGCGGCAGACCGGGGACGTGGACCTTGGCGTGGGCGAGGTTGGTGTACCCCTCGGCCTTGCCGTCCTGGACCGTCGCCTTGGACCGGGCGACCTCGGCGTTCAGGACGCTGAAGGGCTCGCCGCCGTCGACGCCGTTCAACTGGGCGGTCAGTGTGGCCTTCTCGGCGCTCCGCGGCGCCTGGACCTCGTTCAGGGAGACCGCGAGCGGGACGTTCACGGTCTTGTTGAGCAGGGAGACGTCGAGCCCCGTACGGAGCACGACGGCGCTCGCGCGACCCTCGTCACCGGTCGCGTGCGCGGGGCCCGCGGCGCCCAGGACCACCGGAGCGGCGGTCAGGGCGGTGGCCGTCGCGACGGTGGCGAGACGGCGTGCGGGCAGGCGGAAGTTCTTGCCGTTCAAGGTGGGGACCCCCAGAGGAGACTTGCTCGGGACCCGGCAAGAATTGCGCACTGAGAGTGAAGAGTCAGCACTCCGGCGGGAGTTCACTCCAACGTGACTCTCCCGTGAAACTTTTCGAATCCCTGGGCACGGATGTTCCTCGAAGTCACCCCCGTACCCCCTTCTGTGCGAGCGCGCGCGTGGCGGCGTCGGCGCACTCCAGGAGCGTCGGGCGGCAACACGGTCCGGCCTCCGTCACGCTGAGTGAGCGAGCGGCTAGCCGACGACCCGCCCGTTGAGCACGATCCGCCGGGGTGCCGCGAGGACGCGGACGTCCGCGCGCGGGTCGGTCTCGTACATCACGAGGTCCGCTGCCGCGCCCTCCTCCAGGCCGGGGCGGCCGAGCCAGGTCCGGGCCGCCCAGGTCGTCGCCGCGAGGGCGTCGACGGCGGGGATCCCGGCGGTGACCAGTTCCGCGACCTCGGCGGCCACCAGGCCGTGCGGAAGGGTGCCGCCCGCGTCCGTGCCGACGAAGACCGGGATGCCGGCGTCGTAGGCCGCGCGGACCGTGTCGTAGCGGCGTTCGTACAGCCGGCGCATATGGGCCGACCAGCGCGGGAACTTGGACTCGCCGCCGTCGGCCAGCTTCGGGAAGGTGGCGATGTTGACGAGGGTGGGGACGACGGCCACCCCGCGCTCGGCGAACAGCGGGATCAGGTCGTCCGTCAGGCCCGTGGCGTGCTCGACGCAGTCGATGCCCGCCTCGACCAGATCCCTCAGCGAGCTCTCGGCGAAGCAGTGCGCGGTGACCCGGGCGCCCAGTCGGTGGGCCTCGGCGATACCGGCCTCGACCGCCTCGCGCGGCCAGGTGGGCGCGAGGTCGCCGAGGTCGCGGTCGATCCAGTCGCCGACCAGCTTGACCCAGCCGTCGCCGCGCCGGGCCTCCTGGGCGACGTAGGCGACCAGGTCCTCCGGCTCGATCTCGTGCGCGTAGCCGCGGATGTAGCGGCGGGTGCGGGCGATGTGCCGGCCGGCCCGGATGATCTTCGGCAGGTCGTCGCGGTCGTCGACCCAGCGGGTGTCGGAGGGCGAGCCGGCGTCGCGGATCAGCAGGGTGCCCGTGTCGCGGTCGGTCAGTGCCTGCTTCTCGGCGACGTCGTCGTCGACCGGGCCGTGCGCGCCGAGGCCGACATGGCAGTGCGCGTCGACGAGGCCGGGCAGGGCCCAGCCCTCGACGGTGCGGACGTCGCGGGCGCCGGCCGGACGGTCGTAGGAGATCCGCCCGTCGACGACCCACAGCTCGTCCCGGACGTCGTCCGGACCGACGAGAACCCGGCCCTTCACGTGCAGCACAGCGCGTTCGCTCATGACTGCACCTTAGTGAGCGGCTAGTCGCCCTTGCCGACCTGGTCGGAGGTCTCCTCCTCCACCTCGGCCATCGCCGGGTCCAGGAGCCGCGACAGGAAGTGGCGGGTGCGTTCGTGCCGGGGGTTGCCGATGACCTGGTCGGGGGCGCCGTCCTCGACGACCACTCCGCCGTCCATGAAGACGACCCGGTCGGCGACCTCGCGCGCGAAGGTCATCTCATGGGTGACGACCATCATCGTCATGCCCTCGTCGGCCAGCATGCGCATGACGGCGAGGACGTCGCCCACCAGCTCGGGGTCGAGCGCGGACGTCGGCTCGTCGAAGAGCATCACCTGCGGGCCCATGGCGAGGGCGCGGGCGATGGCGACGCGCTGCTGCTGGCCGCCGGAGAGGGACGCGGGGTACGCGGTCGCCTTCTCCGACAGGCCGACCCGCTCCAGGTTCTCGGCGGCGACCTTCGCGGCGGCCGCCTTGTCGCGTCCGAGGACCCTGCGCTGCGGCAGCGTGAGGTTCTCGGTCACCGTCAGGTGCGGGAACAGGTTGAACTGCTGGAAGACCATGCCGATACGGCGGCGTACGGCGTCGATGTCGACGTCCGGGTCGGTGAGTTCGGTGCCGCCGACGAAGACCTGGCCCTTGGTGGGCTCCTCCAGCAGGTTGACGCACCGCAGCAGCGTCGACTTGCCCGAGCCGGACGGGCCGATGACGCACACGACCTCGCCCTGGCGGATCTCCAGGTCGATGCCGCGCAGGACCTCGTTGTCGCCGAAGGACTTGTGCAGGCCTCGGACTTCGATCTCCGGGCCGGCCTTGCGAAGGCTCTCGCTCATTTCACGGCCTCCTGGGCCTTCGACTCCATACGGCGTACGACGAAGCCGAGCGGGATCGTGACCAGCAGATAGCACAGGCCCGCGACCAGGATCGGCGTGGAGTTGGCGGTCTGGCTGGCCAGGTCACGGCCGAACTTGGACAGTTCGCGCTCCTGAAGCGTCACACCGAGGAACAGCACCAGCGAGGAGTCCTTGAAGAGCAGGACGAGTTCGTTGGTGAGCGGCGGCAGGATGATGCGGAACGCCTGCGGGATGATGATCGAGATCATGGCGCGGGCGGGCGAGAAGCCCAGCGAACGCGCCGCCTCCATCTGCCCCTTGGGCACCGCCTGGATGCCCGCGCGGATCGTCTCCGCCATGTACGCGGCGGCGACCAGGCCGAGCGCGAGCGCGACCTTGCCGTAGGTGCCGCCCGGGATCTCCGTGCCGGGGAAGGCCAGCGGTACGGCCACACCGATGAAGATGAAGATCAGCAGGGCGGGCAGACCGCGGAAGATCTCGATGTAGACACCGGCGAGCCAGCGGTACGGCCCCACGGACGACAGCCGCATCAGCGCGATCACCATGCCGAGGACCAGTCCGACGACGAAGCCGGACACGGTGTAGAGCACGGTGTTCTTCAGCGCGAGGGTGATGACGTCCGGGAACATCTCCCGGGCGATCGTCCCCTGCGCGAACTGGTTCTTCAGCCGGCCCCAGTCGGCCGCGACCGCGAAGGCGATCACGGCCGCGACGAAGACGACGTACTGGACGCCGCGCGACAGGCTGCGCTTCTGGCGCCGGGTCAGGCCCTTTTTCTTCGGCTGGAGTTGTACGTCCGTGGCGGCCATGGGATCAGGCGGCGGGCGACGGAGAGGCGGCGGACTCGTCGTACGGGCCGATCCACTGCTCGTACAGCTTCTTGTACGTGCCGTCGGCCTTGGCGTCCTTGATCGCCTTGTTGATGGCCTCGCGGAGCTTGTCGTTGCCCTTCTTCACCGTGATGCCGTACTGCTCACCGGTGTTGATCTGCTCGGCGACCTCGAAGGCGGTCGCGTTGGCCTTGTCCTTCAGCCAGCCCTGGACGACCGGGTAGTCGATGACGACGGCCTCGACCTGGCCGGTGCGCAGGCCGTTGAGGACGGCGTCGGAGGACTCGAAGGAGACCGGGTCCAGGCCCTTGCTCTTGGCGTAGTCCTCGCCGGTGGTCTGCGCCTGGGCGCCGACCTTCTTGCCCTTGAGGTCCGCGAAGGAGGAGATGCCGCTCTTCTTGTCGACCAGGACGGCCTGGGTGGCCTCGAAGTACGGGTCGGAGAAGTCGACGTTCTTCTTGCGCTCGTCGGTGATGGTCATGCCGGCGGCGGCGAGGTCGCACTCACCTGCGTTGAGGAAGGCGCCCGTCTTGAAGTTCTCGAAGGGCGTGTCGAGGATCTCCTGCTTCACGCCCAGGTCCTTGGCGACCAGGTCGATCAGGGAGACGTCGAAGCCCTGCACCTTGCCGTCGATCTCCGACTGGAAGGGCGGGTAGGGCAGGTGGGTGCAGGTGGTGAGCTGGCCCGCCTTGACGAGCTCGACACCGCCGGCCGCGGTCTTCGTGCCGCTGCCGCCGTCGTCGTCGGAGGAGCAGCCGGCCACGAGCACCAGCCCTGCTGTCGCGGTGGTGGCGGCCAGAATGCGGGTCCGGCGCCCGAGGGTCGTCTTCACGGGGGGCCTCCTGTGAGGGAACTTTGGGTTCCGATTATAAGGATGAGTTTGAGCTACCCAAACCAAACCGATGGCTGTGGGGTCGCTCGACCTAAGATCGGTGGAGTAGACCTCCACAGAATGAAGCGAGCACGCCCATGACGCACCCCTTCCTGGACCTGGCACCGCTGAGCGCCGCCCGATTCACCGCCGTCGAGGACCGGGTGGCACGGCTGCTCGGGACCCGGCAGGACGTCGTGATCATGCAGGGCGAGGCGCTGCTGCCCCTGGAGGGGGCGATCCGCGGGACGGCCGGGCCCGGCACGACCGCGCTGAACGTGATCACGGGCCCGTACGGGCAGACCTTCGGGGACTGGCTGCGGGACTGCGGCGCGACCGTGATCGATCTGGCGGTGCCCTTCCACACGGCGGTCACGGCGGACCAGATCCGTGCCGCCTTCGCCGAGCACCCTGAGATCGACTTCGTGTCCCTGGTGCACGCGGAGGCGGCCACCGGCAACACCAATCCCGTCGCGGAGATCGGCGAGGTGGTGCGGGAACACGGGGCGCTGTTCTACCTGGACGCGGTGGCGTCGATCGGGGCCGAGCCGGTGCTGCCGGACGCGTGGGGCGTGGACCTGTGCGTCATCGGGGCGCAGAAGGCGATGGGCGGGCCGGCCGGGGTGTCGGCGGTGTCGGTGAGCGAGCGGGCCTGGGCCCGGATGGCGGCGAATCCGCGGGCGCCCCGACGGTCGTATCTGTCGCTGCTCGACTGGAAGGAGCGGTGGATCGACGGCGGGCGCAGGACGCTGCTGCACGCTCCCGCGCAGTTGGAGATGCTGGCGTTGGAGGCGTGCGTGGAGCGGATCGAGAGCGACGGTCTGGAGACGGTGATGGGCCGCCACCGGACCGCGGCACTCGCCACGCGGGCCGGTGCGGTGGCTCTGGGCGGGGGGCTGGAGCCGTATGTGTACGACGAGCGGGACGCCGCTCCCGTCGCGACGACGTTGCGGGTGCCGGCGGGAGTGGTCGCGTCGGAGGTGGTGTCCCGGGCACTGGCGTCGGACCCGGCGCTGCCGCTGGCCGCGGGAGGCGGGGCGCTGGCCAAGGAGATGGTCCGGGTCAATCACTACGGGACGGATGCGACGGCGGGGGCGGTACGGGGATCCCTGGCCGCACTGGGCGCCGCGCTGGCGGAGCGGGGGCTGGACGTGGACGTGGAGGGGGCGTTGCGGGGGGTGGACGGCGGCGGGTGGCGGTAGGGGGTTTCTCGCCCCCGCCGCCCGTCCCACCCTGAAGGGGCTCCGCCCCTTCGACCCCGGCCGGGGGCTCCGCAACGGCCACGTCGACATTCTGCGAGAGCACATCGAAGGCGTTACCGGAGCATGAATTCGGCGTAATTCTGGAATTCTTTTCCAGGGCAGCTCCCCATACTCTTCTGCCCGCTTTCTTCGACCCTAAACGCAAAGATTCCGCGAACACCAACCGCACTAATTCGGGCAGATCTCGTGAGAGTTACATGCCTGTGACGCGTTCCACATTGCGTCCGGTTTGTATGGTATTAAGGGGGCAGAATGGGGCGTATCGCAGCACCTCAAGGGCTTTCCTCACGCCCGCGTGATAACACACCCCTGCGCCACACGTAACCCCTCACGGCCATGCAATTTCGAATTTCCCTCGGTAAATTCAATTCGCATGACTGCCGCACAAGCAGACCTGCAAATCGACCGTCCGGCGGTGGCCGACGGGGCCGCGCTGTGGCGGATTGCCAGAGACTCCAAAGCCCTCGACCTCAACTCGTCGTACAGCTATCTGCTGTGGTGTCGCGACTTCGCCGGAACGTCGGCCGTCGCGCGGGACGAGCGCGGGGAGCCGGTCGGCTTCGTCACCGGGTACGTACGCCCGGACCGTCCGCGCACCCTGCTCGTCTGGCAGGTGGCCGTGGACGACGCGTACCGCGGGCGCGGCATCGCCGCCGCGCTGCTCGACGGACTCGTCGCGCGGGTCAGCGGCGAGTACGGCATCACGAGCGTCGAGACCACCATCACGCCCGGCAACACCGCATCCGATCGGCTCTTCGACTCCTTCGCCGAGCGGCACGGCGCCGCCCTGGAGCGGGACGTGCTCTTCCCCACCAGCCTGTTCCCGGACGGACCGCACGACCCCGAAGTGCTGTACCGCATCGGCCCCCTCTCCCTCTGACACCCCCCACGCAACAAGGAGCGATTCGTCGTGACCATCACCCAGCCCGACCTCAGCGTCTTCGAGACCCTCGAGTCCGAGGTGCGCAGCTACTGCCGCGGCTGGCCCACCGTCTTCGACCGCGCCCGGGGCAGCCGCATGTACGACGAGGACGGCCACGAGTACCTGGACTTCTTCGCCGGCGCCGGCTCGCTGAACTACGGGCACAACAACCCCGTCCTGAAACGGGCGTTGATCGACTACCTGGAGCGCGACGGCGTCACGCACGGACTCGACATGTCCACCAGCGCCAAGCGGGCCTTCCTGCAGACCTTCCAGGACCTGGTGCTGCGCCCGCGTGACCTGCCGTACAAGGTCATGTTCCCGGGCCCGACCGGCACCAACGCCGTGGAGTCCGCGCTGAAGCTTGCGCGCAAGGTGAAGGGCCGCGAGGCCATCGTGTCGTTCACCAACGCCTTCCACGGCATGTCCCTGGGCTCGCTCGCCGTCACCGGCAACGCCTTCAAGCGGGCCGGCGCCGGCATCCCGCTGGTGCACGGCACCCCCATGCCGTTCGACAACTACTTCGACGGCACGGTCGAGGACTTCCTGTGGTTCGAGCGGCTCCTGGAGGACCAGGGCTCGGGGCTCAACAAGCCCGCCGCCGTGATCGTGGAGACAGTGCAGGGCGAGGGCGGCATCAACGTCGCCCGTCCGGAGTGGCTGCGGGCGCTCGCCGAGCTCTGCGAGCGGCAGGACATGCTGCTCATCGTCGACGACATCCAGATGGGCTGCGGGCGTACGGGTGCCTTCTTCTCGTTCGAGGAGGCGGGCATCACCCCCGACATCGTCACCGTGTCCAAGTCCATCAGCGGCTACGGACTGCCCATGTCGCTGTGCCTGTTCAAGCCCGAGCTGGACATCTGGGAGCCGGGCGAGCACAACGGCACCTTCCGCGGCAACAACCCGGCCTTCGTCACGGCCACCGCCGCCCTGGAGTCCTACTGGGCCGACGGCAGCGCGATGGAGAAGCAGACCCGGGCCCGCGGTGAGCAGGTCGAGCAGGGCCTGATCGCCATCTGCGAGGAGAACCTCGCAGATGTGAAGGAGTACCGGGGCCGCGGGCTGGTGTGGGGCATGGAGTTCCACGACAAGGAGCGGGCCGGCCGGGTCGCGCGCCGCGCCTTCGAACTCGGACTGCTCGTGGAGACGTCCGGCCCGGAGAGCGAGGTCATCAAACTGCTGCCCGCCCTCACCATCACCCCGGACGAGCTCGACGAGGGGCTCCGCGTCCTGGCCCGCGCCGTCACCGAGACCGCCTGACCGGCGCCGAAAGACCCCCGGCCGACGGACGGCCCGCCCGATGGGCCGTCCGTCCGGGAGCACCGAGTACACCCCCACCTAGGAGGCATCGCAACACCGTGATCGTCCGTTCGTTCAAGGACATCGAAGGCACCGACCGCCATGTGAAATCGGCGTCCGGCACCTGGGAGAGCAAGCGCATCGTCCTCGCGAAGGAGAGGGTCGGCTTCTCGCTCCACGAGACGATCCTGTACGCGGGTACGGAGACGTCGATGTGGTACGCGAACCACATCGAGGCCGTCGTCTGCGTCGAGGGCGAGGCCGAGCTGACCGACCACGAGAGCGGGCTGACCCACTCGATCACGCCCGGGACCATGTACCTCCTGGACGGGCACGAGCGGCACACGCTGCGGGTGAAGGAGGACTTCCGCTGCATCTGTGTCTTCAACCCGCCCGTGACCGGCCGCGAGGACCACGACGAGAACGGGGTGTACCCGCTGCTCACCGAGCCCGAGGAGGTGTGAGAAACCCATGACCACCGCCATCACCGGAAACGTCACCGATCTCTACCCCAGCCGCGCCGCCACCGAGGTGTCGACGCCGCGCCAGGACCCCGTCGTGTGGGGCGCCCCTGACACCCCGGGCCCGATCACGACCGGCGACCTGCAGTCGTTCGAGCGTGACGGCTTCCTGGCCATCGACCAGTTGATCGGCGCGGACGAGGTGGACGTCTACCACCGCGAGCTGGAGCGGCTGATCGCCGACCCGGCGATCCGCGCGGACGAGCGGTCGATCATCGAGCCGAAGTCCAAGGAGATCCGGTCCGTCTTCGAGGTGCACAAGCTCAGCGAGGTGTTCGCCGCGCTGGTGCGCGACGAGCGGGTCGTCGGCCGGGCACGGCAGATCCTCGGCTCGGACGTGTACGTCCACCAGTCGCGGATCAACGTCAAGCCGGGCTTCGGCGCCAGCGGCTTCTACTGGCACTCGGACTTCGAGACCTGGCACGCCGAGGACGGTCTGCCGAACATGCGGACGGTGTCGGTCTCGATCGCGCTGACCGAGAACCACGACACCAACGGCGGGCTGATGATCATGCCCGGCTCGCACAAGACCTTCCTCGGGTGTGCGGGGGCCACGCCGAAGGACAACTACAAGAAGTCCCTCCAGATGCAGGACGCGGGCACGCCGTCGGACGAGGCGCTGACCGCGATGGCCTCCGAGTACGGCATCAAGCTCTTCACGGGCAAGGCCGGTTCGGCGACCTGGTTCGACTGCAACTGCATGCACGGCTCCGGCGACAACATCACGCCGTTCCCGCGCAGCAACGTGTTCATCGTGTTCAACAGCGTGGACAACGCGGCAGTGGAGCCCTTCGCCGCTCCGATCCGGCGCCCCGAGTTCATTGGGGCACGGGACTTCACCCCGGTGAAGTGAGCCTCACGCAGGTGAGCTTCACAGCCACGCCAGCGACGCGGCCCGCTCCAGTACGTTCCGTACGGCGGCCGCGTCGCCCGTGGTGCCCCTGGGCACCGTCTCGGGGGCGTGCCGTCCGCCGACCAGCAGGCAGAAGTCGTACGGATCGAGGCTGAGTTCGGCCTGTACGGGCTCGTCCGCGGAGCCCAGCACCCATTCCTCGCCCCCGGTGACCGAGAACAGCACCGGGGGCGCGGTGGGTCCCAGGGCCAGTCCGAGGACGCGGACGGCGAGGCGGACCAGCCGCTCCAGGTGCTCCGGCGGCGGCAGCGGGACGGCGAGGCCGAGGGCGCGGCCGAGGTCGTCGGTGTGGATCCACGTCTCGAAGCCGCGTACCAGGAAGTGGTCGGCGACGGGCAGCCGCATCCCCATCAACGTCACGGCCCGCGCGGCGAGTTCGGCGTCCCGGGCCTCGGGCGTGCCGAGGAGCCGGCCGGCCTGCGCGGCCCAGTCGGCCACGGTCTCCTCGGGCGTACGGCCGTGCTCGTGGGCGATGACATCGGCACTGCGGCGGTTCCAGGCGTCCTCCCAGTGCGCGCCCTCCTCGATGTGCGAGGGCGGCACGCGCGCGTCGACGCCGAGCCGGCCGGCCAGGTGCTCGTCGGCGGCCAGGAGGTGGGCGACGGTGGCGTGCGCGTCCCAGTCGTGCACGACCGGTGTGGCCCAGCGTCCCGCCAGCTCGGGCAGCAGCGCCTTGAGCCCGGCGACGGCGGCGGCGTAGGGGGCGGCGTGGGCGGCGACACCGGCCACGGACGGCCGGGTGCGCAGGGCGAGGGAGAGCACCCCGTCGGGCGACCGGGTGGAAGCGGTGAGCGGCGACCCGTCGAGCAGCCGTACCGTCTCCTTCAGCCTCGCCGCCTCCGCGGCGCAGCTCCCGCAACCGGCCAGGTGCGCCGAGACGGTCTCCGCGTCGGCCGGGTCGAGGGCGCCGAAGGCCCAGGCGGCCAGCAGATCAGGTACGGACCCGTGTCCGTCGGTCATCGCGCGCCTCCTCTGCGTGCCCGTTGCCCGCGAGAACCTCGCTCGGCCTTCCTGCGGGTACCCCTCTCGCCATCATGCGCCCCTTTCGAGCGCCGGGTCGGGCGGGTCGGCCAAAGTTTCCGCCAAGGAGCGCAGGGCGCTGCGCAGCCGGGTCTTGGCGGTGCCCTCGGGTATGCCCAGCTCCACGGCGGCCTGCCGGTAGGTGCGGCCGGCGAAGTAGGCGAGGTGCACCACCTCGCGCTGCGGCTGCGGGAGTTCGGCGAGGGCGGTGTGCAGCAGCATGGAGCGCTCGCGGTCGACGACCGTCTCGTCGGGACCGGGACCGGCGTCCGGGATGGCCTGGAGCGCGGAGTCGTCGGCGCCGGCGTCCTTGCGGTGCCGGGCCTCGCTGCGCACCCAGTCCACGGCCCGCCGGTGGGCGAGCACGGACAGCCAGGTGCGCAGCGAGCCACGGCGCGCGTCGAAGGTGTACGGCCGGCTCCACAGATGGGCGAAGACCTCCTGCGCCACGTCCTCGGCGGCACCCGGCGAGCGTGTCACGCGCACGGCGACCCGCCGCACCAGCCCGCCGTACGCCGCGTACACCTCGGCCAGCGCGGACTCGTCGCCGTACACCAGCCGCCGGTGCACCTCCGCGTCGGCAGGCGGCGGTGCGGAGGTAGCGCCCGTGGACTCCACGTGCCCTTCCTAGCGTCCCGGCCGGGCCCGCGCCAGTGGTTCAGGCAGACAGGACGTCGAGCAGACGGTCGACATCGGCGGGCGTGTTGTAGAGGTGGAACGCCGCGCGCAGGTTGCCCGCGCGGTCGGAGACCTCCACTTGGGCGCTGCTCAACTCCGCCTGGCGGCGGCCGAGTCCGGGCACGGAGACGATCGGCGAGCCGGGCGACGGGACGGGCTCGTGACCGAGGGAGGCAAGGCCCGCGCGGAACCGGTCGGCGAGGGCGAGGTCGTGCGCGCGGACGGCGTCCACACCGAGCTCCTCCAGCAGTTCCAGGGAGCGGCGGGCGCCGGCGTAGGAGAAGAGGGCGGGACTCTCGTCGAACCGCCGTGCGGAGTGGGCGAGTTCGTCGATGGGGCCGTAGCACGCGTCCCAGGGGCGCTCCCCCGCCACCCAGCCGGCGAAGAGCGGGGTGAGCCCGCCGAGGTCCTCCGGGACGACCAGGAAGGCCACGCCGCGCGGGCAGACGAGCCACTTGAAGGCGACGGAGGCGGAGTAGTCGTAGGCGTCCGCGTCGAAGTCCAGCCATCCGCTTGCCTGGGACGCGTCGATGTACGTACGCGCCCCGTGCCGGCGGGCCGCCTCCCGGATCGCGGGCAGGTCGGCGACCCGGCCGTCGGCGGACTGCGCGGCGCTGACCGCGACCAGGGCGGTGCCGGGTCGCACCGACTCGGCGACCCGCTCCAGCGGCACGGTGCGCACCTTGAGGTCGGTGCGGACGTGGAAGGGGTTCACAACGGAGCTGAAGTCGCCCTCGGCGGTGAGGACTTCGGCGCCCTCCGGGAGGGAGGCCGCGATCAGGCCGCTGTAGACCGCGACGGAGGCCCCGGCCGCCACCCGGCGCTCGGGCACCGAGACGAGCCGTGCGAAGCAGGCGCGGCTCGCCTCGACGTCCGCGAACATGTCGGTCGGCTGCCCGGCGGCCGCGGCCTGAACCGCGGTCCGCATGGCGGCGACGGTGCGGGCCGGCAGCAGGCCGGTACTGGCCGTGTTCAGGTAGGTGTTCTTCGGCGCGAACTCGGTACGGACGAGGCTCTCGAAGGTCTCCATGGCTCCACTGTGGGCCCCGGAGAACTAACAGTCCATTGACTATTTTTACGTGGTTTCCCTAAGCGGCACTTATAGGTCGGCCGCCACCTGCGCTTTTACTTCTGCGGTACCGCGCACCCGTCGGGGCCGCACGCGTCCGCGTCACCCTGGTCGATGAGCCGAAGCGGCGACCGCTCGCCCCACGCCTGCGTCAGGGCCTGCTCGAAGACCTCGGCGGGCTGGGCGCCGGAGACGCCGTACTTGCGGTCGAGGACGAAGAAGGGCACGCCGTTGGCACCGAGCTCGGCCGCCTCGCGCTCGTCGGCCCGCACGTCGTCGGCGTAGGCGGACGGGTCGGCGAGCACCTTGCGGGCGTCCTCGGCGTCGAGGCCGGCGGCCACGGCCAGCTCCACGAGGCGCTCGTCGCCCTCGGAGAAGACGGACCGCTCCTCGGCGAAGTTCGCCTTGTACAGGACCTGGATGAGCTCGTCCTGCTTGCCCTGTTCCTTGGCGAGGTGCAGGAGCCGGTGCATGTCGAAGGTGTTGCCGTGGTCGCGGCCCTCGGTGCGGTACGCGAGGCCCTCCGCGGCGGCCTGCGCGCCCAGGTTCTCCTCACCGGCCTGCGCCTGCGCGGCGCTCATGCCGTACTTCTTGGTGAGCATGGTGATCACGGGCTGGATGTCGCCCTTGGCGCGCCCGGGGTCCAGCTCGAAGGAGCGGTGCACGACCTCGACCTGGTCGCGGTGCGGGAAGGCGTCGAGCGCCTTCTCGAAGCGGGCCTTGCCCACGTAGCACCAGGGGCAGGCGATGTCGCTCCAGATCTCGACGCGCATGTCTACGGCTCTCTCCAGGTCGTGCGGATACGGAGACACCCTCCGCAGACTGGATGAACGTTCAAGCAGCGGGCTTCATTCCCGCTCGGGTTCACTCCCGCTCGGGTTCACTCCCGCTCGGGTTCACTCCCGCTCGGGTTCACTCCCGCTCGGGTTCACTCCCGCTCGGGTTCACTCCCGGTTCGGTTCGTCCCCCGTCACGAGAAAGCGCAGGTTCAGGTGGTGGTCCCCGTCGGTGGGCGGGTTCTCCGGGTCCGGATGCCAGCCCCGGCCGGCGTAGAAGGTCCGCGCCCGCCGGTTGTCCACGTGGACGTCGAGCACGGCCGTGCGCATGCCGTCGGCCCGCCACTCCTCGACGCAGGCCGCGTGCAGGGCCGTTCCGACGCCACGGCCCCAGTGGTCGGGGTCGACGTGGAACTGGAACAGCTTGACCCTGTCGGCGGGGCCGCCCTCGGGCCGGCGGAAGGACGCGAGGCCGACGATCCGGCCGTTCTCCACCACGCACAGCACATGCCCGTCGGGCCGCTCGATGGCGCCGCGCCAGGCGGCGGACCAGTCGGTGCCGTCGTCGGGGAGCCCGTCCGGGTAGTACGTCGCCCTGGCGCGCGCGTGCAGGGCGGCGACCGTCTCCGCCTCGGCGGGCAGAACGGTACGGATCATCCGGTGCGCGGTCACTCGGTCATTGATCATGCAACGGAGGACGTGACCCCGGCCGCCCCGGTTCCGAGCCGGCTGAACTGCGCCCGGTAGGCGCTCGGCGTCAGCCCCGTGCGGCGGACCAGATGGCCCCGCAGCGAGTCGGCCGTGCCCAGACCGCCGGCGCGGGCCACCTGGTCCATCGGCAGGTCCGTGGTCTCCAGTAGTTCCTTGGCACGCTCGATGCGCTGGTGCAGCAGCCACTGGAGCGGGCTCACCCCGCTCTCGGCGTGGAAGCGGCGGGTGAGGGTGCGCACGCTGACGCCGGCGTGACGGGCCAGGTCGGTGAGGGTGAGCGGCTTGTCGAGGTTGCGCATGGCCCAGCCGCGGGTGTCGGAGCAGGCGTTGCCGCGCTCGGGCGGCAGCGGGGTCTGCGTGAACTGGGTCTGGCCGCCCGGCCGTACGGGTGCGACCAGAGCACGCCGGGCGACCTCGTTGGCGACGGCTGCGCCGTAGTCGGTGCGGATGATGTGCAGGCACAGGTCGATGCCGGCGGCGTAGCCGGACGAGGTGACGTAGGGCCCGTCCTGGACGTAGAGCACGTCTCCGCGCAGGTCGACCTGCGGGTAGCGGCGGCGCAGCTCCTCGGCGTGCGCCCAGTACGTGGTGGCCCTGCGGCCGTGCAGCAGGCCCGCCTCGGCGAGCTGGAAGGCGCCGGTGCACAGGGAGGCGATGCGCTTGCCGGCGGCGGCCGCCTCACGCACGGCGGCCACGATCCGCCCGTCCGGCTCGAAGGGTTCCCCGGTCCCGGCGACGAGCAGCGTGTCCGCGGTCGGTACGACGTCGAGTCCGTGCCGCACATACAGGTCGAGCCCGCCGCTGGTCGGCACCGGTCCCGGCTCGGCCGCGCAGATGACCACCTCGTAGCCGGCGCGTCCGTCGACCTCGACCTTGCCGAACAGCATCTCCGGGATGGCGAGGTTGAACATCGACACGGGCGAGGGCGCGACGACCGCGATGCGGTGCGGTGCGAGCTGCTGGGACATGGCCAGAACCTCCGGCTGCATGGCATTTTGGCCACTACTGTACGACGGCTGCGATCCGCAGCATGGAGGCATGTCGACGAACGTGACGCGCGATGGCATCCAACTCGCCTCTGCTCAGGACGAGTTGATGTCGTCGAAGCCCAAGGAACCCAAGACGCCCTCCGCCGCTCTCACCCTCACCGCCGGACTTCTCGGCTTCGCGCTGGTCTGCCTCGACGCGTCCATCGTGAACGTGGCCCTGCCCGCGATGGGCTCCTCCCTGGGTGGCGGGATGGCCGGCCTGCAGTGGGTGGTCGACGCCTACACGCTCGCGTTCGCCGCGCTGATGCTGTCCACCGGGGCGTTCTCGGACCGGGCGGGGGCGACCCGGGCGTACGCACTGGGCGCCGGCGTCTTCACGCTCGCCTCGGCGGCCTGCGGTCTGGCGCCGAACCTGCCCGCCCTGATCGGCGCGCGGGTCGTGCAGGGTGTCGCGGCGGCCGTGGTGCTGCCGGCCTCGCTTGCGCTGGTGCGGCAGGCGTACGCCGATCCGGCGCGGCGGGCGCGGGCGGTGGCGGTGTGGGCGGCCGGGGGTTCGGCGGCGGTGGCGCTGGGGCCGGTGGTGGGCGGTGTGCTGACGACGGCCTGGGACTGGCGCGGGATCTTCTTCGTCAACCTGCCGGTGGGCGCCCTGATTCTCGTGCTGCTCGTCCGGGCCCCGCGCTCGCAGCGCCGGCCGGCGCCGCTCGACCTGCCCGGCCAGGTGACGGCGGTGGTGGCGCTCACCGCGCTGACGTTCGCGGTGATCGAGGGCGGCACTGCGGGCTGGGCGGCGCTCGCGGTGGCCGTGGTCGCGGCCGGCGCGTTCCTGCGGATCGAGGCGCGTCGACCGCACCCGGTCGTCCCGCTCGGGCTGTTCCGCAACCGGACCGTCGCGGTGACGGTGGCCACGGGAGCGGCGGTCAGCGTCGCCTTCTACAGCATGGTGTTCGTCTTCTCGCTCTTCTTCCAGCAGGTCCAGGGCCGTTCCGCACTCCAGGCCGGGCTGATGTTCCTGCCGATGACGGGCCTGATCGCGGTGACGAACGTGGTGGCGGGCAAGCTCGCCGGACGGTACGGCGCCCGGCTGCCCATGGTGGTGGGCCAGGGCCTCGCCGTCGTCGGGCTGCTCGTGATGCTGTTCGTCGACGCCGGCACGCCCCCGGTCGTGGTGGCGCTGCTCCTGGTCCCGATGGCGCTGGGCTGCGCGCTGACGGTGCCGCCGCTGACGGCGGCGATGATGGACGCCGTGCCCGCCGAGCGGGCGGGACTCGCGGCGGGCGTCCTCAACGCGGCGCGGCAGATGGCCGGGGCGCTGGGCATCGCCGTCTTCGGGGCGCTGGTCTCCGACGGCTTCGTGGCCGGGATGCGGCTGAGCCTGGTGATCAGCGCGGCCCTGCTCGCGGTGACGGGCCTGCTCAGCTTCCGTCTCGCAGGTCCTTCGGCCAGTTCGGCCTGAACTCCAGGTGGTCGTAGGTCACCACGCATCCCTCCCCCAGCGGCGACTGCGTCATGAAGCCGACCAGGGCGGCGCCGGTCTCCTTCTCGTCGCCGAGCGTGAACAGCCGCACGAAGGTCCACCGTTCACCGTCGCGCGAGGCGTGGAAGGCGAAGGCTCGGCCGGTGCGGCTCACCCGCAGCCACACCGAGCTGCCCTCCACGGTGAAGGAGTTGGCGTCGTCGGAGTGGCCCCGGGTGACGACCGTGCAGACGGTGGGCACGTCCGGGGAGTACTCCAGGCACAGCTTGGCCCAGGCCCGCTCGCCGACGTGGACGTACAGGACGCCGGCGTCGAAGGCGCCCGCGAAGCCGACGGTGACGCGGGCGATGAGCTGGAAGTCGCCCTCGGGCGCGCCGAGCAGCCGGGGCGCGTCGGAGGCGGCGTCCAGGGCCTCGCCGGTGGGCGGCACGAAACGGTCCTGCCGGGGGCCGGCCCATCCGGAGAGGATGCCGTCGTCCTCGTAGGACCAGTGGCCGTCGGGGCCGTAGGTGCGCAGCGGGAAGGGGAGTTCGGGGATTTTCAGGTCCATGGCGGGATTCTTCCAGGCCGTCCCCCGTACCGCGCGCCCGAGGGGAGTTCCGGTCAGCGGGACTGGAGCGCGTCCAGGGCGACGGCCTGGGCGATGGCGAGGCGCAGGTCGAGATCGGGCGAGGCCACGTCGAGCAGATAGCGGTCGCGCAGCCCTATCTTCTTGTCGACCTTCATGACCGGCTTCTCGCCCGAGGCGAAGTCGAAGTGGTACGGCCACGCGAACGGCACGAGGTCCAGCGGCAGCAGCTCCCAGACCCGGCGCAGCACGGCCACGAACCGGTTGCGCTCGGTCCCGACGGCGGCGACGGAACCCGGCTGCTCCAGTTCCCAGGTCGAGCGCAGCAGGGAGGCGGCGAACTTCTTGCGGAACGTGCCGACGTGGTTGCCCATCGCGTCGCGCACGTCGTACGAGGCGCCGACGTCGAGGACCTGACGGGCCTTCGCGGTGAACAGCACGCGGTCCCTGGACTCGTCGGTGTAGAAAGTCATCTGCTCCTTGAGTGCCATCCGCTTCTGCTCGGCGAAGGCGACGACCTTGCCGTCGGAGCCGTCCGGCAGCGTCTCGGTCACGACGTACCGGTTGATCATGAAGGTGGTCTTCTGCCGGATGGTGAATCGCTCGTTCGCCTGCGGTCGCGCGCTGTCCACTGTTCTTCTCCCCGTGCCGGTGGGTGGTGGCCGCCGGCGTTCCCGTCCGGCGGATCCATGCTCACCGGGCGCACCGGTCCGGGGCAGTCCTCGTAAGTCGTCATCCGCAGCGACCAAAGATGACGGGTGGGGCGGTGGGCGGGTGTCGACTTTCGTCGTTCGGGACCGCGCCGAAGGGCGGATGCGGGCGCCCTGGGCTCACTGACTATCGTCTGCGCGTGGACGCTGCACAGACACCCCGCACGGACCGGCCGCTCCGCTCCCGGCTCCTCGCCGCCTCCCCCTGGCCCCGTAGGCGGATCGTCGGGGAGAGCGTGCTCGCCGTCGTGCTCGCCGGGATGGCGGGCCTCTTCAACGACCAGGACGGTTTCGGGGCGTGGACCGTCGTCCTCGTCATGTCCGTCGCCGTACTGTCGCCGGCCCGCCGCTCGCTGCCGGCGACGGTGCTGCTCATCTCGTCGGCCATGGCCGGGCTGGTGGCGGGCGGGGTTCCGCTGCTGATGTGCGCGAGCTGGTCGGCGGGCAGCCGGATCATGCGCCCCGGGCGAGCGCTGGCCGCGTACGGCGCCGCGTTCGTGCTCTACTTCGCCGTCGGCTCCTACCAGGCGGCCGATGAGGACTTCCGGGTGTCGCTGCCGGTGACGGCCGTGCTGGCGGCGGGCTCGTTCCTGGCGCTGGTGATCGTGCCGGGCCTCGCCTCCCGCTACCGCGCCCAGCGCCACGCGCTGCTCGACGCGCTGCGGCGGCACAACGCCCAACTGGTGCGCGAACAGGCGATGGTGGCAGGGCAGGCCCGGCTCCTGGAGCGTCAGCGCATCGCCCAGGACATGCACGACAGCGTCGGCCACCAGCTCGCCCTGATCGCCGTGCACGCGGGCGCGCTGGAGGTGGACCCGGAGCTGGGCGACCGCCATCGGGAAGGGGTGGGCATCCTGCGGGAGGCCTCCCGGACGGCGATGCGGGAGCTGCGCGAGGCGGTGGGCATCCTGCGCGACGACCTCGGCGAGGCCGCGGGGCAGCGTCCGGACCCGGCCGACGCCGAGCAGCCGCCGGCCCGGGTGGCGGCCGCGGTCGACGCTCTCGTCGAGTCGTCGCGGGCCGCGGGCGTGGCCGTGGAGCTGCACCGTTCCGGGAACGTACGGCCCCTGGCGCCGGCCGCCGACCACGCGGCGTACCGCATCGCCCAAGAGGGCCTGACGAACGCGCACAAGCACGCGCCGGGCGCCCCGATCACGGTGGCGCTGCGCTATGAACCGGACAGCCTGGTGGTCGAGGTGGCCAACGGGCCCGTGCCGGCCGGGGCACCGGCGGCCCCGTCCGCGATCAGCGGCGGCCAGGGCCTGGCGGGCCTGCGGGAACGGGCGCGGCTGGTCGGCGGCATGGTGCACACCGGTCCCACGCCCGACGGCGGTTTCCGGCTGGCCGGTGTGCTGCCCTACGGCGGTGGCGAGACCCTGCCCCACCCCGAAGGCGCGACCTCCGTCGCGGCGGACGACGACTTTCGGGGGCAGCCCGGCGAGGGCACCGCGGGCGACGGTGGAGCGGTCATCGACCGTTCCGATCCGCAAGGGGAGTTCGCCGCCATCATGAGCAGCAAGAAGAAGGTCGCCCTCGGCTGCGCCGTAACCGCCGTCGTCCTGGTCGTGGGTGTCGTAGCCCTCGGGGCGTGGGGTCTGAAGGCGCTGTGGGACGAGGTGGAGAGCGGCACGATATCGGCCGACGTGTACAAGTCCGCGAAGATCGGCGACGCCGAGGCGGATGTGCAGGCCAAGCTGCCCGAGGGCAGTTCACTGCTCACCGACGGCCAGGAGAAGCACGGCCCGCCGCTGCCGAAGGACGCGACGTGCCGTCACTACCTGGACATCGACGACGACATCGTCTACCGGTTCTGCTTCCGCGACGGGAAGCTGGTCGCGAAGGAGACCTTCGAGGACAAGGTATGACCGGCGGCACGTGATCGCCCCCGGGACCGGATCGGGCATGATGACGGGGCTCCGTCATCCGTACATCGCACCGACACCGCGCAGGAGGCCACGTGATCCGGGTCCTCGTCGCCGACGACGAGCCGCTCATCAGGGCCGGCATCAGGATGATCCTCACCTCGGCCGACGACATCGACGTCGTCGCCGAGGCGGCGGACGGGCGGGAAGCGGTTCGGACCGCCCGGAGCACCGCGGTCGACGTGGCCCTGCTGGACATCCAGATGCCGGTCATGGACGGGCTGACGGCGCTGGCCGAGATGGGCCGGGCCGCGCCGAATGTGCGGGTGCTGATCCTGACGACGTTCGGCGAACGCGAGAACGTGCTGCGGGCGCTCGGCCACGGCGGCGCGGGCTTCCTGCTGAAGGACTCCGCGCCGCAGGAGCTGATCCACGCGGTCCGGGCGGCGGCGGCCGGCAACGCCTACCTCTCCCCGGCCGCCACCCGGCACGTCGTGGACACCCTCGCCTCCCCCGCCGCCACCGCGCGCGGCGAGGAGGCCCGCCGCCGGCTGGCCGGCCTGACCGCCCGCGAACGCGAGGTGCTGGCCCTGCTGGGCGAGGGCCTGTCCAACGCGGACGCGGGCGCCCGTCTGCACATGAGCGAGGCCACGGTGAAGACGTACGTCAGCCGCATCCTGACCAAGCTCGACTGCGAGAACCGGGTCCAGGCGGCCCTCCTGGCCCGGGACGCGGGCCTGGAGTCGAACGCGGGCTGACCACCACCGAAGCGCCCCCAAGGGGCGCGGGCTGTCTCGACATGCGGTTCGGCAACGCCCCAAAGGGGCGCGGGGAACTGCGCGACCGGCCACGACGGAGCCGCGGACGAGCAACGACATGACGCGGCACCCCCAGCGGAGCGCTACCGCTCCAATGCGCCGTTGAACCTCCGAGGCAGCCCCAGCGGATTCTCATCCCGAAGCTCCGCCGGAAGCAGCGCCGCCGGCGCCCCCTGATAAGCCACCGGCCGCAGCCACCGCTCGATGGCCGTGCCGCCCACCGAGGTCGAGGTCGACGTCGTCGCCGGGTAGGGACCGCCGTGGTGCTGGGCCGGTGCCACGGCCACACCCGTCGGCCAGCCGTTGACCAGTACGCGCCCGGCCAGCGGCGTCAGTTCCGCGAGGATCTCCGCGCCGCGTCCCTCGCCGGCCGCCTCCTCGCTCGACAGGTGGACCGTCGCGGTGAGGTTGCCGGGCAGCCGGGACAGCACGGCCTGCGCCTGCGCGTCGTCGTCGTAGCGGGCCACCACCGTGACCGGGCCGAAGCACTCCTCCAGGAGCAGGTCGTACGCGCCCTCGCCGGCGAGCTTCTCGGCCGCGACCGTCAGGAACCCGGCGCTGACCGTGTGCTCGCCGCCCGCACCCGGCGTCACCGGCGTCTGAACGTCCGGCAGTTCGGCGCGCTCGGCGACCCCGGCGACGAAGTTGTCCCGCATGCGGTGGTCGAGGAGGACACCGGCGTCGGTGTCGCTGACGGCGTCCGTGAGGGACTTGAGCAGGCCGTTGCCCGCGGCGCCGGACGGCACCAGCACCAGGCCCGGCTTCACGCAGAACTGCCCGACGCCCAGCGTCATGGACCCGGCGAGGCCCGTGCCGATCGCCTCGCCGCGCTCGGCCGCGGCCGCCTCGGTGATCACGACCGGGTTCAGGGAGCCCAGCTCGCCGTGGAAGGGGATCGGGACCGGGCGGGCGGCGGCCGCGTCGAAGAGGGCACGCCCTCCTCGTACGGAGCCCGTGAAGCCGGCCGCGGCGACCAGCGGGTGCCTGATCAGCTCGATGCCGGACTCGAAGCCGTGCACCAGACCGACGACGCCCGCGGGGATGCCGTGCTCGGCGGCGGCGGTGCGCAGCACCTTGGCGACGAGCTCGGACAGCGCAGGGTGGTCGGGGTGGGCCTTGACGACGACCGGGCAGCCCGCGGCCAGCGCGCTGGCGGTGTCGCCGCCGGCGACGGAGAAGGCGAAGGGGAAGTTGGACGCCGAGTAGACGGCGACGACGCCGAGGGGCACCTTGTAGCGGCGCAGGTCCGGGATCGGCGGGGTCGCGGTGTCGTCGGGGTGGTTGATGACGACGTCCAGGAAGGCGCCCTCGTCGACGATGTCCGCGAACGCCCTGAGCTGGTAGCAGGTGCGGGCGAGTTCGCCGGTGAGGCGGACCGGACCGAGCGCGGTCTCGGCGTCGGCGGCCTCGACGAGCTGGTCCTTGGCAGCCTGGAGCCGGTCGGCGGCGGTGCGCAGGAACGCCGAGCGGACCGTGCGGTCGGCGAGGGAGCCGCGGGCCTCGTGCGCGGCACGGACGGCGGTGTCCACCTCCTGGGCTGTGGCCTCCACCGCAACCTGCTCACGCTGCTTCCCGGTTCGGGGGTCGACACTCCAGACTGGTGCTGCTGCCACCGCGGGTCCCTCCACATGTATTGCCGCAGTACTGGGTCATCCACCAGGTGTGTTCGATATACTGAACACTGTCTCTGATGATGAATACGCTGTCGGAGACTATTTCCCGTCGAACGAAGGGGTCAAGGGCGATGTCGGCAGGCGAGACGGGCGGCGGAGCGCAGGTCAAGTCCGCGGTACGGACGGTTGAACTGCTCGAATACTTCGCCGGGCGCCCCGGCATGCACTCCCTCGCGGCGGTCCAGGAGGCCGTCGGATACCCCAAGTCCAGCCTCTACATGCTGCTGCGCACGCTCGTCGAGCTGGGCTGGGTGGAGACGGACGCCACGGGCACCCGTTACGGCATCGGCGTACGGGCGCTGCTGGTCGGCACCTCGTACATCGACGGCGACGAGGTGGTCGCGGCGGCCCGTCCCACGCTGGACCGGCTGTCGGACGACACGACGGAGACGATCCACCTGGCGCGTCTGGACGGCACGAACGTCGTCTACCTCGCCACCCGTCAGTCCCAGCACTACCTGCGCCCCTTCACCCGGGTCGGCCGCCGGCTGCCCGCGCACTCGACGTCCCTGGGCAAGGCGCTGCTGAGCACCTACTCGGACGAACAGGTCCGCAAGATGCTCCCGGAGACGCTGCCCGCGCTGACCGAGAACACGATCACGGACCGCGAGAAGCTCATCGAGGAGCTCCACCAGGTCCGCGAGCAGGGCTTCGCCGTGGACCGTGAGGAGAACACCCTCGGACTGCGCTGCTTCGGCGTCGCGATCCCGTACCGCACCCCCGCCCGCGACGCGATCAGTTGCTCGGTGCCGGTGGCCCGGCTGACGCCCGCGCACGAACAGATGGTGAAGGACGCACTGTTCGACGCGCGGGACCGGCTGACGCTCGCCACTCGTAGGCTCTGACTCCATGGATGTGGAACTGCGCGCGGTACACGACAGCGATCTGCCGGTCTTCTACCGGCAGATGAACGACCCGGAGGCCCTGCGCATGGCGGCCTTCACCCCCAAGGACCCGGCCGACCGGGACGCCTTCGAGGCGCACTGGAGTCGGATCCGGTCCTCCCCGGACGTGCTTCGCACGATCCTGGCCGACGGTGACGTGGTGGGGAGCACGGCGGTGTACGGGGAGCCCGGCGAGCGGGAGGTGACCTACTGGGTCGACCGCGCGTACTGGGGCCGGGGCGTTGCTACAGCGGCACTGCGCGGGCTGCTCGTCGAGGTGCCCGAACGCCCGCTGTACGCACGGGCGGCGGCGGACAACGAGGGCTCGCTGCGGGTGCTGGCGAAGTGCGGCTTCGAGGTCAGGGCCCGGGCCCGGGGGTTCGCGAACGCACGGGGCGAGGAGATCGAGGAGCTGGTCCTGGCGCTGGAGGGCTGAGCGGGCCTCCCCCGTGCGGCGGAGACGGATCACCGTCGCGCAGGAGGCGGTCCGCCGGCGCCGCGCGGGAGCGTGGACGCATGACGCAGACGCTCGCTCCCGACTCAGAGACCGACCGCGCAGGATCCGGCGGGACCGGCCGGCCCCGCCGGATCCTGCGGGCCCTCGCCATCGTCTCGTGCGTGCCGTATCTCGGGCTCAAGGCCGCCTGGATCGCCGGTAGTCACATCGGGATCCCGGACGGCAGCTCGCTGCTGGAGCACCGTGTCGCCATGGCGGTGGCCAACAGCGTCTCCGTGCTGCTGGACAGTGCCGTCATCGTGCTCGCGCTGGTGCTGACCCGGCCGTGGGGGCTGCGGGTGCCCGCGTGGCTGCTCGCCTTCCCCGCCTGGGTGGCCACCGGGCTGCTGGCGCCGATCATGGCCGGATTCCCGCTCCAGCTCGTCGTGCGGGCGTTCGGCGGGGGCGGCCACCGCGGCCCCGCGGGCGAGCCCTTCCTCGACGAGTGGGTGTTCGCCGTCGTGTACAGCGGGTTCATCGTGCAGGGGCTCGCCCTGGGAGCGCTGTTCGCGCTGTACGCACGGGACCGCTGGGGCCGTCTGTGGCGGGGGCGCGTGTGGGAGCTGCCGGTCAGTGTGATCGGCCCGGCCCAGCGGGTGACCGCCGTCGCCGCCGGAATCCTCGCGCTGTTCCCGCTCACCGTGCACCTGCTGTGGGCGTGCGGCGGCACGGCCGGGCTCAGCGAGGGCGGGACGGACGAGGCGACCGCCGACTTCCAGATCCTGGAGGTCATGTACGTCGTCTTCCTCCTGGCCGCCGCAGCGGGGGCCTGGCAGCTCGCCTTCCGCCGCGGGTGCGCCCTGCCCGTCCTCGTGCCGCTGGCCCTGGCCTGGGTCGGCTCGGCGGCCGTCGCCTGCTGGGGCGGCTGGCTGTCGCTGGCCTCGCTGGGCGGCGTCGACGACATCGCCGACCGCCCGACGCAGCTCATGAACCTCACCTACGCTGGCCAGATGATCGTCGGCATCCTCGTCGCCGGCCTCGGCGTCCACTTCCTCGCGGAGCGCTCGGCGAGGGCCAAGTGCCGTACCGCGTGAACGACTTCGCGCGCCGGCTCTTCGGCCGACGGGCGCGGCTGCGCTGGATCCATCTGATCCTCGGCGGCGCGCTCGCCATGCCGTACGTCTTCGTGGGCCAGCTCGTCGTGGGCCCCGCCATGGACTCCCGGTACGTCTTCAACGACCTGCCCCTCCAACTGCTCTCCTTCGCCGTCGGGTTGCCCCTGGCCACCGTCACCGCAGCCGTGTTCCCGCTGACCCGGCCCCTGGAGTCGGGTGCCGTGCGGTCGCTGTGCGGTGTCGAGGCGGACCGGCTCGCCTACGGCCCCGCGCGGACGTGGGCGGCAAAGAGACGTGCGGCGGCCTGGTTCACGCTGCATCTCGGGTTCGGCGGGGTCATCTCCGGGATGTCGCTGGCGGTGCCGCCGTTCGCCGGATTCCTGACGGCGCTGCCGCTGCTCGTGTGGCTGGGCGGGGCCGAACTCGTCGAACTGCCCGAGTACCTCGACCACACCTGGGTGCTGGCGCTCGCGCCGGTCGCCGGCGTGGCGACGCTGCTGGCGCTGGCCGGCTGCGCGGCGGTCGGCGGCACGCTGCTGGCCCGCTGGGCGCCCGCCCTGCTCGGGCCGGCGCCGGAGGACCGGCTCGCGGCTGCCGAGGCGCGCGCCGCCGACCTCGCGGTGCGCAACCGGCTCGCGCGTGAGCTGCACGACTCCGTGGGCCATGCGCTGAGCGCCGTCACCCTCCAGGCGAGCGCGGCCCGTCGGGTCCTCGACACCGACCCGGAGTTCGTCCGCGAGGCCCTCGCCGCGATCGAGGACACGACCCGGCGCACGGTCGGCGAACTCGACGCCGTGCTCGGCGTGTTGAGAGACGGCGACGCACCCGGCACGGCGCCGGCGCCCACGCTCGTCGGCGACCTCGGCGGCCTGCTGCGTCGCACGCGCGCGGGCGGGCTGCGGGTGACCGCCACGGTCGGCATCGACGCGGAGGCCCTACCGCCCGTCCTCTCCCGTGAGGCGTACCGCATCGTGCAGGAGGGGCTGAGCAACGCCCTCAAGCACGCCGGTGACCGCACGAGTGTGACCCTGCGCATCGAGATCGCCGACGGGCATCTGGAGATCACCGTCGAGAACCCGCTGGAGCGCG
Source organism: Streptomyces sp. NPDC036764 (assembly GCF_055609385.1). Lineage (NCBI taxonomy): Bacteria > Bacillati > Actinomycetota > Actinomycetes > Kitasatosporales > Streptomycetaceae > Streptomyces > Streptomyces sp. NPDC036764. The sequence continues at coordinate 111,261 of NZ_JBVJPT010000006.1, forward strand.
CCCCGTCCTGCCGCCCCGGCGGCGGTCACGGACTGCGGGGCATCGCCGACCGGGCGCGACTGCTGGGCGGTACCGCCGGGGCCGGGCCCGCCGAGGGGACGTGGCGGCTGCACGTACGACTGCCCATGAAGGGACCCGCATGACGACCTGCCCGCCCGTCCGGATCGTCCTCGCCGACGACGAACGCATGGTGCGCACCGCCCTGCGCGCCATCCTGTCCGCCGAGCCGGACCTGGAGGTCGTCGGCGAGGCGGCGACCGGGGCCGAGGCCGTGTCCGTCGTGCGGGAGCTGCGGCCGGACGTCGTCCTCATGGACGTCCGGATGCCGGAGATCGACGGCATCCGGGCCACCGAGCAGATCCTGGCCACGCTCGACGATCCGCCCCGGGTCGTCGTCGTCACCACCTTCGAGAACGACTCCTATGTGTACGACGCGCTCAGAGCCGGGGCCGCCGGGTTCCTGCTGAAGCGGGCGGAGGCCGACGCGCTCGTCCAGGCCGTACGGCTGGTCTCGCACACCGACACCCTGCTGTTCCCGTCGGCCGTGCGCGCCCTCGCCGCCGAGCACGCGCGCGCGTACCCCACGCCGCCGCCCTGGGTGGCGCGGCTCACAGGCCGGGAGAGCGATGTGCTGCGGCTGATGGCGCAGGGCCTGACCAACGCGGAGATCGCGCGGCGGATGGACGTGGGTCCGGCCACCGTGAAATCGCATGTGGCGGCGGTTCTGGCGAAGACCGGCACCCGGGACCGCACCCAGGCGGTGATCGCCGCGTACGAGGCGGGCTTCATGAACGCCCGATGAGAAAACGGGGCGCGGGGGAACGATGGCCCCCAGCCTGATCGTCCTTGAGTGTGGGATGAACAAGACGATCAGGCGGGCGTCCGTCTTCACGCTGCTGCTGGTGTTCGCTCTGCTGGTCAGGGCGACCTGGGTGCAGTACTACGACGGCCAGGCACTCGCGGACGACAAGGACAACCGACGGAACACGATCGCGCTGTACAGCGAGCCGCTCGGCAACATCGTCGTGGGCGGCGAGTCGGTCACCGGCTCGGCGCGCACGAAGAGCGGTGACCTCGCGTACAAGCGGACGTACACGGACGGCTCGCTGTACGCCGCCGTGACCGGGTACAGCTCGCAGGCGTTCGGCGCCACCCAGTTGGAGGGCATCTACCGCGACCTGCTCGACGGCACCGACAACCGGCTCAAGAGCGTGCTGGACACGGTCACCAACAAGCGGTCCGAGCCGGGCAACGTGATCACCACGATCGACCCGGATGTGCAGAAGGCGGCGTACGACGCGCTCGGCGACAAGAAGGGCGCCGCCGTCGCGATCGACCCGGCCACGGGCAGGATCCTGGCGGTCGTCTCGACCCCGTCGTACGACCCGTCGCGGATCACCACGGGCGACTCGGACGCCTGGAAGCAGCTCACCAAGGACTCCGACAAGCCGATGACGAACCGCGCGCTGCGTCAGCCGCTGCCGCCGGGTTCGACGTTCAAGCTGGTCGTGGCGGCGGCCGCACTGGAGGACGGGCTGTACTCGTCGGTGGACGAGAAGACGGACAGCCCGGACCCGTACCCGCTGCCGGACTCCAGCAGCGAGCTGACGAACGAGAACCCGTCCGCTCCCTGCGAGAACGCCTCGATCCGGGTGGCCCTGCAGTACTCGTGCAACAACGTCTTCGGCGGCCTGGCCATCGATCTGGGCCAGGACAAGGTGCGGGCGATGGCCGAGAAGTTCGGCTTCAACGACGACTCGCAGGACGTGCCGGTGCGCGCGTACGAGAGCGTCTACCCGAAGGACATGGACAAGGCGCAGACCGGGCTGTCCGGCATCGGCCAGTTCGACGTCACCGCCACGCCGCTGCAGATGGCCATGGTGTCCGCCGCCATTGCCAACGACGGCAAGCTGGTCTCGCCGCACATGGTGTCGCAGATCACCGACAGCGGCGGCAATGCGCTGGAGAACTACGACGACGCGGCCGACACCACGGAGATCGTCAGCTCCTCGACCGCCGAGCAGCTCCAGTCGGCGATGCAGACGGTCGTGGAGGACGGCACCGGCACCAACGCGCAGATCCCGGGCGTGACGGTCGGTGGCAAGACGGGCACGGCCCAGCACGGCGAGAACAACAGCAAGACGCCGTACGCCTGGTTCACGTCCTACGGCAAGGCCGACGGCAAGGAGGTCGCCGTGGCGGTCCTCGTCGAACAGTCGAACGCGTCCCGCTCGGAGGTCAGCGGCAACGGCCTGGCGGCCCCGGTGGCCAAGGCCGTGATGAAGGCGGCGTTGCGTTAGCGCGCCCCTTCAGGGGCGCGGCGAGCTGCGCGACCGGCCACGACGAACCCGGACCGGCCGCGCAGCGTCCCTCACTTCACGCCGAGAATCTGCTCGATCGGATTGATCGCGAAGTACACCAGGAACAGCACCGAGGTCCCCCACATCAGCCAGTGGATCTCCTTGGCCTTCCCCAGCACCGTCTTGATCAGGACGAAGGCGACGAAGCCGGCGCCGATGCCATTGGTTATCGAGTAGGTGAACGGCATCACGGCGATGGTCAGGAACGCCGGGATGGCGATCTCGTACTTGTCCCAGTCGATGTGCTTGACCTGGGTCATCATCAGGAAGCCGACGGCGACCAGGGCGGGGGCCGCGGCCTGGAGGGGGACGATGGTCAGCAGCGGGGTCAGGAACAGGGCCAGGGCGAAGAGACCGCCGGTGATCAGGTTGGAGAAGCCCGTGCGGGCGCCCTCGCCGACGCCGGCCGCCGACTCGATGTAGGAGGTCGCCGAGGACGCCGAGGCCGCGCCGCCGGCGGCCGCCGCGGCACCGTCGATGAGCAGTACCCGGCCGAGGTTCGGCACCTTGCCCTCCTCGTCGAGGAGACCGGCCTCCGCGCTGACGCCGACGACGGTGCCCATGGTGTCGAAGAAGTCCGACAGCACCAGCGTGAAGATCAGCAGCACGACGGTCAGAGCGGTGGTCTCGCCGAACGCCCCGAACAGGCTGAAGTCGCCGACGAGCCCGAAGTCCGGGGTGTCCACCACCTTGTCGGGCCAGGCGGGCGTGGTCAGGCCCCAGGCCTTTATGTCGGCGACCGAGTTGATGATCATCGCGAGGGCCGTCATCGTCACGATGCTGATCAGGATCGCGCCCTTCACCTTGCGGGCGAGCAGCGCGATGGTCAGCAGCACTCCGAGGCAGAACACGAGGATCGGCCACCCGGTGAGCTGCCCTGTGCCGCCGAGCTGGACCGGCACGGTGGTGTTCGCGGCGTCCGGGATCCGGCTGACGAACCCGGCGTCGACGAAGCCGATGAACGCGATGAACAGCCCGATGCCCACGCTGATCGCCTGCTTCAGCGGCTGCGGGATGGCGTGCATGACGGCCTCGCGCAGCCCGGTCACCACCAGCACGCAGATCAGCAGGCCTTCGAGGACGATCAGGCCCATCGCGTCGTCCCACGCCATGAGCGGGGCGATCTGGAAGGCGACGACGGCGTTCAGGCCGAGGCCGGCGGCGAGCGCGAGCGGCAGGTTGCCGCCGACGCCCATGATGATCGTCATGACGGCGGCCACCAGGGCGGTGGCGGTGGTGAGTTGGACCGCGTCGAGCTGGTGGCCGAACTTGTCCTTGGCGCTGCCGAGGATGATGGGATTCAGGACAAGGATGTAGGCCATCGTGAAGAACGTGGCGAAGCCGCCCCGTATCTCACGGGCGAAGGTGGATCCCCGTTCGGAGATCTTGAAGTACCGGTCGACGCTGTTCGCGCCTGACGGCGGGGCACTTGACCGGTCGGCCACCTTCTGCGATTCGGACATGGCGGTAACTCCTTGTTGCCTGGTTGATCGATGTGCGGATGCTGGCTGGATTGTTCCCGCGTTGAACGTGTTTCAGGTTTTCTCCGTGTTACGGAATCAGAGCTGCTCATGTGCGAGGTACCACACGGTGTTCGAGGGCCCGTACGAAAGGAGCCTTCGAACGCTGCTACGCTTCCGGATCCTGACCGGATGATCGCGAAACGATCGCCGGACGATCACACGTCATCCACACGTCACTTCGCAGGCAGAAGGGGTCGCCCGTGGGTACGGTCGTCGACGACGCCGCCTCCGTGGAGTTCCACGCCTTCTTCGAGCGCCACTACGCCGAACTCTCGCGTCTGGCCCATCTGTTGACGGGCGAGGCGGACGCCGCCGACGACCTCGCGGCGGACGCGCTGCTCGCTCTGTGGCACCGCTGGGACCGGGTGCGCGCGACCGACCACCCGGCCGCCTACGCCCGAGGGGTCGTGGCCAACCTGGCCCGCACGAAGATCCGCAGCGCGGTCAGGGAGCGGCGGCGGGTGGCCCTGTTCTGGTCGCAGCGCGAGGAAAAGACGGAGAACCCGGACATCGCGGGCGTCGTCGACGTCCAGGGGGCGTTGCGTAGACTTCCGTTCCGCAAACGCGCCTGTGTGGTGCTGCGGCACGCGTTCGACCTGTCCGAGAAGGACACGGCGCTCGCCCTGGGCATCTCCGTCGGTACGGTGAAGAGCCAGACCTCGAAGGGGATGGCCGAGCTTCAGCGGCTGCTGGGGTCGCAGGGCGCTCCGCTCAAGGTGCATGCCGCGGCGATGGCCCGCACCGGGGACGCCGGAGAAAGGAACCGATGATGCGGCGGGACGTGCACGACGAACTGCGTGCCCGGCTGCACGAGGCGGCCGAGGCGCACGAGCCCGCCCGCGAGCGGATCCTGGCCCGCGTCGAGCGCGGCATGGCCGAGCAGACCCGCCCCGACCACCGGGCGACCCGTCCGCCGGTGTACGGCTGGTTCCGGGTGGTGACCGCCACGGCCGCGGTCGCCGGCGTTCTCGCGGTCGGCGGCTACGCGGTGGCGTCCGCCGTGAAGGAGGACGGCCCGCAGCAGACGGTGGCCACGTCGCCCACGCCGGCCCCGTCCCCGTCCCCGGACTCCACGAGCCGTGCCCCGGTACCGCCCGTCTCTTCGTCGGATCCGACGCCGGAGAGGACGCCCGGGTCCCGCGAGACGACGAAGGCACCGACACGACAGCCCGCCGGCACGCCCGAGCCGTCCGCCGGCGAGGGCGCACAGGACGGCCCGCTGTGGTCGGACGGGGCGGTGGACCCGCACAGCAACGACTTCTGGGCGCAGAGCAATCTGACCCTGCGCACCAGCGAGCAGCTCACCGCGCTCACCGTCCGGTTGATGGTCGCGCAGACCGGCGGGGTCACCTCGACCGGCACCTGGCGCGCGCTGCCGGAGGACGACTTCACGCTGACGGTCGAGGAGAAGGACGGCTTCCTCGTCCACACGTGGGTGCTCAAGGAGGGCCGCACGGTCCCCGTGGGCGAGTGGGTGTTCGCGGGGCAGTACGACCATGAGCGCGGCGGCCGGGACGCGAAGGACGACAGCTACGCGATCACGGCGACCGCGGGCGGCGAACAGCTCTCCGTGGCGGGCGACTTCGCGGCGAACGACGACAAGGACCCGGCAGCCGGCGGGGATTCATAAGGGGTAGCGGTGCTGACGGAACCTCCTGCAGGTTCTCGTCATCTGACATCACGTACCAGTGAGCACGCTGGCAACAGGCCTGCTGGCCTGAGCCCCCCTCGGTCAGCAGTGGAACGCCCCCGCCGGTGACGACCGGCGGGGGCGTTCGCGATCCAAGGGGCGGCCACTCAGTTCATCGTCGACCCGATCGTCTCCGACCCGGTGGTCAGGAACGTGGTCGCCGGCAGTGCCCCGCTCGCCCGCCGGGAGGCATACGCGGTGGTCGCGTCGGTCGAGACGAACGACGGAGTACGGACGCCGGCGTCCCAGTTGTTCGCCGCCGACACGGTCGAGGAGCCAGGCTTCGCGGGGCCCTTCTTGTTGCCGACGGCGAGGTTGCGGGCCAGTCGTGCCGTGCCGGTGGCGAAGTAGAACCCGGTCTCGGCGTTGGCGTACGCCGTGTTGCGGTTGAGGACGATCGCCCCGGTGTTGGAGTTCTCGGTGAACCCGTGCAACGTGTTGTCCCAGGCCGCGTTGTTTTTGACCACATGGGCGACCGAGGCGCCCCCGCCGCCGAGCTTGAAGCCGTTGCCGTTGCCCTCGAAGGCGGGGTCGGACCACCGGTTCCTGCCGTTGCCGAAGGCCCAGGTGTGCTCGACGGTGACGGGCGAGGAGAACTGCCAGAGGTCGAGGCCGTCGTCGGAGTTGTCGTACAGGCGCGTCCCGGTGATCCGGTTGCCCGTCCCGGAGCCGAACTTCACCGCGATCCCGTCGGCGTTCTGACCGTGCCCGGCCGGGTCGTAGTTGCCGTGGCTGTCCAGGTTCTCAACGAGGTTGCCGGTGGTGCCGTCCCCCCGGAGCGTGAACCCGGAGTCGCCGTTGTCCGCCGTGACGAGGTTCTTGAAGACGCCGCCCACGGACGAGGTGGCGACGAAGCCCTGGGCCGGGGAGTTCTGGAAGGTGAGGTTCTGCACGCTCCAGTAGTCGCCGTAGATCCCGGCCAGCCAGGAGCCGGGCGGCAGCTCGGACCCGTCGATCGTGACCTTCTCGCCGCCGTACGCCCGCAGCGTGATCCGGGCCGAACTCGTGCCGTTCGCGGCGGACTTGAGGGTGGCCGACGGGGTGTACGTGCCGCCGCGGACCTGGATGGTCGTACCGGCGGTCGCGCCGGCCACGGCCGACTCGAGCTGAGCGGTGGTGGAGACGGTGACCGTCGTGGCGGCGGCCTGGGCGCCGCCGCCCGACAGGCCGAGGTGGACACCGCCCGCCCCCGCGGCCACGGCGACCGCCGCGGCGAGGGAGAGGGTGCGGGTCCGGCGGTGGCGTCCGGTGCTGTGACGCACGGGGCGTTCCTTTCCTGGGGGACGGGACTGCCCTGCTGTCGTCGCCATGGCCGGACGAGGTTGCCGCGCGCCGCCGAAAGGGAGCGAAACTTTCGCTCGCCCTCCTCGCCCGCTCACCGATTGACGTGCTGTTTCCCGCTGGTGACACTCCGAAGGCGCCACGCCGTGATCACGACACCGCCCGGTTCCGGGCCGTGATCACCACACCGCCCGGTTCCGCCTCTCAGGAGCGCCACCCGTGAAGCAGCCCCAGTACGCCGGCTATCTCTTCGCCTACTTCACCGGCGAGGACACGGCCGACGGCGAACAGATCCGCTACGCCCTCAGCCGGGGCGACGACCCGCTGCACTGGCGGGAGCTGAACCGGGGCAGGCCCGTGCTGACCTCCGCCCTCGGCGAGAAGGGGCTGCGCGACCCGTTCGTGATCCGCTCACCCGAGGGCGACCGGTTCTATCTGCTCGCCACGGACCTGCGAATGTACCGCGACAGCAGCGGCGGTTGGGACGAGGTCCAGCGGTACGGCAGCAGGTCGATCATGGTCTGGGAGTCCGCCGACCTGGTCCACTGGACCGACCGGCGCCTGGTGGAGGTCGCCCCGGACAGCGCGGGCAACACCTGGGCGCCGAAGGCCCACTGGGACGACTCGCTCGGTGAGTACGTCGTCTTCTGGGCGTCGAAGCTGTACGCCGCCGATGACCCCGACCGCACCGGACCGACGTACAACAGGATGCTGTACGCGACCACGAAGGACTTCCGCGCCTTCGGCGAACCGCAGGTGTGGCACGACCCAGGCCACTCGGTCATCGACTCGACGGTCGTGCGGCACGGGGAGACCTACTACCGGTACACCAAGGACGAGCGGGACCCCGGCTCCGCGGGCCCGTGCGCGAAGTTCATCACCGCGGAGAGGTCGACGAACCTGACCGCCACCTCGTACGACTTCGTCGCGGACTGCATCGGCGGCGGAGCCGTCGAGCGCGGTGAAGGGCCGGTGGTCTTCAAGTCCAACACCGAGGACAGGTGGTACCTGTTCATCGACGAGTACAGCGGTCGCGGCTACGTCCCCTTCGAGACGACCGACCTCGACTCGGGCAGGTGGACCCCGTCGACGGACCACCGGCTGCCCGCCGGTTCCCGGCACGGCTCGGTGCTCGCGGTGACACGGGAGGAGTACGACCGGCTGCTGGCCGCGTACCCGGCGAGCCCCGCCTCGATCGTGGACGCGACGGCCGAGGACCTGAAGGGGTACGCGATCGTCACCGACGGCGCCGGCAAGGTCGTACTGCCCATGCGGCCGGACGCCGACCTCTCGCGCCTGGCCCCTGAGCTCCATGCCGGTGCGGGCGCCACGATCAGCCCGCCCTCCGGCACCCGGCGCGACTTCCGCGAGCCGCAGACGTACACGGTGACGGCCGCGGACGGGACGCGACGCACCTGGACGGTCGAGGCCGTTCCGATGCGCAGCCCGGTCCTGCCCGGCCTGACCGCCGACCCGGACGTGCACCATCTGAACGGCAAGTACTGGATCTACCCGACGACGGACGGCTTCCCGGGCTGGGGCGGCACCCGGTTCAAGGCGTACTCGTCCGGGGACCTGGTCCACTGGACGGACCACGGCGTCATCCTGGACCTGGGCGCGGACGTCTCCTGGGCCGACAGGTACGCCTGGGCCCCGGCGGTCGCCGAGCGCGAGGGCAGGTACTACTTCTACTTCTGCGCCGAGCAGCAGATCGGCGTGGCGGTGGCCGACTCGCCGGCCGGCCCGTTCCAGGACGCGCTGGGCAAGCCGCTGGTCGCCAAGGGCGGGGCCTGGGGCGGGCAGATGATCGACCCCGCGGTCTTCACGGACGACGACGGCCGGGCGTATCTGTACTGGGGCAACGGCCGCGCGTACGTCGTCCCGCTGAACGACGACATGGTGTCGTTCGAGGCGTCCGAGGTCCGGGACATCACCCCCGCCGACTTCCGCGAGGGCTCCTTCGTGATCAAGCGCGAGGGCACCTACTACTTCATGTGGTCCGAGGACGACACCCGCAGCGAGAACTACCACGTCGCCTACGCCACGGGCCCGTCCCCGCTCGGCCCGTGGACCGAGCGGGGCACGATTCTCAGCAAGCGCCCCGAGTACGGGATCCTCGGCACCGGCCATCACTCGGTGGTCAACACCCCCGGCACCGACGACTGGTACGTCGTCTACCACCGCTTCGCCCTCGACGGCCCCGGAAGGCCGGGCGGTGACGGCACGCACCGGGAGACGACGGTCGACCGCCTCGAGTTCGCGGCCGACGGCACGATCCGGCCCGTGACACCGACCCTGGAGTCGGTCGCACCCGTACGGCGGTGAGGCTCAGCTCACGAAGTACGTCGGGTTGGGCAGCTTGTACGTGCGGTCGGCGTACCCGCCCTCCAGGTCGCTGTACTGGTCGCCGAAGTTGGCGACGATCTCGTAGCCGAGGTCGTCCTCGATGTGCTGCCGGGTGCCGGACTTGTACTGCACGGTCGTGCAGTTCCAGGCGCCCGGCGTGGCGCACTCGGCGAGGTAGGCCGGCGGGTTCGCCTTGTCCTTGAGGAACATGTGGCCGGCGTCGAGGTTCACGTCGGCGCCGGTCTTCTTCAGGTTCTCGACGGCAGCGGAGCGCTGCGCTTCGCTCAGACCGGAGTTGTAGAAGACCTCGACGCCCTTGGCCTCGGCGTACCGGACCAGCTCCGGGCTGCCGAAGACGGCCGGCCGGTCGGCCTTGTTCACGTACTCGGCCCACGTGGTGCCGTTGTACGTGTAGTTGGTCTTCTTCTCGTAGTCGAGGCTGAGCAGCAGCGTGTCGTCGATGTCGAAGACGACGGCCGGCTTCTCGCCGTGGTGGCGTGCCTTGCGGGCCGCCTTGTCGATGTACTTGCGCGCGGCGGCGTCGATCCGGGCGAGGTCCTTGGCGTACGGGCTGTCCGGGGATGCCTGGTACACGCCGTCCGCGCCGAGCGTGGTGCCGTAGTAGGTGTCGATGTCCTTGGTGAGCAGACCTATGTTGTAGGGCTCGTGGGTGCTGTTCGCGGTCGACTGTCCGGCCGTGGCGGCGCCGGCGCCGTACAGGGCGGCACCGGCGACGGCACAGGCGGTGGCGACGGCCGCGATTCGCAGTGTTTTATGCATGACAAAGATTTCTACGCGCGTCACCCCGGCGAGCGCGAGACCCGTTGCCCGATCTTTACCTGCCCCGTGGACAGACGGGCCCCGCGCCGCCACCCGCGGGTCAGTCCATCGTCGCCCCGATGGTGGTACCGCCGGTGGTCAGGAAGGCCGTCACCGGCAGCGAGCCGTCGGACCGGCGGGAGTTGTAGGTGGTGGAGGCGTCGGTGGAGCGGAACGCCGGGGTGGGGATGCCGGAGTCCCAGTTGTTGCCGGCCGAGACCACCGAGCCGCCCTTGCTGACCGGCCCGCTGCCGTTGCCGACGGCGAGGTTCTTCCCGAGCCTCGCCGCGCCCGTGGCGAAGTAGTGGCCCCACTTGCCGTTGGCGTACGCCGTCGTGCGGTTGATGACGATGGCGCCGGTGTTGGAGTTCTCGGTGAAGCCGTTGCCGGCGTTGTCCCAGGCGGCCGAGTTGTTGACGGCGTGCGCGACGACCTCGCCGTCGCCGCCCAGCTTGTAGCCGTTGCCGTCGCCCACGAAGGCGGAGTCGGACCAGCGGTTCCTGCCGTTGCCGAAGGCCCAGGTGTGCTCGACGGTGACGGGCGAGGAGAAGGACCAGAAGTCCAGGCCGTCGTCGGAGTTGTTGTACAGGCGGGCCCCGGTGATCAGGTTTCCGGTGCCGGAGCCGAACTTCACGGCGACCCCGTCGGCGTTCTCACCATGGTTGGCGGCGTCGTAGTGACCGTAGGAGTCGAGGTTGCGGACCGTGTTGTTGACGGTGCCGTCCCCGGTGAGGGTGAAGCCGGAGTCGCCGCCGTTGATGGTCTTGACGTTGTTCCAGTTGGTGCCGGTGCAGGACTGGCAGACGACCGCGCTGTCCGGGGAGTTCTGGAAGGTGATGCCGGAGACGTTCCAGTAGTCGGCGGTCAGCTTGAAGATCCAGTCGCCGTCCGGGAGGTTCGACCCGTCGATCTTCACTGTCTCCGAGCCGTACGGGGTGAGCGTGATGGGCGACGACGAGGTGCCGTTGGCCGTGGACTGGAGGGTGGCCGTCGGGTAGTAGGTGCCGCCGCGGACCTGGATGACGGTGCCGGCGGTGGCGTTCCTGATGGCGTTGGACAGGTCGGTCGAGTTGCTGACGACCACGGTCGCGGCCTGGGCCTGGGCGGGGAGCACGGCCAGGCCGGCGCCCAGGGCGAGGGCCGTCAGGGCGGCGCGGGCGGTACGACGGGACATGGGGAGCGGTTCCTTTCTCGTGCGGGTGGGGGGACTGTTCACAGGACGGGGTCGGGCCGGGCGAAGACCTCGTCCTGGGCGCGGTGAAGAGTGCGTTGGCGCATCTCAGCGGCCCCGCTTCCATGGCGTCCACTCGCCGAGGTACGTCTCACGGGTCGCCGACTTCGCCTGCTCGGCGGTGAGTTGGGGCCGGTTGGCGGGGACGGCGACGACCGCGCCGGGACCGGTGTTGCGGTACTCCGCGAAGCGCTGGTCCTGCCACGGGAAGCCGTCCGACATGTTGGTGTAGGGCGCGAGCGCGTCGATGCCGGGGCCGAGGTGGGTGTCGCGGACGGTGAGCGCCGGGTGGGCGGCGGGGTCGGAGCTGGGCACCCACGGGCGGGCCAGCTTGTAGTAGGCGTCCGGGGCCTCGCTGGTGAGACGGCCGCGGATCACCAGGAAACCGTGCGGGTTGGCGACGGCCGTCGAGGGGGCGAAGACGAAGCCGTACGGGGCCGAGGGCAGGTCGGTCCGGGCCAGGGTCCGGAAGTGGCAGTGCTCGAAGACGGCGGTGCCCCGGCCGAAGACGAAGTCGACGTCGCCCTCCACGTAGCAGTGCGCGAAGTACTGCCGGGCGAAGACGCCGAGGGCCATGGAGTCGGCGTACAGAGTGTCCTGGTGCCCGAGGAACCGGCAGTGGTGGAACGCGGACCGGTCGCCCTGCACCTTGATGGCGACGGCCTGGGTGCCGCTGATGCCGGGGTGGTCGGCGCGCAGCCAGTCGTTGGCGAAGGTGATGCCCTGCGCGGTGAATCCGTCGGCCTGGACGAGGGTGGTCGCGGAGCCGGTGGTGCCGTAGGTCCCGCCGCCCGGTCTGGGGGTGCCGGCCGCGTTGTCGTACACGATGACGACGGCGCGCGGGTCGTCGCCGGCCCCGATCCAGGTCAGGTCGGTCCGGGTCGGGTCGACGGCGACCGTCTCCCGGTAGGTCCCCGGCCCGATGACCAACGTCCAGCCGCCCCCGCTCACCGAGGTCACCGCGGCCTGGACGGAGGTGAAGTCGCCGTGGCCGGCGGCGTGGACGTACAGCGTCTTCGGGGTGAGGCGGGCGGCGGGTGAGCCGTACCGGCCGAAGGGGCGGGGCCCGGCTCCGGTGGTGGCCCACGCGGGTGGCGTGAGGGCGAGCGCGACTGCGGTGCCTGCCGTGAGGAATCCCCTCCTGGACAGGGGAAGTCGGACGCGGTGGTGCGAGGGCATACGGGTGCTCCTTCGCGAGGCGGATCTGCTGGGTTGCCGGGAAGGGGCGGGCGGTGTCCGCCGAGCGCCCCTCCCCCGCCGGGTGGGTCAGCGCAGGCGGCCGGCGCCCGCGCGGTGCTCGACGATCCCCGGGACCGCCCTGGGGTTGTCGACCTTCGTCCGCAGGGTCGGCGTCCACCCCGCACCGGACTGGAGGGTCTCCCCCGGGATCTCGGCGTTGTGGACGGCGATGAGGTCCGTCAGCTTGCCGTTGACGTAGTTGTTCTCCGCGGTCAGCGGTGCCTCGTTCCACTTCTTCAGCGCCTTGCCGACGCTGACACCCGAGGCCAGCGACAGGGCGTTGTGCGTGGCGTACAGCCGCGAGGAGGCGCCGACGCCGAAGACGTACGCGAAGTTCTGGCCCTTGGTGACGACGAAGTGGTTGTTGTACGAGTCGACCTGCCCGAACCGCACGCGCGGCGCCCGCTCGACGATGCCCTCGAAGCGGTTGTGGTGCAGGGTGACCCTGAGCTTGCCGGTGTCGGTGGAACCGGCGCTGTCGCTGTTGCCGATCAGCATGGTCTTGTCGTGGTCCTGGAAGGAGTTCCAGGACACGGTCACGTGGTCGGCGCCGCGCACGACGTCGAGGAGTCCGTCGTGCTGCTGGTAGACCTTGCCGAAGTACGACGGCAGGGAGCTGTCGGGGTAGCGGCCGTCGGTGAGTGTGTTGTGGTCGATCCACACATGGGTGGAGCCGTACACCACCACCGCGTCGTATTCGGAGTTCCAGGCGCCGGTCCTGTTGTCGTCGGTCGGGTCCCACTGCGGGAAGCAGTCGACGGGGGCCTCGATGGTGAGGTTGCGCAGGACGACGTTGTCGACGCCCTTGATCTGGAGGCTGCCGCCGAGGATGCCGGAGCCCCTGCCGACCCCGACGATGGTGGTGTTGGCGGGGACGTTCGCCTTGATGGCCTTGTCCTGGTCGGCGGCGGACGCGGCCCGCAGATCCTCCTGCACACCGCTGACCGGGACGTCGTGCCCCCACACCGCCGGGTCGTAGTCGGCGAGGTACCGCTGGAAGTCGTATCCCTCGGCCGCGAAGGCGTCACACCCCTCCGAGACGGCGTCGATCATGCCCTTCACCTGGATGATCTTCGGCGCGCTGCCGCCGTCGGCGAGCGCCTGCCGGAACTGCGCCCAGGTGGTGACGGTGTGGACGTGCGCGGCGTCGGCGGCCGACCCGCCGGTCGTGCCCGCACCCTCCGAGGCCCAGCCGTCACCCGCGGCGAGGACCTCACGCCCGAGGTCCCGCGCCTGGTCCGCGCCGCCCCGGTCCCGGCCTCCGGCCTGCGCTGCCCCGGTCCCGGTGAGGCCGAGCACCAGCGCGGTGCAGCCGATCAGGACGGCAGCCTTGTCTATGGCATGCCCATGCCATTTCTGTGTGTTCATCGTGCGGCTCTCTCTTCCATGGTCAGGGGGTCAGGGAGCTATGCGGTGGCGGTGGCCTGCGGCCAGGTGATCCACGACTCCGGGATCTCGTCGTCCAGCCGGCACACGTCCCACGCGCTCAGCACACGCGTGCGCACCAGCTCCCGTGCGACGAGCCGCGCCACGGCGATCGCGCCCGGCGGATTGAAGTGGGTGTTGTCCTGCTCGGTGGCGGTCCAGTTGAAGTACGTCTTCGTCCCCTCGACCCCGAGCTCCTGCCACAACGCGAGCGACAGCGCCTGGATGTCGAGCAGCGCGACGCGCTCCTCGCGGGCGAGCGCGCGCATCGCCGCCGGATAGTCGCCGTGGGTCGGCACGGGGTTGCCGCCCGCGTCGAACCTCCGCCGCTCGACGGCGGTGGCGAGCACGGGCCGAGCACCCCGTGCACGGGCGCCGTCGACGTAGACCCGCAGGTAGTCCTGGTACGTGGACCAGGGCTCGGTGTACCGGGTCGGATCGGTGTCCTTCTCGTCGTTGTGCGCGAACTGGATCAGCAGGACGTCCCTGGGACGGACGGCGGCGAGAACGGCATCCAGCCGCCCTTCGTCCACAAAGCTCTTCGAACTGCGCCCGTTCACCGCGTGATTGGAAACGGCGAGCTGCTCACGCAGAAAGAAGGGCAGCGCCATGCCCCACCCGGTCTCGGGCGCGGCGTCGGCGAATTTCTGGGCGGCGGTGGAATCGCCGGCGATGTAGAGGGTGCGGCGGCGCTGACTTGCCTGGGCGGCACCGATGCCCGAGAGGGCGAGAGGAACGGCGGCGACGGCCGCCAGACCGACCTGTCTGCGCGTAAGAGACACAGGGGTGCCTTTCAACAGGGTCGAGTTTTCCCACCTGGGGGCGCGAGGCTGTATCGATTTGCGGCTCCGCCGCGTGGGCGCGACCAGCCACAAACGACCCGCAGCCGGCCGCGCGGCAAAAGGACCGAGCTCTCAGCCGTTGCGCGAAGTCCACTCAGCCTGAGCCTCATTCAACTCACCGGCCATGGTGTCGAGGAACTCCTTCGCGCTCATGTCCCCGTTCAGCACCTTCTGAAAGTTCGGCTCGTTGTCGGCCTTGGAGATCGTGTTCCAGTCAGGCAGGTAGTACGGAAGCTGCACGATCGTCGTCGACCCGTCGGTCAACGCCGCGGCCGCCAGCTTCGTGGGCTCGGCCTGCGAAATCCACGCGTCCTTCGCGGCGTCGTTGTTCGACGGCACCTGCCCGGCCGCCTTGTTGAACTTCGAGTTCTCGTCGTGCGACGTGGCGAACTCGATGAACTTCCAGGCGGCGTCCTTGTTCTTGGAACTCTTGAACAGGCCCATCCCGTCGACGGGGTTGGACACCTGCACCCGCTTGCCGCCGGAGCCGACCGGCTGCGGAATGCCCCGGAACTTCTCCGTCCCCAGCGCCTTCACATGGTCCTGGTACGACCCCAGGTTGTGGTTCAGCATTCCGATCGTGCCGGAATCCCACTGGGCGACCATCTTGGTGAAGTCGTTGTTGAGGTCGGCGGCCGGAGTGACCTTCTTGAACAGTGCGGCGTACTTCTCCAGCGCCGCCACGTTCTTCGGGTCGTTGACGGTCGTCTTCTCCCCGCCGGCGTCCCAGAAGGAAGTGATCCCGGACTGTCCGTACATGGCGTCGAGCGCCTGCGCGATGGAACCCGCCCCACCACGGATGGTGTAACCGAACTCGTTCTTACCGGAGTTGGTCAGCTTGTCCGCGGCGGCGTAGAACTTGTCCCAGGTGGTCGGCGCGTCCAGCCCGGCCTTCTTGAACAGATCGGTGCGGTAGTACAGCACACCGTTGTTCGCGGAGGTCGGAATCGAGTACAGCTTGCCGTCACCGCCGCCGGCGGCCGTCAGCGAGGTGACCATGTCCTTGTTGAGCTTGCCGTTCAGGGAAGATGCCGCGAGCCGCTCGTCCAGCGGCTCCAGCGCGTTCTGCGCGGCGAACCCGGCGAGCATGGCCGCGCCGACACCGCCGACGT
This sequence comes from Streptomyces sp. NPDC036764, assembly GCF_055609385.1. NCBI lineage: Bacteria > Bacillati > Actinomycetota > Actinomycetes > Kitasatosporales > Streptomycetaceae > Streptomyces > Streptomyces sp. NPDC036764. The sequence continues at coordinate 127,129 of NZ_JBVJPT010000006.1, forward strand.
CCGGCAGGCCGCCGCCCTGGATGGCGGTGTCGACCTTGGACTGGTAGTCGGTGGACGGGATCCCGACGTACTCCACCTTGATGTCCGGGTTCGCCTTCTCGAAGTCGGCGATGATCTCCTTCCAGATGTCGGTGCGGACACCGCCGTTGTTGTCCCAGAAGACGATCTTTCCGGTGCCGCTGCCGTCGGCGCCCTTGTCGCCGCCCGCGCTGCTGCCGTCGTCACCGCAGGCGGTGGCGGTCAGGGCGAGGACGGACCCGAGGGCGACGGCCATCGCGGCGCGCCTGGTTCTGCGAATGCTGATCTTCATTGGTCGGCTCTCTTCTTCTGGATCCAGCGGGTACATGCAGGTGCGGCCGAGGTTCTGCCGGCGGCTCGTTCGTCGGTGTACGTCTCGGCGGTCACTGGCTCACCGCCTTGCGGACCAGGGCCGCGGCTTCCAGTCGGCCGATCCGGCCGTCGGCGACGACGGTGACGATCCGGCGTACGGCGGTCTCGCCGGGCGGGATCGGCAGGCGTTCCCGTGAGGCGAGGGAGGAGCCGACGCCGGGATACTCCTCGGCGCGCACGAACCACGGGTCACGGCGGGTCTGTTCGGTTGCCCCGGCGAAGATCAGCGTCCAGGTGGAGCCCACCAGGGCCACCCACGGCGCGACCCTCCCGTGGATCTCCCCCTCGCCCTCACGGTCGACGGTGAACACCTGCGGCGCCGACGCCTCCTTGCGGGCCCGCCAGAAGAAGCCGCCGTACGCCGCGCCGGGGCGGCCGTTGGTGGCGGGGCTGCCGATGGACAGCGGGCCGGAGGTCACGTTGGTCAGGGAGAAGGTGACGTCCAGCGCCCAGGCGAACCGGGTGAGTTCGGCGGCGGCGACCGTACGGCGCTCGCGCAGCAGCTCGGTCCCGGCCGCCACCCAGCGCAGTTCCTCGACGAAGCCGTCGGGGTCGCGCAACTGGAAGGCGGTGTGCCGCTGCGCGCCGTGGTTGTCGAGCTCGGTCGGGCCTTGGCCCCGGACGAAGGTGCGCCCGCCCCAGAAGTTGGACCCCTCGACGTCGGGAACGGCTACACCGACGCCGAGGTGGTGGATGTGGTCGGCGGGGCTGAGCTCGGTGACCGCCGTGCCGGCCAGGGTGGTGACGGGGTGCAGATACGGGCGCGGGGCGAGGCGGGCCGGCAGTTCGGGCCGGGTGACGTACCGGCCGACCGGCCGGCCCGCGACGCGCAGCACCGCGGTGTCGTGGGGAGTCATCAGGTGCTCACCTCTTTCGTTCGCGCCGGGTCGGCCCAGGGGGCGCCCAGCTCGGAGTAGAGGGCGAGGGTGTCGGCGGCGGCCGCGACCAGGCCGTCGATGCCGGGCACGACCCGGCGCCGCTCGTCGGGGAGCAGGTGCCAGGCGCCGGCGGGCAGCGGGGCCGGGTCGGGAGCCAGTCGGATCGCTTCGACGACCTTCATGAAGGCGCCGGTCACCTCGGGCGTGACCAGCAGGTCGGCGCCGTCGACAAGGTGCTCGACGAGGTTCTCCAGCAGGTCGGTGCGACCGTACTCGAACTCCTCGGGGCCGCGGCCGGCGCGCTGGAGCAGGACGCGGTCCTGCTTGTACCAGAAGGTGATGCGGCCGCGGTCGCCGTGGACGACGACGTACGGCTCGTCGGGGTCCTCGGCGCACAGCGTCGCGGCGACGACGACCGGGCGGTCCTGCGTGGTGCTGACGCGGACGCAGGAGGTGTCGTCGGACTCGATGTCGTTGGCGCGCAGCAGCTCGGTCTCGACGGCGGTGACATCGCCGGCCCGCTCGGTGCCGTTCAGGGCGAGTGCGGTGGCGACGGCGTGGGCGAGCGGGTTGGTCAGGGCGCCGTCGATGACGTCGACGCCGTTCAGCCTGCGCCTGCCCGCCCAGGGGGCGCGCCGGTAGTACGACTCGGGCCGCGACCAGGCGCCCGCCCCGCCGATGCCGACGATCTCGCCGATCGCACCCTCGGCCATCATGGTCCGGATCGCGGGCAGGGCGTGCGAGCCCAGCGACTGGAAGCCGATCTGGCAGGCGACCTGGGCCGCGGAGACTCCGTCGGCCATGCGCCGGTACTCGGCGTACGACGGGGCGGGCGGCTTCTCCAGCAGCAGGTGCACGCCCCTGCGGGCGGCCGTCAGCACCAGGTCTGTGTGGGTCGGGATCGGCGTGCAGATCACCGCGACGCGGGCGCCGGTGGAGTCGAGGAGGGCGCCGAAGTCGGCGGACTGCTCCGCCGAGCCCAGGCCCTCGGGGAGCTCGTCCTCGCCCAGCGGGGTCAGCTCGCAGATCCCCGCGAGCCGCACGATGCCCTTGTCCTGGAGCCGGCGGATGTTGTCGAGGTGCCACCGGCCGTGGCCGCGCGCGCCGGCCAGCACGATGGGTACGGCACTGCTCATGAGAACCTCCCTGCGCCCACGCCACGGGCCGCCGCTCGGTCGGCCGTCTCGGCGCTGTCGATCTTTGTGTGCAGGGTAGGTGTCCAGCCGCCGTCGCCCGCGAGGTCGCGCTCGCTCAGCGGGCCGGGCGCTGCGGCGCCCCTAAGGGGCGCGGGGAACTGCGCGACCAGCCACGACGGCGCCGCAGACGACCGACGGCGTCTCATCCCTTCACCGCCCCTGCACTGAAGCCCGTGATCAGCCACTTCTGGATGAAGGCGAACACGATCACCACCGGCACGGCCGCGATGATGCCGCCCGCGGCGAGCGCACCCAGGTCCACACTGTCCGCGCCCATCAGGGTGTTGAGCCCGACCGGGATGGTCTGCTTCTCCTGGTTGTTGAGGAACATCAGGGCGAACAGGAAGTGGTTCCAGGAGTGCACGAAGGCGAAGGAGCCGACGGCGATCAGACCGGGCCGCAGCAGGGGCAGGACGACGATCCTGAACGCCGTCATCCGGTTGCAGCCGTCGACCCAGGCCGCCTCCTCCAGGGAGTACGGCACGTTCTTGATGAAGTTGCTGATCAGGATCATCGACAGCGGCAGTTGGAACACCGTCTCGGCGATGATGACGCTGCCCAGCGAGTTGATCATCCGGAGTTCGGCGAAGATCTCGAACAGCGGCACCAGCAGCAGCGCGCCGGGCACGAACTGGGAGCACAGCAGGGCGAGCATGAACGCCCGCTTGATCTTGAAGTCGAAGCGCGCGAGGGCGTAGCCGCCGGCCAGGGCGACGAGGGTCGTCATCAGCAGGGTGACGACGCCGACCAGCACGCTGTTCTGGAAGTACGTCCCGAAGCTCCGCTCCGTCCAGACCTTCTCGAAGTGGTCGAGGGTCACCGGCCAGGGCACGAGCGAGGTCGAGCCGGCCGGGCGCAGGGAGAACAGCAGGATCCAGTAGAAGGGGATGAGGGTGAAGAGCAGGTAGACCGACAGCGGGAGATAGATCTGCCAGCGCGGGACCTCGTCCCAGGCGCGGTGCCGCTTCGTCGGACGCGGCGGCTCGGGACTGGCGTGCATCGGCGCGGGCACGGCCCTGGTGGCTTCCTTCACGCTCACTTGTCCTCACCTCCGAACTTGCTCAGCCGCAGATAGACCACCGAGCAGAAGAGCAGGATCACGAACGCGACCGTGGTCAGGGCCGACGCGTAGCCGAAGTTGTGCGCGTCGACGCTGGTGTTGGCGATGTAGAGCGGCAGGGTCGTGGTCACTCCCGCCGGGCCGCCGCCGGTCAGCGTGTAGAGCAGGTCGACGTTGTTGAACTCCCACACCGCGCGCAGCAGCGTGGACAGGACGATCGCGTCCTTCAGATGGGGCAGCGTGATGTACCAGAACTGCTTGATACGGCTTGCCCCGTCGACCTCCGCCGCCTCGTACAGGTCCTTCGAGACGGACTGGAGGTCGGCGAGGATGAGGATCGCGAAGAACGGCACGCCGCGCCACAGGTCGGCGACGATCGCCGCGGGGAAGACGGTCGAGGTGTCCGACAGCCAGCTCGTGCCGTACGAACCGATGCCCGCGTCCGCGAGGTAACGGGTGATGCCCGTCTGGGAGTTGTAGAGCAGCACCCAGATCGCCGACGTCAGCACGCCGGAGACGGCCCACGGGGAGAACACGAGCGCACGGCCCAGCGCCCGCCCCACGAAGGTCTGGTTGACGATCAGCGCGAGCGCGAGCCCGAACAGCAACTGGAGTCCGACCTCGACGAACACCCACTTGGCGCTGAAGACCAGCGTGTCCCAGAACAGCGGGTCGTCGGTGAAGGCGTGGACGAAGTTGTCGAGGCCCGCGAAGCCGTTCCGCCACGGCTTGGTGGGGTTGTACTCCTGAAGGCTGTAGTAGAAGACGCTGATGACCGGGTAGGCGATGAAGCCCAGCATGAGCAGGGCCGCCGGGGCGATCAGCAGATACGGGAGCCTGCGCGGCGTGGCGGAGGCACGGCGTCGCCGGGGTGGCGCGGGCGGTTTCGCCACGGCTGCGGCTTGGGCCATGACTGTTCTCCGTTCTCGTACGTCGTGCGTGCGTGGTGCGGGTGTGCGTACGTCGTTCGGGAAGCGCTTTCTCGCAGTGCAGAGCGGTGCAGGGCTGAGCAAGGCCGTGCGGGCTGTACGAGGTGGTGCGGGGCTGTACGAGGTCGTGCCGCCGGTCAGCCGGCGTGGGGATCCGCGGCTTTGCCCGGCCGGGCGAGGAACTCGAAGTCGCAGCCGGTGTCGGCCTGGGTGATCTGTTCGTTGTAGAGCGCCCCGTAGCCGCGCTCGTAACGCGTGGGCGGCGGCGTCCAGTCCGCCCGGCGCCGCTCCAACTCCTCGTCGTCCACGTGGAGATGGAGGGTGCGTGCCTCGACGTCGAGGGTGATGAGGTCCCCGGAGCGGACCAGGGCGAGCGGTCCCCCGACGTACGACTCGGGCGCGATGTGCAGCGCGCACGCGCCGTAACTCGTGCCGCTCATACGGGCGTCGGAGATCCGCACCATGTCCCGCACACCCTGCTTGAGCAGGTGGTCCGGGATCGGCAGCATGCCGTACTCGGGCATGCCCGGACCGCCCTTGGGCCCGGCGTTGCGCAGCACCAGCACGCTGTCGGCGGTGATGCCGAGCGACGGGTCGTCGATGGTCCGCTGCATGTCCTTGTAGTCGTCGAAGACGACCGCGGGCCCGGTGTGAGCGAGCAGGTGCCGCTCGGCGGCGATGTGCTTGATGACGGCGCCGTCGGGGCAGAGGTTGCCGCGCAGCACGGCGACCCCACCCTCGTCGGCGACCGGGTTCTCGCGGGTGCGGATGACGTCGTCGTCGTGGACGACGGCACCCTGGAGCTGCTCCCGCAGGGTGCCGTTCACGGTCGGCCGGTCCAGGTGCAGCAGGTCGGTGATCCGCGAGAGGAAGGCGGGCAGGCCACCGGCGAAATAGAAGTCCTCCATGAGGTACGTCCGACCGGCGGGGCGGACATTGGCGAGCACCGGCACCGTACGGGCGATGCGGTCGAAGTCGTCGAGGGTGAGAGGGACTTGGCAGCGTCCCGCCATGGCGATCAGGTGGATGACCGCGTTGGTGGAGCCGCCGAGCCCGAGCACCGTGGTGACGGCGTCCTCGAAGGCCTCTCGGGTGAGGATCCCGGACGGCCCGAGCCCGGTCCAGGCGAGCTCCACGGCGCGCCGCCCGGAGGCTGCGGCCATCCGCTCGTGCCCCGAGTCGACGGCCGGTATCGAAGAGGCGCCCGGCAGCGTCATCCCGAGGGCCTCGGCCGCCGCGGTCATCGTGGAAGCGGTCCCCATGGTCATGCAGTGACCCGGCGAACGCGCCAACCCGCCTTGGAGCTCGCGTAGTTCACAGTCCGTCAGGTTGCCGGCGCGGTGCTCGTCCCAGTACTTCCACATGTCGGTACCGGACCCGAGCGTCTCGCCGCGCCAGTGCCCCGGCAGCATCGGCCCCGCGGGAACGAAGATCGACGGCACGTCGGCCGAGGCGGCGCCCATGAGCAGCGCCGGCGTCGACTTGTCGCAGCCCCCGAGCAGCACCGCCGCGTCGATCGGATACGACCGCAGCAGCTCCTCGGTCTCCATCGCCAGCAGGTTGCGGTAGAGCATCGGGGTCGGCTTCTGAAAGGTCTCCGAGAGCGTGGCGACCGGGAACTCGAGCGGGAAGCCACCGGCCTGCCACACCCCCCGCTTGACCGCCTCGGCGCGCTCACGCAGGTGGACGTGGCAGGGGTTGATGTCGGACCAGGTGTTGAGGACGGCGATCACCGGACGGCCCCGGTACTCCTCGGCCTCGTATCCCAGTTGGCGCATGCGGGCGTTGTGCGACCAGGTGCGCAGCCGGCCCTCCGTGCCGTACCACTGATGGCTTCTGAGTTCCTCCGGGCGCCTTCTGCCGGTCATGCTGACCACCCGGCGGCTATGGCGGCGACCTCGGCGCGCTCATCCTCGGGCAGTTCCCTGCTGGGCGGGCGGACGTCGCGGCGGCACAGGCCGAGCGAGGCGAGGGCCTCCTTGACGACGGTGACGTTGTTGGCGGAGCCGTTCGCGGCGCGCAGCTCCTCGAAGCGGCGGATCTGTTCCCAGACCTTCATGGCGGCCGGGTAGTCACCGGATCGAAGCGCTTCCATCATGTTCAGCGAGACGGACGGGGCGACGTTCACCAGCCCGGAGGTGAAGCCGGTGGCGCCCGCGGAGAAGTACGAGGGTGCGTACGGCTCGGCGAGTCCGGCGACCCACACGAAGCGGTCGTGTCCCGCGTCCCGTGCGAAGGCGGCGAACTTGGCGGCGTCCGGGACGGCGTACTTCACGCCGATGACGTTCGGGCAGGCTTCCCCGAGTTCGGCGAGGCGGGCGCCGGCTAGCTGGGCGTTGCGGATGTACGGGACGACGCCGAGCTCGGGCACGGCCGCGGCGATGGCGCGGTGGTAGTCGACCCAGCCGCTCTGGGAGACGTAGGGGTGGACGGGCTGGTGGACCATCACCATCCGGGCGCCGAGTTCACGGGCGTGCCGCGCGGAGGCGACGGCGGTGGGCACGTCGTGGCCGACGCCGACGAGGACCGCGGCACTTGCGCCGGCCTCGTCGACGGTCAACTCGGTGACGAGGCGGCGCTCTTCGGGGGTGAGGGTGTAGAACTCGCCGGTGTTGCCGTTGGGGGTGAGCGTGGTGACGCCGCCGTCGAGCAGACGACGCAACAGGGCCCGGTGGGCGTCCTGGTCCACGCTGCCGTCCTCGGCGAACGGGGTCACCGGGATCGCCACGACATCGGCCAGGGCCGTCCGCTGAGACTCGAACGTCGTCGTCATGCCGGACCGTCCTCTCCCGGGGCCTCGACTCCCGCGTCCGGGAAGGCCCGTCGCACGAACGACGCGATATGGGCGTGCAGGGCGCGCGCGGCGCCGTCCGCGTCGCCTTCGAGCGCCAGCCGCAGGATCTCCCGGTGCTCGCCGGCCTCGCGCTCCCAGGAGGGGGAGGCGGCCCAGGCGACGGCGGAGACGAGGGCCGCCTGGTCGCGGACCTCGTCGAGCATCCGGCCGAGCAGCGGGTTGCCGCACGGCAGGTACAGGGCGCGGTGGAATTCCCGGTTGGCGAGGGAGCGTTCGGCGGTGTCGGCGGCCGCGTCGGCACGGGTCAGCGCGTCACGGGCGGCATCGAGGGAGGCCCCGCGCCGGACGGCCCGCTTGAGCGCCTCGGGCTCCAGCAGCAGCCGCACGTCGTAGACCTCGCGCGCCATGTCCGCGTCCACCATGCGCACCGTGACGCCCTTGTACTGGCTCATCACGACCAGCCCGGTCCCGGCCAGCGTCTTGAGCGCCTCGCGCACCGGGGTCTTCGACACCCCGAACTGTGCGGCGAGATCGGTCTCCACCAGGGCCTGACCCGGCGTCAACTGGCCGGTGAGGATGCGGCGTTTGATCTCCTCCAGCACGAACTGCGTGCGGGAGGGGATCGGCGTGGGCACAGAGGTCATGCGCGCCTCTCGGATCTTCGCGGGATCGGATCTCGCGTATGGGATCTCACGTATCGCGTCTCATATATGACGTACGAGGTACGACGCGATGAAGGTAGGAGGGGCGCTGTGTTTCGTCAATGCTTCTGACAGAAGCAAGTCGGGGAATTAGCGGGGACGTTGAGGTACGGAGACTGTGTGCGCTCCCGACGATCCGGCCCCGAGCCGCGCGGACCGGGCCCTCGCGCGGCCGGGGCCGACGGGGCACGTGACTCGTCCTGGGCGTTCGGTCTCCGCCCTACGAACCCCGCTTCCAGCCCGGATCCCGCCCGCTCAGCCCGACCGCGCGGTCGAGCAGGGGCGCCTCGTCCGGTACCGGGACGACGGGGCCGAAGATGCCGCCGCCGCGGTCGCCGGCGTCGGCCGCTGCGCGCAGGAAGTCGTGGGACATCCGGAGGGCGGCCGGGTCGGGGGTGTACGGCTGTCCCGTGGCGACGGCCAGGTCCCAGGCGTGGATCACCAGCTCGTCCACGGCCACCGCGCCGGCGACGGCACCGGGCAGGTCGACGCCGCCCGCGCGGGTCATGCCGGTCCACGCGTCCGGGGCGCGCCACACCTCGCCCAGTTCGTCGAGCACCTTGGACAGCTCCTCACGCCAGCCGGCCCCGATGTCCGGGACGACGGAGCCCGGGTCGGTGTCGGTCGTGGCGCCCAGGTCCTTGCGGGCGGCGTCACGAAAGGCGACGGACAGGCCGAGCAGGTGACCCAGCAGATTGTGCACAGCCATCTCGGGGCAGGGCGTCGGCGCCGAGAGCTGTTCGTCGGTGACGGCCTCGGCGAGCCGGGCGACGACGCGGGTCTGCGGTCCGAGGTCGATGGTCGGGTCGGTCATGGGCGGGCTCCTCACAGATCTGTTCCTGAAAGGTGGACCGGCCGGGGCGGCGAAACTCATCGCCGACGGGCGAGTCGATCCGGCACCGGTGACCTGGCAACCGATCAGCCCTGCACGCCGGCCGCCCCGACCTCCGGCTCCCCCACCGCGGCCTCACCCCCCGGCGCCGCGCCCTCCGACTCCCCCGACCGGGCCTTCTCCCCCGGCGCCGCGCCCTTGCGCCCCCTGGCCTCCCGCGCCCACGCCGACAACTCCCTCGGCGTCCTCCCACCCGCGAAGCACCACAGTGCGATCACCGGGTCACAGATCGCACACCCCAGTGATGACGTGTGGGCGAAGGGGATGATCGGGTTTCCCTTGATGTGGTGGACGATGTCCCACGCGGTGTGCAGCAGCCAGGCGACACCGATGAAGGCCCACGAATCCAGGCCGCGATAGGCGACGTAGGTGACCACCGCGGTGAACGCGAATTCCCAACCGCCGAGCCCGCCGCCGCTCAGATAGGCGGCGCCCGCCCCGGCGACCATGACCGCGTTGAAACGCCGCCGGTGCGGTTCACGGATCAGGGACATCAGCAGGGCGTACAGGAGACCGACACCGATCGGTGCGACGTATTGCATGGGAAGTGCCTTTTCCAACGGGGTGACTCGACCGGCTCACCACGCTATGACCGGCTTCCCACCCACCCCAGAGCCTGAACCGCCAGCTTCCAACGGATTCCCGCCGCCGTCAGAGGAACGCACCCTGTGCGGGCCGAGTTGCGCAAGGCAGCGCTACGGGGCGCCTTGAGATTCCCGGCAGGGCAGATGCCTCAGTTACCCAGTCCCGCCATCGGGTTGGGCTCCTTCTCCAGCAGACGGGAGATCCCGGCTTGTTCAGCCCTGGCTCGGCGTTCCGGGTCAGCCTGGGCGCGTTCCGAGGCGAACTTCTCCCAACCCGCAGGCTGCAGGAAGAAGAGGTCGCGCGTGCCGGGCACGATCATGACTCCGCCGAACGCGGGATCACCGGCGAACCAGGCACCCTCGCTCTCCCCGCCCTCGGGCCACCGGCGGACGGTCGATGCGTTCACGGCCCTCATGGAGGGTGCGCCGTGCTGACCTCGAACCGAGAGCTTGACGGTGTGTACATCGCCGAGCAGCAACCGCTGGGACTGCTTCTTGACCACCCGAGAGCGGTACTCCAGCGGATAGGTACGCAACACCTTTTCGCATACCTTGAGCCGTCGTCCAAGGCCGACCCGGAGATAAAGAAAGAACAGGAGGAACAGACCGGGGACAATCGGCAGCACGGTGAGAGTGGAGACGGAGATGCCCGCAGCCTGCAACACGAACGGGAGAGCGACGAGTGCGACGCCAAGGGCGAGTCGGGCCGATACGTGCCTGGCCATGACCTTTCTGTTGTGCCGGAGAACCTGGTCCACATCCGGTGGCACAGACGCCTGAGTCATCCGAAGTCGCTCCTTATCGCCGCTCCGGCAGAACCAGCTTCGGGTGCCCCGCCCTGGCCGCTGCCTTCGTCCGGCTCGTTCGGATCGGTGAAGGTGAAGGTGTGCGCGATGCCAAGCAGAATGTCCCGGTAGGTATCTCCGAACTCCACAGCGGGCGTAACCATCTGGATCACGATGACCTCCGATCCACGCCCGGCGATACCGACTGTGCCCTGCCAGACTTCTCCCATGGGTGAATCGGCTCTGTCAGCACCAGGTTGTCGGCCCGGTGCGGCCATCTTCCGCTTCTCCTCGGAGAGGTAGCCGAGTCCGCTGGGCAGCTCCAGTGGGATTACACCCGAATCAGCCGTGCCTTCTGCGGCTGCGGCCAGACCTGCCACAGCCAGCTTTGCGTTGCCGGGAGTCGTGACGGTGGAGAAGGTGAGCACGGAGAAGACCGGGTCACCTTCTTCGTCAGGGTGCATGCCGAACAGGCAGGCCAGCACGCCCTCGGCGTTCATGGAGGAGACTAGACCGGCGTAGAACCTCAGCACCCGTTCGGCCTGATCGCGCCGATCTGCCGGCAGCGAAAGAACTCGTGCGATCAGGGCTTCGATCTGCTCGACGGGAGGGTCCAGGTCGAGTGGGATGTAACCGTGGGGGATCAGGTACCAATAGTCGGGCTTGGACTCGCTCGTGGCTGCGGGGGCAACCTGCGAGTTCCCACGGTCGACCGTCACAGCAGTCCTCGCAGCCGTGCGATGCCGTATGCGCCAACGCCCGCCTTGGTATCTTCCGCTGCGTTGTGCGACGCGCCTTCCTCCGGTAGGTGACCCTCTTCCTCCATCGAGGTCACCAGGTTCGCAGCGACGTTGAGGCCGTTGGCGGACAAGTCACCCATGAGTTGGGCAGAACCCTTGAAGCTCTCGCCGGCAGCCTCCCACATGCCATAGGAGCCTTCGCGCGCCGCGCTTCTGTAGAGCCCGCCGAACTCCCTGCCGAACTCAACGGTCTTCTCCCAACGACTCACCTGTACGCCCATCTCGCTCGCCATTTGCAGGCCGTCTCGCAGCTCTTTGCCTGCCATGCCGACCAGGCGCGCGCCCGGCACCATCCCCAGAATGTCGCCGCCCACGGACGCCCATGCGGAAAACATGTCCATTCCGCCGTCCTGGCCGATCAGATCCCCGAGGAAGTCCGTGTCGGTGAGGTTCTTGTACATGGAGAGGGCGCTTGCGCCAATGGCGATGCCGGCGAACACGGGAGCCAACGGGGTGGGCAGCAGGGCGAGGAGACCGGCAATGGCGCCGATTGTTCCCGCATGCGTCTTGAGGAACTCCCAGACGCCTGAGATGACATCGCCGACCTTGTCCCAGAAGCCGGGCTCGTCCGGGGCGGCCTTCGTGGAGTCGTCCAGGGCCTTGGCAATGGTCTCGGCCTCGCTGGTGTGCTCGACCTCCAGCGCCTTGACCTTGCTGTCGAGGGACTCGTACTCGGCGTTGGCCTTGGTGAGAGCCACGCTCGCCTCATTCAACTCCCGCTCGGCGGAGCGCAGTCGCGCGGTCGCTGCGTCGGCCTCCTCCTGTGAAGGGAAGGTCTGGTTCGCGAGCTTGAGGTCGGGATGCTGGGCGGCCTGGTCGTACGCGTTCTTGGCCTTGCCGGCCTCCGCCTTCTTCTCGGCCATGGCGGCGTCGTACTTCTTCGCCAGTTCCCGGTTGGAAGTCAGGTGCCCGTCCCACTTATGAAGATGGGTCGCTGCGGCACGCAACGAAGAGGCAGCGTCCTTGATGTACTTCGGGAGGTCGCCGTCGAGCGTGGTGCGGAACTTCTCCGCTGCGTCGCCTTCCCAATAGCTGCTCTCACTCGTCAGCTTCGTCAACTGTCGATGGGTGTTCTCCAGCGCGGTAGCGGCTGCCGCCACCTTCTGCTGGAGCTTCGTGACCTCTGCGGGGATTCCTGGTACGGGATTCCAGCCGATGCTGGGGTACGGGTTCGCGGCCACTACTTACCGCCCCCGTTGCCACCCGAGGTGCTCGTGTCCGCGATCTGCTTGAGGGCCTTCTCCAAGGCTTCCTCGACCTCTTGATAAGCCTTCTTGTTGGACTGGACGCCCTCTTTGACAGCGTCGATCATTTCCTTGGTTTTGTCGGACCCGTACTTCCACTCTTGCTGGAACTTGTCACACGCCTCGTCGAGCCGGGCGGTGCCGATCTGGTCGGCACGCACGTGGTCGAGGGCTGACCGGGCCTCGTTCAGCTCGTCGACGCATCTCTCCAGATTCGTCAGGAACTGCTCGAGTTGCCCGATGTCCGTCTTGAAGTGGTCCCCCATGGGCCGGCTACTTCCCCTTCGGCTCTGGATGCGTCGGGCCCGGCCGACCTCAACTGATCGTCAGGCCTCCTCGGCACCATACATGCACTGGCTGAGCGCCTCTCATCACGGCTGCGCAGCCCTTCGGCAGCCGCCGCCTTCGCGCTCGGTCATAAGGTCCTCAGGACCGATCCATCTCATTGCGTCAGCCCGCTGTAAGGCACTTCCCCGATCCCCAAGCCCCCGCCTTAGCAACACAGTGGCCCGACATGACGACCATCACCACCTGGGCGCTCCCGCCCGTCCTGCGCGATCGCAATTCCGGGCTCTATCTCGCCGGGGTCGTGGTCTCCGGCTTCGGCACCTCGGCGTTATGGCTGGTTTCCGGCGTATGGGTCAAGGACCTCACCGGTTCCGACGGACTGGCCGCGCTGTGCATGCTCGCCATGTGGGCGCCGACCCTCGCCGGGCCGCTCCTGGGCACGCTCGCCGACCGCGCTCGCCGCAAACCCCTGCTGATCGGCGTGAACCTGCTTCTCGCCGCGCTGCTGCCCACCCTCTTCGCGGTCGACTCGGCGGACCGGGTCTGGCTGGTGTTCGCGGTGCTGTTCGTCTACGGCGCCGCGGGCGTCGTCCATGACGCCGCCGAGTCCGCCTTGGTCGCCGGCGCCGTCCCCACGCCCCTGCTCGGCGACTTCAACGGGCTGCGAATGACGGCCAACGAGGGCATGAAACTGCTCGCCCCGCTGGCCGGCGCCGGCCTCTACGCGGCGTACGGCGGCCCGAGCGTCGCCCTGCTCGACGCGGTCACGTTCGTGCTCGCCACCGGCCTGTACGCCTGCCTGCGGGTGCGCGAGAGCAGTCCCGAACCCCCGGCGGGCAACTGGCGGCGGCAGACCGCCGAGGGCGTCCGCTACCTGTGGACCCATCCCGTGCTGCGCCCGCTCGTCCTGGCCGGCGGCACCACCATGCTGTTCGCCGGGCTCAGCGGGGCGCTGCTCTACGCCGTCATCGACGGCCTCGGGCACGACCCCGCGTACGCCGGCGTGCTGTACGCCGTCCAGGGCGCCGGTTCGGTGGCGATCGGGCTGCTCTCGGGGCCGGCGTTGCGCCGCCTCGGCGAACGCCGCTTCGCCGGGTACGGCATCGCCCTGACGGCCGTCGCGGTCGGCCTGCGCGCGATCCCGTCCGACCCGGTGGCCCTGGTGTGCAGCGCGGCGATCGGCGCGGGCCTGCCCTGCGTCCTGATCGCCGCGCTCACGGCCGTGCAGCGCGAGACACCGGACGCGCTGCTCGGGCGTACGGCCGCGACTGCCAACACGCTCGTGTTCGCGCCGAACGTCGTCGGGCTGGCGGCCGGTGCCGTCCTGGTCGAACTGCTCGACGTACGACTGGTGCTGGTCGCCCTGGGGGTGCTGTGGCCGGCGAGCGCCGTACCGCTGCTTCAGAGCGCGGCGAGGCCCTCCCGTACCGCCTCCAGGTCCCCGTCCGACGCCAACCCCGCGTGATAGAGCCGGATCTCGGTGGCTCCCAGCTCACGCGCGCGTGCCGCGTCCGACGCGAGCGTGCCCGGGCTGCCGCCCATCCCGGAGACCACACCGAGGTTGGCGGCGACGACCGCGTCCGCGCGCTCCTGTTCGGCGAAGGGCGCGAGCAGTTCGGGGCCGCCCGCGCAGGGCACGACCACGCCGTCCGCGACGGACAGGATGTGCGCGGGGTCGACGCCGGCGTTGGCGCCGACGTGGTAGGTCACGGGGTCGGCGTGCAGCAGGATCCGGAACCCGTCGGGGGCGGCTTCGCGGACCGCGCGTACGGCCGCCTCCTGGAGCGTGCGGGCGGTCTCGTCACGCCACGCGCGCGTGGCCGCCGCCGTCCGCGCACCGAGCAGCTTCTCGACGCCCGCCCAGCCCCCGTCGTCCGGCGTTCCCTGCCACAGCGGCTCCAGGGCGTCCCGTACGGCGGCCGCCAGCTCGTCGGCGTCCAGGCCCTGGGCGCCGTAGCCCTGCTTGCAGACCGGGCAGAAGCAGAGCGCCATCAGGTAGTGCCCGGCGTCCCCGAGCGGGACTCCGGCGGTCTTGTCGTGGGCGTGCAGATGCTGCAGCCCGTACCAGCCGAGGGACTCCAGCTCGGTGCCGCGTGCCCCGGGCCGTACCGCGGCCTCGGCGGCCAGGTCGACGAGGTACGCGCGCGTGGCGGGCTGCGCGATGCACGGGGCCCACGGGTAGCGGTCGCCGTAGGCGTTGGCGACGGAGGTGTCCGGATGGTCGGCGCCCATACGGGAGTTGTGCGCGAGGACCACCCAGGTGTGCACCTCAAGACCTGCGTCCGTGAGCGCGGCGGCGGCTTCGCCGAAGGCGTCGCCGGGCGCCCAGTCCCCGGCCGGGTACGGGCGCAGCGCACGCCCCTCCCAGCGGCCGTCGGTCGGGTACAGCACGGCCGCGTGCTCGGCGGTGACGATGCGGTGGCGCGGGTGGCGGGGGGTGAGGGCGCGGGTGGAGTGGTAGGCGGCGGCGAGCGTCACCTGGCGCACGCCGAGGGCGGCGATCCTCCCGGGTGCCTCGGGATCTCCGTTGACGTCCCAGGGGTAGAGGAATGTCGACGCCTTCACTTGGTCTCCTCCGGATCCTGCTCCAGCAGCGCGTAGCCGCGCTCGATGACCTGGGCGAGCTGCTTGACATGGTCCTCGCCGGGCTCGTGCAGCGGCGGCCGCACCTCCCCCACGTCCAGGCCGCGCAGCCGTACGCCCGCCTTGACGAGCGCGACGGCGTATCCGCGGCCCTGGGCACGCAGTTCGACGAACGGCCGGTAGAAGCCGTCCAGGAGGCGGTGGACGGTCGCGTCGTCGCCCGCCTCCAGCGCCCGGTAGAAGGCGAGAGCGATCTCCGGGGCGAAGCAGAACACCGCGGAGGAGTACAGCGTGACGCCGAGGGCGCGGTAGGCGAGCTGGGTCTGTTCGGCGGTCGGCAGACCGTTGAAGTAGAGGAACTCGCCGGGGAAGTCGGTGCGTACGGCGCTGACGATGCGCTGCATGAGGTCCAGGTCGCCGAGGCCGTCCTTGAGGCCGATGACGCCGTCCGTACGGGCCAGTTCGACGACGGTCGCCGGGGTGAACACGGCGTTGTCGCGCTGGTAGACGATCACGGGGAGCGAGGTCGCCGCGGCGACCTCCCGGTAGTGCCGCAGCAGCCCCTCCTGCCCGGCGACGACGAGATACGGCGGCATCGCGAGCAGCCCGTCCGCGCCGGCGCCCTCGGCGAGCCGCGCGTACCGCACGGCGAGGGCGGTGCCGTACCCGGCGCCTGCGACGACCGGCACCCGGCCCTGCGCCGCCTCTACGGCCGCCCGCACGCACGCCTCGTACTCCTCGGGCGTGAGGGCGTGGAACTCGCCGGTGCCGCAGCAGGCGAACACGGCGGCGGCCCCGGCCTCGACGCCGCGGCGCACATGGGTGCGGTAGACGTCGAGGTCGACCGAGCCGTCGGGGCCGTAGGCGGTGACGGGGAAGAACAGCGGCCCGCCGGGGATGCTCAGGCGTGCGGCGAGAGGGGCTGGCGTCACGGGCTCTCCCTAGAACAGGCGCTCACGTTTCTGATCCACGTCTACATTCTTGAACAAGTCCAGCCTATGGAGCCCATCGAGGCCGGTCAAGCGCACGAACCGGCAACTCACCGGCGGATTCCCCGACCGCGCGGGACACTTGACGTGATCGGCGGGCGATCCTTAGCGTGTCCATGCATATGAATACCGTCCACGCATGCGGTCACTGACGCGAGCTGCACCACGCCCAGCCGAGCCACGCCGAGCCCTGCCGAGTCAAGGAGCCCCGAGGATGCCCGCACCCCGCACCGTTCTGCTCACCGGCGCCGCCGGCGGCCTCGGCACCCTGATGCGGGACCTGCTCCCGGCATACGGCTACGAGCTGCGGCTGCTCGACCTGCGCCCCATCGAGGGCGAGCCGGACGCGATCGTCGCCGATCTCGCCGACCGGGACGCGCTGCGCGAGGCCGTGCGCGGCGTCGACGCGATCATCCACCTCGCCGGAATCTCCTTGGAAGCCCCGTTCGAGAAGATCCTCCGGGCGAACATCGAGGGCACGTACAACCTGTACGAGGCCGCCCGCCAGGAGGGCGTCGGACGGATCGTCTTCGCCTCCTCCAACCACGCGGTCGGCTTCACGTCCCGCCCCCAGGGCGACGACCCCCTCATCCCCATCGACACCCCGCGCCGTCCCGACACCTTCTACGGACTGTCCAAGTCCTTCGGCGAGGACCTCGCGCAGTTCTACTGGGACAAGCACGGCCTGGAGACGGTGTCCGTGCGCATCGGCTCGTGCTTCCCCGAGCCGACCAGCGTGCGCATGCTCTCGGTGTGGATGAGCCCGGCCGACGGCGCCCGCCTCTTCCACGCGGCCCTGACCGCCGAGAACGTCGGGCACACGGTCGTATACGGCTCCTCCGCGAACACCCGCCTGTGGTGGGACCTGACCTCCGCCCGCTCCCTCGGCTACGACCCCCGGGACGACTCCGAGCCGTACGCCGGGAAACTGATCGCCGAGCAGGGCGAGCTCGACCCAGGCAACATCGCGCACGCCTACCTGGGCGGCCACTTCGTGAGCGACCCGCCGATCTGGCCGTACTGACCGAAACGGGTTGGCGCGAAACGGCGGGCGGGCACCGAACGGGCCCGCCCGCCCCCGTATTCGGGCGCCGCACCCGCCCGATCTCACGCGTCCCGCCACAACCACGCAGGTCCGAGACGGGCACAGCACACGGTGAACGGGCACACACGGGCAGCATCGGACCTGCAACAGACCTGGTCAGTGCCGGACACCCGCTGTAGAACTTCCCCCATGGGCCTCACCGGGCCCGAACGGGCAGCGAAGCGGAAGGCAGGTGTCGGCATGAGCACGAAAACGGCGGAAGAACGCCAACGCGAGATCGTGCTGGCCGCACGCCGTGACGGCTCGGTCGACGTCACCGCGCTCGCCGCCGAGCTGGGCGTGGCGAAGGAGACCATACGCCGGGACCTGCGCGTCCTGGAGGACCACGGACTGCTCCGCCGTACCCATGGCGGCGCCTACCCCGTGGAGAGCGCCGGCTTCGAGACGACGCTCGCCTTCCGCGCCACCAGCCATGTCCCCGAGAAGCGCCGGATCGCGTCCGCCGCGGCCGAGCTGCTGGGGGACGCCGAGACGGTCTTCGTCGACGAGGGCTTCACCCCGCAGCTCATCGCCGAGGCCCTGCCGCTGGACCGGCCGCTGACCGTGGTCACCGCGTCCCTGCCGGTCGCGGGCGCGCTCGCCGAGTCCGAGCACGCCTCCGTGCTGCTGCTCGGCGGCCGGGTACGGTCCGGCACCCTCGCCACCGTCGACCACTGGACGACGAAGATGCTGGCCGGCTTCGTCATCGACCTGGCGTTCATCGGCGCCAACGGCATCTCCCGCGAGCACGGCCTGACCACCCCCGACCCGGCCGTCAGCGAGGTCAAGGCGCAGGCCATCCGGGCCGCGCGCCGCACGGTGTTCGCGGGTGTGCACACCAAGTTCGGCTCGGTCAGCTTCTGCCGGTTCGCGGACATCGGCACGCTGGAGACGATCGTGACGAGCACGCTGCTCCCGGCGGCCGAGGCACACCGCTACTCACTCCTGGGACCCCAGGTCATCCGCGTCTGAACCACGAACCCACTCCCCCCGGGGGCGCGCATACGCCCTCGCATGCCCTTTATCTCCTTGTAAATCCCTTCCACAGACCTCCACTTGTACATCCCTCCCCACACCTCCCCTTTCCCTCCATCCCCCCATACGTCCAGGAGCGATCCATGCGAACCCAGAGCCGTCGACGGCCCAAGCGAGCCACGCTCGCCACGGCCGCCGCAGGGACGCTGCTCGCCCCGCTGCTCTCCGGCTGCTGGGTCGGCGCCGGCGGGGCGGGGTCGGGCGGCAACTCGATCAACGTCCTCATGGTCAACAACCCCCAGATGACCGAGCTGCAAAAGCTCGCCCCCCGCTTCACCGAAGAGACCGGCATCAAGGTCAACTTCACCGTCCTGCCCGAGAACGACGTCCGCGACAAGATCAGCCAGGACTTCGCCAACCAGGCGGGCCAGTACGACGTGGCCACGCTCTCCAACTACGAGATACCGATCTACGCCCGCAACGGCTGGCTCCAGGAGATGAACTCCTACGTCGCCAAGGACCCCGGCTACGACGAGCAGGACGTCCTCAAGCCGATGCGCCAGTCCCTGACCGGCGACGACGGCAAGCTCTACGGCCAGCCCTTCTACGGCGAGTCGTCCTTCCTGATGTACCGCAAGGACATCTTCGAGAAGGAGGGCCTGACGATGCCCGCGCATCCCACCTGGCAGCAGGTGGCGGACCTCGCCGCACGGGTGGACGGCGCCGAGTCGGGCATGAAGGGCATCTGCCTGCGCGGCCTGCCCGGCTGGGGCGAGGTGATGGCCCCGCTCACCACCGTCGTCAACACCTTCGGCGGAACCTGGTTCGACAAGGGCTGGGCGGCCCGCCTGAACTCCCCCGAGTGGAAGGAGGCGACGAAGTTCTATGTCGACCTGGTCCGCGAGCACGGTGAGTCGGGAGCCGCCCAGTCCGGCTTCGCCGAGTGCCTGAACAACATGACCCAGGGCAAGGTCGCCATGTGGTACGACGCCACCTCCGCGGCCGGTTCACTGGAGGCGGCGAACAGCCCGGTCAAGGGCAAGGTGGGCTACGCGCCCGCACCCGTCGAGAAGACGGAGTCCTCCGGCTGGCTCTACACCTGGGCCTGGGGCATCCAGCAGGCGTCCCGCAACCCGGACAAGGCCTGGCAGTTCGTCTCCTGGGCGTCGGGCAAGAAGTACGAGCAGTTGGTCGGCGACGAGATCGGCTGGTCCAACGTCCCGGCCGGCAAGCGCGCCTCCACCTACGCCAACCCGGCGTACCGCGAGGAGGCGGCGGCCTTCCAGGAGATGACGAAGGAGGCCATCGAGGGCGCCCGCCCGAACGACCCCGGCGTGCAGGCACGTCCCGCGCCCGGCATCCAGTTCGTCGGCATCCCCGAGTTCACCGACCTCGGCACCAAGGTCTCCCAGGAGATCAGCGCGGCCATCGCCGGACGCCAGTCCGTCGAGTCGGCCCTGAAGAAGTCCCAGCAGCTCGCCGACGAGATCTCCGAGGAGTACGAGGGGCGATGACAGCGACGACAACGGCCCCCCTGGCCACGACTCCCGTGCGTACGACCCGTCCGCCCTCCGCCAAGCTGCGCGCCTGGGCGACCCGGGCGCCCCTGCTGCCGGCGCTGATCTTCATGATCGCGGTGACCCAGTTGCCGTTCGTGGCCACGCTGGTGATCTCGTTCTTCGACTGGAACTCCCTCTACCCCGACGCCCGGCACTTCGCCGGCCTGGACAACTACCAGGAGGTCCTCACCGACGCCGATCTGCGCCAGTCGGTGTGGACGACCGTGCTCCTGACGGTCGCGGTGGTGCTGGCCAGCCTGATCCTCGGCCTGGTGCTGGCCCTGCTCCTGGACCGCAGGTTCAAGGGCCGGGGTGTGGTGCGCACCCTGCTGATCGCCCCGTTCCTGGTGGTCCCGGTGGCGGCGGCCCTGCTCTGGAAGCATGTGCTCTACAACCCCGAATACGGCCTGTTCAATGGGTTGTTGCACTATGTGGGCGGCCCACAGCCGGACTGGATATCCAACACCCCGCTGCTCGCGGTGGAGGCGTCCCTCGTCTGGCAGTGGACACCGTTCATGATGCTGATCCTGCTGGCCGGCCTCCAGAGCCGCGACCACGAGCAGATCGAGGCGGCCCGCGTCGACGGCGCGAGCGACTGGCAGATCTTCCGCCACCTCACGCTCCCGCACCTGCGCCGCTACCTCGAACTCGGCGCCCTGCTGGGCTCGATCTACATCGTGCAGAACTTCGACGCGGTCTTCACGATCACGTCCGGGGGCCTGGGCACCGCCAACCTCCCCTACACCGTCTACCAGAGCTTCTACCAGGCCCATGAGAACGGCCTCGCCTCGGCCGCGGGCGTCCTGGTGGTCATCGGCTCGATCATCATCGCGACCTTCGCGCTGCGCGTGGTGTCGTCCCTGTTCCGCGAGGAGGTGTCGCGCGCATGAGTGCAGTTGCCGTACGACTTCGCAACCGCCGCAAGGGGGCCGGCCTGGGCCTCGTGGCCTGGCTGCTCGGGATCGCCTTCTTCCTGCCGATCGCGTGGATGGCCCTGACGTCCTTCCACTCCGAGCAGGACGCGGCGACCAACCCGCCGTCCTTCGCCGCGTCGCTGACGCTGGACGGCTACCGCGAGTTCTTCGGCGCGGGCGGCGGCGCGAGCCCCTGGCCGGCGCTGATCAACTCGACGGTGGCGTCGGTGGCCTCGACGCTGTTCGTCCTGGTGCTCGCCCTCCCGGCGGCCTACGCCCTGTCGATCCGGCCGGTGAAGAAGTGGACCGACGTCCTGTTCTTCTTCCTGTCGACGAAGATGCTGCCGGCCGTGGCGGGCCTGCTGCCGCTGTACCTGTTCGCGAAGAACACGGACATGCTCGACAACATATGGCTGCTGGTCATCCTCTACACCTCCATGAACCTGCCGATCGCGGTGTGGATGATGCACTCCTTCCTCGCCGAGATCCCGGTCGCGATCATCGAGGCGGCCCGGGTGGACGGCGCGAGGCTGCCGACGATCCTCACGCGCGTGGTGGCCCCCATCGCGCTCCCCGGCATCGCCGCGACGTCCCTGATCTGCTTCATCTTCAGTTGGAACGAGCTGTTGTTCGCCCGAGTCCTGACCGGCGTGGTGGCCGAGACCGCGCCCGTCTTCCTGACCGGCTTCATCACCAGCCAGGGCCTGTTCCTGGCGAAGGTGTGCGCCGCGTCGCTCGTCATCTCCCTGCCGGTGCTCGCCGCGGGGTTCGCCGCTCAGGACAAGCTGGTCCAGGGCCTGTCGTTGGGAGCCGTGAAATGAAGGCCGCCGTCATCGAGTCCGTGGGCAGGGCCGTCGTCGCCGAGGTCCCGGACCCGACGCCAGGGCCGCGCGAGGTCGTCGTCGAAGTGGCGGCCTGCGGGCTGTGCGGCACCGATCTGCACATCCTCCAGGGCGAGTTCGCGCCGAAGCTGCCGATCGTGCCCGGGCACGAGTTCGCCGGCGCGGTCGTCGGGGTCGGCACCCAGGTCACCGAGGTGGCGGTGGGCGACCGGGTCGCGGTCGACCCGTCGCTGTACTGCTTCGAGTGCCGCTACTGCCGTGCGGGCCACAACAACCTCTGCGAACGCTGGGCGGCGATCGGCGTGACCACGGCCGGCGGCGCGGCGCAGTACGCCGTCGCCCCGGTGGCGAACTGCGTGAAGCTCCCCGAGCACGTCCGCACCCAGGACGCGGCCCTCGTGGAGCCCCTGTCCTGCGCGGTGCGCGGCTACGACGTCCTGAAGTCCCGCCTCGGCGCCCACGTGCTGATCTACGGCTCCGGCACGATGGGCCTGATGATGCTGGAGCTGGCCAAGCGGACCGGCGCGGCCAGCGTGGACGTGGTGGACGTGAACCCGGCCCGCCTGGAGACGGCACGCAGGCTCGGCGTCTCGGCCTCCGCCGCGAACCCCGACGAGCTGGACCGTCCCCAGGGCTGGGACCTGGTGGTCGACGCCACCGGCAACGCCGCCGCGATCCAGGACGGCCTGGACCGGGTGGCGAAGGCGGGAACGTTCCTACAGTTCGGCGTGGCGGACTACGCGACGCGAGTGACGATCGACCCGTACCGCATCTACAACCAGGAGATCACCATCACGGGCTCCATGGCCGTCCTGCACAGCTTCGAGCGGGCGGCGGAGCTGTTCGCGAACGGTGTCCTCGACCCCGAGGTCTTCATCAGCGACCGCATCCCGCTGGAGCGGTATCCGCAGGCCCTGGAGCAGTTCGCGTCCGGGGTGGGCCGCAAGATCGTGGTCGTTCCGTAGGCCGGCGGGCGGGGGCTGCCGCACCCGTGCCACCCGTTTGCCGGGTAAGGGAACGGTAAAGCGCCCCCGCTCGTTCACGGGTCATGACAGCTATGACCCCCGGCTCGAACATCCCTCTCTCCACCGCGCGCGTGACGGTGGACGTCGCCGCCCCGGTGCGGCTCGACGTATCGGGCCTGCTGCTCACCGCCGACGGCAAAGTGCGCTCCGACGACGACTTCATCTTCTACAACCAGCCCAGCGGCCCGGGCGTGACGTACCGCTCGGGCGGCGGCACCTCCCCCGACGCGATCACGGTCGACACCACGGCCGTGCCGCCCGGCATCGAGAAGATCGTCGTCACCGCCAGCCCGGACGCCGCCGGCCAGACCTTCCAGGGCATCGAGCCGACGGCCACCATCCGCAGCGCCGACGACAACGCCGTCCTGGCCACCTTCACACCCCCGCAGCTCGGCTCCGAGACGGCACTGGTGGTCGTCGAGATCTATCTGCGCAACGGCGCCTGGAAGGCCCGCGCGGTGGGCCAGGGCTATTCCAACGGCCTGGCCGGCATCGCCACCGACTTCGGCGTCTCGGTCGAGGAGCCCGCCCCGGCCGTCCCCGTGGCCCCGCCGCAGCCCACCATGGCACCCCCGGTCGCCCCGCCGGCCCCGCCGGTGTCCGCTCCGGCCGCTCCCCCGGCCCCCGCGGCGCCGCCCGCCCCGCCCGCGCCCGGCGCCGGCAAGATCAACCTCGACAAGGGCCGCGTCAGCCTCCAGAAGAACCAGACCGTCTCCCTGATGAAGGGCGGCCGCCCGCTGCTCTCGCAGGTCCAGATGGGCCTCGGCTGGGAGCCGGCGTACCGCGGCAAGGACATCGACCTCGACGCCTCGGTCATCGCCTACGGCCCGCAGCGCAACCACATCGACAGTTGCTACTTCGGCAAGCTCCAGATCGTGAACGGCGCCATCCGCCACTCCGGCGACAACCTCACCGGCGAGGGCGGCGGGGACGACGAGGTCATCACCGTCGACCTCGGCCGCCTGCCGCAGGACGTCACCGGTCTGGTCTTCACGGTCAACTCCTTCTCCGGCCAGAAGTTCACCGAGGTCGCCAAGGCCTACTGCCGGCTGATCGACGCCCAGTCCGGCGAGGAGCTCGTCCGCTTCGACCTCACCAGCGCCGAACCGCAGACGGGCGTGCTGATGGCGAAGCTCATCCGCCAGTTCTCCGGCGAGTGGGAGATGACGGCGATGGGCGACTTCGTGAAGTCCCGCACGGTCAGGGGCATGGTGAAGCCGGCGGCACAGGCGCTGTAGTCGGCGGTACGACGTCCAGGGCGCCCCCGCTCCGAGGGGCGCCCGGCACGACCGGGGCCGTCATGTCTTCGTGGCGCCCGCCGAGTGCCGTCAGCGGACCGGTCCGGGCGCGTCAGGCGGAAGCCCGCACCACCAGTTCGGGGACCACCGAGGCGTCGGCGCCGTTCATCGGCTCCTCCCCCGCCCGCAACCGCGCCACCTGCTCCACGGCCAGCCGCCCGAGCCGGCGCTTGTCGATGTGCAGCGTGGTGAGACCCGGGTCGACCAGCTCGCCCAGCGACAGCCCGTCGAAGCCCAGCACGGCCAGGTCGTCCGGCACCCGCCGGCCCCGGCGCCGGGCCGCGCGCATCGCGCCGACCGCGATCAGGTCGTTGAAGCCGAACACCGCCGTGATCTCGGGCCGTGCGTCCAGCAGTTGCTCCATGCCCGCCTCGCCGCCCGCCACACTGTGCTCGGGACACATGGCGATCCAGCCGTCGTCCACGGGCAGTCCATGTCGCCGGGCCTCCGCGAGGAAGGCACGCCGCCTGGGGGAGGGCCCGTGCACGCCGTCCAGCATGCCGATACGGCGATGCCCCGCGCCGACCAGATGGGCCATGCCCCGTTCCAGACCGGCCTCGGCGTCGATGCCCACGGCCGCGAAACGGGTCGGCTGCGGGCCGCGTTCCAGCAGCACCAGCGGTACGCCGCCGAGGTGGCGGGCGAGTTCGTCGTCCGGGCTCTTGAAGTAGCCGATGACCGCGTCCGCCTGGTGGGAGAGCACGTCGAGCGCCTCCCGCTCCCGGGCCTCGTCGGTGCGCGAGTCCCACACGACCACCTGCCAGCCGCGCTGCTCGGCGGCCTCCAGCACTCCGGCGGCCACCTCCGGGAAGAAGGGGTTCATCAGGTCCGGGATCACCAGCCCGGCCGTCACGGTCCCCTTGCGCACCAGGCCGCGCGCGAACCGGCTGGGCCGGTAGTCCAGCAGCCGCGCCGCCTCCAGGACGCGCTCCTTGGTCCCCGGGTCGATCTCGCCCTTGTCGTTCACCGCACGGGACACCGTCTGGCGCGACACCCCGGCCAGCTTGGCGACGTCGTGGATCGTGGCCCGTCGACGGGCATCACCGGCCCGGTCGGCACCCGTCTCCCGCTGCTGGTCGTCGGCCAACACGCTGAGCACCTTATCCCTGCCGGGGGGAGCCGACGTGTGCGACTACGAGGGTGTGTGACTTGTGGTTCGTCGGCTGCGGCCCCGTGGGGGGGGCTGGTCGGGCCCACGCGGCGGAGCCGCATATCGATACAGCCCCGCGCCCCTCAAAGAAGGGGCGCTGCCGAGCGGACCGCTAGAAGAGTGCGCTGTACGCGTTCAGTGCCGGCTGGCCGCCCAGGTGGGCGTAGAGCACCGTGGAGTCCCGGTCGATCTCTCCCCGTGCGACCAGGTCGATCATCCCGGCCATCGACTTGCCCTCGTAGACCGGGTCCGTGATCATCCCCTCCGCCCGGGCCGCCAGCCGCATCGCCTCCAGGGTCGTCTCGTCCGGGATGCCGTAGATGCCCGCGTGGTAGCGCTCGTCGAGTTCGACGTCGGCCTCGGTCAACTCGCGCTTGACGCCGATGAGTTGACCCGTGTTGTGGGCGATCCGGGCGATCTGCTCGCGGGTGGTGGCGGGCTTGGCGGAGGCGTCGATGCCGAGCACGCGGCGCGGCCGGCCGCCCGCCTCCTCCAGGGCGGCGAAGCCGGCGACCATGCCGGCCTGGGTGGAGCCGGTCACCGAGCAGACGATCACCGTGTCGAAGAAGACGCCCGACTCCCTTTCCTGCTCGGCGACTTCGTACGCCCACCCGGCGAAGCCGAGGCCGCCGAGGGGGTGGTCGGAGGCGCCGGCCGGGATGGCGTACGGCTTGCCGCCGGACTCCTCGACCTCCCGCAGCGCCTGCTCCCAGCTCTCCTTGAAGCCGATCCCGAACCCGGCGCGCACGAGCCGTACGTCGGCTCCGGCGAGGCGGCTGAGGAGGATGTTGCCGACCTTGTCGTAGACGGAGTCGGGCCAGTCCACCCAACTCTCCTGGATGAGCACGCACTTGAGCCCGGCGCGGGCGGCGACGGCCGCGACCTGGCGGGTGTGGTTGGACTGCACGCCGCCGATCGAGACGAGCGTGTCGCAACCCTGCGCGAGCGCGTCGGCGACCAGGTACTCCAGCTTGCGCGTCTTGTTGCCGCCGTACGCGACACCGGAGTTGCAGTCCTCGCGCTTGGCCCACAGGGCGGCGCCGCCGAGGTGGGCGGTCAGGCGCTCCAGGGGGTGGACCGGCGAGGGGCCGAAGAGCAGCGGGTAACGGTCGTACGAGGAAAGGGACATGGGTCCTCCCGGGTCAGTCGTCGTCGGCCAGGTCCTGGTCCACGAGGTCGGCGAGGCTGCGCCAGATCTCCGCGGTGACACCGACCGCGGTGTCCGTGTCTCCGGACGCGCAGGCCGCGATCAGCCGTTCGTGCAGTCCGGCCGAACGGCAGTTGCCGCCCTCCCCGAAGCGACGTCGCTCCAGGCGGCGGATGAGCGGGGTGTAGCGGGCGACGGTGGCGGCGGCGGCGCGGTTGCCGCTCACCCGCACCAGTACGTCGTGCACCTCGTCGTCGGCTCGCAGCGCGAGGTCCACCTCACCGGCCGCGACAGCGGCGGCGAAGCGCTCGTTGGCGGCCCGCATGACGTCCAGGTCCGCGGCCGTGAGCCGGGGTACGGCGACCCTGGTCACCAGCTCGTGCATGGCGCCGACCACGGCGGCCGCGTCCCGTACGTCGGCGGCGACGACCGGTGTCACCCGGGTGTAGCTCTGCGGCTTGCTCTCCAGCAGCCCCTCGTCCACGAGCCGGGAGAACGCCTCACGCACCGGCGCCCGGGACAGCCCCAACCGCTCGGCGAGATCGGCGTCCCGTACCACCGCGCCGGGTTCGATCTCCCCGGCCACGATGGCGTCCCGGATCGCCGTGTACGCCCGGTCCCTGAGCAGGGTCCGGCCCACGGGTCGTAGCGCCTCCACAAACTGAAATGTTAGATGTCAGTCTGGAGACGGACAAGAGAGTGGCCCGCACTCCCCACGTGGTGCGGGCCACTCTCGCCCGAGGCGCTCTCGCCTCGGGCCGCTCTCAGCTCATGCCACCCAGGGCCAGTCGGCGTCCCGCGCGGCCTCCAGCAGCGGCACCATCCGGAAGGCCGCGTCGGACAGGCCGCCGAAGGTGTGCCGGTTGCCCGTGCCCGACGGGCCGTGGCCCGCCCGGTACCCGGCGAGGTTCCAGGTGTAGACCGGCACGTCGGCCGGGACCTGCTCGGTCGGGTCGCCGTGATGGCTGGGCGCGTACTGCTCGTCGGTGACGATCAGCACCCGGTCGTGCCTGCGGTAGTGCCGGCGCACGGCCTCGGTGGTGTTGGTGCCGCCGAGGTCCCCGAAGCGCTCCAGGATCTTCAGCACCGACTCGCCCTTGCGGAAGGCGATCTCGCCGCTGTCGGAGCCGAACTGCACAAGGTCCGCGTCCGCCGCCCGCAGCGCGAGCGCCGTGCCGAAGATCGCCGCCGCGTCGGCCCGGTTGAGCTCCGAGCGGTCGGACAGCCGCGACCAGAACATCGAGCCCGAGCGGTCGACGAGCACCAGGGTGCGGCCCGGCAGCCTGGGCACGTTGGCCAGCGAGTGGCCGAGCGCCTGCTCCAGCGGGTACGCCCAGCGCAGCGAGGGCGCGTGCTGGTACGCGGCGAGGTACCGGAAGGGGAACTGCCGCGAGCGCGCGACCTGAGCCGGGTCGCTGATCCGCGCCGCGACCTCGGCCGCGACCTCGTCGGACACACCGGCCTCGTCGAAGTTCCGCAGGTTCCGTACGAGCGCCATGGCGCCCATCGACGGAATCACGGCCTCCCAGGCCTCCTTGTCCATCGGCCCCTGGAGCCAGCCCGCCAGCGCCTCCCACGTCATGCCGGCCGCCGCCAGCCGCTCGGCGCCGCCGTCCGACGTGACGACCGTCCGCCGCCGGTCGACGGGCAGCGCCATCAGCTCGCGGTGTGCGGTCAGGACGTCGCTCGACGCGGGCGGCAGCGCGGTGTCCGGGTTGTGCCGCCGGTCGAGGGCGTACCGGAAGAGCTCGCCCTGCCACGGCTTGTCCGGGTCCGGTGCCGCGTGCACCAGGTTGAGGATGTCGCCGAAGCGGTAGCCCTTGGACGCGGTGTCGTACTTCAGCAGCGACTTGCCGCTGTACAGACGCCGTACGGCGTCGGCGATTCCGCGCTTGACGGGCTTGGGGACGTTACGGCCGTACAGCGCCGTCCAGTACGCGAGCAGCTCGCCGGGCTCGTCCGGCCGCTGGAGGACGGAGGCGACGACCTGCCGGTTCGACGGGCCGTCGGTGGCGCCGGCGTCCAGGCGGGCCTTGACGTACTCGGCGGCGCCCACGATGGAGGCCGTACGGAGGTTGCCCTCGCCGCGCAGCCAGCCGAGCAGGCCGGCCGTCCACTGCGGGTCGGTGACGGCGAGCTCGCGCACGAGGCGCGCGTAGCGGTCGTCACGGTCGGCGCCGGTCTCGTAGAAGGTCTGCTGCGAGACGAAGTTGGAGACGGCGAGCAGGAAGAGCTCGGAGCGCGTGTCGCGCTCACGGCCGCGGCCGCCCTCGTAGGTGCGCAGCACTCGCCCCGTCGAGGTGACCCGCGAGGTCCCACGCGCCTTGGCGGCGCGCGTGTTGAATCGCGCCATGATGAATTCCCCCCGAATTCGTTCGTGTTCGTTCGTGTTTCGGAGGAAGACGCAGCAAAAGATGGGTGCCCGAGATCAGGAGTCGGCGACGGACTTTAGCCTGGTGCTCTACCGAATTGAGCTACACCGACCCGAAGTCGATGACGGGATTCGAACCCGCAACCGCCAGATCCAATGAAGTAACCGTTGCCTGCGCACCGGGCACCCACCATGAGCTGCGCCTCCCGAGATCAAGTCGGCGGCGGCGTGGGATTCTCTGGGAAAGAAGTAGCCGCTGCCATCGCACCGGGAGGTGCGTGACGTTGTGATCTCACTGTAGGAGGCGCAGCTCCGGCCAAGCGAACGAATTAACGGCCGGTGTCGGCGTATTACCGCCGCTGCCGCTTCCAGGGCCCTGTGATGGCGAGCATGATGCCGGGCGTCTGGATGTTGGCGTAGAGGGTGCGGCCGTCGCAGGAGAAGGTGACGCCGGTGAACTCGCTGTATTCCGGCTTCTCGGCGGTGCCGATGTTCAGTTCGTTGCGGGCGATCGGGTAGGTACGGCCGCTGTCGGTGGCGCCGAACAAGTGCTGGATGCCCTCGCCGTCCTCGGCGATGACGAGGCCGCCGTAGGGGGAGACGGTGATGTTGTCGGGGCCGTCGAAGGCGCCGTCCTTGGACGGGTCGGGGTTGACGCCGATCAGGACCTTCAGGGTCAGGGTGCGGCGCTTGGGGTCGTAGAACCAGACCGAGCCGTCGTGCGGCTGGCCGGGGCTCTCGGCGCGGGCGTAGGAGGAGACGATGTACACGCCGCCGTCACCCCACCACATGCCTTCGAGCTTGCGGGCGCGGGTGACCTGGCCGGCGGTGAACTGCTTGCGCACGGACGTCGTGCGCCCGTCGCGGTCGGGTACGTCGACCCAGTCGACGCCGAACACCGTGCCGATCTTCGTGGCGCGGGAGAGGTCGTCGACGAACTTGCCGCCGGAGTCGAAGCACTTGAACGCCTGGAGCCGGCCCGCGTCGTCGGCGAGGTGCGCAGTTTGCCGCGGCCGTGGTGGAAGTGCTCGGGCGGGGTCCAGCGGAAGAGCAGGCCGTTGGGGTTGGAGGCGTCCTCGGTGAGGTAGGCGTGGCCGCGCTTGGGGTCGATGACGACGGCCTCGTGGGCGTAGCGGCCGAGCGCCTTGATGGGCTTGGGGTTCTTGTTGGCCCGGTGGTCGGCGGGGTCGACCTCGAAGACGTAGCCGTGGTCCTTGGTCATGCCGTTGGAGCCGGCCTTGTCCTCGGTCTCCTCGCAGGTGAGCCAGGTGTCCCAAGGCGTGCTGCCGCCCGCGCAGTTCGTGGCGGTGCCCGCGATGCCGACCCATTCGGCGACGCGGCCGTCGGGGCGCACCTCGACGACGGTGCAGCCGCCGGAGGCGGCCGGGTCGTAGACGAGGCCCTCAGTCAGCGGCACCGGGTACGGCCACTGGGCTCGGGGGCCGCCGAGCTCGTGGTTGTTGACCAGGAGGGTGGTGCCGCGCGGGCCGTCGAAGGCGGCCGTGCCGTCGTGGTTGGAGGGGGTGAACTCCCCCGACTCCAGCTTGGTCCTGCCGCTGTAGGTGATGACGCGGTACTTGAATCCGGCGGGCAGCGCGAGGAGGCCATCGGGGTCCGGGACGAGCGGTCCGTAGCCGACGCCGCCACCGTGGGCGTCCGCGGACTCCTCGCTCGCGATCTCGGACTCGGTGGAGGCGAGCGCGTTCGGCGCGGTGGCGAGGACGCCGGCGCTGCCTGCCAGCGCGACACCGGTGACCGCGGATGATCTGGCGAAGTCCCTGCGGGTGAGCGACATGGTGTCTCCTGTGACAGAGGGTTGCCGTGGAGGGTGGCGGACTACGCGACGGCGCCACAATTCCGCCCACGCCTTAACACCGGTTGAACAACGCCCTAAGGGGCGCGGGCGTCTGTCGATATGCGGCTCCGCCGCGTGGGCGCGACCGGCCACACTCAACCCGCACCCCGAACAGACATCAACCCCCCTGCTGCGACCGCGCCTTGAACGCGGCCTTCCGCGCCTCCTTGGCGACCTTCTTGTCCGGATGCAGCCGCCCCATCGCCTCCAGCACATCCGCCGCGGCCGGATGATCCACCCGCCAGGCGGCCGCGAAGAACCCGCTGTGCTGCGCGGCGAGCCCCTCCACCAGCGCCCTCAGCTCCTCGGAGTTCCCCTCGGCGGCCAGTTGCGCGGCGACGGTGTCGACGGTCAGCCAGAAGACCAGCTCCTGGGACGGCGCGGGCACGTCGGAGAACCCGGCCTCGGTCAGCCACACCCGGGCCAGCCCGCCCAGCTCCGGATCGTCGAGGACCTCCCGCAACGCGGGCTCGGCCTCCGGGCCCACCAGGGACAGCGCCTGCTGGCAGCGCAGCCGCCGCAACGGCGCCCCGGCGTCCGCACCCCGTGCCGCCGCCAGCAACTCCCGTGCCGCGGCGAGGGACTCGCGGCGGGCCAGCCACTGCTCGGTCTCGGTCCGCGCGGCGGTCTGCGGGAACATGGCCGTCCCGTCGAGCAGCGCGTCGGCGCCCTTGTCCGCGAGATCCCCGACCGCCGGCGCGTCGAACCCGGCCTCCAGCAGCCGCGCCCGCATGCCGTACAGCCCGAGCGGGGTCAGCCGCACCATGCCGTAGCGCGACACGTCGGTGTCGTCGATGCCGCCCGGCAGTTCCTCGGCGGCCTCGGCGTCGGCCATCAGCGCCTCGTCCACCGGCTGATACGCCACCAGACCGACCGGGTCCAGCAGCCGGAACTGGTCGTCCAGGCGCATCATCGCGTCGGAGACCTGCTCCAGTACGTCGTTGGTGGGCTCGCCCATGTCGCTGGGCACGATCATCGACGCGGCGAGGGCGGGCAGCGGCACGGGCCCCTCGCCCGGTCCGTCCTCACTGACCGTCAGCAGGTACAGGTTGCCGAGCACCCCGTCGAGGAACTCCGCCTCGGCCTCCGGGTCCCACCCCAGTCGGGAGAGGTCGACCTCGCCGCCCTCGTCCATGGCGTCGACCAGGTCGTCGAGGTCGGGCACGCTCGCGTCCGCGAGCACCGACTCCAGCGCGCCGAGCCACACGGCGAGCACGTCCTGCGGCGCACCGCCGGTCAGCAGCGCCAGATCCGCGCCGGCCGCGACGGTGCCCTCCTCCTCGTCGACGATCTCGACCAGTCCGGTGTCGACGGCGATCCGCCAGGCCTCGCCGGCGTACGCGGCGGCGTCGTCCCCGCTCAGTCCGAGCTCCCCGGCGGCGGCCGGCAACTGCTCGTCGACGAGCTCGCCTCCGGCGTCCACCCGGGTGTCGGGCCCCGCCCAGCGGGCCAGCCGCGCGGCACGCGAGAGCAACGGCGTGGACAGGGCGTCCCGCGCCAGCTCCGTTTCGGGGTGCAGCCGTACCGGCGGCAAGGGGGCGCTGTCTGACATCGGATGGTTCTCCTAGGCGCTTTCACGGCCGTACGCGGCACGGCTCGGCCGCTGCACATCGCGGCTCAGTCGCTCAGCCTAGACGGATTTCCACCCATGCCGCCCGGTTCATATCCCTGTCGGCCGGTGTACATGGCCGAAACCTTGACAAGTGGCGTGACCAGGCAGGAGATTACGCGCGTAGAAATCTGGCGGACATCTGTTCACTGTATTTTCTACGCGCGTTGCCGCCCCACCGGCCGCGACCGACCGGTCCCATGCTCCACCCGTATTCCACCTCGTCCCGGCACCCACGCATGTCCCCGGAGGGATCCCGTTGCCGAGCAAGAAGTCCGCGCGTCTCGCCGCGCTCACCGTCGCCGCCGTCTGTTCCGCGGCGTCCACCGTCATCCTCACGGCGCCCGCGCACGCCGACTCCGTGCGCATCCATGACGTCCAGGGCAGTACCCGAATATCCCCGTACGCCGGCAAGCAGGTCACGGACGTGGCCGGAATCGTCACCGGCGTACGCACCTACGGGTCGTCCAGAGGCTTCTGGATCCAGGACCCGACCCCGGACGACAACCCGGCCACCAGCGAGGGCGTCTTCGTCTTCACCAGCTCCAACCCGAAGGTCGCCGTGGGCGACTCGGTCCTGGTCTCGGGCATCGTCTCCGAGTACGTCCCGGGCGGCGCCACCTCCGGCAACCAGTCGCTGACCGAGATCACCAAGCCGGTGATCACCGTCGTCTCCAGCGGCAACGCCGTCCCGGCCGCCAAGGTGATCGACGCGAAGTCGGTGCCGGCCGCCTACAGCCCCGAGGGCGACACCGCCGCGGGCGGCTCCGTCAACGGCCTGGCCCTGGAGCCCCAGAAGTACGCCCTGGACTACTACGAGTCCCTGGAGGGCGAGAACGTCCAGGTCGCCGACACCCGCGTGGTCGGCGCCACCGACCCGTACACCGAGCTGTGGGTCACGGTGAAGCCGTGGGAGCACCGCAACCACCGCGGCGGCACTGTCTACGGCTCGTACGACTCCCAGAACACCGGCCGGCTCCAGATCCAGTCCCTGGGCAAGCCCGCCGACTTCCCCACCGCGAACGTCGGTGACGTCCTGGAAGGCGCCACGGCGGGCCCGCTGGACTTCAACCAGTTCGGCGGCTACACCCTGGTCGCCAACCAGCTCGGCACGCTGAAGAGCGCCGGTCTGAAGAGGGAGTCCACGCAGAAGCAGTCGCGCGGCGAGCTGGCGGTCGCCACGTACAACGTGGAGAACCTGGACCCGTCCGACGCCACGTTCACCGAGCACGCGTCCGCGATCGTGAACAACCTCCAGTCGCCCGACATCGTGTCCCTGGAGGAGATCCAGGACAACAACGGCGCGACGAACGACGGCACGGTCGCCGCCGACCAGACGATGACCAAGCTGATCGACGCGATCGTCGCCGCGGGCGGCCCGAAGTACGACTGGCGCTCGATCGACCCGGTGAACAACGCCGACGGCGGCGAGCCGGGCGGCAACATCCGCCAGGTGTTCCTGTTCAACCCGGAGCGGGTGTCCTTCACCGACCGTGCGGGCGGCGACGCCACCACCGCCGTCGGTGTGACGAAGGTGCGCGGCAAGGCCGCCCTGACGGTCTCCCCCGGCCGGATCGACCCGGCGAACGCGGCCTTCGGCAACAGCCGCAAGCCGCTGGTCGGCGAGTTCGTCTTCCGCGGCAAGACCGTCTTCGTGATCGCCAACCACCTCAACTCCAAGGGTGGCGACCAGGGTCTGACGGCGCAGTACCAGCCGCCGGCCCGCAGCTCCGAGGTCCAGCGCCACGCGCAGGCCACGGCGATCCACACCTTCGTCAAGGACGTCCTCGACACGCAGAAGAACGCGGATGTCATCGCCCTCGGCGACATCAACGACTTCGAGTTCTCCGACACCGTGAAGATCCTCGAGGGCGACGGCGAGCTGTGGTCGGCGATCAAGTCGCTGCCGAAGAGCGAGCGTTACTCCTACGTCTACCAGGGCAACGCCCAGACGCTGGACCAGATCCTGGTCAGCCCGTCGATCCGGCGCGGCTGCGACTTCGAGTACGACAGCGTGCACGTCAACTCGGAGTTCAACGACCAGATCAGCGACCACGACCCGCAGGTGCTGCGGTTCCGCCCGTAACCTCCGGTGCGCTCAGGGCTGGCTGAATGCCGAGGTCCGGGAGTCGCGGCCGGGTGGCGCTCGGGAGGTTCGTCTCGGGTCCGGTGGCGGCCCAAGCGCCTCCTGTGGCGAGTGAGACGTCCGCCTGACATGGATCTCCCCAGATCCTCCCCAGAGAGCTCCTCAAGAGCCACCACCGTGCCGTAGTTGCAGGTCAGGCGGATACCAACGCCTCAGGGCTGGCTGAACACTCCGTTCAGCCAGCCCTTCCACATGTCCTCGTCCGCCTTGGCGTCGGCGTCCGGCGCGAAGTCGTGCACCGACATGCCGACCATGTAGCCCCAGTGGTTGCGGCCGAAGAAGCGGATGAGCGCGTCATCCGTGCGCAGCCCGAGGAAGTACGGGTTGCGGAAGTCGACGACGGCGTCCAGGGTCTGCCCCTCGGGTCCGCGCACCTGCACACGCGCACCCTCTGCCGTGTCGTCGGCGAGGCCGAGCGCGCGGCCCACGGTGACGAACGCGTCGGACGCCTTGGACGCCTCGGGTCCGTCGAAGGTCGCGAAGGCGGTGACCGGGCGGCCCCGGAATCCGGTGAGGTACTGGCGCAGGGTGTGCAGATAGAACTCGGTGTGCCGCTTGGCGCCGTCGTACTGGTTGTCCCAGTCGTCGACGAAGATGCCGCTGTGCACGTAGCGCACCCAGGCGCGACGGCCCTCGTCACGCGGCTCGATGGTGTAGTCGAGCTGGTTGAGGGTCTGCTCGGAGATGCCCTCGACGTCCTCGACGCGGTTGGTGTAGCGGTGCGGCGGGTCCCAGGCGGTCACGGTGGAGCCGAAGGGGCCCTTGCCGCCCTCTCGGGGCTCGGGTGCCTCCATCGGCCACAGCCAGCCGCCGGTACCTGCGGTCACGGCCTCCCACACCTCCTGCGGTGTGGCGTCGACCTCGAACTCGTCGGCGATCTCGAATTCCTTGGACATGGTGGGCTCCTGGTACTACGGGTTCAGTTCCGGGGTTTCCGTCGCCTCGGGGGTGGCCGACGGGGGTTTGACCGTGGGGTGGACGGCGACGACGATCCGGTGATCGCGGCCGCCCTCGGCGCCGGGCGCGTCGTACTTGCGGATCAGAGCGCTCACTCCGGCCGTCAACTCCTCGATGAACGCAGCCCGTTCGGCGGCCGAGGCGAAGCGGACCTCGCCGTCCAGCGCGTAGGTCGCCAGCCGCTTGCGGGCCTTGGCCGCGCCGGTGATCAGCGAACCGACGTCCCGCACGAGGCGGGCGCCGAGCGCGAGCAGCCAGCGGGCGGAGAGCTGGTCGCGGAAGCGGTCCGGGTCCGGCTGCACCGCGGCGAGCGCGAGCGGTGAGATCACGTACGACGCGGCGGTCGCCCGCATCAGCCGCTCGGTGACGTTGCCCTTGCGGCGCTCGCCGGCCAGCTCGACCAGGCCGTGCCGCTCCAGGGCCTTGAGGTGGTAGTTCACCTTCTGCCTGGGCAGCCCGACCTTGGCGGCCAGCATGGCGGCCGACGCGGGGCCGGCCGCCAGCTCGGCGAGCAGCCGGGCCCTTATGGGGTCCAGGGAGACGGCTGCGGCCTCGGGGTCCTCGATCACGGTGACGTCCAGCATGGGTCCACCGTCTCACCGAAAACTTTTTTTGTCCAGGAGGCTGAAGTTTTCGGTGGCGGGGTCAGCCGGGAATCAGGCCGAGCGCGTACTCGTACCGGCTCACGGTGCTGCTCTTCAGCCCGGGCCAGTTCTGCACCCGCTCCCACCGCTCCGTCGCCGAGCCGATCCCGTCGCCCGGGGCGGCGAGGGCGTCGATGTGGGCCTGGGCGCTCTCCCACTCGGCGTAGTTGAGGACCCCGGTGCCGTCGGTGCCGAGGTGGAAGTGGGCGGAGATGCCGCCGGGGTGGGGAGCGGGCTCGGTCTCCAGCGCCTCGATGACGGCGTCCACCCAGGCGCGCCGGCTGTCGGAGGCGGATTCCTCGAACTCGATGTCGACGATCACGATGCAGCCGGGGACACGGGTGTCGTCCGGCCGGCGGACGCTGCGGTAATGGCGGTACCGGTCGAGTCCGAGCCGCTCGATGCCCGGCACGGCGGTGTCGATCTCGTCGACGCGCTCCTGCCGGTGCGTCTTCACGAAGGCCTCGTAGGCCTGCTCGCTGCGCCACTGCGAGTGGTGCAGGAGGGTGGAGCCGTCCTGGCCGGTGTAGACGTAGTAGCCGAGCAGCCCGTCGGCGGGCCAGGGGCGACGCTCCCACGTGGCGCCGATCGCCTCGACGGTCTGCCGCTGCCGGAGCGGGGTGCCCACGCTCCAGGTGCTGAACAAGGGGGCACCGGCCTCGGGGCGGGTGAGGTCGGGGTGGGCGTCGGTACGACGGGTCATGGCGGCCTCCAGGGCTCGGCGGTCGGTGTGTGCACCGATCACCCTTCGTCCTCAAGCGGACTTGAGGTCAAGTGGGCCCTGAAGGGGACGGGTTGTCGTCCCCGGACGATGCCCCGGGGTCGACGGGTCCGGCACACGGCGGTGGGGGGGGGGGGGGGGGGGGGGGGGGGGGGGGGGGGGGGGGGGGGGGAGGGGGGAGGGGCAGGGGGGGGTGGGGAGCGAAAGAACG
>NZ_JBVJPT010000006.1:163759-228657 GCF_055609385.1 Streptomyces sp. NPDC036764
GGGGGGGGGTGGGGGGGGGGGGGGTGGTGTTTTCGTCGGGGGGGTGCGGGGGGGGTTGGGGGGGCGGGGGGGGGGGGGGGGGGGTCTTCCCCCCCCCCCCCCCCCCCCCCCCCCCCCCACCACGTCTGCGACCCCGCCGGGCCGGCGTCCCAACCGGACCCGGCGGGGCCGCCGTCTCAACGGCGCCCGCCGCGCCTGCGTCGCAGTATCGAGGCCGCGACCAGCGCTCCGACCACCGCTCCGGCGACCAGCACCGGTCGGGGGTGCCGCAGGCCGGCCTGGACGACCGTGCGGACGGGGCGCGGTGCGCCGTGCTCCACCGTGTGGCCCGCTTCGGTCGCCCGGTCCTGGACGGTGTGACCGGCTCGGGTCGCCCGGTCCTGGACGACGTGTCCCGCTCGTGTCGCGCGGTCCTGCATCGCGTGGCCGGCCTGGGCGGCGCTGCTGCGCAGTTGCACGGTCATCGCGCCCGCCTTGTCCTTCAGGTCGGCGGCGCGGGCCATGGCCCGGCCCTTCACATCCGCCCTCTCCAGCAACTCGGCCACGGTGTCGCCGAGTTCGCCGCGCGTCCGCTCGATCTGGTCACGCAGCTCCTCGGCTCCCTTGGCCTCCTCGGCGGCATTCACGGCCGCGCCGGGTATGTCCCCCGCAGTCCTGTCCGTCATCGGTGCGCCCTTCCTTTGATCTCCTCGACGTCCGTCCTGACGCTGCCGAGAGCCGCCTCAGGTGTGGGTGGTGCCGCCCGGCGCAACTGGGCCCGGCCGGTCGCCGCGAGCAGAGCCGCGAGCGCGAACAGCACCCCGGTCACGATGAGCGCCGCCGCCCACAGGGACAGCGTCAGCGCGAGGGCGGCGGTGGCGGCCGCGGCCAGGAAGAGCAGCCCGGCGTACGCGACGGCGCCCGCCGCGCCCAGCAGGCCGCCGCCTCGACCAGCCCGCCGGCCCTTCTCGGCCATCTCCTCCTTGGCGAGGGCGACTTCCTGTCGTACGAGTCGGGAGAGCTGTTCGCCCGCCTGTGCGACGAGTTCGCCCACGGAGTGGTGCTCCTCGCGCACCGGCTCGGGGGTCATGGTCCCGGTCACGGTGTTCCGCCTCCTCTCGGTTCGGAACCCCCGGGTACCCGGACCTGCCCCCGCTATCCCTCCCGTCCGCCGCCCGGCCCGCGCTCGCCCAGCCGGGCCAACTGCGCCTGGAACCAGTCGAGGCGGGCCTGCAACAGCGCCGCCTCCGCGGTGAGTTCGGGCACCCCGAGTTCACCGGCGGCCCCGAGGTCGCCCGGCGCCACGGACACCGCCTTGCCCGCGACCACCCGCAGCCCCTCCCCCGCAAGCCGGGCGAACCCCGCCAGCGAGACGGACGTACGGCCGCGCAGGCAGCCCCCGCAGGACGGGGCGAGCGCCCGCCAGTGGGGGCGGCCCCAGTCGGCGTCGGCCAGGGCCGTGGCGACCGCGCCGCAGGCGCACGGGCCGACCGTGGCGGTGCGCACCCGCTGACGGGCGTAACGGAAGCCGTGTTCGAAGCGGATGTAGCGGCCGAGCACGGTCACTTCGAGAAGTACGGCCGCCCGGTGTTCGGCCGTGCACAGCAGCGCCTCGGCCGCCGTGCGGTCGTGCACACAGTGGAAGCCGCAGTCGCAGCGGCGGCTCGGCGCCCGGTGCCGCAGGCCGTAGACGCAGGACGCGTCGGCCAGGACCCCGTACGGCAGCGCGCCGCCCAGCGACACACCGGTGAACCCGGCCCGGGTGCCGTCCTGGGACAGCATCGGGTGGGCGATCTTGTATCCGGTCGGCGGCTCCGTCGGGCGTTCCTCCGGCAGCCGCAGCCTCATCGGGCGGCCGGGGCCTCTTCGGATTCGGACGCGGGCGTCTCGATGTCCTGGATCTCGTCGGCGAGCCGGAGTTCTTCGTCGTGGGTCTGCGGCCGCTCCTCAGCGACGCCGGTGGCGAGTGCCTTGCCGAGCTTCATGACGCCTCCCATGACCAGGGGTCGTTGACCGTCCTGGCCATGGTGACCCATGACGCCCGGATTTGGACATAGGGCATGCGGCCGCCTAACGCGCCCCCAGCGCCCGCGCCACCGCGTCCCTGACCTCCTGTTCCGAGGGTGCCGACCGCCCCTGTTCGGCGGCGAGTTCGGCGAGCGAGGTCATCGCGACGCCGGGCAGTCCGCAGGCGACGAACCTCGTGAACTCGACCAGGTCGGAGGTGACGTTGAGCGCGAAGCCGTGGCTGGTCACTCCGCCCCTGATCCGCATGCCGATCGACGCCAGCTTGCGCCCGTCCGGCGTCCAGACCCCGACCAGCGACTGGGCACCGGAGGGGGTGTCCCGTCGTACCGTCTCGAAGCCGAGGTCGGCGCAGGCGGCGATCAGGCCGTTCTCCACCCAGCGCACGATGTCGCCGGGCCCGCGCTCGCGCAGGTTGAGCACGAGGTAGCCGATGAGCTGGCCGGGTCCGTGGTAGGTGGCCTGACCGCCGCGGTCGACGGGCACGAGCGGGACCGTCAGGTCCGCGGGGAGTTCGGCGGGCGGCGTGCGGGAGCCGTAGGTGATGACGGGCGGGTGACTGAGGAGCGCGAGCCGGTCCGGGATCTCGCCTGCGCGGCGCCGCCCGACCCAGTCGGTCATGTCCCGTACGGCGTCCTCGTAGGGGACTTCGCCGAGGTCGACGCGCTCGACGCACCCAACAGTCCGCATTTCGCAGGACCCCTTATCAATACCTCGTAGAAGAATTAAGTGGAGCTACACGATCGCCTTGCCGAGACTACTCTCATGACGCCTGCCGACACCTCCGCCGCACCCTCGCCCGCGCCCTTCGGCCGCGCCCTGTGCGCCATGATCACGCCCTTCACGCAGGCGGGGGCGCTGGACCTCGACGGCGCGCAGCGGCTCGCCTCCAAGCTGGTGGACGAGGGCTGCGACGGTCTGGTGCTCTCCGGCACGACGGGCGAGTCGCCGACCACGACGGACGCGGAGAAGTCGGATCTGGTCCGGGCCGTCCGGGAGGCCGTGGGCGAGCGGGCGTCGATCGTCGCGGGCGTGGGCACCTTCGACACCCGGCACACCGTCGAACTGTCCCTGGCGGCCGAAAAGGCGGGCGCCGACGGCCTGTTGGTGGTCTCCCCGTACTACAGCAGACCCCCGCAGGACGCCGTCGAGGCGCACTTCCGCGAGATCGCCGACGCGGCGGGGCTGCCGATCGCGCTGTACGACATCCCGGGCCGCACCGGCACCCGGATCGAGCCGGAGACACTGATCCGGCTCGCCCAGCACCCCCGGATCGTCGCGGTGAAGGACTGTTCGTACGACTTCCTCGGCGCCCAGAAGGTGCTGGCCCGTACGGAGTTGGCCTACTACGCGGGCTGCGACGAGCACAACCTCGCGCTGTACGCGGTGGGCGGGGCCGGGTATATCAGCACGGTCGCCAATGTGATCCCCCGTCATCTGCGGTCCGTGCTGGACGCGTTCGACGCGGGCGACACGGCGGGCGCGGCGCGGCTTCAGCAGCGCGCCACGCCCCTGATCGAGTCGATGATGTCGGCGGGCCTCCCCGGCGCGGTCACCGCCAAGGCTCTCCTGGGCGGACTCGGCCTGCCCGGTGGCCCGGTCCGCGCGCCGCTGCGCCCCGCCGGCCGCGAGGCGGTCGACGGGCTGCTGACGGCGTACGAGTCGCTCACGGCCGGCTGATCACCGGCAGCTCACCGGCGGGCGAAGACGGGTTCCCACTCCTGCGGCTCGGCGTTCAGGGTCTCCTCGCGGACCCCGCTCAGGGGTACGACCTTGTCGCTGCCGATGGTGACCAGCACCAGACGCGGCCGGTACTCCTCGTCCAGGCTGGTCACCCGCTCCCAGGCGATGAGCCGCTTGTCGTCGGCCCAGGCCAGCAGATGGCCTCCGCGGACCTTGGTGATCTCCTTGCCCGTACGGGGATCGCGGATCGAGGAGTAGGAACGGCCGGGCGAGCCGTTGACCTCCTTGGTCAGGCCGAGGGCGGCCAGCCGCCCGCTCGGGGACAGCCGCGCGGCGACGTCCGAGCGCAGATGCTTCTCGTTCGCCGGGGCGGCCACCTCCTGGCCCCGGAGGCCGTAGAACTTCTGCATGCCGTCCGCGCCGCCGACGACCTGCTCGTACACCAGATCACCGGTGCGGCTGTACGCGAAGTCCTGGCGGGCGTTGCCGTTCCGGTCGGGTGCGACCGCGCTCCACGAGCCCCGGCCGGTGGCGATGTCGAGGTCGTAGAAGCCGGACCGGCTCGACTGGCCCCAGGTGGGCATCCACGCCCACTCCTCCTTGTCGTCCGCATTGAACAGCTTCTCCTTGATCCGCGCGTCGGGGCTGTCGTCGTACGTCGTCGCGACGAGCCGGCGGCCGTCGTACGAGAACGCGAGCCCGCCGACCCGATGCCCGACCGGGATCCACCGCTCGACCTCCCCCGTCGCGAGGTCGAGCAGGCCGATCCGGCGGGCGGGCAGATTCCGCTCCAGCACGGCGGCGGTCCTGATGCCGGGGGCGACGGCGACGAAGGACCACCGGGCGTCCTTCTCGTACCTCCCGGTCTTCGCGTCGAGCAGCCAGTAGGTGCGCTCGGAGACGGCACGCTCCTCGGTCAACGGCCGGGTCCGTGCCGTGTAGTACGCGGCCAGGACCGCGTCCCCGGCCCCGATCACGTCCCGTGGCGGCGTCTGGTCCGGGTGGGCGTGGACGCCGTCCTGGTCCAGGACGTTCGCGGGGCGCACGTCCTCCTTGCCGGGGTCCAGCAGCGGCACCGCCACGGCGATACCGACGACGGCGGCGGTGGCCGCGGCGACGGAGGCGATCCGCCGGGTGCGGCGGCGCCGACGGCCGGCGAACACCCGGTCGGCGAACCCCGGCCCCGCCGTCGGCTGTTCGGCGGCAAGCTCCCGCAGGGAGTCACGTACGAGTTCCTCGACGTTCACGGACGCACCTCCACGGGTGAGAAGTCACGGGACGGCCGCGGCTCGGGGGCGGCCGGGTCGAGAGCGGCCAGCTCCGGCGCGAGGGAGCGCAGGCGGGCGAGCGAGCGGTGGGTCGTGGACCGTACGGTGCCGACCGTGCAGCCGAGGATCCGGGCCACGTCGGCCTCGGGGAGGTCCTCGAAGTAGCGGAGCACCAGGACGGTGCGCTGCCGTGGGGTCAGCCGGGCGAGCGCGCCGCGCATCAGCAGGCGCAGTTCGGCGGCGGCCGCGCCGTCCGGGCCTGCGGCGGCCTCCGGGGGCTCGGCGACGCTCAGCTCGCGCCGCCGCCACTTCAGCCGCCAGCGGCTGATCTGCTGCCGGTACAGGATCTGCCGTACGTACGCCTCCGGCTCGTCGATGCGATGCCAGCGGTCGGCCGCCTTCATCAGCGCGCTCTGGAGGAGGTCCTCGCCCGCGTGCCGGTCGCCGCCGGACAGCAGGACGGCGGTCTTCAGCAGCGCGGACGACCGGTTCTCCACGAACTCCCGAAAGCTGTCCTGCGCTTCGGCATCCATCGTCACCTTCTCTTCCCCCCGGGCGGGCCGGATGCCCGCCGCTCCTGCCCCTTGTGACGCGTGCGGGTCGCCGCGGCTATGCCTGGGGTGCGAGAGGAATTCAACGGGACGGGGTCGCCGGGACGGGACCGGGCGGGGGCCCATCGTACGGAGAACGGAAAGGGGCCGGGTCCGCACCGCATCCTTCTGCGATACGTGCCCGGCCCCTGCCGTGCCCTGCGCGCTCAGCCCCAGGTGTACCCGTCGCCGAAGAGCAGGAAGTGCTCCAGCACGTCCTCCATCGGATCGTCCACCTGCCCCACGTTGACCAGCCCGATCCGCGGGCCGTTGTGCGAGCCCGTGTTGGTCTCGTCGGCGTACGCGTTCCCGGCCGGCAGCCAGCACACAGCTCCCGCGGCCAGCACCCCGACCACCAGTCGCACCACGGTCCTGGTCCGCCGGTCAGTCCTCACTCGACCCGTCATCAGCGCTCGGTCCTCGTCTCGTCGTTTCGGCATGTGATCGGAAACTGCGTCGACCGGTTCATCTGCCTGGACCACTGGGAGGTCACGACGAGTAACCCGTACGTGAGCGTGGCGCGCCGCCTGTCGGCCTGTCGGGGTCGGTCAGTTGTGGCTGTGCAGGATCTCGTTCAGGCCGCCCCAGACCGCGTTGTTCGGGCGGGCCTCGACGGTGCCGGTGACCGAGTTGCGGCGGAAGAGGATGTTGGACGCGCCGGACAGCTCGCGGGCCTTGACGATCTGGCCGTCCGGCATGGTGACGCGGGTGCCGGCCGTGACGTACAGGCCCGCCTCGACGACGCACTCGTCGCCCAGCGCGATCCCGACGCCCGCCTCGGCGCCGATCAGGCAGCGCTCGCCGATGCGGATGATCACGTTGCCGCCGCCGGACAGCGTGCCCATCGTCGAGGCGCCGCCACCGATGTCGGAGCCGTCGCCGACCACGACGCCCGCGGAGATACGGCCCTCGACCATGGACGTGCCGAGGGTGCCGGCGTTGAAGTTGACGAAGCCCTCGTGCATGACCGTGGTGCCCTCGGAGAGGTGGGCGCCCAGGCGGACCCGGTCGGCGTCGGCGATACGGACGCCCTTGGGCGCCACGTAGTCCGTCATGCGCGGGAACTTGTCGACCGACGTCACCTGGAGGTGCAGACCCTCGGCGCGGGCGTTCAGCCGGACCTTCTCGACGTCGTCGACGGCGACCGGGCCGAGCGAGGTCCAGGCCACGTTGGCGAGGAAGCCGAACTGGCCCTCCAGGCTCAGGCCGTGCGGCTTGACCAGGCGGTGCGAGAGCAGGTGCAGGCGCAGGTAGACGTCGTGCGCGTCGATCGGCTTCTCGTCGATCGAGGCGATGACCGTACGGACCGCGACGACCTCGACGCCCCGGCGGGCGTCCGGACCGATCGCCTTCGCGGCGCCTTCGCCGAGCAGTTCCACGGCCTTCTCGGCGGACAGCCGCTCGCTGCCGGAGGGGCCCGGCTCGGCGACGAGCTCGGGCGCGGGGAACCAGGTGTCGAGAACGGTGCCGTCGGCGGCGATCGTGGCGAGGCCGGCGGCCACGGCGCCGGTGGTGCGAGGAGCAGTCGTGTCGGTCATGAGGGCAACCTAACCGGCCGGGGCGTGTCGGGGCGAACTCGGGCGCGGGGCGTCTCAGGGTGCGAGCCGCCCGGCTGGTGCGCCTACGGGCGCCGGGGTCCCTTCGCGTTCGCGAGAGCCCCCGGCGCCCGGGCCCTTGCCCGACCGGCCAGCCCGCGCTCCCCTCGTGGCGCGGGCCGGCGCAGTCCGGCGTCAGATGTCAGGGCCGCCGGCCCGCCTCGTCCACCACCGCCTTCACCACGTACGCGTTGCCGCCGACCACTTCGCCGTCCTCGATCATGCGCTGGCCGACGACCTCGAAGGTCACGGGGTCGAGCAGCCACTCGTCGGCGTGCTTCTCGCCCTCACGGCCGGGCTCGGGGAACCTGACGGCGACGGCGTACTGGCCGGCCTCGTCCTCGACCAGGTGGTCGACCAGTTCGCCGCCCGGGATCGTGGCCAGGGCGCGGTACAGGCCCGCGAGGCTCTTGGGGGGCTGGACATAGGCGTCGAGCAGGACCGAGAGCTCGGTGTAGTCGTTCCCCGCCTGCGTCAGGCTCTTGTCGTCGACCAGGGCGTTCTCCTCGCGCAGCGCC
This sequence comes from Streptomyces sp. NPDC036764, assembly GCF_055609385.1. Taxonomy (NCBI): domain Bacteria; kingdom Bacillati; phylum Actinomycetota; class Actinomycetes; order Kitasatosporales; family Streptomycetaceae; genus Streptomyces; species Streptomyces sp. NPDC036764. The sequence goes on from NZ_JBVJPT010000006.1 coordinate 171,418, forward strand.
TTGAGCGTGCCCTCGCCGTCGGCCGGCAGGGTGGCCAGGAAGCGGTACAACTGGCGGGGCGAACGGTCGTCGTACTCGTCGCCGAGCCCTTCGAGGTTCAGCTCGGTCGTCTCGAGCCGGCCCGGGTCCTCGGCCCCGGGCCTGGGGTAGGAGGCGAGCTTCGCACCGTCGTAGCGGAGCCACTTCTCCAGCTCGAAGTCCGCGTCGTCGTCCCCCTCCTGCGTCTCCTTGGCGTAGATCCACTGCTCCGCGCGCGGTTCGGCGACCGGTGGCTGCGCTTCCACCGTCCGCGCCGCGAACTCCAGCAGCTCGGGCGCGCTCATCCCCTTCAGATCGAGGCCCGGCGCCACGGCGGGCGGCGCCTCGCGTCCCGTCCGGTGCCCTTGGGCCAGCAGCGTCGCGGTGATGACGACCGCCGTCACGGCGACGAAGACCGCGGCGATCACCAGCGGACGCCGTCCCCACGTCACCCGGCCCCGCCTCGCCGTCAGTGCCGCCTCGACCAACCGGGCCCGCCCCGGCGCCAACCGCGCCCGGTCGGCGACGGGGGCGTCGGCGCGCATTTCCCGTACCTGGGTCATCTCGTCCACGCTCACGCCACCTCCGCCGCGTCACTCACGAATGCCGGATCGGCGCCCAGCGCCGTACGCACCTTGCGCCGGGCTCTGTTGAGCCGGGAGCGGACCGTGCCCACCGGGAGGTCCAGCGCCTCGGCGACCTCCTGGTAGGTGAGGTCGGCCCAGGCCACGAGGAGCAGCACATGCCGGTCGCCCGCCGAGAGGGAGGCGAGGGCGTCGGCCAGCGGGCCCTGCGCGGCGACGCGGCTGTCGGTGTCCTCGACCCAGGAGGCGGCCACCGGGTCGTGCCCCGTGCGGGCCAGCGCCCGCAGCGCCCGCACCTCGGCACGGCGCTGCTTGCCGATGAGGTTGGCGGCGATGCCGTAGAGCCAGGGCCGTGCGCTGGGGCGGGTGCGGTCGTAGCGGGCGCGGATGCGGAAGGCGGTCAGGAAGGTGTCGGCCGTGATGTCGTCGGCGGCCACCTCCCCGAGTCGCCGTGCCGCGTACCGGTGGATGTCGGGCGCGTAGCGGTCGTAGAGCCGGGCGAACAGCTCGGGCTGTTCCAGCGATCCGGCCACGACCTCGGCATCGTTCGCCACACTTACCGCCGGCGGCGGTGGTCCGCTCACAAGGCCTCCCCCTGTCGTGTCGTGCTGAGCGTGTCACCCCCTGTTCCCCGCGGGGCGGCAAAGAGTTCACGGCAAGTCAGGGGCCCGCCCCGCAGGGCACGTCAGGGGATCACGCGGCGCAGCACATCCCGCGCGTACGCCTCGTCGTAGGGCATCTCCGTGAGCAGCACCTGCAAGCAGATCCCGTCCATCAGCGCCACCAGCGCCCGTGCCGTGACGGGGTCGGTGCCGGGGGACAGGCAGTCGGCGAGGTCGCGGGCCCACTCGGCGGCGACCGGGCGCAGGGCGGGCCGGCGCAGGGCGGCCAGGTAGAGCTCGTACTCCAGCTCCACGCCCGTGCGGTCGCCCGCGAGCCACTCGCCCATCCAGCTTGCGAGTTCGGAGGCCAGGTCGGCCTGCGGGTCCTGGAGTCCGCCGCACGAGGCGATGACCTTGGCGAAGCCCTCGTTCGCCTGGCGCAACGCGGCGACCAGCAGGTCGTCGAGGGTCTTGAAGTGGTACGTCGTCGAGCCGAGCGGTACGTCCGCCTCGGTGGCGACGGTGCGGTGAGTGAGCCCGGCGATGCCCTTCTCCCGCACGATCCGGATCGCGGCGTCGATGATCCGCTGACGCCGCTCGGGGTCGTAGCGCCGGGCCATCAGTGCGCACCGCCCAGGTTCAGCACGACCACACCGACGATGATCAGCGCGATGCCGGCGGCCTTGGTGGCCGTCATCCCCTCCCCCATGAACAGGATCCCGATGGTGGCGATGGCGGCGGTGCCGACGCCGGCCCAGATCGCGTAGGCCGTGCCCACCGAGACGGTCTTCAGCGTCTGGGCGAGCAGCGTGAAGGAGAGCAGGTAACCGAGGGCGGTCAGCAGCGAGGGCAGGAGCCGGCTGAAGCCCTCGCTGTACTTCATCGCGGTCGTGGCGGCCACCTCGGCAGCTATGGCTCCGGCGAGCAGCAGGTATCCCATGCGTACAAGCGTACACAACGATGCGTACGGCCGTACACAAGCCGTCCGTCGTGCGAAACGACGGCGCGCGCGATCCTGCCCGTTACGACTTGCGCGCCTCGAAGAGGTCGCGGGACTGCTCGATGTGGCCGATGTACCGGTGGGTCCAGTCGCACATGCCGTCGATGGTCACCCGCAGGGCCTGGCCCGGCTCGGTCAAGGTGTACTCGACGCGCGGCGGCACCGTGGGGTACACGGTGCGCTCGATCAGGCCGTTGCGCTCCAGCATGCGCAGGTTCTGGGTGAGCATCTTGTGGCTGATGCCCTCGACCTCACCGTGCAACTCGCTGAAGCGCAGGGTGCGGTCCCCGACGGCCTCGATGATCAGCAGGGCCCACTTGTTGGCGATGTCCGTGAAGATCTCCCGGGCCAGGGAGTCCGCGCGCGTCACGTCCGCCTGGTCGATCGAGCCGCTGAACTGCTTGGTACCCATGAGGTTCCCCAGTCACTGAAAAGTGCGTTCTTCCATGTCGGCGTTCACTCTCCTACGGTTCCTGAGTAACCTCAAGTGAGTGAGAGCCCGGAGCCCCGAGCCCGGAGCGCGGAGCGCGGGCTCGGAGTGCAAGGAGCGGACACCATGGCCATCACCCTGATCAACCCGGCCGGACTCGTGGAGGTCGACGCCTACCGTCAGGTGGCGATCGCCGGCGGCTCGAAGCTGGTCTTCGTCGCCGGGCAGGTCGCCTGGGACGCGGACGGCGTCACGGTCGGGGCGGGCGACCTCGCCGCACAGGTCGAGCAGTGCTACCTCAACGTCGCGACCGCCCTGGCCGCGGCCGGTGCCTCCTTCGAGGACGTGGCGAAGCTGAACCTGCATGTCGTCGACTGGACCCCCGACAAGATGCCTCTTCTCATGGAGGGCATCACCCGGGCCGCCGCCAAGCTCGGGGTCGCCCCCGTCCCGCCGGCCACGCTGCTGGGCGTCGCGGCCCTCGACGTGCCCGAGCACCTGGTCGAGCTCGAGGCCACAGCCGTCCTCGACTGAGGGCTCAGCAGGTGCGGCGGCGGTACCCGGACTCGCCTTCCGGTACGACGTCGAGGTCGCGCAGCACCACCGACAACTCGTCGCCCCATTGCGCGCAGGCGGCGGCGAGGCCGTCCGCGCGGTACTCGATGACGAAGACCCGGTCGTCGTAGGCGTCCGCGTAGGTGTCGCACTCGTCGTACTGGCCGCACTCCTCGGCGACCGCGAAGTCGAAGCCGAGGTCACGGCCCTGTCGCGCCAGAGACGCGGCGTTCTTCTGGCCGATCGCCAGACCGGCGTCGTGGGCGCGGGCGGCGAGCAGCTTGCCGAAGGCCACGTTGTCGTCGGCGGTCAGCAGCCCGTCGGACCGCTCGTTGGAGTCGAGGTTGTCCGCCTCGACGGCCTGGAAGCCGGCATCCGCGCAGCCGTCGATCCACTTGCCCACGATCCCCACGAGCCGTTCGCGCTTGGCGGCCGTGGAGATGTCCAGCAGGATCTCGTCCCAGTCCCGGTCGACGACCGCAGTGCCGTCGTCGTCACGCAGCAGCAGGTCGGGGGCGTGGTCCTCCCACCAGTCCGCTGCGTCCGGCTGGGCCTGGAAGGCGTTGACGTAGCAGATGTTGTACACGCCGGGCGCGGGCTCGGCGGTTCGGTCGCGGGAGACCGCTTCCACGCCGTTCGGCGGCTTGTAGGCACCGCCGATCTGGTAGTCGAAGTCGATGCCCGGCTCGGGCAGCTCCACCTCTCCCTCGCCGCCCGGGCCCGTGGCCGAGGGGGCGGTGGAGCGGTCCGGTGCGGCGCCGCCCCCGCCGTCGGACGCCGTGCAACCGCCGACGGCGAGGGCGAGCGCACCGCACAGAGCCGCGACCGCCGGCGCTCGGCGAAGGGCACGGGGAACGCGGTGGACCATGATCCGGGAACTCCTGTCGGTGCGTGAACTACGGTGCTGCCGGCCATGATGCCCTGCTCAGCGCACGGACTTCGCCCGCGTCCGCCCGCACGCCCCGAACTGCGCCGCGGGCAGCCCCGGTTCAGGCCGGCACCGCGGCACGGTCGGATGGCTCGGGACCGGCGGCACGGTGAGAAATCGATGTGGACACAGCTCGTTCCAAACAGCTATTCCCGAACCACTGGGTCCACTAGTGTTTCACCGTTCACATACCGGTCCTTCACAGCCGCGGCTGTCGTCTCGTGACGCCGCTGGAGGAACACCGCATGCCTGAAAACAAGTCCCGGCCGTCTCAGGACCAACCCTGGGAGAACGGCTGGGCCCCGGACACCTCGCGGGCACCGGGAACGCGCCGCCTGTGGCTCGCGGGCGGGATGGCGATGGCGACGATCATCGCCTGCATCACGGCAATAGCCATATCCGAGAAGAACCCTGACGGTGATTCAGCCGGGGCGTCGGCCCCCGCGGACGCCACGGTCCCCGGGTTGATCTCCTTCGCCACTCCGTCCAAGACGGCTCCCCCGAAGGGCAAGAGCGGCCTGTCGACGCAGAAGTCGACGACCGAGGCGCCCCGTCAGCAGGACGCCACAACGCCCAAGCCGGCGCCGTCCAAGTCGCCTTCCGGCGACGCCGGTTCACCGACGAAGGCCCCGAAGCCCCCGGCCGGCACGACCACTTGGCGCTCCGTCCGCTCGGTCAACTACCCCGACCGCTACTGGCACATGAGCGACGGCCGGGTGGGCCTCGACCAGGTCCGCGGCTCCGAGTCCCGCGAGGACTCCACCTTCAAGCAGGTCAAGGGCCTGGCCGACAGCTCCTGCTACTCCTTCGCCACGCGCGACGGGAGGTATCTGCGCCACCGCAACTTCGTCCTGCGTACCGAACGCAACGACGGCTCCGCCCTGTTCGCCCAGGACGCCACCTTCTGCCCGCGCGGCTCCTCCTACGACTCCGGCGCGACGATGCTGGAGTCGGTCAACTACCAGGGCCACTTCCTCCGGCACAAGAACTTCGTCGTCCGCCTGGAGCGCTACGACCACAGCTCCCTGTTTCTGGCGGACTCGTCCTTCCGGCTGGTGGACGGGCTGGCCTGAGCCGCGTCGGCCCGGGCACGAGAAAGCGGCGGCACCCGGGCAGGTGCCGCCGCCTCATCGTGAACGGGGGGTCTCAGACGTTGAACCCGAGCGCCCGAAGCTGCTCGCGGCCGTCGTCCGTGATCTTGTCCGGGCCCCACGGCGGCATCCAGACCCAGTTGATGCGCAGCTCGTTGACGAGGCCGTCCGTGGCTGACTTCGCCTGGTCCTCGATGACGTCGGTCAGCGGGCAGGCCGCCGAGGTCAGGGTCATGTCGAGCGTCGCGATGTTCGCGTCGTCGATGTGGATGCCGTAGATCAGGCCGAGGTTGACGACGTCGATACCCAGCTCGGGGTCGACGACGTCGTACAGCGCCTCACGGACCTCTTCCTCCGAGGCCGGCTTCATCTCAACGGTCTCGCTCATGCCGTCTTCCTTTCGGCGTCGGCTCCGCCCAGGGCCTGGGCCGTCGCGTCCTTCCACGCCATCCAGCTCAGGAGGGCGCACTTGACCCGTGCCGGGTACTTGGAGACGCCGGCGAACGCGACCGCGTCCTCCAGAACCTCCTCCATCGCATCGTCCGGCTCGAGTTTCCCCTTGGACTGCATCAGCTCCAGGAAGGTCTCCTGGATCTTCTGCGCGTCGGAGAGGTCCCTGCCGACGAGGAGTTCGTTCAGTACGGACGCGCTCGCCTGGCTGATGGAACAGCCCTGGCCCTCGTACGAGACGTCCTCGATCTTCGTGCCGTCGTACTTCACGCGCAGGGTGATCTCATCGCCGCACGTCGGGTTGACGTGGTGCACCTCGGCATCGCCATCCCGCAAGCCCCGCCCGTGCGGGTTCTTGTAGTGGTCCAGGATGACTTCCTGGTACATCGAATCCAGCTTCATGCGATCGCTCGTCCCGTCAGCCGAAGAAGTTCCGGACGTGCTCCAGGCCGTCCACCAGAGCGTCGATCTCGGCCGGCGTGGAGTACAGATAGAACGACGCTCGCGTGGTCGCAGGAATTCCGTACCGCAGGCAGACCGGCCGCGCGCAGTGGTGGCCGACCCGGACGGCGATGCCCTGCTCGTCGAGGACCTGGCCCACGTCGTGCGGGTGGATGTCGCCGAGGGTGAAGGAGATCGCGGCGCCCCGGTCCTCGGCCGTGGTCGGGCCGATGATCCTGAGGTCCGGGACCTCCGCCAGCCGCTTCACCGCGTACTCGGTGAGCGCGTGCTCATGGGCGAGGATCTTGTCCATGCCGATCGAGTTGAGGTAGTCGATCGCCGCGCCCAGACCGATCGCCTGGGAGATCGGGGGCGTGCCCGCCTCGAACTTGTGCGGGGCGGGAGCGTACGTCGACGAGTGCATCGACACGGTCTCGATCATCTCGCCGCCGCCGAGGAACGGGGGCAGGTCCTCCAGCAGCTCCTGGCGGCCCCAGAGCACACCGATGCCGGTCGGACCGCACATCTTGTGGCCGGTGAAGGCCACGAAGTCGGCCTGGAGCGACTGGACATCCATCGGCATGTGCGGCGCGGCCTGCGAGGCGTCGATGCAGACCAGCGCACCGACCTCCTGCGCACGGCGCACTATCGCCTCGACCGGGTTGACCGTGCCCAGGATGTTCGACACCAGCACGAACGAGACGATCTTCGTCTTCTCCGTGATGATCTCGTCGATGTTGGACAGGTCGAGACGGCCGTCGTCGGTGAGGCCGAACCACTTCAGCTTCGCACCCGTGCGCTGCGCGAGCAGTTGCCACGGCACGATGTTGGAGTGGTGCTCCATCTCCGTGATGACGATCTCGGTCTCGTGGTCCACCCGGTAGGGCTCGTCGGCCCAGCCCAGCATGTTGGCCACGAGGTTCAGCGACTCGGAGGCGTTCTTGGTGAAGATCACCTCGTCGCGCGAAGGCGCGTTGATGAACTCGGCGACCTTGTCGCGCGCGCCCTCGTACAGCGCCGTGGCCTCCTCGGCGAGGACGTGCACGCCACGGTGGACGTTGGCGTTGTGCTGCTCGTAGTACTCGGAGAGCACGTCGAGCACCTGGCGCGGCGTCTGCGAGGTCGCCGCGTTGTCCAGGTACACGAGCTTCTTGCCGTCGTGGACGACGCGGTCCAGGATCGGGAAGTCCTTGCGGAGCGCCTCGGTGTCGAGGAGGCCCGGCATCTGTGTCACGCGGATGCGCCACCCTTCGTGTATGCCTCGTAGCCCTCGTTCTCCAGCTTGTCGGCGAGCTCGGCGCCGCCGGACTCGACGATGCGGCCCGCGGAGAAGACGTGCACGTGGTCGGGCTTGATGTAGCGCAGGATGCGCGTGTAGTGGGTGATCAGCAGCGTGCCGACCTCGCCGGTCTCGCGGACCCGGTTCACGCCCTCGGAGACGACGCGCAGAGCGTCGACGTCCAGGCCGGAGTCGGTCTCGTCGAGGATCGCGACCTTCGGCTTGAGCAGCTCGAGCTGAAGGATCTCGTGGCGCTTCTTCTCACCGCCGGAGAAGCCCTCGTTGACGTTGCGCTCGGCGAAGGAGGGGTCCATGTTGAGGCGCTCCATGGCCTCCTTGACCTCCTTCACCCAGGTGCGCAGCTTGGGGGCCTCGCCGCGGATGGCGGTGGCGGAGGTGCGCAGGAAGTTGGAGACCGAGACGCCGGGGACCTCGACCGGGTACTGCATCGCCAGGAACAGGCCGGCGCGGGCGCGCTCGTCGACGGACATCTCCAGGACGTCCTCGCCGTCGAGGGTGACGGAACCGCCGGTGATCGTGTACTTCGGGTGACCCGCCAGTGAGTAGGCGAGCGTCGACTTGCCGGAGCCGTTGGGGCCCATGATGGCGTGCGTCTCGCCCTGCTTCACGGTGAGGTCGACGCCCTTGAGGATCTCCTTCGTGGCGTTGTCGGCCTCGACGGTGACGTGCAGGTCTCGGATTTCAAGCGTTGCCATGGGTGCCTCAGGACTCCTGGGTGAGGGAGACGAGCACGTCGTCCCCTTCGATCTTTACGGGGTATACGGGGACGGGGCGCGTCGCGGGAAGGCCGGACGGCTTGCCGGTTCTGAGGTCGAACGCGGAGCCGTGCAGCCAGCACTCGATCTGGCAGTCCTCCACCTCGCCCTCGGAGAGCGAGACGTTCGCGTGCGAGCAGATGTCGTGGATGGCGAACACCTCCCCCTCGGTCTGCACGACCGAGACCGGCGTGCCGTCGAGTTCCACCCGCTTCGGGGTGTCCTCCTCCAGCTCGCTCAGCCCACAGGCGCGTACGAAAGCCATCAGACCGTGGCCTCCAGCTCCTCGTCGATCTTCACGAGGAGGCGCTCTTCGATGTCGTCGACGCCGATCTGCTGGACGAGCTCGGCGAAGAAGCCGCGCACCACCAGGCGACGGGCCTCGTCTGCCGGGATGCCGCGGGCCATCAGGTAGAAGAGCTGCTCGTCGTCGAAGCGGCCGGTCGCCGAGGCGTGGCCGGCGCCGACGATCTCGCCGGTCTCGATCTCCAGGTTCGGCACGGAGTCGACGCGGGCGCCGTCGGTCAGAACCAGGTTGCGGTTCATCTCGTAGGTGTCCGTGCCCTCGGCCTTGGCCTCGATCAGCACGTCGCCGATCCACACCGCGTGCGCGTCCTCGCCCTGGAGCGCGCCCTTGTAGGCGACGTTGGACTTGCAGTGCGGGGTGTTGTGGTCGACCAGGAGACGGTGCTCCTGGTGCTGGCCGGCGTCGGTGAAGTAGAGGCCGAAGAGCTCGGCCTCGCCACCGGTGCCGGCGTAGGCCACGCGCGGGTGGAGGCGTACGAGGTCGCCGCCGAAGGTGACCACGAACGACTTGAAGGTGGCGTCCCGGCCGATCAGCGCGTTGTGCTGGCCCACGTGCACGGCCTTGTCGTCCCAGTCCTGGACGGAGACGACGGTGAGCTTGGCGCCGTCGCCCAGGATGTAGTCGACGTTGGCGGCGAGCACGGCGTCACCGGTGTGGTCGATGACGACGACGGCCTCGGCGAAGGCTCCGAGCTCCACGACCTGGTGGCCGTAGGCGACCCCGCCCTCGCCGTGCACGGCGATCCGGATCGGCTCGGTGAGGACCGTCTCCTTGGGGACGGTGATCACACCGGCCTTCTCGAACGCCGAGTACGCCTGGGCGGCGACCCGGTCCACGGGCATGCCCGCCTTGCCGAGGCGCGCGTCGTCGCGGCCGACGGTCTCGACGGTGACGCCCTCGGGGGCCTCGACGGTGACCTGGAGGCCGTCGCCGGTCGCCACGGCGGTGCCGTCGTGCAGCCCGCGCAGGCGCTCCAGCGGGGTGAACCGCCACTCCTCCTCGCGGCCGTGCGGGACCGGGAAGTCCGCCACGTCGAAGGACGGCGGCGCGCTCATGCGCGTGGCGACGGTCGACTCGGCGGCAACGGCCACCGCGCCGGCGGTGGTGGACCCCACCGGGATGTTCTGAGCCTCAGCCATGGCTGTCGGTCTGCTCTCTTCCTACGTCAGATTTCGCTAGCTGCTTTACCGAGGACCCGGTCTTAACCGACCGCGCCTTCCATCTGCAGCTCGATCAGCCGGTTGAGCTCGAGGGCGTACTCCATGGGCAGCTCCTTGGCGATCGGCTCGACGAAGCCGCGCACGATCATGGCCATCGCCTCGAACTCGCTCAGACCGCGGCTCATCAGGTAGAAGAGCTGGTCCTCGGAGACCTTGGAGACGGTCGCCTCGTGGCCCATGGACACGTCGTCCTCGCGGACGTCCACGTAGGGGTACGTGTCGGAGCGGGAGATGGTGTCCACGAGCAGCGCGTCGCACAGCACGTTGGACTTCGAGCCGTGGGCGCCCTCGCCGATCTCGACCAGACCGCGGTACGAGGTACGGCCGCCACCACGCGCCACGGACTTCGACACGATGTTGGAGGAGGTGTTCGGCGCCATGTGGACCATCTTGGAGCCGGCGTCCTGGTGCTGCCCCTCGCCCGCGAAGGCGATGGACAGGGTCTCGCCCTTGGCGTGCTCGCCCATCAGGTAGACGGCCGGGTACTTCATCGTCACCTTGGAGCCGATGTTGCCGTCGATCCACTCCATGGTCGCGCCCTCGTAGGCGACGGCGCGCTTGGTGACCAGGTTGTAGACGTTGTTCGACCAGTTCTGGATGGTCGTGTAACGGCAGCGGGCGTTCTTCTTGACGATGATCTCGACGACCGCGGAGTGCAGCGAGTCCGACTTGTAGATCGGGGCCGTACAACCCTCGACGTAGTGCACGTAGGCACCCTCGTCGACGATGATCAGGGTCCGCTCGAACTGGCCCATGTTCTCCGTGTTGATGCGGAAGTAGGCCTGGAGCGGGATCTCGACGTGCACGCCCTTCGGGACGTAGATGAAGGAGCCGCCCGACCACACGGCGGTGTTCAGCGACGCGAACTTGTTGTCACCGACCGGGATGACGGTGCCGAAGTACTCCTTGAAGAGCTCCGGGTGCTCCTTCAGCGCGGTGTCGGTGTCGAGGAAGATGACGCCCTGCTCCTCCAGGTCCTCGCGGATCTGGTGGTAGACGACCTCCGACTCGTACTGGGCGGCGACACCGGCGACGAGGCGCTGCTTCTCGGCCTCCGGGATGCCCAGCTTGTCGTAGGTGTTCTTGATGTCCTCGGGCAGGTCCTCCCAGGACTCCGCCTGCTTCTCCGTGGAGCGCACGAAGTACTTGATGTTGTCGAAGTCGATGCCCGAGAGGTCCGAGCCCCAGTTCGGCATGGGCTTCTTGTCGAACAGCCGCAGACCCTTGAGGCGGAGCTTGGTCATCCAGTCCGGCTCGTTCTTCTTCGCGGAGATGTCACGGACGACGTCCTCGCTCAGACCGCGCTTCGCAGAGGCGCCGGCTTCGTCGGAGTCGGCCCAGCCGTATTCGTACTTGCCCAGGCCGTCGAGCTCAGGGTGGGCAGTCTCCTCGATGGGGAGAGTCATGCGGGGTTCCTCCCGGCCGTGCTTGCAGATGCGTTATCGGTGTTATGGGAAATCTTCGGGATGAACGTCGTGCAGACGCCGTCGCCGTGCGCGATGGTCGCCAGACGCTGGACGTGCGTTCCGAGCAGCTCGGCGAAGATCTCCGTCTCCGCCTCGCACAGTTGGGGGAACTGCTCCGCGACATGCGCCACCGGGCAGTGGTGCTGGCAGAGCTGCTCGCCCTTTTGGGGGAGGGGTGCGCTGCGCGCCGTAGCAGCGTACCCGTCCACGCTCAAGGCCTTGGCCAGGGCTTCGGTCCGCTCATCGGGGCTGACGGCCTCGATCGCCTTGCGATAGGCGCTCGCCTGGGAGGCGATCCGGGCGCGGGCGAAGGCGGCGACCGCCTCGCTCCCGCCCTCGCGCTCGGCGATCCACTTCAGGGCGTCCGCTGCGAGCTTGTCGTACGACTGGTCGAAGGCGTCGCGGCCGCAGTCGGTGAGCGCGAAGACCTTGGCGGGACGGCCGCGCGTACGCGTGCCGTACACCCGCTGTTCCCGGGGCTCCACGACGTCATCGGCGACCAGCGCGTCCAGATGCCTGCGCACGGCGGCCTGGGTGAGCCTCAGGCGGCCGGCCAGGTCGGCGACGGTCGACGGCCCGTGGTCCAGGATGGATCGCGCGACCCGGTTGCGCGTGGAGCGCTCCCCGGTCGCGAGCTCCTCCTGAGGGGGCCCCGTGGGGGTCTCCCGAGCCTCGCCGACGTTTTTCACAACGCCATTGTTGCGTAATTCCTCAAAGCCAGGCAAGCGGCGTCCACGTCCGTCGACGGTGCCCTGCGTCACTTAGGCATACCTAATCTGACCTGCGGAAACGATCTTTGATCGATCAAACCGGTGGCGCCGCGAGGCCCCTTCCGGAACACTCCGGAAGCATGCCCATACCCCCTCCGACCGGCCCTCTTGTCACTCGGGACACCCTCGCCGCACAACTTCGCGAGCTGGGCGTCCGATCCGGTGAGACGCTCCTCGCGCACTCCTCCCTCAGCTCCCTCGGCTGGGTCTGCGGAGGCCCCGTCGCGGTGGTCCAGGGACTGCTCGACGCCCTCGGTCCCGAGGGCACGCTGGTGGTCCCCACCCAGACCGGCGACCTCTCGGATCCGGCGGTGTGGAGCAACCCGCCCGTTCCCGAGGAGTGGTGGGAGGCCATTCGGGCGACGATGCCCGCGTACGACCCTGCCGTCACGCCCACGCGCGGGGTCGGCGTCATCCCGGAGACGGTACGGACCTGGCCGGGCGCCCTGCGCAGCGCGCATCCGCAGACGTCCTTCGCCGCCGTCGGCCCGCGCGCGGCCGAGATCGTCGCGGGCCACGCGCTCGACTGCCGGCTCGGCGAGCGCAGCCCGCTGGCCCGGCTGGAGGCGCTGCACGCGCGCGTGCTGCTGCTCGGCGCCGGCTACGACACCTGCACCAGCTTCCATCTGGCCGAGTACCGGATCCCGTCACCGCTGGTGAAGGTGGGGCGGCCGGGGCCCGCGGGCTGGGAGGTGGTGACCGAGGTGTCCATCACCTCGGAGCGGTTCGACGAGCTGGGCCATGACTTCGAGCGGGACCGTCGCGTCGTGCGCGGGAAGGTGGGCGCGGCCGACGTCCGGCTGTTTCCCATGGCCGACGCGGTGGCGTACGCCCAGCGGTGGCTGGGGATCCACCGGCCCCGCGCCGAGGAGGTATGAGGACGGCCGTATGAGCAGATGTGAACCCGGCCGTCCGGGGCACCGTCCGCCTACCTAGACTCTGGAGCCATGCGAACTGAGCCCGTGCTCCAGGTCCAGGCCCTGGTGAAGCGGTACGGCGACAAAACCGCGGTGAACGGTCTCGACCTGGTGGCCCACGCGGGTGTCACCGCCGTACTCGGACCCAACGGCGCGGGCAAGACCACGACCGTCGAGACCTGCGAGGGATACCGCAGACCGGACTCCGGCACCGTGCGGGTCCTGGGGCTCGACCCGGTGCGACAGTCCGGGGCGCTGCGGCCCCGGATCGGCGTGATGCTCCAGTCCGGCGGCGTCTACTCGGGCGCACGGGCCGACGAGATGCTTCGCCATGTGGCCAAGCTGCACGCGCATCCCCTGGACGTCGACGCCCTCATCGAGCGCCTCGGCCTCGGCACCTGCGGCCGGACCGCTTACCGGCGCCTCTCCGGCGGCCAGCAGCAGCGGCTCGCGCTCGCCATGGCCGTGGTCGGCCGCCCGGAGCTGGTGTTCCTGGACGAGCCGACCGCCGGGCTGGACCCACAGGCCCGCCGGGCCACCTGGGACCTGATCCGCGACCTGCGCGCCGACGGCGTCTCCGTGATCCTCACCACCCACTACATGGACGAGGCCGAGCAGCTCGCCGACGACGTCGCGATCATCGACGCCGGCCGCGTCATCGCCCACGGCTCCCCCGAGGACCTGTGCCGCGGCGGCGCCGAGAACACCCTCCGCTTCACCGGCCGCCCCGGCCTCGACGTGGGATCCCTGCTCAAGGCCCTGCCCGCCGACTGCACGGCGGCGGAGCTGACGCCGGGTTCGTACCGCGTCGGCGGCAAGGTCGACCCCCAGTTGCTCGCGACGGTGACGTCGTGGTGCGCACAGCACGGGGTGATGCCGGACCGGATCTCGGTGGAGCGGCACACTCTGGAGGACGTCTTCCTGGAGCTGACCGGCAAGGAGCTGCGCTCGTGACCACCCTCGGTACAGGTAGGGGTACGGGTACGTACGCCCCGAAGCCGGGCGCCGCCCCCCTCCCCCGCATGATCGGGGCACAGGCGGCCCTGGAGACGAAGATGCTGCTGCGCAACGGCGAGCAGCTCCTGCTGACGGTGGTGATCCCCACCCTGCTGCTGGTCCTTTTCAGCTCGGTGGACATCGTCGACACGGGTGCCGGCGAGGCCGTCGACTTCCTCGCCCCCGGCATCCTCGCGCTCGCCGTGATGTCGACGGCGTTCACGGGGCAGGCCATCGCCACGGGCTTCGAGCGCCGGTACGGAGTGCTGAAGCGGCTGGCCTCCTCACCGCTGCCGCGCTGGGGCCTGATGACGGCGAAGACGGTGTCGGTGCTGGTCACCGAGGTCCTGCAGATCGTGCTGCTGACGGTGATCGCGTTCGCGCTGGGCTGGTCGCCGCACGGCAACCCGCTGGCCGTCCTGCTTCTGCTGGTGCTCGGCACCGCGGCCTTCTCCGGGCTCGGCCTGCTGATGGCCGGCACGCTCAAGGCCGAGGCCACACTGGCCGCCGCCAACCTGGTGTTCCTGCTGCTGCTCGTCGGCGGCGGGGTGATCGTGCCGCTGGACAAGTTCCCGGCCGCCGCCCAGGACGTCCTGGGTCTGCTGCCCATCTCCGCGCTCTCCGACGGGCTGCGGGACGTCCTCCAGCACGGGGCCGGGATGCCGTGGGGCGACCTGGGGATCCTGGCCGTGTGGGCGGTCGTGGGACTGGCCGCGGCGGGGCGGTTCTTCCGCTGGGAGTAGGCCCGCGGACCCCGGTCCGGGACCCTCGTGAAACCGTGCACAAGCGGGCGCCTACGATAGGGCGCGTGCCAAACGTGACCCGCGCCGACGCCGTAGCGGCAGTGCGCAACCCGCTCGCCTTCATCGCCGCACGCTGGACCCCCACCCCGAGGACGGTCCGGCGGGCGGCGCTCGCCGCGCTCGTGATGTCGGTGCTCATCGTGGTCACCGGCGGTGCGGTACGCCTGACCGGGTCCGGGCTCGGCTGCCCGACCTGGCCCAAGTGCACCGACGACTCGCTCACCGCCACCAGCGAGATGGGCCTGCACGGCGCCATCGAGTTCGGCAACCGCATGCTGACGTACGTGCTGTGCGCGGCGGTCGGCTGGGCGATCATCGCCGCGCGCTCGACGAAGCCGTACCGGCGGGACCTGACCCGCCTCGGGTGGGCGCAGTTCTGGATCGTGATGAGCAACGCCGTGCTCGGCGGCATCGTCGTCCTCGTCGGACTGAACCCGTACACGGTCGCGGCCCACTTCGTGGCGACCTCCGCGCTGATCGCCGTCGCCACGGTGATGTGGCAGCGCGCCCGCGAGGGCGACGGCGCGCCGCGTCCCCTGGTGGGCAAGGCGGTGCAGCAGCTTGTGTGGGTCCTGGTCGCGGCCTCGGTGCTGCTGATCCTCCTCGGCACGGTGGTCACCGGCGCGGGCCCGCACGCGGGCGACTCCAGCGAGGTCGAGCGGATGCCGGTCGACTGGGAGACCGTCACCAAGCTGCACGCCGTGCTGGCGTGGATCGTGGTCACCCTGGCCTTCGCGCTCTGGTTCGTCCTCAAAGCGGTCGACGCACCGAAGGGCCCCCTGAACCGCACCCGCGACCTCTTCCTGATCCTGCTCGGCCAGGGCGTCATCGGCTACGTCCAGTACTTCACGGACCTCCCGGAGGTACTGGTCGGCCTGCACATGTTCGGCTCGGCCCTGGTCTGGATCGCGACCCTGCGCATCCTGCTCGCGCTGCGGGAGCGGCCCGAGCCGGAGGTGCCCGACCTGCCGCTTCAGGCGTACGACGCCACGAGCGCGTCGATCGCCGGTCCCAGGTAGTCCCGCGTCAGCCCGGCCCGGCGCGCCGTCCACTCCTCGGTGGGCGGCGCGGGATCCTCGTAGCGGCGCCTGCGGATGTCCTCGACGAGCTCGACGGGTGCCCCGAGGCCGGGCAGCAGCTCCAGCGCCTCGCGCTTGGAGATCAGCCGGCCGTCCCGCAGGGTGACGCCCGCGCGGGCGAAGGTGACCAGAGCGAGGTCCACCCACACGTCCTGGGTCCACAGCCGGGCGTTGTCGACGGCGGGCCGCCAGAAGTCCCGCTGGTCGCGTACGACGAAGTCGCCGAGCTCCCGGTCCGTGACCGGCGGCAGCAGGCCGGCCGGGGCCTTACCGTGCAGCACGCGTCCGAAGGTGTGCAGTTCGCGCCGGGTGACGGGGCTGACCGACCGTTTGAACAGCTCCTGGTGCGCCCAGGTGAGATGGCGCCGGCCGGTGTCGTCCATCGCGTCCGGCGTCAGGTAGGTGCAGTGCAGCTTCGCGGCGAGCGGCTCGGCCCGCAGCCGGGCGTGCAGTTGGGCCAGCCGCCAGATCGTGCGGGGCGTGAGCGGTGCGTCCGCGACGACGATCAGGTCCAGGTCGCTGACGCCCTCCTGGTAGTCACCGCCGGCCAGTGAGCCGTGGGCCCAGACGGCGAGCGGGGCGGCCGGCGGCAGGGCGGTCTTGAGGCCGGTGACGAAGCGGTCGAGTAACACCTCGGTCTGCATCCGCCCAGTCTGTACAGGACGCCTCGGGCGGTAAACCCCCTCACTCCAGCCCCCCGTCACTCCAGCCCGTACACCCTGCGCGCGTTCCCCGCCGCGACCATCTCCGCCACCCGCTGCGCGTCCGCGAGCGACCACGCGTCCTCGGCGACCCAGCCGCCGAGCACCCTGGCGAGGGCCTCGCGGAAGAGGCGGGCGCCCACCACGTGCAGTTCGGGCAGGCCCTGGGCGCCGGTGGAGAAGAGGATCTTGCCGAAGGGGGCGAGTTCCAGGATCTCGGCGAGGATCGTGGCCGCGCGGGCGCCGGTGCGGATGAGGGCTGCGCCGGAGTCGGCGTAGACGTGCGGGAAGACGCCGGCCAGATGGGCGGCGTGCCGGTGGTACGGGTAGCCGTGCAGCAGGACCAGGTCGGTGCCGAGTCCGGCCGTGGCGCGGACGAAGTCCGTGAGCAGGACCGGGTCGGTGCGGTCGATGCGCAGGCCCGGCTCGCCCAGCCCCGCGTGCAGTTGGAGCGGCAGCCCGGAGGCGACCGCGATCCACAGCAGATGCCGTAGGAGCACGGGGTCGCTCAGCTCGCCGCCGACCCGGCGGGCCGCGAGCCAGCGCCCTGCCGCGCCCCGCACCTCCCCGGGCCCCGGCGGCTCGGGCGCGAGCGCGAGGCCGTGCCGTACGCCCGCGACCGAGGTGAAGGCCACGGCGTTCACGGCCGCGCCGTGCACCGACTCGGCGAGGTTGGCCAGGAAGGACTCGACGGTGCCGGAGGTGTCGGCGACCTGTTCGGCGAGGAGTTCCAGGCGCACGATCTCATGGGCCCTGGCGGACGACGCGGACGCCATCTCGGGCGGGCCGGTGAGATCGCCCGGCAGTCCGGTGTCGACCAGGTACGTCGTGATGCCGCTGCCCCGCAGCAGACGCCGGCCCGCCTCCAGTACGCCGAGTTCACGACGCCGGGCCAGATAGCGGGCGGGCCGGCAGTGCGGTTCCAGGCCCAGCAGAGGGGGGCACCAGCGTCGTACGGCGAAACCCGTCTGGGTGTCGAAGAGGGTGGTGCCCGGCGCCGGCGGGCCCTCGGTGCGGGCCAACTGGGCCTCGAAGGTGCCGAGGCCCAGCTCCGTTCGCAGTACGCCGTGGCAGTACTGGTCCACGAGGAACGGCGTGTCGATCATCCGGGCTCCCCGTGGGTGGACTGCGCTTGCTACAGGTCCTAACGGGTGAACCGGTGACTAGGTGTTGCGGAAGGAGGGAGCGGCTCGGGAAATGGCGTGACTCAGCCGCCGATCTGGATGCCCGCCATGCGCTTCCACTCGTACGGGCCGGTCGTCACCTTCGCCGCGAACTCGCCGTCGAAGGACTCGTGGCGGGTGATCCCGGCCTTCTCCACCGCCTTCTCGGCGATCTCGTACGACGGTGCCACCAGGTCTCCCCAGCCGCCGTCCTCGCCCACGAGCACGATCCGGGCGCCCCGCTCGCCGATGTAGGCCACCTGGACCTCGGCGCCGCCGTGGGACTTCGCGAAGGAGTTCATCTGCTTGGCCAGCTTGGCCACCCTGCGCTCGGCCTTCTGGTCAACCTGCTGCGTGTCTGCCATGGTCAGGATGCTACTCACGAGTAGATCGGCTGGCGAGGGCAGGGCACTGTGACGTGCGTCAGCGCAGGAAGGGGTCCACCGCGACCGCGACGAACAGCAGCGACACGTACGTGATCGACCAGTGGAACAGGCGCATCTCCTTGAGCTTGCCGCCCGTCACCTCCGCCTTCGCGCGGTTCTGCAGCGCGTGCGCCTCCCACAGCCACCAGCCGCCCGCGCCCAGCGCGACCACTGTGTAGAACCAGCCCGTGTAGCCGAGCGGCGTGAGCAGCAGCGACACCGCCACCATCACCCAGCTATAGATGACGATCTGCTTGGCGACGACCTTGTTGGAGGCGATGACCGGAAGCATCGGCACGCCCACGCGCGCGTAGTCCTCCTTCACCTTCATGGACAGCGGCCAGTAGTGCGGCGGCGTCCAGAAGAAGATCACCAGGAAGAGGATGAGCGGCGCCCAGGACAGCGAGTTCGTGACCGCGGACCAGCCGATCAGGACCGGCATGCAGCCCGCGATGCCGCCCCACACGATGTTCTGCGACGTACGGCGCTTGAGGATCATCGTGTAGACGACGACGTAGAAGAGGAGCGCTCCGAGGGACAGCCAGGCCGACAGCCAGTTGACGGTGAGGCCGAACAGCAGCGTGGAGACGACCGCGAGGGTGATGCCGAAGGCCAGGCACTCGCGCGGGCTGACCATCCCGGTGACCAGCGGGCGCTGCGAGGTGCGGTCCATGAGCGCGTCGATGTCGCGGTCGATGTACATGTTCAGGGCGTTGGCGCCGCCGGCGGAGAGGTAGCCGCCGACGCACGTGAGCAGCACCAGACCGAGGTCGGGCACGCCCTGCTCGGCCAGGAACATCACCGGAACGGTGGTGATGAGCAGCAGCTCGATGATCCGCGGCTTGGTAAGCGCCACGAACCCCTTGACCCGGGCCCCGATCGGCCGCCGGCTCGGGCTCTGGCTCGTCCCGATAATCCCCGCTGGACGGGATTCAACGGCCGTCACGCACACCCCTGACAGAGACATCCCAGCAAGCCCCCCGGTGTGAAGTCCCGGTAAAGGCTCGCGCGTACCACGCCACTGTAGACGTTGCCCAGACCCGGACATTCGCGGGGGTGGGGTCGTGTTGGAGGGGGCCGTCCGAAGGGCGCGCCGAAGCTCGATTGAGCACCCGGATGAGCGGCTCCGTATTCACTTGCCGAATGTGGAACGACCCAGTCGGGAGGCACATCCCGGTGACTCCCGGCAGTCTGGAATGAGTCGAAAAAACGCACGTACTTCCGGGGGTAGGCTCGACAACGGCCGGCCGACGCCGAGTACGCCGGCAGCCGGTGGGCGTGTGTGCCCGTGACACCGGCAACCGACATGTGGAGAGGAGCCCTGACCCAGGGTGAGCACCAAGCCGACCACCACAGACCTCGAGTGGACCGAGCTGGACCAGCGGGCTGTCGACACCGCCCGCGTCCTGGCCGCCGACGCCGTACAGAAGGTCGGAAACGGCCATCCGGGTACGGCGATGAGCCTGGCACCCGCCGCCTACACCCTCTTCCAGAAGGTGATGCGGCACGACCCCGCGGACGCCGAGTGGGTCGGTCGCGACCGCTTCGTGCTGTCCGCAGGCCACTCGTCCCTGACCCTCTACACCCAGCTCTACCTGGCCGGCTTCGGTCTGGAGCTGGACGACCTGAAGGCGTTCCGGACGTGGGGTTCGAAGACCCCCGGCCACCCGGAGTACGGCCACACCACGGGCGTCGAGACGACGACCGGCCCGCTGGGCCAGGGTGTCGCCAACGCCGTCGGCATGGCGATGGCCGCCCGCTACGAGCGCGGTCTGTTCGACCCGGACGCCGCGCAGGGCACCTCCCCCTTCGACCACTTCGTCTACGCCATCGCCGGTGACGGCTGCCTCCAGGAGGGCATCTCCGCCGAGGCGTCCTCGATGGCCGGCCACCAGCAGCTCGGCAACCTGATCCTGCTGTGGGACGACAACCACATCTCGATCGAGGGCGACACCGAGACGGCCGTCTCCGAGGACACCGTCAAGCGCTACGAGGCCTACGGCTGGCATGTGCAGCGCATCGCGCCGAAGCCGGACGGCGACCTGGACCCGCACGCCATCTACAACGCGATCGAGGCCGCGAAGCAGGTGACGGACAAGCCGTCCTTCATCGCGATGCGCTCGATCATCGCCTGGCCCGCCCCGAACGCGCAGAACACCGAGGCCGCCCACGGCTCGGCGCTCGGCGACGACGAGGTCGCGGCCACCAAGCGCGTCCTGGGCTTCGACCCGGAGCAGTCCTTCGAGGTGGCCGACGAGGTCATCGGCCACACCCGCAAGGCGCTGGAGCGGGGCGCCGAGGCGAAGGCCGAGTGGGAGAAGTCCTTCCAGCTCTGGCGCGACAACAACCCCGAGCGGGCCGCCGAGTTCGACCGCATCCACAAGGGCGAGCTGCCCACCGGCTGGGAGGAGAAGCTCCCGGTCTTCGAGCCCGGCAAGGGCGTCGCCACCCGCGCCGCGTCCGGCAAGGTGCTCCAGGCACTCGGCGCGGTCATCCCGGAGCTGTGGGGCGGCTCGGCCGACCTGGCCGGCTCCAACAACACGACGATCGACAAGACCTCGTCGTTCCTGCCGGCGGACAACCCGCTGCCGGAGGCCGACCCCTACGGCCGCACGATCCACTTCGGCATCCGCGAGCACTCCATGGCCGCGGAGATGAACGGCATCACCCTGCACGGCAACACCCGTGTCTACGGCGGTACGTTCCTGGTCTTCTCCGACTACATGCGCAACGCCGTGCGCCTGTCGGCGCTGATGCACCTGCCGGTGACGTACGTCTGGACGCACGACTCCATCGGCCTGGGTGAGGACGGCCCCACCCACCAGCCGATCGAGCACCTCGCGTCCCTGCGCGCCATCCCCGGTCTCAACGTGGTCCGCCCGGCGGACGCCAACGAGACCGCGATCGCCTGGCGCGAGATCCTCAAGCGCTACACGAAGGAGTTCGGCAAGGGCGCCCCGCACGGGCTCGCGCTGACCCGTCAGGGCGTGCCGGTGTACGAGGCCAACGAGGACACCGCGCGCGGCGGTTACGTGATGTTCGAGGCCGACGGCGGCAAGCCCGAGGTCGTCCTCATCGCGACCGGTTCCGAGGTGCACGTGGCCGTCGAGGCGCGCGAGCGGCTCCAGGCCGACGGTGTGCCGACGCGGGTCGTGTCCATGCCCTCGGTGGAGTGGTTCGAGGAGCAGGACCAGGGGTACCGGGACAGCGTCCTGCCGCCGGCCGTCAAGGCGCGGGTGGCGGTCGAGGCCGGTATCGGTCTGACCTGGCACAAGTACGTCGGGGACGCGGGTCGCATCGTTTCCCTGGAGCACTTCGGTGCTTCGGCCGACGGCAAGGTCCTTTTCCGGGAGTACGGCTTCACTGCCGAGAACGTGGCGGCCGTCGCGCGGGAATCCCTCGCCGCGGCCCAGCGCTGACGCTCATATACGAGACGTAGGAGTTTGATTTTCCATGACAGACGCATTGAAGCGCCTCTCCGAGGAGGGCGTCGCGATCTGGCTGGACGACCTGTCGCGCCAGCGCATCACGTCCGGCAACCTCGCCGAGCTGATCGACCAGCAGCACGTCGTGGGTGTCACGACCAACCCGTCGATCTTCCAGAAGGCGATCAGCGGTGGTGACGGCTACGAGCAGCAGGTCGCCGACCTCGCCGCCCGCAAGGTGACGGTCGAAGAGGCGATCCGCATGATCACCACGGCGGACGTCCGGGACGCCGCCGACATCCTGCGCCCGGTCTTCGACGCCACCGGCGGCCAGGACGGCCGGGTCTCCATCGAGGTCGACCCGCGGCTCGCGCACAACACCCGTGCGACCGTCGCCGAGGCCAAGCAGCTCGCCTGGCTGGTGGACCGTCCCAACACCCTGATCAAGATCCCGGCCACCAAGGCGGGCCTTCCGGCGATCACCGAGGTCATCGGCCTCGGCATCAGCGTCAACGTCACGCTGATCTTCTCGCTGGAGCGCTACCGCGAGGTCATGGACGCCTACCTGGCCGGTCTGGAGAAGGCCAAGGAGCGCGGGCTCGACCTGTCGCTCATCCGCTCGGTGGCGTCCTTCTTCGTGTCCCGTGTGGACACCGAGATCGACAAGCGCATCGACGCTCTCGGCACCGACGAGGCCAAGGCCGCGCGCGGCAAGGCGGGCGTGGCCAACGCGCGCCTCGCCTACCAGGCGTACGAGGAGGTCTTCTCCTCGGACCGCTGGAGCGTGCTGGAGAACGCGGGCGCCAACAAGCAGCGTCCGCTGTGGGCGTCGACCGGCGTGAAGGACCCGGCCTACAAGCCGACCCTCTACGTCGACGACCTGGTGGCGCCGAACACGGTCAACACCATGCCCGAGGCCACCCTCCAGGCCACGGAGGAGAAGGGCGAGATCACCGGCAACACCATCGCCGGCACCTACGAGCAGGCCCGCGCCGACCTGGACGCGGTCGAGCGGCTCGGGATCTCGTACGACGACGTGGTGCAGCTCCTGGAAGACGAAGGCGTCGAGAAGTTCGAGGCGTCCTGGAACGACCTGCTCAAGTCGACCGAGGCAGAGCTGGAGCGCCTCGCCCCCTCGGAGGGCTGATCCCTTTGCCACCCTTCAACGTCACTGAAGCGAACCCGCTTCGTGACGCCGCCGACCGACGGCTCCCGCGTATCGCGGGGCCGTCGGGCCTGGTGATCTTCGGCGTTACGGGCGATTTGTCACGTAAAAAGCTGATGCCCGCGGTGTACGACCTCGCCAACCGGGGTCTGCTGCCGCCGGGCTTCTCGCTGGTCGGTTTCGCCCGCCGCGAGTGGGCGCACGAGGACTTCGCGCAGGAGGTCCACGAAGCGGTCAAGGAACATGCCCGCACGCCCTTCCGCGAGGAGGTCTGGCAGCAGCTCATCCAGGGCATGCGCTTCGTGCAGGGCACCTTCGACGACGACGAGGCGTTCGAGCGGCTGCGCGCCACCATCGACGAGCTGGACAAGGCACAGGGCACGGGCGGCAACTTCGCCTTCTACCTCTCGGTGCCGCCGCGCTCCTTCCCGGTGGTCATCCAGCAGCTCAAGAAGCACGGCCTCGCCGACCAGTCGTCCGGCTCCTGGCGCCGCGCGGTCATCGAGAAGCCGTTCGGCCACGACCTGGCCTCCGCCGAGGAGCTCAACAAGGTCGTGCACGAGGTCTTCGCCCCGGACCAGGTCTTCCGCATCGACCACTACCTGGGCAAGGAGACCGTCCAGAACATCCTGGCGCTGCGCTTCGCCAACACGATGTTCGAGCCGATCTGGAACCGGTCCTTCGTGGACCATGTGCAGATCACGATGGCCGAGGACATCGGCATCGGCGGCCGGGCCGGGTACTACGACGGCATCGGCGCCGCCCGTGACGTCATCCAGAACCACCTGCTCCAGCTCATGGCCCTGACGGCCATGGAGGAGCCCGCCTCCTTCGACGCGGACGCGCTGGCCGCCGAGAAGACCAAGGTGCTCGGTGCCGTACGGCTGCCGAAGGACCTGGGCCGCGACACCGTGTTCGCGCAGTACGCGACCGGCTGGCAGGGCGGCGAGAAGGCGGTCGGCTACCTCCAGGAGGAGGGCATCGACCCCAAGTCGAAGACCGACACGTACGCCGCGGTCAAGCTGTCCGTCGACAACCGCCGCTGGGCGGGCGTCCCCTTCTATCTGCGCACCGGCAAGCGGCTCGGCCGGCGCGTCACGGAGATCGCGGTCGTCTTCCAGCGCGCGCCGCACTCCCCGTTCGACACGACGGCCACCGAGGAGCTGGGCCAGAACGCGATCGTGATCCGCGTCCAGCCCGACGAGGGCGTCACGGTCCGCTTCGGCTCCAAGGTGCCCGGCACCTCGATGGAGATCCGGGACGTGTCGATGGACTTCGCCTACGGCGAGTCCTTCACGGAGTCCTCGCCCGAGGCGTACGAGCGACTGATCCTCGACGTCCTGCTCGGCGACTCCAACCTCTTCCCGCGCACCGAGGAGGTCGAGCTGTCCTGGAAGATCCTCGACCCGATCGAGGAGTACTGGGACACGCACGGCAAGCCCGCCCAGTACCCATCCGGTACCTGGGGGCCCGTCGAGGCGGACGAAATGCTCGCACGAGAGGGACGGAGCTGGCGCCGGCCATGAAGATAGACCTGACGGACACCACGGCCAGCAAGATCAACAAGGCGCTGGTGCAGGGGCGGCGGGCCATCGGCACGCCGGCCGTCGGCATGGTGCTCACGCTGGTCATCGTCACGGACGAGGAGAACGCGTACGACGCACTCAAGGCCGCGAGCGACGCCTCGCGCGAGCACCCCTCGCGCACACTGCTGGTCATCAAGCGGGTCTCGCGCTCGCCCCGCGACCGTACGACGTCCCGGCTGGACGCCGAGGTGCGGGTGGGCGCGGACGCGGGCACCGGTGAGACGGTGGTGCTGCGGCTGTACGGCGAGGTGTCCGAGCACGCCCAGTCCGTCGTCCTCCCGCTGCTGCTGCCGGACGCCCCGGTGGTGGCCTGGTGGCCGGTGAACGCGCCGCTCGACCCGGCGAACGACCCGCTGGGCGCTCTTGCCCAGCGCCGGGTGACCGACACCTACGCCTCGGAGCAGCCGGTGCGGGAGCTGTCGTCCCGCGCCGACGCCTACACACCGGGCGACACCGACCTGTCCTGGACCCGGATCACGCCCTGGCGCTCGATGCTGGCGGCGGCTCTGGACCAGGTGGTCTGCGAGGTGAAGGCCGTCGAGGTGGAGGGCGAGGAGTTCAACCCGAGCTGTGAGCTGCTGGCGATGTGGCTCGCGGACCGGCTGGACGTCCCCGTGAAGCGGTCACTGTCGTCGGGCCCCGGCCTGACGGCGGTCCGCATGGCCACCGACTGCGGCCCGATCACGCTGGACCGGGCGGACGGCTCGCTCGCGACCCTGTCCATCGAGGGCCAGCCGGACCGTGCGGTGGCGCTGAAGCGGCGCGAGACGGCCGAGCTGATCGCGGAGGAGCTGCGGCGGCTCGACCCGGACGACACCTACGCATCCGCGCTGCGGTTCGGCGTGGAGCGGCTGAACTCGGGGCCGGCCTCCTCGGTCAGGGGCGCCGAGGCGGCCGTGGCCAAGGCGGAGCGGGCCGTGGCGCTGGCCCAGGCCGCCGTGGCCCGGGCCGAGGAGCCGGCGGCCGACGAAGCCGGGACCGAGCAGGCCGAGGGGGCGTCACCGGCCAAAGGAGAACCGGCCGCAACGCCCGCCCAGGCGGCTGCGCAAGCATCCGGGAAGGAAGCGGCGGCGCAGGAAGTGACGGCGCAGGGCGCGAAGAAGGCGGCGGCGAAGTGAGTACTCCGCAGCTCGTCGTGCACCACGACAAGGAGCTGATGGCCCAGGCCGCGGCGGCCCGGCTGATCACGAAGATCGTGGACGCGCAGGCCTCCCGGGGCTCGGCGTCCGTGGTCCTCACCGGCGGCCGCAACGGCAACGGCCTGCTGGCCGCGCTGGCTGCCGCCCCCGCGCGGGACGCCATCGACTGGGGCCGTCTCGACCTGTGGTGGGGCGACGAGCGCTTCCTCCCCGAGGGCGACCCCGACCGCAATGTCACGCAGGCCCGCGAGGCCCTGCTGGACGCGGTGCCGCTGGATCCGAAGCGGGTGCACGCCATGCCCGCCTCGGACGGCCCGTTCGGCACGGACGTGGAGGCGGCGGCCGCCGCTTACGCGGAGGAACTGGCCAGGGCGGCCGGCCCGGAGAACCACGGGGCGGTTCCCACCTTCGACGTCCTGATGCTGGGCGTGGGCCCCGACACCCACGTCGCCTCCCTGTTCCCGGAACTGCCCGCGGTACGGGAGACCCAGCGCACGGTCGTCGGAGTGCACGGCGCCCCGAAGCCCCCGCCGACCCGTGTCACCCTCACGCTCCCCGCGATCCGGGCGGCGCGTGAGGTGTGGCTGCTGGCGGCCGGCGAGGACAAGGCGCAGGCCGCGGCGATCGCCCTGTCGGGCGCGGGCGAGATCCAGGCCCCGGCGGCGGGTGCCCAGGGCCGTTCCAGGACCCTGTGGCTCCTGGACGCGGCGGCGGCGTCACAACTGCCGAGGTCGCTGTATCCACCGGCGTCGTCCTGAACGCCTTCGGGCCCCCACTTCACCGCGAAGTGGGGGCCCGAATCACTTGGGCCCGAATCACTTGGGCCCGAATCACTTGGGCCCGAATCGCTTGGGCTACTTCACCGACCCGGCCATCACGCCCTGCACGAAGTGCCGTTGGAACGCGAAGAACACGACCACCGGCACCACCAGCGAGACGAACGCGCCGGGCGCCAGTACGTCGATGTTGCTGCCGAACTGCCGTATCTGGGACTGGAGTTCAACGGTTAGCGGCTGTGCGGAGCTGTCGGCGAAGAGCAGCGCCACCAGCATGTCGTTCCACACCCACAGGAACTGGAAGATGGCGAGCGAGGCGATGGCCGGGCGCCCCACGGGAAGCACCAGGCGGGTGAAGATGCGCCACTCGCTGCCGCCGTCCATCCGCGCCGCCTCCAGCATCTCCTTCGGCATCTCGGCGAAGTAGTTCCGCAGCAGGAACACCGCGAACGGCAGTCCGTACGCCACGTGGAAGAGGACGACGCCGGGGATCGTGCCGAACAGGCCGAGCTGGCCGAAGAGTTTGGCGACCGGGAGCAGGCCGATCTGCACGGGCACCACGAGCAGCGCCACGACGAGAAGGAAGATCGCCTCGCGTCCGGGGAAGTCCAGCCAGGCGAAGGCGTATCCGGCGAGGGCCGCGAGGACGACCACCAGCAACGTCGTCGGCACCGAGATCAGCACGGTGTTCCAGAAGGCCTGGCTGATCCCGGCGTTCCCCAGCAGCGCCGAGTAGTTGTCGAAGGACAACTGGCCGGGACTGGTGAACACCGTCCACCAGCCGCCGTTCGCCGTGTCCTTCGCGGACCGCAGGGAGGAGAGGAACAACCCGGCCAGCGGGGTCAGCCACACCAGCCCGATCACCACCAGGAACGCCTGGACCAGTGAGTTGCCCAGGCCCCGCCTGACCGCGTTCATCGCTGACTCCTTCGGAAGCGGCGGACGTTGAAGACCATCGCCGGGATGACCAGCAGCAGAAGCAGGACGCCCAGCGCGCTGCCGAGCCCCTGGTTGTTGCCGCCGCCGAACGACACCAGCCACATCTGTGTCGCGAGTACGGTCGCGTCCTCCTGTACCGGACCGGGCGCGATGATGTAGACGAGGTCGAAGACCTTCATGACGTTGATGACGAGGGTGACGAAGACGACCGTGAGGACCGGCGCCAGCAGCGGCACCGTGATCCGCCTGAAGATCTGCCACTCGTTCGCGCCGTCCATCCGCGCCGCCTCCAGCGCGTCCCGGGGCAGGGCCGCGAGGCCCGCGCCGATCAGGACCATCGCGAAGCCGGTCCAGATCCACAGGTACGCCCCGATGATCGCCGGCGTGACGAGCGTGGGCCCGAGCCAGGAGACGCCCTCGTAGGGGGCGGCGAAGTTCGAGGCCGGCAGCCTCACCGAGTACGAGCCGTCGTCCAGCCCCTCGAAGCGGAAGGAGCCGTCGGACGCGGTGGTCGCCGTGGCGACGGTCTTCCCGGCACGCGACGCCTCGACCGTCATCTCCGGCAGCCCGTTCTCACGCCGGTCGACCTTGCCCTGCTCCCCTCCCCCACCTGGCGTGAAGTCGAGGTACACGACGCCGCGCAGCTCACCGGGGCCCGCCTTCTGACCCGCCGCCGGGTAGGCCGGTTCGGTGCCGCCGGGCAGGTCGTCGGGGAGGACACCGACCAGGCCGAGCGTGAGCGCGTCACCCGGCGACACGCTCGTGCTGGTGCGGTACGAGCCGTCCGGGTCCTTCGTCAGTCCCTGCCCGTCGCGTGCCCGGGCCGTCGGATAGGTCGACGTGCCCTGGAAGGCGTCGTGCACGGAGACGACGGCTGCGTTCAGCACGCCCTTGTCCGGGTCCTCGTCGTAGGCGAGGCGGAAGATGATGCCGGCGGCGAGGAACGACACGGCCATCGGCATGAACAGCAGCAGCTTGAACGCGGTCGCCCAGCGGACCTTCTCCACCAGCACGGCCAGGATCAGACCGAGGCCGGTGAGCAGGGCCGGGGCCACGACGACCCAGATCGTGGTGTTGCGGATGGCCTTGAGGGTGGCCGGGTCGCGGAACATCTCGGTGTAGTTCTCGCCGCCCACGAAACGGGTGCCGGAGGCGTCGAAGAAGCTGCGCCCGATCGAGAACAGCACGGGGTAGACGACCAGCGCGCCCAGCAGGAGCAGCGCGGGGAAGACGAAGAGGAGTGCGACGATCCGCGCGCGCCGCCGGGAACGCCTGGCACGTTCCCGGCCGGGGCTCGCGGCGGCCCCCCGGCTCGCCTCCTTGAGAAGAGTGGCGGTCATGTCAGGTCAGCCCTGGCCCTGGTACGCCTTGGCCGCCGCGGCGTCCAACTTCGCCGCGGTCCCCTTCGGGTCGGACGGGTCGCGCAGGAAGTCCTGCAGGAGCTTCCACTCGCCCGCGCCCTTGGTGCCGCCGAACGCCGCCGGGGCCTGGTCGGACATGTCGAAGCGGACCGAGTCGCCGGCCGAGACGAGGGACTTGGCGGTCGCCCGGGTGACGTCGTCGCCGTACGAGGCGAGGTCGACGTTCTTGTTCGGGGACAGGAAGCCGCCGGCCTCCGCCCACACCGCCGCGGCCTCCGGCGTCGCCAGGTACTCCAGGAGCGCCATGCCGGCCTTCTGGTTCTTGCCGTCCTTCAGGACGACGGCCGCGTCACCGCCGCTGACCACCGGCGCCTTGCCGCCGCCGACCGCCGGGAACGGGAAGAAGTTCGCGTCCTCGCCGATCTTCTTGCCGAACTGGTCCTTGGCGACGCCCGCGACGAAGTCGCCCTCGTAGACCATGCCCGCCTCGGGCTTCGGCCCGAACACCTTCTCCACCGAACCCGGGAAGTCGGTGTTGAGGGCGCCCTTCTGGCCGCCCGCGATGAGCTGCTTGTCCTTGAACAGCTTGCCGAGGGTGGTCAGCGCCTCGACCACGGAGGCGTCGGTCCACTTCAGCTCGTGCGCGGCGAGGGCGTCGTACTTCTCGGGTCCGGCCTGCGAGAGGTAGACGTTCTCGAACCAGTCGGTCAGGGTCCAGCCGTCCTGCCCGGCGACCGAGAAGGCGGCGAGGCCGGAGTCGGAGACGGTCTGTCCGGCCTTCAGCATGTCGTCGTAACTCTTGGGCGCCTCGACGCCGGCCTGCGCGAGGGCGTCGGGGCTGTACCAGACGGTCGACTTGTGGGCGGCCTTGAAGTAGAGGCCGTAGAGGGTGTCGTCGACGCTGCCGTAGTTCTTCCACACGGGGGCGAAGTTGGTGTCGACGGACTTCTGGGCGGCGCCGGACAGCGGCTTGAGCCAGCCGCTCTTCGCGAACTGCTTCAGGACGCCGACCTGCGGGACCATCACCACGTCGGGGGCGTTGCCGCCCTCGATCTTGCTGCCGACGACGGTGGAGACGTTGTCGCCGGTGGACGTGAACTGGGTCTTGGCACCGGTCTTCTCGGTGAAGGCGTCCAGCACCTTCTGGAAGTTCTTCTGCTCGCTGCCGGACCAGACACCGGCCACGGTGACCGTCTGCCCGCTGAGCGCCTTGTCGCCGCCGCCGGCGGAGACCGGCCCGCCGCCGCAGGCGGTCGCGCCGAGCGCCAGGACGAGGGCGGTGCAGCCGGTGAGCAGGGTGGTACGTCGTCGCATCATCGTTGATGTCCCTTCGGGGATGGGGAGTTGACGGAGGTCGGGAAAGTCAGCGGTCGTTGATCCACCAGGCGGCGGTGGAGCCGGGCAGTACCCCGGCCGGGCAGGGACCGCTGGACAGCAGGGGGGTGCCGGAGACGGGAGCGGAGGTGGGCGCCGTGCCGAAGTTGACGGCGCAGACCACGCCGTCGCCGCGCTCGAAGGCCAGGACGCCGGGCGGGCTGTCCAGCCAGCGCAGCGTTCCCTCGCCCAACTGCGGCAGCCCGGCGCGCAGTTGGAGACCGTCGCGATACAGGTGCCAGAAGGAGCGGGTGTCGGCGAGGGCGCGGTCGGTGGCGTACTCGGCGAAGTACTCCGGCTGCGGCAGCCACGGCTTGGCGCTCTCCGCGCCGGAGGTGAAGCCGAACGGCGAGGCCTGTCCCGACCACGGCAGCGGCACCCGGCAGCCGTCGCGGATCCGGGCCCGGCTGCCGGTGCGGCGGAAGATCGGGTCGGTGAGCACGTCGTCGGGCAGATCGACGACCTCGGGCAGACCCAGCTCCTCGCCCTGGTAGATGTACGCGGCTCCGGGCAGCGCCAGCATCAGCAGCGCGGCGGCGCGGGCGCGGGCGGCGCCGAGGCCGCTGCCTTCGGTTGCGGGCTCGCCGTAGCGGGTGACGGTGCGGACCTGGTCGTGGTTGTTGAGGACCCAGGTGACCGTCGAGCCCGTGCCGGCTATGTCCTGCATGGCCTCGGAGATGACCTTGCGGAAGGCGTCGGCCTCCCAGGGGGCGCTGAGCAGGTCGAAGAAGAACGCCTGGTGGAGTTCGTCGGAGCGGACGTACAGGGCGTGCTCGCGGGCGGTCGGGACGGAGACCTCGCCGACGAGGAGGCGCTCCCGGCCGTCGCGGGCGGTGTACTCCTCGCATATGGAGCGCCACTGGCGCCACACCGCGTGCACCTCGGGCTGGTTCCAGGCGAGCGGGTTGACCGAGTCGCGGGTGCGGGCGTCGGCCTCCGGGTCGTCGGAGTCGGGCAGTTCCGGGTGCTTGAAGAGGCCGGCGGCGACGTCGATGCGGAAGCCGTCGACACCCCGGTCCAGCCAGAACCGCAGGACCCGGTCGAACTCGGCGCCGACCTCCGGGTTGCGCCAGTTCCAGTCGGGCTGCTCGGGCGTGAACATGTGCAGGTACCACTGACCGGCCTGCCCGTCCGCCTCGGTCACCCGGCTCCACGCCGGGCCGCCGAACATCGCGTGCCAGTTGTTGGGCGGCTCACTGCCGTCGGCGCCACGGCCGTCGGCGAAGTGGAAGCGGGCACGGGCCGCGCTGCCGGGTTCGGCGGACAGCGCCTCCTCGTACCACCGGTGCTCGCTGGAGCAGTGGTTGGGGACGATGTCGAGCAGCACCTTGATCCCGAGCCGCCGGGCCGCTGCGACCAGCAGGTCGAACTCGGCGAGGTCGCCGAAGAGCGGGTCGACGTCGCAGTAGTCGGCCACGTCGTAGCCGTGGTCGTGCTGCGGGGAGGGATAGAAGGGGCTCAGCCAGATCCCGTCGACCCCGAGCTTCTTGAGGTACGGCAGCCCCGCGCGGACCCCTGCGAGGTCGCCGACACCGTCGCCGGTGCTGTCGAGGAAGCTGCGGACGTAGACCTGGTAGATCACCGCGTCACGCCACCAGTGGTACTTACTCAGCATGCATGCATGTTAAGTAGCCGTTTCCGGAGGGTGTCAATGAACTGGACGCAAGCTACCGAACAGTTGACCTGGCAAACCGGGACATAGCGGGGCATCGTAAGAAGGGATGAGACGCTGCCGTTACCTAACAGGTAACTACCCAGTCGGGACTCAGTCGGGGAAATACTCAGCGCGCGACGGCGTCGAGCTCGCGCGCCAGCCGGCGCACCGCGGCCTCGGGCGTCTCACGCCCGGTCATCGCGTCGTGCACGACCGCCTGCACCACCAGGCTCACCTGGTCGTAGCGCGGGCTCTTGGGGCGCGGCGCGGCCGTACGCACGCTCTCGCGCAGGGTCGGCAGATACGGGAACTCCCGCACCAGCGCCGGATCCTCGTACAGGTCGGCACGCACGGGCGGCAGGGCGCCGCGCGTGAGGACCTGACGCTGGACGCGCTCGCTGGTCAGATACGCGAGCAGCCGCGCGGCGGAGTCGGGGTGCCGGGCATGGGTGCTGACGGCCAGGTTGGAGCCGCCCAGGACGCTGGTCCCGGGTCCGTCCGGCCCCGGCAGCGGCACGGCGCCGATCTTCCCGGCGACCGGCGACCCCTTGGCCGACGCGCCGACATAGGCGTAGGGCCAGTTGCGCAGGAACAGCAGGCGCCCGTCCTGGAAGGCCTGCTTGGACTCCTCCTCCTTGTAGGTGAGCGCCTGTTTCGGGATCCAGCCCTCGCGCACACCCCGGGCGAGGAAGTCGATGCCGTCGCGGGCCGCCATCGAGTTCACGGTCACGCGCTCGCCCTCGTCGCCGAGGATCGAGCCGCCCGCCGAGTAGACGGCCTCGGCGGCGTTGACGGTGAGGCCCTCGTACGGCAGGAACTGGCCCGCGTAGCCGTCGAGGCCGTACTTCGGGGCGACGGTCTTGGCCTGTTTCTCCAGCTCGGCCCAGGTGCGCGGCGGGTCGAGGCCCTCCTTGGCGAGGATGTCCTTGCGGTACAGGAGCAGCCCGGCGTTGGTGACGTACGGGACCGCGTACAGCCGTTCGTCGTAGGTCGCCGTGTCCACGACCGGCGGCAGGAAGGTGTCCAGCGGGAAGCGGTCGCGGGCGAGCGGGCGGATCCAGCCGTGCGCCGCGAACTCCGAGGTCCAGTTGACATCGATGTTGAGGATGTCGAAGCGGCTGCGGTCGCCGCCGCGCAGGTCGGTGGTCATCTGCGCGTGGGTCTCGTCGGCGGAGTCGGGCAGCTCGACGAGGGTGACCTTCTCGTCGGGGTGAGTGCGGTTCCAGCCCTCCAGCACGGAGCCGAGATAGCCGGTGAGGTCTCCCGCGGTGGCGAGGGTCAACGGCCCCCTGCCGCCCGCGGGACCCTCGTCGGCACGGGCGCCGGAGGCGACGTAGCCGGTCAGGATCACGACGAGGACGAGAAGGCCCCTACCGGCGGCGTGGATCCACCGCATAGGTTCCTCCCTGTACACCTGGCACCGGGCGTCTTCGCCCGGGGAACAGAGGCCATGTATACCTGTTAGGTATGCGCGATACTAGGGCCTGCGGCACATTAACTCGGGAGCGGGAGGAGAGCACGAGTGCGGCTGCCCCTCCTGGCCCTGCTGGCGCGCGGCCCGGCGCACGGATACGAGCTGAAGCAGGACCTTGAGGTACTGCTGGGCTCCGCGTACCCTCAGCCGAACGTCGGCCAGATCTATGTGACCCTCGGCCGTCTCGAGAAATCGGGACTGATAGAGGGCGAGGACGTCGAGCAGTCGAGCCGGCCCAACAAGAAGGTCTACCACCTCACCGACGCCGGGCGTGAGGCGCTGCGCGCCTGGTTCGAGGAGACCGAGGACGAGCCGCGGGTGCGCGACGAGTTCTTCATGAAACTGGCCGTCGCCCCGCAGACCGGTCTCGCCGACCAGATCGCCCTCATCAACAAACAGCGGCGTCAGTACCTGAACACCATGCGTCAACTGTCGAAACTGGCCGCCGCCGAAGACCGGGACAACCGCATCGCCCATCTGCTGATCGAGGGCGCGATGCTGCACCTTCAGGCCGACCTCGACTGGCTGGAGCGGTGCCAGGAAGAGTTGGAGGAGCTGGAGTGAGCGACGATTCCGCTCCTGTGCCGCGCGCCGACGGGCCCGAGGCGCCTTCCGCCGCGCCCGACGAGCGTCCCGTGCTGCGTGCCGAGGCCCTGGTCAAGACGCACTACGGCGAGGGCGCTCCGGCGCATGCCGTGCGGGGTGTGGATCTCTCCGTCCGACGCGGTGAGTTCGTGGCCGTCACCGGTCCGTCCGGCGCCGGCAAGTCGACCCTGCTGCATCTGCTGGGCGGGTTGCAGCGGCCGGACAGCGGGGCCGTCTGGCTGGACGGCGAGTGCGCGGACCGGTGGAGCGAGGCCCGCTGGTCGGTGGAGCGCAGGAAGCGCATCGGGATCGTCTTCCAGTTCTTCAACCTGGTCTCCAACCTCTCCGTCGCCGACAACGTCGAGCTGCCGGCCCTGCTGGCCGGCGTCCCGCCGAAGCGGGCCCGCGCCGAGCGGACGGAACTGCTGGCCGAGCTGGGGCTCACGGGCAAGGAGCGCAGCATGCCGGGCGAACTGTCCGGCGGTGAGCAGCAGCGCGTCGCGCTGGCCCGGGCGCTGGTGAACCGGCCGCCGCTGCTGCTGGCCGACGAACCCGCCGGCAGCCTGGACAGCAAGGGCACCCGCGAGGTGATGCGGCTGCTGTCCCGGTTCCACCAGCGGGGCCAGACGATCGTGCTGGTCACGCATGACGCCCGGCTGGCGAGCGCCGCGGACCGGGTGATCAGCTTCTTCGACGGCCGGATAGCCGACGACGCCGAGCTGGACGGCGGCCCGCCGCCGCGCCGGGCCGGGACGTCGGGTGTGCTCGAGCTGGAGCTCAGGGACTGAGATGCGGGTGTACGAGCACTTCCTCCACGAGCGCTTCCTCCACGGGTGCCTCCCGCACGGGCGGTTCCTCCACGAGCGCCTCTCCGCCGCCGGGCAGAGGGGCTGAGGCCCGTGCGAGCCACCCTGCGCTGGGCGCACTCCGATCTGCGCACGCACCGCGGCGAGGCGTTGTTCCTCGTGCTGGCCACGGCCGGCATCGTCGTCTCGCTGCTGCTGGCAACAGCCCTCTTCGGCTACGCCACCAACCCCTGGCAGCGCGTCTTCACCCCGGCGCGCGGAGCCCACGTATGGCTGCACACCGGCGCGACGGCCGACACCGCGAAGCTGGCCGGCCTCGACGGCGTCGAGTCCGTCGCGGGCCCCTATCCCACCGCGTCCACCACGCTCGCCTCCCGGGGCACCCGCGCCTCGGTCGAGCTGCGCGGCATGCCCGAGCGCCCCACCGTCGGCCGCCCGCTGCTGGCCTCCGGCCACTGGCTCGACCCGGCGAACCCCGACGGCGTGGTCCTGGAGAGCCGGCTGGCGCGCGCCCTGCTGGCCGCCCCCGGCGACACCCTCACCCTGCCCGGCACCGGCCGGACCCTGACCGTCCTCGGCATCGCCGACAGCGCCGAGCCGCGCTACCGGGCGGGCGAACAGGCGGGCCTCGTCTGGGCACCGCCGTCAGCCGTGCGCAACCCGGGCGGCCAGGTGATCGGGCTGCGCCTGACCGACCCCGACGACACGGACTACGCCATCCAGCGGGCCGTGACCGTGCTGGGCGCCGGCGCGGTCAGCGAGGTCTCCACCTGGAAGCAGGCCCGTGCCGAGGCGCAGGGCGACAACCGGCTGCTCGGGCAGGTGCTGGGGCTGTTCGGGCTGGGCGCGCTGGTCGCCGCCGGGCTCGCCGTGCACGGGGCGATCGGCACCAGGATCCGCGGCCATCTGCGGGACATATCGGTGTTGAAGGCGATCGGCTTCACCCCGGGTCAGGTGGTCCGCGTCTTCCTGCTCCAGCACCTCGCCTTCGCGCTGCTGGGCGCCGTGGCCGCCGCGACCCTCATCCAGGCCCTGGGCAACCGCATACCGGGGCGCCTCGGGGACGCGGTCGGGGTGTGGCAGGGACTGCCCGGGCACACCGTGGCGCTGTTCGCGGTGCCGGTGGGGGCGGTGCTGTTCATCGGTGCGACCACGGGCCTCGCGGCCTGGCGGGCGGGGCGGGTGCCGCCGGTGCCGGTACCGCGGCGCGCGGCTCCGCTCGGCGGACGTCTCTCGGGTGCGGCCCGGCAGGCGCTCGGGCTACGGCTGCCGCCCGCACTGGTACTGGGCTGGCACCGGGCGTTCACCCGCCGGCCGCGGTCGCTGGCCACGGTCGCGCGGCTGGCGTTGCCGCTCCTGCTGATCGTGGTGGCGATGAGCGCGTGGACCACCATCGACCGCTTCGACAGCCGGCCCGAGCAGATCGGCCTGCCGACCGCGCTGACCGTCCACACCGATGCCGGCCTGGCCGACGGCGACGCCCGCACCCTGCTGGAACGCGACCCCCAGGTCGCCGCCGCCTACCCGGGCGTCGAGGTGGCCGCCCTGGTCCCCGGCCAGACGGCCACCATCGCCCTGCGCGGCCTCGGCACCCACCAGGACCCCTACCCGTTCGCGCTGGCCGAGGGCCGCGCGGCGCAGGGCCGCGACGAGGCGGTCGCCGGTCAGGGGCTGCTGGATCTGCTGGATGTGAAGGTCGGCGACTGGGTGCGGATGACCGTCGGCGACCAGCCGCAGATCCTGCACATCGTGGGCCGCAGCATCGAACCGGAGAACGCCGGCCGGGTCATCTCCACCTCCCTCGACACCCTGCGCGAGAACGACCCCGGCCTCGGCCCCACCCTCTACGAGCTGCGGCTGCGCCCCGGCGCGGACCCGGACGAGGTCGCCGACCGGCTGGCCGGCGACGGGCAGGGACGCCTGGACGTACATGCCGTACCGAACCCCGCCGACGGGCTCTCGCCCCTGCGCGGCGTCGTCGTGGGCCTGATCGTCGTCCTGGCCCTCATCGGGCTCATCGAACTGCTGACCGCGATCGGCGGCACCGTCCGCGAGGGCGAGCGTGACCTGCTGGCCCTGAAGGCCATCGGCCTCTCCCCGCGCCAGATCACGGCGATCGCCGTCACGTCCACCGCCTGCACCGCGCTGGCCGCGGTCGTCATCGGCACGGCCTTGGGCGCACCCCTCGCGCACTGGCTGATCGACACCCAGGGCCGGTCGAGCGGCATCGGCTCCGGGATCGCCCAGGGCCCGTCGCCCGCTCTCCTGCTCCTGCTCGGCACGGCAGCGGTCACGGGAGCCGCCGCCCTCGCCGCGGTCCCCGCCTCCCGTGCGGCCCGCCGCCGCCTCGCGGACACCTTGAGCGCCGTCGCCTGATCCCGGGCCGTCCCCGCCCGTGGCGGCCGCGGTCGGGGAGTTACTACGGGTTGTACGGGGGCGGCGCCGGCGTGTTGTACGGCGGCTGCGGGGCATACGGGTTCTGCGGACCCGGCGTGTACGGGTTGCCGTGCGGGGGTGTCCCGTAGAGGTTGCCCTGCGGGGGCGTTCCGTACGGGTTGCCCTGCGGCGGCACGAAGCCATTCGGTGCGTACGACGGTGGCGGCGGGGTCGGCGTCGGACCGGGCGTGGGCGTCGGCATCGGTGACCGGACGGCCGGGTGGTCCGCCAGCCGGATGCCGTACCGGCTCTTGAGGCGGCCCATCTCCAGCATCGCGATGGCCGTGACCGTCACCGGGGCGCCCAGGATGAAGAAAACACCCATGGCGAGGCTGAGGCCGTGCAGATCACCGGTGATGAGATCGGGGATGGCCATGAGCCACGTCGTCACCGTGGCCAGCAGCGGCGGCAGACACCGGTGCACGACGGCGGTGCCGAAGAAGTTCCCCGAGATCCGGTAGGCGCCGGCGATCACGAAGAACGCCATCCAGAGCCCCACGACGCTGACCAGCATGCTTCCGAGGATCCCGAGGGAGCCGCCCAACTGGAAGATCAGCACCGTCCCGAGCGCCGAGCCGATGAACAGCAGCAGCAGCTTCAGCGACCGGACGAGCGGCTCCTTGAGCTGCGCCACCGTCCCGGCGCCGGAGCGCTGCCAGAGGTAGAGCATCACACCGACCGTGAGCGGCGTGATGAACAACAGCACCAGACAGGCGGTCGCCGCGTTGTCCAGCATCTCGTCGAAGGCGAACCCGCCCTCCACGAAGGTGTAGACACCGAACGCCGCGACCGCGCCGGCGATGACCCGCACCTTCTTGAGGGCATCCACCGAAGGATCCAGCGACTGCGGGATCCAGGACGGATGGAACACCGCCCGCGCCACGTGATGAGGCTTCAGGAACGACCGCGCGGTCAGCGTGCCGCCGGTCCAACTCCCTTGTGGATACGTCAACTTGCACTCCCCCGAGTGATCGTTGTCATGATCACCGAGGGAGTCTACGGTAAGCGGACGGCCACGCGCCGCCCGCTTTCCGTATCCGTGCTCACTTCCGGCCGCGCAGCTCCCGGTACTTGGCGACGAGCGCCTTCGTCGACGCGTCCAGCCCCGGCACCTCGGCACCTTCGGTCAGCGCGGGCTCGACCCGCTTGGCGAGGACCTTGCCGAGCTCCACGCCCCACTGGTCGAAGGAGTCGATGTTCCACACCGCACCCTGCACGAACACCTTGTGCTCGTACAGCGCGATCAACTGGCCCAGCACGGACGGCGTCAGCTCACGCGCGAGGATCGTGGTCGTGGGGTGGTTGCCCTTGAACGTCTTGTGGGTCACCAGCTCCTCGGGCACCCCCTCCGCGCGCACCTCCTCCGGCGTCTTGCCGAACGCCAGCGCCTGCGTCTGGGCGAAGAAGTTCGCCATCAGCAGGTCGTGCTGCGCCTTGAGCCCGTCGCTCATCTCGGCGACGGGCTCGGCGAAGCCGATGAAGTCCGCCGGGATCAGCTTGGTGCCCTGGTGGATCAACTGGTAGTACGCGTGCTGCCCGTTGGTGCCCGGCGTGCCCCACACCACCGGCCCGGTCTGCCAGTCGACCTCCCGACCGTCCCGGCCGACGTACTTGCCGTTGGACTCCATGTCCAACTGCTGCAGATACGCGGTGAACTTGGACAGGTAGTGGCTGTACGGCAGCACCGCGTGCGACTGGGCGTCGTGGAAGTTGCCGTACCAGATGCCCAGCAGACCGAGCAGCAGCGGCACGTTCTCCTCGGCGGGCGCGGTGCGGAAGTGTTCGTCGACGGTCCGGAAACCGTCGAGCATCTGACGGAAGCGGTCCGGCCCGATGGCGATCATCAGCGACAGGCCGATCGCCGAGTCGTAGGAGTAGCGCCCGCCCACCCAGTCCCAGAACTCGAACATGTTGGCCGTGTCGATGCCGAAGTCGGCGACCTTCTCGGCGTTCGTCGACAAGGCGACAAAGTGCTTGGCGACGGCTTCCGGACCGGCCTTCAGCTCGGCAAGGAGCCAGTCCCGCGCGGACGTGGCGTTGGTGATCGTCTCGATCGTGGTGAACGTCTTGGAGGCGATGATGAACAGCGTCTCGGCCGCGTCCAGATCGCGGGTCGCCTCGTGCAGGTCGGCGCCGTCGACGTTCGACACGAAGCGGACGGTCAGGTCGCGGTCGGTGAAGCTGCGCAGCACCTCGTAGGCCATCGCCGGGCCGAGGTCGGAGCCGCCGATGCCGACGTTGACGACGTTCTTGATCCGCTTGCCGGTGTGGCCGGTCCAGGCGCCGGAGCGGACCCGCTCGGCGAAGCCGGCCATCTTGTCGAGGACGGCGTGCACACCCGGGACGACGTTCTCCCCGTCGACCTCGATCACCGCCTCACGCGGGGCGCGCAGCGCGGTGTGCAGCACGGCGCGGTCCTCGGTGGTGTTGATCTTCTCGCCACGGAACATGGCGTCCCGCAGCCCGGACACGTCCGTCGCGGCGGCCAGCTCGCGCAGCAGCCGCAGCGTCTCGTCGGTGACCAGGTGCTTGGAGTAGTCGATGTGCAGGTCGCCGACCTGGAGGGTGTAGCCCGAGCCGCGATCGGGGTCGGCGGCGAACAACTCCCGCAGCCGCACTTCGCCGAGCTCCTCGCGGTGCCTGGCCAGCGCGGTCCACTCGGGCGTCTGGTTGAGCCTGGTACGGCCGTCTGCGTTCATGTCCGACTTCAGCCTTCTTTCGTGCCTGTCCCAGCGGTTCCAACCTAATTGATCAGCGCGGGACGTGAGCTGTCCTGGCGTCGTCGTCCGGCGCAACAACAGGTACGTCCCGCTTGCCCTCGGGTATCAGCGCCGCGAGGGCCAGCACGAAGAAGCCCGCTGTGAGCAGGGGCGGGGTGTTCAGACCCCAAGCCGTGGCGGCGGCACCGCCCAGCAGGGCGCCGAGCGGCACCCCGGCGAAGGCCAGGGTCCGGAAGGCCGAGGCCACCCGGCCCAGCAGCTCGACGGGGCTGCGCTGCTGCATGAGCGTCGTCGTGTTGACGTTCCACACCATGCCCATGACCCCGAAGACCAGCAGTGCCGCCACCAGCACGGCCAGGCTGCGCACGGTGCCCATGACGATCAGGGCCCCGGTCTGCACCGCGCCCGCGATCAGCACGGCTCGCACCCGGCCCAGCCGCCTCACGATCCAGCCGTTCGCCACTCCCCCGGCCAGACCGCCGACGGTGAACGCCGCGCCCGCCGCCGCGTACCCCGAGGCGCCGGCGTCCAGCCACCCGGTCACCAGGAGGACCAGGGTGGCGAGCTGGGCGCCCATGCCGATGTTGCACAGCGCGGTGGCGGCGCACAGGCCTCTCAGAGCCCGGTCGCGCCACAGGGTGCGCGGTCCCTGCGCGATCTCGCGGCGCAGGGTGCCGCCCGCCGGGGCCGGCGTCCGCTCGGGCGCCCCGGTCCGCAGCGGCCGGTCCGTCAGCGTCACGGCGAGGAGCGGCAGGGCAGCCGTACGCAGGGAGTCTCCGAAGCTGGAGAGCACGGCGGCGCTCCACAGCCGTCCGAATCCACTGCGCCACGATGGCGCACGCACGCCCACCGTCTCAGCCGTCGCCATGGCTCCCCCTCCCGGTCCGTCGATACGAAGATCGATACACAAACCGTAGAGGGCACCACTGACAATCGGCCCCGGAGCGGGATCCGGGCAGCGCGTCAGACAGGTCCGGCCGAGCACCCTTGGGTACCCGGCCGGTCCTCAATTCCTAGATCTCGCCTCGCAGTTTGGCGAGCGCCTCGGCGAGGATCGCCT
This sequence comes from Streptomyces sp. NPDC036764, assembly GCF_055609385.1. Lineage (NCBI taxonomy): Bacteria > Bacillati > Actinomycetota > Actinomycetes > Kitasatosporales > Streptomycetaceae > Streptomyces > Streptomyces sp. NPDC036764. The sequence continues at coordinate 211,919 of NZ_JBVJPT010000006.1, forward strand.
CGCCGTCCGCGTCACTGCGCCGCTCCCGTACATACGCGAGGTGCGTCTTGTAGGGCTCGGTGCGCGGCGGGTCCGGCGGGTTGTCCCGGTCCTGTCCGGCAGGAAAGCCGCAGCGCGGGCAGTCCCAGGTTTCGGGAACCTGCGCGTCGCTGGCGAAGCTGGGCTGCGTTTCGTGCCCGTTGGAGCACCAGAAGGAGATGCGCAGCCGGGGCGCGGACTCGCCCCGCTCGGCCTCGCCCATCGGCCCCGCCCCGACCCGGCTTCCTCGGATCGCGTTGCCACTTGCCACGGTCGTAACTCCCTGCGTGATGGTGCCGCAAAGCGAGTCGGCGTTTCGCTTCGCTGCGAGCGCCTCAGTCTACGTAAGGCCCAACGCGCGTCCAGTGATTGGAGTTACAGAGCCCCTACACCAAGACGCAAGCCCCATGATAGGCCGCGCTTAGCTGCGCGTACCGAACATGGGGCCTTACGTGTGGATTGTGCGTGCTCGTCAGTTGGTGACCTTCATCGTGATGCCGAGCACGACAATGCACGCGAACCACAGCAAACCGACCACAACAGTGATCCGGTCGAGGTTGCGCTCGGCGACGGAGGAGCCGCCGACGGAAGACTGCATGCCGCCGCCGAACATGTCGGAGAGGCCGCCGCCCTTCCCCTTGTGCATCAGCACCAGCAGCATCAGCAACCCGCTGAAGACGATCAGGGCGATCGAGAACCCCAAAACCACGGCTGGACCAACTCTCTCGGACTCGGATGGAGGACGGGGGCACGGTAGCTGCCTACCATGCCCCCGCAAGGGTACGACGGATCGCCGCTAGCGCATACTCACTGGTCGCGGAAGCGCACGATCTTGACGAACTCGTCGGCGTCCAGCGAGGCGCCGCCGACCAGGGCACCGTCGATGTCGGCCTGCGACATGATCTCGGCGACGTTGCCCGACTTCACGGAGCCGCCGTACTGGATGCGGACCTTGTCGGCCAGGTCCTGCGAGTACAGCTCGGCGATCTTGCCACGGATCGCGGCGCAGACCTCCTGGGCGTCCTCGGCGCCGCAGACCTTGCCGGTGCCGATGGCCCACACGGGCTCGTAGGCGATCACGACGGACTCGGCCTGCTCGGCCGGGAGGTCCTTCAGACCGCCCTCGACCTGGGCGAGGGTGTGCGAGACGTGGTTGCCCGCCTCGCGGACCTGAAGCTCCTCGCCGACGCACAGGATCGGGGTCAGGCCGTGCTTGTAGGCGGCCTTGACCTTGGCGTTGACGATCTCGTCGGTCTCCGCGTGGTACTGGCGGCGCTCGGAGTGGCCGATCGCCACGTACGTGCACTTCAGCTTGGCCAGCATCGGACCGGAGATCTCGCCGGTGTAGGCACCGGAGTCGTGCGCCGAGATGTCCTGGGCGCCGTACTTGATCTTCAGCTTGTCGCCGTCGACCAGGGTCTGCACGGAGCGCAGGTCGGTGAAGGGCGGCAGGACGGCGACCTCGACTGCGTCGTAGTCCTTGTCCGCCAGGGCGAAGGCGAGCTTCTGGACGTGCGCGATGGCCTCGAGGTGGTTGAGGTTCATCTTCCAGTTGCCCGCCATCAGCGGCGTGCGCGTGCTCATTGAGGTCAGTCCTCCAGTGCGGCGAGGCCGGGGAGCGTCTTGCCCTCGAGGTATTCGAGGGAGGCGCCGCCACCGGTCGAGATGTGGCCGAATGCCGACTCGTCGAAGCCCAGGGTGCGGACGGCCGCGGCGGAGTCGCCACCGCCGACCACGGTGAAGCCCTTGGACTCGACGAGGGCCTGGGCGACCGCCTTGGTGCCCTCGGCGTAGTCGGGGTGCTCGAAGACGCCCATGGGGCCGTTCCAGAAGACGGTGCCGGCGTCGGCGAGCTTCGAGGCGTACAGCTTGCGGGTCTCAGGACCGATGTCCAGACCCTCCTGGTCGGCGGGGATGGCGTCCGCCGCGACGGTCGTGGGGTTGGCCGGGGCCTTGGTCTTCAGGTCCGGGAACTCGGTGGCGACCAGGACGTCGACCGGCAGCACCAGCTCGACGCCGTTCTTCTCGGCGCGCTCCATGTACTCGGTGACGGTCGGGATCTGGTCCTCCTGAAGGAGGGAGATGCCGACCTCGTAGCCCTTGGCCTTGAGGAAGGTGTACGCCATCCCGCCGCCGATGAGCAGCCGGTCCGCCTTGGCGAGGAGCTGGTCGATGACGGCGAGCTTGTCGGACACCTTGGCGCCGCCGAGCGCGACGACGTACGGCCGCCTGACGTCCTCGGTGAGCTTCTTGAGGACGCCGACCTCGTTCGCGATGAGGTAGCCGGCGTAGTGCGGCAGGCGGGCCGGCAGGTCGTACACGGACGCGTGCTTGCGGTGCACCGCGCCGAAGCCGTCCCCGACGTAGACGTCGGCGAGGGCGGCGAGCTGCTCGGCGAAGGCGGCGCGCTCGGCGTCGTCCTTGCTGGTCTCGCCGGCGTTGAAGCGGAGGTTCTCGATGACCGCGACCTGGCCGTCCGCGAGGCCCGCGGCGACGGCTCGGGCGGACTCGCCGACCGTGTCGGTCGCGAAGGCCACGTCGGCGCCGAGGAGTTCACCGAGGCGAGCGGCGGCCGGCGCGAGGGAGAACACGGGGTCCGGGGCACCCTTGGGGCGGCCCAGGTGCGAGGCGACGACCACGCGCGCGCCCGCCTCGGCCAGTGCCTTGACGGTGGGCAGCACGGCGCGGATGCGGCCGTCGTCGGTGATGGAGGTGCCGTCCAGCGGCACGTTCAGGTCGGCGCGGACGAAGACCCGCCGGCCCGCGACTCCTTCAGCGAGGAGTTCGTCGATCGTCTTCATGGAAGGGGACTCCCGAGGAGGGTTCGTATGCTCGGATCGCCAGTGATCCTAAAAGGCCTGGTCTGCACGTGAGTCAGGGCCCGGGCGGCGCGTCCCTGCGCCGCACGGGCCCTGCCCTCACATCAAGGTGCCTGCTCTGCCGATCAGAGCTGGTTGCCGACGAAGACGGTCAGGTCGACGAGGCGGTTGGAGTAGCCCCACTCGTTGTCGTACCAGCCGAGGATCTTCACCGACGTGCCCTCCTGGACCATGGTCAGGGAGGAGTCGAAGGTGCAGGACGACGGGTCGCTGACGATGTCCGAGGAGACGATCTCGTCCTCGGTGTAGGTCAGGTATCCCTGCAGCTCGCCCTCGGAGGCCTTCTTGAAGGCGGCGTTGACCTCCTCCTTGGTGACCTCACGCGCCAGCTCCACGACGAGGTCGGTGGCCGAGCCGGTCGGGACCGGGACGCGCATGGCGATGCCGTCCAGCTTGCCCTTGAGCTGCGGCAGGACCAGCGCGGTGGCCTTCGCGGCACCCGTGGTGGTCGGGATGATGTTCTCGGCGGCGGCACGGGCGCGGCGCAGGTCCTTGTGCGGGAAGTCGAGGATGCGCTGGTCGTTCGTGTACGCGTGCACCGTCGTCATCAGGCCCTTGACGATGCCGAAGTTCTCGTCGAGGACCTTCGCCATCGGCGCCACACAGTTGGTGGTGCAGGAGGCGTTGGAGATGACGTGGTGGTTCGCCGGGTCGTACTTGTCCTGGTTGACGCCCATGACGATGGTGATGTCCTCGTCCTTGGCCGGAGCCGAGATGAGGACCTTCTTGGCGCCGCCGGCGATGTGCTTGGCGGCGTCTTCCTTCTTGGTGAAGATGCCGGTCGACTCGATGACGATGTCGACGCCCAGCTCGCCCCACGGGATGTCGGCGGGGTTGCGCTCGGAGAGCACCTTGATGGTGTGGCCGTCGACCGTGATGCTGTCGGCGGTGTGGGTGACCTCGTGCTTGAGGCGGCCCAGGATGGTGTCGTACTTCAGCAGGTGGGCGGTGGTCGCAGTATCACCCAGGTCGTTGACAGCCACGATCTCGATGCCTACGCCCTGCTCCAGCAGCGCGCGGAAGTAGTTGCGACCGATACGACCGAAGCCGTTGATGCCTACGCGGATCGTCACGAACCGATCTCCTCGTTGGTACGCCGGCCATGCGGTGCCGGCGAGCTCTATTTGGGATGTCCCCGACCGCCTACGACCCTACCTCTCTGCGGCCTCCGTGGTGACATCCAGATGCCTCATAGACGGCACGGCGGCCCGTACCCGCCAGTAGGGGTACGGACCGCCCCGCCCGGAAGCCCGGATCACTCGTTTCGGTCACGCTGCGTTGCGCACCGTTGACCTCGGCGTGTCAGTCCTCAAGTGAGGAGAGGGCCTTCCCGATGAGCGCCGCACGGTCGGCCGCCGCGGTGACGTGTTCCAGGCCGAAGCCCAGCAGCACCGTGTCGTCCGTGGTGATCGCGCCGTACGTCTGGAACAGCGCTCCGGTGCGCGCCCAGTCCTTGAGCACGGCCGGGCTGCCCGCGGGCGGTCCGCCCACGCTCCAGGCGCCGAGCGACGTCTCGAAGCCCTCGGTCTCGGTGGCCGTGCCGCCGACGACGAGCGAGGCCTGGTCGGCGAGGACGCCGCGCCCGCCGAAGCCCGGGTCGGAGACATAACTGATCGAGATCTCGACGGACTTGCCGGCGTACGCGCTCAGGTCGAACTCGACCTGCTTCCAGCCCGCGGAGGCACCGGTGAGGGCGTTCCACTGGCCGCTGGTGCCGGACGCGGTGCAGCCCGCGGCCGACTGTGTCAGGTAGTGCTTGAGCCAGGGGTGTCCGGCCATGTAGAAGCCGGCCTCGCACTCCGCCGGAACGGCGTTGCTGCTGGCGCCGTTCTTCTCGGGAAGAGTCGTCCAGTCCTCGGCCCCGGTGCCATGGGCCTCGATCAGGACGTTGTCGTAGCCGGGCTCGACGTCCCACAGCAACTGGGTGCGCAGGGTCGGCTGCTGCGCCGCGGTCACACCGGTGAGGTCGACGGTCCTGGTGAGCCGCTTGTAGGCGTCGTCGGTGTGCACGGCGGCCGCCATCCACGAACCCGCGTAGGGGCCGAACGGGTTGACGGTCCCGGCGAACTGGCCCGCGCCCGCGCTGGCGAACTGCGGGTACTTGTCGGCGGCGAGCTGGTCCGAGGTGACGCTGTAACTCCCGGCCTTGTCCAGCGGGTTGCCGGTGGCGTCGCCGAGCGCTCCGGTGAAGCCGCCGAGTTCACCGGAGCCGGCGAAGCCGGTGGCGCCGGGGAGCGCCGTACGGGAGTAGGCGCCCAGGTAGTACTGGCTGAAGTCGTTCGACAGGGTGCCGCCACCGAGGTCGACGTTGCCGCCGGCCTGCTCGCCGGCCTCCACCAGCGTGCCGCCCTCGTTGAGGTAGGCGCGCAACTGGAGCTGGGTGGCGTTGCCCGGGACGTTCGCGCCGGTGTAGTGGACGACGGTGTCGAAGTGGCCCAGCACGCCCAGCGCGTCGGGCGCGCCCTGTGCGGCGACGTCCCAGACGACCGCCCGGTGGCCGTTGGCCTTGAGCGCGTCGACGTACTTCTGAGCGTGGGCGGCGCCGGCGCCTTCCTCGGCGACCACGAGCACGTCCGCGCGCGGCCGCTCGGCCACGGTGTACGTGAAGTGCTCGCTGGAGACCTTCTTCCCGCTCCTGGTCTCGCCGGTGAACCACACCTCGACCTTGTCGCCCTGATCGCCGTCGGCGACCTTGGCGCGGTACTCGTCGAAGTAGAGGTTGTCCTCACCGCCGTATGTCTCGCCGCCCTTCCAGGGCCTGAGCGCCATGTCGTGCGTACGGCCGCCGTTGACGCGGTACTTGAGCTCCTTGTCGCGCACGGACTTGCGTACGACGACGGAGACCTCCTGGTCCGCGCCGCGCGAGTACGACGTGGTGAACGGCGCCGGGGTGAAGTCGGCGGCCTTCAGACCGAGTGAGGAGACGGGCTGGTCGGGCCGCGCGGCGCTCTCGGCGACGGACAGCGCGAACGGCACGTTCTTGGCGAACTCGTCCTGGATCAGCTTCTCGTCGTCCGGGAAGTTGAACACCGACTGGCAGTCGGCCGCGTTCCACTGGTCGTTCGGGTCGATGGCCGACGCGGTCTGGCAGGTCGACATCTCGGGCGTGTACATCGCCAGGCCGTTGACGTTCGATGCGTGACCGTCCGCCTCGCCGTTGGTCGTGTACAGCTCCGAGGAGACCTGCGGGCGGTAGCCGGGGATCGCGGAGTTGTCCGGGGTTCCGGCGAGCGCCTTGTACAGCACGTCGTCGGGGGTGTTGGTGGCCACCTGCCAGCCGACGCCGTAGAGGAGGAGTTCGGCGGCGGAGTGGTAGTTGATGCCGTACGTGAAGCCGATGCGCTTCTGGAAGGAGTCCAGCGCCTTGGTCTCGGGCTCGGACGCCGGGGACGCGCCGCGGTAGGTCTCGCTGGTGGGGTTCGGGGACGAACCCTCGTCGTCGTAGCCCCACTTGTAGGAGAAGTTGCGGTTGAGGTCGACGCCGTCGCCGGTGCTGATGACGCCGTCGGCGTTGATGTCCCGCAGGTTCTTGCGCCACAGGCGGTTGGCGGCGTCCTTGAAGGTGTAGTCGTAGCCGTCGGGGTTGGCCGAGAGGACGAACCACAGCTCGTTCGAGTCGACGATCTTCTTGACGCGCTTGTCCGTCTTGTAGTTGTCCAGGTAGTAGTGCATCAGACGCCGGGTCATCTCCGGCGTGATCCACTCGCGCGCGTGCTGGTTGGACATGTAGAGGACGGAGGGCTTGGCGCCGTCCTTCGTGTTCTTGGCGTTCTTGGTGAGCTTGAGGGCCAGGATGTCCTGGCCACCCACCGTCTTGCCGATGGAGACGACCTTGGTCAGACCGGGGTTCTCCTGCCCGGTCCGCACGATCTCCTCCTTGAGCCCCCCAGCTCCGCTGTACGGGCGGAACACGCCCTCCGCGGCCTTCTCCGTGCGGGCCTCCGCCTTGGCGGAGAGGTCGTGCTCGGTGAGCTCGACGCCCTGCTTCTGAAGCTTCTCGGCCTGGTCGTCGGTGAGGTAGACCTCGACGGTGGCCGTGCCCTTCGCGGGTGCCTGCTCACTGAGTTCGTGGCCGTCCTGACCTGCCGCCAGCAGCAGGGGTACCTGCTTCTTGGTGACCTCGGCCCGGAAGACCTTCACTTCGCTCGGGTCGGAATCTTGTGAACCGTCCGGTTGTGCCTGGGCGATGGGTGCGAAACTCGCTCCACCTATGAGGAGCGCGCCGACAGCGAGGATCGATCTCGCTCTGGGTCTCATGTACCCCCCTAGCAGTGATTCGCCACAGTGACGAATGACTGCCAGGCTCATGCCACTTCATGTTCCAGTCAAGAGCGCCGCAAAGACCCACAAATACCGGTGCCGACGTCCCAAGCGGACGCCGGCAACACAGGTGTTGACGATCTGTCGGGTCATCCCACGAGGTTGTCCGCCAGCTCCTCGCTGAGGTTGGCCTCGGTGCCCGGGATGCCGAGGTCCTGGGCCCGCTTGTCGGCCATGGCCAGCAGCCTGCGGATACGGCCGGCGACGGCGTCCTTGGTCAGCGGCGGGTCGGCGAGCGCGCCCAGCTCCTCCAGGGACGCCTGCTTGTGCTCCATGCGCAGGCGTCCGGCGGCGGCGAGGTGCTCGGGGACCTCCTCGCCGAGGATCTCCAGGGCGCGCTGGACGCGGGCACCGGCGGCGACGGCCGCACGGGCGGAACGGCGCAGGTTGGCGTCGTCGAAGTTGGCGAGGCGGTTCGCCGTGGCACGGACCTCGCGACGCATCCGGCGCTCCTCCCAGGCGAGCACGGACTCGTGCGCACCCAGGCGGGTGAGCAGGGCACCGATGGCGTCACCGTCACGGACGACGACCCGGTCGACCCCGCGCACCTCACGGGCCTTCGCCGCGATCGACAGGCGGCGGGCGGCACCGACCAGAGCGAGCGCGGCCTCAGGGCCCGGGCAGGTCACCTCGAGGGAGGACGAGCGACCGGGCTCGGTGAGCGAGCCGTGCGCCAGGAAGGCGCCGCGCCAGGCGGCCTCGGCGTCACAGGTGGCCCCGGACACGACCTGCGGCGGCAGACCGCGGATCGGACGGCCCCGCCCGTCGACCAGACCGGTCTGCCGGGCCAACTGGTCACCGCCCGCTACCACCCGTACGACGTAACGGGAGCCGCGGCGCAGCCCGCCCGGAGCCATCACGATCAGCTCGGAACTGTGGCCGAAGATCTCCAGGATGTCCCGCTTGAGGCGGCGGGCCGCCATGGCGGTGTCCAGCTCCGCCTCGATCACGATGCGCCCGCTGACCAGGTGGAGGCCGCCGGCGAACCGCAGAAGGGCGGAGACCTCCGCCTTCCTGCAGCAGGTCCGGGTGACGGGGAGTCGGGAGATCTCGTCCTTCACCGCTGCCGTCATCGCCATGGGCCGATCCTTCCATGCATCCGAAAAATACGGTCGTACGCGGCGGCGAGGAGCTCCGGGTCGTGCCGGGGCGTCCCGTCCGTCCGGGCCACCGGGGCCAGCTCGACCGCCGCACCGAGCCGCTTGGCGGCCTCGGTGAGCACATCGCGGTCGGGCACAGCGGCCTCGTCGGCCAGCACCACGTCCAGGGCGAGTTTAGGGGCGTGTCGTCCCAAAACCTCCAAATGACGCTGCGGGGAGAAGCCCTCGGTTTCTCCCGGCTGCGGAGCGAGGTTCAGGGAGAGTACCCGGCGCGCCTTCGTCTCGGTGAGCGCGTCCAGGAGTTCCGGCACGAGCAGATGGGGGATGACCGAGGAGAACCAGGACCCGGGGCCGAGCACCACCCAGTCCGCGTCGCGGACGGCGGCGACGGCTTCCGGGACGGCGGGCGGGTCGTGCGGCACGACGTGCACCGAATGCACCTCACCGGGGGTGAGGGCGACGTTGGCCTGCCCGCGGACGGTGTCGACCTCCTCCGGCCGGTCCGGGTCGTGGCCCTTGACCAGGGCCTGGAGCTCCAGCGGCACGGCGGACATGGGCAGCACACGCCCGTGTGCGCCGAGCAGCTTGCCGACCAGGTCCAGGGCCTGGACGTGATCGCCGAGCTGCTCCCACAGGGCGACGATCAGCAGATTGCCGACCGCGTGATCGTGCAGGTCACCCTGGGAGTGGAAGCGGTGCTGGATGACGCGTGCCCAGGTCTGGCCCCAGTCGTCGTCGCCGCACAGCGCGGCCAGCGCCTTGCGCAGGTCCCCGGGCGGGAGCACGCCCAGCTCGTCGCGCAGACGCCCGCTGGAGCCGCCGTCGTCGGCCACGGTGACGACGGCGGTGAGGTCGCCGGTGATCCGGCGCAGCGCGGCGAGCGAGGCGGACAGCCCCATGCCGCCGCCCAGGGCGACGACCTTGGGCTGGGTGCCCCGGCGACGTGGTCGGCCGCCCCGGACTTCGGCGGGCCGGCTTGCGCGTGTCTCGGGCACGGCCCGGCGCAACCTGCTCAGCCGCGGAGTACGTCCCGTCATTCCCGTCCCATGTCCCGGTGTACGACCACCGTCTCCACGCCCTGGGAGGCGAGGCGGGCGGCGAGCTTTTCGGAGGTGGCGACCGAGCGGTGCTTACCGCCGGTGCAGCCGACCGCGATGGTCACGTACCGCTTGCCCTCGCGACGGTATCCGGCCGCGATGAGCTGGAGCAGCTCGGAGTAGCGGTCGATGAACTCCTTCGCGCCGGGCTGATTGAAGACGTACGCCGCCACCTCCTCGTTGAGGCCGGTGTACGGGCGCAGCTCCGGGACCCAGTGCGGGTTGGGCAGGAAGCGCATGTCCACGACCAGGTCGGCGTCGACCGGGAGGCCGTACTTGAAGCCGAAGGACATGACCGTGGCCCGCAGCTCGGGCTCCTCCTCGCCGGCGAACTGGGCGTCCATCTTGGCCCGCAGCTCGTGCACGTTGAGGCTGGAGGTGTCGATCACCAGGTCGGCGTCGCCGCGCAGCTCACGCAGCAGCTCACGCTCGGCGGCGATGCCGTCGACGATCCGGCCGTCGCCCTGGAGGGGGTGCGGGCGGCGCACCGACTCGAAACGGCGCACCAGGGCGTCGTCGGAGGACTCCAGGAAGACGGTCCGGCGGGTCACGCCCCGGGTGTCGAGGTCGGAGAGGGACTCGCGGAGGTTGTCGAAGAAGCGACGGCCTCGCACGTCGACGACCACCGCGATCCGCGCCACGTTGCCCTGGGAACGGGCACCGAGCTCCACCATGGTGGGGATCAGCGCGGGCGGGAGGTTGTCGACGACGAACCAGCCGAGGTCCTCCAGACATTTGGCCGCCGTCGAGCGGCCGGCCCCGGACATGCCGGAGATGATCACCAGCTCGGGGATGGCCGCCTCGGGGGCCCCGGCCGTATCGCTACCCGTACTCACCTGTGCTCCGTCTGTCTGGAGTGCGTCCTGCTGGGTGAGATCCTCGCCGGTGTCACTGTGCGTTTCCTGGGCTCGCTGATCTCGCTCGCCTGCGGGCTGTGTCTGGTGCTCGCTCATCTCTCCTGCCCCCGTCGTTCGTCCGGGGCGCCCGCGGACACGGGCTCCCCCGAGGTCTCCGCCGTCGTTTCGGATTCCTCGTCTTCCATGATCTCTCCAGTCGCCGTGTTCACGGCGGGCGCGGCCGGGGCCGCCTGGGCGAAGGCCGCGGCGATCGTCTCGGCCGTCTTGCGACCTATACCGGGAACCTCGCAGATCTGGTCGATGGTCGCAGCTCGCAGCTTCTTCACCGAACCGAAGTGCTTGATCAACGCCTGCTTGCGGGTCTCGCCGAGGCCGGTGACGTCGTCCAGCGGGCTCGACCGGAAGCGCTTGGCGCGCTTGGTGCGCTGATAGGTGATCGCGAAGCGGTGGGCCTCGTCACGGACGCGCTGGAGCAGATACAGGCCCTCGCTGGAGCGGGGCAGGACGACCGGGTCGTCGTCGCCGGGCAGCCAGACCTCCTCCAGGCGCTTGGCGAGGCCGCAGACGGCGATGTCGTCGATACCGAGCTCGTCCAGGGCCCGCTGGGCGGCCGCGACCTGCGGCTGGCCACCGTCCACGACGACGAGCTGGGGCGGGTAGGCGAAGCGCTTGGGGCGGCCGTCGTCGTCCTTGAGGGCGTTGGCGAGAGCGTCGGGGGAGGTGGTGGTGAGGGGGTCGGCCGACGGGTCGCCGGGCGGGGTGAGCGACGGGTCACCGAGCGCCGTGGATGACGGGTCGCCTGGCGGGGTGAGCGACGGGTCACCGAGCGGCGTGGACGACGGGTCGCCCAGCGGGGTGGATGACGGGTCACCCAGCGCAGTGGACGACGAGTCGTCGAGGGTGCCGGAGGGCGTGCCGGCGAGGGTGTTCTCGCCGTCGGCCCACTCGCCCGTGCGCTCCTTCTCGGCGAGGTAGCGCTTGAAGCGCCGGGTGATCACCTCGTGCATGGAGCGGACGTCGTCCTGGCCCTCGAAGCCCTTGATCTGGAAGCGGCGGTACTCGCTCTTGCGGGCCAGGCCGTCCTCGAAGACGACCATCGAGGCCACCACGTCGTCGCCCTGGAGGTGGGAGATGTCGTAGCACTCGATCCGCAGCGGGGCGCTGTCCAGCTCGAGGGCGTCGGCGATCTCCTCCAGCGCGCGCGAGCGGGTGGTCAGGTCGGAGGCGCGCTTGGTCTTGTGCAGGACGAGGGCCTGCTGGGCGTTGCGCTCGACCGTCTCCATCAGGGCGCGCTTGTCGCCGCGCTGCGGGATGCGCAGGGAGACGTTGGAGCCGCGGCGCCCCGACAGCCACTCCTGCACGGGCTCCAGCGGGTCGGGCAGGGCCGGGACGAGCACCTCCTTGGGCACCGCGTCCCCGGTCTCCTCGCCGTAGAGCTGCTGGAGGGCATGCTCGACGAGGGCGCCGGTGGTGATCTCCTCGACCTTGTCGGTGACCCAGCCGCGCTGGCCGCGGACGCGTCCGCCGCGGACGTGGAAGATCTGCACGGCCGCCTCGAGCTCGTCCTCGGCGACGGCGATGAGGTCGGCGTCGGTCGCGTCGGCGAGCACGACCGCGTTCTTCTCCATGGCCTTCTTCAGGGCCTCGATGTCGTCGCGCAGGCGGGCGGCCCGCTCGTACTCCATCTCTTCGGCCGCCTCCATCATCTGCTTCTCCAGGCGGCGCAGATAGGTGCCGGTACGGCCGGTCATGAAGTCGCAGAACTCGTCGGCGAGTTCACGGTGGTCCTCGGCGGAGACGCGCCCCACGCAGGGGGCGGAGCACTTGCCGATGTAGCCGAGCAGGCAGGGGCGGCCGGTGCGGGAGGCGTTCTTGAACACGCCGGCCGAGCAGGTGCGGACCGGGAAGACGCGCAGCAGGAGGTCGACGGTGTCCCGGATCGCCCACGCGTGCGCGTACGGCCCGAAATACCTGACGCCCTTCTTCTTGTGACCGCGCATCACCTGCACGCGCGGGAACTCCTCGTTCATCGTCACCGCGAGATACGGGTAGCTCTTGTCGTCGCGGTATTTGACGTTGAACCGGGGGTCGTACTCCTTGATCCAGGAGTACTCGAGCTGCAGGGCTTCGACCTCCGTGGACACCACCGTCCACTCCACGGACGCGGCCGTGGTCACCATCGTGCGGGTGCGCGGGTGGAGGCCCGCCAGGTCCTGGAAGTAGTTCGCCAGGCGCTGGCGCAGGCTCTTCGCCTTTCCGACGTAGATCACCCGGCGGTGCTCGTCACGGAACCTGTACACCCCGGGAGAGTCGGGGATCTGTCCCGGCTGGGGGCGGTAGCTGGAGGGGTCGGCCATGTCTCACACCCTACTGGCGCCCGGTGACAGTCCGGCGAGGCTGTGGATAACCTCCGCCACGGCCGGCGGGACTGTGGAAAGGCGAGAACGGCCAGCACAGGGCCCTTGTCGCCGCCGCTCTCGGCGAGCCGTAGCCCTGCCCGGCATGCCGCGGACGTGTTCCTCGAGGCCGCTCTCGGTGACATAAGGGCGCCGGCCTGTGCCCGCGGCGGAGGGCGACCCTTGGCTTTGGCCGTCCGGGCGAGGGCGCGCGGGGCACGCGGGGGGGTGTCCTGGGTCCTCACCCCGGACTCGCGGGGCACGCGGGCGGGTGTCCTGGTTCCTCACCTCGGACTCGCGGGGCACGCGGGCGGGCGTCCTGGGTCCTCACCTCGGACTCGCGGGCGCCGGTGGGTCCAGGATCCTCACGACCGACTCGTGGGCGCTCGCGTGTCCCGCGAGGGCTACGCCGCCGCATGCCAACGGGGACGTGATCGGCAACACCGGCACGGACACGACGACTTGATGTGGACGTATCGCGACTCGGCCAGCAGTGGGCTGCTGTTGGGCATCAGGTGTTGTCGGGACTTGGTCAACACGCTTCAATGCGGGGGAACTCGGGGACCTGAACGGCGGCGTACGGATGTGAACACCCCCCGACCCCCTGACGGGGTGCCTCCGATCAGCCGCGTGAACGGTCTGACCAGCCGTTGTGCAACAACCACAGAAAGGCCCGTGCATGCCGCACGCCACACAGCACGCGGACATCGCCCCCGTCGCCTCCGCGGAACTGGACATGGCCCTGCGAGGCGGCCCCTTCCATGCCGCCCTGCGCGCAGCGATAGCCGCTCGGGGGCTGCCTCTCCAGCGCGTGCAGCACCATCTGTCCCGTCGGGGTGTGAAGGTCGGCGTCACCAGCCTGAGCTACTGGCAGCAGGGAGCCCGGCGGCCCCAGCGCCCCGAGTCACTGCGCGCGGTGCGGGCGCTGGAGGAGATCCTGCAGCTACCGGAGGAATCCCTGATCAGGCTGTTGTCCGAAGCCGACGACCACCCGGCCCTCCAGCAGCCCGCCGCCCGCTCCTACCGCTCCCTGGTGGAGGCCTCGGGCATGCTGGAGCGGCTGCTTGCCGAACTGGACTGTCCGGTCGACGACGGCCTGCACACGCTCGCCCACCATGAGCTGGTACGGATCGGGGCGCGCCGCGAACTGGCGGGGCGCGAGTCGCACCACATCGTGCGCGCCCACAAGGACGGCGTGGACCGCTTCATGGCCGTCCACCACGGCGACCCGGGGTGCACGCCGGAGCGCATGACGGTGCACGCGCTGGAGAACTGCCGCACGGGCCGCATCCGTTGGCATCACGACACCGGTGTCCTCGTCGCCGAGCTGCTCTTCGGCGCGCGTCTGCGGGCCGGCGACACCTATCTGTTCCGCTACCGTGTCGAGGACGGCACGGCGGACGTGTCCCGCGAGTACGCCCGCGGCTTCCCCCTCGCGGGCGGCCAGTACGCCCTCCAGGTCCGCTTCGCCGAGGACGCCCTCCCGGCCCGCTGCCACCGATTCGCCCAGCACTCCGCGGCGGCACCCCGCAGTGGCCGCCAGGGACTCCCCCTCAGCGGGCTGCACCGATCCGTCCACCTCGTCGAGCCACGGGTGCGGACCGGGATCGTGGGCATCGGGTGGGAGTGGGAGTGAGCGGCCCTCTCGGGCTGTACTCGGCCCGGTCGCCCGCCGGCTTCTGACGTGGGCTTCTGACGTCGGCTTCTGCCCCCGGTACGCCTTGGTGCGCCTCCGCACTCACCGCTTCGAAGGCTCCTCTCGACACGTTCGGTCCGAGACGTAAACGATTGCGCAAGCGTTTACGCGAGGCTCCGGATGGGATACCTTCCCGGCCAGAAGAGCCGCACCTGCCCCGGACCGGGCCCTGCGCGAGGCGGCAGAGAGGGAGGGCATTCCGATGGCGACCATGGCCGACGTCGCGCGGAGCGCCGGCGTGTCGGTGGCGACCGTCTCGCATGTGCTGAACGAGACCCGCCCCGTGCTGCCCCACACTCGCCAGGCGGTGCTGGATGCCATGGAGGAGCTCGGCTACACGCCCAATACCCTCGCCCGCTCCTTGGTCACCTCCCGCACCCGGTCCATCGGGCTCGCGGTGTCGGCGATCAGCAACCCGTACTTCACGGAGATCCTCCAGGGGGTCGAGGCCGCGGCCCTGCAACACGGCTACAGCCTGCTCATCGCCGACCCGCATGACGATCCGGAGCATGAACGCAAAGTCGTGCAGCTTCTGCATGAGCGCCGCGTGGACGGCATGATCGTCGCGCCCTCCGCCGACCCGCGGGAACTCCTCGCCTACCTGGGGCGTCACAAGGTGCCGACCGTCCTGCTCGACCGCGTGGTCGAGAGCCCGGCGGACGGCTCACCAGGGTTCGACCAGGTCTGCGCCGAAAGCGCCGAGCCCATGGCCCGCCTGGTCGCCCACCTCGCCGGCCTCGGCCACCGGCGGATCGGCCTCGTCGCCGGCCTTCCAGGACTCAGCACCACCAGCGAGCGACTCACCGGATACCGGGACGGGCTGATGGCCGCGGGGCTCGCATACGACGAGGAGCTCGTCGTGCACGGCAACTCCGAGGCACCCGGCGCCGAACAGGCCACCGCCGCACTGCTGTCGCTCACCTCGCCGCCCACCGCGCTCGTCACCGCCAACAACGCGATGACCATGGGCGCCCTGCGCGGCCTGCTCGGTCACGGCCTGTCCGTGCCCGATGACATCGCGCTGTGCTGCTTCGACGACTTCGCCTGGGCCGATCTGTTCTCACCCAGGCTGACCGCGATCGCCCAACCCAGCAGGGACATCGGCGCCCAGGCGGTGCGCGTGCTGCTGGACCGTCTCGCCTCACCGGACCGGCCGGCCCGGACCGTGCGCCTCCCCTGCGCTTTCGTGCACCGCACCTCGTGCGGCTGCCCCGAACAGTCCCTGACGTCCGTGAAAGGAACCGCCTCGTGATCGTCGTCGCCGGTGAGGCCCTGATCGACCTGGTACCGCAGGGCAGGGGCGCCCTCGCGAGCCTGAAGCCGGCGCTCGGCGGCGGCCCGTACAACACCGCCGTGGCCCTGGGGCGGCTCGGCTCCCCCACCACCTTCTGCTCCCGGACCTCCTCCGACGCGTTCGGTGAGGCCCTGCTCGACGGGCTACGGGAGGCCGGGGTGGACGTGTCGGCCGTGCAGCGCGGGATCGAGCCGACGACGCTCGCGGTCGCCACCATCGACGAGAGGGGTTCGGCCGCCTACTCCTTCTATGTCGAGGGAACCGCCGACCGGCTCTTCACGGCGCCTCCGGAGCTGCCCGCGCAGACCCGCGCGGTCTCGTTCGGCACCTGCTCGCTCGTCCTGGAGCCTGGGGCGAGCGCCTATGAGGAGCTGATGCGCAGCGCGGCCGCGCGAGGGGTGTTCACCGCGCTCGACCCGAATATCAGGGCCGGGCTGATCCCCGACCCGGATGGCTACCGGGCCCGGTTCAAGAGCTGGCTGCCGTCGGTGTCGCTGCTCAAGCTCTCCGAGGAGGACGCGCAGTGGCTGGGCGGCACGCCGCGTGAGTGGCTGGACTCGGGACCTGCGGCAGTCGTGATCACCCGGGGCGGTGACGGGCTGACCGCTTTCACGCGGGACGGCGCCGTGCACTCCGTACCCGGCGAAGAGGTCGGCGTCGTGGACACGATCGGTGCGGGCGACACCGTGAACGCGGCCCTGTTGCACGGCCTGGCCGCCCAGGACGCGCTGTCCGCCGAGGCGCTCGTGGGACTCGACGCCGAGGGCTGGACACGACTGCTGCGGTTCGCGGCGCGGGCTGCCGCGATCACCTGCTCCCGGGCGGGTGCCGAGCCGCCGTACGCCTCCGAACTGGGGGACTTCTAGGAGGCGTTCCGCGTGTCTCTCCAAGCCGCTGCTGAGGAGAGTCGCTTTCCACTGTTGAGGAGTCAAGGTCCTTTGCGGCCGCCTGGCTCGGGCCGCTGATGATCCAACGGGCGGGGGGGGGGGGGGGGGGGGGGGGGGGGGGGGGGGGGGGGGGGGGGGGTTTTTGGTGTTTCGGTTTTCCTGCTCCATCCCCTTTCCCCCGTCTCTTTTTTTTTT
>NZ_JBVJPT010000006.1:228667-455437 GCF_055609385.1 Streptomyces sp. NPDC036764
GTTTTTGGTTTCCCTCCCTCCTGTAGGTTGTTGAAAAAAACCCCAACGGGAACCCCGACCACACTCCCCCCCCCCCCCCCCTCCCCCCCCTCCCCCCCTCCCCCCCCCCCCCCCCCCCCCCTCCCCCCCCCTCCCCCCCCCCCCCCCCCCCCCGCCCGTTTCGGTATTTGTTCGGACTCGCCGCTCGCCCGACTCAGGCCTTGCGGGCCCGCGTCGTCTTCTTCGCGGGAGTCGCCTTCTTCGCGGCGGCCGCCTTCTTCGTGGCCCCGGCCGCCTTGTCGGTGGCCTTGTTGTTGGCCGCCTTCGTGGTCCTGGCCGTCGCCGTCTTCTTCGCCGCCGTCCCCGCCGCGACCGTCTTCCTGGCCGCCGCCTTGCGTGGGGCCTTCACCGAGGCCGCGTCGCTGATGCGGTCGGCGCCGAGGACCTCGCGCAGGAACTTGCCGGTGTGGCTGGCGGGCACCGCGGCAACCTGCTCAGGCGTGCCCTCCGCGATGACCAGGCCACCGCCGGCGCCGCCCTCGGGGCCCATGTCCACGAGCCAGTCGGCGGTCTTGATCACGTCGAGGTTGTGCTCGATGACGATGACCGTGTTGCCCTTGTCGACCAGGCCGGAGAGGACCTTGAGCAGCTTGCTGATGTCCTCGAAGTGCAGACCGGTGGTCGGCTCGTCGAGGACGTAGACCGTGCGGCCGGTGGAGCGCTTCTGGAGCTCGCTCGCGAGCTTCACGCGCTGGGCCTCACCGCCGGACAGGGTCGTCGCCGACTGGCCGAGCCGGACGTAGCCGAGACCGACGTCGTTCAGCGTCTTCAGGTGCCGGTTGATCGCCGGGACGGCCTCGAAGAAGTCCATGGCCTCTTCGATCGGCATGTTGAGGACCTCGGAGATGGACTTGCCCTTGTAGTGGACCTCCAGGGTCTCCCGGTTGTACCGGGCACCGTGGCAGACCTCGCACGGGACGTACACGTCCGGGAGGAAGTTCATCTCGATCTTGATGGTGCCGTCGCCCGCGCAGTTCTCGCAGCGGCCGCCCTTGACGTTGAAGGAGAACCGGCCCGGCATGTATCCGCGGACCTTCGCCTCGGTGGTCTCGGCGAACAGCTTGCGGATGTGGTCGAAGACGCCGGTGTACGTCGCCGGGTTCGAGCGCGGGGTGCGGCCGATGGGCGACTGGTCGACGTGCACGACCTTGTCGACGAGGTCGTCGCCGTCCACGCGCGTGTGCCGCCCGGGGACGTTGCGGGCGCCGTTGAGCTCGCGGGCCAGGTGCGTGTACAGGATGTCGTTGACCAGCGTCGACTTGCCGGAGCCGGACACGCCCGTGACCGCGGTGAACACGCCCAGCGGGAACGAGACGTCGATGTCCTGGAGGTTGTTCTCCCGGGCGCCGTGCACCGTGAGCAGCCGGGACGGGTCGTGCGGGCGCCGGATGTCGGGCAGCGGGATCGCCTTCTTGCCGGCCAGGTACTGGCCGGTCTGCGACTCGGAGTTGGCGAGCAGCTCCTTCAGGGAGCCGCTGTGCACGACCTTGCCGCCGTGCTCACCGGCGCCGGGGCCGATGTCGACGATCCAGTCGGCGGTCTTGATGGTGTCCTCGTCGTGCTCGACGACGATGAGCGTGTTGCCCATGTCGCGCAGCCGGACGAGGGTCTCGATCAGCCGGTGGTTGTCGCGCTGGTGCAGACCGATGGAGGGCTCGTCGAGGACGTACAGCACGCCGACGAGTCCGGAGCCGATCTGGGTGGCCAGGCGGATGCGCTGGGCCTCGCCGCCGGAGAGCGTGCCTGCCGCGCGGTTGAGCGAGAGGTAGTCGAGGCCGACGTCGACCAGGAACCGCAGCCGCTCGTTGACCTCCTTCAGCACGCGCTCGGCGATCTTCTTGTCGCGGGCGTTGAGCTTCAGTTCGCCCAGGAACTCGGCGCAGTCGCTGATCGACATCGCGGAGACCTCGGCGATCGACTTCTCCATGATCGTGACCGCGAGGACGATCGGCTTCAGTCGGGTGCCTTCACAGGTGGGGCAGGGCACCTCGCGCATGTACCCCTCGAAGCGCTCACGGCTGGCGTCGCTCTCGGACTCGCTGTGCCGGCGCTTGACGAAGGGAACGGCCCCCTCGAAGGGCGTCGTGTACACACGCTCGCGGCCGTACCGGTTTCGGTACCGGACCTCGATCTGCGTCTTGTGGCCGTAGAGCAGGGCCTTCTTGGCGCGCTGCGGCAGGCCCGCGAAGGGGATGTCGGTCCGGAAGCCCAGCGCGTCGGCGAGGGCACCGATCAGACGGCCGAAGTAGTCCTTGGTGTGCCCGTGCGACCAGGGGTGGATGGCGCCCTCGTCGAGGGACTTGTCCTCGTCCGGGACGATCAGTTCGGGGTCGACCTCCATGCGCGTGCCGATGCCGGTGCACTCGGGGCAGGCGCCGAACGGAGAGTTGAAGGAGAAGGAGCGCGGCTCCAGCTCCTCGAAGGAGAGGTCGTCGTACGGGCAGTACAGGTGCTCCGAGTACATGCGCTCGCGCTCGGGGTCGTCCTCGGGGAGGTCGACGAAGTCGAGCACGACCATGCCGCCGGACAGGCCGAGGGCCGTCTCCACGGAGTCGGTGAGGCGGCGCTTGGCGGAGTCCTTCACCGTCAGACGGTCGACGACCACCTCGATGGTGTGCTTCTCCTGCTTCTTCAGCGTGGGCGGGTTGGAAAGCTGGACGGTCTCGCCGTCCACCCGCGCGCGGGAGTAGCCCTTGGTCTGCAGGTCGGCGAAGAGGTCGACGAACTCACCCTTGCGCTCGCGCACCAGCGGCGACAGCACCTGGAAGCGGCTCCCCTCCGGCAGCTCCAGGACCCTGTCGACGATGGCCTGCGGCGACTGACGGGAGATCGGCCGGCCGCACTCGGGGCAGTGCGGCTTGCCGATGCGCGCGAAGAGCAGACGCAGGTAGTCGTAGACCTCGGTGATGGTGCCGACCGTCGAGCGCGGGTTGCGCGAGGTCGATTTCTGGTCGATGGAGACGGCCGGGGACAGACCCTCGATGAAGTCGACGTCCGGCTTGTCCATCTGGCCGAGGAACTGCCGGGCGTACGACGACAGCGACTCCACGTAGCGCCGCTGCCCCTCGGCGAAGATGGTGTCGAAGGCCAGCGAGGACTTGCCCGACCCCGACAGGCCCGTGAAGACGATGAGCGAGTCGCGTGGCAGGTCGAGCGAGACATTCTTCAGATTGTGCTCGCGCGCGCCACGGACGATGAGACGGTCGGCCACGCCGGTCCGCACCTTTCTTGAGAGAAGTGACACGGAGGCGAGGCCCCCGTGTGTTCTCGGACTCGAGTCCCCCCGTGCTTTCTCAGACTAGGGGGCGCCACTGACAACGCCGGTCGGATTCCTGGATGCGTTAACAATCCCCGGCCATCCAGCATGCCCGACGCCACGACCGACCCTATAGCACGCGCATTCGATTTACGGCACTCGTTCACCACCTTCACCCAAAGGAGTGGCGAGGCTAGTGTCAGCACCATGATTGATCACGCTCGTGACCTGGTGTCTGTACATGAAGCGACCGATCGGCTGCTGACCGCAGCGGCGAAACTGGACAACGCGTCAGTGGCCGAGCCGTCACGGCTCCCCGGATGGAGCCGCGGCCATGTCCTCGCGCACATCGCCCGCAATGCGGACGCCCTCGTGAACGTCCTCGAAGGGCGCCCCATGTACGTCTCCGCCTCCGCCCGGGACGCCGACATCGAGCGCGACGCCCCGCGTCCCCTCGACGTCCAGCTCACCGACGTGCGCGCGAGCGGCAGCCGCTTCCAGGAAGCGGGCGCCGCGCCCGCGGACTGGGCGCGCACGGTGGAGCTGCGCAACGGGGTCACCGACGCGGCGGCCCGGGTGCCGTTCCGGCGGTGGGTCGAGGTGGAGCTGCACCACGTCGATCTCGGGATCGGGTACGAGCTGGAGGATCTGCCGGCGGAGTTCGTGGAGCGGGAGATCGACTTCTTGGCGGACCGGTTCACCGGTCACGCCGACGTGCCGTCGACCACGCTCACGGACGGCACGCACGCGTGGAGCACAGGCCGCAAGGCGGACTCCGCCGAGGTCACCGTCCGAGGCGCCGCACCCGACCTGCTCGGCTGGCTCGCCGGGCGCCGCGACGGGTCCGGACTCACGACGGTGGGCGGCGCGCTGCCGTCGCTTCCCCCGCTGTAGCGCCGGGGGGCCGCCGGCCACCCCGCCGCTATAGGCTGCCGCCATGACGTACAGCGGACAGGTGACGGTCGGTGGCCCCGCCGACGTGCATGAGCTCAAGGACCTGATGATCACCAAGATCGCGGTCGGCCCGATGAACAACAACGCCTATCTGCTGCGCTGCCGGGCCACGGACGAGCAACTGCTGATCGACGCCGCCAACGACGCGGACACCCTGCTCGGCATGATCGGGGACGACGGCATCGCGTCCGTCGTCACCACGCACCAGCACGGCGACCACTGGCAGGCGCTCGCCGCGGTCGTGGAGGGCACCGGCGCGCGCACGTACGCCGGCCGGGACGACGCCGACGGCATCCCGGTGCCGACCGACGTCCTGGTCGACGACGGCGACACCATCCGGGTGGGGCGCGTGGAGCTCACCGCGCGCCACCTCGTGGGGCACACGCCGGGTTCGATCGCCCTCGTCTACGACGACCCGCACGGGCATCCTCATGTGTTCACGGGGGACTGTCTCTTCCCCGGCGGTGTGGGCAACACCCGTAAGGATCCGAAGGCGTTCGCCAGCCTGATCCACGACGTGGAGACGAAGATCTTCGGCACGCTGCCGGACGAGACGTGGGTCTACCCCGGGCACGGCGACGACACGACCCTGGGCGCCGAGCGGCCGCATCTGCCGGAGTGGCACGCGCGGGGTTGGTGAGCGCAGGGTTGGTGAGCGCGGCCCAAGCGCTGTACTCACGGGGCTGGTGAGGCGCGCGGAGCAGTGCACGCGCGAATACTGGAAGCGCGCGCCCCGCGCACGCGCCCCGTGTGAACCGTTCACACACGCTGGTGTCATGCGCGCGCTCCCGGCGCGCGTTGTTGCGCAGTCAACTGGAAGCAGCCCCGCGAAGGATGACGGCTCCTGAGCGGAAAGGGCCGCCGGTCTCTCAATCCCCGCCCTCGACCGGCGGCCCCGGCGATCTCCCGCCGGACATGTTCACAGGAACGCAACACCCGTTCCCAATATGCGGACATTCACCGTCGTGACCTCGACAAAGTCGACGATGTACTGTCAATCTCGCGCCATGCACCCTGCCCCCCGCGCGCTGCGCCGCGCCGTCGCCGTCGCAACGACCGCCCTGCTCGCCACCGCTCTCGGTTGTGCTCCGCAGCCGGACGAGAAGGCCGCCGACGCGCCGTCGGGTTCGGCCGGGAACACCTGTGCCAAGGGCAAGTTGGCCACCAAGACGTCCGGCAAGCTGACCGTCGCCACCGACGAGCCGGCGTACGAGCCCTGGTTCAAGGACGACAAGCCCGCGAGCGGCGAGGGCTTCGAGTCGGCGGTCGCGTACGCCGTGGCGAAGCAGCTCGGCTACGACAAGGGCGCGGTCGTCTGGCAGAGCGTCCCGTTCAACAAGGCTTTCGCACCCGGCGAGAAGACCTTCGACTTCGACATCAACCAGGTGTCGATCAGCGACGAGCGCAAGAAGGCCGTGGACTTCTCGTCCGGCTACTACGACGTCCGCCAGGCCGTCATCGCGCTCAAGGGCGGCAAGGCCGCCAAGGCGAAGAGCGTCGCCGACCTGAAGGGCCTCAAGCTGGGCGCGCAGGTCGGCACCACCAGCCTCGACTACATCGACGACGTGGTGAAGCCGACCCAGCAGGCCGCCGCCTACGCCAAGAACGACCAGGCCAAGTCGGCGCTGAAGAACGGGCAGGTGGACGCCATCGTGGTCGACCTGCCGACCGCCTTCTACATCACCGCGGCCGAGGTGACGGACGCGACGATCGTCGGCCAGTTCGAGAACCAGGGCGGTACGCCGGAGCAGTTCGGGCTCGTGCTCGACAAGGGCAGTGCGCTGACCTCGTGCGTGACGGACGCCGTGGACGCCCTGCGTAAGGACGGCACCCTCGACAAGCTCGAGCAGCAGTGGCTGTCCGACGCCGTCGACGCCCCGGTGCTCAAGTGACGGTCACGAAGGAGGAGTCCGGCCAGGACGGAGCGGACGACGACGGCGGCATGCCGGGCGCGGACGACGGCTACGTCCCCTCGCAGCGGCGCCTGGACCGCGAGCGCTTCAAGCGCGCCCGCGCCCGCCGCGCCACGGCCATCGGCGCCCTCTCCACCCTGGTCAGCGGTGTCGTCCTCTACCTGGTCGTGGTCAACGCGCCGGGCTGGCCGCGCACCAAGGAGACGTTCTTCGAGTGGGAGTACGCGCGCGAGGCGTTCCCCAAGGTCCTCGAAGGGCTGTGGCTCAATGTCCGGCTGCTGCTGATCTGCGGCGCCTGCGTGCTGGTCCTCGGGATGCTCATCGCCGTCGCCCGCACGCTGCGCGGCCCGGTGTTCTTCCCGCTGCGGGTGCTGGCGGCCGCCTACACGGACTTCTTCCGGGGTCTTCCGCTCATCATTAACCTCATGATCGTCGTCCTCGGCGTCCCCGCACTGCGGCTCCAGGGCGTGACCGTCGATCCGGTGCTGCTGGGCGGCACGGCCCTCACGCTGACGTATTCGGCCTACGTGGCCGAGGTGTTCCGGGCGGGCATCGAGTCCGTGCACCCCTCGCAGCGCGCCGCCGCGCGCTCGCTCGGCCTGACCAACCGGCAGGCCCTGCGGCACGTCGTCCTGCCCCAAGCCGTGCGCCGCCAGGTGCCGCCCCTGCTGAACGACCTGGTGTCGTTGCAGAAGGACACCGGGCTGGTGTCGATCGGCGGCGCGGTGGACGCCGTACGGGCCGCGGACATCATCGTGGGTCGCAGCCTCAACTACACGCCCTACATCGTCGCCGGCCTGATCTTCGTGGCGCTGACCATTCCGATGACCCGCTTCACGGACTGGGTGACGGCCCGGATGGACCGCCGGCGTGCCCAAGGAGGTGCCCTGTGAGCGACGCATCCGTGAGTGACGCACCTGTGCTGCGCATGGAGTCCGTCCGCAAGGCCTTCGGCGGCTCGTTGGTGCTGCGGGACGTCGACCTGGAGGTCGCCCCGCACACGGTGACCGCGCTGATCGGCGCCTCCGGCTCCGGCAAGTCCACGCTGCTGCGGTGCGCGAACCTGCTGGAGGAGATCGACGACGGTGCGATCTGGCTGGACGGTGAGGAGATCACCGATCCACGCGTCGACCAGGACGCCGTACGCCGCCGTATCGGCGTGGTGTTCCAGGCGTACAACCTCTTCCCGCACATGACGGTCCTGGAGAACATCACCCTCGCCCCGCGCCGGGTGCACGGGCAGTCCCGCGCCGAGGCCGAGGCACACGCGCGTGAGCTGCTGGAGCGGCTGGGGCTCGCCGAGAAGGCGGGCGAGTACCCGGACCGGCTGAGCGGCGGTCAGCAGCAGCGGGTCGCGATCGTCCGAGCGCTCGCCGTACGTCCGCGGCTGCTGCTGCTCGACGAGATCACCGCCGCCCTCGACCCCGAGCTCGTGGGCGAAGTCCTCACCGTCGTGCGTGACTTGAAGGCGGACGGGATGACGATGGTGCTGGCCACGCACGAGATGGGGTTCGCTCGCGAGGTCGCCGACCAGGTTTGTTTTCTGGACGGAGGGGTGGTGCTGGAGCGCGGCACGGCCGAGCAGATCTTCGGCGATCCGCAGCAGGAGCGCACGCAGCGCTTCCTGCGGCGCATCGTGGAGGCCGGGCGGCTGTAAGGACCGCTTCGCAAGGGCGGGCGGTCCTTACAGCCGTGCCTTCCCGCAGCCGCGGCCCGGCCGCGTCACGTGTTCGCCTGCCCCTCCCCCACCAGCGCCGCGACCCGCTCCACTCCGAACACGTAACCCTGCACACCGCACCCGGCGATGACCCCGTCGGCGCGCAGCGAGACGTAGGAGTGGTGCCGGAAGGACTCACGCTTGTGGATGTTGGAGATGTGGACCTCCAACACAGGAATGCCGTCACAGGTGTTGAGCGCATCCAGGATCGCCACGGAGGTGTGCGAGTAGGCGCCGGGGTTGATCACGATCCCGCAGTGGTTCAGCCGCGCCTCGTGGATCCAGTCGACCAGCTCGCCCTCGTGATTGGACTGCCGGAGGTCGATCGTGCCGCCGTGCGCCGCCGCCGCCTTGGCGCACAGGGCCTCGACATCGGCCAGCGTCTCGGAGCCGTAGATCTCCGGCTGGCGCTGGCCGAGCAGGTTCAGGTTGGGGCCGTTGAGGATCATGATCGGGGCGTTGGCCAGGGTGCGGGGCACGGTTCCTCCGGTCCGTTCAGGGTGCGCGGTCCGTCGATGACCGCTGCTCAGACCCCGGTTTATCACGATGCACGAAGCGCGCCTCGCGCCCTACCCTCCGGACATGACCACGATCTCGTACCCTCCCAAGCCCTCACCCGGCGACCGCGTCGCCGTCATTTCGCCCGGCGCGGGCCTGCCCGGACTCTTCCCGCGCCCCTACGAACTGGGCCTGGAGCGGCTGCGCAAGGAGTACGGGCTCGAACCGGTCGAGTATCCGGCGACCCGCAAGATGGGCTCGACGCCTCAGGAGCGGGCCGACGACATCCACGCCGCGTTCGCCGACCCCGACATCAAGGCGGTCATCGCCTCGATCGGCGGCGACGACCAGATCACCGTGCTGCCGTTGCTGGACCGGGAGTTGATCCGGGCGAACCCGAAGCCGTTCTTCGGGATGAGTGACAACACGAACCTGCTGATGTTCTTGCGCAACACCGGAATCGTCGGCTATCACGGCGCCACCGTGATGTGCGAGCTGGGCCGCCCGGGTGCCATGCACCCGCAGACCGCCGACTCGCTGCGGGCCGCGCTGTTCACCTCTGGCGAGTACGAACTCGGGCCCGCCGAGCGCTGGAACGACATCAACCGTGACTGGGCCGACCCCGCGACCTTCGACGCGGAGCCGGAGACGCGGCCCGGCGGCGGGTGGACGTGGGTGAACGCCGACCGGGTGGTGGAGGGCCGCACTTGGGGCGGCTGCCTGGAGATCGTCGGTTGGCTGCTCATGGCCGACCGGGAGATCGCGCGCGATCTCTCCGAGTACGACGGTGGAGTGCTGTTGCTGGAGACGTCGGAGGAGATGCCGAGCGCTGACGAGGTCTTCTGGACCCTGCGCAACATGGGCGAGCGCGGGCTGCTCCACCGCTTCTCCGCACTGTTGATGGGGCGGGCGAAGACCTGGTCCTTCGTGCGCCCCAACGGCCCGGAGGAGGCCGCTCGTTACGCTGCGGACCAGCGCGAGGCCGTGCTGCGGGCCATGCGTGTATATGCACCGCACATCCCCATCGTCTTCGACGTGGACCTCGGCCACACCGATCCACAACTCGTGATCCCCTACGGCGGCACCGTCCGCATCGACGGCCCCGCCCGGCGCATCACCGTCACGTACTGACAAAGCCCCAGCGCGCCCGTACGCCCCCGTAACCAGCGGTCACGCTGGGTAGTTGACGCAGCATGCACGACGTACGCACAGTAAAGGCACCCCCGTCCATGCTGCGGCTCGCGGCCGCCTCGCTCGCCGGGACGGCCATCGAGTTCTACGACTTCTTCGTCTACGGAACCGCGGCGGCACTGGTCCTGGGGCCACTGTTCTTCCCGACGTTCTCGCCGGTGGCGGGAACCCTGGCCGCCTTCGCCACATTCGGGGTGGGCTTCGTGGCACGGCCCCTGGGGTCGGTGCTGTTCGGGCACATCGGGGACCGGCACGGACGCCGACCGGTCCTGGTCGCCTCACTGCTGCTGACCGGGGCGTCCACGGTCGCGGTCGGCTGCGTACCGACGTACGGAACGATCGGTGTGGCCGCTCCCCTGCTGCTGCTCGTGCTTCGTTTTCTCCAGGGACTGGGACTCGGCGGCGAGTGGGGCGGGGCCGTCCTGCTGACCGTCGAGCACGCGCCGGCCGGGCGGCGCGGTCTGTGGTCGAGCTTTCCGCAGGTCGGGCCCGCGTTGGGCTTCCTGCTCGCCAACGGTGTCGTGCTGGGGCTGTCGGCGACGCTGTCCGACGCGCAGTTCGCCTCGTGGGGCTGGCGTGTGCCTTTCTGGGCGGCGGGTGTGCTCGCGCTGGCCGGGCTGTGGCTGCGGTCGTCGCTCGCCGAGAGTCCCCGGTTCCTCGAGATCGACGACCACGCGCGCGTGCCGCTCACCGAGGTCGTACGCGACCACTGGCGGCTCGTGCTGCTGACGGCCGGAGCGCTCGCGATCGGGTACGCGATCTTCTACGCCGTGACGACCTGGTCCCTCGCGTACGCCACCGAGCGGCTGGGGGTGAGTCGTGGCGTCATGCTGACCTGCATCATGGCCGCGGTGGTGGTGAAGGGCTCGCTGACACCGCTGGCGGCGATCCTCGGCGACCGGTACGGGCGGCGGCCTCTGTGCCTCATCGGATGCACGGCGTCCGCCCTGTGGATGTTCCCGCTGGTCGCCCTTCTCGCCACGGGCCAGCCGCTGCTGATGTTCCTGGGCTTCCTCGGGGCGATGCTCGCCTTCATCACCATGTTCGCCGTGATCGCCGCGTATCTGCCGGAGCTGTACGAGCCCCGAGTGCGCTGCACGGGTGCCGCGGTGGGCTACAACCTCGGCGGCGTGATCGGGGGCGCGCTCACGCCGATCGTGGCGACAGCGCTGGTCGAGCAGGGCGACGGCCGGGTGCCCTGGGGCGTGGGGGCGTATCTGACCGGCGTCGCGCTGCTCAGTCTGGGGTGTTTCACGCTGCTGCCCGAGACGCGTCCGGTGCCGGCCGCGGCTGCGGAGCCCGCCACCGGGTGACGGGCTCCGTGGTCGGGGCGGGTTCACGGATTGATCGCGAGCTCCAGGTACGCGGCGAACAGCACCAGGTGGACGCCGCCCTGGAGCGGTGTCGCCCGCCCCGGTACGACCGTCAGCGAGCTCACCACCACCGTCAGGGCGAGCAGCACCATGTGGGTGGGGCCGAGGCCGAGGACGAGCGGGCCCGTGAGCCAGACCGAGGCCAGTGCGACCGCCGGGATGGTCAGCCCGATGCTCGCCATCGCCGAGCCGAGCGCGAGATTCAGACTGGTCTGCACCCGGTCACGGCGGGCGGAGCGCAGCGCGGCGATCGTCTCGGGAAGCAGCACCAGCAGAGCGATGATCACGCCGACGACGGCATGGGGCAGGTCAGCGGCCGCCACTCCGTCCTCGATGGTGGGCGACACCCCCTTGGCCAGGCCGACGACGCCGATCAGGGCCAGGCCCAGCAGCCCCAGGCTCACCAGCGCCGTGCGGGCGGAGGGCGCGTCGGCGTGGTCGTCACCGTCGATCACGTCGCCCTGCCGGGTGATGGGAAGGAAGTAGTCGCGGTGCCGCACGGTCTGTGTCGTCACGAAGAGGCCGTACAGGATCAGCGACGAGACCGCGGCGAACGTGAGCTGCACCGTGGAGAACTCCGGGCCCGGCTTGCTCGTGGTGAACGTCGGCAGCACCAGGCTGAGCGTGGCCAGGGTCGCCACGGTCGCCAGGGCGGCGCCGGTGCCCTCCGGGTTGAAGACGGCCGTACGGTGCCGCAGCGAGGCGACGAGCAGACACAGGCCGACGATGCCGTTACAGGTGATCATCACGGCCGCGAAGACCGTGTCGCGGGCAAGGGTGGAACTCTTGTCGCCTCCGTCGACCATCAGGGTCACGATCAGGGCGACCTCGATGATCGTGACGGCGACGGCGAGGACGAGTGAGCCGAAGGGCTCGCCGACGCGGTGCGCGACCACTTCGGCGTGGTGTACGGCGGCCAGGACGGCACCCGCGAGGACCAGCGTCACGACTGCGACGACCGCGCCGGGCAGGTCCCGCCCCCAGGTGAAGGCCAGCAGGACGACCGCGAGCGCCGGCACGAGGTACGTCCACCCCGTCGCGAGCGACCTGAGCCGATCGATCATGGAGCGATCGTCGCAGAGCGGTTGAGGCTTCGCATTCTCGTCTGTGTGGTGGTCAGGATGGCGGTCAGGCGGCCCCGCGCCCTGGGGATGCGGGGCCCCTGTGCTTCTTATGTCGCTACGCGAAATCGGTTGTCTCCTGTACGTCGCAGTCCGTGAAGGACGGCGGCCTGGTGCACAGCGCGGCCATCTGCTCCGCGAACTTGGTCGTCTCGGGGTCCTCGCTGTTGCGCATCGCGTCCTCGTGGGAGTCGAACTCGATCACCACGAGGTAGCGGTTGGTCTGCGCCCGGTCCTTGATGACGAGCCGCCGCGTGGGGCCGCCGCTGCGGCCCGCGAGGCGCTGTTCCGTCTCTTGGGCCAGCTCCCGCATCTCATCGATGCGCTCGGTCTCGAAGTCGATGATCTGTACGAACTTCATGGGTGCGTCCACAGGTGCCTCCACCCCCGGCCGTGGTGTCCCCCTGCGAGGACATCCAGCACCCAAAGAAGCACCGGGAGCGGTGCTCGGCAATTCGCTGAGCACCACCCCCGGTGATGGTTCTTCCTACGTCCGACATGGTCAGACGTCGATGCTGTCCTTCGGAGCGCCTTCGCTCCGCTCCTGCGCCGCCTCGGCCGCCGCCTGCTTCTTGGAGGCCCTCAGGCTCGTGATCGTGGTGACGATCAGGACCGAGCAGATCACGCCGAGCGAGACCGGAATGCTGATCTCGGGAACGTGGACGCCGGACTCGTGCAGTGCGTGCAGCACCAGCTTCACGCCGATGAAGCCGAGGATGATCGACAGGCCGTAGCTGAGGTGGACCAGCTTCTTCAGCAGACCGCCGATGAGGAAGTAGAGCTGCCGCAGACCCATCAGCGCGAACGCGTTGGCCGTGAACACGATGTACGGGTCCTGCGTCAGGCCGAAGATCGCCGGGATGGAGTCCAGGGCGAAGAGCACGTCCGTCGTGCCGATCGCGAGCATCACGACCAGCATCGGGGTCATGACCCGCTTGCCGTTCTCCTGGATCCACAGCTTGGTGCCGTGGTAGCGGTCGGCGACACCGAACCTGCGCTCGGCCGCCTTCAGCAGCTTGTTCTCCTCGAACTCCTCGTCGTCATCGTCGGCCCGGGCCTCCTGGATGAGCTTCCAGGCGGTCCAGATCAGGAAGGCGCCGAAGAGGTAGAACACCCACGCGAAGCTGGCGAGGATCGCGGCACCCGCGGCGATGAAGATGGCCCGCAGCACCAGGGCGATGAGGACACCGACCAGCAGCACCCGTTGCTGATACTGGGACGGCACGGCGAACTTCGCCATGATCAGGACGAAGACGAAGAGGTTGTCGACACTCAGCGACTTCTCGGTGATGAAGCCGGCGAAGAACTCGCCGCCGGCCTGTCCGTCGCCGAAGATCAGCAGGCCGAGCCCGAAGAGGCCCGCCAGGGCGATCCAGACGACCGTCCAGATTCCGGCTTCCTTGATTGATACGTCGTGTGGCTTTCGGCCGATGAAGAAATCGACCGCGATCAGGGCGGCTAGGCCCACGATGGTCAAGACCCACAAGGTCGTGGAAATTTCCACTGCGCCTCCGGCAGTCGTAACGGCAAATGTCAGCGTCGTCGCGCGCCGGAGGTCTCTTCCACCCACGATGGGCCGACGCCCCGGGATCTGGCCGGATCCGTATTGACGGGAACGTCGCAGCAGACAGGGAGTACTCCCCTCCGTGGGACAAACAGTACCCCATTCACCAAGGAAAGGTAAAGCGCTTGGCAAAAGAAGTACCAAGTTAGCTGGTCAGGGGCCCTTTACCAGTGCTTGGCCCGGGCCGCTGCGACCTGTGTGAGCACCTGCTGGAGGATCTGGCTGCCGGCCGGCACGAGCGAGGGCTCGTAGGTCCAGGCGTGCCCCACCCACGGGTCGGCGAGGTGGTCGTCGGCCACGGGGGTCAGACGCAGCAGCGCACGCCAGAGGGGGTCGAGCAGCGGGCCGTAGCCGGCCGCCTCCTCGCGGTCCGCGACCATCATCAGGTGGACGCCGACGGCGGGACCCTCGTCCGCCAGGTAGCGGAGCTGGGTCACGGCCCGGTCGTCGAAGCCGTGCGGGAAGTCGTTGACGATCAGTAGCTGCTGCGAGGTGTCGAAGCCCGGCGGCAAGGAGTCGGGCGCACCGGCGCGCAGCGCCATCTGCACGAGGTCGACGCGCTGCGTGAGCCGCGCGAGGACGTCCGCGACCCCGGCCGCGCCCACCGCGGGCGGGGCCGCCAGCACACCGGTCTGCACCAGGGGTGCAAGTGCCTGCGCGCCCGAACCGGCCGGGTCGATGACATGCACGGTGAACTCGCCGGCCGGGTAGACGGCGAGCAGCCGCGCCGCGTTCGCCACCGCCGTCTCCAACGCGAGGCGGTGCAGGTCGTGGGAGTCGTGGAAGGAAGCATCGAGCGACCCGCTGCGCCCGCTGTCGATCCACAGGCCGCGCTCCAGCGGCAGCCGGACCAGCATCGGGATGCGCAGCTCGGCGCTCTCGGGCAGGTGGAGCTCACCCAGGCGCAGGGCCATGGGGATCTCCATCGGTACGCGGTAGCCGTGCCAGACCGGGTTGTCCCAGCGGGCGTAGGCGAGCGGCAGCGCGGGTTCGACGACCTGGGACTCCGCGGTGAGCTGGGCGAGATCCCGGTCGAGCGAGGCCCTGGCCTGATTGACGAGCTCCGCGTGCTTGGCCTGGGCCGCCTCGCGGGCGGCGTCGCCCTGTCCGCCGATCCGGCTGCGCGGGTCCGACAGGACCTGGTCGAGCTCCTTCTCCATGCGCGATTCGGCGAAGTCGACCGCACTGCGGTACGCGGCGGTGGTGCGGGCCAGGTCCTCGAACATGCCCCACACCTGGTTGTAGAGCCGCTCCTCCATGGACCAGCCGGTGGCGTCGCCCGCGACGGGCTGCGCGGGCTGTCCGGGCTGCGCCGGGGGCGCGGTCGGCGGGGGCGGCGGCGGAGCCGTGTTCTGCCGGCGCGGGTGGCTGTAGTCGATCGGTCCGCCGGACGTGGGAGCGGACGGCTGGGTGGGATCGGTGGCGCCGGTTCCGCCCTGGTACGACGGCTGCGGCGCGGACTGGCCCGGCATGCCGGGCGTCTGCGTGCCGTAGGGCGACGTCGGCTGCGGTGACACGGAACCTGAGGTGCCCTGCTGTGCCGGGCCCGACTGGTCCGGGCCGAGGCCGGGTCCGGCCGCCTGCCGGGAACGGTCGCCGTCCGTGCGCGGCGGGGGCGCCGGGATCGAGCGGGCCACGCCCTGGGCCACCGCTTCGTTGATGCCACCGGCGAGCTGGTGGGCCTGGGCCAGGCCCTGGTCGGTGAAGAGGTCGGCGAGGCCACCGGCGTACCCCTGGCCTATGGCGCGCACCTTCCAGGCACCCTGGCGGCGGTAGAGCTCCAGGGCGACCACGGCGGACTCGGCCTCCAGGCCGGCGATGGTGTAGCTGGCCACCTCGGTGCCGTCGAGGCCGGTGACCGCGACGAACGGGGCGGGGACGGCGCCGAAGCGGGTCGGGCCGCCGCCCCCGATCGGCAGGGCGAGCAGCACACTGACACGGTGGACGGCCTCCGGCATGGCGTCCAGGTCCACCGCGAGGCGATGGTCGGCGGCCGCCTGCCGGGAGACCTCGAGGCCGGGCAGGGTCGGGGCGCCGGGGTGGGCCACCCATTCGACGCCGTGGATCCTGCCCTGCTCGTCGCCGAGCGTGGCGGCGGCCACGATCGGCGCACCGGCCGAGACCCGGATCTCCAGACGGGCCTGGGAGAGCGGGTGGTTCTGCCCCCGCACCAGCTCGGCCGTCATGCCTTCGTCCCCCTGTGTCAGTTGTCGTGTCGTGTGCCGCCCGCCGGGCCGCCTTGCGTGTTCTACAGGTGCGGCAGGATCGCCGGCATCAGGTCCTGGAAGGTGCGGCCGTTGGCCGGGGTGCCGAGGGCCGTCATCGCCCAGCCCGGGCCCGAGCGGTGCACCTTCGCCATGATCTGGGCCGTGTAGGCGCCGCCACCCGCGAGGGTGTAGCGGGCGAGCTCCTGGCCGTTGGTCTCGTCGACCAGGCGGCAGAACGCGTTCTGCACCTCCTGGAAGGTCTGGCCCGTGAAGGAGTTCACGGTGAAGACGATCTGGTCGATGTGGACCGGGATGCGGGCGAGGTCGACGAGGATCGCCTCGTCGTCGCCGCCCTGGCCGACACCGCCGACGAGGTTGTCACCGGTGTGGCGCACGGAGCCGTCGTCGCTCACCAGGTGGCGGAAGAAGACGACGTCGACCGGCTGCTTGTCCGCGAACAGGACGGCCGAGGCGTCGAGGTCGACCTCCCGCGTGCGCGAGCCGAACAGGCCGCGCCGGGGAGCAGCCTGCCAGCCGAGACCCATGCGCACCGCGGTCAGGCTGCCTCCGTCGTTCTTCTGCAGACTGATTGCCTGACCCTTGGTCATGTTGACGGTCACGTGCTGATTCCCCTCTCGAGCTGTCCCCTGTTGGCCGCGGAGTCCGCGGATGACGAGAACCCTACGCAGGGGCACTGACAGTGACGTACCCCGGTCCCCACTTTGTGTCGGTCTTGCAACACAGCGAGTACGGGGGGCCGGTGGACGGCCGTTCGGGCGGCGCCGGTGCCGTGCTGCGGACCGGCGCCCATGGCCCCGTCAGGCCAGTCCCGCCTCCTTCATCTGACGCAGTTCCTTCTTCATCTCGGACACCTCGTCGCGCAGCCGTGCCGCGATCTCGAACTGGAGATCCGCCGCGGCGGCGCGCATACGCTGCGTCAACTCCTCGATCTGCTCGGCGAGATCCGCCGCCGGCCGATCGGTCGGCACCGTCTCCTTGGCCTTGCCCTTGGCGGACTTGGCCGTCTTCGCGCCCTTGGCCGCCTTGTCGCCGAGGGAGGGCACGGGGGCCTTGGTGCCCCGGCCGTCCTTCTTCGCGCGGTAGCCGCTGCCGAGCAACTGCTCTGTGTCGACGTCCTCGCGGGCGATCTGCGCGACGATGTCGTTGATCTTCTTGCGGAGCGGCTGGGGGTCGATGCCGTTCGCCTTGTTGTACGCGACCTGCTTCTCCCGGCGGCGGTTGGTCTCGTCGATGGCCTTCTCCATCGCCGGGGTGATCTTGTCCGCGTACATGTGGACCTGGCCGGAGACATTGCGCGCCGCGCGGCCGATGGTCTGGATGAGGGAGGTTCCGGAGCGCAGGAAGCCCTCCTTGTCGGCGTCGAGGATCGCCACCAGGGACACCTCGGGCAGGTCGAGGCCCTCGCGCAGGAGGTTGATGCCGACGAGGACGTCGAACTCACCCGAGCGCAGCTCGCGCAGCAGCTCGACCCGGCGCAGGGTGTCGACGTCGCTGTGCAGATAGCGCACCTGGATGCCGAGCTCCAGGAAGTAGTCCGTGAGGTCCTCGGCCATCTTCTTGGTGAGCGTGGTGACCAGGACGCGCTCGTCCTTCTCGACGCGCGTGCGGATCTCGTGCACCAGGTCGTCGATCTGGCCCTCGGTCGGCTTGACGACGACCTCCGGGTCGATGAGGCCGGTGGGGCGGATGATCTGCTCGACCTGGCCGTCCCCGCGGGAGAGCTCGTACTTGCCGGGGGTCGCCGACAGGTAGACGGTCTGTCCGATGCGCTCCTGGAACTCCTCCCACTTCAGGGGACGGTTGTCGAGCGCGGAGGGCAGACGGAAGCCGTGGTCGACGAGGGTGCGCTTGCGGGAGGCGTCGCCCTCGTACATGGCGCCGATCTGCGGCACGGTGACGTGCGACTCGTCGATGACGAGCAGGAAGTCGTCCGGGAAGTAGTCCAGCAGCGTGTTCGGCGGGGAGCCGGGTTCACGGCCGTCGAAGTGCATCGAGTAGTTCTCGACGCCGGAGCAGGAGCCGATCTGGCGGAGCATCTCCAGGTCGTACGTCGTGCGCATGCGCAGTCGCTGGGCCTCCAGGAGCTTGCCCTGCTTCTCCAGTTCGGCGAGGCGCTCCCCCAGCTCCTTCTCGATGTCGTTGACGGCCCGCTCCATGCGCTCGGGGCCTGCGACGTAGTGGGAGGCCGGGAACACGTAGAGCTGCTCGTCGTCGCTGATGATCTCGCCGGTCAGCGGGTGCAGCGTGGACAGGGCCTCGATCTCGTCGCCGAACATCTCGATGCGGACGGCGAGCTCCTCGTAGACCGGGAAGATCTCGATGGTGTCGCCGCGCACGCGGAAGGTGCCGCGGGTGAAGGCGAGGTCGTTGCGCGTGTACTGGATGTCCACGAAACGGCGCAGCAGTTGGTCCCGGTCGAATTCCTCGCCGACCTTGAGGGGGACCATGCGGTCCACGTACTCCTGCGGCGTGCCGAGGCCGTAGATGCAGGAGACCGAGGCGACCACGACGACGTCGCGGCGGGTGAGCAGCGAGTTCGTCGCGGAGTGGCGCAGGCGCTCGACCTCCTCGTTGATCGAGGAGTCCTTCTCGATGTAGGTGTCCGACTGCGGGACGTAGGCCTCGGGCTGGTAGTAGTCGTAGTACGAGACGAAGTACTCGACCGCGTTGTTCGGCAGGAGCTCGCGGAACTCGTTGGCCAACTGGGCGGCCAGCGTCTTGTTCGGTGCCATCACCAGGGTGGGCCGCTGAAGCTTCTCGATCATCCACGCGGTGGTCGCGGACTTGCCTGTGCCGGTCGCGCCGAGCAGGACGACGTCCTTCTCACCGGCTTCGATGCGCCGGGCGAGCTCGGCGATGGCCGTCGGCTGGTCGCCGTTGGGCTGGTAGGGGCTGACGACCTCGAAAGGCGCCACCGTGCGTTCGATGCTGGAAACGGGCCGCATGGGATCCACCGTACGACCCCCCACTGACAACGCGGTCCGGTCAGTGGTTCTGCGGGGCCCTGGAGCCTCGGGTTCCGGCGGTACGGCGGGGCCGCAGGGAGGGGCGGCGGGCCTGGTGCGGGACGGTGGCGTGGGCCGGGACGCCCGGCTTGTGCTCGATGGGGGCCTCGGCCGGGCGCCCCATGATGATCTTCGGGTCGAACAGCACGACGGCACCGGCGAGCAGCAGGAAGGCGAGGGGGCCGACCAGCATCGGCGCGAGCAGGGCGGCGGGCGAGTCGCCGGTGGAGGGCGCCCCCGTGCCGTGGAGGTGGACGTTCAGGGCGGCCATGCCGGTGTAGTGCATGCCGCTGACGGCGAGGCCCATGACGAGGCTCGCGCCCACGCTCCACAGGAGTCCTCTGACCTGTCCGGCGGCCCACAGGGCGGCGGTGGCGGCGCCCATGGCTATGACGACGGAGACGGCCACGGTGAACGTGTTGTACTCCAGCTTGCCGTCGAGCCGCATGCCGGCCATGCCCAGATAGTGCATCGACGCTATACCGAGGCCGGTGATCGTGCCGCCGGTGAACAGGGCCGCGCCGCGGGCGCCTCGGTAGCCGACTATGAAGATCCCGACACCCACCATGACGATGGCGACGGCGAGGCTCGCGAACGTCATGGTCTTGTCGTAGTGGATGGGCGTCTCCTTGACGGTGAACCCCATCATGGCGACGAAGTGCATGGTCCATATGCCGGAGCCGATGGCCGCCGAGCCGAGGGCGAGCCAGCCTGGGCGCCAGGAGCGCGAGACGAGCATCGATCTGGTGGTGCAGCGAAGGCCGAGCGCACCGCCGAGGCAGGCCATGAGGTAAGCCACCAGAGGTGTGACGAGTCCGTAGCTGAATCCGTCGATGGTGCCCTGCATACGCGGCTGCCCTCCCCGCCCTTTTACGTCCCGGAACTCCGTGAAATGCGCCCCCTCCCAGGACCGCCCGAGCGGTCAGGGTTGAGGCAGAGGGTAACGCCCACCGGAATGGTCGAACGATTTTCCGGCAAAGAAACACGGCCTTGCCCCAGTTGTGCCGCACGGGTGAGCGCGCACAGGCAACTCCATTCAATCTGTGGTCATTCTGTACTCCTCCGCCGTTGACCCTCTGCTGTCACAGTTGAGCTGTTCGTGATCGTCCGACGCGAGGAGTACGCATGCACGCGCGCGCTGTAGCCGCCACGACGACCGCACTCCTGGGAACCGCCGCTCTGCTCATCCCCGCCCCCCACGCCCTGGCCGGCTCGGACCAGCCCACGGTCATCGCGCATCGGGGAGCTTCCGCTTACGCCCCCGAGAACACGCTGGACGCCGTCGACAAGGCCGCCGAGCTGGGTGCCGACTGGGTCGAGAACGACGTCCAGCGCACCAAGGACGGCGAGCTGGTCGTCGTCCACGACGACAACCTGAAGCGGACCACGGACGTGGAGGAGGTCTTCCCCGACCGTGCGCCCTGGAAGGTGAAGGACTTCACGGCCGCCGAGATCGCCCGGCTGGACGCGGGGAGCTGGTTCGGCCCCGCGTACGCGGACGCGCGCGTGCCGACGCTGAAGCAGTTCATCGACCGCGTGGAGCTGCACCACCAGAAACTGCTGCTGGAGATCAAGAACCCGGAGCTGTACCCGGGCATCGAGCAGGAGACCCTGAAGGTCCTGGACAACGAGGGGTGGCTGGACGCGCCCCATCTGGAGAGCCGTCTGATCGTGCAGAGCTTCAGCGCCGCCAGCGTGCGGACCGTCCACGAGCTCAGGCCCGCCGTGAAGACCGGCCTGCTGGGCACACCGCCCGTGGCGGACCTGGCCCGGCACGCGGCCTATGCCGACCAGATCAACCCCTCCTACGGCTCCATCTCCCTGGGCTACGTCGCCGCCGTCCACGCGGTCCAGGGGCCGCACGGCAGGCCGCTGGAGGTCTTCACCTGGACCGTCAACGACGCGAACACCGCCCGGCTGGTCGCCGGGTACGGCGTCGACGGCATCATCACCAACACTCCCGACGTGGTGCGGGACGCCCTTCCCACGACGTGAGGCCGCACGGCCGGATCCCGAGGGCGTTGTCAGTGGTCGGCCGTACGGTGGGCGCATGGACAGCCATGGACAGTACGAGCCGCGGGTCGTGTGGGCCGTCATCGGCACCGACATCGGTCCGCTGATGCTGGCAGCGACCCGCGACGGCCTGGTCAGCGTCGTCTTCCACGCCACGCAGAAGGTACGCGAGACGATGCTCGACCGGCTGGCCTCCCGGCTGGGCGTCGAGCCGGTCGAGGCGCCCGACTCCCCGCTGCTGGCCGAGGCGATACACCAGATGGAGCAGTACTTCGCCGGTGCGCGGCGGGACTTCGAGCTGCCGCTGGACTGGTCGCTGATCTCCGGTTTCAACCGGCAGGTGCTGCGCGAGCTGGCTTCCGGTGTCCCGTTCGGCACGGTCGTCGGGTACGGCGATCTGGCCGGGCGGGTCGGGCAGCCGGGTGCGGCCCAGGCCGTGGGTATGGCGATGGGCGCCAATCCGCTGCCGGTCGTCGTGCCCTGTCACCGGGTCGTGGAGAGCGGCGGCGGCATCGGCGGGTTCGGGGGCGGCCTGGAGACCAAGCGGAAGCTGCTGGCGTTGGAGGGGGTACTGCCGGAGCCCCTGTTCTGAGGGCTCCCCCGCTTTTTCGCGGGGTGGGCAGGCGGGAGAAGAGGGGGGAGACTGCGCCTGTGACGACACCTTTCACCCACATGTACGCGGCCGGTCCGGTGTGCTGTCTCCGGCCGGCCGGTCGGAGGCGTCGTGACGCCGGGTGTGCGGCGTGACCGCCGTCGAGCGCCAGGTCGTCGTGTCGGTCACGGCCGACCGGCTGCCGGCCCTGCGGCGCTGTATCTCGGCCGTACTGATCACGACGCAGATCCTGGGCGGGCTCGGCGTCGCCACCGGCATCGCGCTCGCGGCCGTGCTGGCCAAAGAGGTCAGCGGCACCGAGTCGCTGTCCGGGCTCGCACCCACCGCCACCGTCGCCGGCACCGCGGTGCTGTCGATGCCGCTGGCCGCGCTGATGACCGCGCGCGGCCGCCGTCCCGGTCTCGTCCTGGCCTATCTCATCGGTGCCGTGGGCGCCGCCGTCACGGTGATCGCGGCCCGCGTCGGAAGCTTTCCGCTGCTGCTGTGCGGGATGGCCGCGTTCGGAGCCGCGTCGTCCGCGAACCTCCAGGCGCGGTTCGCGGCGGCGGATCTCGCCGAGCCGGAGCGTCGGGCGCAGGCGATCTCGCTCGTCGTGTGGGCGACCACCATCGGGGCGGTCCTCGGCCCGAACATAGCCGCGCCCGCCGGTCGCAGCGTCACCGGCCTCGGGATACCGGCGACGGCGGGGCCGTTCCTGTGGGCGGCCGGGATCTTCCTGATATCCGCGCTCGTGGTGGCGGTCCTGCTGCGGCCGGACCCGCTGCTGACGGCGCGTGCGCTGGCGCCGGCCGAGGAAGGGTCGCCCGCCGCCCGTTCGCTGCGCGCCGGGATGGCCGCCGTGGCCGCCTCGCCCCGGGCGCGGCTCGCGGTGGTCACGGTTGCCGTGGCACACACGGCGATGGTGTCGGTGATGTCGATGACCCCGGTCGACCTGGCGCACCACGGCGCCGGGATCGATCTGATCGGGCTGGTCATCAGCGTGCACATCGCGGGCATGTACGCGTTCGCACCGCTCATGGGGCGGTTGTCGGACCGGCTTGGGCGGTTGTCCGGGATCGGGCTCGCCGTGGGGCTGCTTGCGTGTGCGGTGTTCCTCGCCGGTACGGCGGGCGGCAGTCACGGACAGACGGCCGTCGGGCTGTTCGTGCTGGGGCTCGGCTGGTCGGCGGGGCTCGTCTCCGGTTCCGCGCTGCTCACGGACTCGGTGCCGCAGCCGGCGCGGGCCGCCGCGCAGGGCCTGTCCGACCTCATCATGAACGCCTCCGCCGGCGTCGGCGGAGCGGTCGCGGGGCTCGTGGTCGCCAAGGCGAGCTACGGCTGGCTGAATCTCACCGCCGCGTGCCTGCTGCTCCCGCTGGCGGCGTTGGCGCTGTTCACGCGGGGCAGGCGGACGCAGGACGTTTCCACGGCCGACTGAAGTGACCTCCCGCTCCGTGGGGGAAGGACATCGTCCCGACCGGCTTCCACGGAGTGGTCAGCTCGGGTGCGGGTGCCGGCCACAGGGCGATGTGGGCGAGCAGATCGCGACGTCACCGACGCGGGTCGGCGTCTGCGAAAGGGGGCCACGCACGCGTGGCCCCCTTCGCGGCCCGTCAGTCGTAGTGCCGGGCCTCGAAGATGTTGCCGTCGGGGTCGCGGAAGTAGAAGCTGCGCGTGGCCTTTCCGCGAGCGCCGAAGGAGTCGCGGGAGATGTCCGACACCGGTGCGCCGCGCTCCTCAAGGCGGACGCGCAGGGTGTCGAAGTCGTCGCCGGGCAGCGCCAGGCAGACGTGGTTGACCGGGTGTCCGGAGCTCTCGACGGAGCCCGGCAGCATCTTCATGCGCTCCGCCATGGTGAGCGGCATGAGGTCGAGAATGGTCTCCTCGTTGAGACGTACGGAGGGGAACGGAACGGCCCCCGCGGAGAACTCCGAGAGCCTGACCGGCTCCATGCCGACCGCCTTCTCGAAGAAGTCGGCCGACGCCTCCGGGTCGCGTACCCAGAGGACGACATGGTCGAGACGTGCAATGTGGTCCTTCATACAGCCAAGGCTGGTGTCATCCGCCACAGGCTGCAAGGGGTTTGATCGGGCACGGCGCCCGCCAGAGATGAGGGAGTACCGACAGACAGGAGGCAGGCGCGTGGTGCTGGTGGTGTCGGAAGAGGTACGGGATGCGATTGACGCGCGTCGACCCGTGGTGGCCCTGGAGTCCACGATCATCGCGCACGGGCTGCCGCGCCCGCGCAATCTTCAGGTGGCACTGGAGCTGGAGGAGGTCGTACGGCGGGAGGGCGCCGTTCCGGCGACGATCGCGGTGCTGGACGGCCGCCCTCATGTCGGCCTGGACAAGGACCAGCTCGAGCGGATCGCGAACGAGGACGGGATCCGCAAGCTGGGGCACCGGGATCTGCCGCTCGCGGTGGCCGCCGGGGCGAGCGGCGCGACCACGGTGTCGGCGACGGCGCTGCTGGCTGCCCTCGCGGGCGTGCGGGTGTTCGCGACGGGCGGGCTCGGCGGTGTGCACCGGGAGTGGACGGTGACGCAGGACGAGTCGGCCGACCTGGGGCTGCTCGCACGTACCCGGATCACGGTGGTGTGCGCCGGGGTGAAGTCGATCCTGGACGTCCCGGCGACCCTGCAACGGCTGGAGACTCTGGGCGTCGCGGTGGCCGGCTATCGCACGGAGCACTTCCCCGGCTTCTACCTCTCCGACTCGGGTCACCCCGTGGACTGGACACTCCGGTCACCGGAGGATGCGGCCGAGGTGATGCGCGCTCAGGACGCTCTCGACGGGCCCGAGTCGGCTCTGATCGTCGCCAACCCGGTTCCGGAGGCGGAGCAGTTGGATCCCGAGCTGCACGCGCGTGTGCTCGCCGACGCGTTGCGCGCGTGCGATGAGCAGGGCGTCACCGGTCAGGCGGTCACGCCGTTCCTGCTGGACCACCTGGTACGGCACACGGACGGCGCCTCGCTGAGCGCCAACCTGGCGGCGGTGCGCGGCAACGTACGGCTGGCGGGGCGGATCGCGGCGGCCTGGGCCGGGGCGTGAGCGGGACGCCGTCCGGCGGATCGGACACGTTGAGCGCTCGCGACGGCGCGCTGCTGGTCGTCGGCGATGTGGTGACGGACGTCATCGCCCGGCATCAGGGGCCGCTCGCTTCGGGCACGGACACGGCCGCGGCCATCCGGACGATGCCGGGTGGCGCCGGCGCCAATGTGGCGTGCTGGGCCGCGCATCAGGGCGGTCGCCAGGTACGGCTGCTGGGGCGGGTGGGCGCGGACGCCGTCGAGTGGCACGAGCGCGAGCTGACCGCGAGCGGGGTGCGGCCCTGCCTCGTCGTCGATCCGCAGGCACCGACCGGGACGGTGATCTGCCTGGTCGACACGGGTGCCGCCGCCGAGCGGACGTTCCTGACCGACAGTGGTGCGTCCCTGCGGCTGGAGCCACGCGACTGGTCGGATGCGCTCCTCGACGATGTCGCATGGCTGCACCTGTCGGGCTATCTGCTGTTCTCCGAGCAGAGCCGCGCGCTGGTGGCGGTGGCTCTCGCGTCCGCACACGCGCGTGGAGTGCCGGTGAGCCTGGATCCCGCCTCGGCGGGGTTCCTCGTGAAGCTGGGCGTCGACCGTTTCCTGGCGCTGGTGGACGGCGTGGACGTCCTGCTGCCGAGCCGTGACGAGGCATGCCTGCTCACGGGGTTGCCGGACGCGGAGGACGCGGCCGCCAAGTTGAGCCGCCATGTCCCGCTGGTCGTCGCCAAGCAGGGCGCCGACGGCGCGCTGGTGGCCCGGTCGGGCGCGGTCACCGCCCATGTCCCCGCCGTGCCGGCCGTGCCGAGTGACACCACCGGAGCGGGCGACGCCTTCACCGGTGCCTTCCTCGCCGCCCTGCTCACCGGTGCCGCTCCGGAGGAGGCGGCTCGGGAGGGGTGCCGGGCGGGGGCGCTGGCGGTGGAACGAGTGGGCGGGAGGCCGCCGGGGGCCGGGTGACGGCGCCGACGACCGGGAAAGGGCCCGCGAGCCGTCGGCCACGGCTTGCAGTCACGGCCGCGATCAACTCTCCAGGCTGCCGCCCCGCCTACGGCCGCGATCAACTCTCCAGGCTGCCGCCGCACCTACGGCCGCGATCAACTCTCCTAGCTGCCGCCGCACCTACGGCCGCGATCAACTCTCCTAGCTGCCGCCGCACCTACGGCTGCCATCAACTCTCCTAGCTGCCGCCGCACCTACGGCTGCCATCAACCCTCCTAGCTGCCGCCGCGTCTACGGCTGCGACCACGGCTCGAAGCTACGGCTTGCGTCCCCACGCCGAGATCAGCGGGGCCGTGGCCAGGTCCATCTTGCCGGAGGCGACGTTCGCGAGGTGGCGGTCGATGTCCTCGTCCGTGGCGATGCCCTCGGTGACCAGCTCGCCGCGGATCTGGCGGACCGTGGCGGACTCCAGAGCGGCGCAGGCGGGCGAGGTGACCGGGAAGTACGCGTCGGCCGTCACCTGGCGCAGACCCGCCTCGCGGAGCAGACGGGGGAGCCTGCGGCCGTAGGAGAGGTCGGCGCCGCGGTCGGCGAGGAGCTTGCGGAAGCCGTGGCGCAGCCGGTTGGCCAGCCGCTGCTCGGCGCCGTACTCGTCGGGGCAGATGAGCGGCTGGAGGGCGGGGTCGGCGTCCTCGATCAGGAGCCGTCCGCCGGGGCGCAGTGACTCGATCATCGTGCGCAACGCCCGTTCCCGGTCCGGCACATGGACGAGGACGAGCCGGGCGTGCACCAGGTCGAACCCCTCCCCCGGCGGTTCGTCGGCGCTCACGTCGTGGACGCGGACCTCTACGGGTGGCCGGGCGGCGGAGGCGAGTTGCGAGGTGTCGATGTCGGTCGCGATGACCCTGCCGGTCGGGCCGACCTTCTTGGCCA
The DNA here is from genome assembly GCF_055609385.1 of Streptomyces sp. NPDC036764. Lineage (NCBI taxonomy): Bacteria > Bacillati > Actinomycetota > Actinomycetes > Kitasatosporales > Streptomycetaceae > Streptomyces > Streptomyces sp. NPDC036764. The sequence goes on from NZ_JBVJPT010000006.1 coordinate 255,039, forward strand.
TCCAGGACACCACGGACGTGCCGCCGGCGCCGACCTCCCAGCAGCGCCAGCCGGGTCCGATGCCGAATCCTTCGAGGTGCCGGAAGGTCGTGGGGTCGAAGAGGGTGGCGAAAGCGTCGAAACGTTCGCCCGCCTCGGTCTGCCGGTTGTCGAGGAGATACCCGTCGTTTCGCGTCATACCGCGATCATTCCAGTTGGCCTGCTCGTCTTGAGCGGGCGACGCGGCGCCTACGACGAGATGGCGGACGCCGGGTCCCGCGGGGGCGGGGTTCGAGCCGATGGCATGCGCGGCGGCATCACGGGGGAAACGGTGGGCGTGGGCTCGCGCCCCCTGGCGGAACGGTGCATCCAGCCCGGCAAAGGCTGCGTCCTACCTGGGTGGGCCGGTCGTCCACAGGCGGGAACAAAGCGGAATCAGTGATTCCCACAGGCTTACCCAGCACTCACCACCGGCTGGCAAACTGGCACGCCAAGGCGCAGAGATGCGGCGCGAGGGATCCACGCAAGGAGATCCAGATGTCCATGGCAGGGAATCTGCGGAAGGTCACGGGCCTAGACAGGGTCGGCGGCCTGCGCAAGGTGGCACGGCTGGCTCGACGGCGCCCCCGCGTCGACCTCAGCCACCCCGCCAGGTCTCCGCTGGGCTCCTCCGTGGTGAACTGCGTCACGTACCGGGACGGCGCACGGGTCTCGGAGACCGGTGATCTGGTCGACGTCGTGCAAAGAGTGCGCAAGCGCGGCGGCGGATTCGTCTGGCTCGGCCTCCACGAGCCGACGGACCGGGAGTTCGCGGGCATCGCCGAGCTCTTCGACCTGCACCCGCTGGCGGTCGAGGACGCGGTCGAGGCGCATCAGCGGCCGAAGCTGGAGCGCTACGACGAGACGCTGTTCGCCGTGTTCAAGACCGTCTGCTACGTCGAGCACGAGAAGCTCACGGCGACGAGTGAGGTGGTGAACACCGGCGAGATCATGGTGTTCGTCGGCCGGGACTTCGTGATCACGGTGCGCCACGGACGGCACGGCTCGCTGGGGCCGTTGCGCGAGGAGCTCGAGTCCAACGCCGAGCAGCTAGCCAAGGGCCCGGCGGCCGTGCTGCACGCCATCGCGGACCACGTGGTCGACGATTACCTGAGCGTCACCGACTCGGTGCAGGAGGACATCGACGCGGTCGAGACGGACGTGTTCGCGGAGAACGGCGCGCGGGCCGACCCGGGGCGGATCTACCAGCTCAAGCGAGAGCTGCTGGAGCTGAAGCGAGCCGTGGTTCCGCTGAGCCGACCACTGGAGGAGTTGGCCACGGGCTCCATACGGGTTATCGAGCCGGAGATACAGGCCTACTTCCGCGACGTCTCCGACCATCTGCTGCGCGCCAAGGAGCAGATATTCGCCTTCGACGAGTTGCTCAACTCGATCCTCCAGGCGCACCTGGCACAGGTCACCGTCTCGCAGAACGAGGACATGCGGAAGATCACCGCCTGGGCCGCGATCATCGCCATCCCGACGATGGTGTGCGGGGTCTACGGCATGAACTTCGACTACATGCCGGAGCTGCGCTGGACATTCGGTTATCCGCTGGTCATCGGCGTGATATCGGTCGCGTGTGTGCTGTTGTACCGCGGCTTCCGGCGCAACGGGTGGCTCTGACGCGGCGAACACCTCTCGCCGACCGGTTCCACCCGCGAACTCCGGCGCGTCCTCGTCCGGCACGGCCGGCCGAACGAGGACGACCCGTACGGTGTGGGGCGTTCGCCGAAGCAGCGAGTCGCGTCGTCAGGGCACCGTTGAGTCAACGCGCCCCGGGTGCCGCGCTCGTGGCATAGACGCTCTCGACCCATGGGCCGATCTCGTCCTCAGACAGGCTCCGGGCCAGATCGGCCTCGCTGATCATGCCGACGAGGCGCTTGTTGTCGATGACGGGGAGCCGGCGGATCTGGTGATCCTTCATCTCCCTGAGCACATCGCTGATGTCGGCGCTCGCGTCGATCCAGCGCGGGGTGCCCTGGGCCATCTCGCCGGCGGTGACCTTGCTCGGGTCGTGGCCCACGGCAACGCAGCCGATGACGATGTCGCGGTCGGTGAGGATGCCGCAGAGCCGTTCGTTCTGATCGCTGATGGGCAGGGCTCCGACACCCAGCTCACGCATGAGCTGGGCGGCGCGGTCCAGGGTCTCGTGGGCCGGGATCCACTGGGCGCCTCGGTGCATGATGTCTCCGGCAGTGGTCATGGACTACCTCCCGATGCCGGACGGCCGGCGCGGCGCGGGACGCACCGCTAGTCCCGGCGCCCTTCATTCTCGCCGCGGCGTCCGGCCCATGCACCCGGAACCGAGCGGTAACGGCCGTGGAGGGCGGGCGGCGATCAGGCGGAGAAGCGCACGAGTTTGCTCGGGACGACACGGATGATCACGCGGGCCTCGTCGTCCTTCTCGGCGGGCGGGTCGATGCCGAGGTACTTGTGCGAGAGCTCGAACGGGAGCCGCTTGGCCTCGTCCGGGACGATCTCGGCGATGCCGCGGATCTCGACGGAGGAGTAGGGGTTGGCGAGGTCGTAGACGGAGACGCTGACGCGGGGGTCGCGGCGGAGGTTGCGCACCTTCTGGCGGGTGTCGATCGAGGAGAAGAGCACGGTGTCGCCTTCGCGCTTGATCCAGACCACCGAGTTCTGAGGAGCGCCGTCGGGGCCGAGGGTGGCCACGCTGGCGAAGTTCTTGCCGTCCAGCAGGGTGCGGACGGAGTCGTCGAAGGAGATCGGATCGCTCGCGGAGGTCGTCATGCCCCCAGGATATTTAAATGCATGCGCATGTAAAAGCGTTTTGGCGGATCACGGCTCAACCGCTCCACGCCGGGTGCCGTGGGTCGTCGGCGCGCACCAGTACATCGGCGATGCCGGCCGGGTCCGCCTCCTGGGCGTAGCGCTCGAAGGCGGGGAGGGTCCAGTGCTCGGACTCGGGGGTACGGCGGTGCAGGGCGCCCGGCGAGAGGAGGACGTGGACTGTCAGATCGAAGGGGAACCAGTGGCGCAGCAGGAGGGGGCCGTGCAGCAACAGGAAACCGCCGGGCGGGAGTTGGACGTGGGGGCTGCGGGTGGCTCGGTCGACGACCGGGTCCCACAGGTCGGGCAGGACGCGGCCGTCGCCGCCGGGATCGAGGGGGCCGAAGACCTCGCGCCACAGGGCGCCGGTGTCGACCCAGCCGTCGTAGTAGGCCTCGACGTCCCGGTGGCCGTACTCCAGGCGGACAGAGGCGGGGCGCAGGAAGCCCGCCGTGCCGACGGTGAGCGAGGGGCGGCCTCGGATGCGCAGTGCCTCACCGACCCGCTCGGCGAGGTCGCCGGGCCGGGCCGCCGGGGCACCGTCGAAGGCGACGCGCGGCCAAGGGCTGCCGTCGGCCGGCTTCAGATCGAGCAGCCGATCGGCCAGCAGTTCGCCGAGCCGGTCCCAGGTGATCGCTTCCAGTCGCACACGGCCCATGATGCGACAGGTGGCGGGCGGGGTGTGGTGCGGTCCGGGGGTGAGGGGGTGCCCACGCCGAGCCGCGTAGCCCCGTCGGTGAGTTCTCCACCCCTGATCCGAGGGGAATGAACCCGGTATGGCACCCCTTGCAACTCCCCCGCACCGCACCGGTCTTCTCGTCATTCAGCCCATCAAGCGGCGGCATTGCGCCGAGTGTCATGCGGGACCATTGCAGATGCTCGTGTTGGAGGACGGTGCGCCGCGGTGTCTGGACTGCGCCGATCTCGGGCACCTGGTGTTTCTGCCGCGCGGCGACACGGCGTTGACGCGCCGGTCGCGGGAGGAGAGTGCGCTGTCGGCGGTGGTCGTGCGGTTCAACCGGCGCCAGAGCCGTTACGAGCGGCAGGGCGTTCTCGTCGAGGAGGCGGGGCTGGCCCGTGCCGAGGAGCGGTGCCTGGTGGACGCGGAGGCCCGGCGGCGCCGCCGGATGCGGGACGCGCGGCGCCGGGCTCAGGAGGACGTGCGGTTCGCGGAGGCGTTCGCGGCGGAGATACGGCGGCTGTTCCCGGGATGTCCGGCGGACCGGGCACGGGACATCGCCGGGCATGCGTCGGTGCGGGGCAGCGGGCGGGTGGGGCGGAGTGCGGCGGGGCGGGCGTTGACCGAGGTGGCGGTGACGTCGGCGATCGTGGCGTCCGTGCGGCACGTGGACACGCCGTACGACCAGTTGCTGATGAGCGGGGTGCCGCGGCACGAGGCCCGGCGACGGATCGCGCCGGTGGTGGAGGCGACGTTGGGGGCGTGGAGGGCGCGGGCGTCGGAGGCCGGCTGATGGTGCCCCCATCACCCACGCTGCCCCCTGTCCCGTACCCCGTACCCCGTACCCCGGTCCCCGTCCCCCGTCTCAGCATGCCCACCCCCGCTCTGGACGTTCGCGTATGCCGTCGCGTCGTTCGGCCATGGTCACTGATGTCGTACAGGATTTCACTTGAGGTGACGGACGGGGCCGGGCAGGATCCCGACTGGATGCGGGAGTTGAAGTTGACATGATCGATGGGCCGTACTTCGTACTGATCGTGATCGGTGTGGTCGGCACCGGCCTCGTGGCCGGGGTCTTCTGCGCCTTCTCGACCTTCGTGATGCGCGGGCTCGCCGCGCTGCCGCCCGCGCAGGGCGTCGCCGCGATGAAGGCGATCAATGTGACCGCGCTGATGCCGGCGTTCATGCTGGTGTTCATGGGGACCGCGGTGCTGTGCGCGGTGATCGCCGTGGTGACGTTCGTGCTCTGGCCGGACGAGGGGACGGTGGAGCTGTTGCTGGGCAGCGCGCTGTATCTGTTCGGCTCGTTCGGGGTGACCATGGTGGCGAACGTGCCCCGTAACAATGCGCTGCTGAAGCTCGATGCGGGTACTCAGGAAGCGGCCGACTACTGGCCGACGTACGTGCGGGAGTGGACAGCGTGGAACCACGTCCGCACGGTCGCCTCGGCCGCCGCGACGGTGTTGTACGTGCTGGCCGTGAGCTGACGCTCCCCCCCCCCGGAGAAAGCGCTGTCCCTCCACTCTGCGCACGTGACCGGTGAGACGTATCGTTTTGGGGAGAGTGCCGCCCGATGACGCACGGCTCCACCACGTCACGCGCGCACGCGCACGCGAGGAAGACGGCCATGGCCGATCCCAAGGGCTTCATGACGACCCCCCGCCAGGACTGGCCGCGCCGGCCCGTCGAGGAGCGGGTCGGGGACTGGGACGAGGTGTACGTCCCCGGGGCGCTGCTGCCGATCATCAGCAAGCAGGCCGACCGCTGTATGGACTGTGGCATCCCGTTCTGCCACGAGGCCTGTCCGCTGGGCAATCTGATCCCCGAGTGGAACGACCTGGTGTCGCGGGAGGACTGGCGGGCGGCGGCGGACCGGCTGCACGCGACGAACAACTTCCCGGAGTTCACCGGGCGGTTGTGTCCGGCGCCGTGCGAGGCCGGGTGCGTGCTGGCGATCAACCAGCCGGCCGTCACCATCAAGAACGTCGAGTGCGCGATCGGCGACCGGGCGTGGGAAGAGGGGTTCGCTCCGCCCCGGCCGCCGGAGCGGCTGTCGGGTCGGACGGTCGCGGTGATCGGCTCGGGGCCCACGGGGCTCGCGGCGGCGCAGCAGCTCACCCGGGCCGGCCACACGGTCGCCGTGTACGAGAAGGACGACCGGATCGGCGGCCTGATGCGGTACGGCATCCCCGAGTTCAAGATGGAGAAGCACCATCTGGAACGGCGGATCGAGCAGATGCGGGCCGAGGGGACGAAGTTCCGTACGTCGACGGTGGTGGGGCGGGACATCGGGGCGGCCGAGCTGCGGTCGCGCTACGACGCGGTGGTGATCGCGACCGGGGCCACCGCTTGGCGTGAACTTACCGTTCCGGGCCGGGAGTTGAGCGGCATCGAGCAGGCCATGGAGTATCTGCCACTGGCCAATCGGGTGTGCGAGGGGGATCTGGAGTCGTCCCCCATGTCCGCCGCCGGGAAGCATGTCGTCATCGTCGGCGGCGGGGACACGGGCGCCGACTGTCTGGGCACCGCCGTGCGCGAGGGTGCCGCGTCCGTGACCCAGTTGGACATCTACGCCCAGCCCGGCGCCGAGCGGGACGAGGACGCCGAGCCCTGGCCGACGTACCCGAAGATCTACCGGCTCTCGGCCGCGCACGAGGAGGCGCGCGACCTGGTGACCGCGCCCGCGGCGGACGCCGACGCACGGCTGTTCGCGGCGTCCACGCTCCAGTTCACGGGCGACGCCGACGGGCACGTACGGTCGCTGCACCTGGTCGAGGTGGACGCGCAGCGCCGCCAGATGCCGGACACCGGGCGGACGCTGCCGGCCGACCTCGTGCTGCTCGCGCTCGGCTTCTCCGGGCCCGACCGGACGGACGGGCTCATCGAGCAGCTCGGGCTGGAGATGGAGCCGCGCGGCACGATCATGCGAGACGCCGGGTTCGCGACGAACGTGCCGGGCGTGTTCGCCGCCGGGGACGCCGCCCGGGGGCAGTCGCTCATCGTGTGGGCCATCGCCGAGGGGCGAGCGGTGGCGGCGGCCGTCGACCGTCATCTGACGGGGAGTTCGAGGCTGCCGGCACCGATCTCGCCGTACGACCGGCCCATGACCGTTTGACGCGACGCTGGGCGGTGGGGTCGCTTTCACGCGGCGGTGAGCGATGGAGGCTCCATTGAGCGCAGGCCACTTTGACGCGGCGGCGAGCGATGGGGCCGCTCGTCAGCGCCGCTCGTCCGTCCCCGCCACCTTGCCCGTGGCCAGCGCGACCCGGTTCCACGTGTTGATCGTCATGATCAAGGCCATCACGTGGGCCAGTTCCGTGTCGTCGAAGTGGGCCGCCGCCTGTGCGTAGGTCTCGTCCGGGACGCCTTCGTCGGCGACCAGGGTCAGGGCCTCCGTGAGGGCCAGGGCCGCCTGCTCCCGCTCGGTGAAGAAGTGGCGGGCCTCGCGCCAGACGGCCACCAGGTGCAGCCGGTCCTCGCTCTCTCCGGCCTTGCGGGCGTCGTTGGTGTGCATGTGGAGGCAGTAGGCGCAGTGGTTGATGAGCGAGGCGCGGATCTGGATCAGTTCGACGAGGGCAGGGTCGAGGCCCGCCCGGGCGGCGGCGTCGAAGCCGACGATCGCGCGGAAGACCTTCGGGGCGGACTTCGCGAAGTCCAGCCGGGTGCGGGCGGCCTCGGCCTCGGTGATGGCCCCGGCGATGTCGATCTCGTTGCCGTTGCCACTCGTCTTCGTGGTCGAGTCGATCGTGGTCGAGTCGATCGTGGTCGTGTCCGTCGTGTTCGTCGTCATGTTGATCGCGTTCGTCGTCATGTGGACCAACCTACGGGCCTCAAAGACCGGCTGTAGGGTGCATTTCCATGGCAGATTCGTGGGTCAATTCATGGGTCGACTCGGCGCAGCGGATCGGTGCCGACCTGCACCTGGACCTCGCGGAGTCGTCCGGACCCGGTGGCCGGCGGGCCGCGGTCACCCGTGCGCTGCGCGACGCCGTGCGCAGTGGGCGGCTGGCGCCGGGCACCCGGCTGCCGCCGTACCGTTCGCTCGCCGCCGACCTCGGGGTCGCCCGCAACACCGTGGCCGACGCGTACGCGGAACTGGTCGCCGAGGGCTGGCTCACCGCCCGGCAGGGCTCCGGGACGACCGTGGCCGAGCGCGCCGAGCCCCTGCGGCGCGCCGCGCGCGTGCCCCGCAAGGCCCCGCCACGCGCGCGTGGGCGTCTGCACGACCTTCGGCAGGGCACGCCGGACGCGTCGGCGTTCCCGCGGGCGGCCTGGCTGGCCTCCTATCGGCGGGCCCTTCAGCAGGCGCCGAACGAGGTCTTCGGGCCGGGCGACCCGGCCGGACGCGTCGAACTGCGCGAGGCGCTCACCGAGTACCTTGCACGCGCGCGTGGCGTGCGCACCGAGCCGAACCGGATCGTGATCTGCTCCGGCTTCGCGCACGCCCTGCGGCTGCTGTTCAGCCAGGACCGGGCCGGAGGCAGCAGCGTGCTGCGCGGGCCGCTGGCCGTGGAGGCGTACGGGCTGGGCTTCCACCGGGAACTGCTCGCCGCCGCGGGCGTCCGGACCGTACCGCTCCCCCTCGACGAGGACGGCGCGCGCGTCGACCGGCTGGCGCGCGAGCGGGCGGTGCTGCTCACGCCCGCGCACCAGTTCCCGACCGGCGGCCCGCTGCACCCCGAGCGCAGGGCCGCCGTGATCGACTGGGCACGCGCGCGTGGCGGCGTGGTCCTGGAGGACGACTACGACGGCGAGTTCCGATACGACCGCAAGCCCGTCGGAGCCGTCCAGGGCCTCGATCCGGAGCGGGTGATCTTCATCGGCTCGGTCAGCAAGAGCCTGTCGCCGGCGCTGCGGCTGGGCTGGATGGTGCTGCCGGAGCGGTACGTCGGCGACGTGCTCGCGGCCAAGGGCGAGCGCGAGGCGTGGGCGAGCGTGCTCGATCAGCTCAGCCTCGCCGACTTCATCGTCTCCGGGGCGTACGACCGTCATGTACGGCGCATGCGGCAGCGCTACCGGAGCCGCCGCGACCGTCTCGTGGCCGCCCTCGCCGAGCACGCCCCGCACATCGAGGTCACGGGTGTCGCCGCCGGGCTCCACGCGGTACTGCGACTGCCGTCCGGCACCGAGCGGTCCACGGTGAAGGCGGCCACCTGGCAGGGCGTCGCCCTGGACGGCCTCGCCGAGTTCCGGCACCCGGAAGCGACCGAGGCCGAGATGCCGGCCCGCGACGGCCTCGTCGTCGGTTGCGCCACGCCCTCGGAGCACGCATACGGGGCGGCGCTGGAGGCGCTGTGCGGGGTACTGCCCCCAGGGGAGGAGCCGGGGCCGGGCGCCGGGTGAGGGGGCGAAGGGGCCGGCACCGGACGGATGAGGGAGCCGAGCCGCCTCCTGCCTGCGAACGAGCCGCCCGCCGCGCCTCCTGCTCACAAAGGAGCCGCGGTCTGCTGCCGTCGGATGAGTCGGCCGGACCCGGCATACTGCCGCATTCGGATTTGTTCTCTTATCTGTCCGAAAAGTGGCTTTCAGGCTACATACAGCCAAACAGGAGTGGGATCCTCGGAACAGGAGGCGTGCTGTAGTCGCACCCCGACCGGCCCGGTAGCGGCTCGCCCCCTTCCTTCGTTCCGTCGTCAGGCGCAGGGCCACCCCCCGCGCGTCCCCCCTGTTGGCGGTCGGTCCTGGAGGGTGTTCGATGACGACGCTCGAAGAACGTCATGGAGAAGGTGCCCGCCACAGGGACGAGTGCCGGGGCGAGGTCGCCCTCGGCCAGGCCGGGACGTACGGCCCGGCTTCGGTGCGGTCGGCCATGGTCCCGCTGGACCGGCCCGGCACCGGGCTTCCGCCGCTCATGGGATCCAAGGCCGCGAACCTCGCCCGTGCCGCCGGCGCCGGACTGCCCGTGCTCCCCGGGTTCGTGATCCCGCACCGCAACCCGCACCGCACAAGCGGCGACATGCTCGACATGGTCGCCCTGCGGCGCGCGTGGGACGAGCTCTCCGACGGCGGCACCCGCCCCCTCGTCGTACGGTCCTCCTCGCCGCAGGAGGACACCGGGGAGTCGTCGCTGGCGGGCCAGTTCGCCTCGGTGCTGGACGTGCGCGGCTGGCGGGACTTCCTCGCGGCCGTGCGCACCGTGCTCGACTCGGCCGAGCGGCCCGACGGGTCCACGGCACCGATGGCGGTGCTGGTGCAGCCCATGCTGGCCACCCGGGTCGGCGGAGTGATGTTCGGTGCCGACCCGGTGGCGGGGCGGTCCGACCGGATGCTGGTCAGCGCGGTGCGCGGCGGGCCGGACAGCCTGGTCAGCGGTGCGCAGACCGGCACCGGCTACTGGCTCAGCACACACGGACGGCTGCTGCGGACCGACGTGGCCGGGACGGCGGAGGCCGGGACGGCAGAGGCCGGGACGGCAGAGGCCGGGACGGCAGAGGCCGGGACGGCGGAGGCCGGGACGGCAGAGGCCGGGACGGCAGAGGCGGGCCCGCTGCTCACGCGTGCCGAGCTGTTCCGGCTCGCGCGGCTCGCGCGGCGGGTACGGAAGGTCTTCGGCGGGCCCCAGGACGTCGAGTTCGGGTTCGACGCCGACGGACGGCTGTGGCTGTTCCAGAGCAGGCCGATCACCGCGATGGCGGCCCGGCCGGCGCGTGGGGCACGGTTGCTCGGGCCCGGTCCGGTGGCGGAGACGCTGCCCGAGCAGCTCGCGCCGCTGGAGGAGGACCTGTGGGTGGCGCCGATGGCCCATGGCCTCGCCACCGCGCTCGACATCGGCGGCACCGCACCGCGCCGCCTGCTCAGGTCGGTGCCCGTGGTGCTGACGGTCGGCGGGCGCGCGGCCGCCGACCTGCGCCTTCTCGGTACGGTGCCGCCACGCCACCGCTGGCTCGCGCTGCTCAACCCGGCGCCCGGGGCACGCCGGCTCGGCGCGGCCTGGCGGATGGGCCGCCTCACCGCCTCCCTGCCCGGACTGGCCACCGACCTCGCCGCCGACGTCGACCGCCGCCTCGCCGAGGTCCCGTCCCCCACGACCCTCACCGGCACCGCCCTGTCCGCCGAGCTCCGCTGGACCCGCCGGGTCCTGGTCTCGCTGCACGCCCAGGAGGCCCTCGCGGGTGCCCTCCTGCACGAACCGCCCAAGAGCCGCACAGCGGCCGGCGCGGCCCTCACCGCCCTGACCGAGGCCCGCGGCCGAGGCGTCGCCGACGATCAGGTGGCCGCCACGGACCCGGTCGTCCTGGCCCTCACCGCACCGAGCCTGCGCGACCGGGGACGGCTCCCGGACGCCGCGCTCCCGCCCGCGGCGTCGCGGCCCGGGGAACCGGAACACGGGCAGCCACGGCATTCCGCACCGACCGCTCCGGCGACACCCGCCGACAACCTGAGCAGCGCGATCCTCGCCGGCTACGCCACACCCTTCACACGAGCCGCTCAACCCGCCACGAACACGACGGGCACGACGAACAACACGATCAACACGAACCACACGAACACATCCGTCACCCCACCCCCCGCGACCCCACTCGCACACCCCCTCGCACACCCCCTCGTAACGGCCCTCCCACCCCGCGAAGCCCTGCGCCTGCGCGTCCGCTGGGTGCAGGAACTTCAGGTGCGGCTCGTCCGAGAGGTGGCCCTGCGACTGGGCATCGAGGCTGAGCGCATCGGCCTGTTGCGGTGGGCGGAACTGGCCCACGTACTGGACGGCGGCCCCCTGCCCGCCGACCTGCACGCACGCGTGCCGCAACCCGCCTCACCCCCGCTGCCGGACGAGTTCCGGCTCGCGGACGGTCAGGTCGTCGCCGCCGAGCGCGGCAGCCGCCGTCAGGGCGACGGGGTGCGGGGCGTGTCCGCGGGGCGCGCCGTCGGGACCGTATGGGACGGGTCGGGGCCGCGGCCGTCGGACGCCGTGCTGGTCGTGCGGACACTGGACCCCGCGCTCGCCCCGCTGCTGCCGGGCCTGACCGCTCTGGTGGCGCAGACCGGGAGCCCGCTGTCGCATCTGGCGGTCCTGGCGCGGGAGTTCGGGCTTCCCGCGGTCGTCGGCGCCGTGGACGCCGTGCGCCGCTTCCCGCCCGGCTCCCGGCTCACGGTCGACGGGACCGCCGGTGACGTACGGCCGGACGTACGACTGGGGGACGCGCCATGAGGAAGATCGCCTATGTCTTCGGAATCCTCGCCGCGACGGGCGCGGGCACCTACCTGATCGTCTATCTCTACCGGTGGCAGTGGCAGCGCGCGATGATCTGCGGCGTGCTGCTGCTGGTCGTCGAGGTGATGCTGTTCGGCCTGGTCACGCTGGGGCGGCTGAACCGGATCGAGGATCGGCTGCGCGACACCGACCGGCGGCAGCGGGAGCTGGACGCCCGCCAGGAGGACGTCCTGACCCGGCTGCGCGAGCCGGCCATGGCGCAGGAGGAGAGGCGGTTCCGCTGGCTGGAGGACCCGGCGGACCGGTCGTACGTCTTCGTGCCGGTCCTGATGGTCGCCGGCGTGGTGCTGTCCGCGCTCGCCTGGGTGGTGCAGAAGGTCGCGTCGACCACGGCAGGGCCCGCCGAGCAGCGCCTGGCCGGACGGCTGGCCGTCCTCTCCGCGCCCGATCCGGCGGCCTCCGGCGACCTGGAGGACCTGCCGGCGCCGGGCACGGGTTCCGGGCGCCGTACCAGGCGGGTGACCACCGTCGGCGTCCTCTCCGTCGCGATGCTCGCCGCCCTGATCGTGGCCCTCGCCGACCTCACGCAGACCCGCGCGGACGAGACCAACGAGCACGAGGCGACCTCTGTGCTCGTCCAGGTCGATCTGCGCGGCACGGACACGTCGACCGGCCGCAGGGCGCTGGCCGCGCAGCAGATCTGGCAGAGCTGCCGGGACTCCACCTCCGCACCGCTGCGGCACGCCCCCCTCGGCGACCTGGGGAACGGCATGTTCGCCGGGGTCGTACGGCCCGCGCTCACCGACCACGACCTCATGCGGCTGCGCGGCTGCCTGGAGGACGCCACCCTGGAGCGCGCCCACCTCACGGTGGTGGCCGTCAATGACGTGGAGTCGGGCGACGACTCACGGTGACCATCGGGGACGACTCACGGTGACCATAGGGGGACGACTCACGGTGACCGTGGGGCTTGAGCGTTCACCATGGCGGCCAACCGGACATGACAAGTGAGACGTATTGCACAAAAAAGGACACATCACCCATTGATCGCAATCTCCGGGGTACTCTGCCAAGGCGCCCACCGTCCCCTAGTCCCCCGGGTCGCTCATGGCTGTCCTCTCCGCTACTTTGCCCCGCCCTGCCCTCCGCAAGCGCCCACTGCCCCAGCGTGCACTGCGGATCCTGATCGGCATCGTGATCGGTTACTTCATTTTGTGGGCGGCAGGCGCCGGCGGCATCCTGGGGTTGTCGTACCTGGCCCGGACCGAGACTCCCGCACCCGCCGGAACGCGCGTGGTCCAGGGCGTGAACCACTTCCAGCCGGTGGACTCCGACGGCCGGCTGTGGCGCGGCTCCGCCCCCTCCCCGGCCGGTTACCGGGCCCTGGAGGGCATGGGCATCACCACCGTCGTCGACCTGCGCGCCGAGCACATGAGCGCGGCCGAGCTCGCCGAACCGCGCGATGCCGGGCTGAATGTCGTACGCCTGCCGATCCGTGACGGTCAGACGCCGGCGCCCAAGCAGGTGCAGCGCTTCATCAACGTCGTCTCGTCGGCTTCCGGCCCGGTGTTCGTGCACTGTGGCGCGGGTGTCGGCCGTACGGGCGCGATGGTCGCCGCATACGTCGTGAACACCGGTGAGGAGTCGCCGTCTCAGGCGGTCCGGCGCAACCTCGCGGTGGGACCGCCGTCGATCGAGCAGATCTGGTACGGGCTGAACCTGAGCCCGGCCAAGGCGGAGCAGCCGCCGCTGCCGGTGACGATCGTCAGCCGCCTGGTGGACGCGCCGCGGCGCATCATGTCGTACCTGTAGTGACCGCGGGGCCTTGAGGCCCGCCGAACATGAGGCCGTATCAGCAGCCGTGGCTGCCGGTACGGCCTCCGTCGTCCTACGGCTTGCGCCCCACCGCTCCGTACCCGGGAATGACCCCGTCGTCCTGTCCCGGTACGGGATCTACCAGGTCGGGGTGCCACTGGTGCGGCACCTCGACGCCCGGCGGGACGAGTTCGAGGCCGTCGAAGAAGCGGGTGAACTCGTCGCGGGAGCGCAGGGCCAGCGTGACACCCGCCGCCTTGAGTTTCTCGGTCGCCGCCGCCGACTCCTCGGGAGTGAAGTCGGCGGTCGCGTGGGTCATCACCAGATAGCTGCCCGATGGGAGTTCGGACAGCAGCCGGGCGACCAGTTCGTGCGCGCCGTCCTCGTCGGAGACGAAGTGCAACAGCGCGACGAGGGAAAGCGCGACCGGACGGCTGAAGTCCAGAATCTTCCGGGCGCCTTCGACGATGGCGCCCGGATCGCGCACGTCGGCTTGCAGGTACTCGGTGACGCCCCCCTCCGCGCCGCGCAGCAGGGCCGCCGCGTGGGCCAGCACGATGGGGTCGTTGTCGCAGTAGACGACGCGTGCGTCGGGGGCGATCCGCTGGGCGACCTGGTGGAGGTTGGGCTCGGTCGGGATTCCGGTCCCGATGTCCAGGAACTGGCGTACGCCCCGCCGGGCGAGCCAGCGGGTGGACCGGTGCATGAAAGCCCGGTTGACCCGCGCCATCACGGGGACGCGCGGGTCGAGGGCGAGCATCTGCTGCCCCATGGCCTCGTCGACGGGGTAGTTGTCCTTCCCGCCGAGATACCAGTCGTACATCCGCGCGGGATGCGGCTTGCTGATGTCGATCTCGGTCATCAGGCACTCCGTAACAAGCAATGGATTATCAACCAAGCACCAAATCAAGGACGTTGTGCGAGAAGCAGGCAAGTGACGGGCAACTGGTTCAGGACAGCAGGAAGTCGGCCTCCCCCGCCTTGGCGCCCTCGATGAACGCCGTCATCTCGTCCGGGGTGTAGATCAGCGCCGGCCCGTCCGGGTCCGTCGACTGACGCACGGCGATCCGGCCGTCGGCGAGCTTCATCGCCTCCAGGCAGTTGCCGCCGTTGCCCCCGCTCCACGGCTTGTGCCAGCCCTCGCTGCCCAAGTCCCGCGCGGGCATGCCGTTGTAGACGCGTATGCGCGGCTTGATGCGATCCATTCACAGCTCCTTGCGGAGATCCCGCAGGATCTCCTTCGTGCGATGTGCCGTGGCGGCGTGCGCCGCCATGCGGTCCATGACCTCGAGATGGGTCGCCACCTCGGCGCGCGCGTCGAGGTAGACGGCGCCGGTCAGGTACTCGCTGTAGACCATGTCCGGCAGTTCTGACACGGCAAATCGGAACAGCACGAACGGCCCGTACGTGCCGGGGTGCGGCCCGTTCGCGAACGGGGCCACCTGCAACGTCACGTTGGGCAGCTTCGCGGCCTCGAGCAATCTGTCGATCTGGGCACGCATCACCTCCGGGCCGCCCACCGGGCGGCGCAGCGCGGTCTCGTCCATCACGACCCACAGCCGGGGCGCATCCTCACGGGTGAGCAGCCGCTGGCGTTGCATACGCAGGGCGACATGGCGCTCGATGTCGTCAGGGCTGGTCTGGCCGATGGCGCCCGACTTCAGCACTCCGCGCGCGTAGTCCTCGGTCTGCAGCAGACCGGGCACGAAGTGGGGTTCGTACGACCTGATGAGGGCGGCGGCACCCTCCAGGCTGACGTACATGGAGAACCAGCCGGGCAGGATGTCGTGGAACCGCTGCCACCAGCCGGGCCTGTTGGCCTCCTCGGCCAGCAGCACGAACGCCTCGGCCTCCTCGTCGGAGATCCCGTAGGCCTTCAGGAGCAGTTGGAGGTACGGGATCTTGAGCCCGACCTCGGCCATCTCCATACGGCGGACCGTCGCGGGGGCGACGCGGAGGACGCGGGCGGCCTCCTCACGCTTGAGCCCTGCGCGTTCCCGCAGGTCCAGCAGGCGCCGGCCCAGGACGACCTGGCCGACCGTCGGCGCGGACCGCGGTTCGCTCACGCTCCACCTCCACGAATGAATCCGTACGCATCCCAAAGACCGGCCGAACCAGACCGGCCGAACCAGACCGGCCGAACCAGACCGGCCGAATCACACCGGCTGAATCAGACCGGCCGGATCGCACCGGCTGAATCAGACCGGCCGGATCAGACCGACTGCATATTGGCAGACGGACCGAATCCCGGCAGATCGACCGAACGCCGACAGGCCGACGGCGCCATTCGAAGACCTATTCGAAGATCGCAACGGATGCTCGATGATCCCAACTGGCGCCGTTCGACATGCTGTTGCGAGCAGTGTGCCACGGCCTTCCAGAGAGTCACACAGCACTCTGCATTTTTCAGAGTGACACTTGCCAAGTGTTCACGGCGGGGCGATAGTGGCAAGCGTGATTCCGTCCCCGCCCTTAGGAACAGACGCCACTGTGGCCCCCCACGGCCTCGGTGCCCCCACGGGAGTCGGCCCCCAGCGGGGCGTCGGCGCCGAGCGCCGGTTCCGGTTCGAACTGGCCGCACATCCGGGTTCTCCCGCGCAGGCCAGACGCCTGACCAGGGCGCGGCTGAACGGCTGGGCGGTGTGCGAGGACACCTGCGACACGGCGGCTCTCGTCGTGTCCGAGCTGGTCACGAACGCGATCGTGCACACGGCCAGCGAGCACATAGTGTGCGAGCTGCACGACGGCACCGATCTGGTCCGCATAGCCGTGCACGACGAGGGATGCGCGCCGGGTGAGCCCCACCCGGCGCCCGCGCGTCCCGAGGAGGAGCACGGGAGGGGACTGCTCCTCATAGACGCCCTCTGCCATGCCTGGGGGGCACAGGAACACGGGTCCGGACTGGTGGTCTGGGCCGATCTGCAGCGCGGGACCGTCTTCCACGACGTACCGCGCACCGACCGCGGGCCCTGCAACGACCTCGGCTGGGGGTCCCGGCCCAAGCCGGGTCCGCCCGGCGGCCCGGGCGACGAGGACGACGCCGAGGCTCGACACGACAGGGGAGCGGGATCCGCATGGCTGTGAGCGGCGTGTCCGGCGGCGGTCAGGTGCTGAGCCTTGACTCGCTGGTCCGCCTTCGCCGCGGCATGCGCACATCGGCCGCCCCGCGCCGCCTGCCCGTTCCGGAGGGGATGACAGCGCCCCTGGGCTGCGACGCGGTGGCGGTTCCCGCCCGCTTCGGTCCGCTGGTCCTGCCCCGGCTGCCACGCGTGGGGTGCGTGTACGCCGACGACGTGCACTGGTGGTGGATCGTCCCGTCCGACTCCGACTACGCGCTGGAGTGGCCGGCGTCCGTGCGGTACACCACGGGCGCGATCGTCACGGACACCCCGCGGCTGATCCACCGCCCGGAGGGGAAGGTGCCCTACACCCCGCCGATTCCGCTGTATCTGGCGCTGTGCAGGGTCATGGGGACCACACCGACCTGGTCCAAGCAGATCACCGCGTGAGGCTTCGCCGACTCGTCCGTCGTTCTTGAGCACGGGTACCTGACGGCGCACGCCCGCGCGCACCTCCCACCCCCACCTGCGCCCTCCCCCGGACGTCCCCACCCCGCCATAGTGGCCCTCCGTCGTCGAGGGCGGTCGGGGGAGGGTGTGCGGTGGGGAAGAAACAGGGCGCCGGTGAGGCCCGGGTGTCGGAGTCGGAGCGGCTGCTCTTCGGGGGTCCGCTGCGGTACGACATGGGGTGGAACCAGCACCGGGACGCGTTCCTGGAGCTGAGCCTGCGCGCCATGGTGACGCGGTTGCCGTCCCTGCTGGGGTCGAGCTTCCGGCTCGCCTGGCAGGCCGACCGGCGGGCCGCGCGGACCGTGCTGGTGGCCGAGGTGGGCCGGGGTCTGGCGCAGGCGGTCGGACTGCTCGCCGTCAACAGTGCGCTGGGGCGGCTGATCGAGGCCGGGGAGCTGGCCGAGCGGTTACGCGGTGCCGTTCCCGCACTCGTCACCATGGCCGCCGTCATGGTCGTCTCGACGCTGCTGCGGGCCGCGTCGACGTACGCCACCGGGCGCCTGGAGCCCAAGGTGGAGCGTGTGGCGACCGAGCTGTATCTGGAGCGGGCGGCGGCCGTGGAGCTGGCGGCGATCGAGGACCACGCCTTCCACAAACTGCTGGACACCGCGCAGTACGGCGCTGCGTCCGCGCGCCGCATGATCTCCTACAGCGCCCGCGTCGTGAACGCGGGCATCTCGCTGATCGCCGCGGCCGGCGTGCTCACCGTCCTGCACCCCGCCCTGCTCCCGCTGCTCGCCACCATGACGCTGCCCAGCGCCTGGAGCGCCCTGACCAACGCCCGGCGCCGCTACGAGTCCTTCCACACCTGGGTGCAGCACGCCCGCGCGGGCCATCTGATCAGCGGGCTGCTGACCGAGCCCGCCGCCGCGCCCGAGATCCGGGTGCACGGTGTGGGCCCCTTCCTGCTGCGCCACTACCGGGCCATGTCGGAGACGGCGGAGGCGGAGCAGGCCCGGCTGGCCCGGCTCGCCGCGCGCACCGGGCTCATCGCGGCGGCGTGGACGGGGCTCGCGACCGTCGCGACGTACGCGACGCTGGGCGGGCTGCTGCTCGCCGGTGCCATGGCGCTGTCCGTGGCGGGTACGGCCGTGATCGCCATCCGCACCGGGTCGTCGAGTCTGGACAGCCTCGTCCTGGAGGTCAACGCGCTCCACGAGGAGGCACTCTTCGTGGGCGATCTGCAACGGCTCTACGTCGAGGCGGCCGAACGGGCGATCCCGGTCGGCGGCGCCGCCCTGCCCGAGGACCCCCGGGAGGTCCGCTTCGAGAACGTCAGCTTCTCCTACCCCGGCGAGTCCGCCCGCCCCGCCCTCGACGACGTCACGCTCACCCTCCCCCTCGGCCGGATCGTCGCGCTGGTCGGCGAGAACGGCTCCGGCAAGACCACCCTGGTCAAGCTGCTCGCCGGGCTCTACACCCCGGACCGGGGCCGCATCCTGTGGGACGACGTCGACGCGGCCGGCGCCGACCGGCACCAACTCGCCGAGCGCATCGCGATGGTGGCCCAGGACTTCAAGCGCTGGCCGTTCACCGCCCGGGTCAATGTGGCCGTGGGCCGCTCCTCCGTGCCCCTCACCGAGGAACGCCTGGCCACCTCGGTCGCCGAGGCCGGGGCGCAGGAGGTGGTGGCGGACCTGCCGCGCGGCCTGGACACCCTGCTGGCCCGCCAGTTCAACGGCGGGCACGAGCTGTCCGGCGGCCAGTGGCAGCGGCTCGGGATCGCGCGGGCCGCCTACCGGCGGGGCCGCATCCTGATCGTGGACGAGCCGACGGCGGCCCTGGATGCACGGGCCGAGCTGGAGGTCTTCGAGAAGATCCGCGCCCTGGCCTCCAGCGGCCAGACGGTCGTCCTCATCACGCACCGGCTGGCGTCCGTCCGCCATGCCGATCTGGTGCACGTCCTCGACCAGGGCCGGCTCGTGGAGTCAGGGACTCCGGACGAACTGCTGGCCACCGGCGGGGTCTACGCCGAGCTGTACTCGCTCCAGGCCGAGCAGTTCACCTCGCAGGTGCCCGCACCGAAGGCGGGCTGACCGGCACGGCCTTGCCCGAGCCTCACGCGGCGGCGTCCACCGCGCCTTGCCCGAGCCTCACGCGGCGGCGTCCACCGCGCCTTCACCGCGGACGATCACCAGGAACGCGTCCGTCGCGAGGTCCATGACGACCTCGGCGGGCAGTCCCTCCATGCGCCGCGCGTGTGCGAACTCCTCCGCCGGCCACGATCCTCGCGGCCCGCCCGCGGAAAAGCGTTCGAGCACTGTTCGCCCGTTCACCATCCTGACCTCCGATAAGCGTCGTACTTGTAGGAGTTAACGCCTGCCGGAGGTGAATCGCCTCGCTCAGTGACGGGACTGAGACGTAGTTGACACTCGTTCACCGCTATGTGTGAGCAATTGACCACTCTCGATGATCATTCACTACACCGCGTGTCAGTCTTCGTACTCATCGTGATATCGGATGCGTTCGCTGCCCGCGGGCGCCCCGAGAGCCGACGCGCGCCCCTTGGGTTCCTCCCACTCCTCCTGCCGGCCCAGCGCGGTGAGGTCGAGGAAACCGGTGGTCGAGCCCAGTCCGTCCAAACCGCGCTCGTAGGTCGAGTAGGTGTGGAACACGCGGTCCCGGTCCCGCAGGAAGGAGCTGACGCCGGGCCGCTCCACCAGCTCGCCGTCCCGCTCCAGGGTCACCTCGAAGTCGCGGTTGAAGTCGCTGCCGTACGACGAGAACCAGGGCAGCGTCCAGCCCATGCGGGCCTTGAACGGCAGGATCCGGGTGAACGGCGCCCGGGAGACGGCGACGAGAGTGGTCCCGCGCGCCTTCAGATGCGCCAGATGCCCGATCTGGTCCACGAACCCCGAGCAGCTACGGCAGCCGGCGTCCCATTCGGGGGCGAACATGAAGTGGTAGACGAGAAGTTGGTGCCGTCCCTCGAAGAGGTCGAGCAGGGTCGCCTTGCCGTCGCCGCCCTCGAAGACGTACTCCTCCTCGACCTCCACCATGGGCAGTCTGCGCCGCTCGGCGTTGAGGGCGTCACGCGCACGCGTGGCCGCCTTCTCCTTGACCAGCAGTTCCTCACGTGCCGCGCGCCACTGCTCGCGCGAGACGATCTCCGGAAGCGACATGGGCGCCCTCCTGTGCAACGGTCCGTTCAAGGGTGGTGACCGCGGGCAACGGCGGAACTCATCGCCGGGCGCGAAGAAATCTCAGGAATTCTTGCCGGAGTACGACCCTGAGTACGCCTCGGAGTACGGCACCGGCAGCGCGAGCAGGCCACGCGCGCGCAGGGAGCGGCGCCACCGGAGGTCCGCGTCCGCGAGGGCGAGTTCGGGGAACCGCTCCAGCAGCGCGGTCAGGGCGATCTCGGTCTCGGCGCGGGCCGGCGGCGCGCCCAGGCAGTGGTCCACGCCGTGGCCGAGGGCGAGGTGGCCGGAGGCGATGGGGGCACCTCCCGCTCGAGCGACGCCGAGAGTGGGGGAGGGAGAGGTCCAGGCGGTCGGGGTCGGGGAAGCGGGCCGGGTCGCGGTTGGCGGCGGCCAGGGACAGCAGGACGGTCTCGCCTGTCAGCACGGTGACACCGCCGATGGTCATGTCCTCGGTGGGGAAGCGACGGATGGCGAGCAGGGCGGGCCCCTCGAAGCGGTGGAACTCCTCCACGGCGGCGGCGACGCGTGTGGGTCCCCGCGCAGGGCGTCGAGCTGTTCGGGGTGCTTCAACAGTGCCAGCACCGCGTTCCCGATGAGCTGCACGGTGTTCTCGTAGCCGGCGAAGAGGATGAGGAAGGCGAGGGACATCAGCTCGTCCTCGCTGAGCCGGTCGCCTTCGCGGACCGCGATCAGGTCGGAGAGCAGGTCGTCGCCGGGCTCCTCGCGCTTGTCGGCGAGGAGTTCACCGAAGAAGCCGAGCATGGCGACGACCGCCGCCTTCGCGTCCTGCGGGCGGGTCGGGTCGGGGGCGGAGAGCCGCGGGTCGGTCAGGTGCCTCTCGCACGTCCTGGTACCGGGTGACGACCCACGCCGAGTTGCCGTCGGCGCCGGCGATGCGGTGCACCGGCGCGGTGTCGCGCAGGCGCCGGTACACGTCGCGGGGGTGGTCGATGAGGCCGTCGGCGGGATCCATGGGGATCAGGCTAGGGGCGGTCTCAGGTGTCGTAGTCCTGGATCCGCCTGCCGTGACCGCGGTCGAGGAGGGCGGGCATGCGCTCCCCCAACTCCCTTACAACCGAAGGGACATCGTCGTCAACAGCTCCCGGTCGCGCATCAGGATCCGCCCGTCGACGATGGTCGTGCGCACGTCGGAGGAGCGGGCGCTGTGCACGAGCGTCGCGGCCAGGTCGTGGACCGGCTGGGTGTGCGGGCCGCTGAGGTCGACCAGGACGATGTCGGCGCGCCGGCCGGGCGCGAGGGTGCCGAGGCGGTCGCCGAGCCCGATCGCGCGGGCGCTCTGGAGCGTGGCGTGGTGCAGGGCTTGACGGGATGTCAGCCAACGCGGGTCGCCGGTGGTCGACTTCTGGATGAGGGCGGTGAGGGTCATCGACTCCCATACGTCGAGGGTGCTGTTGGACGCGGCGCCGTCCGTGGCGAGGCCGACGGGGATGCCGATGTCGTGCAGGGCGCGTACGGGTGTGGTGGTGGGCCAGGCGAACTTCAGGTAGCCGCGCGGGGCGGTGGCGACGGCCGTAGTGCCGTCGGCGGCTTCGAGCAGCGGCAGGTCGCTGTCGAGGATGCCGGTGCCGTGGGCGATGAGGACGTCGGTGTCGAGGATGCCGGTGCGCCTGAGCACCTCGATGGGGGTGACGCCGTGCCGGGCGAGGCTGGTCTCGGCCTGGTCGCGGTTCTCGGCGGCATGGAGGTGGACGGGCAGGCCGTGGTCGCGGGCGAGAGCGGCGGTGGCGGCGAGGTCGGCGTCGTCGACGGTGTAGGGGGCGTGCGGGGCGAGGGCGGTGGTGATACGGCCGCCGGCGCCGCCGCGGTGCCGCAGCGCGAACTCCAGTGACCTCTCCCGCCCTTGGGGACCCTGGGAGGAGAAGTACGCCTCACCGAGGTGCGCCCTGATCCCGCACTCCTCGACGACGGCGGCGACGGCGTCCATCGAGAAGTAGTGGTCGGCGAAGCAGGTGACGCCCCCGCGGATCATCTCGGCGCAGGCCAGCTTCGCCCCCAACTCCACGTCCTTCTCCGCGAGATTGGACTCGATCGGCCACACGACGTCGTTGAACCACTCCTCGATGGGCAGGTCCTCGGCGACCCCGCGCAGCGCGACCATCGGGGCGTGGGTGTGGCAGTTGACGAGGCCGGGGAGCGCGACCTGCCCGGCGGCCTCGATCCGCTCGACGGCGGCCCGCCCGCGCACGGCATCGGCGCTCACGACGGACTCGACGACTCCGTCCCGTACGACGATCGCGGCGTTCTCCTCGAACCCGATCCTCTCCTGATCGTCGTGCACGAGGACGGTGCATCCGGTGATGACGAGGTCGGCGGGAGCCGCTGCGGGAGAAAGCGTCATCACGCCAACGTACGACGCGGTCGTCGGGTCGCGTGAGGTGAACCGCGCATCCGGTCAGGGGCCTGTCGCACGGGCCCGGCGCGCGGGCAGGCTGGCCTCGTCACGGCCTGCCCGACGGCCGCACCACGGCCCTGCGGCGGCATCGCGGCCTACGGCTTCTGGAAGGAACCCGGCATGCTCCTCGGCACCTGGAACCTGGAGAACCTCTACCGGCCCGGCGGCGAGTTCGGCCCCAAGGACAAGGCGGCTTACGAGACGAAGCTCGCGGCGCTGGCGGCGGTCGTCACCGATCTCGACCCGGCGCTGCTCGGCGTGCAGGAGGTCGGGGACCCCGAGGCCCTGAGCGACCTGGCCGGGATGCTGGCCGGCGACTGGCACATCGCACTCTCCGAGCACCCGGACGGCCGGGGCATACGGGTCGGCTTCCTCAGCCGCACGGCGCTGCGCGTCCTGCACGACACGTCCGCCTTCCCGCGGAAGCTGAGGCCGGTGCAGACGGACGACGACGGCGACACCGTGTCGGACTCGGGCCGGGGCTTCCTCGCGGTGGAGACGGAACCGGAGTCGGGGGCCGGGCCGTTGCGGGTGGCGGCCGCGCATCTCAAGTCGAAACTGCTGTCCTACCCCGGCAACCGTTTCAACCCGCGTGACGAGGGCGAACGCGCCCGTTACGGCGCCTACGCCCTCTACCGCCGTACCGCAGAGGCGACGGCGCTGCGCGCGCTGGCCGACGTACTGCTGGCCGGGGAGGGAGGCGAGCGGGACGTGGCGGTCCTCGGCGACCTGAACGACGAGGTGCAGGCGGCGACCACGCAGATCCTGCTGGGCCCGCCCGGCTCGGAGATCGGCACGCCCGGCTTCGAGGTGAAGGACAAGGGCGACGCGGTCCGCCTGTGGAACGCGGCACCGCTGATCCCGGCCGAGCAACGCTTCTCCCGCGTCAACTCCGGTCGGCGTGAGCTGATCGACCACATACTGTGCAGCCACCGCCTGATCCGGCGGGTCACGGCGGCGGGGACGGGGGCACCGGGAGCCGGTGCGCCGCAACTGCCGTCGGTGGGCGCGGACCCGAAGAACCGGCGGGGCGAGGCGGGTTCGGACCACGCGCCGGTGTGGATACGGGTCGGGGCCTAAAGGGTGTTGCACAACGGCGTGACCGCTAGATTCCCGCCATGATCCGGCCTGCCAGACTCTTCGCTTTGTCCGGTTTCCTGCCGACTGGCAGCGCACATTGATCTTGCTTGCGAGCTGCTGCCCAATCTTCCCGGCCCTTGTGCAACACCCTTTAGAAGGCCACGTGAGTTCGTGGGTTCGGTTCCGGAGCGCCCGACCTGGGCGGTGCAGAACCTGCCTCCCGGCTCCGTGGACGAGTGCCGGAGAGTGATCTGCGCCTGCCTCAGCCGGCCAGGAGCGCCGGCACCTCGGGGGCATCGGGGATCCGCAGCCCGACCCGGTCGCGTTCCTGCGCGAGTTCGTCCAGCAGCTCGGTGAGCTGGGCGGTGTGCCGGGCGGTGAGGCGGCCCGAGTCGTCGAGGTGCACCGCGCACGCGGTCGTCGCGTCGACGAGCCGTTCGAGGGTGGCGACGACCTCGTCCGCGCCCTGGGTGTGCCGGGCGAGCGCGGGGAGTTCCGCGGCGGACAGGGCGATGGCGGTACGGGCCTCGGCGAGTGCGCGATAGGCCTCGCGTCGCAGGGTCCAGCGCAGGGCACGGGTGTCGTGGCCGTCCGCCGGGGCGTGGGCGGATTCCCGCACGACATGGGCGAGGTAGGCGTACGCCGCGCTCCCCGCCGCGCCGAGCCGCGCCCGTACGCCCCCGCCACGCTGTCCGGGCATCGGCAGATGCCCGACCACGAGCACGATCGCGCACGCGAGCAACGTCTCCCCGATCCGGCTCACGGAGGCCTGCGGCTCGCCGCCCACCATCACCAGGGCGAGCACGAGGACGGTCACGACGGCGGTCTGGGCGGCGAAGTGCCGGGTGGCCACGGGAATGAGGGCGCCGCTGAGGGCCACGAGTGCGATGAGCCCTTCCGGCCTGGGCAGCACGGCCGCGAACCCGGCGAAGAGCAGGGCTCCCAGCACGGTGCCGGCGGCCCGGCACAGCACCCGGGAGACGAGGGGCCCGAGGTCGGGCTTGACGAGGAAGACGGCGGTGGCCGGCAGCCAGTACCAGTGCTCGTGCTGCCCGTACCACCGGGCGTGGTACAGCCCTTGCGCGATGGCGGCGCTGGCTCCGAAGGACAGGGCGACCCGCAGCCCGTACTCCCGCCCGCCGACCCCGAACACGGCACGGACCAGATCCCCGGCCGTACGACGCCGAGTGTGCAGATCCCTGTTCTCCTTGCCCCGGTCGAATGCCTCGGCGGCGTGCAGCAGGGCGTCGTCGAGGGCACGCAGGGCGGCCTCGGAGCGGGAAGGCGCGGGGAGGGGGCCGGTGTGGGTGTTGCCGCGCACGGCGGCGGCGAGGCGTCGGGGCCCTTCGGAGGCCCGCGCGGGCACGGGGTCGCCGACCCAGGCGAGCGCGGTGGCGGCCTCGGCGAGCGGCAGGGCGGCGGCGTACTGCGCGTGCAGCCGCCGTTCGGTGGAAGAGGAGGCGTACCGCCGCAGCCGGGGTCCGGTGAGGGCGTCCTGCGCGTGATCGAGGGCGGCGGTGAGGGCGGCACGGCGAACGGTGGCGCGGTCGGTCCCCACGGCGTCGAGCAACTCGGCGACGGCGTCGTACACCCGCGCCACCGCGTCCCGCTCCCCGTCGAACCGGAAGTCCCCGACGAGGGACCCGGGCGTGGGAAGCACGAGCCGGAGCAGCAGCAGCCACACGGCACCGCCGAGATAGGCGACCGCCCGCTCCCACCCGCTCTCGGGCAACGGCATCCCGGCCCCGATGGCAGCGGCGACGAGCAACTGCGTACCGGCGGCGGAGGCGACGGGCCCGACGGCACTGATGCCGCCGGCGAAGAGCCCGAGCCCCGCGAACAGAAGACTGAGCGCCACGGCCCCGAGACGATCCCCGGCACACGTCCCGACGAACAGCCCGACCGCCCCCACCACCGCGGGCACCCCGAGCCGCCGCACGGAGCCCCGACGGCTACCGGGCCGGTCGTTGATCCCGGCGAGCATGGCGGCGATGGCGGCGACGACACCGAGGGAGGTACGGCCGGCGAGCACCGCGGCAAGGAGCAACGGCCCCGCGGCCAACGCCCCACGCGTGACCGCGCTCCAGGGAACGGGCCCACGCTGCGCCCGCAGAGCATGAGCGAGCCAGGGCGGAAGGTGCGGCCGGGGTACGACACGACGTGCGGGGCGGGACACAGGGCTCCTGTCGGGGCGAGGGCGGGGGTGGATGCCTTCGGGCGACGGTGGCCGGGCAGTGAGGTGGCCGTAAGGGGTGTGGCCGGTGGTGTCCACGGTAGATCGGGATCTTGGTGACGACGGGACGTTCGGGTTTCGGGGATGTGACGATGCTTGGAAAGGGCACGTTCTTTATGAACGCAATTTCGATGCGTGGCATTTGTCGAACAGCGTCTGCGTGTCGGCGATCGCTCGCAGCAGGGCCGCCGGCTGCGGTCGCAGAGCCCCGAGGATCCCGTCCACCGCGCGCAGCCCGGCCCGCTCCAACAGCCGCTTCTCGTTCGTCACCCACTCCCCCCGCGCTGCCAGCACCCCATGTCCCGTCTGTACGGCGGCTGTGGCGAGGGCGCCGGCGACCTCGGTGAGGCGGCCGGAGGGGGCGTGGTTGGCCTTCGCGTAGGCGAGGGTGGCCAGGGCCGTGCCGTGCCAGCGCTCGCTCGCCGTGCGGCGCAGCTTCTGCGGGTATCGGGCGGGCCTCGGCAGCTCGCCCCGCAGCACCTGGTTGATCGCCAGCTCCGCGACGACCAGGTAGCTGGGAATCCCGGCGAGATGGAACAACAACGGCTCCACCCGGAATCGCCCTTCCTCCGCCTCCGCCAACTCCCGCTCCACCACGTCGAGATCGCGGTAGTGGACGTCGACCCGCCGTCCCTCGATCGTCAGCCACGCTCCCCCGTTGAAGACGCCACCGCCCCAGCCGCCGACCTCCGACACCTCGCCCTCCCAGCCGAGGGCGCGCAGGTCGGCCGGGTCGAAGGGGCCGCGGTAGTAGACGGCCAGGTCCCAGTCGCTGTCGGGCCGGTGGGTGCCCTGGGCCCGGGAACCGCCGAGGGCGACGGCCCGGACGGCGGGGAGCGCGGCGAGGCGGTCGGCGGTGGTGTCGAGGAAGGCGGTGTCGTCGGGGGTGGGCATGGGGCGAGCGTACGGAGCAGGTGGGGCGTGGCTCCAGGTAATTTGCCCCTGCTGCCTGACCCGGGTCGGGGGTGACGGGAGTGCCCGAGCGGGGAGGCGACGGGAGGTGCCTACGCGGGGGCGATGGAAAGTGCCCGCGCGGATCGCGGCGGGTCGGCCTGCGCCGGAAAGTCTGCGCGGCCATCGCCGACGGCCTGCCCGGATCTTGCGCGCGCGTGCACACAACGACCGAGTGAACCGACCCCAGCCGGAAATTCGGATGCGTCGGCCGAGCCGGGCACCCATGATCGGCAGATTGACCGCCGAACGCCCCGCCCTGGCCCACAGGAGCCCGCATGATCCGTCGCGTCACCTCCCCCGCCCTCTTCCCTCCCCCGACCTACTCCCACGCCTCCGTCGTCGAGGCCGGCACGAGGATCGCCTTCCTCGCCGGCTCCGTGCCGCTCGACGGCGACGGGAATCTCGTCGGGGAGGGGGATCCCGTCCGGCAGGCCGAGCAGGTGATCGCCAATCTCGGCGAGCAACTGCGTTCCATCGGGAGCGACTTGGCGCATGTACTGTCGACCGACGTGTACGTGGTGAGCAGTGACACCGCCGTGCTGTCCGCCGTCTGGGAGGTCGTCGAGGCGTCCGGGCTCAGCGTCGGGCCTCATTCGTCGACGCTTCTCGGGGTGGCCTGCCTCGGATACACGGGGCAGTTGGTCGAGATCACCGCCACCGCCGTCGTTCCCGACGAGGGTACGGAGGGAACACGGCCATGACCGCCGTCGCCCTGCGCCGTGCCCTGCCCACCGACGCCGGCGCCACCGCCGACGTCTGGCTGCGCTCCTTCACCGCCGCCCTGCCGACCGTCGTCCGGCCGCGCTCCGACGACGAGGTGCGGACGTATTTCCGGGAGGTCGTGGTGCTCCTGCGGGAGACCTGGGTGGCCGAGGCGGCCGGCCGGGTCGTCGGCGTCATGGTGCTCGACGGCGGCCTGCTCTCCCAGCTCTATCTCGACCCCGACTGGCGGGGCCGCGGCATCGGCGACCGGTTCGTCGACCTCGCCAAGCGGTGCCGGCCGGGCGGGCTGAGCCTGTGGACCTTCCAGGTCAACAAGCCCGCCCACCGCTTCTACGAGCGCCATGGCTTCGTCGCCGTCGAGTACACGGACGGCAGCGGCAACGAGGAGCGGGAGCCGGACGTGCGGTACGTCTGGCATCCGGGGCTCGATCAATCAGCCTGAGTGCCCCTGGGACGGCCCCATGCCCGCCGCTTGGGCAACGGCCTCGCGTACCCGCCGACCCGACTCGTCCGCAGCCCCAACCCCACCAGCGACTCGGCGAGTTTGACGGCGGCCCCGACCCCGTCGACCACCGGAACTCCCAGCTTCTCCTCCACGGCCCGCTGCAGGCCGGTCATCCCGGCGCACCCCAGCACGAGGACTTCGGCGCCGGCGTCCCGGGCCCGTTCGGCAGCCCGCACAAAGGCGGCCTCCGTGCGCTCGACGTCCTCCAGCTCCAGCACCCCGAGCCCGGTGCCGATCACGGCGGCACAGTTCCGTCCGACCCCCGCCAGCTCCAGACTGTCCTCGATCTGCCCGCACGAGCGCTCCAGCGTGGTCACCACGCCGTAGCGCCGCCCCAGGAGGCAGGCCAGGTGCGCGGCGGCCTCCGTGATGTCGACGACCGGTACGTCCGTCAGCTCCCGGACGCCCTCCCGTCCGTGCTCGCCGAAGCCGGCCATGACGACCGCGTCGTACGCCGGACCCTCGAAGTCGCGCAGCGCGTCCATCACCGCCGCCGCCGAGAGGTAGCTGTCGAGCCAGCCCTCCGCCGACTCGGGGCCCCACGTGGGGGTCAGCCCGAGCACGGTGGTGCCCGGGCCTGCGGCGGCCCGGGCACCTCGTACGATCTCCTCGGTCATCTCCTGCGTGGTGTTGCAGTTGGTGACGACGATCCGCACGTCCTTCAGACCTCCCGCACCACAGACCCGGCGGCCGGCGCATCAGACCCGGCAGCCGGCTCACCGGCCCCGGAGGCCCCGGCGGCCCGCTCATCGCGGCACAGCACCAGATACAGCCCCGCCGCCAGCGCCGTACCGATGAACCAGGAGTACGGCGCCACATCGCCGAACGCCTTCACCAGCGCCAGCACCGCCGCGACACCCGCCGCCGGCAGGAACGCCCACAGCGCCTTGGGGTTGACGCCCTTGCGGTAGTAGTAGCGCGAGCCGGGCTCGGCGGAGAACAGCTCGTTCACGTCCACCCGGCCGCGCTTGACCAGGTAGTAGTCGACCATGATCACGCCGAACAGCGGGCCCAGGAAGGCGCCGAGGCCGCCCAGGAAGTAGTTGACGACCGTCGGGTTCGAGAAGAGGTTCCACGGCGTCACCGCCAGCGCCGCGACCGTACTGATCATGCCGCCGACCTTGAAGGTGATCTTCTGCGGCCAGACGTTGGCCAGGTCGTACGCAGGAGAGACGAAGTTGGCGACGATGTTGACGCCCATGGTGGCGATGGCGAAGGTCAGGGCGGCGAGGACCAGGATCCAGGTGTTGCCGACCTTGGCCACCAGCTCCGCCGGATCCGTGATGGCCTCGCCGAACACCTCCAGCGAACCGGCCGTGACGATCACCGAGACGACCACGAACGCCGTCGAGTTGATGGGCAGGCCCCAGAAGTTGCCCTTGCGGACCGTCCGGTAGTCCGGGGCGAAGCGGGAGAAGTCGCAGAAGTTGAGCATCAGCGTGCCATACGTGGCGAGGATCAGGCCGATCGCGCCGAACCACTGACGCCACTGCTCGCCGACTGACACGGGGTGCGGGGTGGACGTGAGCGAGATCGTCCAGTTGGCCTTGGCGAGCACCCAGACGGCCAGGGCGATCATCACGACCCAGATCGCCGGACCGCAGAAGTCCTGGAACTTGCGCACCGACTCCATGCCCTGGCTGATGATCAACGCTTGGATGAGCCAGAGGGAGAGGAAGGAGACCCAGCCGAGCGCGTGCAGGCCGAGGAAGGAGCTGTGGGTCCAGGACTCCAGGCCGGGCCACGCGGCCAGCAGCATCACGTTCACGGCGACCGACGCCAGATACGTCTGGATGCCGTACCACATGATGGCGATCACGGCCCTGATCAGCGCCGGGATGTTGGCGCCCCAGACGCCGAAGCTGATGCGGCTGACGACGGGGAACGGGACGCCGTGGCGCTGGCCGATCCTCCCCATCCAGTTCATGCCGATGTAGATGAGCACGAAGCCGACGAGCAGGGAGGTGAAGACCTGCCACACGTTCATGCCGAGGACCAGCAGGCCTGCCGCGAACGTGTAGTTGCCGAGGTTGTGGACGTCGGACATCCACAGGGCGAAGAGGTCGAAGACCTTCCAGTTGCGCTTGCCGGCGGGGGCGAGGTCTTCGTTGGTGAGCCGGGGATCGGGGACGAACGCTGCTGTGCCGGTGACTTCGGCACGGTCGGCGAGGGACACGGGGCCTCCAGGGGGAGGGGACGGAGGAGGACTGCTTTCCGGTCGCTTGGCTAGTTTCCGGTCACTTGGCAACACGTTTGGTATACCAAACTGCGCTCATAGTCCTCCCGTCAACCGTTCGGACAGATATCGCTGCTGTTAACGCTCCGTAAATCACGCCCGGAGTCGGCGAAGATGGCCTCATGACGAAGATCGAACCGCTCGGAGCGATCCGCGAGCGTGTCCTCGCCACGCTGCGGCAGGACATCATCGCGGGCCGCCTGCTTCCGGGGGATCGCCTGGTCGAGCGCGAGCTGGCGGACCGCTTCGGGGTCTCCCGGGTGCCGGTCCGCGAGGCGATCCGCGCGCTGGTCGCCGAGGGGTTCGTCCACTTCGAGACGCCCCGCCGGACAGTGGTACGACGGCTGACCCCCGCCGACGTCAAGGAACTCTTCGAGCTGCGCGAGGCGTTGGAGGTGTACGCGGCCGGCCTCGCGGCGTCACGGGCGACGCAGGAGGACCTGGCGGAACTACGGGAGCTGCTGCGCGCCGCGGCCAGCGCCACCGAGGCCGGGGACGCCGAGAAGATCACCGACGTCAACACCCGGTTCCACAACCGGATCCTGGCCATGGCCGGCAACAGCCTGCTGACCTCGGTCATGGAGCCGGTCGACGGCCGCCTGCGCTGGCTCACCCGGCAGAACGAGGAGTGGCCCCAACTCCTCACCGAACACCGGGACTTGTACGAGGCCATCGCCTCCGGCGATCCCGACCGCGCCCGCGCCCACACCCTCACCCACGTGCAGGCCAACTACCGCTCTACGGTCCGCCACCTCTTCGGCGAGAGCGAGGCCGAGGGCGAGAGCCAGGAGGACCGCTAGCGCCACGCGTACTCCCCTCACTTTCCGAGCCCCGCCGCCTGAGCCGCCGCACTCAGCACCTCCCGCAGCATCGCGGGCGTGAGCTTGCCGGTGAAGGTGTTGCGCTGGCTGACGTGGAAGCACCCGAAGAGTTCGAGCCCGGCGCGTCCGTCGCCCCGTTCGAGCCCGGCGCCCCCTTCGAACCCGTCGCCTCGCTCCAGCCCACCGCCCCCTTCGAGCCCGACCCGCACCCCGTGCCCGAACGCGGGCCGTGGCCGGGGCACCCTCCACCCCGCCTCCGCCAGTGCCGGCAGCGTCGCCTGCCAGCCGAAGGCGCCCAGTACGACGACCGCCCGCACCGTCGGCCGCAGCAGCCGCAGCTCCTGCACGAGCCAGGGCCGGCAGGTCTCCCGCTCGCCGGGCGTGGGCTTGTTGGCGGGCGGGGCGCAGTGCACGGGGGCCGTGACGCGGACGCCGTACAGCTCCAGGCCGTCGCCGACGGCGACCGACGTGGGCTGCGAGGCGAGCCCGACGTCGTACAGGGCCTGATAGAGCACGTCACCGGAGCGGTCCCCGGTGAACATCCGGCCGGTGCGGTTGCCGCCGTGTGCCGCCGGCGCGAGCCCGACGATCAGCAGCCGGGCGTCCGGCGGGCCGAAGCCGGGCACCGGGCGGCCCCAGTACGTCTGGTCGGCGAAGGCGGCGCGCTTGGTGCGGGCCACCTCCTCGCGCCAGTCGACCAGCCGCGGACAGGCCCGGCAGCCCGAAACCCGCAGGTCGAGATCGTCGAGGGCGTCCACAGCTCCACCGTACGGCCTTGCCCGGACCGTACGGGGACTAAGGTCGAGACATGGCAGCCGAGGATGACGAGCAGCGGGGCGGCAACGCGGCCGAGGGGCACCCCCCGGACGCGGCGACCGCCCAGCAGCCCGTCGACACGGCGACCGCTGTGCAGCCCGTCGACGCGGCAGGCGCCGAACAGCCCGTCGACCCGAAGATCGCCGACGCCGTCGCCGCGGCCGAGGCCGCCGGTGTGCAGAGCGGCGAGTCCGTGCGCATCGATAGCTGGATCTGGGCCGTACGCCTGGTGAAGACCCGCTCCATGGGCGCCACCGCCTGCAAGGGCGGGCATGTGCGCCTGAACGGCCAGAACGTGAAGCCCTCGCACACCCTGCGCATCGGCGACGAGGTGCGGGTGCGTCACGAGAACCGGGAGCGGATCGTCGTCGTCAAACGGCTCATCCGCAAACGGGTCGGCGCGCCGGTCGCGGCCCAGTGCTACGTCGACAACTCGCCCCCTCCCCCGCCGCGCGAGGCCGTCGCCCCGGCCGGCATCCGCGACCGCGGCACCGGCCGCCCCACCAAGCGGGACCGCCGCGACATGGAACGCCTGCGCGGCCTCATGGGCGGCAGCGCGGGACGGCCACGCGAACGCTGACATGCGTCGCCTGAGAGCTCGGGACTCCGGGTTTCGGCGGCTGGTGCGGGCCGCGCATGGCTGATCGCGCAGTTCCCCGCGCCCCTGAGTCGGCCTGACGGCCGCCAACCCGGGGGCGCGGGGAACTGCGCGAACGGCCCCCACCGGCCCGCACCCATCGGCGCACGCCGGCGTCGGCTCACGCGCGTCGTCGCAGCAGCCGCAGCAGATCCGCGTTCGAACTCCGCCGGGCCCAGGCGATCAGGGTGAGCGGCACGATGAGGATGAGCGGCGTCGCCGCGTTCTCGCCGCCGAAGGCGGTGATCGTGACGACGAACGCGCCGACCATCAGCGCGCTCAGTGCCATCGCCGCCACCGACTGGAGCACCGGGATCAACAGCGCGATCGCACCGGCCAGTTCGAGCGCGCCGATGGTGTACATCCCCGCGCTGCCCCAGCCGAGCTCGTCGAAGCCCTCGGCGGCCGACGGGTGCGCGATCAGCTTGGGCAGCGCGCTGGCGATGGCGTAGAAGAGGGCGAGCACTATCTGAAGGCCGCGCAGGGCGATCCGGGCGCGGCGCCCGCGCGGGGTCGCGGACTCGGCTATGACGGTGCGGGAGTTGACGGATGCGGCGGCGGTGACGGAGGCGGTGGTCTCGGACATCGGGGGTCTCCTGTGTTCAGCGGTCCGTGGTGCTGTCACAGAGGTAGACCGGCACTCGCTCCCGAACTCATCGCCGTACGACCGGAATTTCAGCCGTTCGTCTCGAACGGCAGCCACCCGTGCCCGATGTACCAGTGTCCGCCCGCCCGCAGATGGTCCCCGACGGCGCGCTCCACGGCCGTGCCGCGCGGCAGGCTCTCGATCGGCAACTCCGGGTCGCCGAAGACGAATTGGACGGGCTCGGTGTCGGCCGGCTCCCGGTCCTCGCGGGCGACGCGGAAACGCTGCTGGAAGCGGACGATGTTGGAGTCGCCGGGAAGGTACTTCCTGAGCTGGTCGTCCAGCAGCCAGGAGTGGCAGGTCGCCACCCGGTACCGCTCCAGCGGGAAGTGCAGCGCGAAGAACTCCCGGGCCAGGGCCAGCGAACGGTCGACCGCGGCCGGGGACATCGGCCCGCGGAAGTCGGGTATGTGCACATTGAGGCAGAGCGAGTCCGGACCCACGTCGAGCCCCGCCGCCGCGAGCCGCGTCCCGGCACGCTGCCCGAGCCGCGCCCGCTCGAACTGCAGCCGGCCGAGCTGGTACAGCTCGCCGCGGAAGTGATGGATGAGCCACCAGGGCGCCTGCACGCCCGCCCGGCCGTACCGCCTGCGGTGCACCGCCATGTTCCGCCCGAGGTCGGCGAGGGTGCGCCGGGAGACGTCGGCCGGGATGCCGCGCTCGCGGTGGTAGGCACGGGTGTACGGCAGCGCCGCGACGAACACGTACACCGGGAAGCAGCGCTGCAGGGGACCCGAGGGCCAGTCGAGGTCGGGCAGGTCGACCGGTCCGCCGACCTCGCCCATCCCCCGGACGAGCTCGTCGACGGACCGCTCCAGGAACCCGCGCAGCTCGGGGTCGTCCGTCACCCGGCGGCCCATCCGTACGAGGTCGTTGACGTCCTCGTGGGGTACGGAGAGGTCGAGCAGCAACTCGGCGAGTTCATCGGTGTCCGGCAGCACTGGGCCCCCTGCGGGAAGAACGAGGAGTACGTTTCAAGAAGGAGTGGTGATCCGATGCGTACGGGCAGTGAGCCTACGACGGCGCGCAGTGCACTGCGGGTCCGTTTCTGGCTGTGCGTGTGGGGCGTGCTCTGGGCGATCTTCGGCACCGCCGCGTTCGCCCTGGCGGGACGCCCCGGCTGGGCGGCGGCCTGCGGGGTGCTGTGGCTGGTGATCACGATCGACATGACCATGATCCTGCGGCACATCCGCCAGGGGCCGCACTACCAGCCGGGCCGTGACATACCCCCGTACCTCCCGCCCGAGAGCCGTCCGTACCGCCCGTCCGGGCCCCGGCCCGGCACACCGCCGAAGAACCGCCCCGGCCGGCCGCCGCCGCAGAACCCCCACCCCTAGTCCCGCCTAGAGCCGTCGCCCCAGTCGCCGTAGCTCACGCGTCGAACCGCGCCGCCTTCAGGTACTGGGGGTTCGGGTCGAGCGCGGCCGCCAGCCGGAAGTGGCGCTTGGCCTGGACGGCCCGGCCCTGGCGTTCGTAGGTGCGGGCGAGCGCGAAATGCGCGAACGCGTTGTCCGGCTCGCGCTCCAGGACGATCGTGAACTCCAGCTCGGCGGGCCGCAGTTGCGCGGCGGCGAAGAAGGCACGCGCGCGCAGCAGCCGGGCGGCGGTGTTCTCCGGGTGCACGGCGATGACCTCGTCGAGCAGCTTCACCGCGCCCCGCGGGTCCCGCGCGGCGAGCAGTTGCTCGGCGGCGCGGAAGTCGATGACATGCGTCTCCGGAGTACGTCCGGTCGAACCGCTGGTCTCGGGCACGGCAGAGTCCTTCCCTCACTGAGAGGGTTCAACGCGCGAACGCAGCAGGGCTATTCCTGTGCCGAGCGGGACGACCGGTCCTCATGGGCCCCGTGCGCTCGACGCACGAGCTCGTCCCAGACGTCCTTCACGCGCCACTGAAGCCCCTCCAGCGGTACGTCGTTGTCGATGACGATGTCCGCGATCTCCAGGCGCTGGGCACGCGTCGCCTGCACGGCCATACGCGCGCGTGCGTCCTCCTCGGTCATACCGCGCAGCCGGACCAGGCGGTCGAGCTGGGTGTCCGGAGCGGCGTCCACGACGACCACGACGTCGTACAGCGCCGCCAGGCCGTTCTCCGTGAGGAGCGGGACGTCGTGGATGACGACGGCGTCCTCGGCGGCGGACTCCTCCAGCTCGCGGGAGCGGGCGCCGACCAGCGGATGCACGATCGAGTTGAGCACGGCGAGCCGGTCGGCGTCCGCGAAGACGATCGAGCCCAGCCTGGGCCGGTCCAGGCTGCCGTCCGCGGCGAGCACGTCCTCGCCGAACGCCTCCACGACGGCGGCGAGACCGGGGGTGCCGGGTGCGACGACCTCCCGCGCGATCCGGTCCGCGTCGATCAGCACGGCCCCGTGTTCCACGAGCAGCCGTGACACCTCGCTCTTACCGGCGCCGATACCGCCGGTCAGGCCCACCTTCAGCATGACCGACAGCTTAGGTCCTGCCACTGACCGCGCACCGGGCAGGACTGCCGCTCGCTCCCGCCCGTCCGTTCAGCCGTCGCCCTCGCGCTCGGCCAGGAACCGCTCGAACTCCCGGCCGATCTCGTCGGCCGAGGGGATGTCCACCGGCTCGGCGAGCATGTTGCCGCGGCTCTCGGCGCCGGCGACGGCGTCGTACTGGTGCTCCAGGCCCTCGACGAGGTTGGTGAGCTCCTCGTCGCCCTCGCGGATCTGGCGGTCGATCTCGTTCTGTGTGCGGTGGGCGTCGGTGCGCAGGGAGTGCGCGATGCCGGGCAGGACCAGTCCGGTCGCCGCCGTGACGGCCTCCAGGACGGTCAGGGCCGCGTCCGGGTACGGGGAGCGGGCGATGTAGTGCGGGACGTGCGCGGCGACGCCCAGTACGTCGTGCCCGGCTTCCATGAGCCGGTACTCGACCAGGGACTCGGCGCTGCCGGGCACCTGCGCCTCGTCGAAGGGGCTGCTGTGGCCCGGGACGAGGTCGGTGCGGTTGCCGTGCGGGGTGAGGCCGACCGGGCGGGTGTGCGGGACGCCCATGGGGATGCCGTGGAAGTTCACCGACAGACGCACCCCGAGCCGCTCCACGATCTCCTTGACGGCGGCGGCGAAGCGCTCCCACTCCACGTCCGGCTCGGGTCCGGACAGCAGCAGGAAGGGCGCTCCGGTGGCGTCCTGGACGAGGCGCACCTCTATGGCGGGCACCTCGTAGTCGGCCCAGCGGTCGCGCTTGAACGTCAGCAGCGGTCGGCGGGCGCGGTAGTCCACCAGCCGGTCGTGGTCGAAGCGCGCGACGACCTGGTGGGGCAGTGAGTCGAGGAGCCCGTCGACGATCTGGTCGCCGGTCTCACCCGCGTCGATGTATCCGTCGAAGTGGTAGAGCATGACAAGACCGGCCGACTCCTGGGCGAGCGCCATGTCCACCACGGCGAGGCCCTTCGGCTCCCATGCGTACAAACCCTGCGGATCAAGCACTGTGACCGCTCCTCCTCGTGTCCATATGTGACAACACCCTTACGGGCGGCGGCATTCCCGAGGACGAGGAGTTCATGATCTTGCCGGCTACGGGCAGCGACCTGGGGGCGCGGGGAACTGCGCGACAAGCCACGACGGCGCCACAGATGAACGACACAGGGGCCGCACCCCGAAAGGTACGGCCCCTGTATTAAGAGCTACTGCTCAGTGGGCGTTCAGCTCTGCCCACCGGCCAGCTTCTCGCGCAGCGCGGCAAGCGCCTCGTCCGAGGCCAGCGCACCGCTGTTGTCGGCGCCCTCGGAGGAGTACGAACCGCCACCGGACGCGGCCGGAGCCGCACCCGCGGCGTCGCCACCCTCGGCGGCAGCGGCAGCGTCGGCCTCGCGGCTCTTGATGACCTGCTGCTGGTGCTGCTCGAAGCGCTGCTGCGCCTCGGCGTACTGGTTCTCCCACACCTCGCGCTGAGCCTCGAAGCCCTCGAGCCAGTCGTTGGTCTCGGGGTCGAAGCCCTCGGGGTAGATGTAGTTGCCCTGGTCGTCGTACGACGCGGCCATGCCGTACAGGGTCGGGTCGAACTCGACCGAGGCCGGGTCGGCACCGAAGGACTCGTTGGCCTGCTTCAGCGAGAGGCTGATGCGACGACGCTCGAGGTCGATGTCGATGACCTTGACGAAGATCTCGTCGTTGACCTGGACGACCTGCTCCGGGATCTCCACGTGGCGCTCGGCCAGCTCGGAGATGTGGACCAGACCCTCGATGCCCTCGTCCACGCGGACGAACGCACCGAACGGAACCAGCTTCGTGACCTTGCCGGGCACGACCTGGCCGATCTGGTGGGTGCGGGCGAACTGCTGCCACGGGTCTTCCTGGGTCGCCTTCAGCGACAGGGAGACACGCTCGCGGTCCATGTCGACGTCGAGGACCTCGACGGTGACTTCCTGGCCGACCTCGACAACCTCGGACGGGTGGTCGATGTGCTTCCAGGAGAGCTCGGAGACGTGGACCAGACCGTCGACGCCACCCAGGTCCACGAAGGCACCGAAGTTGACGATCGAGGAGACGACGCCGGAACGGACCTGACCCTTCTGGAGGGTGGTGAGGAACGTCTGGCGGACCTCGGACTGGGTCTGCTCCAGCCAGGCACGGCGGGACAGGACCACGTTGTTGCGGTTCTTGTCCAGCTCGATGATCTTGGCCTCGAGCTCCTTGCCGACGTACGGCTGGAGGTCGCGAACACGGCGCATCTCGACCAGGGAGGCCGGGAGGAAGCCGCGGAGGCCGATGTCGAGGATGAGACCACCCTTGACGACCTCGATGACGGTACCGGTGACGATGCCGTCCTCTTCCTTGATCTTCTCGATGGTGCCCCAGGCACGCTCGTACTGGGCGCGCTTCTTCGAGAGGATCAGGCGGCCTTCCTTGTCCTCCTTCTGAAGAACAAGGGCTTCGATCTCGTCACCGACGGCGACGACCTCGTTCGGGTCGACGTCGTGCTTGATCGAGAGCTCACGGCTCGGGATGACACCTTCGGTCTTGTAACCGATGTCGAGGAGAACCTCGTCCCGGTCAACCTTGACGATGACGCCGTCGACGATGTCGCCATCGTTGAAGTACTTGATCGTCTCGTCGATAGCGGCGAGGAAGGCTTCCTCGTTACCGATGTCGTTGACCGCAACCTGCGGGGTGGTGGCGGTGGTCTCGGTGCTGCTCGTCATGTGGGAAAGGGCTCCGGTACGGACATTGAAGTCGTAGGTACTGCTACGCCGGGAGCCCGTATCGCTCTGAAGAAGCCGGACAGCCAAGGAAGCGCCACACAAAATCGTGGGGCGCCTCGACAACCGAGGGGACATACAACAGATGCGAGCGCAGCCTGCTACGTCTGAGGTGCGCAGGCCCGCAGCGCAACTTGTAGCATACGGGGGCAGCCGGACAGGGTCAATGCGCGAAGCCGCACACCCGGGGCGGATCGCCCCATACCCGGCACAAAACCTGTCTCTTGAGGCCACGCGGGCCTTGGGCAGTCCCTTTCGTGACACTGCCGAGAAGGGGCCGCGCCATTCAGGTGACGGAAGAGTACGACGAGGGAGCCGATCATCCAAGAGCCCGTATCGCCCGAGATCGAGTCCGACGAGCCGGAGGCCACGCGGCGTCAGGCAGACGTCGCCGAGAGTTCCCGAGCCAACCGGGGCTGGTGGGACCGCAACGCGGACGAGTACCAGATCGAGCACGGCACCTTCCTCGGTGACGACCGTTTCGTCTGGGGTCCCGAGGGCCTGGACGAGGTGGAGGCCGAGCTGCTCGGCCCGCCGGAGGAGCTCAAGGGCAAGGACGTCCTGGAGATCGGCGCCGGCGCGGCGCAGTGCTCGCGCTGGCTGGCCGCGCAGGGGGCCCGCCCGGTCGCCCTGGACATCTCCCACCGCCAGCTCCAGCACTCGTTGCGCATCGGGGGCGCGTTCCCTCTGGTGTGCGCCGACGCGGGCGCTCTCCCCTTCGCCGACGGCTCCTTCGACCTGGCGTGCTCGGCCTACGGCGCGCTGCCGTTCGTCGCCGACCCGGTGCTGGTGCTGCGTGAGGTGCGGCGGGTGCTGCGGCCGGGCGGCCGATTCGTCTTCTCGGTCACCCACCCGATCCGCTGGGCCTTCCCCGACGAGCCCGGCCCGGAGGGCCTGTCCGTCGCCGCCTCCTACTTCGACCGCACGCCGTACGTCGAGCAGGACGACGAGGGCCACGCGGTCTACGTCGAGCACCACCGCACCATCGGCGACCGGGTGCGGGACGTCGTGGCCGGGGGGTTCCGGCTGGTGGACCTGGTCGAGCCGGAGTGGCCGGCCTGGAACACCTCGGAGTGGGGCGGCTGGTCGCCGCTGCGCGGGAACCTGATCCCGGGGACGGCGATCTTCGTGTGCGAGCGAAGCGAGACGGGGGCGCCCCCGGCCGGAGGCTGAGGGAGAGACTGAGCGTGTGATCCGTTACGACGCCCTGGACGCGCTGCCCGTACGCGGTGCCCTGCCCGGTCTGACCGACGCCCTGGACGGGCACGGCACGGCGGTGCTCGTCGCGCCGCCCGGCACCGGCAAGACGACGCTGGTGCCGCTCGCGCTTGCGGGGCTGCTCGGCGAGGGGCCGGCGCGGCGGGTCGTCGTCGCGGAGCCGCGGCGGATCGCCGCCCGGGCCGCCGCGCGGCGGATGGCGTGGCTGCTGGGCGAGAAGGTCGGCGAGAGCGTCGGTTACACCGTGCGCGGGGAGCGGGTCGTCGGACGCCACGCGCGCGTGGAGGTCGTCACGACCGGTGTGCTGCTCCAGCGGTTGCAGCGCGACCAGGAGCTCGCGGGCGTGGACGTCGTGATCCTCGACGAGTGCCACGAGCGGCATCTGGACGCGGACACGGTGGCGGCGTTCCTTTGGGACGTACGGCAGGCCCTTCGGCCGGAGCTGCGGCTGGTGGCCGCGTCGGCGACGACGGACGCGCAGGGGTGGGCGCGCCTGCTGGGCGACGCGCCGGTCGTGGAGGCCGAGGGCACCGCGCACCCCGTGGACGTGGTGTGGGCGCCGCCGACGCGTCCCGTACGGCCGCCGCACGGCATGCGGGTCGACCCGGCTCTGCTGACGCATGTGGCGTCGGTGGTACGGCGGGCGCTGGCCGAGCGGGCCGGGGACGTGCTGTGTTTCCTGCCGGGCACGGGCGAGATCGCGCGGGTGGCCGGGCAACTGGGGGATCTCGGGGACGTCGAGGTGCTCCAGGTGCACGGGCGGGCGCCGGCGGCCGTGCAGGACGCGGTGCTGGCCGGCGGGGAGCGACGCCGGGTGGTGCTGGCGACGTCCGTGGCGGAGTCGTCGCTGACGGTGCCCGGGGTGCGGGTGGTCGTCGACTCCGGGCTGGCGCGGGAGCCCCGCGTCGACCACGCCCGCGGGCTGAGCGCCCTGACGACGGTACGGGCTTCGCAGGCGGCCGGGCGGCAGCGGGCGGGGCGGGCCGGGCGTGAGGCGCCGGGCGCGGTGTACCGCTGCTGGACGGAGGCCGAGGACACCCGGCTCCCCCGCTTCCCGTCGCCGGAGATCAAGGTGGCCGACCTGACGGCCTTCGCCTTGCAGGCGGCGTGCTGGGGTGACCCGGAGGCGACGGGGCTGGCCCTGCTGGACCCACCGCCGGGCGGCGCGATGGCGGCGGCGAGAAGCGTCCTGACGGCCATCGGCGCCGTGGACACGGACGGCCGGGCCACACCGCGCGGCACCGCCTTGGCCCGCCTGGGGCTGCATCCCCGGCTGGGACGGGCACTCGTGGACACGTCCGGCGAGGGCGCCGAGGTGGTCGCGCTCCTGAGCGAGGAGCCCCCGAGGGACTACGGCGACGACCTGACCGCCGCGCTACGGACGGCCCGACGCTGCGGTGACGCCTATGCGGGGCGCTGGCGCGCGGAGGTACGGCGGTTGCGGACGAACAGCGGGGGCACGCAGGCACGGGGCGCGGGCGCCAGCGCGATGACACGGGGCGGAGACGACCGCACGGCGACGCACGGCGGGAGCGACCGCCCCGCGGTGCATGGCGGAGGCGAGCGCACCCCGGCACACGGCGGAGACGAGCGGCCCCCGGCGCACGGCGGCAACGACCGCACCCCGGCCCCCGGCAAGAGCGACCGCGCCTCAGCGCACGGCGGAGACGAGCGAATCGCCGGGCTTGTCGCTGCCCTCGCCTTCCCCGAGCGTGTTGCCAAGGCTGACGGTGGTTCCTATCTCATGGCCTCCGGGACGCGGGCCGAGTTGCGTGACGGGAGTCCGTTGCGGGGTGCGCAGTGGATCGCCGTGGCTGTGGCGGACCGGCCCGTGGGCAAGGGGCACGCGCGGGTGCAGCTCGCCGCGGCGGTGGACGAGGACACGGCTCGGTCGGCGGCGGCCTCGCTGTATCACGCGGGCCAGGAGGTGCACTGGGCCGACGGGGACGTCGTCGCCCGGCGGGTCGAGCGGCTCGGGGCGATAGAGCTCGCGGTGCGGCCTCTGAAGGACGCCGACCCCGTTCTCGTACGCGACGCTCTGCTCGAAGGGCTGCGGCAGGAAGGGTTCGGCCTGTTGCGCTGGTCCGCCGACGCCGGCGTACTGCGGCAGCGGCTCGCCTTCCTGCGGCTGCATCTCGGGGAGCCGTGGCCCGATGTCCGCGACGACGCGCTGCACGCGCGCGTGGACGAGTGGCTGGAGCCCGAGCTGGGGCGGGCCCGGCGGCGGGGCGACCTGGCGCGGATCGACGCCGGGGCGGCGCTCGCGCGGCTGCTCCCGTGGGCCTCGGGGGACGCCGGGCGGCTGGACGAGCTGGCCCCGGAGCGGATCGCCGTACCCAGTGGGTCCAGGATCCGGATCGACTACGGCA
This sequence comes from Streptomyces sp. NPDC036764, assembly GCF_055609385.1. Classification (NCBI taxonomy): domain Bacteria; kingdom Bacillati; phylum Actinomycetota; class Actinomycetes; order Kitasatosporales; family Streptomycetaceae; genus Streptomyces; species Streptomyces sp. NPDC036764. The sequence continues at coordinate 297,074 of NZ_JBVJPT010000006.1, forward strand.
ATCCGGAGCAGCCCGTGCTCGCCGTGAAGTTGCAGGAGATGTTCGGCCTGCACGAGTCGCCGGCCGTGGCCGGGGTGCCGCTCCTGGTCCATCTCCTCTCCCCCGCCGGCCGGCCCGCGGCCGTGACCGCGGACCTCGCCTCCTTCTGGAAGGACGGCTACAAGGGCGTACGGGCGGAGCTGCGCGGTCGCTATCCCAAGCACCCGTGGCCCGAGGATCCCGCGGGCGCCGAGCCGACCCGGCACACCAACGCCCGGCTCAGGCGGTGACCGGCTCCGGCTCGGTTTCCTTCGTCGGTTCCGGGCCGCCGGGGCGGCGGCCGCGCGCCTCCAGGTAGAGGGAGAGCGCGAGGAGGAGGACGCCGAGGGTCAGGAAGCCCCAGGGCAGGTACGACGTCAGCAGCAGGACCAGCGTGCGGTTGGAGCTGACGAGGTCGACGGTGTAGTCGATGTAGTCCTCGCGCATCTTCACGTGGCCCGCGAACGCCGTCACCTTGTCGCGGCCACCGAGCAGGGTGCCGCCGCGCAGTTCCTCCTTGTGGATCTCCTCGCCGTAGACGGGGGCGCCGGTGAGGGGTTCGACCCAGAACTTGCGGACGGTGGTGTACCAGCGGGTGGTGCCCGTCTTGGCGACGGACTCCGGCGTGATGCCCTGGACCGGCATCGTCTTGGGGAACGTCACCTTGGTCCACGGGATGGTCTGCTCGAAGTAGTAGACCTCGACACCGCGGAAGTCCTGAGTGCCCTTGTAGTGGATGGGGGCGGTGATCCGTGCCTGGGCGTCGAAGTACTCGTAGTCCCGCTTCTCCGTCAGGAAGGGCCACTTGAACTCGATGCCCTGCCGTCTGACCGGATCGCCGTCGACCATCTCGCCCGTGGCGTGGACGGGTTCCTGGCTGTGGGCGTCGAAGATGTAGCGCTCGGGGATCTTGGAGACCATCTTGCCGTCGGGACCGACGACATAGGAGAGGCCGTCCCAGACGACGACGTCCTTGCCGGCCGTCTTCTCGATCTTCTCCGACTCCTCGACGTTGCCCTTCAGCGTCTGCACGATGGTGACCTTGGGGACCTTGCGGGCCTTCATCGTGCCGTAGTCGAGGAGGGTCGCGTCCTTCGCCTCCAGGACCATGTCCTGGTACTGGTTCGCCGGGATCTTCGCCAGGCGCGGGTAGGCGTACCAGCGCAGCAGCGGGGACAGGGCCGCGAAGAACACGGCGAGGGCGAGCAGGATCAGACTGACCTTGCGGCGCATCTCGGCCTCCCTCTCCCGGGCGGGGCGGTTACGGGTGTGCGGGCACCGTCGTCAGCAGCGGCTTCGGGGAGGTCTCGCCCGTCGGTGAGCCCATCGCGGTGAGCGCGAGGACCAGGGCGAGCGCGACGGCGAGGCCGGTCGCGGCGGCGATCAGGGCACGCATACGGGCCTCCCGGAACCCCGGAGCTGATTCATCTGCTTCTGCGGCTACATCTGCTTCTGCGGCTACATCGGCTACATCTGATACGTCGTCAGGTCCGGCACCGTAGCAACGCTCGGGCGAGATGAGAACACGTTGCACACACAGACGAAGGGCGCCCTGTCCGCCGGAGCGGAAGAGCGCCCTTCGTACGGGTGCCGGTGGGGCTATGCGCTGGGGCTCGGGCTCGCCGAGGCCGAGCCGGACTCCGACTCCGAGGGGGTGGGGCTGGGCGTCGTGTCGGCCGCCGCCACCTTGAGCTCGACGGTCAGGGTCGCGCCGCCCGCGGTGTTGATGCGGAGCAGGAACGTGCCGGTGGCGTCGTCGGCGTACAGCTTGGGCAGCTTGAGCAGGCCCTTCGCGTCCGTCGTCAGACCGGTCAGGGTGCGCACCGCCTTGCCGTCGGCGTCCTTGAAGTAGGGGCCCTTGTCGTTCTCGGTCGCGTCGTCCGCCGACTTGATGAGCGTGGCGGTGGCCGCGACCTTGTCCGCGACGGCCCCCTTGTATGTCGCCTTCACCTCGACCTGGTCGGCGAACTCGCCGCCCGGGGTGCAGGTCAGGGCGTCCTCGCTGGTGCGGGCGAGGGTGTCGGCGGCACGCTCGGTGACGGTGGCCGTGTAGTCGAGCCCGGTGACCGTGCGGCCGACGACGGTGGCGCGCACGACGAACTCGCCGGTGTTCTCGCCCGCCTGGAGCGCGGGCGCCACCGCCTCACCGATGCTGTTGGTGAGGACCGTGGCGTATTTCTCGCCGGTGCTGAACGCGGCGTCGGTGGCACCGATGATCGCGAAGCGGACGCGGACCTTCGGGACTGCCTTGCCGGCCTTGGTCTCGGCGCGGGCGCTGATCTTCTCGGTGAAGGCGTCGCCCGCCATCGCGCTGAGCTTGGCGGTCCCCGCGTCCTCCAGGTGGTGGACGGTGTCGGTGGGGGTGGCCGGCGGAGTGCTCGGCGGCGTCGTGCTCGGCGGGGTCGGCTCGGGGCTCGTGGTGCCGCCGTTGTCGCCGCCGGGCTTGGGGCTGCTCGGCGGGGTCGGTGTCGTCGGTGCGGCGGGCGGCGTCGGCGTGGGGCTCGCGCCCGCCGTGTCGTCGCTGCGGTCGGAGGGGAGGGTGCCCGTGCCGTCCGGGATCTCGTGGGTGCCCTTGCGGTAGTACTCCAGCCACCTCAGGACGAGGTTCAGATAGTCCTGCGAGTTGTTGTAGCTGAGGATCGCGCTGTCGAGGTCGCCCTTGGTGGACAGGTCCCAGCCGAAGCGGCACAGATAGTGGCCGGCGGCGAGCGCGGCGTCGTAGACGTTGTTGGGGTCCTTCTTCCCGTCGCCGTTGCCGTCGCGGCCGGCCCACTCCCAGGTGGACGGGATGAACTGCATGGGGCCGACGGCACGGTCGTAGGAACTGTCGCCGTCGTAGGCGCCGCCGTCGGTGTCGCTGATGCTCGCGAAGCCGTTGCCGTTGAGCTGCGGGCCCAGAATCGGTGAGAGCGTGTTGCCGTTCGCGTCGACCCGGCCACCGCGGGCCTGGCCCGACTCGACCTTGCCGATGGCGGCGAGCAGCTCCCAGGGGAGGTTGCAGCCGGGCTTGGCCTGCTGGAGCGCGGTCGCGGCCTTCTTGTAGGCGTCGAGGACGGTCGCGGGGATGCCCGCCTCGCTCGTGCCCTGGGTGACGGGCGTGCCGGTGGTGGGCGAGGGGTTGGGGCTGTTGAGCGGCGGCAGGTCCGTGTAGTACGGCGAGTTGCCGGTCGCGCTGTTCTCGGCGGGCGTGTCCGGGGACGGCTGGGTGCCGGTGGTGACCTTTCTGCCGGCGTCGTCGGTCATCACTCCCGGAGCCTGGGACGCGGCCAGTGCCGCGACCACGACCGCGGCGACCGTGGTGTTCACCGCGCCCTTGCGGAGCCTGCCGAATTGCGCCGCCATGAAATGGACCCTCCCGTGGACGCCCGAGCGCCCGACTCCGTCTGCCGGGCTCGCCGTGTCGTGCTCGCCCCTGTAGTGACGATCGACTCGCCGCGACAGTTGCCCTCGCGGCGCACCTTCGTCGCTGTTCTTCTGTTCGACCGCATCCCCGTGGCGCAGCGACCCAGGCGACCCTACGACAACTTCCTTTGCAGGGTCACCCGTTGGTGCCCGATTTTTACCGCTTGGCCATGTGAGAGCTGTCCGTCGTACGCCCCGCATACTGGCTACTCCGACGACCTGGATCGGCCGGTCGCGCAACACCCCCCGCGAGGAGCCCCGTTGCCGTTCACGCTCAGCCATGCGGCGGCCGTACTGCCGGCCGTCCGCACCGACGGAACCGGCCGCGGCACGCTCGTACCGGCCATGCTGGTGGCGGGTTCCTTCTCTCCCGACATGACCTATTACGCGGCGAGTGTCCTGTCCGGGGCGATGGGGTTCGGCGACGTCACGCACTCGTTCGCGGGCGTGTTCACGGTCGATGTGGTGGTCGCCTGGGCGCTGGTGGGCCTGTGGCTCCTGCTGCGCGAACCGCTCGTGGCACTGCTGCCGGCTCGGCGGCAGGCGCGGGTGGCCACGCTGTTGCGCTGCGGGGCGCCCCGCGCGCGTGTCCGGCCGTCGGTGGCGGCGCGCTGGTACGTCTCGGCCGCGCTCGGCGCGCTGACGCATGTCGTGTGGGACGCGTTCACGCATCTCGACCGCTGGGGAATGCGGCTGTTCCCCGTGCTGGGCGAGGAGATCGCGGGATCGCCGCTGTACTGGTACCTCCAGTACGGCGGTTCGGCGGTGGCGGCGGTCGTCATCGCCGCGTTCGTCATCGTGGCGCTACGTCGGACACACCCGGGCGCGCCCGTCGGGGTTCCCGCGCTCTCGGTACGCGACCGGTGGTGGGCCGGCGCCGTGATCGGTGCCCTGGCCGTGGTGGCCGCGGTGCAGCGGGCGGCGCGGTGGTGGGCGTACTGGGGGTCGACCGCCAAGTACTGGGAGCTGATTCCCACGCTGTGCTTCGGTGCGGGCGCGGGGCTCGTCCTGGGGCTTGTGCTGTACGCCCTCGGGGTCAGGGTGTGGCGTCCTGTTCCGCGCCCGGGCAGTGCGGGTGCCGATGGGGCGGGGCGGGAGCCGAGCCGTCCCGCTGTTCGCTGAGGGCGCGGGCGGTCGCCACGAACACCGTGACGGCGCGGACGGGGCGCGAGCGGGCTAGGGCCGTGCGGGCGAGGGCGAGCCGGCTGCGGAGCGTCGCCGTCGTCCGCAGCAGGGGTGCCATCAGGTCGGCCGGGATGCGGGCGGTGCTTGCGTCGGCGGCGAAGTGCGGGACCGAGGGCGGTCTGGTGGCGGGGGCGTCGTCGCTGGTCACGTTCGCCGGTGCCGGTGTGGTCCGGCGATGGAGCATGCGTATACCCATGCCCGCATCCTTACGGGCGGTGGGTGCCGGGAGCGTGTTTGCGGGGGCCACGCGAGTGACGGGTCCCTCCGGGGGTGGGGCCGGGGCCGGAGCGTCTGCCGGGTGGTGTCGGGTCGGGGCCGCGGGTCCGTTGTGGCCGGTCGCGCAGTTCCCCGCGCCCCTGAAAAAACCCCGCGCCCCTGGAGGAGTCCTCCGCATGCCCGGACCGGTACCGCCCCATCTACCCGGTCGCGGTTCCTTTCGGGCTGCGGGTCCGCTGTGGCTCGTCGCGCAGTTCCCCGCGCCCCTGAGAAAACCGCGCGCCCCTGGAGGGGCGCGGGGCGTTCTGGACGGGGTGGCGGAGGGGCTAGTGCGCTGCTGATTCCCAGTCCGGGCCGGCGCCTACCGAGACGCCCAGGGGGACGTTGAGGTGGACGGCGTCGGACATTTCGCGGCGGACCAGGGTCTCGGCCGCCTCGCGTTCGCCGGGGGCGATCTCCAGGACGATTTCGTCGTGGACCTGGAGGAGCATGCGGGAGGTGAGGTTCTCCTCGCGCAGGGCGCGGTCCACGTTCAGCATGGCGATCTTGACGATGTCCGCCGCCGTGCCCTGGATGGGGGCGTTGAGGGCCATGCGCTCGGCCGCCTCACGACGCTGGCGGTTGTCGCTGTTGAGGTCGGGGAGGTAGCGGCGGCGGCCGAAGAGCGTGGCCGTGTACCCCGTCGCCCTGGCCTCGTCGACCGCGCGGCGCAGATAGTCCCGTACCCCGCCGAAGCGCTCGAAGTAGGCGTCCATCAGGGCGCGGGCCTCACCCGCGTCGATGTTGAGCTGCTGCGAGAGCCCGAAGGCCGACAGACCGTACGCCAGGCCGTACGACATGGCCTTGATCTTGCGGCGCATCTCCGCGTCCACCGCGGCCGGCTCCACGGCGAAGACCTGTGAGGCGGCCGTGGTGTGCAGGTCCTCCCCCGAGGTGAACGCCTCGATCAGGCCCTCGTCCTCGGAGAGGTGGGCCATCACGCGCAGCTCGATCTGGCTGTAGTCGGCGGTCATCAGGGACTCGAAGCCCTCGCCGACCACGAAGCCCCGGCGGATCGCCCGGCCCTCGTCGGTGCGGACCGGGATGTTCTGCAGGTTCGGGTCCGTGGAGGACAGCCGGCCCGTCGCGGCGACCGTCTGGTTGAAGGTGGTGTGGATCCGGCCGTCCGCGGCGATGGTCTTGATCAGGCCCTCGACGGTGACGCGCAGCTTCGCCTGCTCGCGGTGGCGCAGCATGATGACCGGCAGTTCGTTGTCGGTCTGGCCGGCGAGCCAGGCCAGGGCGTCGGCGTCCGTGGTGTAGCCGGTCTTCGTCTTCTTCGTCTTGGGCAGGGCGAGCTCGCCGAAGAGGACCTCCTGGAGCTGCTTGGGCGAGCCCAGGTTGAACTCGTGCCCGGCCGCCGCGTGCGCCTCCTTCACGGCCTGCTGCACCGCGCCCGCGAACATCTGCTCCATGGCCTCCAGATGGGCCCGGTCGGCCGCGATGCCGTGCCGCTCCATGCGGGCCAGCAGGGCGGACGTCGGCAGCTCCATGTCCCGCAGCAGGTCCGCGGCGCCGACCTCCTGAAGGCGGCCCTCGAAGGCTTCGCCCAGGTCGAGGACCGCGCGGGCCTGGACCATCAGCGCCTCGGCCTCGGCGCCGTCGTCCGCGCCGAAGGCGAGCTGGCCGTCGGCAGCGGCGGCCGGGGCCAGCTCGCGGTGGAGGTACTCCAGGGACAGCGCGTCCAGGTCGAAGGAGCGGCGGCCCGGCTTGACCAGGTAGGCGGCGAGCGCGGTGTCCATGCGGACGCCGTCGATGGTCCAGCCGTGCTCGGCGAAGACGCGCATCGCGCCCTTGGCGTTGTGGAAGACCTTCGGCTTGGCGGCGTCGGCCAGCCAGGCCGCGAACGCCTTCTCGTCGGCCTCGTCCAGTTGCGACGGGTCGAACCAGCCGGCCGCGCCGCCGCCCGCCGCGAGAGCCACCTCGGCGACCGAGCCGGTGCCCAGGGCCCAGGTGTCGACGGTGGCGACACCCAGGACCTCGCCCGCGTGCTCCGCCAGCCAGCCGGCCAGTTCGCCGGTGCCGAGCACCGCGCCGTCGATCTCCACGCCTTCGGTGGCGATCGGGGTGGCCTCGGCCTCCTCGGCGCCGGGGTCGACGCCGAAGAGCCGCTCGCGCAGGGACGGGTTCCTGATCTCCAGGGTGTCCAGGACCATGGACACGGCCTTGCGGTCGTACGGCTCGCGCGCGAGCTCGGTGACGGTCTTGGGGAGCTCGACCTGACGCTCCAGCTCGGTGAGGCGGCGGTTGAGCTTGACCGCGTCCAGGTGGTCGCGGAGGTTCTGGCCGGCCTTGCCCTTGACCTCCTCGACGCGCTCGACCAGCTCCGCGAACGAACCGAACTGGTTGATCCACTTCGCGGCGGTCTTCTCGCCGACGCCCGGGATGCCCGGCAGGTTGTCGGACGGGTCGCCGCGCAGGGCCGCGAAGTCGGGGTACTGGGCGGGCGTCAGACCGTACTTCTCGAAGACCTTCTCCGGGGTGAAGCGGGTCAGCTCGGAGACGCCCTTCGTCGGGTACAGCACCGTCGTCCGGTCGCTGACCAGTTGGAAGGAGTCCCGGTCGCCGGTGACGATCAGCACCTCGAAGCCGTCGGCCTCGGCCTGGGTGGCGAGGGTGGCGATCACGTCGTCGGCCTCGAAGCCGTCGACCGCGAAGCGTGAGACGTGCATCGCGTCGAGGAGCTCGCCGATCAGCTCGACCTGGCCCTTGAACTCGTCCGGGGTCTTGGAGCGGTTCGCCTTGTACTCGGTGAACTCCGCGGAGCGCCAGGTCTTGCGGGACACGTCGAAGGCCACGGCGAAGTGCGTGGGCGCCTCGTCGCGCAGCGTGTTGGCCAGCATCGACGCGAAGCCGTAGATCGCGTTCGTCGGCTGGCCGGTCGCGGTCGTGAAGTTCTCCGCGGGGAGCGCGAAGAACGCGCGGTAGGCCAGCGAGTGCCCGTCCATGAGCATCAGGCGGGGCCGGCTGTCCCCGGGGTTGCTGTCGGTCTTCTTCGATGCTGTCTCTGCCACGCCCCCGATCCTGCCACGCCCCACTGACACTCGGTCCCCATCGGGGGTGCGGCCCCGTGGAGGGGATGTGCGGGCCGTGGGGGTGGGGCGTCCCAGGTGCCGGAACCGCCCGCCGCGTCGTCCGTCCCGCATGCGAGGATCGGCGATGTAGCTCACACGTGTACATGAAGAGGAGTGCGCGATGGCCACCAAGCCGCCCAAGGGTGATCCGGTTCAGGACGCGCCGCAGGTCGCCGAGCCTCAGCATGCGGCGGCGGGGCTGCCTGCCATCGGGCACACTCTGCGCATCGCGCAGCAGCAGATGGGTGTGAAGCGGACCATGTTGACGCTGCTCAGCGTCAACCAGAAGAACGGCTTCGACTGCCCGGGCTGCGCCTGGCCGGAGCCGGACCACCGGCACAAGGCGGAGTTCTGTGAGAACGGCGCGAAGGCGGTGGCCGAGGAGGCGACCCTGCGCCGGGTCACCCCGGAGTTCTTCGCCGCCCACTCCGTGGCCGACCTCGCGAGCCGCAGCGGGTACTGGCTGGGGCAGCAGGGCAGGCTGACGCACCCGATGTACCTCCCCGAGGGCGGCACGCACTACGAGCCGGTCACCTGGGAGCGGGCCTTCGACATCGTCGCCGAGGACATCGGCGCCCTCGGCTCCCCCGACGAGGCCGTCTTCTACACCTCGGGCCGCACCAGCAACGAGGCCGCGTTCCTCTACCAGCTCTTCGCGCGCGAGCTCGGCACGAACAACCTGCCGGACTGCTCCAACATGTGCCACGAGTCGTCCGGGTCGGCGCTCTCCGAGACCATCGGCATCGGCAAGGGCAGCGTCCTGCTCGACGATCTGTACAAGGCCGAGCTGATCATCGTCGCCGGACAGAACCCGGGGACGAACCACCCGCGCATGCTGTCCGCCCTTGAGAAGGCCAAGGCGAACGGCGCGAAGATCATCACCGTCAACCCGCTGCCCGAGGCCGGCCTGGAGCGGTTCAAGAACCCGCAGACCCCGCAGGGCATGTTCAAGGGCGCCGCGCTCACGGACCTGTTCCTCCAGATCCGCATCGGCGGCGACCAGGCCCTGTTCCGTCTCCTCAACAAGCTCATCCTGGAGACGGAGGGCGCGCTCGACGAGGAGTTCGTGCGCGACCACACCCATGGCTACGAGGAGTTCGCCGAGGCCGCTCGCGCCGCCGACTGGGACGAGACCCTGACGGCGACCGGCCTCACGCGCGAGGACATCGACAAGGCCATGGCGATGATCCTGGCCTCCCGGCGCACCATCGTGTGCTGGGCGATGGGCCTGACCCAGCACAAGCACTCGGTGCCGACGATCCGCGAGGTCGTCAACTTCCTTCTGCTGCGCGGCGACATCGGCCGTCCGGGCTCGGGCGTGTGCCCGGTGCGCGGTCACTCGAACGTGCAGGGCGACCGCACCATGGGCATCTTCGAGCGGCCCGCCGCGGCGTTCCTGGACGCGCTGGAGAAGGAGTTCGGCTTCGCGCCGCCGCGCGAGCACGGCTTCGACGTCGTACGCGCCATCCGCGCGCTGCGTGACGGCGAGGCGAAGGTCTTCTTCGCGATGGGCGGCAACTTCGTGGCCGCCACGCCCGACACCGACGTCACCGAGGCGGCCGTGCGGCGCGCCCGGCTGACCGTGCACGTGTCGACGAAGCTCAACCGCAGCCATGCCGTCACGGGCGCCCGCGCGCTGATCCTGCCGACGCTGGGCCGCACCGAGCGCGATCTCCAGGGCAGCGGCGAGCAGTTCGTGACCGTCGAGGACTCCATGGGCATGGTGCACGCCTCGCGCGGCCGTCTGGAGCCGGCGAGCGGGCATCTGCTGTCGGAGCCGGCGATCGTGTGCCGTCTGGCGCGGAGGGTGCTCGGCGAGAACAGCCGCACACCGTGGGAGGAGTTCGAGAAGGACTACGCGACCGTGCGCGACCGCATCGCGCGCGTGATCCCCGGCTTCGAGGACTTCAACGCGCGCGTGGCCCGCCCCGGCGGCTTCACGCTCCCGCACGCCCCGCGCGACGAGCGCCGCTTCCCGACGGCGACCGGCAAGGCCAACTTCACGGCGGCCCCGGTCGAGTACCCGAAGGTCCCCGAGGGACGGCTGCTGCTGCAGACCCTGCGCTCGCACGACCAGTACAACACCACGATCTACGGCCTCGACGACCGTTACCGGGGCATCAAAAACGGCCGCCGGGTGGTCATGATCAACCCCGAGGACGCACAGCGCCTGAAGATCGCCGACGGCTCGTACGTCGACCTGGTCGGGGAGTGGAAGGACGGCGTCGAGCGGCGGGCGCCCGGCTTCCGGGTCGTGCACTATCCGACGGCCCGGGGCTGCGCGGCGGCGTACTACCCGGAGACCAATGTCCTGGTCCCGCTGGATGCCACCGCGGACACCAGCAACACCCCGGCCAGCAAGTCCGTCGTCGTCCGTCTGGAACAATCGGCGACCGACTGAGCGTTTGCTCAGTCGTCCCGCAGCGACTGAGCAGAATGAACGGAGCCGACCCCATGGGCGAGCAGCAGCACGTGAAGTTCCCGCAAGAGGTCATCGACGAGTACGCCGCGCTCGGCGTCGACCTGCCGGCCCTGTTCTCCGCCGGGCATCTCGGTACGCGCATGGGCGTCGAGATCGTCGAGGCGTCCGCGGAGCGGGTCGTCGGGACCATGCCGGTGGAGGGGAACACCCAGCCTTACGGGCTGCTGCACGGCGGCGCCTCCGCGGTGCTCGCCGAGACGCTCGGGTCGGTGGGGTCGATGCTGCACGCCGGGACCTCCAAGATCGCGGTCGGCGTCGACCTCAACTGCACCCATCACCGGGGCGTGCGCTCCGGCCTCGTGACGGGCGTGGCCACGCCGCTGCACCAGGGCCGCTCGACGGCGACGTACGAGATCGTGATCAGTGACGACCAGGGGCGGCGGGTGTGCAGCGCGCGGCTCACCTGTCTGCTGCGCGACGTGAAGCCGGGCGACGGGGAGCACCTCCGGCCGGCGAACTGAAGCCGACGCCTTGACGACGACGGCGTGACCACAACCCCCTTGGGCCTACCGACCGTTGAAACGCCCGCACCCGACGGCATAACGTCGGGGGCATGACGACGGGAGGACCCCGCCGCAAGGGGGTCGCGCTCGGACCGGCGCTGCTGGCCGCCGTACTGGCGGCCGGCTGCGGGGGTCCGGGCGCCCGAGGCGAGGCGCCCGAGCCCCGGGCGAGCGCCAACTCCCCCTCCGCGTCGGCGACTCCGCCCGCGCAGCTCTGCGCGCACCTCATCGGATACTGGGCGCGCCGGTCCCTGACCGGCGACACCTACGGCGACTACCAGTCGATGGGCCTGTCCGACGGCCAGTACGAGATCCTGCGCAAGGTCGTGGACGCCGCGCGGGCCGAGCGCGAGCGCGCGGACGAACGGTCCGCGGACCGGCTGATCGACCGCAGGGCACGGGAGTTGTGCGCGCAGCGGTACCGCGAAGGCGAGCCGACCGGGGGTCCATGGGGCTGAGCGGGACATTCCTAATTCCAATTTCGGTGCCCTATGCACGAAAAGACCGGGCCGCCGAACACCTTTCACATTCGTAACGCTGTGTAATACGGGTGCAATACGAACCAACAGTTCTCCCGCGGCGACCATCTTTCGCACAGGGCACCCGAGAACCCCTGGTAGCCTCCAGCAACGACCTCGGTAATCACCAAAACACGTGAACACTCGTGAAGAAGCTACGCGCGAACGCTGCGAGTTCTCACAATGTGGACAGGGCGAATCGGCCGGAAATCCGCTCTTCCCCCCACGGAGTACCGCTCTGTGTTACCCCGTGTCATAACAAGAGCGTCACAGCCTTGGTCCAAGCCTCCTCCATGTTCCCCACCCGCGCTTAGAGTCACCGCCAGTCACCGCGCCATCGGATTCGAAGTCACTTCGGCCCAGCGCTCGACTCGGCGAGTTCCATGGGGAGCCGCCGTGCCAGGGAAAGGACCTGATTCGTGCGTCAACGTTCGATCATCGCCATAACCGCCGCGCTCGCGGCGGGATCGCTGACACTCACGGCTTGTGGGTCGCGTGACGACGACGGCGGCAGCAGCAACGGCGACAAGACCACTGTTGTGATCGGTGTCGACGCCCCGCTGACCGGCGACCTGTCGGCCCTCGGCCTCGGCATCAAGAACTCCGCCGACCTGGCCGCCAAGGTGGCCAACAAGAAGGAGTACGTCAAGGGCGTCGAGTTCAAGATCGAGGCCCTCGACGACCAGGCGCAGCCCACCGTCGGCCAGCAGAACGCCGTCAAGTTCATCAACAACAAGGACATCCTCGGCGTCGTCGGCCCGCTGAACTCCAGCGTCTCGCAGCAGATGCAGAAGCCGTTCAACGACGCCGGCCTCACCCAGGTGTCCCCGGCCAACACCGGTACGGAACTGACCCAGGGCGACGGCTGGAAGACCGGCGACTCGGTCCGCCAGTTCAAGACCTTCTTCCGTACGGCCACCACGGACGAGATCCAGGGCGCCTTCGCAGCCGACTACCTGTACAACCAGGCGAAGCTGAAGAAGGTCTACCTGATCGACGACCAGAAGACCTACGGCGCCGGCCTCGCCGCCTCCTTCAAGGCGAACTTCACCAAGTTCGGTGGTCAGATCGTGGGCTCCGACCACGTGAACCCCGACGACCGTGACTTCAACGCCGTGGTCGCCAAGATCAAGAAGACCGGCGCCCAGGCCCTCTACTACGGCGGCGAGTACCCGGCCGCCGGTCCGCTGAGCCAGCAGCTCAAGGACAGCGGCCAGAACATCCCGCTCATGGGCGGCGACGGCATCTACTCCGGTGAGTTCCCGAAGCTGAACAAGAAGGCCGAGGGCGACCTCGCGACCTCCGTGGGCAAGCCGGTCGAGCAGCTCGACTCCGCCAAGACGTTCATCAAGGACTACGAGGCGGCGGGCTACGAGGACGCCTACGAGGCGTACGGCGGCCTCACCTACGACGCCACCTGGGCCATCATCGAGGCCGTGAAGCTGGCGGTCGAGGGCAACGACGGCAAGGTTCCGTCCGACGGCCGCAAGGCGGTCCTGGACGCCATGGCCAAGGTCAAGTTCGACGGCGTCACCGGCACCATCTCGTTCGACGAGTTCGGTGACACCACGAACCACACGATGACCGCGTACAAGGTCAAGAACAACGCGTGGGCGCCGGAGTTCAGCGGCGAGCCCAAGCTCGGATGACGAGGAACGAGTAGAGACTTCCCACTCACACATTGATCCAGGCCGCGCGGGAAGCGCCCATCAGCGCTCCCGCGCGGCGCCATATCCGAACCACTCCACGGAGGCCCTGCGGTGAACGAACTGCCGCAACAGCTGGCCAATGGACTCATCCTCGGCGCGATGTACGGACTCATCGCGATCGGCTACACGATGGTCTACGGCATCGTCCAGCTCATCAACTTCGCCCACGGCGAGATCTTCATGGTCGGGGGCTTCGGGGCCCTCACCGTCTGGTTGGTACTCCCCGAGGGCTTCGGCCTCGGGGCTGCAGTCCCGCTCATGATCATTGGCGGCGTCCTCGTCTCGGTCGCCGTCGGCACAGCGGCGGAACGGTTCGCCTACCGTCCCCTGCGCACCGCGCCACGACTGGCGCCCCTCATCACCGCGATCGGCCTGTCCATCGTCCTCCAGCAGGCCGTGTGGATGTGGTACCCGGACGCGAAGAAGGACCACCCCTTCCCGCAGTTCCAAGGCGGTCCCATCGAGATCCTCGGCGCCAACATCCAGCGCGGTGACCTCTTCGTCCTCATAGCCGCCCCGCTGTGCATGCTCGCCCTGGGCTTCTTCGTCACGAAGACGCGCTCCGGCCGCGGTATGCAGGCCACCGCCCAGGACCCGGACACGGCCAAGCTGATGGGCATCAACACCGACCGCATCATCGTCATGGCGTTCGCCATCGGTGCCGCGTTCGCCGCCGTCGCGGCCGTCGCCTACGGCCTGAAGAACGGCCAGGTCGGCTTCCGCATGGGCTTCCTGATGGGCCTGAAGGCCTTCACGGCGGCCGTGCTCGGCGGCATCGGCAACATCTACGGCGCCATGCTCGGCGGCATCGTCCTCGGCGTCGCGGAGTCCCTCGCCACCGGCTACATCGGCGACATTCCCGGCATGGACCTCTTCGGCGGCGGCGCCTGGAAGGACGTGTGGGCCTTCGCCCTCCTCATCCTCGTCCTGCTGTTCAGGCCACAGGGTCTGCTCGGCGAACGCGTCGCGGATCGGGCGTGATACGCATGACCACCGAGATCCCCATGGACAAGACCTCCGACACCGCCAAGGTGTCCACCGCGGAGGCCACCCCGATCATCCCGCTGCCGCAGGCCGTGGCTCGCGGGCTGGTGGTCGGCGGCTCCGCCCTCGCCCTCATAGGCACCTTCCTCGCCTGGACCTGGACCGAGGAGTTCCCGGGCAACCTGACCGTCACCGGCTACCCGGGCGGCCTTCAGGTGCTCACCCTCTTCGGGTCGCTGCTGACGCTGCTGTTCGCCCTCGCGGGCTACGGCATCCGCGGCCTGGGCTGGCTCACCCCCGGCGGCAAGAACAGCCCCGTCCTGCTCGCCGCCCTCGGCGTGCTCGGCACCACGGGCTACGCCATCGGCGCGATCACCCAGGAGCTCGGCGGCCTGGTCAACCTGGAGCCCGGCGCCTGGGTCTCCGGCATCGGCGCGCTCGTCGCCGTGATCGGCGCCCTCGGCCTCTCCGTCGACCAGCCCTACGACGCGGCGGACCCGACCCCGAGCCTCTGGGGCCGTATCCGTCACTCGCTCACCGCGCCCGACCCCGGCCGTGCCAAGGAACTGCCCAACTGGGTCGAAATCCTGATCATCGCCGCCGGCTTCGGCGTCGGCCTGTACGTCTTCACGTACGGCATCGCCACCGAGTACTCCGAGCTGTTCATCGGCTTCCTGATCATCGCGGCCTTCGGCTTCACCGCCATCACCCGCGCCGGTCTGCTGAAGCGGCTGTCGGCCCTGACCGCCAAGCACCGCAACGTCACCCTCGGGGCGGCGTTCGCCGCGGCGATCTGCTTCCCGTTCACCCAGTCCAACGACCAGTTCGCCCTCATCGGCGCGAACATCCTGATCTTCGCCACGGTCGCCCTGGGCCTCAACGTGGTCGTCGGCCTCGCCGGCCTGCTCGACCTCGGTTACGTCGCCTTCCTCGGCGTCGGCGCCTACGCCGCCGCCCTGGTCTCCGGCTCCCCTTCGTCGACCATCGGCGTCCAGTTCCCGTTCTGGGCGGCCGTTCTCACCGGCGCCGCCGCCTCGCTGATCTTCGGCGTGGTCATCGGCGCTCCGACCCTGCGACTGCGTGGCGACTACCTCGCCATCGTGACGCTCGGCTTCGGTGAGATCTTCCGCATCACCATGAACAACCTGAACGGCAACAGCGGCCCGGACGTCACCAACGGCTCCAACGGCATCCCGCAGATCCCCGACCTGGAGATCCTCGGGTTCAACCTCGGAGTCCCGCACGACGTCCTCGGCCACGAGCTGACCCGCTCGGCCAACTACTACCTGCTGATGCTGGTGTTCACGGCGATCGTCGTGATGGTCTTCCGCCGCTCGGCGGAGTCCCGTATCGGCCGTGCGTGGGTGGCCATCCGCGAGGACGAGACGGCCGCGACCGCGATGGGCATCAACGGCTTCCGTCTGAAGCTCCTCGCCTTCGCGCTCGGCGCCTCCCTCGCCGGTCTCGCGGGCACCGTCCAGGCGCACGTGTCCTACAGCGTCACCCCCGAGCAGTACCAGTTCGCCGGCTCCGTGCCGCCGAACTCCGCGTTCCTGCTCGCCGCCGTCATCCTCGGCGGCATGGGCACCATCAGCGGCCCGCTGATCGGCGCCGCGCTGCTCTACCTGATCCCGGCCAAGCTCCAGTTCATGGCGGAGTACCAGTTGCTGCTCTTCGGCATCGCGCTGATGCTGCTGATGCGCTTCCGTCCCGAGGGCCTGGTCGCCGACCGCAGGAAGCAGCTCGAATTCCACGAGACCGGACAGCTCGACGTACCGGAGGACAAGCCATTGCCCGAAGGCGCGACCGGCGTCGCGAAGGCAGGGGCGTGACCGCCATGACGACCACCACGACCGCACCCAGCACGACGACGGTGCTCGACGCGAGCGGTGTCACCATGCGCTTCGGCGGTCTGACCGCCGTACGCGACGTGGACCTCACCGTGAACACCGGCGAGATCGTCGGACTCATCGGCCCCAACGGCGCCGGCAAGACGACCTTCTTCAACTGCCTCACCGGCCTGTACGTGCCGACCGAGGGCAAGGTCGCCTACAAGGGCACCGTCCTGCCGCCCAAGCCGCACCTGGTCACCCAGGCCGGCATCGCCCGTACGTTCCAGAACATCCGGCTCTTCGCCAACATGACCGTTCTGGAGAACGTGCTGGTCGGACGGCACACCCGCACCAAGGAAGGCCTCTGGTCGGCCCTGCTGCGGCTGCCCGGCTTCAAGAAGGCCGAGGACGCGTCCCGGGCCCGCGCCATGGAGCTCCTGGAGTTCACCGGTCTGGCCGCCAAGGCCGACCACCTCGCCCGCAACCTGCCCTACGGCGAGCAGCGCAAGCTGGAGATCGCCCGGGCGCTGGCGAGCGAGCCCGGTCTGCTCCTCCTCGACGAGCCGACCGCCGGTATGAACCCGCAGGAGACCCGGGCGGCCGAGGAGCTCATCTTCGCCATCCGGGACCAGGGCATCGCCGTCCTCGTCATCGAGCACGACATCCGGTTCATCATGAACCTCTGCGACCGGGTCGCCGTGCTGGTCCAGGGCGAGAAGATCGTCGAGGGCCCCGCCGAGGTCGTCCAGGCCGACGAGCGCGTCATCGCCGCCTACCTGGGCACGCCCTTCGAGGGCGAGCCCGGCGCCGCGGAAGCCGCCGAGGTCGAGGCCGCGGAGGCTGACGCGCAGAGCACCACGGAAGGGGATGACAAGTGACCGCACTGCTCGAGGTCGAGGACCTCAGGGTCGCCTACGGCAAGATCGAGGCCGTCAAGGGCATCTCGTTCAAGGTGGAAGCGGGCGAGGTCGTCACCCTCATCGGCACCAACGGCGCCGGCAAGACCACGACCCTGCGCACCTTGTCGGGTCTGCTCCAGCCGCTGTCCGGCGAGATCAAGTTCGACGGCAAGTCGCTGAAGAAGATCCCCGCGCACAAGGTCGTCTCGCTGGGGCTCGCCCACTCCCCCGAGGGGCGGCACATCTTCCCCCGCATGACGATCGAGGACAACCTCCGTCTCGGCGCGTTCCTGCGCAACGACAAGGAGGGCATCGAGAAGGACATCCAGCGCGCCTACGACCTGTTCCCCATCCTCGGGGAGCGCAGGAAGCAGGCCGCGGGCACCCTGTCCGGCGGTGAGCAGCAGATGCTCGCCATGGGACGGGCGCTGATGTCCAAGCCAAAGCTGCTCATGCTCGACGAGCCCTCGATGGGTCTGTCGCCGATCATGATGCAGAAGATCATGGCGACCATCCAGGAGCTCAAGGCCGCGGGCACCACCATTCTGCTCATCGAGCAGAACGCCCAGGCCGCGCTCTCCCTGGCCGACCACGGCCATGTGATGGAGGTCGGCAAGATCGTCCTCTCCGGCTCCGGGCAGGACCTCCTGCACGACGAGTCGGTGCGCAAGGCGTACCTGGGCGAGGACTGATCACCCAACTCAAGAGCTGAGGCCCGTGCCCCCCGGTCAGGGGCACGGGCCTCACTCGTGCTGCCGCTGTGTGTCAGCCCTTGGCGGCCTTCTTCTCGTCGGCGTCCTGGATGACGGCCTCGGCGACCTGCTGCATCGACATGCGGCGGTCCATGGACGTCTTCTGGATCCAGCGGAACGCGGCCGGCTCGGTCAGTCCGTACTGGGTCTGGAGGATGGACTTCGCGCGGTCGACCAGCTTGCGGGTCTCCAGGCGCAGGGTGAGGTCGGCGACCTCCTTCTCCAGCTCCTTCAGCTCCGTGAACCGCGAGACGGCCATCTCGATCGCCGGCACGACATCGCTCTTGCTGAACGGCTTGACCAGGTAGGCCATGGCACCGGCGTCCCGGGCCCGCTCGACGAGGTCGCGCTGCGAGAACGCGGTCAGCATCAGCACCGGGGCGATGGACTCCTCGGCGATCTTCTCGGCCGCCGAAATGCCGTCCAGCTTGGGCATCTTGACATCGAGGATGACGAGGTCGGGCCGGTGCTCGCGGGCCAGCTCCACGGCCTGCTCACCGTCACCGGCCTCTCCGACGACGGTGTACCCCTCTTCTTCGAGCATCTCTTTGAGATCGAGTCGGATCAGCGCCTCGTCCTCGGCGATGACGACGCGGGTCGTCAGCGGAGGCACGTGCGACTTGTCGTCGTCGGGCGCGTCTACGGGCTGGGGCGACTCGGGGGCGGTCACGAAGGCTCCTCGTTCAGGGGCAGGGGTACTGCTCCCAAGAGCCTACCTAGCTACGGTAAGGTGGACGCGCGGAGGGTCGGGGGAAACCTTGGATTCTTCGAGCCCCGGTAGCCCAATTGGCAGCAGGCAACGGATTCAAAACCCGTACAGTGTCGGTTCGAGTCCGACCCGGGGCACTTTTCCTTGGATTTCAAGGTCGCAATTAGGGCCCCTCCGGTGGAGGGGCCCTAAAGCTTTTCCGGGATTTTCTACTTGGGGCTGTCGTCCTCGCCGATGTGGTGGACGCGGACCAGGTTCGTCGAGCCGGAAACCCCGGGCGGCGATCCGGCGGTGATGACGACGGTGTCGCCCTTCCGGCAACGGCCGTATTTCAGGAGCAGTTCGTCGACCTGGTCGACCATCGCGTCCGTGGAGTCCACGTGCGGGCCCAGGAAAGTCTCCACACCCCACGACAGATTGAGCTGCGAGCGGGTGGCGGGTTCCGGGGTGAAGGCCAGCAGCGGGATGGGCGAGCGGTAGCGGGAGAGCCGACGGGCCGTGTCGCCGGACTGGGTGAAGGCGACCAGGAACTTCGCGCCCAGGAAGTCGCCGATCTCGGCCGCGGCACGGGCCACCGCGCCGCCCTGGGTGCGGGGCTTGTTGCGCTCGGTCAGCGGCGGCAGGCCCTTGGCGAGCAGGTCCTCCTCGGCCGCCTCGACGATCTTCGCCATCGTCCGGACGGTCTCGATCGGGTACTTGCCGACGCTGGTCTCACCGGACAGCATCACCGCGTCGGTGCCGTCGATGACCGCGTTGGCCACGTCGCTGGCCTCGGCGCGGGTCGGGCGGGAGTTGTCGATCATCGAGTCGAGCATCTGGGTGGCGACGATGACCGGCTTGGCGTTGCGCTTGGCGAGCTTGATCGCGCGCTTCTGGACGATCGGGACCTGCTCCAGCGGCATCTCCACGCCCAGGTCGCCGCGGGCGACCATGATGCCGTCGAAGGCGGCCACGATGTCGTCGATCGCATCGACGGCCTGCGGCTTCTCCACCTTGGCGATCACCGGCAGGCGGCGGCCCTCCTCGTCCATGATGCGGTGGACGTCCTCGATGTCACGGCCGCTGCGCACGAAGGACAGGGCGATGACGTCGAAGCCGGTGCGCAGCGCCCAGCGCAGGTCCGCCTCGTCCTTGTCGGAGAGGGCCGGCACGGAGACGGCGACGCCGGGGAGGTTCAGGCCCTTGTTGTCGGAGACCATGCCGCCCTCGACGACGGTGGTGTGCACGCGGGGTCCGTCGACGGAGGTGACCTCCAGACAGACCTTGCCGTCGTCGACGAGGATGCGCTCACCGGGGGTGACGTCGCCGGCGAGACCGGAGTAGGTGGTGCCGCACTGCCGTCGGTCGCCCTCCGCGCCCTCCTCGACGGTGATGACGAAGGAGTCGCCGCGTTCAAGGAGTACAGGTCCTTCGGTGAAGCGGCCGAGGCGGATCTTCGGGCCTTGAAGGTCGGCGAGCACGCCGACGCTGCGGCCGGTCTCGTCGGAGGCCTTTCGCACGCGCTGGTAGCGCTCCTCGTGGTCGGCGTAGCTGCCGTGGCTGAGGTTGAACCGGGCGACGTCCATTCCGGCGTCGACCAGTGCCTTTATCTGGTCGTAGGAGTCGGTGGCGGGGCCCAGGGTGCAGACGATCTTTGCTCGGCGCATGTTTCGACTCTATGACTTACCGGCGGGTAGAGAATTGGTCCAGCGTGACTACTCAACAACCTTTGCGTGAAGGGCTATTGACAAGTGTTGAATTGTGCGGCGGGGTGCTCCGATGAGCGTTCGAAACACCTCGCCCCGGCAATTCAGAGCTGCGGCGGTGTCATCGTGAAGCGGGCATTGACCTGGGCGTGGACGTGCTGTCGCTGGGGCTCCAGATCGAGCGGGGCCGCCGCCGTGTCCTCCGCGGCGCCGTAGGCCATGGAGCGCATCCGGCCGCCGGGCGCCTGCGGATAGGGCGGCGGGGCGCTCTCCGCGCCGATGTCGGCGAGCTCCACGAGCGCCGCCAGGGACGACCCCAGCGCCTCCGCGTACTCCCGCGCGCGCTGCACGGCCTCGCGTACCGCCTGCTGACGCGCCTGACGGTGGGCCGGCGAGTCGGGGCGCAGGGCCCACCAGGGGCCGTCCACGCGCGTGAGATCCAAGTCGGCCAGTCGGGTGGTCAGTTCGCCGAGCGCGGTGAAGTCCGTGAGGACGGCGGTGATGTGGACGCGGCCGTGGTAGGCGTGGACGCGTTCGCCGCGGCCCTTGTCCTTCAGCTCCGGGCTGATGGAGAAGGCGCCGGTCTCCAGGCGTTCGACCGCGTCGCCGTAGGTCTTGACGAGGTCGAGGACGGTGGCGTTGCGGCGGGTGAGGTCGTCGAGGGCGGCGCGGCGGTCCTTGCCGCGGGAGGCGACGGTGACGCCGATGCGGGCGATCTCGGGGTCAACCTCCAGACGGGCCTCGCCGCGCACGGCGATACGCGGGGCGTCGGGGGTGCCGTAGGGGACGGCCGGCTGAAGTTCCTCTGATGGCACGGTCATACGTCCCACTCTGTCATCGCTTGCTTGGTTACGGCCCCCGCGGGTCACCAGATCGAAACCTGCGAGGTCTGTTGCGATTCGCCATGAGCAAGTCAGAATCTACGCGCGTTGTCGACCATTCCCACGGGAGAAGAGCTCATGCCGTTGAACCGCCGGAAGTTCCTGAAGAAGTCCGCTGTGACCGGAGCGGGGGTGGCGCTGGCCGGTGCGGCGGTGCCGACGGCACAGGCGGCGGAGGCAGAGGCCATGACGGCGAAGAAGTGCGAGAAGCGGTACTCGCTGACCGTGATGGGCACGACCGATCTGCACGGTCACGTCTTCAACTGGGACTACTTCAAGAACGCGGAGTACACCGACGCCAAGGGCAACGCGCAGGGCCTGGCCCGGGTGTCGACGCTGGTGAACCAGCTCCGGGCGGAGCGGGGCCGGCGCAACACGCTGCTGATCGACGCGGGTGACACGATCCAGGGCACCCCGCTGACGTACTACTACGCCAAGGTCGACCCGATCACCGCCAAGGGCGGCCCGGTGCACCCGATGGCGCTGGCGATGAACGCCATCGGCTTCGACGCGGTCGCGCTCGGCAACCACGAGTTCAACTACGGCATCGAGACGCTGCGCAAGTTCGAGGAGCAGTGCCGCTTCCCGCTCCTCGGTGCGAACGCGCTGGACGCGAAGACGCTGAAGCCCGCCTTCCCGCCGTACTTCATGAAGAACTTCCGGGTGCCGGGCGCCCCGCCCGTGAAGGTCGCCGTCCTCGGTCTGACCAACCCCGGCATCGCGATCTGGGACAAGGCCTATGTGCAGGGCAAGCTGACCTTCCCGGCCCTGGAGGAGCAGGCGGCCAAGTGGGTGCCGAAGCTGAAGGCGATGGGCGCGGACGTGGTGATCGTCTCGGCCCACTCCGGCTCCTCGGGCACCTCGTCCTACGGTGACCAGCTCCCCTACATCGAGAACTCGGCGGCGCTGGTCGCGCAGCAGGTGCCGGACATCGACGCGATCCTGGTCGGCCACGCGCACGTGGAGATCCCGGAGCTGAAGGTCACCAACGCCAAGACCGGCAAGACGGTCGTGCTGTCGGAGCCGCTGTGCTTCGCCGAGCGGCTGTCGCTGTTCGACATCGAGCTGACCTTCGCCAAGGGCCGCTGGTCGGTCGAGAAGGTCGCCGCGTCGGTCCTCAACTCCAACACGGTCGCCGACGACCCGAAGATCACCAAGCTGCTCTCCGACGAGCACGAGAAGGTCGTCGCGTACGTCAACCAGGTCGTCGGCACCGCCACCACGACCCTGACCACGGTCGACGCCCGCTACAAGGACGCCCCGATCATCGACCTGATCACCAAGGTCCAGGAGGACGTCGCCAAGGCGGCGCTGGCCGGCACCGAGTACGCCTCGCTGCCCGTCATCGCGCAGGCGTCCCCGTTCTCGCGCACCTCCCAGATCCCGGCCGGCGACGTGACGATCCGGGATCTGTCGAGCCTGTACGTGTACGACAACACGCTGGTCGCGAAGCTGATGACGGGCGCGCAGCTCAAGGCGTACCTGGAGTACTCGGCCGAGTACTTCGTGCAGACCGCCGCCGACGCCGCCGTCGACGTGGAGAAGCTGACGAACGCGAACAACCGCCCCGACTACAACTACGACTACGTCTCGGGGCTGGCGTACGAGATCGACATCGCGCAGGCCGCCGGCTCGCGGATCAAGAACGTGACCTACAACGGTGCCGCTCTCGACGACGCGCAGAAGTTCGTGTTCGCGGTGAACAACTACCGGGCCAACGGCGGTGGCGCGTTCCCGCATGTGGCGGCGGCCCAGGAGCTGTGGTCGGAGTCGACGGAGATCCGCACCCGGATCGCGGAGTGGGTGACCGCGAAGGGTGTGCTGGACCCGAAGGACTTCGCGTCCGTGGACTGGAAGCTGACGCGCGAGGGCAAGCCCGTCTTCTAGGCCCGGCAGGGCAGGCCGACGGCGCACCGGCCGTCGGCCTCCCCAATCACCCCGTCGGGTCAGAACAGGCCGGCCACGCTGTCCTGAATGGCCGCCACATCGCCCGCGACGGCGGCCGTGGCCGCCACGCCGGGGGCGAGGAAGCCGAGCCAGCGCAGCAGGACGCCTCGGCGGGGCTCGTCCTGGGCGAGTTCGGCCTCGACGCGCTCGGCGGCCCGGACGAGTTCCTCGCCGTCCTCGTACTCGTCCTGGTGGGTGCGTACCCGGTCGAGCAGCAGCCGTGCCGCGGCGCGCAGTTCGGCGACGGCGGCCTCGCGGTCGGCGGCGGCCGGGGTGCCGGTGGTCGCGGTCGAGCGGTTGACGGCGACCGCGCTGCCGTCGATGCGGATGTCGCCGCCGGCCTGGATGCCGCTGTTGTCGCCGGCTCCGGTCTCTGTCATGTCGTCACCTTCCCCGGTTGGCGGGCGGGGCGGCGGCGGGAGGTGCGCCGGGCGCCGACTGCCCGGCCGCACCCGGCGCCTGGCCGCGTCGGAAGACTCCGGCGATGCTGCCGCCGACGCCGACGGCGGAGCCGTTGAGGGTGACGTCGCCGCCCGCGTACAAGCCGGTGTTGTAGATGGTGGTCTGACGCTGGATCAGTTCACTGGTGTCGATGTCGTGCTCCTCCAGGAACTCCACCAGTGCGCCCAGCACCCGGTGTTCGACCGTCTTGGCGTACAACTCCCGGTCGAGCTGCTGGAAGTAGCGGTAGTAGAGCCGGTCGCTGGCCGCGTCCCTGATACTGAAGGGCGCGCCGTAGTTGAAGGCGCGGTGGCGGATCTCCTGTGCCTGACGGCGTTGCTTGCCGTGCTGGTTGAACGGCCCGAGCAGCCCCGCGGCGACGGAGAAGGGCGAACCGATCAGCAGCAGCGGCGCGCGCAGGCCGGCCTGGGCCACCAGGGTCCACCACTGGCGCAAGGTCGGCGAGTCGAGCAACTGGTCCGCGATGCGGTAGCGCTCGCGCACCGGGGCGAGCAGGGAGCTGCTGCCCTCGATGAAGAGCATCTTGCGGTCGGACAGCAGTGCGCACCGCAGGAAGAAGGTGATGGCCAGTTCACCGCTCCAGCCGGTGACCCGGACGGCCAGATAGGGGCGGGCCCGACCCCTGCCGTCCTCGCGCAGCGCGTCGAGAAGGTCCGGTGAGACTCTCGCGCTCGGCGGTCCGGCAGGGTTCGGCAGCAGCTCGGAGCGGGTGCGCTCGTCCACCTCGTACTGCAGGTCCTTGCCGTTGACCAGCAGCAGGTTCTCGACGTGGACGCCGGGCAGCTTCAGGTCCCCGACCCGGGCGGCGAGGTGGTCGTTGAGCTCGTGCACGGTGAACGGCACGACCTGCTTGCCCTCCGCGGGGCGTGCCGTGTCGAGCGCGAACGACCAGGTGCTCGTCGTCTCGCCGTACCCGACGAAGGGCGCGTACGTCGAGGAGACCACGACGTTGCCGCGGTCGCGCCGCTCGATCTCCTCAACGCGCCGCCGGTTCTCCGAGCCGGCCGGCTCAGGGGCCTTGTCCGGGGCGAAGTTCTCCCGGCTGAGCTGTTTGGCGACCACGCCGTAGTGCACCGAGAGCGACTCGACGGCGACGATGATCCAGGCCACGAGCCAGCCCAGGACGATCGCCGTGCCGAAGGCACTCGGCAGCATGATCACCACGACCAGCAGCAGCACGGCGAGGAGGACGTCCCGTCCTACCTGGCGGCGCCGGGCGGCCAGGGCGTGCCGCAGCACACAGCCGAGGTCGACGCCCGGCGAGGAGGCGACGGCACGCCGCGGCTCCTCCACGATCTGCTCGACGGCCCTGCGGGCGAACTTGGTGTCGGTGTGGACGGCCGTGCACAGGTACCGGGTGATGTCGGGGGCGAAGCGGACGGGCGAGGCCGTGTCCGGGGCGCGGGAGGGCTCCGGTGGCGCGGCGGCGGTGCGGGGGACGTCGGCGGGAGGCTGCGCCGGTACGGCGGGGACGGTGGGCGGCGACGGGTTCGGGCCCTGCGTCGGGTCGGCACCGCGTAAGGAGCCGCAGTTGGCGCAGGCGGTGTAGTTGCGATCGTTGTCCGCTTGGCAGCGCGGGCATTTGAGGGTGGGAGTGGTCATGGCTTTCTTCCTCCTCTCGGTTTTCGGGCTCAGGTCGGGCGCATGTCTGCTTCGAAATCGGCGGCGCCCATTCGGATTCGGATGGCGATGAAAATCAGCCATTCCCGGTGGCCGGATATGTGTCCGCGGAAAAGGCGGCGGGGGACACGGCCGGGGCGGGACGCCACGCGTGGAGCAGCGGGATTGCCGCGGCCGAGGGCACCGGCGGGCCGATCTCCGATCGAAAGAACCGTTTCTCTAATCGGACGCCCCCGTTGCCGCCGCATGAACCGGAAGGTAGCAGCGCGCCGGGGCAGATGGGAGGGACAGGGGATATTCAAGTGGCCTTTTCCGCGCCCCCTTCCACAATTCTTCACCCCGATCGCACAGCTCCGCCCGGGGCTGTTACCGCAGTGACGGGAGGGACTTGCGCAAAGGGCCCACAGCACTGCCCCTCCCCCGCTGTCACCGCCTGTCGACCAGCGGGGTGAGCACCGGTGCCTGGCGTGCGGACGGGATCCTGGGCCGCTGTTCGAGGCCGAAGGTGGTGAACGCGGTACGGCCGGGCAGGGCGTAGGTCTCCTTGCCGGTGACGGAGTTGAGGATGCCGGCGCTGCGCCAGGCCGCGAGGCCGAGGTCCGGGGTGCCGATGCCGTGGGTGTGGCGCTCGGCGTTCTGGACGTAGACGTGGCAGCCGGAGCCGGTGACGGCCGGGTCCATGACCAGGCGGTACCGGTCGTCGACGCGGGGGCGCTCCCGGCTGTCGCGGCGCATGTAGGGGTCGAGGCCGGCGAGGATGCGGTCGAGGGAGCGCTCGCGGTAGCCGGTGGCCAGGACGACCGCGTCGGTGGTCATGCGCGAGCGGGTGTTCTGCTGGATGTGCTCCAGATGCAGCTCGACCTTGGTCGTGGCGATACGGCCGGCGGTGCGCACGCGGACGCCCGGGGTGAGGACGGTGTCCGGCCAGCCGCCGTTCAGGGTGCGACGGTAGAGCTCGTCGTGGATGGCGGCGAGGGTGGCGGCGTCGATGCCCTTGTGGAGCTGCCACTGGGAGTCGAGGAGCCGGTCGCGGACCGGTTCGGCGAGGGCGTGGAAGTAGCGGGTGTAGTCGGGGGTGAAGTGCTCCAGGCCGAGCTTTGAGTACTCCATCGGCGCGAAGGCCTCGGTGCGGCCGAGCCAGTTCAGCCTCTCCCGCCCGGCGGGGCGGCTTCGGAGCAGGTCAAGGAAGATCTCGGCACCCGACTGTCCCGAGCCGATGACGGTGATGTGCTCGGCGGCGAGCAGGGTCTCGCGGTGGTCGAGATAGTCGGCGGCGTGGATGACGGGCACGGCGGGCGCCTCGACCAGGGGCCGCAGCGGGTCGGGGACGTACGGCTCGGTGCCGATGCCGAGGACGATGTTGCGTGCGTAGGTACGCCCGAGCGCCTCGACCTCTCCGTCGGGCGCGATCTGGGTGAAGTCGACCTCGAAGACGTCGCGTTCGGGGTTGAAGCGGACCGCGTCGACCTGGTGGCCGAAGCGCAGCCCGGTGAGGTTCTCGCAGACCCAGCGGCAGTAGGCGTCGTACTCGGCGCGCTGGATGTGGAAGCGCTCGGCGAAGTAGAAGGGGAAGAGCCGGCCGCGGTGCCTGAGGTAGTTCAGGAACGACCAGGGGCTGGCGGGGTCGGCGAGCGTCACCAGGTCGGCGAGGAAGGGAACCTGGAGCCGGGAGCCGTCGATGAGCAGCCCCGGGTGCCAGGAGAACGCGTTGCGCTGTTCGTAGAAGACGGCGTCGAGTTCGGCGAGCGGCTGGGCGAGGGCGGCCAGCGAGAGGTTGAAGGGGCCGATGCCGATGCCGACGAGGTCTCGGGGCGTGTCGGCGTCCTGGGCCGGGGGGTTGGGGTGCGCGTCGGCAGGGGGGTTCGACTGCGGGCTCATCGGGGGGTGTTTCCTTCCACCAGTTTCAGGAGGGCGGCCAGGTCGTCCGGGCGCGTACGGGGGTTGAGGAGGGTCACCTTCAACCACAGGCGCCCGTCTATGCGGGCCCGGCCGAGGACGGCTCGGCCGTCGGTGAGGAGCCTTCGGCGTACGGCCGCGACCGAGTCGTCGGCGGCGTGTGCGGGCCGGAACAGGACCGTGCTGAGGGTGGGCCGGTCGTGCAGCTCGAAGCCGGGGTGGTCATGGACGAGGGCGGCGAACTCGCGGGCTCCGTCGCAGACCTGCTCGACCAGTCGGCCGAGGCCGCTGCGGCCGAGGGTCTTGAGGGTGACGGCGATCTTGAGGGCGTCGGGTCTGCGGCTGGTGCGCAGGGAGCGGCCCAGCAGATCGGGCAGGCCCGCCTCGGTGTCGTCGTCGGCGTTGAGGTAGTCGGCGCGGTGGTGGAGCACGGCGAGACCGGCCGCGTCACGGACGGCGAGGAGACCCGCGGCGACCGGCTGCCAGCCGAGTTTGTGCAGGTCGAGGGTGACGGTGTCGGCGGCGTCGAGGCCGGCCAGACGGTCCCGGTAGCGGTCGCTGAAGAGCAGGCCGCCGCCGTAGGCGGCGTCCACGTGGAGCCGTGCGCCGTGTGCCGCGCACAGGGCCGCGATCTCGGGGAGGGGGTCGATCATCCCGGCGTCGGTGGTGCCGGCGGTGGCGGCGACGAGGTGCGGGCCGGGCAGCGACGTGAGGGCATCGTCGAGGGCGGCGGGGTCGAGGGCACCGGCCGGGGCGGGCACGACGACGGGCTCGGGCAGCCCGAGCAGCCAGGCGGCCCGCGGCAGCGAGTGGTGGGCGTTGGCCCCGTGCACCAGCCGCATCCCGGCGCCGCGCGCCTCCCGGGCGAGCAGCAGGGCGACCTGGTTGGACTCGGTTCCGCCGGTGGTGATCAGGGCGGCGGGGGCTTCCTGAGCCGAAGCACCGCCTCGCCGCCCGGCCTCGGCATCGAAGACCTCCCGCGCGAGCGCCCCCGTCACCAGTGCCTCCAGTTCCGACGCGCCCGGGGCCTGGTCCCAGGAGTCGAGGGAGGGGTTGAGGGTGGACACGGCGAGGTCGGCGGCGGTGGCGAGGGCGAGGGGCGGGCAGTGCAGATGGGCGGTGCACAAGGGGTCGGCGGGGTCGGCGGCGGTCTCCGCGAGCGCGCGGACGACGGTGTGCAGGGCGTTCGGATCGCCCTGGTCCGGCAGTACGTCCCCGACCGCGGCCCGCATCCGCGCGGCCACCGCGTCCGGCCCGCCCGCGGGCAGCGGTCCCCGGCGCGCCCGGGCGCCCTCGCTCAGCGCGTCGAGCACGGTGTCCAGCAACGGCCGCAGGGCGTGGGGACCTTCGGGGCCTGACGCGAGCGACGCAGACGTGCTCATCGTGTCCTCCCGGGCGCTGGGCGAGAAGGACTTCCAGCTTGTACCCGGATGGACGACGGCGCCCGAAAAGCCCAATGACCGGAACCCGAAAGGGGGTACTTCCGTGCGAGGAAAGCGTGTCGGAAGCGGTGTGCGGACTTCGGCGGAGTAAGGGGCGTCCGCAAGGACCGGCGCCCCCTACGTCGGACGTACTAGCCCTTGTGGTCCTCCCGCACCCTCAACGCCCTTGCCAGGTCGTCGAGTTGGTCGGCGAGCCTGCGGCGCAGCGCCGGGATCGGCTCGCCGTCGCGCAGGCACTCCTCCCCCAGCCGCAGGGCTTCGGCGTCCACGGCGTGCACCGGGAAGGCGTAGCGGCCGGCGGCGTCCGCGATGGCGGGGCCGCGGCGGGCGGCGAGGGCGATGGCGTCCTTGTAGAAGCGCGCCACGTACGGGCCCACGAGGTCGGCCTGTTCGGGCTGCCAGAAGCCCTGGGCGGTCGCGGTGAACAGGTAGTTGGACAGGTCGCCGCTCTCATCGGTGGCGAACAGGGCCTCCCATGCCTTCGCCTTGGCCTCCTCGTCGGGCAGGGCGGCGCGGCAGCGCGCGGCGCCCTCCTCGCCGGTGGCGCTCGGGTCGCGCTCCAGCTCGGCTGCGATGGCGGCCTCGTCGACGGCACCGAGGACGGCGAGGCGGCCCAGGACCCGCCAGCGCAGCTCGGGGTCGAGCTCGGGTCCGCCGGGCACCGTGCCGTCGGTGAGCCAGGCGGCGATCGTGTCGGGGTGCGCGGCCACGGAGATGAAGTGGCGTACGGCGATCAGCCGCAGGCCGGGGTGGTCGCCGTCCTCGGTGCGGCGGATCAGGTCGCGGCACAGGGCGGACAGGGTGGCCAGGGCGGCGGGCCGCTCCTCGGCGGGGAGGTAGCGGTCGGCGATCTGGGCGGAGGCGAAGGCCAGGACGCCCTCCACGATGGCGAGATCCCGCTCACGGGGCAGGTGGGCGCGGGCGGCCTCCAGATAGGCGGTGGCGGCCAGTTCGCCGTCGCGGACCGCGTCGCGCAGGGCGTTCCAGACGACCGCGCGGGTGAGCGGGTCGGGCAGGCCGCACAGGCGCTCACGGACGGCCGTGAAGGACTCGGCGTCGAAGCGGACCTTGGCATAGGTCAGGTCGCCGTCGTTCAGCACCAGCAGGGCCGGGCGCTTGCCGATGGGCCGCGGGGCGCTCTGCGGGACGTCGATCTCCAGACGGTCGCGCAGGGTGAGGCGGCGGCCCTGGTCGTCGCCGAGGTCCTGGTCGTACAGGCCGACCGTGACGCGGTGGGGGCGGCTGCCCGCGCGGTCGACGGTGAGGCTGTAGGTGCCGTTGTCGCCGGGTGTGACCTGCGGGGTGAGGGTGTCGACGCCGGTGGTGCGCAACCAGCTATCGGCCCAGGCGTGGACGTCGCGGTCGGTGGCGGAGGCCAGGGAGTCGATGAAGTCGGCGAGGGCGGCGTTGGCGAACTTGTGCCGGGCGAAGTGGGTGTTGATGCCGGCGAGGAAGTCCTTCTCGCCGAGCCAGGCCACGAGCTGGCGCAGCGCGGAGGCGCCCTTGGCGTAGGAGATGCCGTCGAAGTTGAGCATGGCGGAGGCCGTGTCGTCGACGGCCTCGGGGGCCACGGGGTGGGTGGAGGGCCGCTGGTCGGCGTCGTAGCCCCAGGCCTTGCGGGCGATGCCGAAGTCGGTCCAGGTGTCGGTGAAGCGGGTGGCCTCGATGAGGGTCTGGTAGCCCATGTACTCGGCGAACGACTCGTTCAGCCAGATGTCGTCCCACCAGCGCAGCGTGACGAGGTCGCCGAACCACATGTGCGCCATCTCGTGGGCGATGACCATGGCGCGGGTCTGCCGCTCGGTGTCGGTGACGGCGGAGCGGTAGACGAACTCGTCGCGGAAGGTGACCAGTCCGGGGTTCTCCATGGCGCCGGCGTTGAACTCGGGCACGAACGCCTGGTCGTAGGAGTCGAAGGGGTAGGGCTCGTCGAACTTCTCGTGGAAGCGGTCGAAACACTGCCGGGTGACCTGGAACAGCTCGTCGGCGTCCGTGTCCAGGTAGGGGGCCAGGGAGCGGCGGCAGTGGATGCCGAAGGGCAGGCCGCGGTGCTCGGTGCGCACCGAGTGCCAGGGGCCGGCCGCGACCGCGACGAGGTAGGTGGAGATCAGCGGCGTGGGCGCGGCCTGCCAGCGGCCGTCGCCGGTGTGCTCGGTGCGGCCGTTGGCGAGGACGGTCCAGCCCTCGGGGGCGGTCACGGACAGCTCGAAGACGGCTTTGAGGTCGGGCTGGTCGAAGGCGGCGAAGACGCGCTGGACGTCCTCCATGAAGAGCTGGGTGTAGAGGTAGGTCTCGCCGTCGGTGGGGTCGGTGAAGCGGTGCATGCCCTCGCCGGTGCGGGAGTAGCGCATGGCCGCGTCGATGCGCAGCTCGTGCTCGCCGGCGGCCAGGTCCTTCAGGGGCAGTCTGTTCCCGTCCAGGGTCTCAGGGTCCAGCGGCCGGCCGTCCAGCGTGACGGAGCGCAGCTCGGCCGGCTTGACCTCGACGAAGGTGTCCGCGCCGGTGCGCGCGGTGAACGCGATGACGGTACGGGAGTCGAAGGTCTCGTCCCCGGTGGTGAGATCGAGTTCGATCGTGTACCGATGGACGTCGAGGAGCTGGGAACGAGTCTGCGCTTCGTTGCGCGTGAGTACGGACATGGACGACATGCTGCCTGATGCCGCTGACCAGGCACAGGGGTGGATCACTACGTACGCTATGTCCGATTCTTTGCGGCGGGGCCGTCGCGCTGGGGCGGGACACGCGTGTCGGGGTGGGGCAGGGCCGGGCGCTTGGGGGGCTGCGGGTCGTCGGCGTGGCCCTTGACCAGGGCGCGCAACTCGCGGACCTCCTCCTCCAGGGCACGGTGGCGCTGGTAGGCGTCGTACAGGTAGCGGACCTTGGTGCGCAGCGCCCAGGGGTCGGTGGGCTTCAGGACCAGGTCGGCGACGCCGAGTCCGAAGGCGGTGGCGGTCAGTTCGTGGTCCGCGCCGAAGCCCGTGAGCAGGATGACCGGTATGTTCTGGGTCTGTTCCACGCGCCGCATGTACCGCACCACGTCCAGCCCGCTGACGCCCGGCATGCGGACGTCCAGGAGCAGGAGGCCGACCTGGCCGCGGAGCACCTCCTTGAGCGCCTCGTCACCGCTGGTGGCGCGGGCGAGCCGGTAGCCCAGCGGGGCCAGGGCGCTCTCCAGGGCGTACAGCGTTTCCTCGTGGTCGTCGACGATGAGGATCTTGGCATCCGACGGCATGGCCCGACGTCCCTCCCGCGTGGACATCCAGGTATGTCCGGGGGTGCTGACGGAGCGTGCTCGTCAGCCTGCATGCGGTGCACAGCGCAGCATGCCCCGCGCGGGCCGCCGTGTCACCCCCCGGGCCGGCCGACAGGCGTCAGTTCGCCGTGGGCGCAGCGCCGTTGACGGCGTCCTCGGCGATGCTCTCGTGGTGCCTGATCACCTCGGCGATGATGAAGGTCAGGAACTTCTCGGCGAAGGCCGGGTCGAGCTTGGCGTTCTCGGCGAGGGTGCGCAGCCGGGCGATCTGGCGGGACTCGCGGGCCGGGTCGGCCGGCGGGAGCTGGTGGCGGGCCTTGAGGTGGCCGACCTGCTGGGTGCACTTGAAGCGCTCGGCGAGCATGTGGACGACGGCCGCGTCGATGTTGTCGATGCTGTCGCGCAGCCGGGCGAGCTCCTCGCGGACGGCGGGGTCGACGTCACCTGGGGACATGTTGCTGGTCATGAGCGCTCAGCCTACGGGGCCGCCGCGGTCGTCGTTCGCCCGATCACGGGTGGATCGTCGGGATCGGGGACCTGGTTGCTCCAGCCGCCGGGCACGGTGCGGCCCTGCTGCGCGCGGAAGCGGACCGGCGCCATGCCGACCCGGCGGGTGAACAGGCGGGAGAAGTAGGCGGGGTCGTCGTAGCCGACACGCCGGGCGACGGCGGCGACGGGCAGGTCGGTGGCGGCGAGGAGTTCCTTGGCGCGGCCCAGGCGGATGCCGAGCAGATAGTCCTTGGGGCTGCATCCGGCACCCCTGCGGACGGCCGTGCGCAGTTCGGCCAAGGTCATGCCGTGCCGGGCGGCGTGGTCGGCGACCGTCAGCGGCAGGCACGCGTCGCGGGCGAGGGCCTTGAGCACGAGGTCACCGTCCGGGGCGAGGTCGGCACGCGCGCGACGCAGGGCGACGAGGAGTTCGTGGACGGCGGCGCCGGTCTCCACCTCCAGCAGGGGGTTGTCGCGGCGCGCGGCGCGGGCCATGCGCCCGATGACGGCACGCGGGCCGGCGGCGTCGGAGAGGGGCACGACGGGGCGGTCCGGCTCGATGTAGCCGAGTTCGGTGTACGAGGCGGCTGCGGGCCCGGCGAAGTCGACGAAGCCCTCGTCCCAGCCGGTGCCCGCATCGGGCGCGTAGTGGTGCGGGACGCCGGGGGTGAGCCACAGCAGCGCGGGTGCGGTGACGGGCGTACGGCGGCCGTCGGGGTCGGCGTACCACCCGGCGCCGGTGCTGATGACGACGGCGACATGGTGGTCCAGGACCCGGGGTCCGACGGGGGGCAGGGCGCCGTACTGGAGGCCGACGCCCAGGCAGGCGAGGCCGAGGCTGTGATGGGCGGGGCCGGGCGTGAAGAACCGCATCCATGTGTGGTACATGCCCCTGCCTCCCGTCCGCCGCTTCGGTCCAAGCAGCGCCGATCTTTGTCCATGGACCCTGACCTGCGCCAGAGGCGAGGGTGGGGCGCATGAGTGAGTTCGCGGTGGGGGACGAAGACCTTCTGCTGAACGGGCGGCCGGTGCGGTTGCTGTCCGGCGCGCTGCACTACTTCCGGGTGCACGAGGCGCAGTGGGGACACCGGCTGGCGATGCTGCGGGCGATGGGCCTGAACTGCGTGGAGACGTATGTGCCGTGGAACCTGCACGAGCCGGCGCCGGGGCGGACCCGGGACGTGGCCGCGCTCGGCCGGTTCCTGGACGCGGCCCGGGATGCGGGGCTGTGGGCGATCGTGCGTCCGGGACCGTACATCTGCGCCGAGTGGGAGAACGGCGGGCTGCCGTACTGGCTGACGGCCGAGGTGGGCGCACGCGCGCGTACCCGTGACGAACGCTATATGGGGCACGTGTCGAACTGGTTCCGGCGGCTGCTGCCCGAGATCGTGTGCCGGCAGATCGACCGCGACGGACCGGTGATCATGGTGCAGGTCGAGAACGAGTACGGCAGCCACGGCTCGGACGCGGAGTATCTGCGCCAGTTGGCCGACCTGCTGCGCGAACTCGGCGTGACCGTCCCGCTGTTCACCTCCGACGGCCCTGAGGACCACATGCTGTCCGGCGGCTCCGTCCCGGGTGTCCTGGCGACGGCGAACTTCGGCTCGCACGCGCGCGAGGCGTTCCGGACGCTGCGCCGGCACCGCCCCGAAGGGCCGCTGATGTGCATGGAGTTCTGGTGCGGCTGGTTCGACCACTGGAGCGGCGAGCACGCCGCTCGGGATCCCCAGGACGCGGCGGCGGCGCTGCGCGAGATCCTGGAGTGCGGGGCCTCGGTCAACCTCTACATGGCGCATGGCGGCACGAGCTTCGCCGGCTGGGCGGGCGCCAACCGGGGCGGCGGCGCGCTGCACGACGGGCCGCTGGAGCCCGATGTGACGTCGTACGACTACGACGCCCCGATCGACGAGTACGGCCGCCCCACCGAGAAGTTCCGGGCCTTCCGCGAGGTCCTCGCCGAGTACGCCGACGGCCCGCTGCCCGAAGTCCCGCCCGCGCCGCCGCCGTTGGGGGCGCCGACCAAGGCGGCCCTGACCAACTGGGCGGCGCTCACGGACGTACTGGAGACGCTGGGCGGCCCGCAGGCGTCCGGCCCCGTCCCGCCCACCTTCGAGGAACTGGGCGTCGAGCGGGGCCTGGTGCGCTACGAGGTGACGGTGCCGGGGCCGCGCGGGCCGTACCCGCTGACGGTGCGCGGGCTGCGGGACCTCGCCGTCGTGTACGTCGACGGGGAGCGGGCCGGGGTGCTCACCGAGGAGGAGCCGAGCCTGAAGGAGCCGGTCGCCGGGCACGCGCGCGTGGAGCTGTGGGTGGAGTCCCTGGGCAGGGTCAACTACGGGCCGCGGCTGGGCGAGTCCAAGGGGATCACCGGGGGCGTCCTGCACGAGCGGCAGTTCCTGTACGGCGTACGCGCGCGTGGGCTGCGGCTGGAGGCGCTGGACGACGCCGAGGGGGTGCGGGCGGTGCCGTCGCGGGAGCTGCCCGAGGACGGTGCACCGGGGCTCTACCGGGGCACCGTCACGGTGCGGGGCGCCGGTGACGCCCGACTGGAGCTGCCGGGCTGGACCCGCGGGTTCGTGTGGATCAACGGCTTCGCTCTGGGCCGTTACTGGTCCGCGGGCCCGCAGCGCACCCTGTTCGTGCCGGGGCCCGTGCTGCGCGAGGGCGGCAACGAGCTGTGGGTGCTGGAGCTGGAAGGGACGGCCCGGACCGGGTCCGGCGAAGCCGGTGCACCGGTCCTGCGGGCCGTCTGACGACCTCGCCGCGGCGGCTGCCTAGAGCGCGGCCGCCGCGCGGGCGATGTCGCTCGCGAAGTGGCTGACCTCGGTGTAGACGCCGGGCACACCGGCGCGGGCGCAGCCGTCTCCCCAGCTCACGATGCCGACCTGGATCCACTTGCCCGCGTCGTCCTTACGGAACATGGGGCCGCCGGAGTCGCCCTGGCAGGTGTCGATGCCGCCGCTCTGCCAGCCGGCGCACAGTTCCTCCTTCGACACCAGCCGGTTGCCGTAGTGGCGCTTGCACACGCGGTCGGCGACGAAGGGAACACTGGCCTTGCGGAGCTTGGTCGTGCCCGCGCCGTCCCCCTCCTCGGTGTCGCCCCAGCCCGCGATCGTGAACGTGCCGCGGTTGTACTGGTCCGTCGTGGCGATCTTCAGCGTCGGCTTGTCGATGGGCCGGGCGAGCTTGATCAGCGCCCAGTCCTTGCCGTTGCCGTCGTAGCCGGGGGCGACCTTGACCTTCTTCGACTTCACCTTGATCGCGGCCGAGGAGTTGAGGTCGTTGACACCGGCGGTGACGGTGATGCTGGTGTTGTTGCCGGAGCCCGACATGCAGTGGGCCGCCGTCAGCACGACGTCCTTCTTGTAGAGCGCCCCGCCGCAGCCCATTGAGAGGTGGACCATGAAGGGGAACTCGTTCTGCGCGGCAGTCGTTCCACCGACGATACGGGTGGACGCGGCCTGCGCGCTGACCGGCTGGAGGGAGGCGACCGCGAGCGCGACGGCGCCGACCGCGGCGGCTCTCTTCGCCAGGGTGATGCCGGTTCTCCGGGATATGTGATGGCTCAACACTGCTCCTTTCGTGGGGGGTTGAGCGACCCGGAGTATGAAGATCAAAGGGGGTTCTTGACAAGGACGGATCTCACGTCCCGCACATGGAACCCCACCAGGGAAAATCCCCTCACATCCCCGTAGAGTGGAATCGGTTTCGAGGCGTCTTGGGGGTACGGACGTGGCGAACGGCGGACCGGTCCAGCACGGCTTCCCGCACCTGGAGACGGTGCGGGCCGCGATCACCGCGCTCTACAGGCGGCTGTCGTACGACACCATCCAGACCTTCGCGACCAGCGTGGCCCCGGCCGACGTGGCGTTCTGCGACACGGACGATCTCCATCTGGGCGCGCAGCGGGTGGCCCGCGAGCTGTTGCGGCACTACCGCCTTCCGGACGCCCGGCTGATCGTCGGATTCCGGGAGATGACCCACGCGGCGAACGTCGAACTCGCCGCCGGGCCCGAGTACTTCGTCGAGCTGAACGACCGCTTCCGCACCCATCGCCGGGACATCGGTGCGGCGCTCGCGCACGAGGTGATGCATGTGTATCTGCACCGCCTCGGTCTGTCCTTCCCGGGCACCCGCGACAACGAGATCCTCACGGACACCGCGACGACGTATCTGGGCGCGGGCTGGCTGCTGCTCGACGCCTACCGGGAGGACTCGGCGTCCTCGCAGAAGCTGGGGTATCTGACGCCGGAGGAGTTCGGGTACGTCCTCGCCAAGCGGTCGCAGGTCTTCGCCGAGGACCCGTCGATCTGGTTCACCAGCCCGCAGGCGTACACGGCGTACGGGAAGGGCATGGCGCAGGCCCGGCGCGACGAGCAGCAGCCTCCGCTGACGGCGGCCGGATGGGCGGGGCGCCGGCGCTACGCCCGGGACCGGCGGCATGCGCAGGACCAGCACGGGGGCGGTCCCCAGGCGGGGGTTGAGTACACGTTCACGCCGGACGGGCATGGGCCGCTGCGGGTGTCGTTCCCGTGTCCGACGTGCCGGCAGCGGATCCGGGTGCCGGTGAAGGGGCGGGTTCGGGCGCGGTGTGGGTTGTGCCGGTCGGTGCTCGAGTGTGATACCTGAGCGCCTATTGGGGTGGGGGCTTGTGTCGCGGGGCGGCTGCGGGTTGGTCGTGGCTGGTCGCGCAGTTCCCCGCGCCCCCATTGGGGCGTCACATCAGGCCCCGTACACCCGTCCCGGTGCTTGCGCCCGGCCCAGCAACTCAAGCGCCGTTTCCCCGGCCTCCTCCGGCGTCCACCTGGCCGCCTTGTCCGCCGTCGGACCCGCCCTCCACCCCTCCATCACCGTGATCCGGCCGCCCTCCGTCTCGAAGACGCGGCCCGTCACCCTGGTGCTCGCCTCCGCGCCCAGCCAGACGACCAGTGGGGAGACGTTCTCGGGGGCCATGGCGTCGAAGCCGGAGTCGGGGGCGGTCATCGTCTCGGCGAAGGTGCGCTCCGTCATGCGGGTGCGGGCGGCCGGGGCGATGGCGTTGACCTGGACGCCGTAGCGGGCCAGTTCGGCGGCCGCGACCAGGGTGAGGCCGACGATCCCGGCCTTGGCTGCGCTGTAGTTCGACTGCCCGACCGAGCCCAGCAGCCCTGCCCCGCTGCTCGTGTTGACGATCCGGGCGGCCGGCGTGCGCCCCGCCTTCGCCTCGGCCCGCCAGTGCGCGGCGGCGTGCTTCAGAGGGAGGAAGTGGCCCTTGAGGTGGACGCGTACGACGGCGTCCCAGTCGTCCTCGTCGAGGTTGACCAGCATCCGGTCGCGCAGGAACCCGGCGTTGTTGACGAGGGTGTCGAGCCGGCCGTATGTCTCCAGCGCGGCCGTCACCAGGGACGCGGCCCCGGCGCTGGTCGCCACGTCGCCGCCGTGCGCGATCGCCTCGCCGCCCGCCGCGCGGATCTCCTCGACCACGTACAGGGAGGGGCCGTCGGCGCCCGGTGCGCCGTCGAGGCCGACGCCGAGGTCGTTGACGACGACCTTCGCCCCCTCGGCTGCGAACGCGAGCGCGTGGGCGCGACCGAGCCCCCGGCCCGCCCCGGTGACGACGACGACCCGCCCTTCACACATCCGGCTCATGTCAGGCCTCCTTGTTGACCGTTGCGGCGTCCAGGAACGCGGGTCGTTCGCCCCCGCCGTGCACATGCAGGCTCGCCCCGCTGATGTAGGCGGCGGCGTCGGAGGCGAGGAAGACGGCGGCCGCGCCGACGTCGGCCGGTTCGGCGAGGCGGCCGAGCGGGACGGTGCGCGAGACACCGGCGATGCCGTCCTCGCCGCCGTAGTGGAGGTGGGACCGTTCGGTGCGGACCATGCCGACGACGAGTGTGTTGACGCGCACCTCCGGCGCCCACTCCACCGCCATGGAGCGGGCCAGGTTCTCCAGCCCCGCCTTGGCCGCCCCGTACGCCGCCGAGCCGGGCGAGGGCCGCCCGCCGCTGACGCTGCCGATCATCACGACGGACCCCTGCGACCGCTTCAGGTGCTCGTACGCGGCCAGGGACGCCGTCAGCGGGGCGAGAAGGTTCAGCTCGATCACGCGCGCGTGCCGCTCGGCATCCGCGTCCGTCAACCGCCGGTACGGTGTGCCACCCGCGTTGTTGACGAGCACGTCCAGTCGGGGCAGGGCGGCGAAGAAGGCCCGTACGGCATCCGGGTCGCGCAGGTCCAACGGTCTGAACTCGGCCCCGGGGAGCGGGACTTCGGGTGCCCTGCGGGCACAGACCACGACCTGCGCGCCGGCCTCGGTGAAGGCCCTGGTCACCCCCGCGCCGACGCCGCGCGTACCCCCCGTGACGACAACGACCTTCCCGTCCAGCCCCATTGGCGGCTACCCTCCACCTAACAAACGTTTGGTGGAAAGGTAGCTGATGCGGCCATGGGTGTCTCCACCTCGTCCCCGGAAAAGGGGTCCGAGAAAGAAGGAATCGCCGTCGTCACGGTCGACTTCCCACCGGTGAACGCCCTGCCGGTGGACGGCTGGTTCGCCCTGGCCGACGCGCTGCGGGCGGCGGGCCGCGATCCGGCGGTCCGGTGTGTCGTCCTCACGGCGGAGGGGCGCGGGTTCAACGCGGGCGTGGACATCAAGGAGCTCCAGCGGGACGGGAACGACGCGCTGATCGGGGTGAACCACGGCTGCGCGGACGCCTTCGCGGCCGTGTACGACTGCGAGGTGCCGGTGGTGGCGGCCGTGCACGGCTTCTGTCTGGGCGGCGGCATCGGCCTGGTGGGCAACGCGGACGCGATCGTGGCGAGCGAGGACGCCACCTTCGGGCTGCCCGAGCTGGACCGGGGCGCCCTGGGCGCGGCCACCCATCTGGCCCGCCTGGTCCCCCAGCACCTGATGCGCGCCCTGTACTACACCTCCCGCACGGCGACCGCGGCCGAGCTGCACGCGCACGGCTCGGTGTGGCGGGTGGTGCCGCGCGCGGAACTGCGCTCCTGCGCGCTGGAGTTGGCGCGTGAGATCGCCGCGAAGGACGGGCGGCTGCTGCGCCTGGCCAAGGCCGCGATCAACGGCATCGACCCGGTCGACGTCCGCCGCAGCTACCGCTTCGAGCAGGGCTTCACCTTCGAGGCGGGCCTCAGCGGGGTGGCCGACCGGGTCCGGGACACCTTCGGAAGGGACGGTGGCTGAGTGAGCGACAAGACGACGACCGCGGACGAGGTCGCATCGCGTCTGCACAGCGGCATGACGCTCGGCATCGGCGGCTGGGGCTCGCGCCGCAAGCCGATGGCCCTGGTGCGCGCACTGCTGCGCTCCGGCGTCACTGACCTCACGATCGTCTCGTACGGCGGCCCGGACGTCGGGATGCTGGCCGCCGCGGGACGGATCCGCAAGCTGGTCACCCCCTTCGTCACCCTTGACTCCATCCCGCTGGAACCCCACTACCGCGCGGCCCGTGAGCGCGGCGCGTTCGAGCTCATGGAGATCGACGAGGCGATGTTCATGTGGGGCCTGCACGCCGCTGCGAACCGGCTGCCGTTCCTGCCGGTGCGGGCGGGGATCGGTTCCGACGTCATGCGGGTCAACCCCGGGCTGCGGACGGTGACTTCGCCGTACGACGACGGGGAGACGTTCGTGGCCATGCCCGCCCTGCGGCTGGATGCGGCCCTGGTCCACGTCAGCCGTGCCGACCGGCAGGGCAACGGCCGGTACCTGGGCCCCGACCCCTACTTCGACGACCTCTTCTGCGAGGCGGCGGACACCGCGTACGTCTCGTGCGAACGGATCGTCGACACGGCCGAGTTGACGAAGGAGGCGGCCCCGCAGTCGCTGCTGATCAAGCGGCACACGGTGACGGGGGTGGTCGAGGCACCGAACGGCGCGCACTTCACGTCCTGCGCCCCCGACTACGGCCGTGACGAGGCCTTCCAGAAGACGTACGCGACGACGCCCTGGGCCGACTTCGCGGCGCGGTTCCTCGGCGGGGACGAGCAGGCGTACCAGGCGGCGGTCACGGAGGGGACATGGAAGGCATGACTCAGGCCGGCGGCAGCGGATCCACGGAGGTCACGGAGGTGACTCGCGCCGAGCACTGCGTGATCGCCTGTGCCGAGGCCTGGCGGGACGCCGGGGAGGTGCTGGCCGGCCCGATGGGCCTGATCCCGTCCGTCGGGGCCCGGCTGGCGCGCCTGACCTTCTCGCCGGACCTGCTACTGACCGACGGCGAGGCGATGCTGGTCACCGCCGACGGCACCGTCGAGGGCTGGCTGCCGTACCGCCAGCACCTCGCCCTGGTCACCGGGGGCCGGCGGCACGTGATGATGGGCGCGAGCCAGATCGACCGGTACGGCAACCAGAACATCTCGTGCATCGGCGACTGGGAGCGGCCGAAGCGGCAGTTGCTGGGGGTGCGGGGAGCGCCGGTCAACACGCTGAACAATCCGACCAGTTACTGGATCCCCAGGCACTCCCGGCGGGTCTTCGTCGAGAAGGTCGACATGGTGTGCGGGGTCGGATACGACCACGCGGCGGGCGCCCGGTACCACCGGATCCCCCGTGTCGTCTCCGACCTGGGCGTCTTCGACTTCGCCACGCCCGACCACTCGATGCGGCTCGTCTCGCTCCACCCGGGCGTCACCCTGGAGCAGGTCGTGGAGGCGACGTCCTTCGAACTGGCGGTCCCGGACGACGTACCGCGAACCCGTCCGCCCACCGCCGAGGAACTGCGTCTCATCCGCGAGGTGATCGACCCGGGGAACACCCGCGCGAGGGAGGTCGGCGCGTGATGGAGACGCCGCTGACCCGGCTGGTCGGGGTGCGCCACCCGATCGTGCAGACGGGGATGGGCTGGGTGGCGGGACCCCGGCTGGTCTCGGCGACGGCGAACGCGGGGGCGCTGGGCATCCTGGCGTCCGCGACGATGACGATCGACGGGCTGCGTGCGGCGATACGGGAGGTGAAGTCCCGTACGGACGCGCCGTTCGGGGTGAATCTGCGGGCGGACGCCTCGGACGCGGGCGACCGGGTCTGCCTCATGATCGAGGAGGGCGTGCGGGTCGCGTCCTTCGCGCTCGCACCGTCCCGTGAGCTGATGGCCGAGCTCAAGGACGCGGGCGTGGTCGTGATCCCCTCGATCGGCGCCCGGCGGCATGCCGAGAAGGTCGCGGCCTGGGGTGCGGACGCGGTGATCGTGCAGGGCGGGGAGGGCGGCGGGCACACCGGCGAGGTGGCGACGACCGTGCTGTTGCCGCAGGTGGCGGACGCCGTGGAGATACCGGTCGTGGCGGCGGGCGGCTTCTTCGACGGGCGGGGACTCATCGCCGCGCTGTCCTACGGGGCGGCCGGCATCGCCATGGGCACGCGCTTCCTGCTGACGTCGGACTCGACGGTGCCGGACGCGGTGAAGGCAAGGTATCTGGCGGCGACCGTACGGGATGTCACGGTCACCACGGCCGTGGACGGCCTGCCCCACCGCATGCTGCGCACGGACCTGGTCGACGCCCTGGAGCGCTCCGGCCGCGCGCGGACGCTCCTCCAGGCGGTCCGCCGGGCGGCGGGCTACCGCAAGCTGTCCGGCACGACATGGCGCCGCATGCTCCTCGACGGCCGGGCACTGCGGCACGGCAAGGACCTGACCTTCAGCCAGGTCCTGCTGGCCGCGAACACGCCGATGCTGCTCAAGGCGTCGATGGTCGACGGCCGCACGGACCTGGGCGTGATGGCGTCCGGGCAGGTCGCCGGAGTGATCGACGACCTGCCGTCGTGCGCGGAACTGGTGGAGCGGATCATGAAGGAGGCGGAGGAGGCACGGGAGCGACTGACAGAGCTCTGAGGGCACAGTTCGGCAGCGCCGCCAAAGGGGCGCGGGGAACTGCTCGACCAGCCACGACGGCGCCGCAGTCAAACGACGACACGGCGCGGCACTCACAGTGGAGCGCGTCTCACACCCGCTCGATGATCGTCACATTCGCCTGTCCCCCGCCCTCGCACATCGTCTGCAGCCCGAACCGACCACCCGTGCGCTCCAGTTCGTGCAGCAGCGTCGTCATCAGCTTCACGCCCGTCGCGCCCAGCGGATGCCCCAGGGCGATCGCGCCGCCGTTGACGTTGACCTTGTCGGGATCCGCGCCGGTCTCCTTCAGCCACGCCAGGACGACCGGCGCGAAGGCCTCGTTGATCTCGACGAGGTCGATGTCGTCGATCGACAGGCCGGTCTTCTTCAGGGCGTGGGCGGTGGCGGGTATCGGCGCGGTGAGCATGCGGATGGGATCCTCACCGCGCACCGAGAGGTGGTGCACCCGGGCCCGGGGCGTGAGCCCATGCTCGCGCACC
This sequence comes from Streptomyces sp. NPDC036764, assembly GCF_055609385.1. Taxonomy (NCBI): domain Bacteria; kingdom Bacillati; phylum Actinomycetota; class Actinomycetes; order Kitasatosporales; family Streptomycetaceae; genus Streptomyces; species Streptomyces sp. NPDC036764. The sequence continues at coordinate 339,395 of NZ_JBVJPT010000006.1, forward strand.
GCCCGCTCCGAGGCCAGCAGCATCGCCGCGGCGCCGTCGGAGACCTGCGAGGAACACGCGGCGGTGATCGTGCCACCGTCGACGACCGGCTTCAGGCCGGCCATCTTCTCCAGCGAGGTGTCCCGGCGCGGCCCCTCGTCGACGGCTACCTGGCCGTACGCCACGGTCTCCCGCTCGAAGCGGCCCTCGTCGATCGCCCGCAGCGCCCGCCGGTGCGAGCGCAGTGCGAACTCCTCCTGGTCCTGCCGGGTGATCCCCCACTTGCCGGCGATCATCTCGGCGCCGACGAACTGATTGACCGGCTTCTCCCCGTACCGCGCCCGCCAGCCCTCGCTGCCCGCGAAGGGACCCGCGGTCAGCCCGAGCGGTTCGGCGGCCTGCCGTGTGGCGAAGGCGATGGGGATCATCGACATGTTCTGCACGCCGCCCGCGACCACCAGATCCTGGGTGCCGGACAGCACGCCCTGCGCGGCGAAGTGCACGGCCTGCTGCGAGGACCCGCACTGCCGGTCCACGGTCACGCCCGGCACCTCCTCGGGCAGCCCGGCGGCCAGCCAGCAGGTCCGCGCGATGTCCCCGGCCTGCGGCCCGACGGTGTCCAGACAGCCGAAGACGACGTCCTCGACGGCCGCCGGGTCCATGCCCGCGCGCTCCACGAGCGCCTTGAGGACATGCGCGCCCAGGTCGGCCGGATGGACCCCGCTGAGTCCTCCTCCGCGCCGCCCGACGGGCGTACGGACCGCTTCGACGATGTAGGCCTCGGCCATGGCAACTCCCCAGTGGGAAAAGTGGGTTACGTGCGTACGGCGATCCCGTCCAGCACCATCGACAGGTACTGCCGGGCGATCTCCTCGGGGCTGTGCTGTCCGCCGGGCCGGTACCAGGACGCGGCGACCCACACCGTGTCGCGCACGAACCGGTAGGTGAGCCGGACGTCGAGGTCGGACCGGAACACCCCGGCCGCGACCCCGCGCTCCAGCGTGGACAGCCACGCCTTCTCGAACTTGCGCTGCGACTCGGCGAGGAACGCGAACCGCTCCTGCGCGACGAGCTGCCGGTTCTCCTTCTGGTAGATCGCGACGGCGGCGCGGTGCCGGTCGATCTCCCGGAACGACTCGGTGACCAGCGCCGCCAGCGTCTCGCGCGGGCCCAGCTCGGCCTCCAGGACGGCGTCGTAACCGCTCCACAGCTCGTCGAGGAAGGTCCGCAGGATCTCTTCGAGCATCGACTCCTTGGAGTCGAAGTGGTAGTAGAGGCTGCCCGCGAGCATGCCCGCATGGTCGGCGATCTTGCGTACGGTGGTGGCGTTGTAGCCCTGCTCGGCGAAGACCTCGGCGGCTGTTTCGAGGAGTTCGCGACGCCGGACGGCCGCGGCGGTCACCTGGGGCTTCTTCTTGGTCGGCACGGGTCCATTGTCGTCCTAGGCGCGCTGGCTGCTGACGGAGACGATCTCCCCGGTCATGTACGAGGAGTAGGGCGAGGCCAGGAAGACGATCACGTTGGCCACCTCCCAGGGCTCGGCGTGGCGACCGAAGGCCTCCCGCGCGGTCAGCTCCTGAAGCAGGTCGGGGGTCGTCACCTTCGCGAGGTGCGGGTGCATGGCGAGGGACGGCGAGACCGCGTTGACCCGCACGCCGTACTCGGCCGCCTCGATCGCCGCGCACCGGGTCAGCGCCATCACGCCCGCCTTGGCGGCCGCGTAGTGCGCCTGCCCGGCCTGGGCGCGCCAACCGACGACGGAGGCGTTGTTGACGATCACGCCGCCGCCGGTGTCCCGCATACGGCGCAGGGCCGCCCGGGTGCATCTGAAGGTGCCGTTCAAGGTCACGTCGAGGACCTTCGACCACTGTTCGTCGGTCATGTCGACGAGGGGTGAAGTCCCGCCGAGACCGGCGTTGTTGACGACGACGTCGAGCCGGCCGTGCTCCCGCACGGCGGTGTCGAACAGGGCGCGCACCTGTGTCTCGTCGGTGACGTCGCACACCGCTGAGCTGACCGCGCCCTCGAACTCGCGGGCCAGCTCGGCCTCGTGCCCCTTCAGCCGCCGTGCGTGCGCGTCGCTGATCAGCACGCGCGCGCCCTCTTCGAGGAAGCGGCGCGCGGTCGCACCGCCGATGCCGGCACCGGCCGCGGCAGTGATGACGGCCGTGCGCCCGCGGAGCAGTCCGTGTCCGGGAACGTACGTCGGCGCCTCGACGTTTGTCATGGCAGCACGCTAACCTACCAAACACTTGTTAGGGAAGACTGCTAAGCCCGCAAGGAGGGAGCGCGACCGTGGATCTGTGCCACCCGGCCGCCGACGAGGCGTTCCGCGCCGAGGCCCGCGCCTGGCTGCACGCACATGTGCCGCCCGATCCGCTCCCCTCCCTTGAGACCGAGGAGGGCTTCGCGGCGCACCGGGCCTGGGAGGCCGAACTGGCCGCGGACGGCTGGTCGGTGGTGAACTGGCCGGCTGCGTACGGCGGCCGGGACGCCTCGCTGGTGCGATGGCTGCTGTTCGAGGAGGAGTACTACGCGGCGGGTGCACCGGGCCGCGTCGGTCAGAACGGCGTCAGCCTCCTGGCCCCGACCCTCTTCGACCACGGCACCGAGGAGCAACGCGCGCGCGTGCTCCCGTCCATGGCCACCGGCGAGGTGGTCTGGGCACAGGCGTGGTCGGAGCCGGAGGCGGGCTCGGACCTGGCCTCGCTGAGGTCGAGGGGCGTGCGCACGGACGGCGGCTGGCTGCTCAGCGGCCAGAAGACCTGGTCCTCGCGCGCCGCCTTCGCGGACCGTGCGTTCGGCCTGTTCCGCACCGACCCGGACACCCCGAAACCCCACCAGGGCCTGACCTACCTGATGTTCGACCTGCGAGCCCCCGGGGTCACCGTCCGCCCCATCGCCCGCCTCGACGGCAAGCCCGCCTTCGCCGAGCTGTTCCTGGACGAGGTGTTCGTGCCCGACGAGGACGTGATCGGCGAGCCCGGCCAGGGCTGGCGCATCGCGATGTCGACGGCGGGCAACGAACGCGGGCTGATGCTGCGCTCCCCCGGCCGCTTCCTCGCGAGCGCCGACCGTCTGCACCGCCTGTGGCAGGCGCAGGGCAGCCCGCCGAGCGCGCGCGACCGCGTGGCCGACGCCCTGATCGGTGCCCGCGCCTACCAGCTCTTCACCTACGCCGCCGCCTCCCGCTTCGCCGACGGCGAGTCGATAGGCCCGGAGTCCAGCCTGAACAAGGTCTTCTGGTCGGAGTACGACATCGCGCTCAACGAGACGGCCCTCGATCTCCTGGGCGCCGACGGCGAGCTGGCCGACACCGACTGGTCCGAGCGCTATGTCTTCGCCCTGGCCGGACCCATCTACGCCGGGACGAACGAGATCCAGCGCGACATCATCGCCGAGCGACTGCTCGGCCTGCCGAAGGGGCGCCGCTGATGAGGTTCCTCCTCGACGCCGAGCAGCGTGCCTTCGCCGGCTCGCTGGACGCGATGCTGACGGCGGCGGACACTCCGTCGGTGGTGCGGGAGTGGAGCCGCGGCGAGCTCGCGAGGGGACGGGCGCTGTGGTCCCGGGTCGCCGATGCGGGGGTGTTCGCGCTGGCGGTTCCCGAGGCCCATGAGGGACTGGGCGTCCGGCCCGTCGAACTCGCCGTCGCCTTCGTGGAGCTGGGACGCCACGCGGTTCCGGGGCCGCTGGTGGAGACGGTCACGGCGGCGGCGCTGCTCGCCGGCCTGCCGGACCCCGGACCGGCCAAGCGCCTCCTGCCGGCGCTGGCGGCGGGGGACGCCCCGGCGACGCTGGCCTGGCGGACGCCGTACGCCCTGGACGGCGACGCGGCCACGACGCGCCTCGCGCTGACCACCGAGGGCCTGTACCTCTCCCCCGGTCACGGGCCCGTGCGCCCTTCCCTGGACCCGGCCCGCCGCCTCACCCCTCTCCAAGCCGGCGGCGAACTCCTCAGCTCCGACCCGCCCACCGCCGAGGCCCTCACCCGAGCCCGTCTGGCAACGGCCGCCCAAGCCCTCGGCATGGGTCTCGCCCTCCTCGACAAGACCGTCGCGTACGTCAAGCAGCGCACCCAGTTCGGCGTCCCCGTGGGCTCCTTCCAGGCAGTGAGGCATCGCCTGGCGGATGTGAAGGTCGGGCTGGAGTTCGCCCGGCCGCTCCTCTTCGGTGCCGCGCTCACCATGGACCCGGCCGACGTGGCCGCGGCCAAGGTCACCGCCTGCGAGGCCGCCTACGCAGCCGCCAGGGCCGCACTCCAGTTGCACGGCGCGATCGGCTACACGGCGGAGTACGACCTGTCGCTGTGGCTGACCAAGGCCCGCGTCCTGCGCACCGCGTGGGGCAGCCCGCAGGAGTGCCGGACCGAGGTGCTCAGTGGTGGTGGTCGCCGCTGGTGACCTCGCGGTACTCCTGCACCGTCGGCTTCTCGATCCGCGACGCCGACCCGAACATCGCCCGCGCCAGCCGGGCCCGCATCCGGTGGGCGGGGGTGACCCGGCGCCGGACGCCGTTCGCGTCGACCGTCGGACCGGTCTCGTACGGCGGATGCTGCTCGTGCTGGGTGAGGGTGAACAACTGGCCCTGCGTGAGCGGCTCGTGCACCTCGATGAACTCGCCCTGCGGCAGCCGTTTGATGGTGCCCGTCTCCCTGCCGTGCAGCACCATGGCCCGGTCCCGGCGCTGCAGCCCGAGACAGATGCGCTTGGTCACGGAGTAGGTCAGGACCGGCACCACGAACACCGCGATCCGCACGAACCAGGTGATCACGTTGATGGACAGATGCAGATGCGTGGCCACGATGTCGTTGCCGCCACCGATCAGCAGCACCGCGTACAGGCTCAGCCAGGCCGCGCCCAGCGCGGTGCGCACCGGCACGTTGCGCGGCCGGTCGAGGATGTGGTGCTCCCGACTGTCGCCGGTGACCCACGCCTCCAGGAACGGATACAGGCCGAGGGCGAGCAGGATCAGCGGGAAGAGCGAGAAGGGGATGAAGACGCCCAGTTCCAGGGTGTGGCCCCAGGCGTTGAGCTCCCATCCCGGCATCACCCGGATCAGGCCCTCGGAGAAGCCCAGATACCAGTCCGGCTGGGCGCCGGTGGTCACCAGGTCGGGCCGGTAGGGCCCGAACGCCCACACCGGGTTGATGCTGGCGACGCCGCCCATGAGCGCCAGTACGCCGAAGACGAGGAAGAAGAAGCCGCCCGCCTTGGCCATGTACACCGGAAGGAACGGCATGCCGACGACCGACTTCTGGTCGCGGCCGGGACCCGGGTACTGCGTGTGCTTGTGGTAGAAGACCAGGATCAGATGGGCGACGACCAGGCCCAGCATGATCCCGGGCAGCAGCAGGATGTGGACCGGGTACAGCCGCGCGATGAAGTCCTCCCCGGGGAACTCCCCGCCGAAGAGGAAGAACGCCAGATACGTCCCCACGATCGGCACCGACAGGATCGCGCCGTAGGCGAATCGCAGGCCGGTGCCGGACAGCAGGTCGTCGGGCAGGGAGTAGCCGGTCAGGCCGGTGATGATGCCGAGCATCAGCAGGGTCCAGCCGAACACCCAGTTCAGCTCGCGCGGCTTGCGGAAGGCGCCGGTGAAGAAGACCCGCATCATGTGCACGAGCATGCCGGTGACGAAGACCAGCGCCGCCCAGTGGTGGATCTGCCGGATGAGCAGCCCGCCGCGCACGTCGAAGCTGATGTCGAGCGTGGACTCGTAGGCCCTGGTCATCAGGACGCCGTTGAGCGGCTCGTAGGTGCCGTTGTAGACGACCTCGGCGGTGCTCGGCTCGAAGAACAGGGTGAGCCAGACGCCGGTGAGGATCAGCACGAGGAAGCTGTAGAGGCAGACCTCGCCCAGCATGAACGACCAGTGGTCCGGAAAGACCTTGCGCATGTTGGCCTTGGCCAGCGCGTACAGTCCGAGCCGTCCGTCGGCCCAGTCGGCGACGCGCTCGCCCTTCCCCGGTGGCGCGGCCCGTCGCGCCGCAGCCGCCCCGTTCCCCGATCCCGCGCCGTCCATGGGTCGTCGCCCTCCGTCGGATCACCTCAGGGTGACACGGCGGTGCGGGCCCGGCCAACGGGGCGGACCGGCCGGACCTCAGGTCCCTACGGCCGTACGATCCCCTGCGCCCGCGCGGCCACCAGCCACTTCGGGAACTCCCCGACCAGGCGGTCGTACAGCTCGGCCTCGGAGACCTTTCCCGGGTCGGCGCCGGCGTGGAAGAACCCGGCGTTGTCGACCACCCGCTTCTGGGGCACCGCCAGGTCGTCGAGCTTGCGCAGGAAGTCGAACTGCTTGCTCGTCGGGTCCCCGAACCCGACGAACTGCCAGAACAGCGGGAGCCGGGCCGCCTTGCACAGATAGCGTTCCGCGGCGAGCTTGTTGATGGGGCCGCCGTCGGTCTGGAACACGACCAGGGCGGGGTCCGTGGAGCCGCTGTCCAGGTAGTGGTCGATGACGGCGTCCATGGCCAGGTGATAGCTGGTCTTGCCCATGTGCCCGAGCCCGGCCACGATCCGCTCGATCCGGCCCCGGTGGTCGGCCAGCGCGATGTCTGTGACGGCGTCGACGTCGGTGGAGAAGAAGACGACCGGAACGGTCCCGTCGTCGTCGAAGTGCGCCGACAACCCGAGTACTCGGTCGGCGAGCGCCTGCACGCTGCCGTCCTTGTAGTACGGCTTCATCGAACCGGAGTAGTCGACCACCAGATAGACCGCGGCCCGCACCCCGTCGAGGCCGTGCTTGCGGAGCGACACCCCGGCGCTCTTGTACAGACTGACCAGCGCGGGCGCGGTCTCCTCCACCTTGCTGAGACTGATCGCCGCCATATGCTTTCCCCCTCGCGCGTCACACTGGCTGCCGAGATTACGACACCATGGGCCCCGCCCCTCCCTCGGTCCACAGGTGTTCGATATTTTGTTCGCCGCCGCCCCCACCGGCTCACCGTTCGTCCAGTCCACCGAGGAGCCGGCCGTGGAGCCCGAGTCCACCCAGTCCGAGTCCGCCCAGCCCACCGTCACGACGTGCTACCGCCATCCCAAGGTCGAGTCCCACGTCCGCTGCACGCGCTGCGACCGGTACATCTGCCCGGACTGCATGCGCGAGGCGGCCGTCGGCCACCAGTGCGTGGAGTGCGTGAAGGAGGGCGCGCGGTCGGTGCGGCAGGCCCGGACGCTCGTCGGCGGGCGGATCGCCGCGACCCCGCTGGTGACCTCGGTGCTCATCGGGCTGAACGTCCTCGCCTATCTGGCCGAGGTGGTGCGCCCGGAGATCCTGGACCGGTTCTCGATGCTCAGCGCCCGGCTGGTCGGGCCCGACGGCGGCTTCTACATGTACCAGTCCGGGTACCCGTCGGACTTCCATGCCGAGGGCGTCGTCGCCGGGCAGTGGGAGCGGTTGCTCACCGGCGGTTTCCTGCATCTGCCGCCGACGGAGGGCACCTTCGGGCTGCTGCACATCGTGATGAACATGGCCTCGCTGTGGCAGCTCGGCCGGGTCGTGGAGCCCATGCTGGGCCGGATCCGCTATGTCGCCCTCTATCTGCTGGCGACTTTGGGCGGCTCGGTGTTCGAGCTGCTGCTCACCGAGGTGAACGTGGAGTCGGTCGGCGCGTCGGGCGCGATCTTCGGTCTCGGTGCCGCGTACTACGTGCTCGCCCGCCGGGTCGGCGCCGACATGCGGTCCGTCAACCGGTTCATGGTCTTCCTGCTGCTGTGGCTGCTGCTGTCCGCCGGTCTCACCTCGTGGCAGGGGCACCTCGGCGGGCTGCTGACCGGCGCGGCCGTGACGTTCGCCTACGCGTACGCCCCGCGCGGTCCGCGTCAAGCCCTGATCCAGACGGTCGCCTGTGCGGGCGTGCTGGTGCTGCTGGCGGCGGTCGCCTTCGCCAAGGTGTCCGAGCTGACCGGCGCGGGGGTGACCCAGTGAGACGTACCGGCATCCTGCTGTTCGCGGCCGTCCCCGTCGCCATCACCGCGGCCGCCTACTTCCTCGTCCCCACGGACTCCGCCGACAGCCCCGCCGAGCCCCCCGCGGTCTCCGCGCAGCAGACCTCCCGCCAGGAGGCCAAGAGCCGCGCCGAGCAGGAGCGGGCGGCCGACGACGAGGTGATCGCGAGCCGGCCGCCCGGCCTGGCCTCCCCGGCGAAGAAGGCCCTGGCCCAGCAGATCGTGTCCAGCGCGGAGAACTCGACCCTGAACTGGCGCGACACCTTCGCCTACATCGAGGACATCGGCGACGGCCAGGGCTACACGGCCGGCATCATCGGCTTCTGCACCGGCACGAACGACCTGCGCATCCTGGTCGAGCGCTACACCGACAAGCATCCGGACAACGGGCTCGCCAAGTACCTGCCCGCCCTGCGCGCGGTCGACGGCACCGACTCCCACGAGGGCCTCGACCCCGGCTTCACGGCCGCCTGGAAGGCGGAGGCCCAGCAGCCGGCCTTCCAGGAGGCCCAGCTCGCCGAGCGCGACCGCTCCTACTTCGAACCGGCGGTCCGCCTCGCCAAGCTCGACGGCCTGGGCACGCTGGGCCAGTTCATCTACTTCGACGCGATGGTCTTCCACGGCCCCGGCATCGACGACGACGGTTTCTACGTCCTGCGCGAGCGCGCCCTGAGCGAGGCGGACTCCCCGTCCCAGGGCGGCTCCGAGAAGGCGTACCTGGACATCTTCCTCGACATCCGCCGCAAGGCCATGCGAGAGAAACGTCCCGGCACCGACACCAGCCGCATCGACACCGCCCAGCGGCAGTTCCTGTACGACGGAAACCTCGAACTGAGGACGCCACTGCAGTGGCAGGTGTACGGGGAGACGTACAAGGTGCCCTAGTCGCCCTGGGTCAGACGTACGAGACAAAAGCCGCCTACGGCCTCCATTGACGAAAGATGGCGCCTCATCGACGTTAATCCCCTCAAGGGGGAACAACGTCAAACAAGGGGGACGCCATGGCAGCCGATACGGCCGAACCGGCCGCCGCCGGTTCGGGGTTCGGGCCATATCAGGTCGGACCGGAGGTGCTGGCGGGTCTGGTCCAGCTTGCGGGCAAGGGGCCGAAGGCGGTGCAGTACACCGAGGTCGACGGCCGGCCCGTGTTCGAGGGCGACATCGTCCTCGACCTCATCGAGTCCAAGCAGGTGGCCGCCGAGCAGGCGGTCGCGCTGCTGGAGAGCGGGGTCGTCATCCCCGGTCAGCAGTTCCGCTGGCCGGACGGCCTCGTGCCGTACGAGATCGATCCGAACCTGCCGGACCAGGCACGGGTGACGGGCGCGATCGACCACTGGCAGCGCAACACCCGCATCCGCTTCGTGCAGCGCACGGCCCAGACCACGGACTACATCCGGTTCGTGCCCGGCAGCGGGTGCAGCTCGGCCGTGGGCCGGCGGGGCAACGTCCAGCAGATCACGCTCGGCCAGGGCTGCGAACTGGGCGCCGCGATCCATGAGATCGGGCACGCGGTCGGGCTGTGGCACGAGCAGAGCCGGGAGGACCGGGACCAGTTCGTCACCATCAACTGGGCCAACATCCAGCAGGGCATGGCCCACAACTTCAACCAGCACATCACCGACGGCGACGACGTGGGCGCGTACGACTACCACTCGATCATGCACTATCCGCGCTGGGCGTTCTCGAACAACGGCCAGGACACCATCGTGCCCCGGCAGACCATCGAGATAGGCCAGCGGGCGGGGCTCAGCCCCGGCGACTGTCTCGCCGTACGCACGATGTACGCGGGCCTGGAGTCGCCGGCGCGCTTCTCCGGTGTGCAGTTCACCGGCCGGGTCGCCGCCGGGCAGGTCGGCCGCTGGTTCACCCATAGCTGGCCCGCGCACTGGTACGTCCACTGGACGGTCGTGCCGACCGCGCCGGTGGTGGACGGGGACGCGCAGATCGAGTCGTGGGTGCAGGTGACCCGGCAGTCCGGCGGGCTGCTGAAGTACTTCCTCAACATCCGCAATCTGACCGGCTCTCCGGTCGACATCCAGGCCCGCTACGACGTGCTGGGCTGGGGCGCCAACGCGACCTGAGGGTCCGGGAACCAGGGGGAACCATGCAAGCGATGGGAATGCCGGGCGAGTCCGTGCCCGCGGGCCGGGCCGACGCGGTCGACGCCGGTCCGGCGCCGAGCCTGAGCGGGGCGCCCGAGGCGCCGGCCGGGGCGGCGGTCACCGGGACCGGCAGCGGGATCGGAGGCCCCGAATTCGCGGGCGCCTCGTATGCGCCGCTGGGCGCGGCACAGGACGGCGGGGGCGTCGCGGGCGTCCCGGCTGCCGTACAGAGCCCGAACGACGGCGGGGCCGCACCGAAGGCCCCGGAAGAAGGGGGAGAGTCATGATTCTGGGAGTGCAGTTCCGCGGACAGGTACCGGCGAACACCAGCCGCCGGTGGTTCACCCATAGCTGGCCGGAGGCCTGGCGGGTCGACTGGACCGTCGTACCGACGTGGCCCATGGTGGACGGCGACGCCCAGGTGGAGTGGAAGGTCCAGATGGACCGTCAGGCGAGCAACCTGATCAAGTACTTCATCGAGATCCGCAATCTCACGGGCGGCCCGGTCGACATCGAGGCGCGGTACGCCGTGCTCAACTCCTGAAGGTCATGACGACGGTTTCCGGACGGGTCCTGCTCACTCCCGACCTGGGGGACTTCCCCCGGGCGGTCCTCAGGGTGCGCGTCCTCGACGTGACGCTCGCGGACGCGCCCTCGCGGGAGCTGGCGGTGACGGTCCAGGACCTCACGTACGACGGCAAGGGCACGCTCGCCGTGCCCTTCCGACTGTCGGCGGACTGGGAGCCGGGGCAGTCGGTCGTGGTCGACGCGCACCTGGACCGCTCCGGCAGCGGCTTGGTCGAGAGCGGTGACGCGCTGACCGTGCGGTCGCTGCCGGTGCCCGACGAGCCGGTTCCGGTGACCGTGCGGCTACGAGCCGTCTGAGAAAGGCGAGCCGTCCGGGAAGGCGAGCCGTCCAGGAAAGGCGACGGCGCCTGCCCATTCGTCCGGTCGGGGACAAGGGGCAGGCGCCGTCAGTGTTCCGTACGCCGTTGTACGGGACGTCTGGTGATCCTCCGGATCAGACCATCAGGCTGCGGTCCGTCGGGCGGATCGGGGCCGGCAGCTCGCTGGCGCCGGTCAGGAAGCGGTCGCAGCCACGGGCGGCCGAGCGGCCCTCCGCGATGGCCCACACGATCAGCGACTGACCGCGACCCGCGTCACCGGCGACGAACACGCCCGGGACGTTGGTCTGGAAGTCGGCGTCGCGGGCGATGTTACCGCGCTCGTCCAGGTCCAGACCAAACTGCTCGACCAGGCCGTTGTCCCGGTCGGTGCCGGTGAAGCCCATGGCGAGGGTGACGAGCTGGGCCGGGATCTTGCGCTCGGTGCCCGGCTTCGGGGTCAGCTTGCCCTCGACGAACTCCACCTCGGTGAGGTGCAGCCACTGGACGTTGCCGTCCTCGTCGCCCTCGAAGTGGGTGGTCGAGACGGAGTAGACCCGCTCGCCGCCCTCCTCGTGCGCGGACGTGACCTTGTACAGCATCGGGAAGGTCGGCCACGGCTGGTGCGGCGCCCGGTCCTCGCCCGGACGCGGCATGATCTCGAGCTGCGTGACGGAGGCTGCGCCCTGGCGGTGGGCGGTGCCCACGCAGTCGGCGCCGGTGTCGCCACCGCCGATGACGACGACGTGCTTGCCCTCGGCCGAGACCGGGGAGGTGACGTAGTCGCCCTCCTGGACCTTGTTGGCCAGCGGCAGGTACTCCATCGCCTGGTAGACGCCCTTGAGCTCGCGGCCGGGGACCGGGAGGTCACGGGCGGTCGTGGCGCCGGCGGCGATGACGACCGCGTCGTACCGCTTCTTCAGGTCGGTCGCCTTGAGGTCGCGGCCGATCTCGATGCCGGTACGGAAGCGGGTGCCCTCCGCGCGCATCTGCTCGATACGGCGGTTGATGTGCCGCTTCTCCATCTTGAACTCGGGGATGCCGTACCGGAGAAGACCTCCGATGCGGTCCGCGCGCTCGTAGACGGCGACGGTGTGGCCGGCCCGGGTGAGCTGCTGGGCGGCGGCGAGGCCCGCCGGGCCCGAGCCGATGACGGCGACGGTCTTGCCGGACAGGCGCTCGGGGGCCTGCGGCTCGACGTCACCGCTGTCCCACGCCTTGTCGATGATGGAGACCTCGACGTTCTTGATGGTGACGGCCGGCTGGTTGATGCCGAGCACACACGCCGACTCGCAGGGGGCGGGGCAGAGGCGACCGGTGAACTCCGGGAAGTTGTTGGTCGCGTGCAGCCGCTCGCTCGCGGCGGCCCAGTCCTCGCGGTAGGCGTAGTCGTTCCACTCGGGGATGAGGTTCCCGAGCGGACAGCCGTTGTGGCAGAACGGGATGCCGCAGTCCATGCAGCGGCTGGCCTGCTTGCTGATGATCGGCAGCAGGGAGCCGGGGACGTAGACCTCGTTCCAGTCCTTCAGACGCACGTCGACCGGGCGGGACTTGGCGACCTCGCGGCCGTGGTTCAGGAAGCCCTTCGGGTCAGCCATTGATCGCCGCCTCCATCATCTTCTCGGTGATCTCGGACTCGGAGAGTCCCGCCTGCTCGGCGGCGTCCTTGGCGGCGAGCACTGCCTTGTACGTGCTGGGGATGATCTTGCTGAAGCGTTCGACGGCGGTGTCCCACTCGGCCAGGAGCTTCTCGGCGACCGTGGAGCCGGTCTCCTCCTGGTGACGGCGGACCACGTCGTGCAGCCACTGCTTGTCGGTGTCGTCGAGGGCCTCGACGGCGTTCACGTTGCCGACGTTGACGTTGTCGCGGTCGAGGTCGATGACGTAGGCGATGCCGCCGGACATGCCGGCCGCGAAGTTACGTCCCGTCTCGCCCAGGACCACCGCGTGGCCGCCGGTCATGTACTCGCAGCCGTGGTCGCCCACGCCCTCGGAGACGACCGTCGCACCGGAGTTGCGGACACAGAACCGCTCACCGGTACGGCCGCGCAGGAACAGCTCGCCGCCGGTCGCGCCGTAGGCGATGGTGTTGCCCGCGATCGTCGAGAACTCGGCGAGGTGGTCGGCGCCCCGGTCGGGACGGACGACGACCCGGCCGCCGGAGAGGCCCTTGCCGACGTAGTCGTTGGCGTCGCCCTCGAGGCGCAGCGTGACACCGCGCGGCAGGAAGGCGCCGAAGGACTGGCCTGCCGAGCCGGTGAAGGTGATGTCGATGGTGTCGTCGGGCAGGCCCGCGCCACCGAACTTCTTCGTCACCTCGTGGCCGAGCATGGTGCCGACCGTGCGGTTGATGTTGCGGATCGCGACCTGGGCGCGCACCGGCTGGGCGTCGGTCGCCGAGTCGGCGGCCAGGGCGTCGGCGGCGAGCTTGATGAGCTCGTTGTCGAGCGCCTTCTCCAGGCCGTGGTCCTGCTCGATGACCTGGTGCAGCGCGGCGCCCTCGGGCAGTTCGGGCACGTAGAAGAGCGGAGCCAGGTCGAGGCCCTGCGCCTTCCAGTGGTTGACGGCCCGCTCGACGTCGAGCGTCTCGGCGTGGCCGACGGCCTCCTCGATGGAGCGGAAGCCCAGCTCGGCGAGGATCTCGCGGACCTCTTCGGCGATGAACTTGAAGAAGTTCACGACGTACTCGGCCTTGCCGGTGAACCGGTCGCGCAGGACCGGGTTCTGGGTGGCGATGCCGACCGGGCAGGTGTCCAGGTGGCAGACGCGCATCATGATGCAGCCGGAGACGACGAGCGGCGCGGTCGCGAAACCGAACTCCTCGGCGCCGAGCAGCGCGGCGATGACGACGTCACGGCCGGTCTTGAGCTGGCCGTCGGTCTGCACGACGATGCGGTCGCGCAGGCCGTTGAGCAGCAGCGTCTGCTGGGTCTCGGCGAGGCCGAGCTCCCAGGGACCGCCGGCGTGCTTGAGCGACGTCAGCGGCGACGCGCCCGTACCGCCGTCGTGGCCGGAGATGAGGACGACGTCCGCGTGCGCCTTCGACACACCGGCCGCGACCGTGCCGACGCCGACCTCCGACACCAGCTTCACGTGAATCCGCGCCTGCGGGTTCGCGTTCTTCAGGTCGTGGATGAGCTGCGCCAGGTCCTCGATGGAGTAGATGTCGTGGTGCGGCGGCGGGGAGATCAGGCCCACGCCCGGCGTCGAGTGACGCGTCTTGGCGACCCACGGGTAGACCTTGTGGCCGGGAAGCTGGCCGCCCTCGCCGGGCTTGGCGCCCTGGGCCATCTTGATCTGGATGTCGTCGGCGTTGACCAGGTACTCGGACGTGACACCGAAGCGGCCGGAGGCGACCTGCTTGATGCTGGACCGGCGCGCCGGGTCGTAGAGCCGCTCCGGGTCCTCGCCGCCCTCACCGGTGTTGGACTTGCCGCCCAACTGGTTCATGGCGATGGCGAGGGTCTCGTGCGCCTCCTTGGAGATGGAGCCGTACGACATGGCGCCGGTGGAGAAACGCTTGACGATCTCGGAAGCGGGCTCGACCTCGTCGATGGAGATCGGCTGCCGGTCGGACTTGAAGCCGAACATGCCGCGCAACGTCATCAGGCGCTCGGACTGCTCGTTCACCCGGTCCGTGTACTTCTTGAAGATGTCGTAGCGGTTGGCACGCGTGGAGTGCTGGAGGCGGAAGACCGTCTCCGGGTCGAACAGGTGCGGCTCGCCCTCACGGCGCCACTGGTACTCGCCGCCTATCTCCAGGGCGCGGTGCGCCGGGGCGATGCCGGAGGCCGGGTACGCCTTCGCGTGGCGGGCGGCGACCTCCTTGGCGATGACGTCGATGCCGACGCCGCCGATCTTGGTGGCCGTGCCGTTGAAGTACTTCTCCACGAAGGCGTCGTCGAGACCGACGGCCTCGAAGACCTGGGCGCCGCGGTAGGAGGCGACGGTCGAGATGCCCATCTTGGACATGACCTTCAGGACGCCCTTGCCGAGGGCGTAGATCAGGTTGCGGATCGCCTGCTCGGCCTCGATGCCGGGCAGGAAGGTACCGGCGCGGACCAGGTCCTCGACGGACTCCATCGCCAGGTACGGGTTGACCGCGGCGGCGCCGAAACCGATGAGCAGCGCGACGTGGTGGACCTCGCGGACGTCGCCGGCCTCGACCAGCAGGCCCACGTGGGTGCGCTGCTTGGTGCGGATGAGGTGGTGGTGGACGGCCGAGGTGAGCAGCAGCGACGGGATCGGCGCGTGCTCGGCGTCGGAGTGACGGTCCGACAGCACGATCAGCCGGGCGCCGTTGTCGATGGCGGCGTCGGCCTCGGCGCAGATCTCCTCGATGCGCGCGGCCAGCGCGTCACCGCCGCCGTGCACCCGGTACAGACCGGACAGGGTCGCGGCCTTGAAGCCGGGCATGTCGCCGTCGGCGTTGATGTGGATGAGCTTGGCCAGCTCGTCGTTGTCGATCACCGGGAAGGGCAGGGTGACGCTGCGACAGGAGGCGGCCGTCGGGTCGAGCAGGTTGCCCTGCGGGCCCAGCGAGGAGTTCAGCGAGGTGACGAGCTCCTCGCGGATGGCGTCCAGCGGCGGGTTGGTGACCTGCGCGAAAAGCTGGGTGAAGTAGTCGAAGAGCAGACGCGGGCGCTCGCTCAGCGCGGCGATCGGCGAGTCGGTGCCCATCGAACCGATCGGCTCGGCACCGGCCTTGGCCATCGGCGCGACGATGACGCGCAGCTCCTCCTCGGTGTAACCGAAGGTCTGCTGGCGGCGGGTGACCGAGGCGTGGGTGTGCACGATGTGCTCACGCTCGGGCAGGTCGGAGAGCTCGATCTCGCCGGCCTCCAGCCACTCCGCGTAGGGCTGCTCGGCGGCGAGCTGGGCCTTGATCTCGTCGTCCTCGATGATGCGGTGCTCGGCGGTGTCGACGAGGAACATGCGGCCGGGCTGCAGGCGGCCCTTGCGGACGACCTTGGCGGGGTCGATGTCCAGGACGCCGACCTCGGAGCCGAGGACGACGAGGCCGTCGTCGGTGACCCAGTAGCGGCCGGGGCGCAGGCCGTTGCGGTCGAGCACGGCGCCGACCTGGGTGCCGTCGGTGAAGGTGACACAGGCCGGGCCGTCCCAGGGCTCCATCATCGTGGCGTGGAACTGGTAGAAGGCGCGCCGGGCCGGGTCCATGGAGTCGTGGTTCTCCCACGCCTCCGGGATCATCATCAGCACGGAGTGCGGCAGCGAACGGCCGCCCAGGTGCAGCAGCTCCAGCACCTCGTCGAAGGATGCGGAGTCGGAGGCGTCCGGCGTGCACACCGGGAAGATGCGGTCCAGCGCCTTGCCGTCGGACCCGAACAGGTCGGAGACGAGCTGCGACTCGCGGGCCACCATCCAGTTGCGGTTGCCCTTGACGGTGTTGATCTCACCGTTGTGCGCGACGAAGCGGTACGGGTGCGCCAGCGGCCACGACGGGAAGGTGTTCGTCGAGAAGCGCGAGTGGACGAGGGCGACGGCCGAGGCGAAGCGGCGGTCGGACAGGTCCGGGAAGAAGGGCTCGAGCTGGCCGGTGGTCAGCATGCCCTTGTAGACGATGGTGCGGGCCGACAGCGACGGGAAGTAGACACCCGCCTCGCGCTCGGCGCGCTTGCGCAGCACGAAGGCCTTGCGGTCGAGGGCGATGTCCTTCGAGGAGCCGTCCGCCACGAAGACCTGGCGGAAGACGGGCATCGTCGACCGGGCGGTGGCGCCGAGCAGCTCGGGGGCGACGGGAACCTCGCGCCAGCCGAGGACGGTCAGGCCCTCTTCGGACGCGATCGTCTCGATCTGCGAGACGGCGTCCTGGGCCCCCTCCTCAGGCAGGAAGGCGATGCCGACGGCGTACGCACCGGCCTCGGGGAGCTCGAATTCGGTCACCTCACGCAGGAAGGCGTCCGGGACCTGGGAAAGGATGCCCGCGCCGTCGCCCGAGTCGGGCTCGGAGCCGGTGGCGCCACGGTGTTCGAGATTGCGCAGAACGGTGAGCGCCTGCTCGACCAGCGTGTGGCTCGCCTCGCCGGTGAGGGTGGCCACGAAGCCGACGCCACAGGCGTCGTGCTCGTTGCGGGGGTCGTACATACCCTGCGCAGCAGGGCGAGCATCCATGAACGACCAGTTCTGGCCATTCGTGGAGTGCTGGGACGGCTGGCGCGGCGTACGCATCGGCTCTCCCGTCGTCGTCATGTGGCATATGCAGATTGCCGAGGGACGACGTTGGCCCTCTGCGTGAGTGCAAAATTTCGTGCAGGTTACATGATGGGGCGGTTCTCGGGAAGCGGGATAATCCGTTCCACCATGCGGACACCACGGGCTGCGGCAAGGGTTCCGCGCACGTGGCTCAAAGTATGTGGGGACCGAGCAGGACAGGTCCATGTCCGACGATCCAGGGGGCGGGAGAGGCGTCGTCGCCGACCCCGCGAGTGCGCCCCAGGCGTCATTGCCCACAGCGCTTACGGCTCATGCCCGGTGGTCACGCATCCGAAACCAGCGAGTAACGGCTACTTATGCGGCCCATCGCATAAGTTCCAGCCGAGCTATCCTATGGCCGTTCCGAACAAACTGCCCAGGGCGTACGTCACACCGGCCGCGGCGCCACCCAGTGCGAGCTGCCGCAACCCGCTGTACCACCAGCTCCGCGCCGTCACCCTGGCCACGACCGCACCGCAGAGGAAGAGCCCGAGGAGCGCCAGCAGCAGAGCCGGCCACAGCGTGGTCGCTCCGAGCAGATACGGCAGTACGGGCAGCAGGGCGCCCAGCGCGAACGAGCCGAACGACGAGACGGCCGCGACCAGCGGCGACGGCAGATCGCCGGGGTCGATGCCGAGCTCTTCCCGGGCGTGTATCTCAAGGGCCAGCTCGGGATCGCGGGAGAGCTGCTCGGCTACGGCCTTCGCGAGCTCGGGTTCGACGCCCCGGGCCGCATAGAGGGCGGCGAGCTCGGCCTCCTCGTCCTTGGGGTGCTTGCGCAGCTCCCGCCGCTCGACGTCCAGCTCGGCCTCGACGAGCTCACGCTGCGAGGCGACGGAGGTGTACTCACCGGCGGCCATCGAGAAGGCACCGGCGGCCAGGCCCGCGAGCCCGCTCAGCACGATGGTCTGATGGCCGACCGCACCACCCGCGACACCGGTCATCAGAGCGAGGTTGGAGACCAGACCGTCCATCGCACCGAAGACGGCCGGGCGCAGCCAGCCGCCGTTCACATCGCGGTGCGTGTGGTTGTCACGGTGCGCAACGTGGAGCGCGGCCTCGGTTTCGATGATGGCCATGAAGGTCCCCCAGGTGACTCAGGTAAGGCTGTCTTTAGACGAGTTCTACTCTTCGACAACGAAAAATCTACGCTGGTAAATTCCACCTCGCCAGCAAGGAAAGGCTCGTCTAACCTGCGGTTTTACCTAGAACGCTCATTCGTGTATGGGTGCGCACAAATGTCGACCGGGTGACTCTGAGGCTTCCGAGGCTCAGGTCAACCGCCGACGGTGGGACACATCCGCAAAGGGCTCCGCGCCCTGGGTGGAGCCCCGGAGGAGAGGCCGCGTATGGCATCGATCGCCTGCATCCCCTCGGTTCCGGCGCCCGGGGACGCCGCCGAACTGCGCCGACGGGCGCGCGGCGCGCTGCTGGGCCTCGCGGTCGGCGACGCGCTTGGCGCTCCCGCGGAGAACATGAAGCCCTCCGAGATCCGCGCCCGCTGGGGCCGCGTCACGGGATTCGTCACCGACAGCCCCTGCGGCACGGACGACACCGAGTACGCGATCTTCTCGGGCCTCCTTCTCGCCCGCCACGGCTCGGCCCTCACGCCGGCCCATGTGGAGGGGGCCTGGCACGAGTGGATCGCGGACCGGGCCGAGGGCCCCTTCAGGGGCGCGGGCTTCAGCGAACGCGGCACGCTGGAGAACCTCCGCCGGGGCCTGGCCGCCCCCATCTCCGCCCAGCACCGGCACGCCTGGAGCGACGGTCTCGCGATGCGGGCGGCCCCGTTCGGCGTCTTCGCGGCCGGCCGCCCGGCGGAAGCGGCCCGTCTGGTGGCGATCGACGGTTCGGTGAGCCATGACGGCGAGGGCATCTACGGCGGCCAGGCGGTGGCGGCGGGCGTGGCGGCGGCGATGGCGGGCGCGCCGACGATCGCGGTGGTCGCCTCAGCCCTGGCGGTGGTCCCGGACGACTCCTGGACGGCCCGCTCCCTGCGCCGGGCGGTGGCGGTGGCCCACCGGGGCGAACGCGCGGTCCGCTCCGCCGTCGTGATCGGCGGCTACCCGTGGACCGACCTGGCTCCCGAGGCGGTCGCGCTGGCCTTCGGGGCGTACGCGGCGGCGGACGGCGACTTCGTCCAGGCGGTCCTGACGGCGGTGAACATGGGCCGCGACGCCGATACGACGGCCGCGGTGGCGGGCGCCCTGGCCGGCGCGACACAGGGCGAGTCGGCGATCCCGGTGGAGTGGGCGGCGGCGATCGGACCGGCCCGCGGGAGCTGCCTGCCGTCGATGTCCGGCCACCACGTGCTGGACGTGGCGGAACTGCTGGTCCCGGGCGAGGACAGAAAGTGGGTGACGGAGGGCCTCACCCCACTGGAGGCACCGACCCCACACGAAGGAGCCGCCCGATGACACCCCCAACCCCATGGGCCGAGGGCACCCCGACCACGGACCCCACGGAGCCGGAGCCACCCCTCCTCACACACACGCCCGACCCCACAGCCCCCGACCCAGCAGACGCCGCTCCCACCCTGCTCACGGCCCCGAACACCCCCGCCGCCACCGAACCCACGCCGCTCACACAGTCGCTCGCCCCCGCCCACCCGAACGCACCCGCTGCCACCGACCCCACACCGCCCGCGCACCCGAACACCCCCGCAGCCGCCAACGGCGAGCACGCCCCGCCGGGGCCACCCGCACCCGACGACGAAAGTCGCACGGGCGGCGCGGGTGGGAAACAGCAGGCCGAAGGCGAAGCCGAGGCCGGTCAGCGCATCCTCGGCCTCCTACTCGGCCTCGCCGCAGGCGACGCCGCCGGCTGGCCCGCCGCCCGCCACCGAGCCGCCCGCATGCCGGAATGGACCCGCCGCCTCACCCGAGAACTCGACACCTTCGCCGAACACAACGCGACAACCACCCTCCCCGTCCCCATCGCCCTCAACCAACCCCCCGAACCCCTGCGCCTGGGCCCCTCCGACGACGCGGAATGGGCAACCTTCGCCGCCGAAGCCGTACTCCGCGCCGGCGACGACACCGCCCTCGGCGACCTCAGCCGGGAACGCCGCACCCGAGCCGCCATCGACCTCACCTGGAACGCCGTGGCCAGCGAGGTCGCCGCCGCAGCCGACCGCGCCCCAGAGATCGAGTCGGCCATCCTCCCCCTGCGCGCCCGCATCTCCGTCCGCGCCGGCCTCGGCAACCTCGCCACCGGCCTGCGCCCACCCGCCACCGGCCACGACAACCCGCACTACTTCGACGACGCCGCCTGCGTACGCGCCTGCGTCCTCGCCGTGGCCCACGCCGGCGACCCCCGCAGCGCCGCCGACCTCGCCGAGTTCGACGCCCGCTACACCCAGGACGGCGACGGCGTACACGGCGCGAGGGCGATGGCAGCGGCCGTAGCACTGGCCCTGGCCGGCGCGAACGCCGCGGCCTGCGTGACAGCCGCCCTCGCCGAACTCCCCGAGGAGACGGAGATCGGCCGAAACGCCCGCCACGCCCTGCACCTCGCCCGGACCGCCGACAGCGCCTTCGCCCTGATCCCCCTCCTGGAACACCAGATCGTCGACCACGTCTACAGCTACGGCATCGCCGCGGCCGAGACGGTCCCGGTCGCCCTCGCCCTCACCGTCGCCGCAGGCGGCCGTATCGCCGAGGCGGTCCCCGCCGCCGCGTGCCTCTCCCGGGTCGCCGACTCGGCACCGGCCCTGGCAGGTGCGCTGACCGGCGCGCTGGGCGGCGGCGCATCGATCCCCGCGTCCTGGCGCGACACCTGCCGCACCCTCTCCGGCTGCGTACTCCCCCGCCTCACCGGCACCGACCTGGTGGAACTCGCCGAACTCCTGGAAGCCACACAACCGGCCCGACCAGGAGGATGATTCGGGGCATGACGCCCAAAGCAGAAGAAAGCAGTGGTCCGCGTCTCGACGAGCGGATCACCGGCGCCCTGGTCGGCGCGGCGGTCGGCGACGCCCTCGGCGGCCCGGTGGAGGGCTACTCCCCCGACCAGATCCTTCAGCGCCACGGCGGCCGGGTGCACGGCATCGTCGGCCCCTGGAACGGCGACGCCTGGCGGACGGCCCGCCCCATCGCGCCGTACCACAAGGGCGACGGGCACGTCACCGACGACACGTTGCTGACGCACGCGCTGGTCCGCGTCTACGGATCCGTCCGCGACCACCTCGACGCGTACGCGATCGCCGACCACCTGGTCCCGGACCTGATGACGAACCCGCGCTGGATCCCGGAACTGGAGGCCGAGGCGCTCCCCCTGCACCGCGTCTTCCTGGCCGAGAAGTGGCTCGTGGCCCGCATTCACTACGGCCACGTGGACCCGCGGGAGGCCGGCGTCGGCAACATCGTCAACTGCGGTGCGGCGATGTACATGGCCCCGGTCGGCCTGGTCAACGCGGCCGACCCGCCGGCCGCGTACAGGGAGGCCCTGGACATCGCGGGCGCCCACCAGTCGTCGTACGGCCGTGAGGCGGCGGGCGTCTTCGCGGCGGCGGTGGCGTCGGCGTGCATCCCCGGCGCCACACCGGACTCGATCATCTCGACGTGCCTGTCCCTGGCGAAGGACGGCACGAGGGCGGCGATCGAGAAGACCTGCGAAGTGGCAAGCACCCACCCGGACTTCGAGTCGGCCCTCACCCCGCTCCGGGAGGCGATCGCCCCGTACGACACCGTCGGCCCCGACTACCGCCGGCCCTCCCTCGGCGCCCGCCGCCCCTCCCGCCTGCACGCCATCGAGGAACTCCCCGTCGCCCTCGCCATGCTGCTGATCGCGGACGGCGACTACCGCCGATCGGTCCTGGGCGCGGTGAACTACGGCCGCGACTGCGACTCGATCGCCACGATGGCCGGCGCTCTGTCCGGCGCCCTGGGCTCACCGGTCCCCGAGGACTGGTCGAAGGCGGTCGCGGAGGCCAGCCGACTGGACCTGTGGGAACCGCCCCGCACCCTGACCGAGGTCACGCGGGAGATCCACGCCCAAGACGTACGACGGCGCCGCGCCCACGAGGCGGCGTTCGCAAGCCTGGAGGGCCGACCATGCTCCGACTGACCTGGGTCCAGCCCGAGGACCTGATCGGCCACGAGTTGCGCCAAGCCGCCCTGGACGGCCGGGAGCCGTCGAGGATCGCGGCGAGATGGCGGGCGGCCGGCGGCGGGGAGGCGCCGGTGCGGGCGGGCGCGTCAGCGGAGCCCACGTCGCGATACCTGCGAACCCTCGCCGAAGACCTGCTGGACGAACTGGCCGACCTGCCCGGCAGGTTGGCGGACCGGGAGCCCACCGACCTCGCGAGGATCAAGGCGAGCTGCCCGTCCTGGCCGGACCCGGACCCGGCACCGGCCGCGCCGGCCGCATCCCGCTACGAAGCCGCCTGGCTCGGCCGGGCCGTCGGCTGTCTGCTCGGCAAGCCCGTCGAGAAGCTCCCCCTGGAAGCGATCCGCCAACTCGCCGCGGCCACCGGCAACCGGCCCCTGAACACGTATTTCACGGCCAAGGGGGTCCCCCCGGAGCTCCTGGCGGCCCACCCCTGGAACCGCCGCTCGGCCCTCACCTCCCTGGCCGAGAACATCGACGGCATGCCCGAGGACGACGATCTCAACTACCCCCTGCTCAACCTGCTCCTGCTCCAGCGCCAAGGCAGGGCATTCACCACCACCGACGTGGCCCGCCTCTGGCTGGACGAGCTCCCGGCCGGCCGCACCTTCACCGCCGAGCGCGTCGCGTACCGCAACCTCCTCCTCGGCATCGAACCCCCGTACACGGCCCGTCACCGCAACCCCTTCCGCGAGTGGATCGGCGCCCTCATCCGCGCGGACGTGCACGGCTGGACCAACCCCGGCGACCCCGGCGCCGCGGCCGAGCAGGCCCACCGCGACGCCACCCTCACGCACACCGCCAACGGCGTCTACGCGGCGATGTTCACGGCCGCGGTCATCGCGCGGGCGGCGGTGGCGACGGCCCCCCACGACATCCACGCCTGCCTGCGCACCGGCCTCACGGTGATCCCGCCGAGGTCCCGGCTCGCCCAGGCCGTTCAGCACGCCGTCCAACTGGCCTGTGCCCACGAGGACTTCGACACCGTCGTCGACGAACTCCACGCCACCCACGCGCACAGCCACCACTGGGTCCACGCCGTCCCCAACACCGCGCTGATCGCCGCCGCCCTCACCCACGCGGACGGCGATTTCACCGGCTCCATCTGCCGTGCCGTGTCGGGCGGCTGGGACACCGACTCCAACGGCGCGACGGCGGGCAGCATCGCCGCGCTGCTGGCCGGCACCCCCGCCGCCCTCCCCGACCGCTGGACGACCCCCCTGAAGAACCGCCTCGCCACCTCCGTCGCCGACTTCAACGGCACCGGCTTCGACTCACTGGCCCGGCTCACCCACGACCTCACCCACCAGCACACCCCCCGGGAGGCACCTCGCCCATGACCGACATCGTCGTGCTCGGCAGCACGAACATGGACCTCGTCACCTACGTCGAGAAGGCCCCGCAGCGCGGTGAGACCGTGACGGGCCGCGAGTTCCGTACGATCCCCGGTGGCAAGGGCGCCAACCAGGCCATCGCGGCGGCCCGCGCCGGCGGCCTCGTCTCGATGATCGGCGCGGTCGGCAACGACGCCTTCGGCACCCGGCTGCGCTCCAACCTCGAACACTCCGGCGTGGACACCGACGACCTCCGCACGGCCGAGGGCCCGTCCGGCACCGCGCACATCGTCGTGGACGACGAGGGCGGCAACGCGATCGTCGTGATCCCCGGCGCGAACGGCACGCTCGACCACCTCAGCCCCGGCGACGAGGGCGTCATCGCCGCCGCGGGCACCCTGCTGCTCCAGCTCGAGATCCCGCTTGCCGCCGTCCTCGCCGGCGCCGAGGCGGCCCACCGCCACGACGTCCGTACGGTCCTCACCCCCTCCCCCGCCCGGCCGCTCCCGCACGAACTCCTCGCCGCCGTCGACCTGCTGGTCCCCAACGAGCTGGAGGCCACCGCCCTCACCGGCCGCACCGACCCTCGCGAGGCGGCCACCGCGCTGCTCGACCAGGTGCCCGAGGTGGTCGTCACCCTGGGCGCCGCCGGCAGCCTGTACGTCACCCGCGGCGCCGAACCCCTGACGGTGCCCGCCCCGAAGGTCACCGCCGTCGACTCCACCGGCGCCGGTGACACCTTCGTCGGCGCCCTCGCGGTGGCGCTCGGCGAGGGGCGGCCCATGCCGGACGCCCTGAAGTGGGCGGCCGCGGCGGCCGCGCTGTCGGTCCAGCGGGAAGGCGCCTCGGTGGCGATGCCGTACCGCCCCGAGATCGAGGAGGCGTACGCGTCATGAGCGCCCCCGACACGCGCCCCCTTCCCCCCGCTCCCCTCACCGGCCTGCGCGTCCTCGACCTGGCCACCCTCTTCGCGGGCCCCCTCGCCGCCACGATGCTCGGCGACTACGGCGCGGAGGTCGTCAAGGTCGAGCACCCCGACCGGCCCGACCCCTCCCGCGGCCACGGCCCGTCGAAGGACGGCGTGGGCCTGTGGTGGAAGGTCCTCGGGCGCAACAAGCGCACGATCACCCTGAACCTCTCCAAGCCCGGCGGCCGTGCCACCCTGCTGCGCCTCGCCGCGAACGCGGACGTCGTCATCGAGAACTTCCGCCCCGGCACCCTGGAGAAGTGGGACCTCGGCTGGCCGGAGCTCTCCGCCGCCAACCCCCGCCTGATCCTCACCCGGGTCACCGGCTTCGGCCAGTTCGGCCCCTACGCCCACCGCCCCGGCTTCGGCACCCTCGCCGAGGCGATGAGCGGCTTCGCCGCGCTCACCGGCGAACCGGACGCACCCCCGACCCTGCCGCCGTTCGGCCTCGCCGACTCGATCGCGGGCCTGGCGACGGCGTACGCGGTGATGACGGCGTTGGCAGCGCGCGAGCGCACCGGCGAGGGCCAGGTCGTCGACATGGCTCTGATCGAGCCGATGCTGCTGGCGCTCGGCCCCCAGGCGACCTGGTACGACCAGCTCGGCTACGTGCAGGAACGCACCGGCAACCGCTCCGCCAACAACGCCCCCCGCAACACCTACCGCACCGCGGACGGGTCCTGGGTCGCGGTCTCCACCTCCGCCCAGTCGATCGCCGAGCGGGTGATGCACCTGGTGGGGCGGCCCGACCTGATCGACGAACCGTGGTTCGCGACCGGCGCCGACCGGGCCCGGCACGCCGACGTCCTCGACCGGGCCGTCGGAGACTGGATCGCCCGCCACACCCGCGCCGACGTCCTCGCCGCCTTCGAGAAGGCGGAGGCGGCGGTGGCCCCGATCCAGGACGTACGGGATGTGATGACGGACCCGCAGTACGCGGCCCTGGACACGATCACCACCGTCGACGACCCCGAACTCGGCCCGCTGCGCATGCAGAACGTCCTCTTCCGGCTCTCCGCCACCCCCGGCACGATCCGCTGGACCGGCCGCCCGCACGGCGCGGACACCGACGAGATCCTCACCGGCCTGGGCCTGACCCCCACCGACCTGGCGGCCCTGCGCGAGGAGGGCGCGCTGTGACCGTCCGGGCAAGGGCCGCCGCCTCCTACCCCCTGACCTGGCTGTACGCCCCCGGCGACCGCCCGCGTGTGGTGGCCAAGGCCCTCCTGTCGGGCGCCGACGTCGTGATCGTCGACCTTGAGGACGCGGTGGCCCCGGACCGCAAGGACTACGCGCGGGCGGCCACGGCCGACCTGCTCGCGGACCCGGAGCACCCCGTGCCCGTCCATGTCCGGGTGAACGCCCTGGACACCCCGCCGGCGGCCAAGGACCTCGCCGTCCTGGCAGCCCTTCCGGGCCTCGCCGCGCTGCGCCTGCCGAAGGTGACCTCCGCCGAGCAGATCATCCACCTCGCCCAGACCACCCCGCCCACCGCTCCGGGCACGACCCCGCTGCACGCCCTCCTGGAATCGGCCCTGGGCATCGAGCGCGCCCACGCCATCGCCGCCGCGCACCCGAGCCTGCACGGCATCTCCCTCGGCGAGTCGGATCTACGGGCCGACCTGGGCGTACGCGGCGACGCGGGCCTCGACTGGTGCCGCTCGCGCGTCGTCGTGGCCGCACGCGCGGCGGGCATGCCCCCGCCCCCGCAGTCGATCCACCCCGACATCCGCGACCTGGAGGGCCTGGCGGCCTCCTGCGCCCACGGCCGCACCCTCGGCTTCCTGGGCCGGGCCGCCATCCACCCCCGCCAGCTCCCGGTGATCGAACGTGCCTACCTCCCCACGGAGGAGGAACTGGCACAGGCCGAGATGATCATCAAGGCGGCCACGACGGAACAGGGCGCCCAGGCCCTGCAGGACGGCACGTTCATCGACGCGGCGGTGGTGGCAGCGGCCCACCGCACCCTGGCACTGGCCCGTCGGCGCTGACCGGACACGACGGAGGGCGCCCGGCAGAACCGGGCGCCCTCATCGTCGTAAAGTCAGACCTCAGGCCTTCTTCGTCCCCGACCCGGCCTCGTCCTTGACGTCTTCCTCGGCCTCGTCACTGACGTCTTCCTCGGCCTCGTCCTTGACGTCCTCGTCCTTCGCCTCGGCGTCGGAGTCGGCATCCGCGTCGTCCCCGGCCTCACCGCCGGAGGCACTCGCGCCAGGCTCGACCACCGCCTCGCGGCCCGGCCGCTTCTTCGCCGAGATCACGATGTAGGCCACCGCGAGCAGGAACACGATCAGCGCGGTCCAGTTGTTCAGCCGCAGCCCGAGGATGTGGTGGGCGTCGTCGACGCGCATGTACTCGACCCAGAACCGGCCCACGCAGTACGAGGCGACGTACAGCGCGAACGCCCGTCCGTGGCCCAGCTTGAAGCGGCGGTCGGCCCAGATCACCAGCACCGCGACGCCGATGCACCACAGCGACTCGTACAAGAAGGTCGGGTGGTACGTGCCCGGTACCCGGCCGTCCGTCGAGGAGGTGATCTTCAGCGCCCACGGAAGGTCGGTCTCGCGTCCGTAGAGCTCCTGGTTGAACCAGTTGCCCCAGCGCCCGATCGCCTGCGCGAGGGCGATGCCGGGCGCCACGGCGTCGGCGTACGCGGGCAACGGGATGCCCCGGCGGCGGCAGCCGATCCACGCGCCCAGTGCGCCGAGCGCGATGGCGCCCCAGATGCCGAGGCCGCCCTCCCAGATCTTGAAGGCGTCCACCCAGTCACGGCCCTCGCTGAAGTACAGCTCGTAGTCCGTGATCACGTGATAGAGGCGCCCGCCGACCAGTCCGAACGGGACGGCCCAGACCGCGATGTCGGCGACCGTGCCGGACCGCCCGCCCCGGGCGATCCAGCGTTTGTTGCCGAGCCAGACGGCTACGAAGACACCGATGATGATGCAGAAGGCGTAGCCGCGCAGCGGAATGGGGCCGAGGTGGATCACCCCGCGCGACGGGCTGGGAATGTAGGCAAGTTCCATGGCAAGGTCGACGCTACCCTGCCGGGCGGCACCGATGTCAGGCAGCCCGGCTACGGGTCCATAACAGGCACCGGGGCTCAGCCCTTGGCGGCTTCCTCCACCATCTGCTTCAGCTTGGCCGGCGTCATCGTCTGGTCCTGGTAGATGTTCTTGCCGTTGAGCAGGACCGTCGGCGTACCGCTGAAGCCGCCGCTCTTGAACGCGTCGTTGGACTTCTCCACCCAACTGTTGTGGGTGCCGTCCTCGACGCACTTGCGGAAGGCGGGCGTGTCCAGGCCCTTGACCTTGCCCGCGAGCTCGAAGAGCTTGCTGTTCTTGGCGAAGGCGTCGTCGACCTCCGGCGGCTGGTTCTCGTACAGCACGTCGTGGTACTGCGTGAACTTCCCGGCGTCCTGGGCGCAGGCCGCCGCGTTCGCGGCGTTGCGCGAGCCGGTGCCGCCCATGTTGCCGTCGATGATCGTCGCCAGGTGGTACTCGACTCTGAGCTTGCCGGAGTCCGTCAGCTCGTGGATCGTCGACCGGTACGCGTCCTCGAAGGACTTGCAGGCCGGGCAGCGGAAGTCCTCCCAGACCGTGAGCGTCGACTTGGCGCCCTCCTGGCCGACGGGGATCGCGAGACCGTCCTTGCCCTGTGCCCCCGAGGGCCCCACGACGGGCCCCGCGTCGCTGCCGCTGTCCTTGCCGGCGTTGGCCGCGACGACTCCGATGACCGCCGCGAGTCCGAGGACGCAGACGACGCTCGCGCCCACGATCAGCGCACGGCGCCGCTTGTCGGCGGCCTTCTGCTTCTCCCGCTCGACCGCCAGCCGCTCACGGGCGGTCCGCTTTCCCTCACGATTCTTTTCGCTCACACCCGCAGAACGAACCGGGGAGGCGCAGCGCGCCTCCCCGGCCTCAGGTCCACCCGTTCGAGCGACTCGTACGGAAGGCCCTTCTTCTGAAGATGTCCCCTACGGAGGTAGTCCGCCGCAGGTCAGGGCTACGCCTGCCGGCGCACGCCCTTCGCCAGATCACCGGCGAGCGAGCGCACGGCCTCGACTCCGGCCGCGTCGTCCGGCGCGTCCAGCATCCGCTTGACGAAGGCCGAGCCGACGATCACGCCGTCGGCGAAGCCGGCCACCTCGGCGGCCTGGTCGGCGTTGGAGACGCCGAGCCCGACGCAGACGGGCAGTTCGGAGCCGGTGGCCCTGGTGCGCTCGACCAGTTCCTGCGCCTGTGCGCCCACGGACTCGCGGGTGCCGGTGACGCCCATCAGCGAGGCGGCGTAGACGAAGCCGCTGCCGGCCGCGGTGATCCGGGCGAGCCGCTCGTCCTTGCTGCTCGGCGCCACGACGAACACCGTCGCGAGGCCGTGCTTCTCGGCGTGCTCCCTCCACAGCGCCGACTCCTGGACCGGCAGGTCGGGCAGGATGCAGCCCGCGCCGCCCGCCTCCGCCAGCTCGGCGGTGAAACGCTCGACGCCGTAGCGGTCGATGGGGTTCCAGTACGTCATCACGAGGATCGGCTTGCCGGTGGCCTCGTGCGCCTCGCGGACCGTGCGCATGACGTCCGCGATCCTGACGCCGCCGCGCAGGGCGATGTCGTCGGCGGTCTGGATGACGGGGCCGTCGAGGACGGGGTCGCTGTGCGGCAGCCCGACCTCCACGACGTCGGCGCCCCCGTCGAGCGCGGCCTTGATCGCCTCGATGCCGCCGTCCACGGTCGGGAACCCGGCCGGGAGGTAGGCGATCAGCGCGGAGCGGCCCTCGGCCTTGGCGGCGCGCAGGGTGTCCGTCAACAGCTCGATGTTCCCGCTCACTTGGCGTCCCCCTGGATCTCGGCGGCGCCGCCGTTCGCGTCGGCGGCGACCTCGGCGTCGGTGTCGTACAGGCCGAAGTAGCGCGCGGCCGTGTCCATGTCCTTGTCGCCGCGGCCGGACAGGTTGACGACGATCAGGCCGTCCTTGCCCAGCTCCCTGCCGACCTCCAGGGCGCCGGCGAGCGCGTGGGCGCTCTCGATCGCCGGGATGATGCCCTCGGTGCGCGACAGCAGGCGCAGGGCCTGCATCGCCGCGTCGTCGGTGACCGCGCGGTACTCGCCGCGGCCGCTGTCCTTGAGGTAGGAGTGCTCGGGGCCGATTCCCGGGTAGTCCAGACCGGCCGAGATCGAGTACGGCTCGGTGATCTGGCCCTCGTCGTCCTGGAGGACGTAGGAGCGGGAGCCGTGCAGGATGCCGGGCTCGCCCGCGGTCAGGGTCGCAGCGTGCTCGCCGGTCTCGACGCCGTGCCCGGCGGGCTCGCAGCCGATGAGGCGTACGTCCGTGTCGGGGATGAAGGCGTGGAAGAGGCCGATGGCGTTGGAGCCGCCGCCGACGCAGGCGATGGCGGCGTCGGGGAGGCGTCCGGCGCGCTCCAGGAGCTGGCGGCGGGCCTCGACGCCGATCACGCGGTGGAAGTCGCGGACCATGGCGGGGAAGGGGTGCGGGCCGGCGACCGTACCGAAGAGGTAGTGGGTGTGGTCGACGTTGGCGACCCAGTCGCGGAACGCCTCGTTGATGGCGTCCTTCAGGGTGCGGCTGCCCGACTTCACGGCGATGACCTCGGCGCCGAGCATGCGCATCCGGGCCACGTTGAGGGCCTGGCGCTCGGTGTCGATCTCACCCATGTAGATGGTGCAGTCGAGGCCGAACAGCGCGCAGGCCGTCGCCGTCGCCACGCCGTGCTGGCCGGCGCCGGTCTCGGCGATCACGCGGGTCTTGCCCATGCGCTTGGTGAGCAGGGCCTGGCCGAGCACGTTGTTGATCTTGTGTGAGCCGGTGTGGTTGAGGTCTTCCCGCTTGAGGAAGATCCGGGCGCCGCCGGCGTGTTCGGCGAACCTCGGCACCTCGGTGAGGGAGCTGGGGCGGCCGGTGTAGTGGACCAGCAGGTCGTCGAGCTCGCGGGCGAACTCGGGGTCGTGCTTGGCCTTGTCGTACTCGACGGCCACCTCGTCCACGGCGGCGACGAGGGCCTCCGGGATGAACTTGCCGCCGAACGCACCGAAGTAGCCTTCGGGGCTGGGTACTTGACCTTCGGGGTCGGGGATGAAGAAGTCGCTGGGCATGCGGATACCTCACGGTGAGTGCGTGAAAAAGACACTAATCGCCGTGGGGCGGGGGGGGTAATCACACGACTGCGGGCCGTGTGTGGTTGCTCGCGCTCGCGCGGCGGTAGCCGCACATCAGACAGAGCCCCCGCGCCCCTAAGGGGCGCGCTGCCATCGACGGCCGTTCACCTGGCCAGGCTCGTCTCCGATGACGTATCGCACGCGACGGCCGTGCACCCGGCGTGCGGGCGCGCGGCAGCCACGGGGGCGGCAGCCGCGCGCGAGGCGGGCGTACCTGTCCGTGGTCGTCGTCGTGAGCGTCATCGGGCCAACTCTATCGGGTGATCAGCCGCGGCCGTGCCGCAATGCGGGGTGCTCGCCGGCCGCCACCAGGTCGGAGACCGCGGACTTGGGGTCCTTGCCGGTGACCAGGGACTCACCGACCAGGACCGCGTCGGCGCCGGCGTTGGCGTAGGCGATGAGGTCGTGCGGGCCGCGGACACCCGACTCGGCCACCTTGACGATGGTGTCGGGGATCTCCGGCGCCACCCGCTCGAACGTGCCCCGGTCGACTTCCAGGGTCTTCAGGTTGCGCGCGTTGACGCCGATGATCTTCGCGCCGGCGTCCACCGCGCGGTCGACCTCGTCCTCGTCGTGCACCTCGACGAGCGGCGTCAGGCCGATGGACACCGCGCGCTCGATCAGCGACTCCAGGGCCGGCTGGTCGAGGGCGGCCACGATCAGCAGTACGAGGTCGGCGCCGTACGCGCGCGCCTCCCAGAGCTGGTACGACGTGACGATGAAGTCCTTGCGCAGGACCGGGATGTCCACGCGCGCGCGGACGGCCTCCAGGTCGGCCAGCGAGCCGCCGAAGCGGCGCTGCTCGGTGAGTACGGAGATGACGGCCGCGCCGCCCGCCTCGTAGTCCGCGGCGAGCCCGGCCGGGTCGGCGATCGCCGCCAGCGCGCCCTTGGAGGGGCTGGAGCGCTTGACCTCACAGATGACCTTGACGCCGTCGCCCCGCAGGGCGGCGACCCCGTCCTTGGCCGCGGGAGCCTTCGCCGCGCGCTCCTTGAGCTCGTCGAGGCTGACGCGCGCCTGCCGCTCCGCGAGGTCGGCACGGACTCCGTCGATGATCTCGTCGAGCACACTCACGCGAGCGGCCCCCTTTCAGACGGTGGGCTGTGAAAGCGGTACGAAACCGCCGGTCACTGCGATGGTATCCGGAGCAGGGCGTAGGCCTCACATCCGGTTGACGCCGGTCCCACTACCTGGACCTTCCCTGATTGATCAAGGATGCAGCCAGCCACCGAAGGGCAGGTTCCGGACAACTGTGAACACCAGCAGCAACGCGCCCGCGGCCCACAACTGCACCGGCCCGAGATCGATCCGCAGCGGCCGGCCGCGCACCGTGCGGACCACCCAGACGGTCCACACCACGGCGAAGACCGCGTAACCGGCGACGGCGAGCGCGTTGTCCTGGAGCGCCGCCGCGAAGTCGCCGTGCACGACGGCGTGCGCGCTGCGCAGTCCACCGCAGCCCGGGCAGTAGATGCCGGTGAACCGGAGCAGCGGGCAGGCGGGGTAGTGGCCGGGTTCGTTCGGGTCCACGGCGCCGACGTAGGCGAAGGCGCCGGCGACGGCCGCGAGCACGCCCGCCGGGACGGCCAGGCGCGCCCACCGGGCGCCGGTACCGGGCCGTGTCACCCTCTGGCTGTCGGCGTTCACGTCATGCATTGTGCCCCCCACGCGCGTGAGGGGCGCCCCCTGGCACCCATCGGTGCCGGGTCGCCCCTCAGCGAAGTGGTGCGGGCCTCAGCCCTTGGCGCTCGCCGCCTCGCGCTCCTGCGACATCAGCAGCGCCTGGTGAGCGTCCTTGGGCTGGCCCAGGCCCATCGCGCTCATGATCCAGGCGATGATGCCGCCGAGAACCACGACGCCCATGCCGGCCCAGAAGCCCGCGGGCTGGTCCAGAACCATGAAGGCGCCCGCCACGCAGAAACCGATGAAGGCGATCGTGACACCGGTCCAGGCGGCCGGGGTGTGACCGTGGCTGCTGCCCGCCATTGCTTGCTCCTCGTTGCTGAAGTACGTGTCGAGCCGAACGCTCGCTGTCATTGTCCCGCACGCGTTGCGCTGTGGTGATCGGGGGTAGCCCGAGCGATACGAGGCCGGAGCGATTCGACGCCGAGTAGGGCAACGCCCTAAGGGGCGCGGGGAACTGCGCGACCAGCCCCCCACCGCCCCGCGGGTGAACTACGGCCCTCCTCGCGGAGCGCTACGCGCCGGTCGGGTCCTCGCCCCGGTCCAGCGCCTTCCAGAGTTCCTCGGGCCGGTCGGGGTCGGCGGCGGTCTGGGCCCTACGGCGCGGCCGGGGGGTGCCGTTTCGCTCGTAGCGGCCGGACATGCCGGGCCACAGCCGCCCGTAGCGCAGGGCCAGCAGTCCGGCGAGCAGGATGAGGGCCCCGCCCACGGCCGCGACGTACGGCCAGGCGGTGTGGGTGAGGGCCTGGACGGTGGCCGAGGTGTCGCCGGACGCCCGCGCGGCCTTCTCGTCGAGCGCGGTGCTGTCGGAGGCGCCGAGCAGGGCGGCGGCGACGGTGCCGGCTCCGGAGAGCGCGAGCAGGCCGGCGACCATGAAGCGGCCGGCCCGGCGGACGGCGAAGACGGCGACGAGCGCGGCGAGCCCCACTATGGCCAGGGCCGCGGGGACGCCGGTGACGTCACTGCCCTTGGCGGTCAGCGGGAACGGTCCGCCCGCCACCGTCGCGGTGCCCTCCGACCAGAGCTGTCGGGTGGCGAGCAGCGCGACGGCCGCGCCGACCGCCCCGCACAGCAGGGCTACGGCGAGGCTCACACGGCCGGCCCGGGCGGAGCCGGGGGCTTCGGAACGAGGGTGCGGTACGGCAGTCACGTACTCCACTATCGCCCGAACCCCGGGCGATCGGTCACCCGGGGTTCATGTGAGACGGACTACGCAGTCCCGCGTGGGTTCACCCGAGCCGGTTCGCCGTGTGGACCGCGCGCAGGACCGCCGCCGCCTTGTTGCGGCACTCGGTGTCCTCGGCGACCGGATCCGAGTCGGCGACGATGCCCGCGCCCGCCTGGACGTAGGCCGTGCCGTCCCGCAGGAGGGCCGTACGGATGGCGATGGCGGTGTCGGAGTCGCCCGCGAAGTCGAGGTAGCCGACGCAGCCGCCGTACAGCCCGCGCCGGGACGGTTCGAGCTCGTCGATGATCTGCATCGCGCGGGGCTTGGGGGCGCCGGAGAGGGTGCCGGCCGGGAAGCAGGCCGTGAGGACGTCGAAGGCCGTGCGGCCCGGGGCGACGCGGCCGGTCACCGTCGAGACGATGTGCATCACGTGGGAGTACCGCTCGATGGACATGAAGTCGACGACCTCGACGGAGCCCGGCTCGCAGACCCGCCCCAGGTCGTTGCGCCCCAGGTCGACGAGCATCAGGTGCTCGGCGCGCTCCTTGGGGTCGGCGAGCAGCTCGTCGGCGAGGGCCTGGTCCTCCTGCGGGGTCGCCCCGCGCCACCGGGTGCCGGCGATGGGGTGGACCATGGCGCGGCCGTCCTCGACCTTCACCAGGGCTTCCGGCGAGGAGCCGACGACGTCGAAGCCGTCGAAGCGGAACAGGTACATGTACGGCGAGGGGTTGGTCGCCCGCAGCACCCGGTAGACGTCCAGCGCGCTCGCCGTGCACGGCGTCTCGAAGCGCTGGGAGGGGACCACCTGGAACGCCTCGCCGGCCCGGATGCGCTCCTTGATGTCCTCGACGGCCTCCTGGAAGTCCTCGCCGCCCCACAGGGCGGTGTACTCGGGGAGCTCCGAGGGCGGCAGGACGGCCGGCGGCTGGACGACCGCGCGGGAGAGATCGGCCTCCATGGCGTCGAGGCGGGCGACCGCGTCCGCGTACGACTCGTCGACGCCCGTGTCGAGGTCGTTGTGGTTGATCGCGTTGGCGATCAGCAGGACGGAGCCCTCCCAGTGGTCCATGACCGCGAGGTCGCTGGTGAGCAGCATGGTCAGCTCGGGCAGCCCCAGGTCGTCCCGCTCGCCGGGGCCGATCTTCTCCAGGCGGCGCACGATGTCGTAGCCGAGGTAGCCGACCATGCCGCCGGTGAAGGGCGGCAGGCCCAGGTCGTGGGCGAGGTCGCGCGGAGTGTGCAGGGCCTCGATGGTGGCGCGCAGGGCGGCCAGCGGGTCGCCGTCGACGGGGACGCCGACGGGCGGGGAGCCGAGCCAGTGGGCCTGGCCGTCGCGCGCGGTGAGGGTCGCCGCGGAGCGGACGCCCACGAAGGAGTAGCGGGACCAGGAGCGGCCGTTCTCCGCGGACTCCAGCAGGAAGGTGCCGGAGCGCTCGGCGGCGAGCTTTCGGTAGAGGGCCACCGGGGTGTCGCCGTCGGCGAGGAGCTTGCGGGTGACCGGGATGACCCGGCGGTCGCTGGCGAGCTTGCGGAACGTCTCAAGATCCATGGCGGCTGACCCTACTGATCCGAGGCCGGTGCGCCGGAATCGGCGCCGTCCTTGAGCAGCACGTCCTCGTCGAAGCAGGTACGCGCGCCGGTGTGGCAGGCGGCGCCGACCTGGTCGACCTTGACCAGGAGGGTGTCCGCGTCGCAGTCCAGGGCGACCGACTTCACCCACTGGAAGTGGCCGGAGGTGTCGCCCTTGACCCAGTACTCCTGGCGGCTGCGGGACCAGTAGGTGCAGCGGCCGGTGGTGAGCGTGCGATGCAGCGCCTCGTCGTCCATCCAGCCGAGCATCAGCACCTCACCGGTGTCGTACTGCTGGGCGATGGCGGGCAGGAGCCCTTCCGCGCTGCGCTTGAGGCGCGCGGCGATCTCGGGGTCCAGCCGGCTGGGCCGGCGGGGCGTGCTCGTGGTCATGCCTGCCATTGTGCCGCGCGCAACTGACAGTGACCGTCCGGTGTCCACTGATTGGAAGGGGCGGCGCACGAGCACCTCGTCGAGGGGTGGGGGCCGGGTGACGGGTGGGCGGACTTCGGGGGTGGTCGTAGGCTGACTGTATGTCGACCTTCGCGCAGCGTGAACGACTTCTGCTCGCCGACCTCTTGGAGGCCGAGGGCCCCGAGGCCCCCACCCTCTGCGAGGGCTGGCAGACCCGTGAGCTGGCCGCGCACGTGGTGGTGCGCGAGCGCCGCCCCGACGCCGCCGCCGGGCTGCTGATCAAGCCGCTCGCCCAGCGCCTGGACAGGGCGATGGAGGAGTTCGCGGCGAAGCCGTACGAGGAGCTGATCCAGCTCATCCGCACCGGCCCGCCCCGTTTCTCGCCCTTCCAGCTCAAGCAGATCGACGAGGCGTCGAACACGATCGAGTTCTACGTCCACACCGAGGACGTCCGCCGCGCCCAGCCCGACTGGACGCCGCGCGAACTCGACCCGGTCTTCCAGGACGCCCTGTGGTCCCGTCTGGAGCGCTCCGCGCGCCTGGTGGGCCGCAGCGCACCCACGGGTCTGGTGCTGCGCCGCCCCGACGGGCAGACGGCGGTGGCCCACAAGGGCGCGCCGGTCGTCACGGTGACCGGCGAGCCGTCGGAGCTGCTGATGTTCGCCTACGGCCGGCAGAGCACCGCCAAGGTCGAGCTGGACGGCGACGAGAACGCCATCGCCAAGCTGCACGGGTCGAAGCAGCTCGGCATCTGAGCTCAGCCCGGCAACAGTTCGGCCCGGCAGCTCAGACCGTCAGCTCAGCCCGGCAGTTCGGCCCGGCGCAGGTCCCGCGCGCACAGGCCGACCGCCCCGCCGAGCCCGCAGACCGCTGCACTGGCCGCGAAGACCGGGCCGGTGCCCCACACGCCGATCGCGGCGCCGGTCAGCGGGAAGGTGAGCGGGGCGACGCCGAGGCTGAAGAAGGTGGACACGGACGTGACCCGGCCGACGTAGGCCCGCTCGGACTCGGCCTGGAGCAGCGCCCCGCACAGCACGCCGTTCAGCCCCGAGATCAGCCCGACGGTCAGGGCCACGGCGACGGCGACCGCGAGGTACGGCACATACGCGAGGGCGGCGATCGCGCTCGCGCTGACCACACCGGACACGGACAGTACGAGCCCCGTGCGCGGGACGCGGCCACGGGCGGTGAGCAGCAGCGAGGCCGCTCCGGCCCCGGTGCCGAAGCCGGCGAGGACCCATCCGACACCGCCCGCTCCCCAACCGCGCTCGTCGGCGAGCAGGGCCAGGCCGACGTTGAGGGGGCCGACGAAGCCGAGGTCGCTGAGCGCGATCACGGCGATCAGCGGCAGCAGGACACGGTGGCCGCGTATGTGGCGCAGGCCGGCGGTGAGGTCGCTCCAGGCGCTGCCACGCGTGCGTGCGCCGTCCGCGGGCAGCGGTCCCACCCGCAGGGCGATCAGGAGTGGCAGGGAGGCCGCGAACAGCAGCCCGGCCAGCCCGAACGCCGCCGCGGTGCCCCCGAGGGCCACGCCGAGGCCGCCGAGCGGGGCCCCGACGACGTTGGCCAGCCGGACGACGAGGCCGCGCATGCCGTGCACCCGGGCGAGCTGCCCGCGCGTGGTGATCCGGCTGGGCAGGGCGCCCAGGGCGGGCATCATCACGGCGTCGACGGCCCCGAAGACCAGCGCCAGCGCGGCCAGCGGCCACAGGCCGGGGCTGCTCACGAGCAGCAGCGCGGCGACGGCGAGGACCGCCGCGCAGCGTGCCGCGTCGCTGCCGATCAGCACCCTGCGCGGCCCGAACCGGTCGGCGATCACTCCCCCGCCCAGCATCAGCACGGCCCGCGGCACCGCGCTCAGCGCGGTCACCAGTCCCGCCTGGGCGGGCGTCCCGGCCTGGACGGCGGCCCAGGACAGGGCGAGGTAGTAGACGTTGTCGCCGACGGCCGACGAGGCGTAGGCGCCGAGCCAGCGCAGCACGTCGGGGTCGCGGTGGGCGGGGCGCTCCGCCGCGGCGGCGGGCGCGTCGCCGGTCTGTGTCGCGGGCACGTCCGTCCTCTCAGATCCGGAACGGGAAGGCATAGGTGTGCACCGCGACGCTCTCGCGGCCCTCGGTGTCGCCTGCGGCGTCGGCGGCCTGGCCGCGCTCGTCGTACCGGCCGAGCAGGGCGAGCATCTCCTGGTTCAGTTCGGCCAGTTCGTCGGCCGTGAGCCGCAGGTGGGACTCGGAGGACTCGGCGGCCCGGTTCCACTCGGGGCCCCAGTGGGTGCGCTCGTCGAGCCAGCGCCGGTACATGTCCGTGCGCTGCTCGGCGAAGAGCCTGCTCGCCGCCGTGTGTGCGGCGGCCTTCTCGGGTGCGTCGCGGAAGTCCTCGTCGTGGATGCGCACCCCGTCCGAGGCGGGCTGCCACCAGCGTTCCCGGCCGTCCGCGCTGCGCGGCTCGGCCTCCTCGATGAGCCCGTGCTCGGCGAGCTTGCGCAGGTGGTAACTGACCAGCGACACCGCTTCGTCGACCTGTTCGGCGAGCTGTGAGGCGGTGGCGACCTGGGCGATCGTCAGCCCTCGGAACAGCCGCATCCGCAGGGGGTGGGCGAGCGCCTTGAGCGTGCCCAGGTCCGTGATCCTGCGGTCCCTCTCCCTGTCCGTCATGCCTTGACCGTAAGTGCAAAAGAAAAGTTGCGCAATTAGTTTTGCGCAACTTCTCTTTCGTATCTGCCCATGAGAAGGCCCCGGTCACCTCAGGGGCGACCGGGGCTCAGTCCCGTGTCAGCGGACGGGGTGCCCCGCCCCCCGCAACGCGTCCTTCACCTCGCCGATCCGCAGATCCCCGAAGTGGAACACCGACGCGGCCAGCACGGCGTCCGCCCCCGCCTCGATGGCCGGCGCGAAGTCGGCGAGCCTGCCGGCGCCGCCGGAGGCGATCACCGGGACCGTCACGTGCTTGCGCACGGCACGGATCATCTCCAGGTCGTAGCCGTCCTTGGTGCCGTCGGCGTCCATCGAGTTGAGGAGGATCTCGCCCGCGCCCAGCTCGGCCGCGCGGTGCGCCCACTCCACGGCGTCCATGCCGGTGCCCTTGCGGCCGCCGTGGGTGGTGACCTCGAAGGCGCCTTCGGCGGTACGCCGTGCGTCCACCGAGAGGACCAGCACCTGCCGGCCGAAGCGCTCGGCGATCTCCCGGATGAGGTCCGGACGCGCGATGGCCGCCGTGTTGACGCCCACCTTGTCCGCGCCCGCGCGCAGCAGCTTGTCCACGTCCTCGGCGGTGCGGACGCCGCCGCCGACCGTCAGCGGGATGAAGACCTGCTCGGCCGTGCGGCGCACCACGTCGTACGTCGTCTCGCGGTTGCCCGACGAGGCGGTGATGTCCAGGAAGGTCAGTTCGTCGGCGCCCTCGGCGTCGTACACCTTGGCCATCTCGACGGGGTCGCCCGCGTCGCGCAGGTTCTGGAAGTTGACGCCCTTGACGACCCGGCCGTTGTCCACGTCCAGGCAGGGGATGACTCGGACCGCCAGGGTCATGAAACCGGCTCCTCTAACGTCCTCTGAATGCTTCTATTTCCACTTCGACCAGGATGCGCGAGTCCACGAAGCCCTCCACGACGAGCAGCGTCGAGACCGGGCGCACCGTGTCGAAGAGTTCCTTGTGGGCCCGGCCCACGGCGTCCACGTCCCGCGCATGGGTCAGGTACATCCGCGTCCGGACCACGGACTCGATGTCGAGCCCGAACTCGCCGATCGCCTCGATCGCGCTGGTGAAGGCCACCTTGGCCTGCTCGTACGGGTCGCCCTCGCCGTACAGCACGTCGCCCTTGAAGGACGTCGTGCCCGCCACCAGCACACGATCGCCCGCCGCGACGGCGCGCGCGAACCCGAAGGACTCTTCCCAGGGACTACCGCTCTGCACACGCCGCACGGCATCGGACGTCATGACGACACAGCCTCCAGGGCCTCTTCCAGGGTGAACGCCTTCGCGTACAGGGCCTTCCCGACGATGGAGCCTTCGACACCGAGCGGGACCAGCTCGGCGATGGCCCGCAGGTCGTCCAGGGACGAGACACCACCGGAGGCCACGACCGGGCGGTCGGTCGCCGCGCAGACGTTCTTCAGCAGTTCCAGGTTCGGGCCCTGGAGCGTGCCGTCCTTGGCGATGTCGGTGACGACGTAGCGGGCGCAGCCCTCGCTGTTGAGGCGCTCCAGCGTCTCGTAGAGGTCGCCGCCGTCCCGGGTCCAGCCGCGGCCGCGCAGGGTCGTGCCCCGTACGTCCAGGCCCACCGCGATCTTGTCGCCGTGCTCGGCGATGACCTTGGCGACCCACTCCGGGGTCTCCAGGGCGGCCGTCCCGAGGTTCACGCGCGTGCAGCCGGTGGCGAGCGCGGCGGCCAGGGAGGCGTCGTCGCGGATGCCGCCGGACAGCTCGACCTTGATGTCCATCGCGCCCGCGACCTCGGCGATCAGCTCGCGGTTGTCGCCGGTGCCGAACGCGGCGTCCAGGTCGACCAGGTGCAGCCACTCGGCGCCGGAACGCTGCCAGGCGAGGGCGGCCTCCAGCGGGGAGCCGTAGGACGTCTCGGTGCCGGACTCGCCGTGCACGAGGCGCACGGCCTGGCCGTCGCGGACGTCGACGGCGGGGAGGAGTTCGAGCTTGGCCATGTCTCTACAGGGTTCCGATCCAGTTGGTGAGGAGCTGCGCTCCGGCGTCGCCGGACTTCTCGGGGTGGAACTGCGTGGCCCACAGGGCGCCGTTCTCCACGGCGGCCACGAAGGGCTTGCCGTGGGTCGACCAGGTGACCCTCGGCGGGGTCATCGCCGGGTTGTGGACCTCCAGCGCCCAGTCGCGGACGGCGTAGGAGTGCACGAAGTAGAAGCGCGCGTCCGCGTCCAGGCCGGCGAACAGCTCGCTGCCGGGCGCCGCGTCCACGGTGTTCCAGCCCATGTGGGGCACGACGTCGGCCTGCAACGGCTCCACCGAGCCCGGCCACTCGCCGAGGCCCTCGGTCTCGACGCCGTGCTCGATGCCGCGCGCGAACAGGATCTGCATGCCGACGCAGATGCCCATCACGGGGCGTCCGCCGGACAGCCGGCGGTCGATGATCCAGTCGCCGCGGGCTTCGGTCAGCCCCTTCATGCAGGCCTCGAAGGCGCCGACGCCCGGCACCAGCAGCCCGTCGGCGTTCATGGCCTTGTCGAAGTCACGGGTGATCTCGACCTCGGCACCCGCGCGCGCGAGGGCGCGTTCGGCCGACCTCACATTGCCGAAGCCGTAGTCGAAGACCACGACCTTCTTGGCGTCGGTCAATTCCACACCTCCAGCCTCACGA
Source organism: Streptomyces sp. NPDC036764 (assembly GCF_055609385.1). Lineage (NCBI taxonomy): Bacteria > Bacillati > Actinomycetota > Actinomycetes > Kitasatosporales > Streptomycetaceae > Streptomyces > Streptomyces sp. NPDC036764. The sequence goes on from NZ_JBVJPT010000006.1 coordinate 380,262, forward strand.
CGCCCGCGAGAAGACACATCGCGGCGCCTATCGACAGCAGCACGATGAGGCTCTTGGGCATCTGCTGCTTGGCGAAGGAGATGATGCCGCCGACCAGGAAGAGGCCGACGACGATCAGGATGGTGGACAGGCCGTTCATGGGTTACAGCGCACCCTTCGTCGAGGGAAGGATGCCTGCCGCGCGCGGGTCACGCTCACTCGCGTACCTCAGCGCCCGCGCCAGCGCCTTGAACTGGCACTCCACGATGTGGTGGGCGTTGCGCCCGTACGGCACGTGCACGTGCAGCGCGATCTGGGACTGGGCGACGAAGGACTCCAGGATGTGCCGGGTCATGGTGGTGTCGTACTCGCCGATCATCGGCGCCATCTTCTCGGGCTCGGTGTGCACGAGGTAGGGGCGGCCGGACAGGTCGACGGTGACCTGGGCGAGGGACTCGTCCAGCGGGACCGTGCAGTTGCCGAAGCGGTAGATCCCCACCTTGTCGCCGAGGGCCTGCTTGAAGGCGGCGCCCAGCGCGAGGGCGGTGTCCTCGATGGTGTGGTGGGAGTCGATGTGCAGGTCGCCCTCGGTCTTCACGGTCAGGTCGAACAGACCGTGCCGGCCGAGCTGGTCGAGCATGTGGTCGTAGAAGCCGACGCCGGTCGACACATCGACCTTGCCGGATCCGTCGAGATCGATCTCGACGAGGACCGAGGTCTCCTTCGTGACTCGTTCCACGCGTCCTACGCGGTTCATGCGTTCAGCTCCTTCTTCAACTCACGTACCGCGTCGAGGAACGCGTCGTTCTCTTCGGGAGTTCCGGCGGACACCCGCAGCCATCCCGGGATGCCGTTGTCCCGGACCAGGACACCCCGGTCGAGGATCTTCCGCCAGGCCGTGTGCGAGTCCTCGAACCTGCCGAACTGCACGAAGTTCGCGTCGGACTCCACGACCTCGTACCCGGCGGCCCGCAGTTCGGCGACCAGCCGGTCCCGCTCGGACTTGAGCTGCTCGACGTACTTCAGCAGCGTGTCGGTGTGCTCCAGGGCGGCCAGGGCGGTCGCCTGGGTGACGGCCGACAGGTGGTACGGCAGCCGTACGAGCTGGACGGCGTCCACCACCGCCGGGTGCGCGGCGAGATAGCCGAGGCGCAGGCCGGCGGCGCCGAAGGCCTTCGACATCGTCCGGGAGACGACGAGATTCGGCCGACCTTCGAGCAGCGGCAGCAGCGAGTCGCCGTGGCTGAACTCGATGTACGCCTCGTCGACCACGACCATCGAGGGCTTCGCGGCCTGCGCGGCCTCGTACAGCGCGAGGACGGTCTCGCGCGGGACCGCGTTGCCCGTGGGGTTGTTGGGCGTCGTGATGAACACGACGTCGGGGCGGTGCTCGGCGATCGCCTTCCCGGCTTCGGCGACGTCGATCGTGAAGTCGTCGTTGCGCGGGCCGGAGATCCAGCCGGTGCCGGTGCCGCGCGAGATGAGCCCGTGCATCGAGTACGACGGCTCGAAGCCGATCGCCGTGCGGCCCGGTCCGCCGAAGGTCTGCAGAAGCTGCTGGATGACCTCGTTGGAACCGTTCGCCGCCCAGACGTTGGCGAGGCCGACCTCGTGGCCGGACGTGTCCGTCAGGTACTCGGCGAGCCGGGTGCGCAGCTCGACCGCGTCCCGGTCCGGGTAGCGGTTGAGGTTGCGGGCCGCCTCACGCACGCGCTCGGCGATCCGCTCGACCAGCGCATCGGGCAGCGGGTAGGGGTTCTCGTTGGTGTTCAGCCGTACGGGGACGTCCAACTGGGGCGCGCCATAGGGGGACTTGCCGCGCAGCTCGTCCCGTACGGGGAGATCGTCGATGCCTGTCACTTGCCTTCTGGAACCTTCCAACCGAACCGAGCCTTGACCGCCGCGCCGTGCGCCGGCAGGTCCTCCGCCTCCGCCAGCGTCACCACGTGATGCGCGACCTCGGCCAGCGCGTCCCGCGTGTAGTCGACGATGTGGATGCCGCGCAGGAAGGACTGGACGGACAGGCCCGAGGAGTGACACGCGCAGCCGCCGGTGGGCAGGACGTGGTTGGAGCCGGCGGCGTAGTCGCCGAGCGAGACCGGCGCCCAGGGCCCGATGAAGATCGCGCCGGCGTTGCGCACGCGGTCCGCCACGGCGGCTGCGTCGGCGGTCTGGATCTCCAGGTGCTCGGCGCCGTACGCGTCGACGACCTTCAGGCCCTCGTCGACGCCGTCGACCAGGACGATCGCGGACTGCCGGCCCTTGAGGGCGGGCACGATCCGGTCGTCGATGTGCTTGGTGGCCGCGACCTGCGGCTCCAGCTCCTTCTCGACCGCGTCCGCGAGCTCGACGGAGTCGGTGACGAGGACGGCGGCGGCCAGCGGGTCGTGCTCGGCCTGGCTGATCAGGTCGGAGGCGACGTGTACGGGGTCGGCGGTGGAGTCGGCCAGGATCGCGATCTCGGTCGGGCCCGCCTCGGCGTCGATGCCGATCTTGCCGGTGAAGTAGCGCTTGGCGGCGGCGACCCAGATGTTGCCGGGGCCGGTGACCATGTTGGCGGGCGGGCACGACTCGGTGCCGTACGCGAACATCGCGACGGCCGTGGCGCCGCCGGCGGCGTACACCTCGTCGACGCCGAGCAGCGCGCACGCGGCGAGGATCGTCGGGTGCGGGAGACCCCCGAACTCGGCCTGGGCGGGCGAGGCGAGCGCGACGGACTCGACGCCGGCCTCCTGGGCCGGGACGACGTTCATGATCACGGAGGACGGGTAGACGGAGCGACCGCCGGGCGCGTACAGCCCGACGCGGTCGACCGGCACCCACTTCTCGGTCACCGAGCCGCCCGGCACGACCTGGGTCGTGTGCGTCGTACGACGCTGCTCGCGGTGGACGAGACGGGCGCGGCGGATGGACTCCTCCAGAGCCGCGCGCACGGCCGGGTCGAGCTCCGCGAGTGCCTTGTCGAGGGCCTCGGCGGGCACCCTCACCTGGTCGAGCCTGACCCCGTCGAACTTCTCCGCGAAGTCGATCAGCGCCGCGTCGCCCCGATGATGCACGGCCTCGCAGATCGGACGCACCTTCTCCAGGGCGGCCGAGACGTCGAAGTCGGCTCGGGGCAGCAGGTCGCGCAGGGCGGGTCCCTCGGGAAGGGCGTCGCCGCGCAGATCGATTCGGGAGATCACGGGTGCAATTCTCTCAGACCCGGGTCCAGCGTCGTTCGCGCGTATCAATGGCTGATACAGACCGCCGCCGGAACCCGGAAGATCCTCTTCACGTCTAGCGTTCGGGGCGTCACGCAGCGGGCATGAACGGTTGTACTAAACCCGCGAGTAGCTGAGGGGGATGGGCGAAAAGTGACCGAACGGGGCGGTCTCCGCGACGGGGACCTGCCGGACGACCTGCCGAACGACCTGACACCCGCAGAGCTCGGCATGTGGCAGGCCTTCCGCAACGGCAGCGTGTACGACCTGAGCAGCGGCGACACGGTCGTCGACGACCCGCACGGCGGGCATCCCTGGGGCCCGGACCGGACCGTGCGCGCGCGGATCATCTGCTGGCTGCTGCTGGACGGGCCGCCCGCCCTCGCGGGCCGGGTGTCCTCGCTGAAGCTGGTCGGCGTGCGGATCAGCGACCCGATGGACCTCGCGGGCGGCACGGTGGTGCCGTACGTCGAGCTGCGCGGCTGCCGCTTCGACCGGGAGATCCTGCTGCCGGAGGCCCGCTTCACGACCGTACGGCTCGTGGACTGCGCGGTGCCGCGCCTGGAGGCGGCGCGGGTGCACACCGAGGGCGACCTGCATCTGCCGCGCTGCCGGTTCCACAACGGCGTACGGCTCACCGACGCCCACATCGGCACGGATCTGCTGCTCAACCAGGCGATCGTCTACCGCGACCGCAGCGGCCGCTCGATCGCCGCGGACGGCATCAGCGTCGGCCAGGACCTCCAGGCCGAGATGCTGGAGTCGCACGGCGAGCTGAGCCTGCGCGGCGCCACCATCGGCGTGTCGCTGAGCCTGCGCGGCGCCCGGCTGGTCAACCCGTACACGCGGCTCGCACTGAACGCGCCCCAGCTCACCGTCGGGCGCACGCTGTACATGACCCCGGCCGGCGTCGGCAGTCCGATGCTGAGCGGCCGCACCCCCGCGCGCGGGACGCGCATCCAGCGGTTCGCATGCCAGGGCGGGGTGCGGCTGGACGACGGGCGGTTCGGGGACGCGGTCGACCTGGAGCGGGCCCGGTTCACCTTCACCGACGAGCAGGAGCTGTCGCTGCGCCGCATCCAGACGCCCGAGCTGCGCTTCCTCGGGGAGCGGCCGGAGCGCGGCGGGGTGGTGCTGTCGGGGGCGCGGATCGTCAACCTGATGGACCGCGCGGACGCCTGGCCGGAACCCGGGCTGCTGCACATGAGCGGCTTCACCTACGAGAACCTCGTGCCGCGCGGCCCGTTCCCGCTGGAGCGGCGGCTGCAGTGGGTGGCCGCCGCGACCGCCGAGTACAACCCGGAGCCGTACGAGCGCCTCGCCTCGGTGCTGCGGGCCGGCGGCGAGGACGAGGACGCGCGTGAGGTGCTGCTCGCCAAGCAGCGCCGTCGGCGCGAGACGCTGCCGCCGGCGGCCAAGCTGTGGGGCTACGCACAGGACTGGATGGTCGCCTACGGATACCGGCCCGGCCGGGCCGCGGTGTGGATGGCAGTGCTGTGGGCGGCGAGCTCGGTGGCGTTCGCCCATGCCGACCATCCGCCGATCAAGGGCGGCGAGCATCCGGCCTGGAACCCTCCGCTGTTCGCCCTCGACCTGCTGCTTCCCGTCATCGACCTGGGCCAGGTCGGGTTCTGGCAGCTCAGCGGGGCCTGGCAGTGGCTGGCCGCGGCGATGATCCTGCTCGGCTGGATCCTGGCGACGACCGTGGCGACGGGAGCCACGCGCATGCTGCGGCGGAACTGACCCGCGACGGCGGTGGGATCGGTGGGATCGGTGGGATCGGTGGGATCGGTGGGACCACTGAGTCGATGACTTAGATGTCCGGACAGTTGTTGAACCGTTGGCCTTTACCCGTTCTTGACCTGTGGGCGTACAACTTTCGACGTCTTGGCCGTTCCCTCTGGCGCGGCGTGACCAGCGGACTTTCAATGGTCGACACCATGGCTCTGATGCTTCCGTTCGGCCGTGCGTCCCGGACGACAAGAACCGCGGAGAACCCCGCCGTCGCACTCCCCGCCGACGACGAGGTGCTTCTCGACGCACCCGACGACCGGCTCGGCCCCGCGCTGGTCGCGGCCGGGCGCGGCGAGTACGAGCCCGCCGCCGCACTGCTCGCCCACACGCGGCAGCGGGCGGAGTGGGAGTACCGCGACCGCTACACGCTGCACCTAGCGGCCTTCGCGCACTCGCGGCCGGAGTGGCTTCAGACCTGGTACGCGGCGGCCCCGCAGGACCCGGACGCAACTCTGATCAGGGCCCAGCTCGCGGTGGACCGCGCCTGGGGCTCACCGGCCCGGGCCGAGGTGCTGCGCGGGGTGAGCCCGCTCATCACCGCCGCCGCACGCACCGACGACCGCGACCCGGTGCCCTGGCGGATCGCCCTGGACCACGCGCGCGGCTCACGCGCCGGCCACACCTACTTCGGGGAGCTGTGGGAGGCGGCGCTGCGGCGCGCCCCGCGCCACTACGGCTGCCATGTGGCGGCCCTGCGCTACCTGGCGTCCTCCTGGCACGGCTCGCACCGCGAGTGCCTGGACTTCGCCGACCGAGCCGCGCAGGACGCCCCCGCCGACTCCCTCGTACAGGCGCTGCCGACCCGGGCCGTCCTCGCCTACCTGGACGACGAGTGCGGTCCGGGCGTGCCGCGCGAGCGGCTGGACGCGGCTGCCGACCGGGCCGTCGCGCTGTCCGCCCGGTTCCCGGCGGCCGACCTGTGGCCGGGCGCGATCCGCAACAAGCTGACGTACGTGCTGGTGCGGCTGGGCCGCTGGGAGGACGCCCTGGAGCAGCTCACACTGATCGGGCCGTACGCCACCTCCTTCCCGTGGGGCAGGCTCTCGGACGATCCGCTGGGCCGGTTCCTGGAAATGCGCGACGAGGTACGGCGACGGGCGGCCGCCTCCGCCGCGCCGGGGGCCGGCGGCGGACATCCACACAGTGGGCGCGGCGGACGCGTTCACTCCGGCGACCACTAGGCTTTGGCGCCGTGACCGTCCGCCTTCCGCTGTTTCCCCTGAACTCGGTGCTGTTCCCGGGACTCGTGCTGCCGCTCAACATCTTCGAGGAGCGGTATCGCGCCATGATGCGCGAGCTGCTGAAGACTCCCGAGGAGGAGCCGCGCCGTTTCGCCGTCGTGGCGATCCGCGACGGCCACGAGGTGGCCCCCAGCGCCCCCGGCATGCCCGACCCCACGGCGCTGCCCGAGCGCGGGCCCGCCGCGGGCTTCGGCCCGGACCCGGTCAAGGCCTTCCACGGGGTGGGCTGTGTGGCGGACGCGGCGACGATCCGGGAGCGGGCCGACGGCACCTTCGAGGTGCTGGCGACGGGAACGACACGGGTGCGGCTGGTGTCGGTGGACGCCTCGGGCCCGTTCCTGACGGCGGAGCTCCAGGAGCTGGAGGAGGAGCCGGGCGACGAGGCGGGGGCGCTTGCCGAGGGCGTGCTACGCGCGTTCCGGCAGTACCAGAAGCGTCTGGCGGGCGCCCGTGAACGTTCCCTGTCCACGGGGGCCGAGCTGCCCGACCAGCCCTCGGTGGTCTCCTACCTGGTGGCGGCCGCGATGATGCTCGACACCCCGACGAAGCAGCGCCTGCTCCAGGCCCCGGACACCGCGTCCCGGCTGCGCGACGAGCTGAAACTCCTTCGCACCGAGACCTCGATCATCCGTAGCCTGCCCTCGCTGCCGTCGTCGGACCTGACGCGCGGCCCGACGAGTCTCAACTGACGCACGACCTCTGGGGAACCGGCCACCATGGCGAAGAAGTCGAAGAAGAACCAGCAGCAGGCGGGCGGCACTCCCGCGACGGTCGCCCTGACGGCCGCGGGCGTCGCCTACTCCGTCCACTCCTACGACCACGACCCCGCCCACCCCTCGTACGGCGAGGAGGCCGCTCAGGCGATGGGCGTGTCTCCTGACCGGGTCTTCAAAACACTGGTGGCGGACGTGGACGGCAGCCTGACCGTGGCGGTGGTTCCGGTGGCCGGGCAGCTCGACCTCAAGTCCCTGGCGTCGGCGGTCGGCGGCAAGCGCGCGGCGATGGCCGACCCGGCCCTCGCGGAACGCACCACGGGCTATGTGCGCGGCGGCATCTCCCCACTGGGCCAGCGCAAGAAGCTCCGCACGGTCCTGGACGCCTCGGCCTCCGCCCACGCCACGATCTGCGTCTCGGCGGGCCGTCGCGGCCTGGAGGTGGAGCTGGCCCCCGAGGACCTCGCGAAGCTCACGGAAGCGGTCCTCGCGCCCATCGGGCGTGCGTGACCTCTCGACGGCGGGGGTGTCCTCGGTTAAGTACGAGGGACATGTCGAAGAAAACGCGGAAACGAAAGTGGCGCATCAAGAAGGGCCGCTCGAACCACGGACGCCGCCCGGCATGACGATCCACCGGCCCGGGGGGCCACGGCCCCCTGGGCATCCCGGACCCTAGGCCTGCGGTGCCCCGTACGGGTCCTTCGGCTGCACCTGCGGCGGGTGCTGCTGATACGGGTCCGCGTCCCGGGGCCCGAACAGCGCCGTCAGCCCGAGGTGGACGACCAGCGCGGCCAGCGGCCAGGCCAGCAGCGCGCCCTTTGCCCCCAGCTTCAGCGGCGCGGAGAACGCGACGCCCTTGCCCGCCTCCTTGGCGTGGGCGATCACGTCCTGCGTGGGCCCGAGCCGCACCCCGAGCCACCAGGCCAGCAGCGCCCCGAGGAACCCCCCGACCGCCAGCCCGATCACCAGCGGCACGCCTCCGCGCCGCCGCCACAGGAACACGGCGACCGCACTGACCAGGCCGAACGCCAGCGCGAGCAGAGTGAACGTTCCGTCCACCCCGATGGCCTGCTCCCCCTCGGAGTCCTTGAAGTAGACGACCCAGCTCTTGTCGACGACGTCGCCGACCAGCGGCACGCTCGGCGCCAGCCACCACCACAGCACGCCGAGCAGCGCGCCGAAGAGCGCCACCACCACCGTGACGATTGCGGCTTCTCGCAGTTCGGTCTTCATTCCGGGACCGTCCTGTTCGTACGAGCCATACATGCCGTACGGGCCGGGAGAGCCAGGATGGCCCGGTATCCCGCCCGGGGCACCGGATATGGCGTCATGCGGCGGCACGGCGGCCGCGTGCCGGGCAGCGGGCTGCTGCCACCCCCCGTTCGGGGACGGTTCACGCGGCGGCGGTGGAGGAGTCAGCGGAGCGGTCACTCTGCCATCGTGCCAGGCGTCTCTGTGCGGCGCGTCACCGGACGGCCGCCCGACGGTACGCCCAGGTGGCCACGGCCAGCGAGACGACGCCGACGACCCCGCACACGGCCAGGTCTGCGAGTACGAACGCCCAGTCCGGCCGCTCCCCGAAGGTCCGCGCGAACGCCTCCACGCCGTACGTCGAGGGCAGCAGGTCCCGCGCGAAGCGCACCGCCTCCGGCATCCGGTCGGCCGGCAGCACGCCCAGCAGCAGGGCCGCCGACATGCCGAGCTGGCCGAGCAGCGTGGCCAGTTCGGGGCGCGGGGCGAGCAGCCCGAGTGCCGCCCCGAGTCCGGCGAGCGCGGCCCCGGCCAGCGGGATCACCGCGATGAGCACCCACAGATGCGCCATCGGCAGCCCGAAAAGCACGCATCCGAAGACGGCGGTCACCACGGTCCCCGGCACGGTGAAGGACGCGTACGCCCCGGCCGCCCCCAGCACCACCGCGGCCGGCGGCACCGGCAGGGTGGCGTAGTGGTCGAGCCCGCCGCTGGCCCGCAACTGCCCGAAGTACTGCGCGAGCAGGTTCAGCGCGACGAAGGCCACGACGAGCACCGCCGAACCGGCGACCACGGCCTGAGCCTCGGCGCCGCCGTCGACGACCCCGCGCATCAGGATCATGATCCCGATCGACTGGAAGGTCGCCACGAACAGCAGCGGGATGCGCGCGACCCGGGCCCGGGACAGTTGCGCCCGGTACACGGCGCACAGCGACGGCCACAGCCGCGCACGCGGCCCGAGCTCGGCCGCGGCCCGGCCGGCCGTCTCGTCCACGGCCAGGGCGCTGCCCGGCAGAACCTCGGCGGGTACGACACTCACGTGGCGCTGCTCCCTTTCACACGGAGGATCACTCGGGAGGTGGCCCTGTTCCGTACGGCGTTGTGTACGGATACGGCGGTCTGCCTGCTCACGCCTTCACCAACCCCTGCTGCGCGGCCCCGCCCAGCGACAGATAGACGTCCTCCAGGCTCGGCGTGGCGAGCGTGAAGTCGTCCAGCGCGGCGAAGGCGGCCCCGCCGGTGACGGTGGCCACGACCGCGCGGGCCTCCTCGGGGGCGAGCCGCAGCGTCCAGCGGCGCCCGGACTCGACGACCCGGTCCTGGAGCGCGGCGACCTCGGGCACGTCCAGCGGCGCCCGGTCCCGCCACAGCAGCTCGACCCGGACCTCGCCGGCGACGCGTTCCTTGAGCCCGGACGGCGTGTCGCAGGCGATCACCCGGCCCCGGTCGAGCACGGCGACCCGGTCGAGCACGGTCTCGGCCTCGATGACGTTGTGGGTGACGAGCAGCACGGTCGTGCCGTACTCGGCCCGGCGCCGGTCCACGGCCGACCAGACGGACCGCCGCGCCACCGGGTCCATCGCGGTGGTCGGCTCGTCGAGCACGAGCAGCGGCCGCTCCCCCACCAGCGCGGCGGCGAAGCAGGCGAGCCTGCGCTGGCCGCCGGACAGCTTCCTGATCGGACGCCCGGCGAGCGGCCCGAGGCCCAGCTCGTCGAGCACGGCGTCGCGTTCGTCGCGGGCCCGGCGTGCGTCCAGGCCGCGCAGCCGCCCGGTCGTCTCGGCGGCGAGCGACACGGTCAGGTCGTCGAGGGCGGTCGACTCCTGCCCGAGGTAGGCGAGGATGCGCGCGGCCCGCTCGGGGTGGCGCACGATGTCGTGGCCGAGGATCTCGACGCTGCCGGCGTCGGGCCGCATCAGCCCGGTGAGCTGCCGTACGAGGGTGGTCTTGCCGGCGCCGTTGGGGCCGAGCAGCCCGAAGATCTCGCCGCGCCGGATGTCCAGCCGTACGTCGTCGGTGGCGCGCACCTCGGGAGTCCCGGGCGCCCCGCGTCGTGCGCGCACGGCCGGATAGGTCTTGGTCAGCCCGCGCACGGCACACACGACCTCACCATCGTGCCGAAATGCCTGTGCCGCGCGCTTACTCACAAGGGACGAGACTACGGGGTCCACAGGTCCGATCCGCCCTCGGGTCGTCCACTCGGCACAAACCGACAGCTCGCGGGCACAAATCTCCCGGTGCCGATAAATCCACCGCAACGGCGCTCAACCGGGGCGGCACCGGGAGGAAGTCACTCTCCCACCGGAGCGTGTTCCGCGGCCGTCCGCACATCGATCTCGCGCCAGAACCCGGCCCGGATCGCGTACCGGTCGTGCTCGTCGATCTGGTCGTCCTTGTGCGCGAGGAGCCCGAACCGGGCCGCGTAGCGCAGCAGCTCGCCGTCGATCCGGTGCGGAATCCGCGGATACATCCCGGACAGCCGCTGGAGATGGCCCTGATCCCCGAGCCGCTCCATCCACCGCCGGGCGAAGACCTGCCCCACCTCGTACGGATCGCCGCCGACCGTGGTGATGTCCTCCTCGCGGTCGGCCCATCGCTGCTCCGCCGTGGTCAACTGCGCCAGCGTCGGCATGGACGCGGCCTCGGCCGGCTCGGCCGCGACACCGGGCCGGTCGACCCACCCTTTGTCGGAGGACCAGCGCAGCGTCGCGTTCGGCGGGTGCTGGGCCGGCTGGACGCCGGGGGCGCGCAGGGCGGCGAGATCCTTCGGCGTGGGCACGCCCTTGGGCGCCGGAACCCGCTCCTGGGTGCCGTTCTCCGAGGCGGTGGCCGGCGCGGCGTGCTCGACCTCCGCGGGGGGCCGCTCGGTCGCCGCGCCGAGCGCGGAGTCGGGCAGCGGCGCGGACAGGATCGCGGCGATCTCCGGCCGGGGCACGGGCGGCGGCGCGCACACCCCGCTGAGCTCCTTGGCGCGTACGGCCTTGGTGATCCACGTACGGTCCAGCACGCGCCGTTCGTCGGCCTCGGCGACCAGATCCTCGGACTGGTTGTAGTCACCGTCGGCGGCCTGCACCGCCCACAGGTGTACGGCGACGCCGTGCTCCTTGGCGGCCATCATGCCCGGCAGGAGATCACCGTCCCCGGTCACCAGCACCACGTCGGAGCAGGCGCGGTTGCGGGCCAGCTCGGTGAGCTCGGCGTGCATCGCGGCGTCCACGCCCTTTTGCGCCCAGCGGCCGTCGCTGCGGGTCAGGGCGCCGAGCCGGACGGTGACCCGGGGCATCACGCGCAGCCTGCGGTGCTCGGGCTGGGGAACGCGGTCGGGGGCGCCGTCGAACCAGTAGATCCGCAGCAGGGGCTGCTGGGTGTCGGACTCGGCGCGTTCGCGCAGCCCCTGGATGAGGGCGGTGTGGTCGACCGTGATCCGGGACCGGGAGGGTTCCCCGGCGAGCAGGCTGGCGGCGGCCCCCAGCAGATACCCGGCGTCCACCAGGACGATGCAGCGGTCCACGCGACTCACCCTCTTCCCGGGAGGTTTGCTTTGGGCTTCCTTCGAGTCTGCCCGACCGCGCGGGGGTTAACGGGCCGAACTCGATCTTCGGCGTGGCGTTTCGGGGTATCGGACCCGCGGCGCGCCATTCCTCACGCCCCGACAACCGCTGTCACACACGGTAATTATCCGAAATGCGTTCTTTATCAGCCTATGTGAATCTGGTCCCGGCCCTGGCCCCTAGTCCCCACAGGAGGCAGATCACCATGGCCAAGAACAAGAAGCAGGACCGGAAGCAGCCGCAGTCCGAACGTGCTCAGCAGCAGGCGCAGCGCTCCTCGATGGAGGCGCAGACCGAGCAGCACATGCCGCAGGTGACTCCCGCCGACATGGCACGCAAGGGCAAGCAGAAGCGCTTCGGCCACAACTGACATACGCATGACGGGCTGTTGCAGCCCGGGCACACGAAGAGGGGCGCACCCGACGCGCGGGGTGCGCCCCTCTCGCACGACTCGGCTCAGCCGGCCAGGCAGGACGGCCCGAGCAGCACCTTCAGGTCACCGAACAGCGCCGGGTCGGGCTTCACCCGGTGCCGGTCCAGCCGTAGAACCGTTGTCTTCGTCGGGCCCTGGAGCTTGATCCGGACCTCGCTGTCGCCCTTGTGGTGGCTGAGGATCTCGCCGAGCCGGTTCACCATCGGCGGGGTGACCCGGGTGGCCGGGATGGTGAGGATCACCGGCGCGTTGGTGCCCGCGTTGGACAGGTCGGGGACCTGGAGCTCCATCGCGACCAGCCGCGGCACGTCCTCACGCTTGTCGAGGCGGCCCTTGACGAACACCACGGCGTCCTCGACGAGTTGGGTCGACACGAGCTGGTACGTCGCCGGGAAGAACATGCACTCGATGGAACCGGCGAGGTCCTCGACGGTGGCGATGGCCCAGGCGTTGCCCTGCTTGGTCATCTTGCGCTGCAGGCCCGAGATGATGCCGCCGATGGTGACGACCGCGCCGTCCGCGTGCTCACCGCCGGTGAGTTGGGCGATGCCCGCGTCGGCCTTGTCGGACAGCACATGTTCCAGGCCGAAGAGCGGGTGGTCGGAGACGTACAGACCGAGCATCTCCCGCTCCTGGGCGAGCAGATAGGTCTTGTCCCACTCGTCGTCGGTGAAGACGACGTCGAGTCCGAAGCCGGGCTCGTTGCTCTCCTCCTCGCCCATGCCGCCGAAGAGGTCGAACTGGCCCTCGGCCTCCTTGCGCTTGACCGCGACCACGTTGTCGATCATCGGCTCGAAGTGCGCGGTGAGGCCCTTGCGGGTGTGCCCCAGGCTGTCGAACGCGCCCGCCTTGATCAGCGATTCGGTGGTGCGCTTGTTGCACGCGGTCGCGTCGACCTTGTCGAGGTAGTCGGGGAAGGAGGCGTACTTGCCCTTGGCCTTGCGGCTCTTGATGATCGACTCGACGACGTTGGTGCCGACGTTGCGCACGGCCTCCAGGCCGAAGAGGATCACGTCGTCGCCCTGGGCTGCGAAGTTGTGGACCGACTCGTTGACGTTCGGCGGGAGCACCTTGATGCCCATGCGCCGGCACTCGTTCAGGTAGACGGCCGACTTGTCCTTGTCGTCCTTGACGGAGGTCAGAAGGGCGGCCATGTACTCGGCGGGGTGGTTCGCCTTGAGGTAGGCCGTCCAGTACGACACCAGGCCGTACGCGGCGGAGTGCGCCTTGTTGAACGCGTAGCCGGCGAAGGGGACCAGCACGTCCCACAGGGCCTGGATGGCCTCGTCGCTGTAGCCCTTGTCGCGGGCGCCCTTCTGGAAGAGGACGAAGTTCTTCGCCAGCTCGTCGGGCTTCTTCTTGCCCATCACGCGGCGCAGGATGTCGGCCTCGCCGAGCGAGTACCCGGCGATGATCTGGGCGGCCTTCTGGACCTGCTCCTGGTAGACGATCAGGCCGTAGGTGACGGCCAGGACCTCTTCGAGAGGCTCCTCCAGCTCCTTGTGGATCGGGGTGATCTCCTGGAGCTTGTTCTTGCGCAGGGCGTAGTTGGTGTGCGAGTCCATGCCCATCGGGCCCGGACGGTACAGCGCCGACACGGCGGAGATGTCTTCGAAGTTGTCGGGCTTCATCAGGCGCAGCAGTGAGCGCATCGGGCCGCCGTCGAACTGGAAGACGCCGAGGGTGTCGCCACGCTGGAGCAGTTCGAAGGTCGTCGGATCGTCGAGCGGCAGGGCCAGCAGGTCGAGGTCGATGCCCTTGTTGGACTTCACCATCTTGACGGCGTCGTCCATGATCGTCAGGTTGCGCAGGCCGAGGAAGTCCATCTTCAGCAGGCCGAGCGACTCGCACTGCGGGTAGTCCCACTGCGTGATGGTCACGCCGTCCGTGTGCCGCACCCAGATCGGGGCGTGGTCGACGATCGGCTCGCTGGACATGATCACGCCGGCGGCGTGCACGCCCATCTGCCGCACCAGGCCCTCGACGCCCTTCGCGGTGTCGATGACCTTCTTGACGTCCGGTTCGTTCTCGTACATCCCCCGGATCTCGCCCGCCTCGCTGTAGCGCGGGTGCGAGGGGTTGGTGATGCCGTCGAGGTCGATGCCCTTGCCGAGGACGTCGGCGGGCATCGCCTTGGTGAGGCGGTCGCCCATCGCGTACGGGTAGCCCAGCACGCGCGCGGAGTCCTTGATGGCGTTCTTCGCCTTGATCTTGCCGTAGGTGCCGATCATGGCGACCTTGTCGGCGCCGTACTTCTCCGTCACGTACCTGATCACCTCGACGCGCCGACGCTCGTCGAAGTCGATGTCGACATCGGGCATCGAGATGCGCTCGGGGTTGAGGAACCGCTCGAAGATCAGGCCGTGCGGGATGGGGTCGAGGTCGGTGATGCCCATGGCGTAGGCGACGATCGAACCGGCCGCGGAGCCTCGGCCGGGGCCGACCGCGATGCCCTGGCTCTTGGCCCACATGATGAAGTCGGCGACCACGAGGAAGTAGCCCGGGAAGCCCATCGAGATGATGGTGTCCATCTCGTACTCGACCTGCTTCATACGGTCGTCCGGGATGCCGCCCGGGAAGCGGCGCTCCATGCCGCGCATGGTCTCCTCGCGGAACCAGGTGACCTCGGTGTAGCCCTCGGGGATGTCGAACTTCGGCATGAGGTTCTTCGCCTCGAACATGCCGGTGGTGTCGACCATCTCGGCGACCAGGAGCGTGTTGGCGCACCCCTCCTGCCAGGCGTCCGAGGAGTCGATGGCGTACATCTCGTCCGTGGACTTCAGGTAGTAGCCGGTGCCGTCGAACTTGAAGCGGTCCGGGTCGGAGAGGTTCTTGCCGGTCTGGATGCAGAGCAGGGCGTCGTGGGCGGTCGCCTCGTGCGCGTACGTGTAGTGCGAGTCGTTGGTGACCAGCGGGGGGATGCCGAGCTTCTTGCCGATCTCGAGCAGGCCGTCGCGGACCCGGTGCTCGATCTCGATGCCGTGGTCCATCAGCTCCAGGAAGTACCGGTCCTTGCCGAAGATGTCCTGGTAGTCGGCCGCCGCCTTCAGGGCCTCGTCGTACTGGCCGAGGCGCAGCCTGGTCTGGAGCTCGCCGGAGGGGCAGCCGGTGGAGGCGACGATCCCCTCGGACCACTGGGAGATCGTCTCCTTGTCCATGCGGGGCCACTTCTGCAGCCAGCCCTCGGCATAGGCGTCGGAGGAGAGCTTGAAGAGGTTGTGCAGGCCGGTCTTGTTCACGGCCCACATCGTCTTGTGGGTGTAACCACCCGAACCGGAGACGTCGTCCCGCTTCTGGTGTGGTTGCCCCCACTGGATCTTGCGCTTGTTGCGCCGGGACTCGGGGGCGACGTACGCCTCGATCCCGATGATCGGGGTGACTCCGGCCTTCTTCGCGGTGTGGAAGAAGTCGTACGCCCCGTGGAGGTTGCCGTGGTCGGACATGGCGATGTGCGTCATGCCCATCTCGTTGCACGCGTCGAACATGTCCTTCAGCCGCGCGGCACCGTCCAGCAGCGAGTACTGGGTGTGGACGTGCAGGTGCGTGAACGGCGGCTTTGACACGGCTTGGCCTCCATGGAAAACGCTCGGTGACAGGCGGACGGACACTTCTGGGGACAGCGTCGAAGTCTATGCCTCGGCACTGACACTCGCGGGGCTCCCCCGCGTACCTTCACAGCGAGGGCCGCGGGCACTTTCCGGTCGGCCCGCCCGTTGGATACGACAGAAACGCTGTCGTACACATGCACCAGGAGGCACCCAGCGATGTCGGTCCCCCAGCTCAACGACGAGCAGCGCGGCGACGAGATCCTCGCGGTCTTCGACACCGCCTTCGGCGAGCTCCTGGCCGCCGATCCGGCCGCGTTCCGCGTGAAGTTCCGGAAGATGGCGGCCTCGGCCTTCGCGTTCTACCGCGGCACGGCGTGCCTCTTCTACCACGACCTGGACGCCGAGAAGCGCGGCGGCCCGTACCTGGACGAGCGCACCTCGCGCGTGTGGATCCACGGCGACCTGCACGCGGAGAACTTCGGCACGTACATGGACGCCAACGGCCGGCTGATCTTCAACGTCAACGACTTCGACGAGGCCTACGTCGGCCCCTTCACCTGGGACCTCAAGCGCTTCGCCGCCTCCATCGCCCTCGTCGGGTACGCCAAGGCGTTCGGCGACGACCAGATCAGCGAGCTCGTGGGGATCTACGCGGGCGCCTACCGCGAGCGCGTGCACGCCCTGGCCACCGGCGCCAAGAGCGACGAGGTACCGCCGTTCACGCTGGACACCGCCCAGGGCCCGCTCCTGGACGCTCTGCGCGACGCCCGCGCGCTGACCCGCTTCGGGCTGCTGGACTCCATGACGGAGATCCGTGACTTCGAGCGCCGCTTCGCCGCCGGCGGCGGCTCCATCGAGCTGGACGCGGCCACCCGCTACAAGGTCCTCGCCGCCTTCGACGGCTACCTGGAGACGCTGCCTGACGCGTCCCTTGCCCGCCCGGACTCCTACCGGGTCAAGGACGTCGTCGGCCGCCGCGGCATCGGCATCGGCTCGGCCGGGCTGCCGTCGTACAACATCCTGCTGGAGGGCCACACCGACGCCCTCGAGAACGACGTCGTGATCTACATCAAGCAGGCCCAGACCCCGGCCGTCTCCCGGCACATCACGGACCAGGCCCTGCGCGACTACTTCCAGCACGAGGGCCACCGCACGGTGATCTCCCAGCGTGCCCTTCAGGCGCACGCCGACCCGTGGCTGGGCTGGACCGAACTGGACGGCGCGGGCCAGCTCGTCGCCGAGGTCTCGCCGTACGCGGTGGACCTGGACTGGGGCGACATCGACGACCCGGAGGAGATCGCGTCGGTCGTCGCCGACCTCGGCCGGGCCACGGCCACGATGCACGCCGCGGCGGACGACACCTCCGGCGAGTCCCTGGTGCCGTTCTCCACCGAGCGTGCCATCGACGCGGCCATCGCGGCCGACGAGGACGGCTTCGCGGAGCTCCTGGTCGACTTCGCGCACGGCTACGGCGCCCGCGCGCGTGCCGACCACCAGATCTTCGTGGACCTGTTCCGCAACGGCCGGATCCCGGGTCTGTGACGGACAGGCCACTCACGGTCGCTCCCCGGCCATTCACAGGCACCCTTTAGGGGTCTCTTACAGGAGCACGTGACACACTCTCCACCGCTATGGACATATCCGGGACCCAGTTGCGAGCCGTACGCGCGGCGCTCTTCACGGCATTCGTCGTGACACTGAGCACCGCGTCGCACGTGCTGCTGTCCCGGGCACCCCTGCCGCTGAACACGGTGACCCTGCTCACGGCCACCGTGTTCGTCCTCGCCTACGCCCTGGCCGGGCGCGAGCGGACCTTCGGCCGGATCGCCGCCTTGTTGATCCCGCTGGAGCTGGCCGCCGACACCGTCCTCACCACCGGCCAGCACGTCTGTTACGGCAGGGCGGGCGGCCCGGTCGCCGGCCCGCTGGCCTCGGTCGGCTGGGACGTCCTGTGCGGCGACGGCACCCAGGTCGGCACCCCGCTGGCGCAGGTCACCGGCACCGACCCGGACCGGCTCGGCGGTCTCCTCGGCCATGTCGACCCGGCCACCGCCTGGCTCCTGCTCGGCGCCCACATCGGCGTCGGCCTCCTCGCCGCGGCCTGGCTGCGCCGCGGCGAGCGGGCCCTGGCCCAGTTGCTGAGCGCGGTCGCGGCGACCACGTTCCGGCCGCTGCTCACGGCGGTCGCCGCGGTGACGGTCCGGACGACCGCCCCGGCCCGCCGCCTGCCGCGCCCCACCGACCGTACGGCCGCCGCCCGCAGCCGCCTCCTCGTGCACTCCCTGGGACGACGTGGACCGCCTCGCTCCCCCGCCTTCACCTGCGCGTGACCAGCGTCCGTCCGACGCGCGTGAACGGCGACCGAGCAGCACAGCCCACCCATACGTATCCCGCACACGACGTGTGCGTGTCCCCATGGAGATCACCAACATGAGCAAGCGGAACAGCCAGGCCGCGAAGACGGCGGCCCGGGAGCGGCTGCGCATCGAGCGCGAGCGCGAGGCGAAGCGGGCGAAGGTCAAGCGACAGCTCATCGTCGCCGGCTCCATCGTCGGCGTCCTGGCGATAGCCGGCGGCATCAGCTACGCGGTCGTCCAGGCCAACAAGCCCAGCCAGTGGGAGGCCGTACTGGACCAGAAGGTCGTCGCACCCGCCAACACCTCGGGCGAGAACGGCACCACCGTGGTCATCGGCAAGAGCAGCGCGAAGAAGACCCTGAAGCTGTACGAGGACCCGCGCTGCCCGATCTGCGCCTCGTTCGAGCAGACCGTCGGCTCGACCGTCAAGAAGGGCTACGACGAGGGCAAGTACAAGATCCAGTTCATCGGCGGCACCTTCCTGGACGGTGACACCGACAAGGACGGCAAGCTGGAGATCGGTTCCCGGGGCGAGGGCTCCAAGAACGCGATGAGCGCCCTCGGCGCCGCCCTGAACGTCAGCCCCGAGGCCTTCCTGGAGTACAAGGAGGCCCTCTACTCGGCGAAGTACCACCCCGAGGAGTCGGAGGACAAGCTCAAGAGCGACGACTACCTGATCGAGGTGGGTGACTCCGTCGACGCCCTCAAGAACAACAAGAAGTTCCAGGACGCCGTGAAGAACGGCACGTACGACGCGTGGGCGCTGGCCATGTCCCACACGTTCAACACGAACAAGGACGACGTCAACGGCACGCCGAGCCTCGTCATGGACGGCAAGAAGCTCACCGGGGCGGACGGCAAGAACGCCCCGATGACGGTGCCCGACTTCAACAAGGCGATCGAGACCGCCCTCAAGGGCTGAATCGAACCTTCAGAGGAAGAGCGGGCGAACTTTTGTGAGTTCGCCCGCTCTTGTTCATACCAGTCAGTAACCTGATCGGCTGTGACCAGTCGATACAGATCACCAGAGCAGCACAACTCCCTCGCCCCTCGCCGCCGTACGGTCGTCAAGGCCGCGGCGGCGACGGCTGTCCTGGCGGGTCCGCTCGCCGCGGCGCTGCCCGCCGGTGCCGCCGAAGCGGGCCCCGCCTTCCTGCACGGCGTCGCCTCCGGTGACCCGCTGCCCGACGGCGTCCTGCTGTGGACCCGGGTGACGCCGACCGCCGAGGCGACGCCCGGCTCCGGGATCGGGCGTCCCACCGAGGTCAGTTGGGTCGTCGCCCGGGACAAGGCGCTGACGAACATCGTCGCCAAGGGCTCGACCACCGCGACCGCCGCCTCCGACCACACGGTGAAGGCGGACATACGCGGCCTGGAGCCGGCCACCGACTACTGGTTCCGCTTCTCGGCCGGCGGCACGGACTCCCCGGTGGCGCGCACCCGCACCGCGCCGGCGGCGAACGCCTCCGTCGCCGGCCTGCGCTTCGGCGTGGTCTCCTGCGCCAACTGGGAGGCCGGCTACTTCGCCTCGTACCGCCACCTCGCCGCCCGCGGTGACCTGGACGCCTGGCTGCACCTCGGCGACTACATCTACGAGTACGGCACCGGCCAGTACGGCACGCGCGGCACCGTCGTACGGCAGACGGAGCCCGCGGGCGAGATCCTCACGCTCGCCGACTACCGCGGCCGGCACGGCAAGTACAAGACGGACCCCGATCTCCAGGCGCTGCACACGAAGGCGCCCGTCATCGCGATCTGGGACGACCACGAGATGGCCAACGACGCCTGGTCGGGCGGTGCCGAGAACCACACCGAGGGCGCCGAGGGCGCCTGGGCCGCGCGTCAGGCCGCCGCCAAGCAGGCGTACTTCGAGTGGATGCCGGTGCGTCCGGCCATCGCCGGCACCACCTACCGGCGGCTGCGCTTCGGCAAGCTCGCCGACCTCTCCCTGCTGGACCTGCGTTCCTTCCGCTCGCAGCAGGTCAAGGTCGGCAACGGCGACGTCGACGACCCGGACCGCACCCTCACCGGCCGCGCCCAACTGGACTGGCTGAAGGCGGGCCTGAAGTCCTCCGACACCACCTGGCGGCTGGTCGGCAACTCGGTGATGATCTCGCCGTTCGCGATCGGCTCCCTCTCCGCGGACCTGCTCAAGCCGCTGGCCAAGCTGCTGGGCCTGCCGCAGGAGGGCCTCGCCCTCAACACCGACCAGTGGGACGGCTACACGGACGACCGCCGCGAGCTGCTCGCCCATCTGCGCTCGAACGCGATCCGCAACACCGTGTTCCTGACCGGCGACATCCACATGGCGTGGGCCAACGACGTGCCGGTGGACGCCGGTACCTACCCGCTGTCCGCCTCCGCCGCCACGGAGTTCGTCGTCACGTCGGTCACCTCCGACAACCTCGACGACATCGTGAAGGTCCCCGAGGGAACCGTCTCCGCGATCGCCTCGCCGATCATCAGGGCCGCCAACCGCCACGTCCACTGGGTCGACACCGACCGCCACGGCTACGGCATCCTGGACATCACGGCCGACCGCGCGCAGATGGACTACTACGTCCTGTCCGACAAGACCAAGCAGGACTCCGGCGCGTCCTGGGCGCGTTCGTACCGCACGCGCAGCGGCACGCAGAAGGTCGAACGCACCTACGACCCCGTGTGACCCTGTGACGGACTACCGGAGGGTTTCGAGGAAGCCGAGCGCCACCCGCCAGGTGGCCTCGGCGGCCTCCTCGTCGTAGTCCGGCAGTTCGGGATCGGTGTAGAGGTGGCCCGCCCCGGCGTATCTGTACACCTCGACGTCGGCGCCCGCTCTGCCCATCTGGAGATACCAGGCGCTCAGCCAGTCGTCTGTCTCAAACGGGTCCGGCTCGGCCACATGGAGCTGCACCGGCAGCTCGTCCACCGAGGCACCGGCCGCGATGTCCGACGTGCCGTGCAAAAGCAGCAGTCCGCGCGCCTTCTCGTCACCGAGCCCGAGGGTCTGGGCGATGGAGGCGCCGAGCGAGAACCCGGCGTAGACCAGCCCCCGCTCCGAGTAGGGCGCGGCGGCGAGCACGGCTCGCTTCAGCAGCTCGTCCTTGCCGATCCGCTGGTTGAACTCCATGCCCTCCTCGACCGTGTCGAACGTGCGGCCCTCGAACAGGTCCGGCGTCCACACCTCGTGTCCGGCGGCACGCAGCCGGTCCGCGGCCTGCTGCACGGCGGGCCTGAGGCCATAGGTCGAGTGAAACAGCATGATGTTCATGAGGCCATGGTGCCAGCCGGGTACGACAGTGCCGTGACCACCGCCTCACCGTCGCGCATGTTCACGACCCCCCTCGGCTGGTTACGTTCTGAGGCATGGAGACCGTACTCCGACCGCTGATCGTGATCGGTGGCTCGGTGCTGCTCACCCTGATCATCGGGTGGGCCACCGACCGCCTCATGTGCAAGGCCGACGAACGCCACAGTGAGACACCGCTGTGGGGTCTGCTGCGCCAGGCCCGCGTTCCCTACCAGCTCGTGCTGTGCACGGCCCTGCTCAGAGGGTCCTACGACGAGGCCGAGCTGTTCCAGGAGAACCGGGTCGCGATCGGCAGGGTGCTGACGCTGGTGCTGATCGGGGCGGCGGCCTGGCTGGCGATCCGGATCGCGGCGGCCGTCGTGGAGACGACGTACAGCCGCTATGCCCGGGTGCACCGCGATCCGGCCCGGGTCCGCAGGGTGCGCACCCAGGTGACGTTGATCATGCGTGTGGTGTCCGCGGTCGTCGGCGTGGTCGCGGCTGCGTCGATGCTGCTGACGTTCCCGGCGATGCGCGCGGCCGGTGCCTCGCTGCTGGCCTCGGCCGGCATCCTCGGCATCGTCGCCGGTGTCGCGGCCCAGTCGACGCTGAGCAACATGTTCGCCGGGCTCCAGATCGCCTTCGGCGACATGGTGCGCATCGGGGACACCGTCGTGGTGGACGACGAGTGGGGCACCGTCGAGGAGATCACCCTGACGTTCCTGACGGTGCGGACCTGGGACGAGCGCCGGATCACGATGCCCGTGTCGTACTTCACGTCGAAGGCGTTCGAGAACTGGTCGCGCGGCGGCGCCCAGATGACCGGCACCGTCTTCCTCCATCTCGACCACTCGGCACCGCTGGAGGCCATGCGCGAGCAGCTCCGGGACATCCTGCGCGAGTGCCCGGCATGGGACGGCCGCGACTACGGCCTGGTCGTCACCGACTCCACGCACAGCACGATGGAGGTGCGGGCCCTGGTCACGGCGAAGGACGCGGACGACCTGTGGACGGTCCGGGTCACGGTGCGCGAGCGGCTGATCCGCTGGCTGGCCGAGCGCCACCCGTACGCGCTGCCGCGCGTCAACGCGGCGGACGCTGCCCTGCCGCCCGGCTTTCCCGTCCCCGGCCGTCTCCCGGGCGCCCGCCGCACCCACCAGCACGACCACCAGCCGGCGGCCCGCCCGGACCGCCCCTGACCGCCCGCCGACCGCACCTGATCGCCGGCCGACCGTCCGCGACCACTGCCGGCCGTCCCTGACCGGCTCAGTGGCCGCGCTCGGCCCCTCCGTTGACCTGGATGATCTGCGAGGTGATGTGCCCGGCGCCGTGGGACGCCAGCCAGTGCAGGGTCGCGGCGACGTCCCCCGGCGCACCGGACCGCCCGGTCGAGGTCTCCGCGACGAGCCTCGCCCGCCGCTCCTCGTCCATCCCGTCGCCGAAGAACTCGGTGTCCTCGACATAGCCGGGCGCGACCACGTTCACGGTGATCCCGCGCGGCCCCAACTGCCGGGCCAGATCGTGGGCGTACGGGTGCAGCGCGGCCTTGGACGCCGCGTACGCCCCGCTGCCGGACCCCCGGAAGGCGGCGATGGAGCTGAGGAACAGCACCCGCCCGCCGGGGTCCGCGAGCCGGTCCTTCAGGGCCTCGGTGAGCAGGGCCGCGGTCAGGGTGTTGAGACCGAAGTTCAGGGTCCAGTTGTGCAGGACGACGTCGAGGGGCTCGTCGCTGTCCACCTCGGGCTCACGGTGCCCGGAGCCACCCGCGCTGTGGATCAGTACGTCCACGGTGCCGAGCTCCGACGCCACGAACCGCTCCACACCCCGCACCCCGCGCGGCCTGCTCAGATCCGCCGCGTAGGTGAGGGCGCCCGGCACGCCGGCCTGCTCCAGCACCTCGGCACGTCTGCCGAGCAGCAGCACCCGGTCCCCGTCCGCCGCGAAGAGCTGCGCCGCCGCGAGCCCGATTCCCGTACCGCCTCCACTGATCACCACGTTGCGAGCCATGATCAGATCCTACGAAAAGGGGGCACCGGCAGCACGATCACCTGAGGCTGCGCACGTCCAAATGCCGCAGCACCCGGTCCACCACCTCGGGATCGGCCCCCGACTCGCTGCGCGCCGCCAGCACCTCGTGGCGTGCCGCGCTCAGCATCTCGCCCTGGATCCGCCGCACCCGCTTCAGCCGCCGCGCACGCTGCTGATGCGCCTCACGCCGCTCCTCCTCCCCCATCTCCGGGCTGATCCGCAGCCCGATGTCGAACGCCCGCCGCAGCATCTGCTCGGACAGCTCCTCCGGCAGATCCTCGACGGCCTCGATCTCCCGCAGCCGCCGCTTCGCCGCCTTGGCCGCGCGTACCGCGAGCTGCTTCTCGAACTCCTTCCCCTGCTCGCTGTCGGCGCGCACCCCGAGCCGTTTCACCAGCCACGGCAGAGTCAGCCCCTGCACCACCAGCGTCGCCATGATCACCCCGAACGCGATGAACACGATCTCGTTCCGGTCGGGGAAGGGAGCGCCCGAGTCGGTCTCCAGGGGGATGGCCAGCGCCAGGGCCACGGACGCCACGCCGCGCATCCCCGACCACCACATCACGACGGTCTCGCGCCAGCTCACCGGGATCTCCTCGTCCACGTCCCGCTTGGCGTGCAGCCGCTTGGTGAGCCAGGTGGCCGGCAGCAGCCACAGCAGCCGGACCACCACGACGACCCCGACCACCGTGGCCGCCCAGCCGAGCATCTCCTGCCAGCGCCCGGACGCCGTGCGCACCGCGATGTGCAGTTCGAGCCCGATCAGCCCGAACGCGACGCCGGTGACCAGCGTGTCGACGATGTCCCAGAAGGTGTGCCCGGCGAGCCGCGTCATCACGTCGTCGGCGTCGGTGGCGTACTCGGCGAGGAACAGGGCGGTGACGAGCACGGCGAGCACACCGGAGCCGTGCAGCTCCTCCGCCAGCACGTACGAGGCGTACGGCACGAGCAGCGAGAGCCCGATCTGGAGGGTCGCGTCCCCCAGCAGATCCATCAGCTTGTTGGCGCCCCACCCGAGGGCGAGCCCGACGGCCAGCGCGACGACGGCGGACAGAACGAGATCGAGTCCCGCCTCCCATGCGGTGAAGTCGCCGCTCACGGCGGCGGCGATGGCCACGTGGTAGAGCACGATGGCCGTCACGTCGTTGAAGAGCCCCTCGCCCTCCAGGATGGACACCAGACGCCTCGGCAGCCCGAGTTGTCCGGCGACGGCGGTCGCGGCGACCGGATCGGGCGGCGCGACGAGCGCGCCCAGCGCCACGGCGGCGGCGAGCGGCAGCCCCGGCACGATCGCGTGGGCGACCGCGGCCACGCAGAACGTCGTGACGAACACCAGCGCCACGGCGAGCAGGAAGATGGGGCGCACGTTCGCCGCGAACTGCCGCCACGAGGTGCGCCGTACGGCCGCGTACAGCAGGGGCGGCAGCAGCAGCGGGAGGATCAGATCCGGCGGCACGTCGACGTTCGGTACGAACTCCAGCAGCGCGAGCACGATCCCGAGCAGGGTCATCAGCACCGGCGCGGGCAGCCCGAACCGCTCCCCCACCGGGACACTCACCACGGCCCCGAGCAACAGCACGAACAACAGGGCCAACTGATCCACGGTCAGCGCTCCGGTGATCTCGGCTTCCACAGGCAGACCTCAAGCCTGCCACGGCGCCCTTCTCACCAGCGGCTGCGTGCCCCTCGGTTACAGAGCGCGCCGCATCGCCCGGTGCGGTATCCCCGCGTCCGGGAACTCCGGCCCGTACGCCACGTACCCCAGCCGCTCGTAGAACCCCAGGGCGTGCGTCTGCGCGTGCAGGTCGACGGCGGCGAGGCCGCGCGCGCGTGCCGCGTCCTCTATCGCCCGTACCAGGGCCGCCCCGACGCCCAGCCCGCGGGCCTGCTGCGTCACGGCGAGCCGCCCCAGCGACCCCACCGACGGGTCGCCGTCGGTCCTGGCCGCGGCCGCCTCGCCGTACAGCAGCCGCCCGGTCCCGAGCGGCAGCCCGTCCTCCCGGACCGCCAGCACATGCACGGCACCGGCGTCGTGGGCGTCGTACTCGATCTCCTGCGGGACGCCCTGCTCGACGACGAAGACCTCCTTGCGCACGGCGAAGCACGCCTCGCGGTCGGCCGGGTCTTCGGCGACCCGCACGGCATACGGCGCGGAGCTCATCCCCACGTCTCCTCGCGGACCTGGTCCAGCGCCTTCTGGAGGTCGGCCGGGTAGTCGCTCTCGAACTCCACCCACTGGCCGTCCCCCGGGTGCTCGAAGCCGAGCCGCACCGCGTGCAGCCACTGGCGGGTCAGCCGCAGCCGCTTGGCGAGCGTGGGGTCGGCGCCGTAGGTCAGGTCGCCGACGCAGGGGTGCCGGTGGGCCGCCATGTGGACGCGGATCTGGTGGGTGCGCCCGGTCTCCAGCTTCACGTCGAGCAGGGAGGCCGCGCGGAACGCCTCGATGAGGTCGTAGTGCGTGATCGACGGCTTGCCGTCGGCCGTGACCGCCCACTTGTAGTCGTGGTTCGGGTGGCGGCCGATCGGGGCGTCGATGGTGCCGCTGGTCGGGTCCGGGTGGCCCTGGACGAGCGTGTGGTACCGCTTGTCGACCGTGCGCTCCTTGAACTGGCGCTTGAGCGAGGTGTAGGCGCGCTCCGACTTGGCGACCACCATCAGGCCGGAGGTGCCCACGTCGAGGCGGTGGACGATGCCCTGACGCTCGGCGGCGCCGGACGTCGAGATCCGGTACCCGGCCGCGGCGAGCCCGCCGATGACCGTCGTCCCGCTCCAGCCCGGCGACGGATGCGCGGCGACGCCGACCGGCTTGACGATCACGACCACGTCATCGTCGTCGTGCACGATCTCCATGCCCTCGACCGGCTCGGCGACGATCTGCACCGGCGCGGGCGCACCAGGCATCTCGACCTCCAGCCAGGCCCCGCCGTGCACCCGCTCGGACTTCCCGACCACCGATCCGTCGACCGTGACCTTTCCCGCCGCGGCAAGCTCGGCCGCCTTGGTACGGGAGAAGCCGAACATCCGGGAGATGGCGGCGTCGACGCGCTCGCCCTCCAGGCCGTCGGGCACGGGCAGGGTTCGGATCTCGGGAATCGTGCTCACCCGACGAGTATGCCGGACCGGGCCGACACCCCCGTACGGAGCCTGTGGATAACGCTCGCAGTCCCTTGCGGGAATCAGTCCTTGTGCACGGTGCCGTCGGGGTCCAGCCCCCGGAACGACAGCAGCACGATCAGGATGCCACCGCACACGATCGCCGAATCGGCGAGATTGAACACGGCGAAGTGCTTGGGCGCGATGAAGTCCACGACCGCGCCCTCGAAGACGCCCGGCGAGCGGAAGATCCGGTCGGTCAGGTTGCCGAGCGCACCACCGAGCAGCAGGCCGAGCGCGATCGCCCAGGGCAGGCTGTACAGCTTGCGGGCGAGCCGGGCGATCACCACGATCACCGCCGCCGCGATCACCGTGAAGATCACCGTGAAGGCCTCGCCGAAGCCGAAGGCCGCGCCCGCGTTACGGATCGCCTCGAACTTCAGCCAGTCCCCGATGATCTCTATCGGCGGATGGTGCTCGAGCTTGGCGACCACGATCATCTTGCTGATCAGGTCGAGGGCGTACGCGAACACCGCGACGCCGAACAGCACGGCGATCCGGCGCCTGCCCCGGGGCCGCTCGGCCGCAGCGCCCTGCGACGTGTCGCCGCCGGACTGCTCCGGCTCGGCCGCCGCCGGCTCTGGGGTATCCGGCGTACCGATGATGCGCTCCGCCTCTGCCACGTGAGTCCCTCGACCTAGGTACCTGACTGAGGACGAGAGTACGACACGTCCCCCGGGGCCCGGGCCACCGGTCAGTACCGCCGTTCCTGCTTCTGCTTGCACTCGACGCACAGGGTCGCGCGCGGGAATGCCTGCATACGGGCCTTGCCGATCGGGTTCCCGCAGTTCTCGCACAGGCCGTAGGTGCCCGCGTCGAGCCTCTCCAGGGCGCGCTCGGTCTGGATGAGCATCTCGCGGGCGTTCGCGGCGAGCGCCAGCTCGTGCTCGCGCGTGATGTTCTTGGCGCCGGTGTCGGCCTGGTCGTCGCCCGCGCCGTCCCCGGAGTCCCGCATCAGGCCGACGAGGGACTGCTCGGACGACTCGATCTCGTTGCGCAGCCGCATCTCCTCGGCCATCAGCTCGGCCCGCGCCTCCTCGACCTCCTCCGAGGTCCAGGGGTCCTCACCGGGGCGCACCGCGAGCTCGCCGGGCTCCACCGCCGCGGCGACGCGTGCCTTGGGAACGGCGGTCTTGGCCGCCGTGGCCGTGCCAGGGGTCTTCTTCGCAACCACCGTCGTGGCTCCCGTCTGCTCCGCGGCCTGCGCCGCGCCCACCTTCTTGACCCTGCTCTCGGCGGCCGCCGGTTTCCCGGCCGCGCTCTTCTTGGCGGCGCTCTTCTTGGCAGTGCTCTTCTTGACGGCACCCTTCTTGGCCGCGGCCTCCTCGGCCTGGCCCTTCTCGGCCACGGCCTCCTCGGCCGCTCGTCCCTTCGCCGCCTTCCTCTTGGACGCGGTCTTGCCGGCTGCCGCCTGCTCGGCCTCCCCCGCCTCCTTGAGGGCCTCCCCCTCAGCCGCCTTCTCCTTGCCGACGGCCTTCTTGCCGGCCGCCTTCTTCCCGGCCGCCTTGGGAGCGGCGGCCGTTTTCTTCCCCGCAGCCTTGCCGGCCGCCTTGGCGGTCTCCTGGCCGGCCCCTTTCCGGCCCTTCTCCTTCTCCTCCGCGGCGACCACCTGTGCGGCCTTCTTCCCGTGAACGTCCTTGGCCGCCCCACCGGAGGCACCGGCACGCACATGGGTGGATCTGCTCGACGCCGACTGCTGTACGGCGGTCTTCTTCGCCACCATGCCGCGGCCCCTTCACATATTGTGATCTTGCTCGCGAATCGTGCTGGGACGATAAATCGACTTGAGTCCCGCGGCAACGGGGCACACCGCCCGATTCGCCCGCCTCGCGCATGCCGCGCGGCAGACCTGCATGCGTTGTGCCCAGCTCCCCGCGGGGTATGCCGACGAGCCGGACGTCCCAGAATCCGAACAGACGTACCGCACCATTCGGGTCATCGCGGCCCACACCCGAGCCCGAATCCGAGCCCCGCCCCGATCCCGGGCCTCGGCACCCGTCCCCGCGCCCGGGAAAACCGGTCGGCCGCTGTCCGCGCGGCGCCGTACACTGGGCGGAGCGAAAAGCGTGGATGGGGACGAGTAGCGGCGTACGCAGCCCAGAGCGACCCGGGGACGGTGGAAGCCCGGGGGCGAGCGCGACGTGAAGATCACCCCGGAGCCGCCGGAGGAAAGCCTTGCGAGGGCGAGTAGAACCGGCATCGCGACCCCAATGAGGGGGCTCGCCGACGCACACCCCGCGTCGGAGGGCCAAGGAGGGTGGTACCGCGGGAGCGCGCCGAAACCGGCGTAAGGAAAGACTCGGCTCTCGTCCCTCCGGACGGAAGGCAGCAAGTCCGCCGGAGGAAGCTCGCTGATGACAACGCCGACGTACCGCCAGGTGCCCGCCCAGGTCGACCTGCCCGCGCTCGAGCACGCGGTGCTCGACTTCTGGCGCGAGCAGAAGATCTTCGCCAAGAGCCTGGAGCAGTCCGAGGGCCGCCCCGAGTGGGTGTTCTACGAGGGCCCGCCCACCGCCAACGGCATGCCCGGCGCCCACCACATCGAGGCCCGCGTCTTCAAGGACGTCTTCCCCCGCTTCCGCACCATGCGCGGCTACCACGTGGCCCGCAAGGCCGGCTGGGACTGCCACGGCCTCCCGGTGGAGCTGGCGGTCGAGAAGGAGCTCGGCTTCAGCGGCAAGAAGGACATCGAGGCGTACGGCATCGCCGAGTTCAACGCCAAGTGCCGCGACTCCGTGCTGCGCCACACCGACGCCTTCTCCGACCTGACGACCCGCATGGGCTACTGGGTCGACCTCGACGACGCCTACGTCACGATGGAACCCGAGTACATCGAGTCCGTCTGGTGGTCGCTGAAGGAGATCTTCAACAAGGGCCTGCTGGTCCAGGACCACCGCGTCGCCCCCTGGTGCCCGCGCTGCGGCACCGGCCTGTCCGACCACGAGCTGGCACAGGGCTACGAGACGGTCGTCGACCCGTCCGTGTACGTCCGTTTCCCGCTCACCTCCGGTCCGCTCGCCGGCGAGGCCGCCCTCCTGGTGTGGACGACCACGCCCTGGACGCTCGTCTCCAACACGGCCGTGGCCGCGCACCCCGAGGTCACCTACGTCGTCGCGACCAATGGCGAGGAGAAGCTCGTCGTCGCCGAGCCGCTCGTCGCCAAGGCCCTCGGCGAGGGCTGGGAGACCACCGGCCAGACCTTCACCGGCGCCGAGATGGAGCGCTGGACGTATCAACGTCCCTTCGAGCTCGTGGAGTTCCCGGCCGAGGCCCACTACGTGGTCAACGCCGAGTACGTCACGACCGAGGACGGCACGGGTCTGGTCCACCAGTCCCCCGCCTTCGGTGAGGACGACCTCAAGGTCTGCCGCGCGTACGGCCTGCCGGTGGTGAACCCGGTCCGCCCGGACGGCACCTTCGAGGAGGACGTCCCCCTGGTCGGCGGCGTCTTCTTCAAGAAGGCGGACGAAAAGCTCACCGAGGACCTCCAGCAGCGCGGTCTGCTCTTCAGGCACATCCCGTACGAGCACAGCTACCCGCACTGCTGGCGCTGCCACACCGCGCTGCTCTACTACGCGCAGCCGTCCTGGTACATCCGCACCACCGCCATCAAGGACCGCCTCCTCCAGGAGAACGAGGACACCAACTGGTTCCCGGAGACGGTCAAGCACGGCCGGTACGGCGACTGGCTGAACAACAACATCGACTGGGCGCTGTCCCGCAACCGCTACTGGGGCACCCCGCTGCCGATCTGGCGCTGCGAGGACGACCACCTCACCGTGGTCGGCTCCCGCGCGGAGCTCACCGAGCTGACCGGCACCGACCAGTCGGGCCTGGACCCGCACCGCCCGTTCATCGACGACGTCACCTTCGACTGCCCGAGTTGCGCGAAGACGGCCACGCGCGTGCCGGAGGTCATCGACGCCTGGTACGACTCGGGCTCGATGCCGTTCGCGCAGTGGGGCTACCCGTACAAGAACAAGGAGCTGTTCGAGGCCCGCTATCCGGCGCAGTTCATCTGTGAGGCCATCGACCAGACCCGCGGCTGGTTCTACACGCTGATGGCGATCGGCACGCTGGTCTTCGACAAGTCGTCGTACGAGAACGTCGTCTGCCTCGGCCACATCCTCGCCGAGGACGGCCGCAAGATGTCCAAGCACCTGGGCAACATCCTCCAGCCGATCCCGCTGATGGACCAGCACGGCGCCGACGCGGTCCGCTGGTTCATGGCGGCCGGCGGCTCCCCGTGGGCGGCACGCCGCGTGGGCCACGGCACGATCCAGGAGGTCGTCCGCAAGACCCTCCTGACGTACTGGAACACGGTCGCCTTCCAGGCCCTGTACGCCCGCACGTCGAACTGGGCGCCCTCCGCGGCCGACCCGGCCCCGGCCGACCGCCCGGTCCTGGACCGCTGGCTGCTGTCCGAACTGCACGCGCTGGTCGACCAGATGACCCAGTCCCTGGACGCCTACGACACCCAGCGCGCCGGCAAGCTCCTCTCGGCGTTCGTCGACGACCTGTCCAACTGGTACGTACGCCGCTCGCGTCGCCGCTTCTGGCAGGGCGACAAGGCGGCCCTGCGCACGCTGCACGAGGTCGTCGAGACGGTCACCAAGCTGATGGCCCCGCTGACCCCGTTCATCACCGAGCGGGTCTGGCAGGACCTGATCGTCCCGGTCACCCCCGGCGCCCCGGAGTCGGTCCACCTCTCCTCCTGGCCGGAGGCGGACCTGTCGGCGATCGACCCGGAGCTGTCGAAGCAGATGGTCCTGGTGCGCCGGCTGGTCGAGCTGGGCCGTGCCACGCGCGCGGAGTCGGGCGTCAAGACCCGCCAGCCGCTGTCCCGGGCCCTGGTGGCCGTCGCGGGCTTCGAGACCCTCGACTCCGAGCTGCACGCGCAGATCACCGAGGAGCTGAACGTCTCGTCGCTGGCGTCGCTGTCCGAGGTCGGCGGCAGCCTGGTGGACACCACCGCCAAGGCCAACTTCCGCGCCCTGGGCAAGCGGTTCGGCAAGCGCGTCCAGGACGTGGCGAAGGCCGTAGCGAACGCCGACGCGGCGGCGCTGTCCCTGGCCCTGCGCGAGGGCACGGCCTCGGTGGAGGTCGACGGTGAGACGGTGACGCTCGCCCCGGACGAGGTGATCATCACGGAGACCCCGCGCGAGGGTTGGTCGGTCGCCTCCGACTCGGGCGCGACGGTCGCCCTCGACCTGGAGATCACGGAGGAGCTGCGCCGGGCGGGCCTGGCCCGTGACGCGATCCGCCTGATCCAGGAGGCCCGTAAGAACAGCGGCCTGGACGTGGCCGACCGCATCGCCCTGCGCTGGACGGCGATGGACCCGGCGACGATCGCGGCGCTCGGCGGGCACGCCGAGTTGATCGCCGACGAGGTCCTGGCGACGGACTTCGCCCAGGGCGAGGCGGACGACACGTACGGCTCCGCCTTCACGGACGAGGGACTGACCCTGACGTTCCGCCTGCGCAAGCAGTAGCGAGCCTCAGCAGCACGACCGAAGGCCCGGGACCGCCAAAGAATCTTGGTGGTCCCGGGCCTTCGGCGTTGCGTACGTCGGACACCACACCCACCCCCGAACAAACACCGCAGACTCCGCGAACACGCGTAGCAAAAGGGCGGGGCCCCGGATCAATATCCGGGGCCCCGCCCTGAACGCTGCCGACGCCTACGGCGTACTACCAACCGTCAGTTGTCGTCCTCGTCGATGAGGAACCCGCGCATCGGCGACGGGGCCTGGCCCATGGGGCCCGGACCCTGCGGCCGGACCGGAGCCATCGGCTGGGTCATCGCCGGGGACATCTGCTGCTGACCGCCGTAGGACGGAGCAGCCGGAGACGGGGCGCCGCCCATCGTCTGGTTGCCGCCGTACGACGGGGCACTCGCGCCGGCCGGTGCCATGGAAGGCGCCGGGGACGGCGGGAGGGACGCCGCAGCGGGCGTGCGCGGCGGGGCGAGCGAGTCGTCCGCCTGAGTCTCGAGCTGGCGCAACTGGGACTCGAGGTAGGACTTCAGCCGCGTGCGGTACTCGCGCTCGAAGCCGCGCAGGTCCTCGACCTTGCGCTCCAGCGTGGCGCGGGCGGACTCCAGGGAGCCCATCGCGACGCGGTGCTTCTCCTGCGCGTCCCGCTCCAGGGCGTCGGCCTTGGCACGGGCGTCACGCTCAAGACCCTCGGCACGCGAACGCGCCTCGCCGACGATCTTGTTGGCCTCGGAACGAGCCTCGGCGATCGCCTGGTCAGCGGTCTGCTGCGCGAGCGACAGAACGCGCGCGGCGCTGTCGCCGCCGGGGCCGCCCTGACCGGGACCGCCCATCGGGCCACCCATAGGACCGCCCATCGGGCCGCCCATCTGCTGCATGGGGGGCTGGCCCATCGGCCCCGGACCCTGGCCCATCGGACCGGGACCCTGAGGGCCACCCTGACCGCCGGGACCGGCGGGCAGCTGCGGGGCACCGCTCGGCAACTGGGGCGGACCACCCATGGGGCCACCCATCTGCTGCTGCGGCGGGCCCGATATGCCGGCGGGTACGGGAGCCCCGGGACCGCGCATGCCCTGCTGGGGCATGCCGCCCTGAGGCATTCCACCCTGCTGGGGCATACCGCCCTGCTGCTGGTCCTGCGGACCGCCGGGCCCCTCCGGAGGCTTGCGCATGTTCTGCTGGTTCTGGGCAGCAGCACGCGTGGCCGCGGCCAGCTTGGCGCGCAGGTCCTCGTTCTCGCGGAGCAGGCGCGTCAGTTCGGCTTCGACCTCATCGAGGAAGGCATCGACCTCGTCCTCGTCATAGCCTTCTCGGAGGCGGACGGTCGTGAACTGCTTGTTCCGCACGTCCTCGGGGGTCAACGGCATCTCTTCACCTCAACGTAGTCGTCGGCAGTCGGCAAGACCGTATCTGTCACATCGTTCACATCGCGCCTCGTACCAACGTGATCAGGATGTAGATGACGATCAGCAGCACGAAGAAGGACAGGTCGAGCGCCACGCCCCCGAGACGCAGCGGCGGGATGAACCGCCGCAGAAGCTTCAGCGGTGGATCAGTGACAGTGTAGGTGGCCTCCAGAACGACCACCATCGCCTTGCCGGGTTGCCATGAGCGGGCGAACTGGAAGACGTAGTCCATGACCAACCGGAAGATGAGCACGATGAGGAACACCATCAGCGCGATGTAAAGAACCTGCAAGACCACGCTCATGACTGGTGCTTCCCTCTCCCCTGTTCCGTGCTGTCTTCCGGTCGTGCGTCTCAGCTCTGGTTGAAGAACCCGCCCTCTGCGATGCGGGCCTTGTCCTCCGCCGTGACATCGACGTTAGCAGGCGACAACAGGAACACCTTCTGCGTCACCCGCTCGATGCTGCCGTGAAGACCAAACACCAAACCAGCCGCAAAGTCGACAAGTCGCTTTGCGTCTGTGTCATCCATCTCAGTCAGATTCATGATCACCGGGGTGCCCTCACGGAAGTGTTCCCCGATGGTACGGGCCTCGTTGTAGGTCCGGGGGTGAAGTGTGGTGATCCGGTACGGCTCTCGTTCCGACACGACCTTGGGCATGATCACCGGTGCGTTCTTCTCCAGGCTTGCGCGTTCTTGTGTGATGGACGCCACGGGCGCGATGCGCGCCGGGCGGCCGGATTCCGCGGGTAGCGAAGTCGCACGGGCCACAGGCTCACGAGGCGCGGGCGGCTGCACGATTCGCACCTCTTCGTCCCTTTGGGACTGATGTGCACTGTGCGACTGGTGGGACGGCTCATGCCGTCGGTGGTCCCGCTCGGGCTCCGGGTCCAGTTCGGGCTCGAAGTCGTCATCGGGGTCGAACCCCCGGCCGTCGTACCCATCGTCCTCCACGAGGCCGAGGTAGACCGCCATCTTGCGCATCGCGCCGGCCATTCTCTGAGTCCTCCGCTCTGTGGTGGATCGGCGACTGCCAAGTGCCCGCGATCCACGGGGTCGTTACGCCAGCCTTTCGGCGACATTGACCATATTTTCTGCTGTGGTCCGACTTCTTGGCGACGTTACCCGAGCCTGGGGCGGACTCCGAGTACCGCAGTGCCGACGCGCACATGTGTCGCACCCGCCGCCACCGCCTCTTCGAGATCCGCACTCATCCCTGCCGACACCATGTTCGCAGTCGGATGAGCTCGGCGCAGGTCGGTCGACAAATCCATCAACCGCTCGAACGCCGCCTGTTGGCGACCCGCGAACTCCCCGGTGAGGGGAGCGACGGTCATCAGCCCGTCCAGCCGCAAACCGGGAGCCTTCGCGACGAGTCCGGCCAACTCTTCGATGCCGCCCGGCGCCACACCGCCCCTCTCGCCCCGCGCGCT
This sequence comes from Streptomyces sp. NPDC036764, assembly GCF_055609385.1. NCBI lineage: Bacteria > Bacillati > Actinomycetota > Actinomycetes > Kitasatosporales > Streptomycetaceae > Streptomyces > Streptomyces sp. NPDC036764. The sequence continues at coordinate 415,112 of NZ_JBVJPT010000006.1, forward strand.
CTCGCCGGCGTCCAGCGCCACCTGGATCAGGCAGCCCACCTCGCGCTCCTGCCGCACGGCCTCCTTCGAGAGCGCCGTCACCAGCCGGGAGCGGTCGACCGACTGCACGAGGTTCGCGTAACCGACCACGGACCGCACCTTGTTGGTCTGCAACTGCCCGACGAAGTGCCAGGCGAGGGGCAGATCCGAGCATTCGGCGGCCTTGGGCGCCGCGTCCTGGTCACGGTTCTCGGCGACGTCGCGCACACCGAGTTCCGACAGGATCCGCACATCGTCCGCGGGGTAGGTCTTGGTGACCACGATCAGGGTCACCTCCTCGCGGGCACGTCCGGCAGCAGCACAGGCGGCGGCGATTCGTTCCTCCACCTGCGCCAGGTTTGCGGCGAGTTCGCCCTTACGGTCCGTCATGTCCATTCAGTCCAGCCAGACATATCCCGCGAGCCGCCCTGTGGTGCGGTCGCGGCGGTACGAGAAGTGATCGCCCGACTCCAGCGTGCACACCGGTGACTGCGCCCGGTCGTGCACTCCGAGCCGCGCGAGCTGGGCGTGCACCCCGGCGGCCACGTCCACCGCCGGCGTGCCCCAGCTCGTCTCGGCGTACGCCGTCGGCTCCTCGGCGGCCACCTCGGCGCGCATCGCCTCCGGCACCTCGTAGCACCGGCCGCAGACGGCGGGGCCGGTGCGGGCGACGATCCGGGCGGGGTCGGCGCCCAGTTCCGTCATCGCGCGTAGCGCCGCCGGGACGACCCCGGCGATCATGCCGGGCCGCCCCGCGTGGGCCGCGGCGGCGATCCCGGCGACGGGGTCGGCCAGCAGGACCGGCACGCAGTCGGCGGTGAGGACGGCGAGGGCGAGACCCCGCCGTGCCGTGACGATCGCGTCGACCTCGGGCACCGGACGATCACGCCATGGTCCGTCGACCACGGTGACGTCCGCCCCGTGCACCTGGTTCATCCAGACGACGTCGCCCGGGTCCAGCCCGAGCGACTTGGCGGCGAGCTCACGGTTGGCCGTCACGGTCACGGGGTCGTCGCCGACCGCTCCGCCGAGGTTGAGCTGCTCATACGGAGCGGCGCTCACCCCGCCCCACCGGTCGGTGAAAGCGAAGTGCGCGCCGCTCACGGTGTCGCGCTGTCCTATCACGTCAGAAGGATCACTTAAGGAAGTCCGGGACGTCCAGCTCCTCCGCCGCGCTGTCGGCGTAGGTCCGGGACGGCGGGACCGGCGGGGCGACCGGGATGTCGGCCACCGGCTCCGGCGCGGGCTCCGGCTCCTCCTTCGGCGTGACGCTGCCGAGCGAGCCGAAGGACGGGCGGCTCTCGGGCTGGCGTGCCGGAGCGGGCTCCTCGCGGCGGGGCGAGGAGGAGGTCGAGCCGAGGACGTTGTCCCGGCGGGCCGGCGGCTGGCCGCCGTCGAAGCCGGCGGCGATCACGGTGACCCGGACCTCGTCGCCGAGGGCGTCGTCGATGACCGCGCCGAAGATGATGTTGGCCTCGGGGTGGGCGGCCTCGCTGACGAGCTGGGCCGCTTCGTTGATCTCGAACAGGCCGAGGTCGGAGCCGCCGGAGATGGAGAGCAGCACGCCCCGGGCGCCGTCGATGGACGCCTCGAGCAGCGGCGAGGAGATCGCCATCTCGGCGGCGGCCACGGCGCGGTCATCGCCGCGGGCCGAGCCGATGCCCATGAGGGCCGAACCGGCCTCGGACATGACCGACTTGACGTCGGCGAAGTCGAGGTTGATCAGGCCGGGCGTGGTGATGAGGTCGGTGATGCCCTGGACACCGGAGAGCAGGACCTGGTCGGCCGACTTGAAGGCGTCGAGCACCGAGACCTGGCGGTCCGAGATGGACAGCAGCCGGTCGTTCGGGATGACGATGAGGGTGTCGACCTCTTCGCGGAGTTCGGCGATGCCGTCCTCGGCCTGGTTGGCGCGGCGCCGTCCCTCGAAGGTGAACGGGCGGGTGACCACACCGATGGTGAGGGCACCCAGGGAGCGGGCGATGTTGGCCACGACGGGCGCGCCGCCGGTGCCGGTGCCGCCGCCTTCACCGGCCGTCACGAAGACCATGTCGGCCCCCTTGAGGACCTCCTCGATCTCCTCGCGGTGGTCCTCGGCGGCCTTGCGGCCGACGGCCGGGTTGGCTCCGGCGCCGAGTCCGCGGGTGAGTTCCCGGCCGACGTCGAGCTTGACGTCGGCGTCGCTCATCAACAGCGCCTGTGCGTCAGTGTTGATGGCGATGAACTCGACGCCCTTGAGACCGACCTCGATCATCCGGTTGATGGCATTGACACCACCGCCGCCGACACCGATGACTTTGATGACTGCGAGGTAGTTCTGCGGTGCTGCCACGTCGAAGGCCTCTCGCCTCGAGTTACGGGTCGTCGGTTCACAAGAAGCGCTCCGCTTCTGGAACCGGCGACTGATGCCGAATGGGACGGTCCGTAGCGCCGACCCGAACCCTAACCCTGAAGTTTAGGGTTACCAGTGTGTCTGTTCCTTGAAGTCTTCTGAACAGGACACTAAGTCGACAAGTGGCGCACGTTCAACGAACACGCCGAACCTCCCGTTTTTCTTTTCACCCTATGTGATCAGCCATGTCGCTGCCCAACCAGGGTGTTGGCCTGCGCAGATGTGCGTCAACTCCCCGATGACGCGGGGGCGGTGGGAACGCTCACGTCGAAGTACCGCGCACGCGGCGAGGCTTTCATGAGAGCGGTGAGTGTGCGAGCCTTGGCGGCTCCCTTCTCGCCACTCCCCCACGCGACGATCCTGCCGTCCCGCAACTCCAGCGAGATGTCGTCGTAGGAACGGACCTTGACGACCAGGGTGTCGTGGGAGACGGCGGCCGGAATGGCGCCCGCGACCCGGACCGCCTCGCGCACCAGACGGCCCTCTCCGAAGCGGCGCAGGCTCGCGGCGGCGGAGCTCGACCGGGACACCGTCAATTCCAGTGCGGGAACGCCTTTCGGAGGCGTGGAAACCGTGGCGAAACGGACACCTTCATCGTCCACTTCGATGAACTTTCCGTCTTTTTGCACCATCAGAACCGGAGTACGCTCCATCACTTTCAGGCTGATTCCATGGGGCCAGGAGCGGACTACGTCAACCTCGTCAATTCGGGGCAATTTCCGGCGCAGGCGCGCCTCAATCGCATCGGTGTCGACGGAAATCAGTGGTGCCCCGACGGGGACGTCGGCCGCCTCGCGGACCTGCTCGGGCGTCAGAACCCGGGTTCCCGCGACCGATACGCGCTCGACGCGCAGCCACTTGGAGCCGTAGAGCAGCCACACGGAGCCCGCGCCCAGGAGCACGAGGACCACGGTAATGATGATGATCGTACGAAGGCGCGACACCCTCAACCGCCGCCGGGCGAGGGGCGGGTCGGACGACTCGTGCTGGCGTTCACCGCGCTCGGCGGTCGTCGGTCCGGCCACGCTCCCTGCCCTCCGTCACACGGTTACTGGCGGCGGTGCGAGGCGATCGCCTCGTACACCATGCCGACGAGCAGGTCGTCGGCGTCCCGGCGGCCGAATTCGCTTGCGGCGCGGGACATCTCGTACAGCCGGTGCGGGTCGGCGAGCACGGGCAGGACGTTCTGCTGCACCCATTCGGGCGTGAGTTCCGCGTCGTCGACCAGCAGCCCGCCGCCGGCCTTGACCACCGGCTGGGCGTTCAGCCGCTGTTCGCCGTTGCCGATGGGCAGCGGGACGTAGGCGGCGGGGAGCCCGACGGCGGAGAGTTCGGCGACGGTCATCGCGCCCGCGCGGCAGAGCATCATGTCGGCCGCGGCGTACGCGAGGTCCATCCGGTCCAAGTAACTTACCGGGATGTAGGGGGGCATCCCCGGCATCTGGTGCACCTGCGGCAGTTCGTTCTTCGGACCGACCGCGTGCAGGATCTGGATTCCGGCCTGCTGGAGCCAGGGCGCGACCTGCTGGACGACCTCGTTCAGCCGCCGTGCGCCCTGCGAGCCGCCGGAGACCAGCAGCGTCGGCAGGTTCGGGTCGAGCCCGAACATCGCGCGGGCCTCGGGGCGGCGGGCGGCCCGGTCCAGGGTGGCGATGGTGTGGCGCAGCGGGATGCCGATGTAGCGGGAGTTGCGCAGCTTGCTGTCGGGCGTTGCGACGGCTACCTGGGCGGCGTAGCGCGAGCCGATCTTGTTGGCCAGGCCCGGGCGGGCGTTGGCCTCGTGGATGATGATCGGCACGCCGAGGCGCTTGGCGGCGAGGTAGCCGGGCAGGGCGACATAGCCGCCGAAGCCGACCACGGCGTCCGCCTTGGTGCGCTCCAGGATCTGCTCGGTCGCCTTGATCGTGCCGCGCAGCCGGCCCGGGACGGTGATCAGCTCGGGAGTGGGCTTGCGCGGCAGCGGGACCGCCGGGATGAGTGCGAGTTCATAGCCACGCTGTGGAACGAGCTTGGTCTCCAGGCCGCGCTCCGTGCCCAGGGCCGTGATCCCCACGGTCGGGTCCTGCCTGCGCAGGGCGTCCGCGAGGGCGAGCGCGGGCTCGATGTGGCCGGCGGTCCCCCCACCGGCGAGTACGACATGCACCGAAATTCACCGCTCTCCGGACGAACGCGCCGCCGAGGCACGCCGTCGCATCGTGTTCCATCTCCGAGGCCCCCGGTCACGCACGGCGCCTCCCGCACGCTTTCTACCAAAGCGGGGTTGCCGCACGGAAAGCGCTGCCCGCGCAGCGGGCTCGTCGCGTGCGAACGCGATGAGCAGCCCGATGGCGAACATGGTCGGCAGCAGGGCGGACCCTCCGTACGAGAACAGCGGCAGGGGGACGCCGGCGATCGGCAGCAGGCCGAGCACCGCACCGATGTTGATCACAGCTTGCGCGGTGATCCAGGTGGTCACGCCTCCCGCGGCGTACCTCACGAAGGGGTCCTCCGTGCGTCCGGCCACGCGGATACCCGCATAGCCTAGAGCCGCGAAGAGGGCGAGCACCGACAGCGTCCCCGCCAGGCCCAGTTCCTCACCGGTGACGGCGAAGATGAAGTCGGTGTGGGCTTCCGGTAGTTGGCCCCATTTCTCCACACTCGCACCCAGCCCGGAGCCGAAGATTCCGCCAGACGCGAGCGCATAGATGCCGTGCACGGCCTGCCAGCAGTCGATCGCGCCGCTGCGCGGTTCCGTGGCGCCCAGGCACTGGAGGCGGGCCATGCGGTTCGCGCTGGTCTTGATCAGGACCAGCCCGATCAGTCCGGCGACCGACAGGACCCCGACGAACAGCCGGGTCGGGGCACCCGCCAGCCACAGCAGGCCGAACAGGATCGCCGACAGGATGATCGCCGTACCCATGTCGCCGCCGAGCATGATCAGCCCGAGCAGCATGAAGGCGACCGGGACGAGCGGCACCAGCATGTGCTTCCACTGGTTCAGCAGCTTCTTGTCCTGCTTGCGGGCGATCAGGTCGGCGCCCCACAGCACGAGCGCGAGCTTGCCGAACTCACTGGGCTGGATCTGGAAGGAGCCGCCGAGGGCGATCCAGTTCTGGTTGCCGTTGACCGCGACTCCTATCCCGGGCACCTGCACCAGCGCCATCATGAAGACGGCGCCCGCGAGGATCGGGTAGGCCAGCGCCCGGTGCAGCTTCACCGGCATCCGGGAGGCGGCGAACAGCAGCCCGGCACCGATCACGGCGGCGAGGAGCTGCTTGCGGAAGAAGTACGACCCGGGCAGCGACATCTGCAGCGCGGTGATCTGGGAGGCCGAGTAGACCATCACCAGACCGAGCACGGTGATCAGCAGGCTGCCGCCGAGGATCAGGTAGTACGCGGTCAGCGGCCGGTCCCACGCCCGCTGCAGACGTGTGTAGAGCCGCCGTACCGGGTTGTCGCGCGGCGGCCCCGGAGTCGCGGGCCTGCGAACGGCCCGCTGCACGGGCGGCCGGCCCGTACGGCTACCGGGCATGGGCGCTCACCGCTTCGCCGTGGGCGTACGAACCGTCCGGCCACATCCGAGTCACGCGTCCCTCCAAGGGTCCCGAAGCACCCGCTGTGGCCGAGACCCGCCGTCAGGCGCCCGCGCCGAGTTCGCGAACCGCTTCCGCGAACGCGTCACCGCGCTGGTTGTAGTTGGCGAACATGTCCATCGAGGCACACGCGGGGGCGAGGAGCACCGTGTCGCCGGGCCGGGCGAGCCGCTGCGCCTCTTGGACTGCCGCGAGCATCGCCCCAGTGTCGGTCCGGTCGAGGTCGACGACGGGTACTTCCGGCGCGTGTCGCGCGAGGGCTTCTCGGATCAGACCACGATCGGCGCCGATGAGGACGGCCGCGCGCAGGTGCCCGGCCGACTTGGCGACCAGCTCCTCGAATACGGCGCCCTTGGCGAGCCCGCCGGCGATCCACACGATGGACTCGTACGCCGCCAACGAGGCTTCCGCCGCGTGCGTGTTGGTGGCCTTGGAGTCGTCGACGTACGAGACCCCGGCGACGTCCGCCACGTGAGCGATGCGGTGGGCGTCCGGGGTGAACGCCCGCAGGCCGTCCCGCACGGCAGTGGGAGGCACCCCGAAGGCCCGGGCGAGGGCCGCCGCCGCAAGGGCGTTGGCGATGTTGTGCGGGGCCGGCGGGTTGACGTCGGAGACCTCGGCGAGCTCCTGGGCGTTCTTCTGCCGGTTCTCGACGAAGGCGCGGTCGACGAGGATGCCGTCGACGACGCCGAGTTGGGAGGGGGCCGGGGCGCCGAGGGTGAAGCCGATGGCCCGGCAGCCCTCCTCGACGTCCGCCTCGCGCACCAGGTCCTCGGTGGCCTTGTCGGCGACGTTGTAGACGCAGGCGACGCGGTTGCCTTCGTAGATGCGGCCCTTGTCGGCGGCGTACGCCTCCATGGAGCCGTGCCAGTCGAGGTGGTCGGGCGCGAGGTTCAGCACGGCAGCCGAGTGCGCCCGCAGGGAGGGCGCCCAGTGGAGCTGGTAACTGGACAACTCCACGGCGAGGACGTCGTACTGCTCCTCGCCGAGCACCGCGTCCAGCAGTGAGACGCCGATGTTGCCGACTGCGGCGGTGCGCAGGCCCGCCGCCTTCAGGATCGAGGCCAGAATCTGGACGGTCGTGGTCTTGCCGTTGGTGCCGGTGACGGCGAGCCAGGGCGCGGCGTCCGGGCCGCGCAGCCGCCAGGCGAGCTCGACGTCGCCCCAGATCTCGACGCCCGCGGCACGGGCCGCGGTGAACAGCGGCTTGTCCGGCTTCCAGCCGGGCGCGGTGACGATCAGTTCGGTGCCTTCGGGCAGGGTCGCCCCATCACCGAGGCGCACGGTGATGCCCAGCGCCTCGAGTTCGGCCGCCTGGGCACGCGCGCGTGCGTCGTCGCCGTCGTTGACGACGGTGACCTTCGCGCCGAGGCCGTGCAGCACCTTGGCCGCCGGGATCCCGGAGACGCCGAGCCCGGCGACGGTGACGTTCTTCCCCTGCCAGTCGGTCACTTGTCCGCTGCCCATCCCGCGTAGAAGAGGCCCAGTCCGACGATCACACAGATGCCCTGAATGATCCAGAAGCGGACCACGACGAGCACTTCGGACCAGCCCTTGAGTTCGAAGTGGTGCTGGAGTGGCGCCATGCGGAAGACACGCTTGCCGGTGAGGCGGAAGGAACCGACCTGGATGACCACCGACATGGTGATCAGCACGAACAGGCCGCCGAGGATGGCGAGCAGCAGCTCGGTGCGGGAGCAGATGGCGAGACCCGCGAGCGCGCCGCCGAGGGCCAGCGAACCGGTGTCACCCATGAAGATCTTGGCCGGCGAGGTGTTCCACCACAGGAAGCCGAGGCAGGCACCCATCAGCGCCGAGGAGACGACGGCGAGGTCGAGTGGATCTCGCACTTCGTAACAGGCGCCCGGGTTGGTCAGGGTCATCGCGTTGGCGCAGGACTCCTGGAACTGCCATACGCCGATGAAGGTGTAGGCGCCGAAGACCAGCACGGAGGCGCCGGTGGCGAGGCCGTCCAGACCGTCCGTCAGGTTCACGCCGTTCGACATGGCGAGGATCATGAACAGCGCCCAGACGACGAACAGCACCGGGCCGATGGACCAGCCGAAGTCCTGCACGAAGGAGAGCTTGGTGGAGGCCGGGGTGTTGCCGCGGTTGTCCGCGAACTGGAGCGAGAGCACCGCGAAGGCGATACCGCCGAGGAGCTGGCCGGCCATCTTGGCCTTGGCCCGCAGACCCAGCGAGCGACGCTTGACGATCTTGATGTAGTCGTCCAGGAAGCCGACCAGACCCATGCCGCCCATCAGGCCGAGCACCAGCAGGCCCGAGTAGGTCACGGGCTTTCCGGTGATCACCTTCGACAGGAAGTACGCCACGATCGTGGCCAGGATGAAGGCGATGCCACCCATGGTCGGGGTACCGCGCTTGCTGGCGTGCTCGCGCGGGCCGTCGTCGCGGATGTACTGGCCGTAGCCCTTGCGGGCGAGGAGCTTGATCAGCAGCGGTGTGCCGATCAGTGTCAGGAAGAGTCCGATGACACCAGCGAACAGGATCTGATTCATCATCGGGCGTCGACCTCACCCTGGGCGCCGCCCGCGAGCAGCGCCTCGGCGATGCTCTCCAGACCCACCGAACGGGACGCCTTCACGAGCACGACGTCCCCTGGGCGCAACTCGCTGCGCAACAGGTCGACCGCCGCCTGTGCGTCGGACACGTGCACCGACTCCTCACCCCACGAACCCTCGTTATATGCGCCCAGTTGCAGCCAGGACGCTTCCCTGCCCCCGACCGCGACGAGCTTGCTGACGTTGAGCCGGACGGCGAGCCGTCCGACCGCGTCGTGCTCGGCGAGCGCCTCGTCCCCGAGCTCGGCCATCTTGCCGAGCACCGCCCACGTACGGCGTCCCTTTCCCATGGCCGCCAGCGCCCTGAGGGCGGCTCGCATGGACTCGGGGTTCGCGTTGTAGGCGTCGTTGACGATGGTCACGCCGTCCGGGCGCTCTGTGACCTCCATACGCCAGCGGGAGAGGGAGCCCGCCTCGGAGAGCGCGGTGGCGATCTCACTTGCGGACATGCCCAGCTCATGGGCGACGGCGGCCGCGGCGAGCGCGTTCGACACGTGGTGCTCACCGTACAGGCGCATGGTCACATCGCTGCACCCGGAGGGTGTGTGAAGCATGAAGGACGGCTGTCCGCTGTCCGTGAGGCGCACGTTCTCGGCGCGTACGTCCGCTTCGCCGGACTCTCCGAAAAGGATCACCTTCGCCTTCGTACGGGATGCCATGGCCCGTACGAGGGGATCGTCGGCGTTGAGGATCGCGGCGCCGTCCTTGGGCAGGCTCTCCACGAGCTCGCCCTTGGCCTGCGCGATCTGCTCGCGGCCGCCGAACTCGCCGATGTGGGCGGTCCCGACGTTGAGGACGAGGCCGATCCTCGGCGGGGTCAGATCGGCGAGGTAGCGGATGTGGCCGATGCCCCGCGCGCCCATCTCCAGGACGAGGAACCTGGTGTCCTCGGTGGCGCTGAGGGCGGTGAGCGGCAGCCCGATCTCGTTGTTGAGCGAGCCCGGCGTGAACACGGTCGGCGCCTTGCTCCGCAGCACCTGGGCGATCAGGTCCTTGGTGCTGGTCTTGCCGGCCGAGCCGGTCAGCGCCACGAGGGTCGCGCCGAGCCGCTGGACGACATGACGGGCGAGGGCGCCGAGCGCCTTCTGCACGTCCGGCACGACGATCGCCGGCACGCCCACGGGCCGCGAGCCCAGGACGGCGACCGCGCCGGCCGCGACGACGGCCTCGGCGAAGTCGTGGCCGTCCACGCGCTCGCCTGCGAAGGCGACGAAGAGGCTGCCGGGCTCCACTTCACGGGAGTCCCGGACGACGGATCCGGTGACATGGACCGACGGATCCGGTATGTCGTGAGTCTGCCCGCCGACGACTTCTGCGATCTCGGCGAGAGAGAGGGCGATCACAAGTTCATCCCTGGGTCTTCTGGATAGCTTCGCGAAGCACCTGGCGGTCGTCGAAGGGACGGACCACTCCGGCGATGTCCTGGCCCTGCTCATGGCCCTTGCCCGCGACCAGCACCGTGTCGCCGGGCTGGGCGCGCGCGACGGCCGCGGCGATCGCGGCGGCCCGGTCCTCGAAGACCTGGACCTCGCCACGCTCGTGCACCGGCACGGACGCCGCGCCCTGGAGCATGGTTGCGAGGATCGCGAGCGGGTCCTCGGAGCGGGGGTTGTCGGAGGTCAGTACGGCGGTGTCGGCGAGCCGGGCCGCGGCGGCGCCCATCGGCTCCCGCTTGGTCTTGTCACGGTCCCCGCCGCAGCCGAGCACCACGTGCACCCTGCCCTCGGTGACCTTGCGCAGTGCCTTGAGCACCGACTCGACGGCGTCGGTCTTGTGGGCGTAGTCCACGACCGCGAGATACGGCTGCCCGGCGTCCACCCGCTCCAGGCGGCCCGGCACACCCGGCACGGCGGCCACGCCGTCGGCCGCGGTCTGCGCGTCGAGGCCGGCGGCGGCCAGGGCGACGATGGCGGCGAGGGTGTTCGCCACGTTGAAGGGGCCCGGCAGCGGCGAAGTGGCGGCGATGCGCTCGCCCTTGGGGCCGATCACCGTGAACGTGGCGTCCATCGGGCCGACCTCGACGTCCTCGGCGCGCCAGTCGGCGTCGGGGTGGCCCTCGGCGGAGAAGGTGACGACCGGGACGGTGGCCTCCTCGGCGAGCCTGCGGCCGTACTCGTCGTCGAGGTTGACGACGCCGAGTCTGCTGCGTTTCGGCGTGAAGAGCTGCGCCTTGGCCCGGAAGTAGTCCTCCATGTCGGAGTGGAACTCCATGTGTTCCGGGCTGAGGTTGGTGAACACCGCGATGTCGAAGACGCAGCCGTCGACCCGGCCGAGGACCAGCGCGTGGCTGGAGACCTCCATGGCGACCGCGTCGACGCCGCGTTCGCGCATGACGGCGAACAGGGCCTGGAGGTCGGTGGCTTCGGGGGTGGTCCGCTCCGACTTGATGCGCTCGTCGCCGATGCGCATCTCGACCGTGCCGATGAGGCCGGTCGACCTGAGCGTCTTCAGGCCGCCCTCGACGAGGTAGGCGGTGGTGGTCTTGCCGGATGTGCCGGTGATGCCGATCTGGAGCAGATCGCGGCCGGGGTGGCCGTAGATCGTGGCCGCCAGTTCGCCCATCTGCCCGCGCGGGTCCTCCACGACCAGGACCGGCAGTCCCGTCTCCGCGGCGCGTTCGGCGCCGGTCGGGTCGGTCAGCACCGCGGCCGCGCCGAGGCCGGCGGCCTGCGTGACGAAGTCGGCGCCGTGCAGGCGGGCGCCCGGGAGGGCGGCGTACAGGTCGCCGGGACGGACGGCGCGCGAGTCATGGGTGATGCCCGTGACCTCGGCGGAGCCGTCCTGGTGTTCCGGCGCGGGGACACCCAGTTGGCCGGCGAGCTCCGCGAGGGGTGTGGCGGAGACCTGGGCCGGCCTGGGCGGTCCCGGATACGTCACAGGATGCCCCTTCTGGGTGGTTTGGGACTGATCAGCGTGTGGCACGGCGGTGAGCGTACCGGGCGCACCGGCATGAGAGCGAAGTGAGGGGCTGGGCGTGCCCTGGTTCCCGGAGTCGGGGGTGATCGTTGTCACGAGGTGGTTCCTGGCTGCTCGGTGCTGATCAGGGTGGTCAGGGTTTGTAGGCGACCGGGAGCTTGGCGGCCTTGGCCCCGGTCGGCGGGACCTGGAGGGTCTTCAGCGCGAACTCCATCACCTGCTTGTAGATGGGGCCGCAGATCTGGCCGCCGAAGTAGTTGCCCTGGGTGGCGTTCTGGATGGCGCAGTACACGGTGATCCGGGGGTTGTCGGCGGGCGCGAAGCCGGCGAAGGAGGACGTGTAGCCGCGGTACTTTCCGGTGGCCGGATCCACGCGGTTCGCCGTACCGGTCTTGCCCGCGACCCGGTAGCCGGGGATGCGCGCCTTGGTACCGGTGCCCTCCCGGTCGCCCACCACCGACTCCAGCATCTGGGCGAGGGTCCTCGCCGTCCGGGCGCTGATGACCCGGGTCTTCTTGGGCTTCGCCGCCTCGGTGAACTGCCCGTCGGGTCCCTCGGTGCCGCGCACCAGCGTGGGTTCGACGCGTACGCCGCCGTTGGCGATCGTCGAGTAGATCGATGCGGCCTGCATCGCGTTGAGGGACAGACCCTGGCCGAAAGGAATCGTGTACTGCTGCGAGGTCGACCACTTGTCCGGGGCGGCCAGGATGCCGGGCGTCTCGCCGGGGAAGCCGAGCCCGGTGTAGCTGCCGAGGCCGAACTTGCGCAGGTAGTCGTAGAGGACCCGGTTGGACTGCCGCTGCGTCTTGCCGAGCTGGCCGGTGGCGAGGATGGTGCCGATGTTGCTGGACTTGGCGAGCACGCCGTTGAGCGTGAGGTACCAGGTCTCGTGGTCGATGTCGTCCTTGAAGAGCCGGTCTCCGCGGTGCAGCCGGTTGGGCACGATGACATGCGTGCCGGGCGTGGCCACGTCCTCCTCCAGTACGGCGGCCATCGACATGACCTTCGCGGTGGAGCCGGGTTCGTAGGCGTCCTGGAGGGCGGCGTTGCCCATGTTCGCGCTGCTGGCCTCGGAGAGGTCGTTGGGGTCGAAGCCGGGCGAGTTGGCCATGGCGAGGATCTCGCCGGTGCGGGTGTCCTGGACGATCACATAGCCGCGGTCCGCCCTGGACTCCTCCACCTGCTTGGTGATCGCGTTCTGCGCGGCCCACTGGATGTCGCGGTCGATGGTGAGCTCGACGTCGCTGCCGGGCACGGCGGGCGTCTCGGTGGAGTTCACCGTGGGGACCTGCCGGCCGCCGGACTGGGCGTAGCGGATCTCGCCGTCCGTGCCGGACAGCGCCTTGTCGAGCTGCTGCTCGACACCGCCGCCGCCCTTGCCGTCGGAGTTGACCCAGCCCAGTATCCCGGCGGCGAGATCTCCGTTGGGGTACACCCGCTTGCTGCTGGCGACGGAGAGGACGCCCGCGAGGACGTTGACCGCGCTCTTGTCGGTCTCCGCCTTGGTTGCCAGCGCGCTCTTCAGGTCCTTGATCTGCTTCCAGACCTGCGGGGTCTGGCGGCTGGCCAGCAGGGTGTAGCGCAGGTTCCTGTTCGCCGGCCGGAGCTTGTTGACGATCTTCTGCTGGTCCTGGCCGAGGATCGGGGCGAGCAGCGCGGCCGCCTGCTCGGGGCCGTCGTCGATCTTCAGTTGGTCACGGGAGAACAGCGTGGGGTCGGCCGTGATGTCGTACGCGTCCACGCTGGTCGCCAGCGCCACGCCGTTGCGGTCGGTGATGCCGCCGCGCTCGGCGGCCAGGGTGTAGCCGACGTAGCGGTTCTTCTCGGCCTTGGCGGCATAGGTGCTCGCGTCGACGCCCTGCACCTGCAGCAGCCGTACGACGAAGGCGATCAGGACGAGCGTCAGGGCCAGGCTGACCATGCGCAGCCGGGGGCGGGGGCTGCCGAGCCTGATGGCGACGGGCGCCCCGGGACGTGGGCGTGCCGGGCGGCGGGCCGGGCGGGCGCCGGGGCCCGGGCGCCGCTGGGCGCCGCCGGAGCGGGCGGGCTTCGCGGGTCCGGGCACGCGACGGCGCGGCGGTTCCCTGTCGGACACTTCCGTCACCTGCCGGGGGTCGGGTACGTGGAGGACTGGGCGGACGGGGCGGGCTGCTGGAGGGGGGTCGTGTACTGAGGCACGGTCTGCGCCGTGACCTGGCCGGCCGCGGGCCGGGACGCGTCCGGGGTGGCCGCGGGCTCGGGCTCGACCGGTGTCGTCGCGAGCGAGCCGGGGATGGCCTCGGGGGCGAGGGGGCCGCGGGCCGCGATCTGCCCGGCGGGCGCGGCGCTGGGGACGCCCTTGACCGTTCCGTCCGGATCGAGGAAGGCGGGGTCGCCGCCCGGGACCATGCCGAGTTCCCGGGCCCGGCGCTGGAGGGCGTCGGGGGCGGAGTAGGCGTCGATGTCCCGCTGAAGGGACTGCTCCTCGTCGGTGAGGGCCTTCGTCTCCTTCTGGAGGTCGTCCTTCTGGAACGCACCCTCGCTCAGGGCGGAGTTCAGTACGAGAAGGCCGATGAGGCCGCCGCCGAGGAGAAGGACGACCAGGAGGACGAAGGGGGCGCGGGCGGCCTGCCCGGCGCCCGGGGGGAAGAGCCGCGCGAGCCGGGCGGCCCGCCCCCTCAGTTCGGGTTTCCTACTCACTCGCCCTCCCCCGGGTCCGCTTTTCCAACCGATGGGTTCGCATCGTGGACCCGGGCTCCCGCCCCTGCCTCACGGCCTTCATTCGATGGACTCCCTGATGCGCTCGGCCCCGCGCAGGCGCGCCGGTGCCGCGCGCCGGTTCTCGGCGATCTCTTCCTCGGTGGGAAGTTCGGCACCGCGCGTCAGCAGCTTGAGCCGGGGCTGGTACTGCTCGGGGACGACGGGCAGCCCGGGCGGGGCGGTGTTGGCGGCGCCGGCCGCGAACACCTGCTTGACCAGCCGGTCCTCCAGCGAGTGGTACGACAGCACGGCGATCCGACCGCCGACGGCGAGGGCCTGGACGGCGCCCGGGATCGCCCGCTCCAGGACGGAGAGCTCGCCGTTGACCTCGATGCGCAGCGCCTGGAAGGTGCGCTTGGCCGGGTTGCCGCCGGTGCGCTTGGCGGCCTGCGGCAGCGCGTCCCGGATCAGCTCCACGAGCCGCGCGCTGTTGCTGAACGGCTCCTTCTCGCGCTCGCGCACGACAGCGGCCACGATCCGCTTGGCCTGCTTCTCCTCGCCGTAGGCGCGCAGGATCCGGACGAGCTCGCCGGGCGGGTAGGTGTTGAGGACCTCGGCGGCGCTGATGCCGGTCGTCTGGTCCATGCGCATGTCGAGGGGGGCGTCCTGCGCGTAGGCGAAACCGCGGTCGGCCTCGTCGAGCTGCATGGAGGAGACGCCCAGGTCGAACAGGACGCCCTGCACGCGCGCGATGCCGAGCCTGGCCAGTACGTCAGGGAGCTCGTCGTAGACGGCGTGCACCAGGGTGGCGCGCTCGCCGTACGGGGCCAGCCGCTCGCCGGAGAGGCGCAGGGCCTCCTTGTCGCGGTCGAGGGCGACGAGCCGGGCCTCGGGGAACTGTGTCAGAAGGGCCTCGCTGTGGCCCCCCAGGCCGAGCGTGCAGTCGACGACGACCGCTCCCGGCCGCTGAAGGGCGGGGGCCAACAGGTCCAGGCACCGCTGGAGCATCACCGGGACGTGTCGACTGGAACTCAAGGGGCCCTCTCAGATCCGGCAGGGCGGTACGCACCGCCGGGTCCCCGCCCGCTCGTGAAGGGGAGGCCTGCCGGCGCCGGAAGCGTCAGCCGACCGGGAGCGGGAGGAGGCCGAGCCGTACGTACGCGCCGCGCACGCGGGGAGATCTCCGGAAAAATCGCCGGTGTCTCCGGGAAAAACAGTCCAGCAGGGAGCCTCGCCTCCCGCTTCGCGTCACTTTAGTCCACCGTGTCGCGCGGTCAATCAACCGGCCTGCGCGTCGCCGCTTCGGGTTCGGCAGAAGTCGTACCGCCGGGAAAATGGCTCGTATGGGGGCACTCACACCACCCTTGTGGGTTAGCTCACAACAAGCCTCGATGACGTTCTTTGTCCCCTCTCACAACAGGACCGCCCTGGACGTGACCAGTAACGTCATGGGTATGACGACTTCTGCATCGGTTCCCGCCGGCCCCGACAGTGAGATAGTCCGCCGCGGCACGGTCACCGACCGTCTCGTCGACGCCAACGAGCGCTACGCCAACGCCTTCAGCGACCCGGGCATGGACGCCCGCCCGGTCCTGCACGTCGCCATCGTGGCCTGCATGGACGCCCGTCTCGACCTGCACGCCGCGCTGGGTCTGGAACTCGGCGACTGTCACACCATCCGCAACGCGGGCGGGGTCGTCACGGACGACGTGATCCGCTCGCTCACGATCAGCCAGCGCAAGCTCGGCACCCGCAGCATCGTCCTGATCCACCACACCGGCTGCGGCCTGGAGAGCATCACCGAGGACTTCCGCAACGAGCTGGAGCTCGAGGTGGGCCAGCGTCCCGCCTGGGCGGTGGAGGCGTTCCGTGACGTCGACCAGGACGTACGGCAGTCGATGCAGCGCGTGCGCACCTCGCCGTTCCTGCTGCACGCGGACGACGTGCGGGGTTTCGTCTTCGACGTGAAGACGGGCCTGCTGCGCGAGATCGACCCCGCGTAACCGCCGGAGCGCACTCCGTGCGACGGTCGGCGTGGATGCCGTGCGGCGGACGCCGTGCGACCCTCGCTCGGGCGTCGCGTGACCAGCCGTGGTGCCTGTCGTTTCGCTGTCAGTTTGCGCTCGGGCGTGCCCAAAAGGCCGTAAGACCCGACATATCGCAGGCAGTTGTCCACAGGCGAGTGACACGAATCGGTAACGGCAGCAAGAATGCGGGTGTGGCAGCACGCGGAACACTTCTCGCGTGGTGTCCGTGTTCAAGGGGTGGGCCGGTCCGCGCATCGCGTCGGCCCGGAAAGAACGGGCCGAGGAGGGCCGGGTGACGACCTATGACGATCGAGCGAGCCTCACTGATCTGACCGCCACTGTGGAGCGTGTCCGCAACGCGGTGGAAGGAGTGATCGAGGGCAAGCCCGAGGTCGTACGGCTTTCGCTGACCGTACTGCTCGCCGAGGGACATCTTCTGATCGAAGACGTTCCCGGCGTGGGCAAGACCATGCTGGCGAAGACGCTGGCACGGTCCATCGACTGTTCGGTGCGACGCATCCAGTTCACGCCTGACCTGCTGCCGTCGGACATCACGGGCGTGTCGATCTGGGACCAGCAGCGCAAGGACTTCGAGTTCAAGCCCGGCGCGATCTTCGCCCAGATCGTGATCGGCGACGAGATCAACCGCGCCTCGCCGAAGACTCAGTCCGCGCTCCTGGAGTCCATGGAGGAGCGCCAGGTCACCATCGACGGGACGACCTACGAGCTGCCGAGCCCGTTCATGGTGGTGGCCACGCAGAACCCGGTCGAGATGGAGGGCACCTACCCGCTGCCCGAGGCCCAGCGCGACCGCTTCATGGCCCGCGTCTCCGTCGGCTACCCCAGCGTGGAGGCCGAGCTCCAGATGCTGGACGTGCACGGCGGCGTCTCGCCGCTGGAGGACATGCAGCCGGTGGCGCACGCGCACGACATCGTGAAGCTGATCGACGCCGTGCGCGGGGTGCACGTCGCCGACCCGGTCCGCCGCTACGCGGTCGACCTGGTCTCGGCCACGCGCAACCACCCCGACCTCAGACTCGGCGCCTCCCCGCGCGCGACGCTGCACCTGCTGCGCGCCGCGAAGGCGTCCGCGGCCCTCAGCGGCCGGGAGTACGCGCTGCCCGACGACGTGCAGGCCCTCGCCGTGGCCGTCCTGGCCCACCGACTGCTGCCCACCGCGCAGGCCCAGCTCAACCGCCGCACGTCCGAGCAGGTCGTCCAGGAGATCCTCCAGCGCACCCCCGTGCCCGCCGCGCAACAGCAGCAGCTCGGCTTCGGCGGTCTGGGCCGCGGCACCCCGTCGTACGGCCAGCAGCCGCCGCGGAGGCTGGGATGACCTCCGGCAGTACGGGCCAGGCCGAAGCGGATCACGACGACAAGAGCGGGATCCGCACGGCACTGGCCGGTCTGACCACGCGCGGCCGCTCCTTCCTGGCCGCCGGCATCGCGGCGGCCGTCTGCGCCTACGTCCTCGGCCAGAGCGACCTGCTGCGCGTCGGACTGCTGCTCTCGGTTCTCCCGCTGGTCTGCGCGACGGTGCTGTACCGCACCCGCTACCGGGTCTCGGGCAGCCGCAGGCTCTCCCCCGCGCGCGTGCCCGCCGGCAGCGAGGCCCGTGTGCATCTGCGGATGGACAACGTCTCCCGGCTGCCCACCGGCCTGCTCATGCTCCAGGACCGGGTGCCCTACGTCCTCGGCCCGCGCCCCCGCTTCGTGCTGGACCGGGTCGAGCCGGGCGGCCGCCGCGAGGTGTCCTACCGAGTGCGCTCCGACCTGCGCGGCCGCTATCCGCTGGGCCCGTTGCAGCTCCGCCTGAGCGACCCGTTCGGCATGTGCGAGCTGACCCGCTCCTTCTCGACGTACGACACCCTCACCGTCATCCCGCGCGTGGAGCCGCTGCCGCCGGTGCGCTTCAGCGGGGAGGCGAAGGGGTACGGCGACGGGCGGCAGCGCTCACTGGCGCTGGCCGGCGAGGACGACGTGATCCCGCGCGGTTACCGCTACGGCGACGACCTGCGCCGCGTCCACTGGCGCTCCACCGCCCGCTACGGCGAGCTGATGGTGCGCCGCGAGGAGCAGCCGCAGCGCGCCCGCTGCACGGTGCTGCTGGACACCCGGGGCCCGGCCTTCAAGGGCGCGGGCCCGGACTCGGCCTTCGAGTGGGCCGTGTCGGGCACGGCGTCCGTGCTGGTCCACATGCTGGAGCGGGGCTTCTCCGTCCGGCTGCTGACCGACACCGGCAGTTCGGTGCCCGGCGAGGGCGCC
This sequence comes from Streptomyces sp. NPDC036764, assembly GCF_055609385.1. Classification (NCBI taxonomy): domain Bacteria; kingdom Bacillati; phylum Actinomycetota; class Actinomycetes; order Kitasatosporales; family Streptomycetaceae; genus Streptomyces; species Streptomyces sp. NPDC036764. The sequence continues at coordinate 433,563 of NZ_JBVJPT010000006.1, forward strand.
GACGGTTTCGCGGGCGCGAGCCAGGAGTCGGCGGACGCGGCCGGGCTGATGATGGACACGCTCGCGGTGATCGACCACTCCGACGGCACGGGTCTGTCGCGGGCGTACGACGTGCTGCGCGGCGGCAACGAAGGGCTGCTGGTCGCCTTCTTCGGCGACCTGGACGAGGAGCAGGCGACGGTGGCCGCCAAGATGCGCCAGCGCAGCGGGGGCGCGGTGGCGTTCGTGCTGGACAGCGAGATCTGGGGGCGGGAACCCACCGACGTGCCCGGCCCGTTGGACAGAGGCGAGGAGCGGCTGCGGATGCTGCGGGAGGCGGGCTGGACGGCCCTGAGCGTGCCGCGCGGCGCCTCGCTGAACGAGCTGTGGCGCCAGGCGGACCGAGCGCGTACGGACGCCGTCGTGCGGGGCGAGGGGGGAGCTGCATGAGCGGGCGGACACGGATGGCGCTGTGCGCCGCGGCGGCCACGCTGATGGCCGCGTGCGCCCTGCTGCCGCTGGTCTCGCCGGTCACCTGGCTGATGCAGGCGATCTTCCTGCTCGCGATCCAGACGGGCGTGGGCATGGCGACTCGGCGGGTCCCCCTGGCCCGGCCGGTGACGGTGGCCGCGCAGGCCCTGGCCGCGCTGATGCTGCTGACCCTGACCTTCGCCAACCAGCAGGCGATCATCGGCGTGATCCCGGGGCCGGAGGCGTTCGCCCACTTCGCCGACCTGTTGCAGGCGGGCGCGGACGACGTCAGCCGGTACTCGATCCCGGCGCCGCTGTCCGACGGCATCCGGCTGATGCTCATCGGCGGCGTCCTGATCATCGGCCTCGCGGTGGACACGCTCGCGGTGACGTTCCGCAGCGCGGCACCGGCCGGACTGCCCCTGCTGGCGCTGTACTCCGTGGCCGCGGGGCTGTCCGAGGGGGGCGCGGACTGGCTGTGGTTCCTGGTCGCCGCCATGGGCTATCTGATGCTGCTCCTGGCCGAGGGCCGCGACCGTCTGGCGCAGTGGGGCCGGGTCTTCGGCGGGGCGCCGCGGACACCGGGCGGGGAGCCGAGCGGCGCGGTGGCACCGGTCCGCACCGGCCGGCGCATCGGCGTGCTCGCGCTGGGCATCGCCCTGGCGGTGCCGCTGGCGCTGCCCTCGATGAACGGCGGCCTGCTGGACGCCGCGGGCACGGGCGTGGGCTCAGGCAGTGGCGGCGGGGGCACGATTTCCGCGGTGAACCCGCTGGTGTCGCTGCGCGACAGCCTGAACGTGGACGAGGATCGCGAGGTCCTGTCCGTGAAGACCAATTCGGCGGACCTGTCGAACCTCTATCTGCGGATCGTGTCCCTGGACGACTTCGACGGCACCACCTGGCAGCCGTCCAAGCGCAGCATCGAGGCCGTGCCGAACAAGTTCCCCACCCCCTTCGGCCTGGGCGCCGAAGTCCGGCGCGCGGAGGTGGAGACGACCGTCTCGGCGGCGGACTGGTACGCCCAGAACTGGCTGCCCATGCCGTACCCGCCCAGCGGCGTGGACATCAGCGGCAACTGGCGGTACGAACCGCTCGGCATGACCGTGGTCGGCGACCGCCGCCAGACCACGCGCGGGGTGACGTACACCGTGCGCAGCCTCGACGTGCAGCCGACGGCGGAGCAGCTCGCGGGCGCGCCGGAGCCGCCGGCCGCGCTGAAGCGCGAGTTCACCAAGCTGCCGAAGTCGCTGCCCGCGGTGGTCGGCCGGACCGCCCGCCAGGTCACCGAGGGCGCGAGCAGCCACTACGAGCAGGCGGTCAAGCTCCAGGAGTACTTCTCCATCACGGGCGGTTTCCAGTACGACACCAACGTGAAGGTCGGCAGCGGTCCCGGGGCCATCGCCCGCTTCCTGCGGGACAAGGAAGGCTTCTGCGTCCACTTCTCCTTCGCGATGGCGGCGATGGCCCGCTCGCTGGACATACCGGCCCGGGTCGCGGTGGGCTTCGCGCCCGGTACCCCGCAGGGCGACAACTCCGTCTCGGTGGGGCTGCGGGACGCGCACGCCTGGCCCGAGCTGTACTTCGAGGGCGTGGGCTGGACCCGCTTCGAGCCGACGCCGACCCGCGGTTCCGTGCCGTCCTACACCCAGTCGGACACGCCCGGCTCCACGCTCCCGGACGTGGCGCGGCCCTCGCAGTCGACCAGCACGGGCCCGTCCGCCACCCCCTCGACCAGCGAGAGCTGCGCGGGGCAGAAGCCGGAGCTGTGCTCGAGCGAGTCGCCGGAGGCCGCGGTGGCCGTCGGCGGTGACGGCCCGAAGTGGTACGTCCTGCTGGCATGGGCGCTCGGCGGCGCCGCGGCGCTGCTGATCCCGTCTTCACCGATGCTGTGGCGACTGCGGACGAGATCGGTACGGCTGGGAGCGCACGGGCGCGCCGAGGCGGACATCCCGCTGCACACCTTGTCGGTCTGGCAGGAACTGACGGACACGGCCTGGGACTTCGGCATTCCGCCGGACGACTCTCAGACGCCCCGCAAGACGGCCGCCCGCATCGTCCGCCTGGGCCGGCTCGACCCACCGGCCGCTGCCTCGGTCCACCGAGTGGCCGACGCGGTGGAGCAGGTCCTCTATGCCCCCGTCCCCCACCCGACGGCGGGCCTCGCGGAGGACGTCCGGCGGGTGCGGAGCGACCTCCGGTCCAAGGCCGGCTGGACGGCCAACCTGCGTGCGCTGCTGGTCCCCCGGTCCAGCGTGCGCGTGGCCTGGGCGGTGTTGGACCGGTGGAACGCGGTCAAGCGCCGCGCGGCAGCGGCCCGGCCGACGCTGCGGAGGCCGTCGACGCCCGGGCAGCAGGGGTGACGGCACGCGTGAGGCGAGGGTTCGTGCGGGCCCACGCCTGAGGGCGAGGGTTCGTGCGGGCCCACGCCTGAGGCGAGGGTTCGTGCGGGCCCACGCCTGAGGCGAGGGTTCGTGCGGGCCCACGCCTGAGGCGAGGGTTCGTGCGGGCCGCGTTGGCGTGAGCCGCGGGTTCGCGGGAGCCTGAGAGGGGCTGCGTGGGCCAAGGGTGCGCGAGGGCCTGACGTGGCGTGGGCTGACGTGGGCGTGAGGCTGCCGGGCGGCCGGAGCAGGACATGCATCAGGGGGTGACCACCTTGCGGATGGTCACCCCCTGATGCATGTCCGGGAGCTGTTGGGGGCTCTTCGAGTTAATGGCCGCCCTGTTCGTCACGGCGGCGCTGCCAGCGCTGTTCGATGCGGTCCATCAGGGAGCGCTTCTGATGCGGCTGACGGCGGGCCTGCTGGCCGCCCGAGGGCTGTTCGCCCGGCTTGGGGGCCTTGCGCCAACCGGTCACCGCGAGTACCGCACAGCCCAGCATGACGAGGAAGCCCACCACGCTGAGCCACACCTGCTTGGCGACCATTCCAGCCATGAGGAGCGCGATACCTACGAGGAAGCCCGCGACCGCCTGGTAGACCCGTCGCCGGGTGTACGTGCGCAGCCCGCTTCCCTCAAGCGCTGTCGCGAACTTGGGATCTTCGGCGTACAGCGCTCGCTCCATTTGCTCGAGCATTCGCTGCTCGTGCTCCGAGAGCGGCACGGAGTCCTCCTCATCGTGCAGTCGCCGGGGCGACCCGGGGGGTCCCTTCAGGATAGGCAGGGAATCGCCCCCGTGAAACCCGCCCCTCTACGCCAATTGGCCAACCGGGCTCCGGCATGGACGTCCCGGCTCGCTGAGATCTTCATTCCCCAGCGGCCGACCCGTCATGCCGGAACGGTCTCCCTCGATCATACGGCGCTGAGCGCTCGATCGGGGGGCCTGTGGCGTACTCCATGTGCAGCCAAGTCCCTGATCAAGGCGCACCCTGACGGTCCGGGCGCAGTGGGCGGCTCAGGTCTGCGAGGTCTCCCTCGTCTCGCCCAGCACGTGGAGCTGGGTGGCCACCGAGTGGAAGGCGGACAGCTCGGCCGCGGCCTCCTCCAGCTTCAGCAGCGCCTCCAGCGCCCCGGGCTCGGTGTCCACCAGCACCCCGGGAACCAGGTCGGCGAAGACCCGCACGCCGTGCACGGCACCGACCCTGAGCCCGGCCCCCTCGACGAGCCCGGTGAGCTGCTCGGCGGTGAAACGGCGTGGCATGGGATCGCCCTGGCCCCAGCGGCCGTCCGGGTCCTGAAGGGCCTGCTTGGCCTCCTTGAAGTGCCCGGCGAGAGCGCGCGCCAGCACGGCACCGCCCAGACCGGCGGCGAGGAGGCTGAGGACGCCCTCGGAGCGCAGGGCGGCCACCGCGTTGAGGATGCCCTCGGCGGGGTCGTCGACGTACTCCAGGACGCCGTGGCACAGCACGACGTCGTAGCCGCCGCGCTCGGCGACGTCGAACAGGCCGTGGGCGTCTCCCTGCACGCCCTTCACCCGGTCGGCGACCTCGGCCTCGGCGGCGCGCCGCTCCAGGGCGAAGAGCGCGTTCGGGCTGGGGTCGACCACGGTGACACGGTGGCCGAGGCGGGCCAGGGGCACGGCGAAGTTGCCGCTGCCGCCGCCGGTGTCGAGGACGTCCAGCGCCTGGCGACCCGTGGCCTTCACCCGGCGGTCCAGGGCGTCCTGGAGGACCTCCCAGACCACGGCGGTACGCAGGGAGGCGCGGGGGCGCATCGGGTCCGACACGGCGATTGACTCCTCGGCGGGGCACCGCCGTCTGCACGGCGGAGCGAGCGGGCTGCCTTCCTCGGCCCGGGTCACGGGCGGGAAGGCTCCAGGCGCCCTCCACCCTATTGCCTAAGACACCCCACCCGGCCATCGCGGTGCCGCGTGACGCCGTACGTCTCGCACGACGGACACGACGGGCTCCTCAGCCAGCGTCCGGCATGTCGTCCCTCTCCCGGTGCACCCCGCCCACCTCCTCGGTGCTTCCGTCCGCGTCCGTGCGCGGCTGGGACAGGACCGGTTGGAGCACCAGCATCCGCTCGACGAGGCGCAGGAACATCGCCACGTCGCGTATCAGGTCGTCGGCGTCCCGGCGGCTGGCCGCGCCCTGGATGCCCGCCTCGGCCCGGGCGCGGCGCCGGGCACCCGAGGCGAACAGGGCGCTCCACTCGGTGAGTTCGGGCACGATCTCGGGGAGCACTTCCCAAGCGCTCCGGATGCGGGCCCGCCGCCTGGACGTGGGCTCCGGGCGCCCGCGCGCGGCCAGTACGGCGGCGGCGGTGCGCAGGGCGGCGAGGTGGGCGGTTGCGTAGCGCTCGTTCGGCGTTTCCAGAACGGCGGCCTCGTCCAGTCCGGCACGGGCCTGGGCGAGCAGGTCGAGGGCGGCGGGCGGGGCCGTGGTCCGGCGGAGCACGGGGTGCACGTCGCTCGCCGGGCCGGTCAGTGAGGGGGCAGGGCCGGTGGCGCGGCGCCGGCGGGCGGCGGCTGCGTGGTAGCTGGCCATGACGAACCTCCTGTCGTCTGTGTGACGGCATGCCCGATACGGGATGCCGTATGTGCCCATCGTGAGGTATGGCACTGACAATCCGTTCTGACCTGCGGCTTTGCTTCGATCGCGAGTTCGGACTAACTTTTGCACTGACCAGTCAGTTCAAATCGAGGGGGCAGGGATGGGGGGAACCGTGGCCGGAGCCGGCGTCACGGCCCTGGGGCTCGGGCTCAAGGGGCCCCGCGGATGGGCGTTCCGCGGGGTCTCGTTCGAGGCCGGGCCAGGCTCGCTGATCACGATCGAGGGGCCGTCGGGCACCGGCAGGACGTGCCTGCTGCTGGCGCTCACGGGGCGGATGAAGTCCACCGAGGGAACCGCGACGGTGGGCGGGACGGCGCTGCCCAAGCGCATGGCGGCGGTGCGGCGCGTCAGCGGCGTGGCCCACGTTCCGGGTGTGACCGACCTGGACCCGGCCCTGACCGTCGCCGAGCACCTGCACGAACGCGCGCTGCTTCAGCGGCGGTTCGGCGATTCGCTGCGTGGGCTGCTGCGCCCGCGTGCCGAGCGGAAGTCGGAGGAACGGCTTCGGATCGACGCCGCGCTGAAGGCGGCGGGGCTCGACCTCGCTTCCCTGCCCAAGGGATCGCGTACGGCCGTACGCGATCTTGAGCGTCTGGAGGCGCTGCGGCTGTCCCTCGCGCTGACCCTGATCGGGCGCCCGCGACTGCTCGGCGTCGACGACACCGACCTCAAGCTCTCGGACGCCGAACGGGCCGAGGTCTGGGCGCTGTTGAAGTCGCTCGCCGAGAACGGGACCACGGTCGTCGCGGTGTGCAGCGAGGCCCCCGAAGGCACGGTCAAGGTCTCCACAGGGCCGACCGAACCCACCGACACGACCGACCCCACCGACGCGACCGACACGGCGGACACGAACGACTCGGCGGACGAGGCGCCGGCCTCCCAGGACGCGCAGGAAGACGTGCAGGAATCCGACGGAAAGGAGGCCGCCGATGCGCTCGCCGAGGCTGGCCGCGCTTGAGCTGAGGCGCTTCGGCCGGGGGAAGCTGCCGCGTGCCGCCCTGGTCGCGCTGCTGGTGCTGCCCCTGCTGTACGGCGCGCTGTACCTGTGGTCGTTCTGGGACCCGTACGGCCGTCTCGACAAGATCCCCGTGGCGCTCGTCAACGACGACAAGGGGGCGGCCGTCGGGGAGAAGAAGCTGACGGCCGGCGACGACATCGCCAAGGGGCTGCTCGAGAGCGACGTCTTCGACTGGCGCGAGGTCAGTGCGGCCGAGGCCGAGAAGGGCGTCGAGGACGGCACCTACTACCTGTCGCTGACCATGCCGTCCGACTTCAGTGAGCGGATCGCCTCCAGCGCGGGCGACGCGCCGGAGACGGGCGCCCTCCAGGTGCGTACGAACGACGCGAACAACTACATCGTCGGGCAGATCTCGCGGACCGTCTTCAGCGAGGTGCGCGAGGCGGCGTCCACGAAGGCTTCGCGGTCGTTCCTGGACCGGATCTTCGTGTCGTTCTCCGACATCCACGGCGCGACGGTGAAGGCCGCGAACGGCGCCGACCGGCTCGAAGGCGGCATCGGCAAGGCCGAGAAGGGCTCCAAAGACCTCGCCGACGGCCTGAAGGACGCCAAGGAGGGCAGCGGCAAGCTGTCCAGCGGCCTGAGGAAGCTCAACAAGGGCGCGGGCGACCTTGAGGACGGCTCGCGACGGGTCGCGCAGGGCACGCAGACGCTGGCCGACAGGGTCAACGGGATCGACAAGAAGATCGGCCCGTTCCTGAAGGACAACGAGAAGTCCATCGGTGACACCGCCCAACTGGTCGCCGACGCCTCGGGTGCGATCCGCAACAACCTCGACGACCTGGTGGAGCGCGCTCCGGCCGCCGCCAAGGGCGCCCATACGGCCTCCGACGCGCTGGATCTCATCTACAAGGCGCGCTGCGAGGATCCCGTACTGCCCGACCCGGCCTGCTCCGACCTGAAGAAGGCGAAGCAGTCGGCCGCCGACGTGGCTCTGATCGCCGACGACCTCAACACGCTGATCGCCGACCAGAACGGCGATCTGAAGAAGCTCGACAAGCACCTCGCCACGCTCCAGAAGCAGGCCCAGGGCCTTGCCGACCGCGCGCCCCGCCTCTCCGAGGACCTCGACGACGCCGTCGGCCGGATCAACAAGCTCAACCAGGGCGCCACGAAGGTCGCCGCGGGCGCCAAGAAGCTGCACTCCGGGCTCGGCGACGCCAAGGGCGGCGCGGCCGATCTGGACACCGGTGTGGGCGAGTTGAAGACCGGTGCCCACGACCTCAACGGCGGCATCTACAAGCTCGTCGACGGCTCCGGGAAGCTCTCGGACGGTCTGCACGACGGCGCGAAGCAGATCCCCGACTACGACAAGAACGACCGCGACCAGCGCACCGAGGTCATGGCCGACCCCGTCCAACTGCTGTCCAGGGACCTGCACAAGGCGCCCAACTACGGCACCGGGTTCGCCCCGTACTTCATCCCGCTGTCCCTGTGGGTGGGCGCGATGGTGGCGTACATGCTGATCGCGCCGATGAACCGGCGCGCGCTCGCCGCGGGCGCCCCGGCGTGGCGGATCGCGCTGGCCGGATGGCTGCCCGTGGTGGCGATCGGGGTGCTCCAGACGGTGGCCCTGATGTCGGTGCTGCACTGGGCCATCGGGCTCCAGATGGCGCGCGCGGCCGGCACGGTGGGCTTCCTGTTCCTGGTGACGGCGTGCTTCGCGGCGATCGTGCAGTGGCTGAACGCACGCTTCGGGGCGGCCGGCCGGATCCTCGTACTGGCCTTGCTGATGCTTCAGTTGACGTCCGCGGGCGGCACCTACCCCGTGCAGACCAGCCCGGGCTTCTTCAACGCGCTCCACCCCTTCCTGCCGATGAGCTACGTCGTCGAGGCCCTCAGGAGGCTCATCACGGGCGGCGGTCTGGGACCGGTGTGGCACGCGTGCGTGGTGCTCGTCGCCTTCACCGCGGGCGCCCTCGCGCTGACCGCGCTGTCGGCCCGGCGCCGCCAGGTGTGGACGCTCGACCGGCTGCACCCGGAGCTGAGCCTGTGAGCGCGCGCGGGACAATCAGCCACATGGAAAGCAGCAGCGCCGCGTCGGGCGGCAGCACGCGCCGTGAGGCCACCCGGCAGAAGCTCTACGAGGCGGCCGTCACGCTCATCGCCGAGCAGGGCTTCTCCGCCACCACGGTCGACGAGATCGCCGAGCGGGCCGGAGTGGCGAAAGGCACGGTCTACTACAACTTCGCCAGCAAGTCGGTCCTCTTCGAGGAGCTGCTGCGCCACGGCGTGGGCCTCCTGACCGCCTCCCTGCGCGAGGCCGCCGAGCAGACCGCGCGGGAGGGCGGCGGCAAGGTGGACGCTCTGGACGCGATGGTCCGCGCGGGGCTGGTCTTCATCGACCGCTACCCGTCCTTCACACAGCTCTACGTCGCCGAGCTGTGGCGGACGAACCGGGCCTGGCAGTCCACGCTGATGGTGGTCCGCCAGCAGGCCGTGGCGGTCGTCGAGGGCGTGCTGCGCGAGGGCGTGGAGAGCGGCGAGTTCAGCGACGAGATCGATGTCCCGCTGACGGCCGCGGCACTGGTCGGCATGGTCCTGGTGGCCGCGCTGGACTGGAAGTCGTTCCAGCCGGAGCGCTCCCTGGACGACGTGCACGCGGCGCTGTCCCGGCTGTTGCAGGGCCGGGTGAGCGGCCACCGCTGAGGCCGGCCGGAGCGCGCACACGAAAGCGCCGGTTCGAAGTGGCCGCGTCCCCCGCGGGCCACTGTCGAACCGGCGCCTTCTCGTGCTCCCCCGTTTCCCCCGTACGCCCCCCGATTTCCCCCGTATCCCCCCTGGACCCCCGTTCGGTCGATCCCCCGGGTCCCCCGGTCTCACTCCCGCCGACACCAGGCCGGCGGAAGGAGCGGATCCGGGGACGCTCCGTTCCGGCGCCCCGTGTCGCCGGTGCCGGAGCCGATCCCCTTCTCCGTGCCTCCACTCTCTCGTTCACGCAGGTCGCGCCCCATCCGCGCGCGTACTCATCTCGTCGGCTAGGTACGCGTACTCAGAGCTGCGTGCTCATCCCCAAGACCCCGTGTTGACCAGTGGTTACGATCGCCCCCGTGTCTGTACTCCCATTGGTGTTCACAAGCGGCTGGGCCAGCGGCATCAACGCCTACGCCGTCGTGCTGCTGCTCGGCATATTCGGCGCGACGGGGCTGAGCGACGAGGTGCCCGAGGCACTGCAGCGGCCCGACGTCCTGATAGCGGCCGGCGTGCTGTTCCTCATCGAGGCCGTCGCCGACAAGATCCCGTACGTCGACACGGCGTGGGACTCGGTGCACACCGTGATCCGGCCGGTGTCGGGCGCGGTCGTCGCGGCGCTGCTCGCCGGGCAGAACGGGTCGGTGCCGGAGCTGGCGGCGGGCGCGGTCGGCGGTTCCACGGCGTTGGTCAGCCACCTGGTCAAGGCCGGGACGCGGATGGCGGTCAACTCCTCGCCCGAGCCGTTCAGCAACGTCATCGTGAGCCTCGCCGAGGATCTCGGGGTCGCCGCGATCATCACCTTCGCGATCTTCCACCCCGTGGCCGCGGCCTCCGTGGCGGGCGCCCTGCTGCTCGCCGGGCTGTTCCTGCTGTACTTCCTGGTCTCCCGGATCCGTCGCTTCCTGCGGAGCAGGGCCGAGCGGCGGGCCGAGAAGCGGCTCGCGCAGGCGGTGACGCAACGGCCAGGCTGAGCCGTCCTCCCAGGTCGGTGGGCCGTTGTCAGTAGCGGCCGATAAAGTCCCTGGCATGGCGAGGATTGCGGTGATCGGCGCGGGGATGGGCGCGATGGCGGCCGCTGCCCGACTGGCCGTCGCGGGCCACCGGGTGACGGTGTACGAGCGTGCGGAGACGTACGGCGGAGCGGTGCGCCGCTTCGAGCGCGACGGCTTCGGCTTCGACACCGGCCCCGGGCTGCTCACCCTCCCCGCCGTGTACCGCGACCTGTTCGTCAAGACCGGCAAGGAGCCGCTGGAGGCGTGCGTCGAGCTGGTCCAGGTCGACCCGTCCGCGCGGCACGTCTTCGCGGACGGCACCGAGGTGTCGCTGCCGAACGCCTCACGCGCGGGCGTCGTTGCGGCTCTGGACGAGGCGCTGGGCGCCGGAGCGGGCGGCCGCTGGGGCGACTTCCTGATCCGCGCCCGCGAGACCTGGGACCGCACCCGCAGACCACTGCTGGAGGAGCCCCTGTGGCCGAACTGGCAGGTGCTGGCCGAGCGCGAGCCCTACCCGGCGGTCCCGCACAAACGCCTCCTGCGCACCCGCCGGGCGGGCACCCTCGCCGAGGTCGGCGCCTGGGAGCTGCGTGACCCCCGGCTCGTCGCCCTGCTGGAGAGCCACGCGCTGGCGTACGGCCTGGATCCCGGCACGACCCCGGCCAACGCGGCCGTGCTGCCGTATATGGAGCACGCCTTCGGGACCTGGTATGTGCGCGGCGGAATACGGGAGTTGGCGCGGGCCGTGTACGAGCGGTGCCTGGCCAGGAAGGTCGAGTTCCACTTCGGCGTCGAGGTCACCGGGGTCCTGGAGAAGGACGGGTGTGCGGCGGGGCTGGAGCTGGCCGACCGGTCGATGGCGGAGGCCGACTTCGTGGTCTCGGGGGTCACTCCCGGGGTGCTGGACCACCTCATGCGGGGAACGGCGGTGCGCGGCGAGGGCGAGGTCGCGCCCCAGCGCCGGGCGGCGAGCCGGCTGACGGTGCTGCTGGCGCTGCGCGGCGCCCGGCCGGAGGGCACGGCGCACCGCACGGTGGTGCACGCGGAGGACCGTGAGATCGAGCTGGACGCCCTGTTCGGTGCTGCCGGCGGCATGGCCAAGCGGCCCACGGTCACCGTCCTACGGCCCGACGACCCCGCGCTGGTTCCGGACGCCGGCCATGAGGCGATCACGCTCACGTCGACGGTGCCGGCGCAGCCCGACTGGGGCTCGGCAGAAGCGGAGCTCTTCGAGCGACACGTGGACGACGTGATCGCCGTGGCCGAGCGGGCCGTGCCCGGCCTGCGCGACCGCCTCCTGTGGCATGAGGTGCGCACCCCGGCCGACATCGCGGAGGCGACCGGCGCGGCCGGCGGAGCGGTTCCGGCCCCGGCGCTGGCCGCTGCCGAGGGGCGTCTGCTGCACGCGCCGAACGGCACGGCCGTGTCGGGCCTGTTCACGGTCGGCGGCTGGTCCCACCCCGGCGGCGGCCTCCCGCACGCCGGCATGTCGGGTGCGCTGGTGGCCGGGCTGATCGTGGAGGGGCCGGACTTCCAGGGCTCGCAGTGACCGCCGGCCGAGCCGTCCCCCGTGGCTGAGTCGCCCTGCGCAAACCGTCAGAAACGGTACTGCTCGTCGTACCCCTGCCCCTGCTGCTGGCCGTTGCCCTGGTACGGGTACTGCTGTTCCGGCGGGAGTTCGCCGCCGTAGGCCTCGTCGGTGCGCTGCTGCGGGACCCAGACGCCGCTGGACGGGGTCTCGCCGTAGGTACCCGTGGCGTACTGGTCCTGACCGTAGCCCTGCTGCCCGTACTGCTGCTGGCCGTAGGCGTCGTAGGAGGCGCCGTCGTAGGTCTGGGTGCCGACGTACGGGTCGGAGTAGGCGGCGTACTGCTGCTGGCCGTTGGGGTCGTAGCCGTACTGCTGCTGGTCGTAGCCGGCGTAGGCGTCGTAGCCGTAGCTCTGGTCGGCCGTCGCGTACTGGTCCTGGGGCTGGCCCGCGGCGGCGTAGTCCTGATTGGCGGCGGCGTAGGCGGCGTCGCTGTATATGCCGTACGAGCCGGTGTCCTCCGGCATGGGCTGCGGCTCGTAGACGGCGGTCGACTCCGCGGCGAGGGGCTGCCCACCGCGGGTGGGGGTGAAGACGTCGTCGCGGTCGTAGTCGTCGCCGTATCCGGCGCCTTCCTGGCCGTAGGCATCGTCGTGCCCCGTGTACCCGCCCTCGGACGCCTCCAGGTCGGAGACCTCCAGGGTCGGCTCCTGGCGCTCGGGCTCGCCGCGGCGCTTGCTGCCGAGGGGGCCCAGGGCAGGCGCGGAGACCGCCCAGCCCGCCGAGAAGCCGCGGCGGAACGACAGCGTGACGTAGGTCTGGCCGATCGCGAAGGCGGCCGCGCCCAGACCGATGACGATGACCGACGGGATCAGCACCCCGACCACGACGCCGAGGAACCCGACGAAGGCGAGCAGCCGCCAGCGCAGCCGCGCCTTGTACTGCAACAGCACCTCGCCGAGCAGCCACAGCGCGACGATGCCGAACGCGATGTAGAGGACCGTCCAGCCCATGTACGCCCCTCTCCCAGTGGCCGCCTACGCAGTGTGACGTACGTCAGGACGGCCGGTCTAGGCCTGCGGGGGATGGTGCAAGCCCAGGTTCTCGTAGATTTCCAGCGTCGCCGTGGAGTTGTTGAGCGTGATGAAGTGCAGTCCGGGCACTCCCTCGGCCAACAGCCGTGCGCAGAACTCCGTGGCGAACTCGATGCCAATGGAGCGTACAGCCGCAGGATCGTCCTTTGCTGTGAGGATCCGCTCTTTCAGGGCGGCCGGGAAGCCGGCGTTGGTGAGCGAGGGGATCCGCTCCAGCGTCCTCGCGCTGGCAATCGGCATGATCTCCGGGATGATCGGGGTGTCGCAGCCGGCCGCCGACACGCGGTCGCGCAGCCGGAGATAGTCCTCCGGCTCGAAGAACATCTGCGTGATCGCGTAGTCCGCGCCCGCGCGGCACTTGTCGACGAAGTGACGGACGTCGACGTCCCAGTCGGCAGAGCGCGGATGCATCGCCGGGAAGGCCGCGACGCCCACACAGAAGTCGCCGGAGTCCTTGATCAGCTCGACGAGCTCGGCTGCGTAGGTCAGGCCCTGGGGGTGCCGCACCCACTCGCCCAGCGGGTCTCCGGGCGGGTCGCCGCGCAGCGCCAGCATGTTGCGGATCCCGGCGTCGGCGTACTGGCCGATGATGTTGCGCAGGTCGGCCACCGAGTGGTCGACGGCGGTGAGGTGGGCGATCGGGGTGAGCGTCGTGTCCGAGGCGATGGCCTCGGTCGCCTTGACCGTGCCGGCGCGGGTGGAGCCGCCCGCACCGTAGGTCACGGAGACGAAGTCGGGTCCGACGGCCTCGACCCGGCGCAGCGCGTTCCACAGGTTCCGCTCGCCCTTCGGGGTCTTGGGCGCGTAGAACTCGAAGGAATACGTCGTCTTGCCGGTCGCGAGCATGTCGCGCACGGTACGAGCGTGGTCCGACCTGATGGATGCGGTGCCGAGGGCCATACTCGCAGGTTAGCCAGGGGGCACCGGTCCCCCAACCGGACGCCGGACATTTGCCCGAATTGTCTGGTGGTTGTCCACGCCTTGGACAAACAAGGGCCGAACGACGGCCGAATACGGGGGTCGCTCCGCGGGGAAGCGGCCAGGTTGCCCACTGGCTGAGACACGCCCCATCGGCCGATCGACGGGCGATGCGGTGATGCGGTGAGCGGCGATGCGGCGATGCGGCGATGCGGCGATGCGGCGATGCGGCGGCCTAAGCCTGCCGGAGCCGCTTGGCGAAGTCGGCCGCCGCGGCGGCCGGGTCGTCGGCCTCCGTGATCGCCCGTACGACGACGACACGTCGGGCGCCCGCCTCCAGCACCTGGTCGAGGTTGCCGAGGTCGATGCCGCCGATGGCGAACCAGGGGCGGTCGGTACCGAGGGCCGCGGTGTGCCGGACGAGGTCGAGGCCGGGTGCGTGGCGGCCGGGCTTGGTGGGGGTGGGCCAGCAGGGGCCGGTGCAGAAGTAGTCCACGCCCTCCTCGCCGGCGGCCGCGTCGGCCTCCGCGTCGGCGTGCGTGGAGCGGCCGATCAGGATGTCGTCCCCGAGGATCGCGCGGGCGGCGGGGACCGGGAGGTCGCCCTGGCCGAGGTGCAGGACGTCGGCGCCGGCGGCGTGGGCCACGTCGGCCCGGTCGTTGACCGCGAGGAGCTTGCCATGCCGGGCACAGGCGTCGGCGAAGACCTTCAGGTGCTCCAGTTCCTCGGCCGCCTCCATGCCCTTGTCCCGGAGCTGCACGATGTCGACGCCACCGGCCAGGGCGGCGTCCAGGAACTCGGCGAGGTCGCCCTGCCGCTTACGGGCGTCGGTGCAGAGGTAGAGCCGGGCGTCGGCGAGCTGACTGCGGACGCTGCCGGCGGTGACGGTGTCGGACATGCGGTGCCCCCTGTGGTCGGGTTGCCGGGCGGGTGAGACCGGCCGGTGAGGTCGGACGGGTGCCGGACGGTGGCACACGGTAGCCGGAGCCGACGGTACGGCGGGCGCAGCCCTCAGCGTGCGGGCGCAGCCCACGGCGTGCGGACGCAGCCCACGGCGTGCGGACGCAGCCCACGGCGTGCGGACGCAGCCCTCAGCGCGCGGCCCACGGCCCACGGCACGGGCGCCGGAACCTGCGCACAGCGCCTGGGCCCATGGCGCCGGGCCCCTCGGAGGGGTGCACCCAAGAGGGCGGACCGGAGAGGGCGGACCGGAGAAGGCAGACCGGAGAAGGCGGACCCGCCCAACCGGGGACCCGGCGGATGCGCGCGGCAGGTGCTGCCCGCCGCGCGCCCCGCACAGTCGCAGTCGCAGTCGCAGTCGACCAGGGTCCCTGGACACGGCCGCGGTCATCCGCGGCCGTGGCTCAAGGCGGCCCCGGCCTGTAGCCGGACGATATTCGGATTCGCGCCCTTCGCGCGTTTGACGTGCTTCGGATCAGACGGCAAGCGCCTGAGCGCGCCGCTTCACCTCCGTGCCGCGGTTCTCACTGAGGGCCTGCGCGGGGGTACCGGGCAGACTCTCGTCGGGCGTGAAGAGCCACTCCAGCATCTCTTCGTCCGTGAAGCCGTCGTCCCTCAGGAGCGTCAGGGTCCCGGACAGACCCTTGACGACCTTGTCTCCGTCGATGAAGGCGGCAGGGACGTGCAGCGCGCGGTTCTCACCACGGCGTACGGCGATGAGCTGGCCCTCCTTGACCAGTTGCCGGACGCGCGTCACCTCGACGTCGAGCTGTTCGGCGATGTCGGGCAGGGTGAGCCAGGCGGGGACGAGAGCATCAATCTTTGCGTCAATCTCGGTCACGGAAACAAGCCTGCCATCTGCCACTGACAGTCGGAAGTCAGGCCGGTCCACCTGGGATCGGCGTCGCCTCGGCGCGCTAGGCCGTCGCGGCCTTCAGCGGCCTCGCCGGGTCCGTCATCAGGTCCGTGTTCATCGGGGTGCCCGATTCGATCAGCCGCCGCCCCTGCGCGAGGTCCCTCGGCCGGCCCACCGCCAACAGGGCGACGAGGCGGTCGTCCCGCAGCCAGCAGACCGTCCAGGCCGGGCTCGACGGGTCGCCGCGCCACAGGGTGGTGTCGGCGGCGGCGTGGTGGCCGGCGTACTGGACGAAGCGGCCGAACTGCTCGGACCAGAAGTACGGCACCGGGTCGTAGACCGCGAGGGTCTCGCCGAGGATGTTGGCGGCGACCGTGCGCGGGCCCTGGAGGGCGTTGTCCCAGTGGTGGACCAGCAGCCTCTCGCCGTAGCGCCCGGAGGGGAAGGAGGCGCAGTCGCCGACCGCGTAGACGTCCGGCACCGACGTGCGCAGCCGGTCGTCGGCCACGACCTCGCCGTGCGCGCCGAGATGGATGCCGGAGCCGGCCAGCCAGGCGGTGGCGGGGCGGGCCCCGATGCCGACCACGACGGCGCCCGCGGGCACCCGCGAGCCGTCGTCGAGGATCACCGCGCCGGGCTCGACGCGCGCCACGCGCGTGTGCGTGCGCAGTGTCGTCCCGCTGTCCGCGTACCAGGCGGTCATCGGCGCGGCCACCTCCGCGGGCAGCGCCCCCGCGAGCGGCCGGTCGGCGGCCTCCACGACCGTCACCGCGCAGCCCGCCTCGCGCGCGGCCGTCGCGAACTCCGCGCCGATCCAGCCCGCGCCGACGACCACGATGTCGTGCTGCCGGGCCAGCACCGGGCGCAGCCGCTCGGCGTCGTCCAGGGTGCGCAGCAGATGCACGCCGGGCACGCCCTCCGCGCCCGGCAGCCGGATCGGTTCGGCGCCGGTGGCCAGCACGAGGACGTCGTACGGGACGGGCCCGGCCTCGGTGTCCAGTTCCCGGTCGGCGACGCGCACGCCCAGCACCTCGCGCCCCAGCCGCAGGTCGATGCCGAGCGACTCGAAGTCGACGTCGAAGGCGGAGCCCTCGGCCTTGCCGAGCAGCACGGCCTTGGACAGGGGCGGCCGGTCGTACGGCTGGTGGGGCTCGGCGCCGATCAGCGTGACGGTGCCGGTGAAGCCCTGTTCGCGCAGGGCGACCGCCGTCTGCACACCGGCCATGCCGGCGCCGGCGACGACCACTGACCGCTGCGACTGCGTCGTCTGCTCGCTCACCTGATCACCATAGACTCGTGATAGGTATCGCTTACCTGCAAATGGGCTACGCGACGCCCTCGTTACCAGGGATGAAGCACTCGTCGTCTGTCGTCGTCGGCCACCCTCGGACGGCCCA
This sequence comes from Streptomyces sp. NPDC036764, assembly GCF_055609385.1. Lineage (NCBI taxonomy): Bacteria > Bacillati > Actinomycetota > Actinomycetes > Kitasatosporales > Streptomycetaceae > Streptomyces > Streptomyces sp. NPDC036764. Next base: position 450,461 of record NZ_JBVJPT010000006.1, read on the forward strand.
CAGACGGCCCGGCGTAGGGCCCCGAGGAGCCGCTAGCGCTAGCGGCAGGGACCGTTAGCGTTAGCGACCCCGCTAGCGACCAAAAATGCTGGTGACCAGCACGTTAGCGGTTAGCGAGCTATCCAGGGCTCCGCACTCGCGCCGCATGGCGCCTCCACAGGGGAGCGCCGCCGGATCGCTATCGGGCTGGGCCGTGCCCGGCCGTCGGTTCGTCGTTGTGGAAGAGTGAGAGGGACCGCCCTTCGGGCGGACGATTCTTGTCCTGTGACACTGAAGGTTGAGCGTGTGCCATCGAAGGCTGAGCGGTGCTCGATGCCTGCGGAGCGGGACGACCAAAACAGAGACGGGTGCCCCCGCACCTTGCCCACGGGGGCACCCCACAACTCCAGCAGCCTTTACGCCGAAGCCTCGGCTTCGCTAGTTATGAGCACGGAGAGGGCGCCGAGAGCTGCTGCGGTGACAGTGTCACCTAGCCACGTAGACAGCACGATGATCCAGAACCAACGGCTTCGCGTCGGCTGACCGCAAGGGGAACTTCGAAAGATGACACCCTTCCTTCGCCTACATTGCGAGTGAGGGTCTGGCCAGACGTGTTACGAAGTATGTCAGGGTTGTAGCACTCTTCTGCCAATGATCGCCAGGTTGCGGTTGGGATTGCCCTATGGTTCCTCACACTTGGCGTCAACTCGCGTTCCTCTGGCACCCACAGTCACGCCGTTACTCGCCGAGTCAGGGCACTTTCCCTCCAGGCAGATACTCCATCGGGTTCCTGGTCGCCTGGCTGCTTGCCCCGCTGCTTGCCCTCGCTGTGAGAAGTCGGGGTGAGCAGCCGTGTGCGGTCCGCGCTTGGGAGCAGGCAACTCGCGGCACTGTCGGTCGGTCATACGGCGCGCCAACCAACTGTCGCTAGGGGACCGGAGAGTCGGGACGTGCATCGTCGACGAGTTGAAGTGGCGTGGGGTGCCCAGCCTGTCCACGGACGGGGATTCTTGCGCGGTGTTCGTTCAGGTCGCTCAAGTCGGATGACGCTCGGGGGGTCGGGCGACTACCGGCTACGCGGCGCCCCCTGACCAGCCCGGTCAGGTTTCGTTGTCACGAACGCGCATCCATCAAGGTTCACTGGCACGCGCTCAACCTCCACCGGCACGGAACAATTCTCGGGCGCCTACGAGTTCGTGGCCTCGGCCCTACGGGGGCCGTCACGCCGTAACGGTGTGACGGCCGCGTCACACCCAAACCCCTAGGCGAACACGGGTGTGACGGGCCCTAACGGCGGCCCGTCACACCCCCTCACAGTGGCCCGTAACGGTCCCTCACAGCCCTGGAATCCCAGCTCGGACACCATGGGACAACTAACCGGCCGGTAGCTGGGGCGGAACCAGACGTGACACCACGACCATCGTGAGCCGACTGCGGAAATGGGTACAGGGCCCGGCGTCCCTGTACCGTCCTAGTCCTGGGCACACGCGGTGGCGTCGGTGGGGGCTTCCTCTTCGGTGAGGTGCGGTGAAGCCTGCGGGTGGAGGCATGGCCTTCGAGGGCTTCCTAGCCTTCTTCCGCTTTTGGCGTCACCCTCCCGAGTCAGTTGGCGGGAAAGGTCCCCAGTCCTGTGGGGCGCCTGTCACGTCCTCGAAGTCGACCGTGCCGCCGCTGTACACCGCGTCGATGAAGGTAACCGCGCCGCCGCTGAACTTCGCGCGGCGGAAGTCGACGCTGCCGGCGCTGAACTTCGCGCCGGTGAAGTCGACGCTGCCGCCGCTGAACTTCGCGCCAACGAAGGCAACCGTGCCGCCACTGAACTCCGCGTCGATGAAGGTAACCCTGCCGCCGCTGAACTTCGCGCCGGTGAAGTCGACGCTGCCGCCGCTGAACTTCGCGCCGCGGAAGGTGACGCTGCCGCCGCTGAACTTCGCGCCGCCGAAGTAGACTCTGCCAGCGCTGAAATCCGCGCCACCGAAGTAGAAGCTGCGGCCGCTGAACTCCGCGCCGCCGAAGGAGACCGTGCCTTGAAAAAGGCTTCCCTGTAGGTACCCGCCGTCGAAAGTGGCGCGGGTGAAGTCGAAGTTGCACGCCGACCAGGAGGTCGGTGCTTGAGGTTGTAGGTGGCTGCGGATGGTTCGGATGATGGTGTGGCGGACCTCGCGTTCGCCCTCCTTGTATGCGACGGGCATCGACGACAGTGATTCGCCCTCCGATGTCGTCGAGGTGGCCTCCAGATTGGGCTCGTACGGCATGCGCAGATAGGCGCACAGAACATCGACGCACACTTGTCGCTGTTCGACCCAGTCGTCGGCGAGCCGGGCCATGGCGTATACGCCAGCCAGGCGCACCGCTGCCTGGTCGTGGCCGAGTTGGTCGGCGGCGGTGGTGAAGCGCTCAGCGAGCTGCTTGTCGTCGGCCCGATGAGCGTCGCCCTCCGCAAGGCGCTGTTTGCGGTAGGCATAGACCCCTGCGAGAACAGCGCCGGCAAAGGTGAGGGTCGCCAGCGCGGTGCGGATCACCTCGTGGGCAGCGACGGGGTTCTCCGGGGTGGCCTCCTTCGACGCGAGAGAGTGAAGGAATTCGTAGATCCCGTAGCCCACGGCCAGGGCCAGCAGGAGGGCGAGCAGGCCCACTACCCAGACGGGCCACAAGCGGGGAGCGTGTCGGCCCCGTGAGGCCGGGTCCCTCTGTCCCCGTCGCGGCTTAGCTGTCACGGCTTGATCATGCTCGTGCCTGGCCCTGACGGGGCGCCGTGGCCGCCGTTCGGCGGAACGGGAACGCTCGCCTGGGTCCGGGGTACTCCCAGCCCTGGGCGCATTTCTGCACGGTGCGCGCACGATGGTCGCATGTCCGTTCGGTTCGGCCCCAGCTACTGGCCGGTCAGTTGTCCCCTGGTGTCCGAGCTGGGAGTCCGGAGCCCTCACACCTGCGCGTAACACCTGGGTGCCGGCGTGCGTCCTCGCCGATGCCGGGCTCGTCGGGGAGGAAGAGCATGAAGGAGCGGCCTACGGCCGTGTGTTCCTTGGCAGCTCGCTACGCTCGCGCGGCGAGCGCCGTAGGGGCAAAGGCCGTGAGGGCCCCTCAGGGCGCTTGGACCCTCTTGCATGGGGTGGAACCTCCCAGAGGCGCGAACGGCCGCCCATGCCCCCACGGAGACGCTGCAATACGGCAGTTCGCGTCTCCCTACGCGCGCGTGCGCGTAGGGCCCTTTGCCCGGAAACTGTGGCAACTTGGAAACTCGCAGGTCAGAGGCGGTTGCAGGGGGTCAACCGGCCCTGTCGACGCAACTGGCGGCATCAACCGACCCAAATCGGTCGGGATGACGGCCCCGGCGGAACGCCGCGCACAAGCAAGAGGAGCACCCCGGGCGGCGCGTGGTGCTCCTCTTGCTTGTGGGCGAGGACGGCAATCCAGGGGGCAGCGGACCTCCCTCCCCGCCTGGAATGCCATCCCGGGGGCCTTCCAAGGGGTGGACGGCAGGCTTTGGTGAGCGTCGCCGGGCCCCTCCCGCTCTGCGTGGCCCACGCCGGCTCTTCAGGTGGGGGCGGCAGTGCGCACCACGATCCCCCGTCCTGAACAGCCGTCCTTCACTCTCTTACTAGAGAGTTGAGGGGAGATAGCGTCCGCCGCGTCCGCCGGGCATCGCACACCCCCTCTGACCTGCACTGTTCCTGCGGACGCTAAACAAAATGTTTAGCGTCCGCCAGCGTCCGCAGCGTCCGGGCACGCTCTGTTGTTAAGAGCGTGTTTCCGCAGGTCAGATCGGCTCTTAGATAGGGGAGGGGTGCGGAAGCTGCGGACGCTAGCCCGAGTCGGGACAGTCGAAGAGACCACCCCCGCGCGGGTGTGGGTGGTCTCTTCAACGCCTGCCGACGACGCGGCGGGGAGCTGCAACATCCAAATGTTGCAACCGCCTGTCCGGCGGATCGGCCGGAGCGCGTGTCGGCGCTCAACGCGGTACGGCGGCCGACGCGCGGGAGCGCAGCCAACTGCCAAAGGTCGCGCGGCCGTAGGCCGCTCTCCATCAGGTGATGTCTATATGGCCCGACTCGCGGATACACTCTCAGGAAGCTACTGGGGGAGGCGGCGCGATGTCGATCATGTGGCTACTACTAATCCTGCTGCCGTTCCTGGTCGTACTTTTCCTGTTTTCGTTCGTCTTAATGGGTGCGGGCAGCTCAGCAAATTGCATTGGAGCCACCGCGCTACTCGTGTGCGGATCAGCACTATTGGTCGACATCGCCTGGCTGATCGTCTATGGCTTCCGCTCTAACACCCAGGCGGCTGGGGCTATTGCGCTGTCCGGCTTGCTTGCTGGCGGCTTTGGGTGGGCGCTAAAAGAGATTCGTCAGTCGCTTTTTTGGCGGGCTCAGGTGCTGATTCGCGAATACCTGAGCGTGGAGCCATTGGAGCGCAGCTCTATTCGAGCGAAGATTTACGAAGACGGCATAATGTTTCGGCTCAATAAATCGATCTACGTCGACGCTCTATCGGCTCTGCATGAGAGTCGTGCGATCAAGATCGTGAATGGGAAGTACACGATGTCTGACGCCACGCCGACCGGGGATCCGGATGGGTCGACTCAGCCCAGTTGACCGCACAGACACGCCGAAACGGCCGCGCGAGCGCAGCGAGCTGCCAAGGGGCCACTGACCCGGAAACCGGCGAGTCGGGGCCCAGAAAGTCACCCGCCTCATCGTCACCGAGGACGACAAACACTTCAACGAGCTGTCCATCGCAACAGCGGACGGCGTCGAGAAGCTGACGGCCACGTACGAGCACCCGTTCTGGTCCCCGTCCGAGGAGGAGTGGGTCGAAGCGGGAGACCTCGACCCGGGCATGACCCTGCTCACCGACGAGGGCGACACCGTCGTCGTCACTGGCAACCGTTCCTTCACTAAGACGTCATTTCAATTGGTGTGATCTTGCGGCAGTCTGGGGCGATGACTGCTGCGCTTGTCGAGCGGATGGCGCCGGAGGACCTGTGGGAACTGT
>NZ_JBVJPT010000007.1:0-294475 GCF_055609385.1 Streptomyces sp. NPDC036764
ACAGTTCCCACAGGTCCTCCGGCGCCATCCGCTCGACAAGCGCAGCAGTCATCGCCCCAGACTGCCGCAAGATCACACCAATTGAAATGACGTCTAAGCGCTTGGCCGCAGGTTCGAGTCCTGCCGGGGGCGCCCAGTCTCCGCCCTCCTTCGGGAGGGCGTTTTTGCTGTTCAGGGTGGGCGCAGACACGAGCGAGCATGCCGGGCCGGAGAAGGAGTGAGGGTGGCGGGGACCTCGGGCCACAGGGTCGTGCGGATCTCGGTGTGGCTGCTGATCGGGGTCGTGGCCCTCGTCGCCGGGGTGGCCATGAGCTTTCAGGTCGGCGGGGCGCTGGAGCGGGAGCGGGAGTTCCGCGCGGCGCCGGCGTGCGCGTCCGTCCCCGTGAAGGCATCCGGATGCCTGTGGGAACAGCAATTCACCGTCCGGAGCGCCGACACCCACCGCCGGGACAGACACAGGTCCCCGGAGGCCGTGCTGGTGCCGCCCGCAGGCGAGCCCTGGGATGTGACGTTCCGGCAGACCGGTCCGGTGCTCTCCGAGATGGAGCCGGACGACAAGGTCGTCGGGGTGATCTGGCACGGGCGGATCGTCGAGGTACGGGACGCCGACGGGCGAGTGCAGCAGACCTCCGTCGGCCCGGTGGGGTGGCCCGCGGACCGGCTGGGCGGCGCGCTCGCCTGCATCCCGATCGGACTCACGGCCCTCGCGGGCGGGCTGTGGGCCCTTCTCGCGCGGGGCGACCGGCGTCACGCGGCGGCGGCGACCGTGGTGCGGTGGCACGGCGTCGCCATCGGCGGCGCCGCCCTGCTGACGCTCTGGGCGCAGTCGGGGAACGACTGGCCGATCTGGGCGATACCGGCGATCTGGGGCCCGATCGCGCTGGTCCTCCTCGCCTGCATGACGGCCTTCGTGATCGCGGCCCTGCGCGGCGAACTGGAGGACGACGCGCCATCCGGCCCGCAGGGGCCGACACCGCCGCCCCCGCCTCCCGCCCTCAGCCCTTCGCCCACGCCCACGCCCACGCCCACGCCGCCCACGGCATAGACCTCCGGGTCAGCCCCAAGTTCCGGCCGGCCGCCCCGCCTCCCGTCCGCCCTTCGCCTAAGCCGCCTAAGCCGCCTTAGCCGCCTGCGGCACAGGCCTCCCGGTCAGCCCCAGATTCCAGCCGCCGCCCCGCCTCCTGTCCGCCTACGCCGCCACCGGCATAGACCTCCCGGTCAGCCCCAAGTTCCGGTGGATCTCGTACGTCGCCGGGGAGCGGTTCAGGGTGATGTAGTGCAGGCCCGGGGCGCCCTCGGTCAGCAGGCGGGCGGACATTTCCGTGGCGTGGGCAACGCCGATGCGGTGGCCCTCGGCCGGGTCGTCGCGGGCGGCGTCCAGGCGGTGGGCCAGGTCCTCGGGGAAGGACGCGTTGCTGAGCTGGGCGAAGCGGCGGATCTGGCGGACGTCGGTGGCCGGCATGATCTCCGGGATGATCGGGGTCGTACAGCCCGCCGCCGCCACTCGGTCACGCAGGCGCAGATAGTCCTCGGCGTCGAAGAACATCTGCGTGATGGCGAAGTCCGCGCCGGCCCGGCACTTGGCGACGAAGTGCCGGATGTCGCTCTCCCAGTCGGGTGAGCGCGGGTGCCGTTCGGGGAACGCCGCGACACCGATGCTGAAGTCGCTGATGTCCCGCACCAGGGCGACGAGTTCATGGGCGTGGGTGAAGCCCTCGGGGTGCGGGATCCAGGGGCCGTTAGGGTCGCCGGGCGGGTCGCCGCGCAGGACGAGGACGTCCCGGACCCCGGCGTCCGCGTACTGGCCGATGATGTGGCGCAGCTCGGCCACGCTGTGGTCCACGGCCGTCAGATGGGCGACCGGCCGCAGCGTGGTCTGGGTCGCGATCCGCCGCGTCACCTCGACCGTGCGGTCCTTCGAGGAGCCTCCCGCCCCGTAGGTGACCGACACGAAGGTGGGTGACAGCGGCTCGATCCGGCGTACGGCGTCCCACAGGTTGCGGGTGCCGGACTCGGTCTTCGGGGCGAAGAACTCGAAGGAGAACGTGGGCGTGCCGGCCGCGAGGTCTCGGGCGAGGACCTCGCGCAGAGTCGTCGTCATGCTTCTCCCTGGAGGACGCTGGGCGGGAACAGGGCGGGGCAAGGGCGATCGGCCCGTACGGGGCTTCCGTACGGGCCGATGGGGCGGGCGCGCATCCGACGCGCGCCGTCACAGCGAGGCGAGGCCAAGCACCAGCGGGGCGGCCGACACCAGCACCAGGACGGCGGGCACCGGTACGCCCTTGACGTCCTTCACACGCAGGTGCGAGATGACCGCGCCGATGAAGAAGAGGACCACGCCGACGGCGGCGGCGATGCCCAGCGGCCGGTAGAAGATGCCGATCAGCAGGCCCGCGGCACCGGCGAACTTCAGCAGCGCGAGCATGGTGTACCAGCTACTGGGCACGCCGAGCCGGGTCAGCGTCTCCACGATGTCCTTGTCCTTGACCAGCATGCTGCGGCCGGAGAACACCAGCAGGAACGACACCAGCACGGCGAGCACGATGTATGCGATGTACATGACTTCTCCGGGGAGTTGGAGTGGTGAGCGGAGCGGAAGGGGGACGGCAGGGGCGAGGGAGAGGAGGGCCGGGGGCCGGCCGGCCCCCGGCCCTCGTCGCGTCAGGCCTCGGGGTTGTAGGGGGACTTGGCGCGGGCCTCGTGCAGCGCGTTGCCCCACCAGGCGAGCTCGTCGAGCATCACCTTGAGGGCGCCGTTGGTGCCCTCGGCGTCACGCGGCGCGCCGTCCTCGCCGAACGCCTCCCAGTAGAACGGGAAGGCCAGCCCGTCGCGGATGGTGACGGCGTGCATCTCGGCGAAGACCTGACGCAACTGCTCGACGGCGCGCAGGCCGCCGCTCTGGGCGCCGTAGGAGACGAAGCCGACCGGCTTGGCCTGCCACTCGGTGAAGTGCCAGTCGATGAGCGCCTTCAGGGAGGCCGGGAAGCTGTGGTTGTACTCGGGGGTGACCACGACGAACGCGTCGGCCGCCGCGAGCTTCGCGGAGAGCGGGAGCATCTCGGCCGGGCGCACCTCCTCGGTCGCCATGGCGGGCGGCGTCGCCGGCAGGGAGAGCGGCAGCTCGGTCTCGGAGAGGTCGATGACCTCGACGTCGAAGGCGCTGTGCTCCTTGGCCAGACCGGCGAACCAGTTCGTCACGACCTCACCGAACCGGCCCTCACGGACGGAGCCGAGTACGACGGCGAGCTTCAGGGTGTTCGTGGACATGCTGCGGTGCTCCTTCATCAAATACTTCACATAAGGGATGAGAGGGTGTAGATGGGTGGTGGCGGTGGCTCACACCCCCGCCAGGGATGCCGCGTCGAGCCGGGCCAGTTCGGCGTCGGCGAGGGCGATGCCCGCGGCGGCGACGTTCTCCTGAAGGTGGTCCACGCGCCGGGTGCCGGGAATCGGGGTGACGGGGATCCCCCAGACCCGGGCCCGGTGGTGCACCCAGGCCAGCGCGATCTGACCGGGGCGCGCTCCGTGCCCGGCGGCGATGTCGCGCAGTACGCCCGGCAGGTCCTCCCGGCCCGGGAAGGTGCGGGCGATCTGTGCCGAGCGGTCGTCCCGGGCGCTGAGCAGCCCGCGTCCGTTCGGCGAGAACGGCACCACGCCGACGCCGAGTTCGACGCAGTCCGGCACCATCGCCTCGATCCGCCGGGCGCCCAGCGACCACTCCGACTGCACGGCGGAGACGGGGTGCACGGCGTGGGCGCGGCGCAGTTCCCCGCCGCTGACCTCGCTGAGCCCGATGTGGCGCACCTTGCCCTCGGCGACCAGGTCGGCCATGGCGCCGATGGTCTCCTCCAGGGGCACGTTCACATGCGGACGGGCGAGGTAGTACAGGTCGATGACGTCGGTGCCGAGCCGCTTCAGGCTGGCCTCGCAGGACGCCCGTACGAAGGGGGCGTCGCCGCGCATCGACCAACTGTCGCCGGGGCCGAAGACCACGCCGAAGCGGGTGCACAGCACGACCTCGTCGCGCCGGTGGCGCACCGCCCGGCCGACCATCTCCTCGTTGCGGCCGCGGCCGTACATGTCGGAGGTGTCGATCATCGTGGCGCCCAGGTCGAGCGCGTGGTTGATGACGGCGGCGGCCTCGGACTGGCCGGTCGACGTGGCCGGTTCGGTCATGCGCATGCAGCCGAGTCCCTGGACGGGGACGACGAGACCCGTGGTGCCCATCGGCGTGGTCGGGAGTGTCGTACGCATCCCGGTCACCCCTTGTCCGTCACGAGGGCGGCAGCCTGGCGGTCGGTGCCGGCGACGAGGCGGTTGACCACCAGGCCGGACAGTGCGCACAGGGCCGCCACCGTCCACAGCACGACGTGCCAGGCGTCGGTGTACTGCTGCGCCAGGAAGGCGTGGGACTCGCCGTCGAGGTCGCCCGCGGCCACCCGGCCGGCCTGTGCCCGGCCGCCGACCTCGGACTGCATCAGGCTGATCAGGGCGGCGCCGAAGACCGCGAGGACGAGCGCGTTGGCGCCGCCGCGGGCGGTGTTGAGCAGGCCGGAGGCCATGCCGATGCGGTCGGGGGCGACGTGCTCCATGGCCTGGGCGTCGATCAGCGCGGCGGCCAGGCCGTTGCCGAGGCCGATCAGCAGCAGCGGGCCGATGAGCTGCAGGGCGCCCGAACCCGGGGCGAGCACGGTCATCCAGGCGTTGCCGCCGGCGATCAGGGCGATGGCCAGCGTGATCAGGAGCCGGGCGGGCACGCCCTGGTTCACCAGCTTTCCGGCCAGCGGGGGCACCGCCAGCACCGGCAGGGTCATCGCCAGCATCAGGGTGCCCGCGTCCCCGGCGGAGAAGTCGCCCGCGCCCTGGAGGTAGGTCGGCAGGTAGACCAGTACGCCGACGGTGCCGACGGCCGTGGTCAGGGCGGCCAGCAGCCAGCCGGTGAAGGGGCCGCCGCGCAGCAACGCCAGGTCCAGGACCGGGTGTTCGGTGCGCCGCTCCAGGGCGACGAAGACCACGAGCATCAGCAGTCCGGCGCCCAGGAAGCCGAGCACCCTGGGGCTGGTCCAGCCCGCCGACGCCACCTGGTTGGTGCCGTACATCAGGCCGATGATGCCGAGGACGAAGGCGATGGTGCCCGGCAGATCGAACTTGGGGCGGTGCTCGGCGGCGGACTCCTTCAGGAACAGCGTGCCGGCCACCAGCAGGAGGCCGACGCCGGCGAAGGCGCCGAACATCGCGCGCCAGCCGAGGGCGCTGACCAGCCAGCCCGCGAAGGTCGGGCCGAAGGCGAGGCCGACGCCGACCGTGGTGCCGACCATGGCGAAGGCACGGGTGCGGGCGGGCCCCTCGAAGCTGCTGCCGAGGATCGCGCCGCCGCCGGCCATCACGCCGGCCGCGCCCACGCCGGACAGGGTCCGGGCGGCGTCCAGCACCAGGATGTGCGGGGCGAACGCGGCGGCCGCGGTGCTGGCGACGTAGAGCACGGCCCCGACGGCGAAGATCCGCCGGCGCCCGAAGAGGTCGCCGAGCGAGCCCGCGACGAGCATCAGGCAGGAGGCCGCGAGGAAGTACCCGGTGACCACCCACTGGAGGGCGCCGCCGCTGCCGCCCAGGTCGGCGGCGATGCGCGGGAGCGCGACGCTCGTGCCGGACATCGCCATCGGAACGATCAGATAGCCGAGCAGCACGGACCCCAGGGTCAGCGCGGCCCCGATCCGGCCCCCGGACTCCGGGGACCCGGCGCCGGACGGCACCCCTGCCCGGTCGAGCTTCTGTGATGCGCTCATGAAGGTAAAGTACAACGTGCATTGCACTGTGTAAAGTGGTCGTTGTAATCGACCAGGAGGTGCCACGATGGCCAGTGCAGACAGCGGGCAGAACAGGCCGCGCAAGGGGTTCCCGGAGAAGCGGCGGGCCATCCTGGACGCCTCCCGGAAGGTGTTCGGCCGGGTCGGCTACCAGGGCGCGAGCATCGACATGATCGCCACCGAGGCGTCGGTGTCGACGCGCACGATCTACAACCACTTCGAGAACAAGGAAGAGCTGTTCTCCACCGTGCTCATCGAGAGCTCGGAGCAGGTGGCGGCCGCCCACGAGGCGATGATCGAGCGATGTCTCGGCGCCACGTCGAGCTCGGCGGCCGGTCTGGAGGCCGACCTGGTCGCCCTCGCCATGGACTGGGTGCGGCCGCGCCCGGAGTTCACCGACCACTTCGCGATCGTCGCCCGTATCAACGCCGAGGGCGAGAACTTCCCCGGCGACCTGCACGACGCCTGGCAGAAGGCGGGCCCGCTGCGCGTGCAGCGCACGCTCGCCGCCCGGATGGCGCGGCTCGCCGAGCGCGGCCTGCTGCAGGTGCAGGACTCCGAACTCGCCGCCCAGCACTTCGTCCTGCTCGTCACCAACACCTGGGGCCGGGACCGGGCGGGCGTGGACGCGCTGACCGACGCCGAGACACACGACATCGCGGCGGCCGGCGTCCACGCCTTCCTCTACGGCTATCTGCCCCGGGACGGTGGCTGACAGCTCAGTGCCCGGGGTTCGGCCCCTGCCCTGCGTTCCACACCAGGTCGAAGGTGAACCGCCGGATGCGCCAGCCGGCCGCGGTACGCGTCAACTCGGCCTCGTAGTGCCCGCCGATGTCGAAGTGCGCGGCGGGCTCCTCGGGCCGGCGTACATGGACGGCCATCAGATGGGCGCGCACCCGCGCGGCGTCCTCGTCACCCCCGGGGTGCAGATCGATCGCGTAGTTCCCGGCGAGATGGTGCGTGCGCTCGAAGGTCGTACGGGCCATCTGCTGGAAGCCCGCGAGCCCCTCGAAGCCCTTGAACTCGCCGAAGGGGAAGGTGAGGTGGACGTCAGGGGTGAACACCGAGTCGAACCAGGTGTCGTTGTGCCGGTTGGCGTCCAGGTGGTGGACGTAGCGGTCGCACACCTCGGTGATCGCGGCGCGGTCGGCGAGGGTACGGACCTGGGCGCTGAGCTGCGCCAGCTCGTCAGGCGTGGTCATGGCTGCTCCTTCTCTCGGGTGATCTGCGGTTCAGTGGCCGGCGCCGCGCCAGCCGCGCGGGCCGGTGAAGCCCCCATCGCGTTCCAGGCGCTGCCAGCGGGCGACGGCGCGGTGGCGGCGGGACAGGTCGTCGGGCTCGGCGCCCACGGCGGCCGTGCGGGAGAGCAGGACCGCGGTGAGCGCGGCCAGCTCCTCGGGGTCGGGGCTGCCCTTCTCGACGCGGAAGAGTCGGGTGGGAGCGGTGGTCGTGCTCATGGCCTCGTCCCCTGTCACTGCGGCGGGTTTCCGTGCTTGCGGCGGGGCAGGTCGGCGTCCTTGCCGGCCAGCATGGCGATGGCCCGGCAGAGCACCGAGCGGGTCTCGCGCGGGTCGATCACGTCGTCGACCAGGCCGCGTTCGGCGGCGTAGTACGGGTGGACCAGCTCGGTGCGGTACTCCTCGATCTTCTGCCGGCGCATCGCCTCGGGGTCCTCGGCCGCGGCGATCTCCCGGCGGAAGACGACGCCCGCGGCGCCCTCGGCACCCATCACCGCGATCTCGTTGGTGGGCCAGGCCAACGCGATGTCCGCGCCGATGGACCGGGAGTCCATGACGATGTAGGCGCCGCCGTACGCCTTGCGCAGCACCACCGAGACGCGTGGGACGGTGGCGTTGCAGTAGGCGTACAGCAGCTTGGCGCCGCGCCGGATGATGCCGTCGTGCTCCTGGTCGACGCCCGGCAGGAAGCCCGGTACGTCGACCAGCGTGACCAGCGGGATGTTGAAGGAGTCGCAGAACTGCACGAACCGCGCGCCCTTCTCGCTGGCCCTGATGTCCAGCACGCCGGCCATCGAGGCGGGCTGGTTGGCGACGATGCCGACGACATGGCCGTCGAGGCGGGCCAGCGCGCACACGAGGTTGGCCGCCCAGGCGGCGTGGACCTCCATGTACTCGCCGTCGTCGACGAGTTCCTCGATCACCGCGCGGATGTCGTAGGACCGGTTGCCGTCCGCGGGGACCAGGTCGGGCAGGTTGTCCCCGGCACGGTCGGCCGGGTCGGCGCCGCGCACCGCGGGCGGCAGCTCGCGGTTGTTGGCGGGCAGCAGGGACAGCAGGTAGCGCACCTCGGCGAGGCAGGTCTCCTCGTCGTCGTAGACGAAGTGCGCCACGCCGGAGACACCGCCGTGCACGTCGGCGCCGCCGAGTTCGTTCTGCGTGACCTGCTCGCCGGTGACGGCCTGGACGACGTCGGGGCCGGTGATGAACATCTGGGAGATGTCCCGTACGGCGAAGACGAAGTCGGTCAGCGCGGGCGAGTAGGCGGCGCCGCCCGCGCAGGGGCCGAGCATGACGGAGATCTGCGGGATGACGCCGGAGGCCTTGGTGTTGCGGCGGAAGATGCCGCCGTAGCCGGCGAGCGCGGACACGCCCTCCTGGATCCGGGCGCCGGCGCCGTCGTTGAGGGACACCAGCGGCGCTCCGGCGGCCAGTGCCATGTCCATCAGCTTGTGGATCTTCTGCGCGTGGGCCTCGCCGAGCGCTCCGCCGAAGATGCGGAAGTCATGGGCGTAGACGAAGACGGTACGGCCGTCGACTGTGCCCCAGCCGGTCACCACCCCGTCCGTGTACGGCCGCTTGGCCTCCAGCCCGAAGCCGACGGCGCGATGCCGGCGCAGTGGCTCGACCTCGGTGAAACTGCCCTTGTCCAGCAGGAGCCCGATGCGTTCGCGGGCGGTCAGCTTGCCCTTGGCGTGCTGGCGTTCGGTGGCCTTCGGATCGGGGCCCTGGCGGGCCCGTTCCTTGATCTGGCCGAGTTCCTCGACGCGGCCGGGCGTGGTGGTCTCCCCCATGTCACTCACTCCTCGTGTGTCGGTGTCGCTGTCGATATGGGCGGCGCGGGCAGGGCCATGGACAGGACCGGCTCGGTGGCGGCGATCACCTCGGCGGCCCGTGGCCGCGGCAACTCGGCGATCTTGTCCGGGAGTTCGTGGAGTACGGCCCGGTGAGCGGTCGTCGCCTCGACCGCGAGCGCGGACACGTGGTCGGGGCAGCCGTGCAGGCCGGCCACGAGCCAGCCGTGCGGTGCGCGGTGGCCTCCGGCGCTCGCGTGGACCCCGAGGTAGTCGTCGCCGACGCCGTGGCCCAGCCCGGTGCCGAGACCTTTCAGGTATGCCTCCTTGCGGCTCCACAGCTCGGCGAAGACCCTCGGCCGCCGTGCCTCGGGCGCCCGCAGCACCTCGTCGCGTTCCGCCGGGTGCAGCCGGGGCAGGCACAGCTCCACCGTCGGCGCGTCCGGCACCCGTTGCACGTCCACTCCGACGGGGCTCACCGCCACGCCGAACAGGACGAGGCCGTGGCTGTGGGACAGGGAGAAGTGCAGCGGACCCGGAAGTACGGGACGGCCGTGCGGGCCGCCGCAGTAGGGGCACGGGGCTCTGCGCAGCCGGAGCAGTGCGGGGGCGATGCCGGTGTACGCCGACAGCAGCCGGCGCAGCGCGATGTGCGCGTGCAGGTAGGCCAGCCGTGCGCCGGGCCTGAGGAAACCGGCGGCCCGGCGGCGCTCCTGTTCGTCGAGCTCGGCGACGGCCCGCGGCTCCCCGGCGTCGGTGCAGGGGCGCAGGGCCCACAGGTGGAGTTCGCCGGGGGCGAGGGCCAGGCGTGGGGCGGATTGTGCGGGGCTCATGGGCTGCCGCTCCCGCCGAGCCCCGCCGCCACGAGTGCCGCGACCTCGCCGAGCGTGCCCTCGCACAGCAGGTCGGCCGGTACCTCGACGTCGAGTTCGCGCTTCAGGGTCCGCTTGAGCTGGAGGGCCAGCAGGGGGTGGACGCCCTGCCGGTGCAGGGGGCGTTCGGTGCTGAGGCGGTGGGCGGGCGGGACGCGCAGGCGCAGCTCCAGCTCCCGGCGCAGAGAGGTCTCCAGGGTGCGCACGCGGGTGTCGGCGGGCATGGCTCGCAGGGCGGCGGTGGCGGGCAGGTACCGGGGGCGACGCGGGGCCGTACCGGCAGGTCGGGGTGTCATGTCGTACCGCCTTTCGTGGAGTGCCTGGGTTCGCGGGACGGCAGCTCCCGCGCCGCGGGGTGGACGTCGCCGCCGCTCCCCCGCCGCTCCACGACCAGCGCCACCACCGCCGCCGTCACCGACACCAGCCCGCCGGCCAGCAGCCCCGCGCGTGCCCCCAGTTGCTGGGCGAGCCAGCCGATGAGGAGGGCGCCCAGCGGGGTCGAGCCCTGGAGGATCAGGGTGTAGAGGGCCATCACCCGGCCCCGGTAGTCGGGGTCGCTGCCGAGCTGGATGCGGTGGTTGGCGGCCTGGGCGAAGTACAGGGAGGCGAAGCCGGTCAGGGCGAGCAGGAACAGCGCCGAGGTGAAGCCGGGCGCCCACGCGGCCGTCGTCTCCAGGGCCCCGAAGGCGAGCGCGGAGAGCACGACGGTGTGGGCCGGCGGGCGGGAGCGGCGGCCCGTACCGACCAGCGCGGCGAGCAGGGAGCCGGCCGCGAACGCCGTGGTGAGCAGTCCGAAGGAGGCGGCGTCGGCGTGGAACACGGTCTTGGCGAGCAACGGCAGCAGCAATTGGAAGTTGAGGCCGAACAGTCCGACGACCGCGATCAGCGCGACGGGCAGCAGCAGGTCCGGACGCGTCGTGACGTACCGCAGCCCGTCGGCCACCCCGCCCTTGACGGCCGCCCGCCCCGACCGGCGCAGCTCGGACGTCCGCATCAGGCGCAGCCCCACCACGGTCCCCGCATAGCTCGCCGCGTTCAGCAGCATCACCCAGCCGGTGCCGGACGCCCCGATCAGCAGCCCCGCCAGGGCGGGTCCGGCGACCCGGGCGACGTTGAAGTACGCGGCGCTCAGCGCGGAGGCGTTCGGCAGCAGCTCCGCGCCGACGAGTTCGCTGACGAAGGACATCCGGGCGGGCACCTCGACGGCGTTGACGGTGCCGAGGGCGAGCGCGAAGAGGTACACGTGCCACAGGCGGGCGGCGCCGCTCAGGTCGAGCAGCGCCAGGGTCAGGGCCAGGGCGCCGGAGACGGTATTGGCCCACACCAGCAGCCGCCGCTTGTCGTGCCGGTCGGCGAGCCGGCCGCCGTACAGGGTGAACAGCATCAGAGGCGTGAACTGAAGTGCCGTCACGGTGGCGAGCGCCGAGGCGGAGTCGCCGGTCAGGGACAGCACCAGCCAGTCCTGCGCCACGACCATCATCCAGGTGCCCGCCACGGAGACGAGCTGGCCGGCCGCGAACAGGCGGAAGTTGCGCACGGACAGGGAGCGGAGGCCGCTGGGCAGAGTCATGCCGAACATGGTGGGCACCGCGGGTCAGCGTCCGGTCGGGGCGCACTCGCGCTGGGCGAGACACTCCTCCAGGAAGCCGAGGGCACGCAGATGGTAGGAGCGGGCGGCCCAGCCAAGACTGATGTTGTGCCCGGCGCCGGGCAGCCGGTCGACCACCACGCGCGGCGCCCCGGCGAACTCCGCCCGCAGCGCCGCGAGGGTGTCGTCGTCGTGCCGCCACCACGCCTCGTACTCGGCGAAGGTCAGCCGCACCGGGACCCGGATCCGCCCGGCCAGTGACGCGAACGTCTGCGGCCAGCGCGACGCCTCCTCCCGTTCCCGCACGGGCATGGGGGCGACCAGTGTGTCGCTGTCGCGGAAGGTGCCCGGCGGATACAGGCGCAGCTTGCCCCAGTTGCGGCTGAACTGCCCGTGGCCGCGTTCGTCGGGCAGTTCGCGCTGCTGGACGGCGTAGCGGTGCCCGAGGCCGGAGACGTCGAGGCCGAGCAGTCCGTCGCCGCGCTCCCCGGCGGCCGCGGTGAGGGCGAGTTTGCCGCCGTAGGAGTGGGCGAGGAGGAACAGCCCGGCGCCGGTGTCGTGGCGCAGGGCGAGGTCGTCGAGGGCGGCGTGCAGGGCGTCCGCCTGCTCCGCCAGGCGCTGGCCGTCCGGCAGGGCGCCCGCGGAGGCGCCGTAGCCGGGCCGGTCGACGGCGAGGACGGTGTAGCCGAGCCGGGCGCCGAGGCGGAGCAGGGACTGGCCCGGGTGCGAGCGGCCGTCGAAGTAGCCGGCGCTCATGCCGCCGCCGTGCAGGGCGACGACGGTGGCGCGCGGGGTGCCGTGCGCGGGCTCGGCGAGCAGCGCGGACAGGGTGAGCCCGGCGGCGTCGAGAGTGATCCGGCGGATGCCGGGGGCTGTGGCCTGAGTGGTGTCAACCCTGAGCGGCGTCACAGCTCCACCGCGCCGGCGTCGATGCAGGACAGCAGGGTGCGGGCCTGGACGTTGACGTAGTGCCCGTGGGCGGTGAGCGCGCCCAGTTGGGCCGGGGTCGCCCACTGGTAGCCGGCGGGCGCCTCCAGCGGGGTCTGGGAGTCGTCGGTCTCGATGAAGAGGTAGCGGCTCTCGGCGTTGAGGAACCTGCCGCCCTCCTCGGAGTGGATCGCCGCGTACCGGACGCGGTCGGCGGGCGCGTCGAGGGCCAGGTCCAGGTAGGGCGGGCGGTCGGCGGGCGGCAGGTGCTCCCAGTTGCCGGGGTTGGCCTGCACGGTCGGCGCGAGTTCCACGGTGTCCAGGAACCCGGCCTCCACCTTGGCGTTGACCAGCAGGTGCGGCACGCCGCCGATGCGCCGGTACAGGAACGCGGTGACCCCGGTGCCGGTCGGCTCGAACAGCGGCTGGTCCCAGCCGGTGACCTCGCGGTTGCCGGCCTCGACGCGGACGCCGACGACCCGGAAGTAGCGGCCGTCGGGCCGCTCGACCACGTCGTCGCCGCGGCGCCAGCCCTCGACCTCGTTCAGCGGGATCCGCCGCATGTCCACGTCGTGCCGGGAGCGCTCGACGGTGAACCAGGACTGGAGTTCGGCGTCGCTGAGCAGGGCGCCCTCGGAGGTGTGCACCGGCGGGAAGCAGGCGATGACGGTACGGGCGTCCATGTTGACGAGGTTGTCGCGGCGCAGCAGTTCGCCGAGCTGTCCCAGGGTGAGCCAGCAGAAGTCGTCGTCGAGAGGGACGTCGGTGTCCGGGCCGGCCTCGACGAGCATGTTCCGGTTGGCCTTGCGGTAGAACCACGAGCCGTGCTCGGACTGGAGGACGTCCGCGTGGACGAGGGCCCGGCCCGCTCCGGCGAAGTACTCCAGGTACTTCACCTTCGAACCGCGGTGCACGGTGGAGTAGTTGCTCCGGGTGGCCTGCACGGTCGGCGAGAGCTGCAGGATGTTGCGGTTGCCGGGCTCCATCTTGGCCTGCATCAGGAAGTGCAGGACGCCGTCGAACTCCTTGGCGAGGATGCCGAGGATGCCGACCTCGGGCTGCCGGATGATGGGCTGCTGCCAGGAGCGCACCGAGCCCTCGCTCAGGGTGACGTGCAGCCCTTCGACGCTGAAGAACTTCCCCGTGTGGTGCACCAGGTTGCCGGTGCCCTCGGCGAAGGACCAGCCGTCCAGTGCGCCGAGCGGGCGGCGCTCCACCCGGAAGCGGTG
Source organism: Streptomyces sp. NPDC036764 (assembly GCF_055609385.1). NCBI lineage: Bacteria > Bacillati > Actinomycetota > Actinomycetes > Kitasatosporales > Streptomycetaceae > Streptomyces > Streptomyces sp. NPDC036764. The sequence continues at coordinate 13,455 of NZ_JBVJPT010000007.1, forward strand.
GGCGCGGGCCCGCCCGGCGAGCCACTCGTCGACGTCGGCGGTGCGCAGGGCGTGCCCGGCGCCGGTGGCGGCGGCCGACCGGGCCAGGCGGGCGGCCAGGTCCTCGGCGGCGCGGGAGCGCAGCGCGGTGGCGACGGGTGCGGTCACGACAGGGCCTCCTCGCCACCCGAGACGACGAACGCGACCGTGCGGCGCAGCGCCTCGTCCAGCGGCGTCACGGGACTCCAGTCGGTGGCGGTACGGAACGCGGAGGCGTCGACGGTGACGCTGCGGAAGTCGCCGGCCTCGGCGTGCGCGGGCGGCGGCACGGAGACCACCGGCACGGCGGGCTTGCCGGTCTGCTCGGCGACCAGTGCGGCGACCGTCCGGAAGACCTCGCCGAGCGGTTCGCCGCGGCCGGTGCCCAGCAGCCAGTGCCGGCCGGCGAGCGCGCCCGGGTGGTCGACGGCGGCGGCGAAGGCGCGGGCCACGTCCTCGACGTAGAGCAGGTCGCGGCGGACGGTGCCGTCGTGCCACATGGTGATGGACTCCCCGGACAGGGCACGGCGTGTCATGAAGGTGACGACGCCCTTGTCGCGGGCGGTGGACTCGGGGCCGTAGCCGAAGACGGTGGGCAGCCGGATCGCGGCGCCGCGCAGCACGCCCTCGGCGTCGGCGGCCAGCAGCAGCTTTTCGGCGGCGAGCTTCTGCCGGTCGTACTCGCCCTTGGGCCGGTCGGTCTCGGTGCCGTCGAGGACCTCCTTGTCCAGCGGGCCGGCCTGCGAGGCGGCGCCCGCCCACAGCACGGTGACCGGGGAGCCGTCGGCGCGGCGCCGGTCGCGCAGGGCCTCGACGAGGTCGCGGACCAGGCCGACGTTGACGCGTTCGGCGGCGGTGTCGCCGTCCTCGACGCGCCAGGTGGTGGCGCCGGCGCTGTACAGCACGGTGTGGATCACCACGTCGGCGTCGGCGACCGCCTCGGCGACGGCGCCGGGCACGGTGAGGTCGGCGGCGCGGACCTCGATCTCGGCGCGGGCGTCGGCGGGGACGGGTGCGGGGCGGCGGGAGACGGCCCGGATCCGCAGCGGGCGGCCGGCGAGTTCGCGCAGCACGGCGGAGCCGACGAATCCGGTGGCGCCGAGCAGGACCACGAGCGGCGGGTTCACGGCCATAGCTGTGCCTCCACCTCTCGGCAGGCCTCGTACGTGGGCAGCAGGCCCCGCTCCCGGGCCTCGGCGACGGTCGGCGCGCTCAGGTCGCGCTGCGACTGGGCGGCCTTCAGCTCGGCCGGGAGCGGCAGACCGAGTTCGGTGTCGAAGGGGCTCACGGCGCGCTCGTTCTCGGGGACGTAGCCCTCGGACATCACGTAGACGACCATCGAGTCGTCGGCCAGGGACAGGAAGGCGTGGCCGACGCCGACCGGGATGTACAGGGCGCGGCAGTCGTCGCCGCCGATCTCGGTGGCCTCCCACTGGCCGAAGGTGGGCGAGCCGACCCGGAGGTCGATCAGGAAGTCCTGGACGCGGCCGTAGGGGCAGTAGACGTACTTGGCGCGGCCGGGCGGGGTGGCGGTGTAGTGGATGCCGCGCAGCACGCCGCGGGCGGACAGGTTGTGGCTGATGTCCTTGACGGGGAACAGCGGGCGGCCGGTCGCCTCGGTGAACGCGGCCTGCTGGTACGGGGAGGAGAACAGGCCGCGGTCGTCCTTGTAGACCGGGGGCGTGAACTCGAAGGCACCCTCGATGCCGAGCTTGTGCACCTGCACGGCGCTCACTCGCCTTCCTGGTTGACGGGCTTGACGCCGACGAAGAGGCCGTTGCCGGGGTACTCACCGGTGACGTACTCGACCGAGAACCCGGCCTCGGTGAAGGCGGCCTCGTACTGGGCCCTGCTGTAGAGGGCCATCACATGGGTGTCGGAGAAGTGCCGGACGTCCTGGCCCGGCTTGGCGACGAGGTAGTGCACGTCCATGCGGCTGGCGTCGCCCGTGTCGTGCAGGACGGTGTGGGAGACACGGGCGACGGTCATGCCGCCGTGCGTGACGACGCTGCCGCCGACGTGGTCCGGCGTGAAGTTCTCCGGGAACCACCAGGGTTCGAGGACGGCGACGCCGCCCGGGGCGAGGTGGTGCGCGAACGAGCGCAGGGCGGCGCGCAGTTCGTCCTCGCCGGTGAGGTTGCCGACGGCAGCGAAGAGGCAGGCGAGGGCGTCGAACCGGCGCTGAAGCCGGAACGTGCGCATGTCGCCGCGCTCGACGGGGATGCCGGGGTGGTTGCGGCGGGCGACGTCCAGCATGCCGTCGGCCAGGTCGATGCCGCGTACGTCGCCGAACTCCTCGGCGAAGTGCGTGAGATGGCCGCCGGTGCCGCAGCCGACGTCCAGCAGCGAGGCGGCGGAGGGGAAGCGGGAGCGGATGTGCTTGGCGACGACGGCGGACTCGGCGCGGTAGTCCTTGCCCCGGCCGTTGTAGATCGCGTCGTAGATGTCGCCGGCGTCGTAGATGCCCGTGGGCCCTGCTGTCTCAGACACGCGCGAGCACCTCCCGCAGCGCGCCGATGACCTTGTCCTGGAGGCCCTCGGACAGGGACGGGTACATCGGCAGCGAGAAGATCTCGCCGGCCAGCTTCTCGGTGACCGGCAGGGAGCCCTCGGCCCAGCCGAGGTGCTCGTAGCCGGACATGGTGTGCACCGGCCACGGATAGCTGATGTTGAGGTGGATGTCGTACGCCTTGAGCGCCTCGATGATCGCGTCGCGCTTCGGGTGGCGGACGACGTACACGTAGTAGACGTGCGTGTTGCCCGGGTTGGTGGCGGGCAGCAGCAGTCCGCCCGGGCCGGTGACGTCGGCGAGCTGCTCCTCGTAGCGGCGGGCGACGGCGTTACGGCCGGCGACGTAGGCGTCGAGGCGGGTGAGCTTGCGGCGCAGGATCTCCGCCTGCACCTCGTCCAGGCGGGAGTTGTGGCCCGGCGTGCGCACCACGTAGTAGACCTTGTCCATGCCGTAGTAGCGCAGTTCCTTCATGGCCTTGTCGGTCGTCTCGTCGGCGGTGACGACCGCGCCGCCGTCGCCGTAGGCGCCGAGGACCTTGGTGGGGTAGAAGGAGAAGGCCGCCGCGTCGCCCATGGTGCCGGTGAGCCGGCCGTGGTGGCGGGCGCCGTGCGACTGGGCGCAGTCCTCCAGGATCTTCAGCCCGTGCTTCTCGGCGATGCGCTTCAGCGGTTCCATGTCGACGCTCTGGCCGTACAGATGGACCGGCAGCAGCACCTTGGTGCGGGGCGTGATGGCGGCCTCGACCTGCTCGGTGTCGATGAGGAAGTCGTCCTCGCGGACGTCCACGAACACCGGCGTGGCCCCGGCGCCGACGATGGCGACGACGGTCGGGGCGGCCGTGTTGGACACCGTGATGACCTCGTCGCCGGGTCCTACGCCCAGCGCCTCCAGGGCGAGCTTGAGGGCGTTGGTGCCGTTGTCGACGCCGGTGGCGTACGGCAGCCCGTGGTAAGCGGCGAACTCGGCCTCGAAGCCCTTGACGCTCTCGCCGAGCACTAGCTGACCGGACCCGAACACCTTCTGTACGGCGTCCAGGATGTCGTCCTTCTCGACTGCGTACTCCGGCAGATAGTCCCAGACTCGGGTGGTCACGCGATCGCCTCCTGCTTGAAGTTGCTCGGGGTTCGGTCGGGGCCGAGGCCGGGCCCGGTCTCCCGGGCGGCGGCCGGGCCGTAGGCGGCTTCGATACGGCGGAGCAGATCGGCCCCGGTCAGCACGTACTCCTGGGTGCCGACCGTCTCCAGCACGACGGTGGCCAGCGCGCAGCCCAGGCGGGCGGCCCGCTCGGGCGGCAGACCGCGGGCGGTCCCGGCGAGGAACCCGGCGCGGAACGCGTCGCCGACGCCGGTGGGGTCGACGGCCCGGTCGGTCGCTACGGCGTCGACGTGCAGCCGCTCCCGGCCGGCGCGGGCGATGTCGACGCCGTCGGCGCCACGGGTGACGAGCCAGGCGCCGGTGCGCTCCAGCACCTCGTCCTCACTCCAGCCGGTGCGCTCCAGGAGGAGGGCGGCCTCGTACTCGTTGGTGAACAGCAGCCCTGCCCCGTCGACGAGTTGGCGTACCTGCTCGCCGGTGAGCCGGGCCAGTTGCTGGGAGGGGTCGGCGGCGAACGGGATGCCGAGCCGGCGGCACTCGTCGGTGTGCCGGAGCATGGCCGCGGGATCGTTGGGGCCGACGACCACCAGGTCGGGGCGGCCGGTGCGCTCGGCGACGTCGGCGAGGCCGATGCGGGACGCCTCCGCCATGGCGCCAGCGTAGAACGTGGCGATCTGGTTGTGGTCGAGGTCGGTGGTGCACACGAAGCGGGCGGTGTGCAGGGTCTCGCTGACCAGTACGGCGTCGGTGGCGACGCCGTTCGCGCGCAGCCAGGCCGCGTACTCCGCGAAGTCCGTGCCGGCGGCGCCCACCAGCACCGGATCGAGCCCGAGCCGGGCCAGGCCCAGCGCGATGTTGGCGGCCACTCCCCCGCGGCGCACGTCCAGGCTGTCCGCGAGGAAGGACAGGGAGACCCGGTCCAGCCGGTCGGCGACGAACTGCTCGGTGAACCGGCCGGGGAAGGACAGCAGATGGTCGGTGGCGATGGAGCCCGTGACGGCGATGCGCATCAGGCCCCGGCCGCCTTCCGCAGCGCCTCGACGCGGTCGGTCCGCTCCCAGGTGAACTCCGGCAGCTCACGGCCGAAGTGGCCGTAGGCGGCGGTCTTGGCGTAGATCGGGCGCAGCAGGTCGAGGTCGCGGATGATCGCGGCCGGGCGCAGGTCGAAGACCTCGGTGATGGCGGCCTGGATCCGCGCCACGCCGACCTTCTCCGTGCCGAAGGTCTCCACGAACAGGCCCACCGGCTCGGCCTTGCCGATCGCGTACGCCACCTGCACCTCGCAGCGCGAGGCGAGGCCCGCGGCGACGACGTTCTTGGCGACCCAGCGCATCGCGTACGCCGCCGAACGGTCCACCTTGGACGGGTCCTTGCCGGAGAAGGCGCCGCCGCCGTGGCGGGCCATGCCGCCGTACGTGTCGATGATGATCTTCCGGCCGGTCAGACCCGCGTCACCCATCGGGCCGCCGATCTCGAAGCGGCCGGTGGGGTTGACCAGGAGGCGGTAGTTCTCGGTGTCGAGCTTGATGCCGTCGTCCAGCAGCGCCTTCAGCTCGGGCTCGACCACGAACTCCCGGATGTCGGGCGCGAGGAGCGAGTCGAGGTCGATGTCGCTCGCGTGCTGGGAGGAGACGACCACCGTGTCCAGACGGACCGCCTTGTCACCGTCGTACTCGATGGTGACCTGCGTCTTGCCGTCCGGGCGCAGGTAGGGGATGGTGCCGTTCCTGCGGACCTCGGACAGGCGCCTGGACAGGCCGTGCGCCAGGAAGATCGGCAGCGGCATCAGGGTCGGCGTCTCGTCCGTCGCGTAGCCGAACATCAGGCCCTGGTCGCCCGCGCCGCCCGTGTCGACGCCCTGGGCGATGTCCGGGGACTGGGCGCCGATCGAGACGGACACACCGCAGGAGGCGCCGTCGAAGCCCTTCTGCGAGGAGTCGTAGCCGATTTCGAGGACCTTGTCGCGGACCAGTTGGGCGATGGGCACGTACGCCTTGGTCGTCACCTCGCCCGCGATGTGCACGAGCCCGGTGGTGATGAGGGTCTCGACGGCGACGCGGGAGGTCGGGTCCTGGCGCAACAGCGCGTCGAGGACGGTGTCGCTGATCTGGTCGGCGATCTTGTCGGGGTGGCCCTCGGTGACGGACTCCGAGGTGAACAGGCGGACAGCCATGGGGACTTCCTTCGGTGGGTGGGAAGGGCCGGGGCTCAGCGCGTGACCGCCGGGCCGAACCAGCGCTCCAGCGCGTCCGTCGCCCGCTCGCCGTCGGCGGAGGTCCAGGCGACGTAGCCGTCGGGCCGCACGAGGACCGCGGCGGCGCCGGCGAACGGGTCGGTGCGGGTCTCGGCGGCGTCGAGGGTCGCGGTCACCGTGACCACGCGGTCCTTCCAGCCCTCGGCCGCGGCGCGGACCTCGGCGTCGTCGGCGAGGTCGAGCAGCACGCCCTGTGCCTCGTGCAGCAGTTCGGGCGTGGTGGTCGTCGCGCCGGCGGCGGTGCGCAGCGCGCGGGGCGGCAGCCGGCGGCCCAGCAGGGGGTGGCTGCCGGTGCCGAGGTCGTAGCGGAGGTCGAGGTGGCTGACCGAGCCCGCCAGATGACGCTTGACGTCGTCGTACGCCATGAGTTCGGTGAGCAGTTCGCGCAGCGGGTCGGCCTCCTCGCCGCCGAGGAAGACCATGCCCTGGGCGCGGGTGTTGCTCAGCAGGCGCTCGCCGACCGGGTGGCGTTCGGCGTGGTAGGTGTCGAGCAGGCCCTCGGGGGCCCGGCCGGCCACCTCGGCGGCCAGCTTCCAGCCCAGGTTGACCGCGTCCTGCACACCCGTGCTCAGGCCCTGTCCGCCGGCCGGGAGGTGGATGTGCGCGGCGTCGCCGGCGAGCAGCACCCGGCCGCGCCGGTACTCGGTGGCCTGGCGGGTGGCGTCGGTGAAGGAGCTGACCCATTCGGCGCCGCCGTGCGAGATGTCCTCGCCGGTGATGGTCTTCCAGGCGTCGGCGACCTCGGCGAAGGAGAGGGTCCGGTCGGTGCGGTCGCGGGGCGGGGTGCCGTGCGGGCAGACGATGATGCGGTCCACGCCCTCGGCGAGCGGGGCGGCCATCACCATGCCGTTCGGCAGTTTCTCGCCGAGGAAGCGGGGCTTGAGGCCGCAGCCGACGACGTCGGCCAGATACATCTCGCGGGTGGCCGGGGTGCCGGGGAAGTCGAACCCGGCGGCCTTGCGGACGACGCTGTGCCCGCCGTCGCAGCCCACCAGCCACCCGGCGGTGAGCCGCTGCTCGCCCTGCGGGCCGGCGAGGGTGACCTCGACATGGTCGCCGTGGTCGGTCAGGGCCGTGAGCGCCCGGCCCCGCCGGATGTCCGCACCCAGCTCGCCGGCCCACTGCTCCAGGACGGCCTCCGTCTGCGACTGGGGTATGCCGCGGGCGCCGAAGTGGGCGTCCTCCAGCACGGTGTAGTCGAACTGCACGCCGCCGAAGTGGCCGAGCGGGCTGGTCTCAAGGCCGCCGAACCTCGGCAGCAGGCCGCGCTGGTCGAAGGCCTCCATGGCGCGGGCGGTGAAGCCCAGGCCGCGCGACTGCCCGGTGGGCTCGTCGAGCAGCTCCGCCACGACGACCCGCGCCCCGCCGAGGCGGAGCTCACCGGCCAGCATCAGCCCGGTCGGCCCGGCACCGACGATGATCACGTCCGCGTCCACGAACGGTCCCTCCTGTCTGTGGTGGTGTGAAGTGCCTGCGGGGTGCCCGGTCGTCAGGCGGCGGCAGCCGAGCGGGCGGCGTCCCGGACGGGCCGCCACCACTGCGGGTTGTCGCGGTACCAGGCGACCGTCGCGGCCAGCCCGTCCTCGAAGGAGGTCCGGGGTGCCCAGCCGAGCTCCTCGCGGATCTTGGAGTCGTCGAGGGAGTACCGCAGGTCGTGTCCCTTGCGGTCGGTGACGTGCCGGATCATCGATCGGTCGGCGCCGCAAAGCGTCAGGATCCGCTCGGTCAGGGCCAGGTTGGTCAGCTCGTTGCCGCTGCCCACGTTGTAGATCTCGCCGGCCCCGCCCCGCAGCAGGACCAGGTGGATGGCCCGGCAGTGGTCGTCGACGTGCAGCCACTCGCGCCGGTTCTGCCCGTCGCCGTAGACCGGGACCTCGATGCCCTGCAGCAGGTTGGTGACGAAGAGCGGGATCAGCTTCTCGGGGTGCTGGTAGGGCCCGTAGTTGTTGGAGCAGCGGGTCACCGAGACGTCGAGGCCGTGGGTGCGCCAGTACGAGCGGGCGACGAGGTCGGAGCTCGCCTTGGACGCCGCGTATGGGGAGTTGGGCAGCAGCGGCCACTCCTCGGTCCAGGAGCCCTGGTCGATGGAGCCGTACACCTCGTCGGTGGAGACGTGCACGACCCGCTCCACACCGGTCTCGAGGGCCGCGTCCAGCACGGTCTGGGTGCCGAGCGCGTTCGTGCGGACGAACTCGGCGGCCCCGGTGACGGACCGGTCGACATGGGACTCGGCGGCGAAGTGGACGATCGCGTCGTGCCCCGGCAGCAGATCGAGGAGCAGTTCCCGGTCGCAGATGTCGCCGCGGACGAACGTCAGCCGCGGGTCGTCGGCGGGCAGGTTGGCCCGGTTGCCGGCGTAGGTCAGCTTGTCGAGGACGGTGACGGCGGTGCCCCGCCCCTCGTCGTACGCGCCCGCGAGCAGCGAGCGCACGTAGTGGGAGCCGATGAACCCGGCGCCCCCGGTCACCAGCATCCTCATGAGCTCGCCCCCAGCAGTCCGGGAAGCTGCCGCATGACATCGGCGGGCGTCGGCATGGTGCGCATCTCGGCGGCGACTTCCTCGCTCGCCTTGCGGTAGCCGGGCTCGCCGAGCAGGTCGCGCAGGGCGGCGGCGATGTCGCCGCCCGTGGCCTTACGGCCCTCCAGCATCAGACCGGCGCCTCGGGCCACCGGCACCTGGGCGTTGGCCCAGCCGTCGTCGTGGGCCATGGGCACGCCGAGCTGGGGCACGCCGGCGTCGAAGGCGGCGTACATGGTGCCCATGCCGCCGTGGTGCACGATCGCGTCGCAGGTGGCGAGGAGCGCGCGCAGCGGCATCCAGTCCACCGTGCGCACATGGCCGGGCAACGGCGAGGGCAGCGCGGTCAGTTCGGCGCCGCTGGTGGTGAGGACGACCTCGACGTCGAGTTCCTCGGTGCCCTTGAGGATGTCGCGCAGATGGGCGCCGTCGCTGTAGAAGACGCGCAGGGAGCCGAGCGTGACGGCGATCCGGGGTTTGTCGCCGCGCCTGAGCGCCCAGTCGGGCAGTTCGGCGCCGCCGGTGTAGGGGGCGTAGCGCATCGGCAGGGTGTGGCCGGCGCCGCCCTGGTGCGGGGCGTCCTGGTGGATGGTCTCCAGGGAGGGCGGGCTGAGGTCGATCTCCACCTCGGCCTCGTCCAGGGCGGGCGCGCCGAGGCGCTCGGCGACCGGGGCGAGGCGGTTCAGGGCGGGGCGGAAGGTCGGCCGGCGGGTGCCGATGCCGTGCAGGACGGCGGGGATGCCGGCGGCGCGGGCGGCGAGCAGTCCGGCCACGGCGGGCGGGCAGTAGACGACGGCGTCGGCCTTCCAGGTCCGCGCGATGTCGACCAGGCCGTCGGCCATACCGCCGGCGACCTCGGCGAAGACCCCGGCGACGTGCTCGATCACCTCGCCGGGGGTGAGGTTCCAGCTCACGTCGGTCTCGGTGAACCGGCGGACGAGATCGTCGTACGGCCGTACGGACCGGCCGTCGTCGGTGGCGACGGTGTGCAGCCCGGCCGAGGCCGCCGTGGTCCGCGCCGAGCCGTTCGCGGCGACGAGCACGTCGTGGCCGGCGGCGAGGGCGGCGTGGGCCAGCGGGACCAGGGGCAGCATGTGCGAGGCCCCCGGGATGGTGGTGAACAGGTAGCGCATGGCTGAGGCTTCTCCGGTCCTGGTCTTCCGGTCCTGGTCTTCCGGTCGTGGTCAGGGGGGAGGTCAGCTCGCGGCGGAACGCGAGTGCCACACGCGGAAGGTGTTCGCCCAGCGCGAGGTGGCCAGGGAGCGGGCGCGCACCCGGCCCTTCTGGACGTCCAGCGGCCGCTGCTCGTCGGGCAGCGTGTGGAAGGCGTCGTAGCTCTGCTTGTCGGCCCACTGCGCGTAGTTGACGACGGCGGTGCCGTCGAGGGAGCGGAAGTAGGCGTGGGAGCGGTAGCCCGGAACCGTCTGCAGCCACTCGTCGGGCTTGGCGATGGCGTCGAGCAGGGCCTTCTGGTTCTCCGGCTCGCAGCGCAGCACGAAGATCACGGTGTAGTCGTCGCGCTGCGTGGAGATCTCCGTGGCGTCCCCGAGCGAGGGGTGCCGCTGGGCGAAGACCGACTCGGTCTGGATGAGCTGCACGGTGGTGGCGAGCCGGTGGAACTCCGGCACCGTCTTCGTCTTGAACTTCTCACCCTGGTACCGCGCCTTGAGGTCCTCGGCGCTGCGCCACTGAATGTAGTTGGCGGTGCCGGGGGTGTCCTGACCGGCGTGCACGGTGGAGGATATCCAGCCGGGGTAGTCGGCGTTGTCGACGATGTTCCGCATGGCCTCCAGCACCAGGTCCTGCTTTTCCCGGTCCTCGGTGTCGAAGAGGTTGAACAGGGTCATGTAGCCGTCGTCGGGCGAGATGAAAGGCATGACTCTCCACGGTTCGAAAAGTAAGGGTGGTGAACTCTCAGCCGGCCGCGGCGATTTCCATGACGTAACGGCCGTACGAGGACTTCGCGAGCTTCGTGCCGAGCCGGTGGCAGGTCTCGCGGTCGATGAATCCCATGCGCCAGGCGATCTCCTCGATGCAGGCGATCCGCACGCCCTGGCGGTGCTCCAGGATCTGCACGTACTGGCCGGCCTCGGTGAGGGCGTCGTGGGTGCCCGTGTCCAGCCAGGCGAAGCCGCGCCCGAGGGAGATCAGCCGCGCCCTGCCCCGCTCCAGATAGACCCGGTTGACGTCGGTGATCTCCAGCTCGCCCCGCGCGGAGGGGCGCAGGTTCTTGGCGATGTCGACCACGTCGTTGTCGTAGAAGTAGAGGCCGGTGATGGCCAGGTTGGAGCGGGGCCGGGCGGGCTTCTCCTCCAGCGCGACGAGGTTGCCGTCGGCGTCCAGCTCACCGACGCCGTACCGCTCGGGGTCGCGCACGGGATAGCCGAACAGGACACAGCCGTCGACGTCCACGACCGCGTCCTGGAGGATGCCGCTGAAGCCGGGGCCGTGGAAGATGTTGTCGCCGAGGACCAGGGCCACGGAGTCGTCGCCGATGTGGTCGGCGCCGATGACGAACGCGTCGGCGAGGCCGCGCGGTTCGTCCTGCTCCGCGTAGGTGAGGTTCAGCCCGTAGTCCGAGCCGTCTCCCAGCAGCCGCTGGAAACCGCCCAGATCACGGGGTGCGGAAATGATCTGGATATCGGTGATGCCGGCCAGCATCAGCACCGACAGTGGGTAGTAAATCATTGGCTTGTCGTACACCGGGAGCAATTGCTTCGACATTCCCAGGGTGATCGGCTGAAGCCGCGTCCCGTGGCCTCCGGCCAGGATGATCCCTTTCACTGTCCATGCCTCCAGGCATTGTCTGCCGGTTCGTGGTCGGGGGAGCCGGTGACCAGCTTTCTCGGACCTGCGGCCCGATTCAAGGGCCGCCAGGTCAGAGCGACGTCAATTTCTGTCAGAAATGCCGAACCAGTTCTTCAGCGCGATTTCCGGCTCACCGGGCACGCCTTCCGAGCCGGTCCACGCGATGTATCCGTCGGGCCGCACGAGCACGGCACGGGCCGCGCCGAGCGCGGAGTCCGGCGCCGGGCGGGCGGTCACCGTGACGATCCGGTCGGCCCAGGGCCGCACGGCGGTGCGCAGCCGTGCGTCACCGGCGAGGTCGAGCAACAGACCGCGGCCGGCGGTACGCAGCAGATCCGCCGTGCCCAACGGGCCGTCGGGGCCGGTGAGTCGCACATACGGCAGTCGGACGCCGAGCAGGGGATCCGCGGAGCCGGCGTCCGTGCCGTAGCGGATGTCGAGCCCTGAGATCATCCCGGCCAAGTGCTCGCGCACTTCTGGCCGTTGGGTGATGAGTTCGGCGAGCAGGGCACGCACCGGCTCCACCTCGGGCCCGCCGAGCAGCAGCAGCGCCTGGGCCCGGATGTTCGCGAGCACGCGCCGGCCGACCGCGTGCCGCTCGGCGTGATAGGTGTCCAGCAGTCCGGCGGGGGCCCGTCCGCGCACCTCGGCGGCGAGTTTCCAGCCGAGGTTGACGGCGTCCTGGAGCCCGAGGTTGAGCGCCTGGCCGCCGCTGGGCATCTGCTGGTGGGCGGCGTCACCGGCGAACAGGACGGGCCCGTGCCGGTAGGCGAGGAGCTGTCGGTTGGCGTCGCCGAAGGAGTTCACCCACAGCGGGGTGCCCGAGCTGATGTCCTCCCCGGTGACCCGCTTCCACACCTGGGCGACCTCGCCGAACTCCGGCTCGCCGCCCCGCGGTTCGGCACCGAACTCGTGCACCATGACGCGGGTGACCCCGTCGCCGCGCCGGGCGGCGATAGCGAGTCCCTTCTCCAGCCGATGGAAACGCCGGTCGGGTACGTCGATCCCGGCCACGTCCGCGCGCAGCAGCTCCCGGCCCGCGTCCTGTCCGGGGAAGTCGGCCCCGGTCAGCCGGCGCAGGGTGCTGTCCTCGCCGTCGCAGCCGACCACGAACCGCGCCCGGATCCGCAGCGCCCGCCCAGCGGGTCCGGCGGCCACCGCCTCGATGCCGTCCGCGCTCTCGCCATCGGCCCCGCCCGCGCCCGCGTCGCCGACCCGCACGGCCCGCAGCTCGTACCCCCGCCGCAGATCCGCGCCGAGCCCGAGCGCCCAGTCCTGGAGGAGCTCCTCGGTGCGGGTCTGCGGCACCTTCCACTGCCCGGGCCAGGGGCTGGGCAGGGTCAGGTCGAGCGGTACGCCGCCGAAGTGGCCGCGCGGCTCGTCGGGCGGGGTGCCCAGGGCGTCCAGCAGCCCCCGGCTGTCGAGGAGTTCCATGGTGCGGGCGTGCAGCGTGGAGGCCCGCGACTCGGCGGTCGGGTCGTCCCGCCGCTCCAGTACGACCGTCGTCGCGCCGCCGAGGCGCAGCTCCCCGGCGAGCATCAGCCCGACGGGCCCCGCGCCGACGACCAGGACGTCGGTCTCCAGTGCGCGTGTGGCCACGGTCAGCGCCTGTTCTCGGCGTGGTCCTTGGCGTGGCCGAGGGTGGCGCGGCTGTTGGTGCTGAGCGCGTTCTGCACATAGGCGCGCGCATCCGCGACGGTGGCGTCGGCGCCGAGGATCTTCGCGATGTTGGCCGTGTTGAGGACGACGGTGTGCTGCGAGGAGGCGGCGACCCCGGACGCGTTCTCGACGAAGGTCCAGTAGCCGGTGTGCAGGGTCATCAGCGCGGGCAGGGTGACCTGCTTGTAGGCGATCCTGTGGTGCGGGAAGGTCACCCGGTACGACTTCGTGGTGTGCGTGGAGCCGTCCTTGGCGCGGGTGTCCATCTCCAGGGTCTGCAGGCCCGGGGTGTCCTCGCTGAACCTGACGGACGCCACGTGCGGCAGCCGCTCCACCCACAGCCCGGCCTCGTTGACGAAGTCGTAGGCGTCCTTGGCGGAGCCGTCGATCTGCACGGTGTCCTCGAAGGAGAAGGTGATCTCCTCGGAGGCGTGGGCGAGTTCGACGTTGGTCTTGAGCGCGGCCAGCTCCGAGCGGGAGTTGCGGTCGACGGCCTCGTCGATCCACTTCAGCCCCTCGGGGTCGTCGTCGATCGCCCGGTAGTCGTGCAGCAGCCGGATCCTGGACGACGTGCCGGACAGCGGCTCGATGATCCAGGCGCCGCCCATCGCGGCGACCGGCGGGGTGGAGACCTCCTGGCGGAAGGTGATCCGCAGGGCGTCCGGGTCCAGGGTGCGGCGGGAGGTCCAGTTCTTGGCCTCGCCGTTGGCGGTGGCCCAGATGCGTATGCGCTCCTCGCCCTCGCCGCGCTCCAGGTGGTCGACGTAGATGGTGGGCGGGAAGATCCGCGGCCAGTTCTCCACCTCGGCGATGAGCCGGTAGACGGCGGGGGCGGGGGCGTCGACGGTGATCTCGTGCTCGACCTGACGTGTCGTCATGGCGCGTTCTCCTCAGCGTGTCAGAAGTTGCCCAGCCCGCCGCAGACGTTCAGCGCCTGCGAGGTGATGGAGGCGGCGGTGTCGGAGGCGAGGTAGCCGACGAGACCCGCGACCTCCTCCGGGGTGGAGTAGCGGCCGAGCGGGATCTTGGCCTGGAACTTCGTGAGGATGGCGTCCTCGGTGGTCTCGTAGGCGGCCGCGTATCCGGCGCGCACCCGCTGGGCCATCGGCGTCTCGACATAGCCGGGGCAGACCGCGTTGACGGTGATGCCGGTCGGCGCGAGCTCGTTGCCGAGGGCCTTGGTGAAGCCGACGACGCCGTGCTTGGAGGCGGAGTAGGGGGCGCCGAGGACGACGCCCTGCTTGCCGGCGGTGGAGGCGACGTTGATGATGCGGCCGCGGTCCTTCTGGCGCATCCCGCCGGTGTTGAGCACCTCGCGCGTCATCCGGAAGACGCTGTTGAGGTTGGTGTCGATGACGTCTTCCCACAGCTCGTCGGCGATGTCGGCGGTGACGCCGCCACCGCTGCGGCCGGCATTGTTGACCAGGACGTCCACGCTGCCGAAGCGGTCGACGGCCGCCTGCACGAAGGCCTTGACGCCGTCGGCGGACCGCACGTCCAGGGCGGCGCCGTCGACGTCCAGCCCCTCCTCACGGAGCTCCTTGACGGTGGACGCCACGTTCTCGGGGGTACGGGCGCCGAGGAAGACCCGATGCCCCTGCTCGGCGAGGAGCCGGGCGACGGCGAGACCGATGCCGCTGGTGGCTCCGGTGACGAGGGCTACGCGCTGGTGCTGCTGCGCCATGTTTCTCTCCCGTGGGGGTGCGTTGGCTGTTTCGGGGCGGGGCCGGGCGGGGCGGGTCTCGGGTCCCGCCCCGCGGTGAAAGGGGCGCGCGTCAGGCGGCGGCGCCGACTCCGAGCAGGGTGTTGACGGCCGCGATCAGCGCACGCGGCGTGCGGGCGTCGGTCAGGACGTCGTCGTCGAGCGTGATCCCGAACTCCCGCTCGATGCGCCCACCGGTCTCCAGCAGCGCGAGCGACTCGTACCCGAGCTCTTCGAACCCGGTGTCGAGAATGTCGCCGTCGAGATCGACGCCCTCGTCGGCACCGGCGCCTTCGCGCAGGATCCGCTTGAGGTCGTCCAGGGTGAATTCCGTGGTGCTCACGTGGGGTTGGTCCTTTCGTGTTCTGGTGAGTTGTGGGGGTTGGCTTTCAGCACCGGTCCAGGCATTTCAGCCCGTCCGGCGTTTGAGGACGAGGCCCGTTCAGGGCCGATGCGGGGGTCCGGGGGCGGCAGCCCCCAGGGACGATGGGGGTCCCCCCGCTCGAGCGAAGCCGAGAGTGGGGGAGGGTAGGGGCGGCGGGGCGAGAAAGATCGGGGCGCCCTACTCCGCGGCCCGCACAACCACCGCCGAGTTGAACCCGCCCTGCCCCCGAGCCAGCACGACCGCCGTACGCACATCGGCGGCCCGCGCCTGCCCGGCGACCAGGTCAAGCCCGTACTCCGCCACCGGCTCACTGTTGACCGTCGGCGGAATCAACCCGTCCGCCATGGCGAGGAACGCCGCCGCCAGATCCAGCGGCGCAGCACCGGAATACAGCCGCCCGGTCATCGTCTTGGGCGCGGTGACCGGCACACCGCCCACCCCGAACACCGCGTTGATCGCCTCGGCCTCGGCCCGGTCCAGCTCCGGCAGGGCCGCCGCGTCCGCGAAGACGACGTCGACGTCCCCGACCGCCACGCCCGCGTCCGCGAGAGCGATCTCCAGCGCCCGCCGCAGCCCGGACTCACCGCCGCTGCCCGGCCGGGGATCGATGGTCGCGCCGTACCCGGCGATCTCCCCGTAGACCTTGGCGCCCCGCTCCCGCGCCGCCTCGGCGGCCTCCAGGATGAGGATCGCCCCGCCCTCACCGGGCACATGACCGCGCGCCTCGGCGTCGAAGGGCAGATACGCGCGCGTCGGTTCGTCGCTCGTGCTCAGCCGGTCGCCGGCCAACTGCGCCACCCACCCCCACGGGCAGATGGACGCGTCCACCGCCCCGGAGACGATCAGCGCGGTCCCCTTGCGGATCTGCCGCCGCGCCTGCGCGACCGCGTCCAGCCCGCCGGCCTGGTCGCTGACGACGACCCCGCTCGGCCCCTTCATCCCGTTGCGGATGGAGATCTGGCCGCTGTTGACGGCGTAGAACCAGGCGAACGACTGATACGCGCTGACGTGCTGGCTGCCCAGACTCCACAGCTTGCGCAGCTCGTTCTGCCCGAACTCGAACCCGCCGGAGTGACTCGCGGTCACCACGCCCATGTCGAAACCGGGCAGCTCCGCGGGCGTCACCCCCGCGTCGGCGAGCGCCCAGTCGGCCGCCACCAGCGCGAGCCTGGTCATCCGGTCGGTCTGCGGCAGCAGCCGGTTCGGCAGATGGTCCTCGGCGACGAAGCCCGGTATCTCCCCGGCCAGCCGCGCCGGGTACCGGGACGGATCGAACCGCGTGATGCGCCCGATGCCGCTCTTGCCGCCCTTGGTCGCGGCCCAGAAGTCCTTGGCGCCGAGCCCGTTGGGGGACACCACACCGAGGCCGGTCACCACCACGGCCGTACTCGTGGCCGTACTCATGCCGCATTCCTCTCGGGCCGGGCGAGCACCATGGCGCTCTGGAAACCGCCGAACCCGCTGCCGACCGAGAGCACCGCGTCGGTGATCTGGTCGCGGGCGGTCAGCGGCACGTAGTCGAGGTCGCACTCGGGGTCGGGGGTGTGCAGATTGGCGGTGGGCGGCACCACGTTGTGCTCCATCGCCAGGGCGGATGCGGCGATCTCGATGGAGCCGATCGCGCCCAGTGAGTGCCCGACCATCGACTTGATGGAGCTGACCGGGGTCCGGTAGGCGTGCTCCCCGAGGCTGCGCTTGAAGGCCGCGGTCTCGTGCCGGTCGTTCTGCTTGGTGCCCGAGCCGTGGGCGTTGACGTAGTCGATCTCCTCGGGATTCATCCGCGCCTCGTCCAGCGCGACCCGGATCGCCTCGGCCATCTCCGCGCCGTCCGGGCGCAGTCCGGTCATGTGGTACGCGTTGCTGCGCGTGGCGTATCCGGCGATCTCCGCGTAGATGTGGGCGCCGCGGCGCCGGGCGCTGCCCAGCTCCTCCAGGACGAACACCGCCGCGCCCTCGCCCAGGACGAAGCCGTTGCGGGTGCCGTCGAAGGGGCGGGAGGCGCGCTCCGGCTCGTCGTGGCGGGGCGTCGTCGCCTTGATCGCGTCGAAGCAGGCCATCGTGATCGGGGAGATCGGCGCGTCCGAGGAGCCCGCGATCACCACGTCCGCAGAGCCCTCCCGGATGAGTTCCAGAGCGTGGCCGACGGAGTCGATGCCCGAGGTGCAGCCGGTGGAGACCACGGTGGAGGGTCCCTGCGCGCCGACCGCCCAGGCCACCTCCGCGGCGAAGGAACTCGGTACCAGGTAGTTGTAGAGATGCGGTACGGCGTAGGCGTGATCGACGAGATCGAGGCGGCCGCCGTCACTGACGATCCGGTACTCCTCGTCGAGCCCCATGGTGGCGCCGACGGCGCTGCCGATGGTGACCCCCACCCGGTACGGGTCGTAGTCCGCCACCTCGATCCCGCTGTCGGCGACCGCACCGCGCGCCGCGACCACCGCGAACTGCGCGGCGCGGTCCATCCGGCGGACCTCCTGCGGGCTCAGCCCGTGCTCCTCGGGATCGAAGTCGATCTCCGCGGCCACCCGGGACCGGAACGGGGAGGGGTCGAAGAAGGTGATCCCGCGGGTCGCGGTCCGCCCCTCGCTCAGCAGGCTCCAGAAGCTCTTGGTGCCGATGCCGCCGGGGGCGAGGACCTCCATCCCCGTGATGACGACTCGTCGCGACGTCACGCGGACGCCTCCCAGTTGTAGAAGCGGGTCGCCATCGCGTCGGCCGGCGAACGCCAGGTCGCCGGGTCGTATGCCTCGATGAACGGCTTGAGGTCGTCGCTGATCCGGATGAACCGCGGGTCGGCCTTCGCCTGCTCGATGAGTTCGCCGCCGTTGTCCGAGTCGAAGTCCTGAAGATGGAAGTAAAGGCCGCGGTACGAGAACAATTGACGGCGCCGGGTGCCCATGCGGTGCGGCATGTCGCCGGCGTCGAACTCCGCGAACAGTTTTGCCACGTCGATGCTGGAGTCGGGATCCATCCGAGCCACGATCAGAGTGCTGTGCATGCGTCTCTCTCCTCCACGACAGAGTTTCCCGGTAATTCCACGCGCGGTGACCGGATGAATTCACATCGCATGGCTCTCGGCAGAGTCCCGAGAAGCGCGAGAAAGGGAACCTGATGAATCTGACACCAGGTTCTTGGTTTTTCCGGCCGCTTTCAAGGCGGTTCAGGTCAGACGAATGTCAAACCCGGTCAGAAATCAGTCCTTGATTTCGCAGATGACGGCACCGGCAGTGAGGGACGCGCCGACCTCGGCGGACAGCCCTTTGACGATGCCCGACCTGTGCGCGTTGAGCGGCTGTTCCATCTTCATCGCTTCGAGCACGACGACGAGTTCGCCCTCGGCGACCTGCTGCCCCTCTTCGACGGCGACCTTGACGATGGTGCCCTGCATCGGGGAGGCGAGGGTGTCGCCGGAGGCGACGGGGCCGGACTTCTTCGCGGCGCGGCGCTTGGGCTTGGCGCCGGCGGCGAGGCCGGTGCGGGCCAGGGTCATGCCGAGGGAGGCCGGCAGGGAGACCTCCAGGCGCTTGCCGCCGACCTCGACGACGACGGTCTCGCGGCCGGTGTCCTCTTCCGCGTCGGTGTCGGCGGGGGCGGCGAAGGGCTTGATCTCGTTGACGAACTCGGTCTCGATCCACCGGGTGTGGACCGTGAACGGATCGCCGGTGAAGGCGGGATCGACGACCACGGCGCGGTGGAAGGGGATGGCGGTGGCCATGCCCTCGACCTGGAACTCTTCCAGGGCCCGCGACGCGCGCTGGAGTGCCTGTTCGCGGGTGGCGCCGGTGACGATCAGCTTCGCCAGCAGCGAGTCCCACGCCGGGCCGATCACACTGCCCGATTCCACGCCCGCGTCCAGGCGGACACCCGGACCGGAGGGTGGGGCGAAGGCGGTGACGGTGCCGGGGGCGGGCAGGAAGTTGCGGCCCGGGTCCTCGCCGTTGATGCGGAACTCGAAGGAGTGCCCGCGCAGCTCCGGGTCGTCGTAGCCCAGGGCCTCGCCGTCGGCGATGCGGAACATCTCGCGGACCAGGTCGATGCCGGCGACTTCCTCGGTGACCGGGTGCTCGACCTGCAGACGCGTGTTGACCTCCAGGAAGGAGATCGTGCCGTCCGCGCCGACGAGGAACTCCACCGTGCCGGCGCCGACGTAGCCGGCCTCCTTCAGGATCGCCTTCGAGGAGGAGTACAGCTCCGCGACCTGCGCGTCGGACAGGAACGGTGCCGGGGCCTCCTCCACCAGCTTCTGGTGGCGGCGCTGCAGCGAGCAGTCCCGGGTGGAGACCACCACGACGTTGCCGTGCCGGTCGGCCAGGCACTGCGTCTCCACGTGGCGGGGCTTGTCGAGGTAACGCTCCACGAAGCACTCGCCCCGGCCGAACGCGGCGACCGCCTCGCGCACCGCGGACTCATACAGCTCCGGCACCTCTTCGAGGGTGCGGGCGACCTTCAGGCCGCGGCCGCCGCCGCCGAACGCGGCCTTGATCGCGATCGGCAGGCCGTGGGTCTGGGCGAACGCGACGACTTCCTCCGCCCCGGAGACCGGGTCGGGGGTGCCGGCGACCAGCGGGGCGCCGGCGCGCTGGGCGATGTGCCGGGCGGCGACCTTGTCGCCGAGGTCGCGGATGGCCTGCGGGGGCGGGCCGATCCAGATCAGGCCCGCGTCCAGGACGGCCTGGGCGAAGTCGGCGTTCTCCGACAGGAAGCCGTAGCCGGGGTGGATCGCGTCCGCGCCGGACTCGCGTGCGGCCGTCAGGACCTTGTCGATGTCCAGGTAACTGGTGGCCGGGGTGTCACCGCCCAGAGCGAACGCCTCATCCGCGGCGCGGACATGCAGAGCGTCGCGGTCCGGATCCGCGTAGACGGCCACGCTCGCGATCCCGGCATCCCGGCAGGCCCGGGCCACGCGGACAGCGATTTCGCCACGGTTGGCGATGAGCACCTTGCGCACGACGCGTTCTCCTCATTCGTCACCGGACCGTGAGTCAAAGCCTCGCGCGTGCGCGACCGACGGTTCAAGGGCGTTCCATTCAGGAACAGGTCAGATTCCGCAGGCCCTGTACGACTGTGTCCGAGCAACTTCAGAGGAACGTAGGGAAATCGCAGCGGAATGCCAAATCCCCCAGGTGGACGTATACGAAAAGGGGTGCCCCCGCATCCGGGGGCACCCCATCTTCGATCTCCTGCCGGAGCGACCGTGAACGTTTGCCGCTCAGCCGGTCACCGCGCGTTCAGCCGCCTTCCCCGCCGAATCGGAATCCGACGCCCCGCACGGTGACGATCCAGCCACTGCCGCCCAGTTTGTTGCGGAGGCTGCTGACGTGCGTGTCGACGGTCCGCCGGGACCAGGAGTCGCCCCAGATCTGATGGATGAGGCGCTTGCGGGGAATGACCGTGTCCGGGTTGGAGGCCAGCATGTACAGCAGGTCGAACTCCTTGCGGGTGACGTCGACGGCGCGTCCGCGCAGCGTGACCTCGCGGGAGCCGGCGTCGATGCGCAGCGGGCCGTGGCTGACGACCCGCTCGGCGGGCTCCGGCGTGCGCACCCGGCGCATGACGGCCTCCATCCGAGCCATCAACTCCCGGAAGCCGTACGGCTTTACGAGGTAGTCGTCGGCGCCGGCCTGGAGGCCGAGCACCCGGTCGAGTTCGGATCCGCGGGCCGTGACCGCGATCACCGGGACGTCACAGGTGGACCGGATGCCGCGGCAGACCTCCAGCCCGTCCAGATCGGGGAGTTCGAGGTCGATCAGTACGAGGTCGGCGTCCGCGTACGACTGGAGTGCGGCGCCTCCCGAGGTGACGCTGTCCACTTCGTGTCCGTGCCGCTTCAGCGCGCGCACCAGGGCTTCCGCCTCGGCCGCGTTGTTCTCCACGACGAGAACCCGCCAGGACGTGACCTCCCCACGCCGGGGAGCCGGTATGTGAGGCTCCACCAGATTGGTTGAACGCTGGCTCATTAGTCCCCCTAGCTAGTCCAGCTTTGTCCGAATCGTTCACTTTAGGAACGCTCAATGGAAACCTACAAACCGATCCTCCGGTATGTCAATGATCCCCAGGCCCGTTGACGCCTCGCACAAATGTCGTTCAGCGGGACGTCAAATCAAGCCCAGCACCGCATACTTCAGCGAAACTACAGGGAAATGACGTCGTTTTTACGTGACTTCGCAGGCCGCGGGCACTTTCGTGGCCGACAGCCAGAGCCTGACAAACAGTCAAAACGGTTTGTTATGATCCATCGCCCTTCCTCACCGGGACAGGAGCAGGAGGAGCCGGAAAGTGAACATCAGGGAAATCGCGGTGCGGGTGAGAGGCCCACGATGACCAAGCAGGAACGAGCCGCCCGCACCCGTGACGCGCTGCTGCTCGCGGCGGCGCGGGAGTTCCGCCGGCACGGCTACGACAAGGCGAAACTGTCCGTCATCAGCGCGGAAGCGGGGGTCAGTTCCGGCGCGCTGCACTTCCACTTCGAGAACAAGGCAGCCCTGGCCGAGGCCCTGCGCGGTGAGGCCTCGCACTCCCTGCGCCGGGCCGCCCGCCTCGTCCACAGCCGGCGCACCAGCGCGCTCCAGGCCCTGGTCGACGTCTCGCACGCGCTGGCCGATCTGCTCCGCCGCAGCATCGTCGTACGCGCCGGTTTCGTACTCAGTTGCGAGACCGAGCACGGCACGGGACTCAATCTGCGTCAGGAGTGGCAGTGCTGTGTCCAGCAGCTCCTGGCCGAGGCCGACGACGAGCGCACACTCGCCCACGGGGTGGCCCAAGAGCACATGGCGGGCGCGCTGGTGGCCTCGACCGTCGGGTACGAGGTGCTGAGCAGGTCCAACCCGGAGTGGCTGTCCTGCTTCACCCTCACCGCGTTCTGGGAACTGCTGCTGCCCACACTCGCGGCGGCCCCGGCCCTGCCGCATCTGAACCCGGCGGGCACGGACGCGGCGCACCGGGCCTCGGCCATGGCCCTGCGCACGGGCTGCGATCCGGCTCCCGTCGGCCCGCCCGCCCCCTGAGATCCGGGGCCCCGTCACAGATCGGTGCCCCCGCTCACGTCCAGGTACTGACCGGTGAGCCACCGGGAGTCGTCGGAGGCGAGGAACGCGACCACGTCCGCCACATCGGAGGGGCTGCCCATCCGGTCGAAGACGGAGCGCGCGGCCAGGGCGGCCCGCCCCTCGGCGCTCGCCCGGCGCCTGGCGTTCATGTCCGTCTCGATGAACCCGGGCCCGACGGTGTTGACGGTGATGCCGCGGCCGGCGAGTTCCTTCGCCAGACACAGGGTCATCGTGTCCAGCGCCCCCTTGGACATGGCGTACGCGATCGACTCCGGGAAGGCGCGCCGAGAGGCGAGCGAGGAGATGTTGACGACCCGCCCGCCGTCCCGCATCCGCGTGAGAGCCCCCTGTACGAGGAAGAGGGGCGCCTTGGCGTTCACGGCGATCATGCGGTCGAAGACCTCCGGGTCCGCCTGTCCGATCGGCCCCGAACCGCTCACGCCCGCGTTGTTCACGAGGATGTCGAGCGTCCCCTCGGCGTCGCCCGCCGCCCGCGTCTGCTCCCGCACCCCGGCGTCGAAGGCCGCGAAGACGGCGTCCACGTCGCCGGGCACCCCCAGCTCCGCCCCGACCGGGAAAGCCCGGCCGCCTCTGTCGCGTATGCCCGCGACGACGTCCAGCGCGGCGGCCTCACTGCGGCCGTAGTGGACGCCGACCAGCGCCCCGTCGGCGGCGAGCCGCTCGGCGATGCCTCTGCCGATCCCCCGGCCCGCTCCGGTGACCAGTGCGATCTTGTCCGTCAGTGTGCGTTTGGTGTTCACGAAGCCCTTGTGTGTCGAGGAAAGCGGGAAGAAATTCGGAACGAGGGTTCAAGAAAGGGAGAGGGGTGAGAGCCCGTGGGTCAGCCGGCCAGGAACCCCCGGTACCACGGAGCGTGTTCGGCCAGGCTCTGCGCGAACCCCGCTCCCGGATCGACGCCGACCCCGGCCCAGAAACCGTCGTCCGCGAACCAGTGGTCCACCGCGAGCATGCCGAGGTGGTGCAGTGCGCGCGGCTGTCCGGCGAGCCGGGCCCGAGCCTCGTCGATCTCCAAGGCGGCACCCGGCAACTGCAGGCCGAGCCGGCCGGCCACCGTGTCGAGCAGTTCCGAACAGTCCACCGGATCCGGGTGGTTGACGTGATGCACGCCCGCGAGATCCCGCTCCGACAGCCCGGCGGCGACCACCGCGCGCCCGAGCGCCCGTACGTCGACCACGGAATGCCGGGCCGCGCACGCCTTGAGTCCCGCCGACAGCACGCCCAGCAGGGCGGCGAGCCCGGGCACCACCCAGCGGTCGCCCGCCCCCAGCACGAGGTGCGGGCGCAGCACGATCCCGCCGGCGTCCAGCACATGCCGCTCGGCGGCGGCACGGGAACGGCTGGTCGGCGAGGCCGGCGCGAGCGGCAACTCCCCGGGCAGCGCACCGGCGAAGGGCCCCCGGCCGTACACGGAGGCCGTGCTCACGTGCACGACCCGGCCCGCACCGGCGCGCGTCGCCTCCTCGACCAGGGCCCGGGTGCCGTGGTCGTTGACGCTCTCGGTGCGCCGCTCTTCGTCGCCGATGTGGGAGGCACAGTGCAGGACGACGTCGACGCCGTCGCAGACCCCGCGCAGCGACTGCGGGTCGGTGAGGTCCGCCCGCACGACGTCCGCCGCGGGAGCGGCACCCGCCGGCAGGCGCGCGGGATCGCGCAGCAGCAGCCGCACCCGGGACGGCGTGACACGCCTCGACTCCCGCAGGGCGGCGAGCACATGCCCGCCGATGAAGCCGCTTCCCCCGGTGACGAGGATGCGTGCTGACAAGATCGGGTCCTCCCTCTCGGCCGACGATCCGCGCGCCACGGTCAGCGCTCGGTGACGGGCCCGCTGCGGGGGCCGTAGAGGTGGAGGGGCGCTGCGGCGGGCTCCGCCCCCGCGAGCGTCACCGTACAGCGGAAGACCTCGGCGTCGTCCTGGAGGCCGCGCACCCGGACCGTCCTCGGGTCGGGGTCGCCCTTCGTCAGGGCGTCGGCCTCGATCCAGCAGGGGCTGTCGAGTTCGGCGTACCGGGAGAAGACCATGTCCATGCCGGTGACGACCATCAGGCCGGGGAAGAGCGAGAAGGCCGTCGCGGCCTGCCGGGCCGCCTCCAGCAGGACGAAGCCCGGCACATGGTCGTTCGGCCGCCGGAACAGCGTGGGATGCGCGGTGTTGACGCGGAGCTGCCAGGCTCCGGGGCGCGCGGAGGGAGCGAGGACGACGCCCGCGGCGTCCCTCCTTCCGACCGCCTGGGGCGGCAGCCCCGGCAGCAGCGGCACCGGACGGCCGGTCAGGGACAGCCGCTCACCGCGCAGTCGGCGATAGGCCCGCTCCGAGACGCAGTCGAGCCGCCCGTCGGCGGTGGCGACGACCCGGCCCCGCCGGCGCAGCACCATGGCGCACCGCATGCCCGCCAGCCGACGGCCCCGACGCCGTACGTCACTGCAGGTGATGTCGGCGATGACGTCCTCGCAGGAGTGGTCGAGCAGCAACCTCGCCGGCGAGGTCGAGTAGGTGATGCGCTGCATCACGAACCGGTCGTCGACGGGCACCGCGAACGCGGCGTGGGCCAGCAGCATCGAGCCCTGTCGCAGTGTCTCCGGTATCAGCAGCGGGTCCTGGAAGCGCCCGGCCACCTCGGTGAAGAACCGGTGGCCTCGCGGCCAGCGGGCCCTGACCTGGAAGTGTGTGTCGTCCAGCTTGCGCCAGGCCACGGGGAAGGCGTCCCGCGGGTCCTGCCGGTGCACCTGCTCGCCGCTTATCTCCGTGTGCCATAAGGCCGTTGTGGAGACGGGCCCCACAGCCTGTGTGGTTTGCTCGTCCCGTGCGGTTCCGTCAAGAGATCGCACCCGGTCCATGGCTCCCCCCGAGTCATTCGCCAGAGCGAGGCGCCCCCGCCCGCCGAGTAACATACGTGTGATCCGGTTTTCTTTTCAATACACGACGTAATGTGCTGCATGCACACGGTGGAGGGACCCATGGCCCAGCAGGACCGCGCGATCAGGACCCGGCGTTCGATCCTCGAAGCGGCCGCGAGGGTGTTCGGCGAGCGCGGTTACGCCTCGGCCACCGTGGAGGAGATCCTCAACCGCGCCGGTGTCACCAGGGGCGCCCTGTACTTCCACTTCTCCTCCAAGGAGGAGGTCGCCCTGGGCGTGCTGGAGGCCCAACTGCCCCTCGACCGGCTCCCCGAGAGATCCAGCAAGCTCCAGAAGCTCGTCGACCACGGCATGGTCATGGCCCACCGGCTGCAGCACGATCCGCTGGTGCAGGCCGGCGTCTCCCTCGCCCTTGACCAGGGCGCACGCGAACTGGACCGCGACGCCGCCTTCCGCGCCTGGACCGAACAGTTGGAGCAGATCCTCACCGAGGCCCGGTCCCAGGGCGAACTCCTGCCGCACATCGACGTGACCGACACCGCCGAGTTCCTCACCGGCGCCTTCGCCGGCGTCCAGGCGATGAGCCAGGCGAGCTGCAACCGCACCGACCTCGGCCGCCGCGTCTCCGTCCTGCTGCGCCACGTCCTGCCGAGCATCTCCACGCCGGCGCTGCTGGCCGCCCTCGACCTCTCGCCGGACCGGGGCGAGCGCGTCTACGAGGAGTACGAGGCGAACTCCCCGGCGCCCGCCGCGCCCGTGACGCAGGGTTAGCGGCCACCCGCCGGTAACCAAACCGATCGGTCTGGTTGATACACCCCTTCTCCCACGCGACTCACCGGCCGGAATCGGCCCCACCCGCCCCGCTTCCGTACAGTCGTTCCAGTTCGGTCGTCCGACCCGACCATGGAAAGGAACCACCGTGCGGCTGCGCTGTGCTGTGCTCGACGACTTCCAGAACGCGGCGACGCGGGTCGCCGACTGGTCACCGCTCGCGGACGACGTGGAGGTCGTCCCCTTCACCACCCACTTCCCCGACGAGGACGCGCTGGCCACCGCCCTCGCCGGCTTCGACATCGTGGTCACGCTGCGCGAACGCGTCCCCTTCCCCGCCTCGCTGATCGCCCGGCTCCCCCGGTTGCGGCTGATCGTCGCCTCGGGCATGCGCAACACGGTCATCGACTACGCCGCCGCCGAGGCGCACGGCGTCACCGTCTGCGGCACGGCCAGTTCCTCCACGCCGCCCGTCGAACTCACCTGGGCCCTGCTGCTGGGCCTCGCCCGCGGCCTCGTCCAGGAGAGCAACGCGCTGCGCTCCGGCGGCCCCTGGCAGAGCACGGTCGGCGCCGACCTGCACGGCCGCCGCCTCGGCCTGCTCGGCCTGGGCAAGATCGGCAGCCGGGTCGCCCACGTCGGCCTCGCGTTCGGCATGCACGTCAGCGCCTGGAGCCAGAACCTCACCAAGGAGTACGCCGACGAGGTGGGCGTCCATCTGGCCGCCTCCAAGGAGGAGTTGCTCGGCGAAAGCGACTTCGTCTCCGTCCACCTCGCCCTGAGCGAGCGCACCCGCGGCCTGCTCGGCGCACCCGAACTGGCCCTGCTCAAGCCGACGGCGTATCTGATCAACACCTCTCGCGCGGCGATCGTCGACCAGGACGCACTGCTGGCGGCCCTGCACGAAGGCCGTATCGCGGGCGCGGGCGTGGACGTCTTCGACGTCGAGCCGCTACCCGCCGGCCACCCCATGCGCACGGCCCCGCGCCTGCTGGCCACCCCGCACCTGGGTTATGTCTCGCAGGCCAACTACGCGACGTACTACGGCCAGGCGGTGGAGGACATCCAGGCGTACCTGGCGGGTTCACCGGTACGCCGGCTGCCCTGACGGCCCGGCTCAGGCGCTCTCGGCCCGCGCCGACTCGGCCGTCCGGCGGTAGACGCCCTCGCTCCGGTGCAGATGGTGCAGGTCCACCAGGTAGCGCCGGAGCGTCACATGGTCGATGTCGTCGCTGTCCTCGCACCAGCCGCGCAGCCTCTCGTCGACCGTGCGCTCCGGGTACTCGACGCCCGGCTCGAAGGTCTGCTCGGCGATGTACCGCAGGACCAGCTTCTTGCGGGTCCACTGTGCCGGGAGCCGGACCAGCCGCCCGTCCCGGACGAAGGTCCGCAGCACGATGTCGGTTCGCGCGTCACCCGAGTCCGGGTCGCCCACGGCGCGGGAGTCGGTCTCGCGCTGTGCCGCGGCCCGCGCGTACTGCTTGAACAGGCCGTAGGCGACGCCCAGTTGCCCGTCCTCCCCCGCGCTCACCACGCTCTGCTGCCGCAGCCGCAGCAGCGCCGCCGCCGTCTCCTTCGGGGACAGCCCGGCCGTCCGCGCGACCTCCTCGGCGCTCCCCGCGCCCAGTGCCACCGCGGCGAAGGCCCGCACCCGGCTCTCCTCGGCGAACAGTCGGACCAGTTGTTCCGTGGGATCGGTTGCCATGCGCGGAGGCTAGTCGACACCGGTGGCCGTCGCGGAGCGATTTTTTCCTACGCGTACCGGTAGATCTGGGACACGTCCTCCAGATCGTCGGGCGTCACGTCCCACGGCGGCAGCCGCTCGTGCCGGGCGACGATCCGCCGGTACTGGTCGCTGCTGCGCCCCGGCGGCCTGGCCGGCAGGTAGCGGTGGTTGCGATGGCGCTGCTGCCAGCGGGTCCACTGCATGTCCAGGAAGGCATGGTGCAGCCAGAACACGGGATCGTTGACGGAGGCGCCGCCGAGCATGGCGCCCCCGACCCAGCGGTGCACCCGGTTGTGGTTGCGCCAGGACTCCGGGCCGCGGCCCCACCCCTCCAACCTGTTGCGGAAGCCTCTGCCGACCGTCGAGTTCCAGGGCTCGACGTCGTACACGGGGTCGTCCAGCGCCTGCTTCAGATCGGCCTTGGTGGGCAGGCCGATCGGGCTGCGGGAGCGGCCCAGGTCGCGGGTGAGGAAGTCGCCCGCGGTGACGCCCGCCCTGATGGTCCAGTTGCCCGTCGCCCGGGCGAACGGCCCGGTCATCACCCGCCGGTCGCCGGGCCGCCCGTTGCCGCCGAGTAGATCGTCGGTCCACGGCAGCGCAGTGGTCTTGCGGTCCTTGGTCCAGTCCCAGTACGGCACGGTCACCGAGTCGTCGACGCGGCGCAGGGCGTCCTCCAGGTCCAGCAGGAACATGCGGTGCCAGGGCAGGAAGGAGGGCGTCATGTGCGCGGCGCGCAGGCCCCGGTCGCCGTCCCCGACGAAGTGCGCGATGTGCAGCCGTACGAACTCGTCGTACTCGCCCCGCCGTTTGATCATCAGCAGCGCCTCGATGAACCGCCGCCGCTCGGTGCGCGTCAGCTTGCTCACGTTCTTACGCACGTACACCATGCTGTGCCTCCCTGTGCGCGTGCCCGCCGTCGAACGGCCCGGGAGCCAGCGGGCGCAGCCGCTCGCGAGGCCCCAGTTCGTCTACGGCCGCACGGGTCGCCTCCAGCGGGGTCCCGTACATGCTGTAGTGGTCGACCATGCTCAGCCAGGTGCCGTCGGCCCTGCGCATCAGGTGCAGCGGCCGGCCGTCCACGGTGACCTGCCAGGCGACGTCGAGGGCGCTGAGGCCGCCGTGGGACACGGGACTGCCCTGGATATGGCGGCCCCGATAGGTCTCGTCGAAGGGACCGCCCGCGCCTTCGCCGGGCGGCCGGTCGGCGGACCGCGAGGGCCGGGAAGCGGTGATGACGGGGGCGAGCGCCAGGGCGGAGGAGGCCAGCAGGGCCCGCGCCGCCTCCCGTCGCGTCCACGTCCGGGACCTGCTGCCCGCGGGGGCGTCCGAGCCCGGGACCCCGCCCACCGAAACCCCACTTGCGCTGACGGACATCGCTCACTCCTCGTACGGTTCGGTGTTCGTACGAGTAGCAGTTCAAGGCGCCGAGCCGTCCGCACCCGGGCATCCATACGGCCGTGTCGCCCCGAGTGCAGCAATGGTCAGCTTGTCCAGAAGTCCCACCAGCGGGTCAGGATCAGCATGCCGACGATGCCGATGTGCAGCACCGGAAGCACCCAGGTGAACTCGTCGAGGAACGCCCGCACCGGACGCGGCGCCGGCAGGAAGCCGACGCGCACGACGAGGGACGTCACGTACCAGAACAGCGGGATCGTCCCGAGCCAGGCCAGACAGCACCACAGGCACAGGGCGTTGATCCGGTACAGGGACTCGAACTGGAGCCAGGAGACGAATCCGACCCCGAACAGGCAGCCGGCCGCGAACGTCAGCCAGTACCAGCGCGGGAAGGCGACCCCGGCCAGCAGGCTCACACCGACGCAGATCACGATGCCGTAGGCCACCAGGCCGAGCATCGGGTTGGGGAACCCGAAGGCCTCGGCCTGGTCGCTCTCCATCACGCTGCCGCAGGACACCACCGGGTTCAGACTGCAGCCCGGGGTGAAGTCGGGGTCCTCGAGGAGCTTGAACTTGTCGAGGGTGATGACCCAGGAGGCCACCAGTCCGGCCGCCCCGCAGATCACCACCAGCAGGGCGAACGCCCTGCTGCCGCCGGCACGTGAGTTAGGGACCACCGCGCGACCCTATCGGCGGCCCGAGGCACGTTCCGGCACGCTCTCACCCGACCTGCCGACAGCCCGCGGGCCCGCCGCCCGAACGGGGGATCCCGGCGGCGCGGTCAGCGGTAGACCCGCAGATACTCGACGTCGAAGGTGATCGGGTCCGGACCGCAGGGCGCCGGGTGATGCTCGCCGGCGCTCAGCGACAGGTTCAGGATCAGATACGCCGACCAGTCCTCGCCGACGCCGGTGCCGTCGGCGAAGACGTGCTCGCCGTTGACGAACCACTCGACACAACGTGCGCCGTAGCGGGTGCCGATGGTCACCCAGCGGCCCGGGGCGACCGCGTCCGCGTCGGTGAAGTACGACGCCGCGCAGTTGACGTGGTTGGACAGCTCCAGCAGGTGCGGGTTGTCCGGGTGGTACTCGAAGCTGTCGACCTCGTTCTCGCCGTCCTTCCAGGTCCACAGCGCCGGCCAGGCCCCCATTCCCGAGGGCAGCCGCACGCGGGTCTCGACGAGGTCGCCGGTGCGCACCCGGAAATCCTCGTCGGAGTACTCGGTGGTGAGCAGCCCGGTGCGCCAGGCCGGCCGACCGTTCTCGAGGGTGCGGCCGTCCGGGGTGGCGGTGAAGGTGGCCACCCCGTCGGAGACGGTCACACAGCCGGGGTCGAGCCAGTCGAGCTTGTTGTCGTCCGGGTTGTGGTCGCAGTAGCGGAACGCACTGGTCCGGTCGCCGACCCATCGGGCGCCCCAGGCGATGGGCGCGTCGAACTCCTCCGCCCAGATCAGCGATCCGGCCGGGGTCCGGGGCGGCGAGAATTTGTCACCGCCGGTGAACAGGTCGAGGAGAGCACTGAATTTCATATTTCCGATCATGCAGGTGGTCCCGCCGATCCGGAAGCACCATAGGATGAATTATTTCGCGGACCAGATGTCAATCCCTCCGAATGCCTCTGTGCATTGCATTCTTCACCCCTGCGACTTTCATGCGTATGGAGTAGCGCGTCGCTTTTGCAGTGCTGATGGACTGCTATGTTCTCCAACCGTCGGATCAGAGGTACTTTCAAGCGAGGTGAATCATGAAGAAGGCAGTTTTCACCACTGCGGCGTTGGCGATCGGTGCGGGTCTTGTGGGCGGTTCCGCTGTCACGGCGTCGGCCGCCATCGGCGGTTCGGGGATCACCACCAGCCCGCTGGGGCTCATGTCCCCGACCAAGGTGACGCCTGCGGTCGTGCCGGCCGCCGACGTCGTGACGCGGCTGGCCCGTGACGGCGGGGTCGCCAAGGGCAGCGCGTTCGACAAGAGCAGCACGGCCCCGATGTCCGGCGTCTACCTGGACGGCATGGACCCGGACGCCGCCAAGAAGCCCACGATTCCGGTGAAGAACCCGGCCGGCAGCGGCTCCGTCCAGGTCCGCCCCCTCAAGGCGCCGACCGCCGCCGGACTCGGCACCCTGCTCCCCAGCAAGTGACGGCCCGGCATCCTTACGAGTCGGCCGTACCGGCGAATGCCGGGCCCGGAATTCCACATCTCTGATCCGGTTCTCGGCGGCCGGAAACCGTCGGCAGACCCGGACGCTGGATCCGGACCCGCAGTTCCAGCTCCGCACGCGCCGGGCCCCCCGGCCCACCGGCACCCGTGAACCATCGTCCGGCCCACCGGCCCTCCCCTCACCGGTGGGCCGGACGTATGTCGGCGGCCGGGCCGCCCGGAATCTATTCGGCGGCGCCGGCCGCGCATTTCCGAGGCCCGCTCAGGAATGAGCCGAAAGCCGGGTCCACCGCATGGCACACCGCGTTGCGCCATCCGATGGAATCTGCCCATGTTTGAATGTTCCCACCGTGACTTAGGCGTGCATATACGGGTTTCCTTTTCGTAAGCGTGCGCAACCGTGAATTCAGGAAGGAACCGAGTTGTCCAAGAAGTTCGCGGTCATCACGGCCCTCGCCCTCAGCACCGTCGTCAGCACCGCCGGCATCGCCTCCGCGGGGGGCTACGGCAATGGCGGCAACGGCACCAGCACCAACGGCACCACGACGACGGTCAAGGGCGGCAGTGGCTTCTCGACCTCCCCGGTCGTCGTGAACGAGCCCCAGCAAGGTGTCCTCGTCGTCAACGGCACCGTCGTCGACGGCCGTTGCATCGCCCCGTGGTCCAACGGAGCCGTCCTCGGTGGCGTCGCGGCACCGAACTCGCACTACGCCGCCTGCAACACGGAGAAGGTCGACCAGCAGCAGAAGTCCCCGTACATCGGCGGCCTCCTGTTCTGAGCACCGCGCCGAGCAATTAGCAGCAGGTGAATCCCTCAAAGCAGCACCGAAAGGCGCAACCCATGCGTAACAAGGTTACGGCCATTTCCGCCCTCGCGGCGGGCATCGCCCTCGCGGCCGGCGGCACCGCCGCGGCCGACACCAACGTCACCCGGGTCGAAGGTGGCAGCGGCTTCTCGACGTCCCCGGTCGTCGTGAACGCCCCGCAGCAGGGCCTTGTGATCGTCAATGGCACCGTGGCCGACCTTCGCTGTGTCGCCCCGTGGTCCAACGGAGCCGTGCTGGCCGGCGTCCCGGCGCCGAACTCGCACTACGCGGCCTGCAACACGGCGACGGTCGACCAGCAGCAGAAGGCCGCCTACAAGGGCGGTCTGCTGTTCTGACTCCTGCTTCGAGTAATTCGGAGCAGGTAAACCCCCATCGCAGCCCGGAAAGGCTCAACTCATGCGCAATAAGGTTATGGCTGTTTCCGCCATTGCCGCAGGCATCGTCCTCGCGACCGGTGGCGCCGCCGCGGCCGACACCGAGACCACCACCGTCAAGGGCGGTAGCGGCTTCTCGACGTCCCCGGTCGTCGTGAACGACCCGCAGCAGGGCATTGCCATCGTCAACGGTGCTCTGGTCGACGGCCGCTGCATCGCCCCGTGGTCGAACGGCGCCGTCCTCGGTGGCGTCGTGGCGCCCAACTCGCACTACGCCGCCTGCAACACGGCCAAGATCGACCAGGCGCAGAAGTCCCCGTACATCGGCGGCCTCCTGTTCTGAGCAGTCCTTCACTCGATGGCGGTCCCCGGAATCCCGGTGGACCGCCATCGGCGTTCTACGCATCACATGTCCCGGCAATGCCGTGGGCCCTGTCCGCTTCGAAGAGCGGACAGGGCCCACAGTCATTTCGAGAGCGCCGGCAAGGAGGAAAGAGCGCCCATTCATATGGACCAACGCGACAACCCCGCCCGCGGTCACCCTGAGTCGTCCATTCGGCTCAATACGGCCGTCGAAAATCACACTCCGTAATATCCCTGGCTCCGGACATGCCGAAGGGCCGGCTCCGAGGACTACGGAGCCGGCCCCGAGCATCGAGCCGATGTCCTGCGAACTCACCTGTTGAGCGGGAGTCCGCCGAGGAGCTGGCCGTCGACGGGGTTGGGCAGCGTGCCACCGAAGACGGGGGTCTTCACCACGCCCGACTCCTTCACGCCGGTCTTCACCTTGTCCGCCGTGCGCTTCACGTTGTTGCCCACGTAGCCGGTGGGCAGCTTGGCAGCGGTGGGGAGGCTACGGGCGACCGTCTTACCGTTGTCGACGAGGCCGTGCCCCGACATGTCCACCGCGGAGGCGGGGACAGCGGCGCCGGCAATGGCAATGGAGCCGGCGACAACGGCAGCAGCCTTCAGGTTCTTCATCGTGTTCCTTTCCAGGTAAAACCGGTCCTCGTTCTCCTGGGCTAACGAGAGGGGGACCTCTCGGAAACCCTGAGGCCGTCAAGTTCCAGGAACTCATACGAAAAGACCCGTTGCGCCGACAACGGCCGGCACAACGGGTCGGGAGGTTCAGGCGGCGGGGAGTTCGCGGTCGAGCTGCGTGGCGACCGAGACGTTCACGAGGGACTTGAGTACGTCGTCGGCGGTGGTGTCCACCTCCTCCTGGGTGCCGAGGGAGGTGAGCGCGCTCAGCAGGTCACTGAGCGTCTTGCCGAGCGCGCCGAGAGCGTCCGAGGTGAAGTTCGTCGTCTGGGAGGCCGCCTCAGTGGTCTGAGTGGTCGACGTCCCCGTCGCCGTCTCGGTCGTGGCTTCGGCCGTGGCCTCAGCGGTTGCCGCGGCCGCCTCGGCGAGCGCCTCCTTCTTGGCCGCCTCGACCTCCTTCAAGGCCGCGTCGATCTCCTTCTGGGCCTCGGCGAGGGCGTCCTTCCTGGCCTTTTCGGCCTCCTTGCGTGCCTGCTCGGCCTCCTTCAGGGCCGCGTCGATCTCCTTCCGGGCCTCGGCGACGGCGTCCGCGAGTTCCTTCGCCTCCGCCTCGGTGAGCGGGTCGTCGTCGGCGTAGACCGCGGTGTTCAGCAGGTGCGTCACCGGGGTCAGTGCGGTGCCGAGACCGGCCAGGGCCGGGGTCTGACTTCGTGCGGCCGTGCGCCCGGAGTCCGGCGGGGCGGCGAGCGCGGGGGCGGCCGCCGTGCCCAGCAGGAGTGCCGTGCACAGGGCGGAGGCGGCGAGGTGCCGGGTGGTCGTTGAAGGCATGGAGTTTCCCCTCGAAGCGGGTTTTCGGATCGTGCGATCACCGTTAAACCGGCACGGCGCGCCCGCAACCGCTCACCACTCCGAACAGACCATTCTGAAAACCACACCGGACGACGACTCCGAATGGGTGGTCCCTCGTGAGAATCAACCCGGGAAACGCCGCCGCTCCAACACTGTTGACCGGATAGAAGATAAATATGGATAAGTGGCTGGTACTGCTTATCTGCTGAACCCACGAAGCCGGTTGAAGCGCAGACCCTCTCGAACAGGCGCGGGATCTTATATCGGGAACGCGAGCCACACATCGTGTTACTGGTTCGGACTCATTTCTTCGGAAGGGCAGCTTCAGTCATGCGCATCGCGCCGCACATCCTGCATGTCGCCCAACCCGTCGAGGGAGGTGTCGCGCGAGTCGTGACGGACCTGGCCGCGGCGCAACTCGCCGCGGGGCTGCGGGTGACCGTGGCCTGTCCGAGAGGCGGCACGCTCGCCTACGACGTGCGGGCGCTGGGCTGCCGGGTCGTGCGCTGGGACGCGACCCGCTCACCGGGGCACCGGCTCCCGGGCGAGGTACGGCGGCTGTCGCGGCTGGTGCGCGACGTGCGGCCGGACCTGGTGCACGCGCACAGTGCGAAGGCCGGACTCGCGGCCCGGCTCGCGGTGCGCGGCGCCCTTCCCACCGTCTTCCAGCCGCACGCCTGGTCGTTCGAGGCCGCCGACGCATCCGTCGCCCGACTGGCGCTGGCCTGGGAGCGGTTCGGCGCGCGCTGGGCGAAGCGGGTGCTGTGCGTGAGCGAGGCCGAGCGGCGTACCGGGTACCGGGCCGGCATCACCGCCCGCTGGCATGTGGTCCCCAACGGCGTCGACACCGACCGGTTCCGGCCTGAGGGGGACAGCGCGCGGTCCGGGGCGGGTCCGCTCGTCGTGTGTGTGGGTCGGCTGTGCCGCCAAAAGGGTCAGGACGTGCTCCTTCGGGCCTGGCCCGAGGTGGAGCGGCAGGTGGCCGGGGCACGGCTTGTGCTCGTCGGTGACGGCCCGGACGCCGGGCGGCTGCGCGCTTCCGCGCCCGCGTCGGTGCAGTTCGCCGGCGGGACGCCGGACGTCGCCGGCTGGTACCGGGCCGCCGATGTCGTGGTCCTGCCGTCCCGCTGGGAGGGCATGGCGCTCGCCCCGCTGGAGGCCATGGCGTGCGGCCGGCCGGTCGTCGTCACGGACGTGGACGGGGCCGCCGAGAGCCTGCCGCCCGCCCATCGGCCGGACTGCCTGGTGCCGGCGGAGGACCCCGGAGCGCTGGCACGGGCGCTCACGGCACTGCTGCGGGACGAGCCGCTGCGCTCGGCGCTGGGCGCGCAGGGCCGCTCGCATGTGCTGCACGCGCACGATCTGCGGCGGACGGCGGACGCGGTGACCGACGTGTACCGCGAGCTGCTCGGCCTCACCACCGCGCAGATCTCCGGATCCGACGAGGGCAGAAAGTGCAGCACCACATGACCGCGGAAAGTACTGTCGCCTCGCCCGCGGGGCCGCAGGCCCCCCGGGGCGCCGTCTCCGTCCTCGCCCCGCGCGGCCAGGCCGCCGGACGCCGGAGCGGCGCCGGGCGGGGAGCGCGCCGTCCGCGCCCGGCCGCCCGGAGCTTCCGGACGTCGCTGTGGCTCGTCGACGGCGGCGCGGCCGTGCTGGGCGCCCTGCTACTGCCGACGCCGCACCGATACCCACTGGTCGTCGCCCTGTTGGCGCTCGGTGTGCTGTGGCTGAACCGGCGGGCCTGCCTGTACGACACCTCGGCCGCGACCGGCGTACTCGACGAACTGCCCGCGGTCTGCGGCCGGATCGCCGTCGGCTGGGCCGCCGCCGTGGCGCTCTCCCCGCTGCGGTCGGTCCCGGTGGCCGTGCTGGCCGCCGCGCTCGCCGTGCACTGCGTGGCGGCCTGTGCGGGCCGCGCGGTGGTGCACGGGCTGCGGCGCCGGGCGCTGCGGCGCCGGCCCAGTCCGGCCCTGGTGGTCGGCCCGCTCGCGGCGACCCGGCGGGTGGCGGCCGCGCTGCTGCGCCAACCGGCCTGCGGGGTACGGCCGGTGGGCCTCGTCGCCGACAACCCGGAGGTCCTCGGCGAGACCGACGACGAGCTCGGGCTGCCGGTGCTGACCACCGCGCTCGAGGCGCGGCGGGCGCTCATCCGGGACGGGGTGCGCACGGTTCTGGTGGTGGGGGCCGCGACCCGGGTGGAGGAGGCGGCCGTCCTGCGGGCGCTGGCCGCGCACGGCTGCGCGCTGTGGGAGCTGGACGCGGACCCGCCGTCGTACGGCATGAGCGGGCACCGGCCGGGGGCCGGTCATCTGGCCGGGTTCTCACGCAGGTTGCTGCGGCCGCGGGGTGTGCGGCGGCACGGCAGCGCGGGCAAGCGGGCGCTCGACATGCTGCTCTCCGGCGCGCTGCTGGTGCTGGCCGCGCCGGTCCTGCTGACCTGTGCGCTCGTGCTGCGGGTCATGGACGGGCCGGGCGTGGTGTTCCGGCAGGAGCGGATCGGCAAGGACGGGCGGCCGTTCACGATGCTGAAGCTGCGCACCCACCGGCCCGCCAGCGCGCACGAGGCGGCGACCCGCTGGAGTGTGGCGAACGAGCAGGACATGAGCCGCTTCTGTCACTTCCTGCGCCGCACCTCGCTGGACGAGCTGCTCCAGCTCTGGAACGTCTTCCGCGGCGACATGAGCCTGGTCGGCCCGCGGCCCGAACGGCCGTATTTCGTGGCCGAGTTCAGCCAGGCCCACCCCGGCTATCCGGCGCGGCACCGGATGCGGACGGGGATCACCGGGCTGGCCCAGATCAACGGGCTGCGCGGCGACACCTCGATCGAGGACCGGTGCCGCTACGACAACGCCTACATCGACAACTGGTCGCTGTGGCAGGACATCTGCATCCTGCTGCGCACGGCGGCCCAGTTCGTACGGCCGACGGGGAGCTGAGCACCGGTGAGCACTCCTACCGCGACCCCGCCCCGGACCGCGCTCGCGCCGCCGCCGTCGGCTCGGCGCCGGGTCCGCTCCGTGCGGCCCGTCCTGTCCGTACTGCCCATCGTCGCGGTCGTCGTCCTGCTGGGGCTGCCGGTCGTGCCGGACAGCTCCGCGACTCCCGCCGACGCCGCCTCCGCACTCGCCGTGCTGTGGGCCGTCGTCGACACCGCGCTGCGGGCACGGCGACCGCTGACCAGGACCGCGGCGGTCGTGTTCGGGCTGCCGGTGGTGGGCATCGCGGTCGCCGCAGCGGGTGCGGTGACGGCCGCCGACGCGATCACCGGACTGGCCCGGTATCTCCAGGTGTTCGTGCTCATCCCGGTCGCGGTGATGCTGCTGGTGCGCGACCGGCGAGGGGCCCGGCTGGTGCTGTGGTCCCTGGTCGGCCTCGCCCTGTGGCAGGGGGCGATCGGCGTCAAGCAGTACCTCACCGGGACCGGGGCGTCGTATCAAGGGGCCTTCATCCGGGCGGTGGGCACGTTCGGGCCGTCCGACGTGATGGGCATGGCCATCGTCGTCGCGCTCGGGACGGTGGCCGCGACCGGGCTCGCCCTGGCGGCGCGGGAGCGGCGCCAGCGGCTCCTGGCGACCGGGTGCGCGCTGGTCCTGCTGGTGCCGCTGGCGCTGTCCTTCAGCCGGGGTGCGTGGATCGCCACGGCGCTGGCTTGCGGAGCGCAGCTCCTGATGGCCGGGATGCGGCGGGCGGCGAAGGTGTTCGCGGCGGCCGTCGCGGCGTCGATCGTGCTGGTCGGCGGGCTCGGCGTGGGCGCGGCGATGTTGCAGGAGCGGCTGACCAGCATCACCCAGGTCACCGACGCGCCCGACCAGTCGGTGGTCGACCGCTACACCATGTGGGCGGCGGCGGCCGACATGTGGAGCGAGCACCCGGTGACCGGCGTGGGGCTGAAGGCGTTTCCGGCGTACCGGGACGGCCATGCCTCGCTCGCGCTGTCGTCGGGCAGCGACACGGAGGGGGCGGGCCAGGCCTACCGGCGCCAGCCGCTGCTCTCCCCGCACAACATGTATCTGCTGCTCCTGAGCGAGCAGGGCGTGCTGGGCCTGGTCACGGTCGCGGGTAGCTGGCTGGCGCTGCTGGTGTGCGCGCTGCGCAAGCTGCGATTCGGCGGCGGGCGCGCCGGGGACTGCGCGCTGCCGGTCTGCGGTCTGCTGCTGTGGCAGCTCGTCAACTTCCTGTACGCCGACATCGGCGGCCCCTCCACGGTCCTCACGGCCATCTGCTTCGGACTGGCCGCGTGGTGGGGGCTGGCGCGAAACGAGCCGAGCGCCCCGGCCCCGGAATCGGAAGCACGATGAGCCCCGGCCCGGCGACGCCCGCCGACGCCCTCACCGCGACCGACGACGCCGGCGTGAACACCCGGCACCAGACGGACGCCAGGGCCCGGGTACACAGCCCGCCGAGCCCCGGCCCGGCGACGCCCGCCGACGCCCTCACCGCGACCGACGACGCCGGCGTGAACACCCGGCACCAGACGGACGCCAGGGCCCGGGTACACAGCCCGCGTCAGGTCGAGCCCCTCCCCGGCCTCACAACCACCGCACCCCACCGCCCCCCACTCGGAGCCGCCCCCGACCACCGGGCCGACACCGAGGTCTCCCACCCGTGGGACGGCCAACCCGTCCCGGCGACCTACCAGCCGGCCTCCAATGCCCGCCGCCCCAGCGCGCCCACCCGGCGTTTTCTCGCTCGGGCGACGCTGTTGTCCGCCGCGTTGTCGATGGCCGGGGCCCTGCTCGGGCTCGGGCGGGATCAGGTGCTCGCGCATCTCTTCGGTGCGGGGGCGGAGAGCGACGCGTTCCTGGTGGCCTGGACGGTGCCGGAGATGGCGTCGACGCTGCTGATCGAGGACGGCATGGCGTTCGTGCTGGTGCCGGCGTTCAGCCTGGCGCTGGCGCGCCGGGCGGCTCACGGGCCCGACTCCCCCGACCCCGTGCGGGCCCTGGTCGCCGCCTCGCTGCCGCGGCTGTGCCTGGCCCTCGCCGGTACGGCGGCCCTGCTCGCGGCCGGGGCGCCGCTGCTGGTCTCCCTCCTCGCGCCCGGCCTCTCCGACCCGTCGCCGGCCGTG
Source organism: Streptomyces sp. NPDC036764 (assembly GCF_055609385.1). Taxonomy (NCBI): domain Bacteria; kingdom Bacillati; phylum Actinomycetota; class Actinomycetes; order Kitasatosporales; family Streptomycetaceae; genus Streptomyces; species Streptomyces sp. NPDC036764. The sequence continues at coordinate 52,479 of NZ_JBVJPT010000007.1, forward strand.
TCCTGCACCCGGCTCACCGCGACCTGCGTGCTGAGCTTCGGGCTGGCCGGCTACTTCAGCGCGGCCCTTCGCGCCCACCGCAGCTATCTCGCGCCGGGCGCCATCTACATCGCGTACAACATCACGATCATCACCGCGATGTTCGCCCTCGGCGCGCGCTGGGGCGTACAGGCCGCCGCGCTCGGTGTAGCGCTCGGCGGGTGCCTCATGGCCGCCGTACAGGCACCGCCGCTGTGGCGGCGCGTCGCACGGCGGCCGGGCGGGGCGGACCCGGCGCACGCCCAGGCGCCCCCGCGCGAGGGGGACGACGGCCGGACCGTGGCGTTCGGGCTGGTCTGCGCGGTGCTGCTGTTCGCCCTGTGCCGGCAGTCGCAGGTGCTCATCGAGCGGTACTTCGCCTCCGGGCTGCCCGCCGGGTCGATCTCGCATCTCAACTACGCCCAAAAGGTCGCCCAGTTGCCGATGTCGCTGTCGATGATGGTGTGCGTCGTCACCTTCCCGGTGGTGGCGCGGGCCATCGCCGAGGGCGACACACGGCGGGCGACCGAGCGGGTCGAGCGGGATCTGGCGCTGATGGCCTGCCTGGTGCTGCTCGGCGCCGCCGTAGTCGTCGCCGGGGCGCCGCAGATCGTCCAACTGCTGTTCCAGCGCGGTGCGTTCACCGCGCAGGACACCGCCGCGACCGCGGCCGTCATGCGGGTGTACGCGCTCGGACTGCTCGGGCAGACGCTGGTGGGCGCGCTCGTGCGGTCGTACTTCTCCACGGGCCGCACCACCTGGTACCCGCTGGGCGCGATGGGGGCGGGCGCGCTCGCGACCGCCGGCATCGGCCTGTGGGCCGTGGACCCCTGGGGCGCGCGCGGCATCGCCGCGGCCAACGCGGCCGGCATCACCCTCACCGCGCTGCTCCTGCTGCTCGGGCTGGGGCCGCGCGCCGTGCCCGTGGGCGTCCACCGGGTCGTCGCCGAACTGTCCCGCCCGGTGCGCGCGGCCGTCTGCGCCACCGGCGCCGGGCTGCTGTGCGCGCGGCACTTCGACTCCCCCGCGGCCTCCGTCGCCGCCTGCTGTCTGTGCGTGACCGCCGTCTTCCTGCTGCTGGCCTGGGTCCTCGACGCGGCCCGCGCCCGCTCCCTCCTGCTTCCTGTCACGCAATCCGTCCGTAGCTCCGTCTCACGAAGGCTCCGCCATGGTCGCTGACATCACCGCCGCCCCACCCGCGGCCGAACCCCTCCCCGACCCGGTCACGGAGGGACGCCCGAAGCGGCCGCCCGCCGCCTGGATCGCCATGTACCACTCCGTCTCGAACTGCCCGGACGACCCGTACGACATCACCGTCACCCCCGGACGCCTGGAGCGGCAGTTCGCCTGGATGGCCGCCCGCGGCCTGCGCGGGGTGAGCGTGCGCGAGCTGCTCGACGCGCGCGCCGACGGCCTGGAGCGCGGTCTGGTGGGGCTGACCTTCGACGACGGGTACACCGACTTCGTCACCACCGCCCTGCCCGTGCTGCACCGCTGGGGCTTCACGGCGACCGTGTTCGTGCTGCCCCGGCTGCTCGGCGGCGAGAACTCCTGGGAGCTGACTGGCCCGCGCAAGGCCCTGCTGGACGAGGAGGGCATCCGCTTCGCCGCGGACGCGGGCATGGAGATCGCCTCGCACGGGCTGACCCACATCGACCTGACCAAGGCCGACGACGAGGAACTGCACGCCGAGGTCGCCGAGAGCCGGTACCTGCTCACCCGGATCACCGGCGAGGACGTCGAGGGCTTCTGCTACCCGTACGGCTATCTCGACGAGCGGGCCACGGACGCCGTGCGCCGCGCCGGGTACCGCTACGGCTGCGCGATCTCCCGCGGCCCGGCCGGCTCCGGCGACTTCGCGCTGCCGCGCATCCACATCGGCGAGGCGGACTCCTCGGTGCGGCTGGAGCTGAAGCGCCGTCTGGCCCGGGTCTTCGGCCGCGCACTGGAGGCCGTGTGAAGGCCCTCCATGTCATCACCGGCCTCGGCGTGGGCGGCGCCGAGCAGCAACTGCGCCTGTTGCTGCGGCATCTGCCCGCGCAGTGCGACGTGGTGACGCTGACCAACCCCGGCCCGGTCGCCGCGGGCCTGACCGCCGACGGGGTGCGCGTCACCCACCTCGGCATGAGCGGCAACCGCGACGTGGCCGCCCTCCCCCGCCTGACCCGGCTGATCCGCGACGGCGGCTACGACCTGGTGCACACCCATCTGTACCGGGCCTGCCTCTACGGCCGGCTCGCGGCGCGGCTCGCGAAGGTCCCGGCCGTCGTCGCCACCGAGCACTCCATCGGCGCGACCCAACTGGAGGGCCGGTCGCGCACCGCGGGCGTGCGCGGGCTGTATCTGGCCGGCGAGCGCCTCGGCCATGCCACGGTGGCCGTCTCCCCGACGGTGGCCGAACGACTGCGGCGCTGGGGCGTGCCCGAGCAGCGCATCCGCGTCATCCCGAACGGCATCGAAGCGCCCCGCTTCCGCTACGACGCGGCGCGCCGCGACGAGGCCCGGACGTTCCTCGGGCTGCCCGAGAGCGCGTTCGTCGTCGGCGGGGTGGGGCGTATGGCGCCCGGCAAGCGCTTCGACCTGCTGTTGCGGGCACTGGCGCTGCTGCCCGGCGACGTATGGCTGCTGCTGGTCGGCGGCGGGCCCGAGGAGGACGTCCTGCGGCGCACCGCGCGGGACCTGGGCGTCTCGAACCGGGTGCTGATGACGGGCGAGCGGCCCTGCCTGCCCGACCCCGGGGACGACGCGCCCGGCCTGGTCGACCTGCTGTCCGCGATGGACGTGCTCGCCTCGCCCTCGCCGGAGGAGTCCTTCGGGCTGGCCGTGGTGGAGGCGCTGGCGGCCGGGCTCCCCGTGCTGTACGCGAGCTGCCCGGCCGTCGACGACCTGCCGCCGGGCGCGGCACCCGGGGCCCGGCGGGTCACGGGCGGCGCCGGAGCGTACGCGCGCGAGCTGCTGCGGCTGCGGGCGGCGGGTCCGGGTGAGCGCAGCGCCCCGGACGCCGTACGCCGCTACGACATCGCGGCCACCGCACGGCAGCTCATGGATCTGTACACGGCCGCTCTGTCCGGCTCGAACCTGGAAGTGAGTTCCTCATGACGGACAACCCCGCTGGGCGTGACCAGCTTTTCGACAACGCTCGGATGAGGCGGCTGCCGTCATGGTGGTGGCTGCCGGCCGGCGCGCTGATCGGAGTGGTGGCCGGTGGTGCCTACGGCCAGTTGCGCCCGCCGCAGTACACGGCGACGAGTTCCGTCGTCGCGGTGCCCAACGGCAGGACCGACGCCGACTGCACCGACGCGCTGGGTTTCGCGCAGGCGTACGGCCGGGTGGCCAAGCAGCTCGCGGTGCTCGGCGACGCCCAGGTGTGGGCGGGTGTGCCGGCCTCCACGATGCGCGAGAGCGTCGACGTCGCGACCTCCCCGGACGCGCCGATGGTCGCGGTCTCGGCGACCTCGACGGACCCCGGTCAGGCGGTGGACATGGCCAACGCCGTGTCCCGCGCCCTGCTGACGCACGCGGACAACACCAAGGACGACACCGGCATCAAGCTGGAGCGCCTGTCCCGTGCCGCGCGGCCCACCGAGCCGTCGTCCGCGTCCCCGGCGCTGACCGCGCTCGTCGGCGCGAGCGCCGGCGGTCTGTTGGGCGGCCTGTCCCTGCTGGCCCGGCCGCGGCGGACGGAGGACGACGACGACACGGGCCGGGCGTCGGTCCCGGGCCCGGCCAACGCCGCCGACGCCCACGGAACGCTCGGGTGACGGCCCCCGTACGCGCGCTCTCGGTGGAGGTGTGCACCGAGGAGCGCGCGTTCGCGGAGCTGGCCGGACAGTGGGAGCGCCTGTACCGGGCGTGCCCGTCGGCGACACCGTTCCAGAGCCACGCCTGGCTGCACTCGTGGTGGCTGTCGTACGGCACACCGGGCCGACTGCGGCTGGTCCTGGTGCGCAGGGGCGAGGAGTTGGTGGCGGCGGCCCCGATGATGCGGGTGCACCATCCGCTGCCGGCGCTGGTGCCGATCGGCGGCGCCATCACCGACCTGTGCGACGTGCTCATCGACGAGGCGGTGGCCGCGCCGGCCGCCGGGGCGCTCGCGGACGCGCTGGGCGAGCTGGCCCGTTCGGCCCTGGTCGACTTCCGTGAGGTGCGGCCGGGCGGCGCCATGGAACGGGTCTACCTGTGCTGGCGCGGCCCGCGGCACCGGGTGCGTGACTCCGTGTGCCTGGATTTGCCCGCGGTGCCCATGGCCGAGCTGGTCGGGCGGTTGCCGACGGGGCGGGCCCGGCGGATCCGCAGCAAGATCAACCAGCTCGGCCGGATCGGCGTCGAGTGGCGTTTCGTGGAGCACGACGAGACCGGGGCCGCGGTGAGCCGGCTCCTCGAACTGCACCGGCTCCAGTGGGAGGGCCGGCAGGTGTCGGCCGAGCATCTGCGGCCGCGGTTCCTGGAGCATCTGATGCGGGCGGCGGCTCCGTTGACGCGGACCGGCGAGGCCGCGACGACGGAGTACCGGCTCGACGGCTCGGTGGTGGCGGTCAACATCACCCTGCTGTCCGGGGCGTTGGCGGGCATGTACATGTACGGCTTCCATCCGCAGCTTCGGGAGCGCAGGGTGGACGTGGCGACGATGCTGCTGCACGCGTCCGCCGACCACGCGGCCACCGGCGGGCGCCGGTCGCTGAGTCTGCTGCGCGGCGACGAGCCCTACAAGTACCGCTGGTGCCCCGAGACGGTCGTCAACCAGCGCTTCCTGCTGGCCCGGCGCCGCACCCTGCCGCTGCTGGCGGCGGCCGCCGCCGAGGACGCCGCCCGGCGCCGGGCCAAGAAGCTGCTGCGCGGGGACCCGGCCGCAGCGGTCACCGATGGCGCTTCGCCCACTGAAGACACACGGTGAGATTGCCGCCGCTGCGGTGCTCCAGCCACTTCTGCAGGTCCACCGGCGTGCACTGCGGCAGCTTGGAGGGCATGGCGGTCGGGGTCCCCGGCCTCGCAGCGTCCGGTTTCCGGGCCGGTGCCGGCTTCGGGTCCGTGTCCCGCCCGGCGGGAGCGGAGGGCGCGGTCGGGGCGGTCGGCGCGGGGACCGACGGGCCCGGCTTGGGCCGCGGCAGATAGGGGGTGGACAGCAGGACGCGGTACAGGGCGGCGGCACGCGGGTTGTCGGCGCACAGCCACACGCCGTGCGGGCAGTAGTCGGTGATGGTGTTGTACAGCGGCTTGTGCTCGTCCATCCAGGCGAGCATGCGCAGCATGTACGTGATGTTGTCGCCGTTGCGGAACAGGCCCCACTCGGGATACGAGATCGGCTTGCCGTGCCTGCGCGCGAAGTCCACGTGGTGGCGCAGGCCGTAGGGCTCGGAGACCTGCTCGTCGAAGCCGAGCCCGTGCGGCTGGTCGTAGGCGTCCATGCCGATGATGTCTACGGCGTCGTCGCCGGGGTAGCACTCGGGCCAGGGAATCGCGTCCATGCCGCGGCTCGGGGCGAAGTCGAAGCGGAACTTCTGTCCCTCGACCGAGCGCATGACCTTGACGATGCGCCGCCAGTACCGCTTCCAGCTCTCCGGGTCGGGGCCGCATCGGTGGGTGTAGGTGATGCCGTTCATCTCCCAGCCGAGCACGATGACCGTGTCCGGCACACCCAGGTCGACCAGCCGCTCCGCCAGCACCTCGAAGTGCTCGTCGAAGGCGCCGGCCGCGGCGCGCCGCAGCAGCCTGCGCACGGCCCTGTCCGGGAGGTTCTGCTCGTTGCGTTCCATCATCGGCACGTTCAGCACGAGCATCCGGTCGGCCTTGGCGCGCCGCCACTCGGCCCAACTGTCGAGGAAGCCGTGCGCGCCCTCGATGTTGTCCCAGACGTCCCCCGGCAGATACGTGTGCCCCACGCGCGGCTCCTGGCCGCCCAGCCAGCGGCTGAGCTCCTGCATGCGCTTCACCCCGGTGGGGCCGTAGTGCAGGTACGCGCCGAACGCGGGGCCGCGCGCGGGCACGCCCTGGGGTGAGTGCGCACCGCCGGGGGGTGTCGGGGACGCGGTGGGCGCGGGTCGTCGCGGGTCGGGCCGGGACGCGGTGTCGGCCGCGAGGGCCGTGCCGGGCGCGAGGGCCGCCGAGGCGACCACGGAGGCGGTGAGGAACGCCAGCCCTCTGGGGGCGGACCTGCGACGGTCAGGGGCCATGCGTCCTCCTCGGGCGCTTCGGTGCGCTCCGGTGCGCTCCTCTCACTTAGTGATAGGTAGTCATATCCAGGTCGGTCGCACCATCCGAGTGCGGCCGAACGGGCCGTCAGCCGCCGTACAGCGTCTCGATCTCGTCGGCGTACGTCTTCGTCACCGCGTGCCGTTTGACCTTCAGGGACGGGGTGAGCATGCCGTTGTCCTCGCTGAACTCGCCCTCGACCAGGACGAACGCGCGGATGGACTCGGCCCGCGAGACGGCCTCGTTGGCGTAGTCGACGGCCCTTTGGACGTCGGCGCGCATCCGCGGGTCCTGGATCACCTCGGACAGCGGGGTGTCGGCGGGCATCTTGCGTACGGCGAGCCAGTGGGCCACCGCGTCCGGGTCGAGGGTGATCAGGGCGCCGATGAAGGGCCGGTTGTCGCCGACGACGAGGCACTGCCCGATCGGCGAGCGGCTGCGCAGGCGGTCCTCCAGGACGGCCGGGGAGACGTTCTTGCCGCCGGAGGTGACGAGGATGTCCTTCTTGCGGCCGGTGATGGTGAGGTAGCCGTCCTCGTCGAGGGAGCCGAGGTCGCCGGTGGCGAACCAGTCGTCCCGGAGCACGGCGTCGGTGGCGGCCGGGTTGTTCCAGTACGAGCCGAAGACGATGCCGCCCTTGATGAGGACCTCGCCGTCGTCGGCGATGCGGACCGCCGTGCCGGGGACGGGCCGGCCGACGGTGCCGGGGCGGGGCTTCAGCGGCGGGACGATGGTGGCGGCGGCCGTCGTCTCGGTCAGTCCGTAGCCCTCGTAGACGAGGATGCCGGCGGCGTAGAAGAACAGGTTGAGGTCGCGGTCCAGCGGGGAGCCGCCGCTGATGGCGTAGCTCATGCGGCCGCCGAGCTCCTTGCGGACGCGGCGGTAGACCAGCAGGTCGTACAGGGCCCAGGCGGCGTAGAGGCCGGGGCCGGGGCCCTTGCCCGTGCCGAGGAACTTGTGCAGGTAGGCCTCGCCGAAGCGGACGGCGATGCGGTCGGCGCGGTCGAAGGAGGCGGCGCGTCCCATCTTCTCGGCGGTCGCGCGGCCGGTGTCGTGGATCTTCTCGAAGAGGTACGGCACACCGACGAGGAAGGTGGGGCGGAACTCCCTGAGCGCCGGGCGGAGTTCGTCGGGCTTGATGCTCGGGCAGTGGCCGATCTCGATGCGGGCCATCAGGCAGGCGATCTGGAGGCTGCGGCCGAGGATGTGGGCGAGGGGGAGGAAGAGGAGCGTCGAGGCGGTCTGGCGGGTGACCTCCTTGAAGATCGGGTGCAGCAGCTCGACCGTGTTGGCGGCCTCGGCGTGGAGGTTGGCGTGGGTGAGGACGCAGCCCTTGGGCCTGCCGGTGGTGCCGGAGGTGTAGCAGACGGTCGCGATGGTGTCCGGGGTGAGGGCGGTACGGCGCTTGGTGACCTCCTCGTCGGGCAGGTGCCGGCCGAGGGCGGTGAGCGCGCCGAGGGCGTCGTCGCCATCCAACTGCCATACCCTGGCCCGCTGTTCATGCCCCGCCGTGCCCGCCGCGACCGTCTCGGTGTTCTCCGTCGTCTCCGTGACGACATGGCGTACGCCCGAGTCGCGGACGATCCACTCGACCTGGTCGGCGGAGGAGGTGGCGTAGATGGGGACGGTCTGGCCGCCGGCGGCCCAGATGGCGAAGTCCAGGACCGTCCACTCATAGCGGGTGCGCGACATCACGGCCACCCGGCCGCCGGGTTCGAGCCCTGCGGCGATCAACCCCTTGGCCACAGCGGTGACTTCACGGGCGAAGGCCGCGGCGGTGACCGGATGCCAGGTCGGGTCACCGCCCTGCCTGCGCCGCAGGACGACGGCGTCGGGCTCCTCGGCGGCATTGACATACGGGAGATCGGCGGTGGTACCGGAGGCCGACGGCGGGGCGAGCGGCGGCGTACGCGCCTCGCGGACGACCCCCTGCTCGTCCTTGACGACCTCGACCGCGGCCCGCGCCATCAGGTCACTCCGCCGCTTGGCCCGCTTCAGATCCTTGCGTACGCCCATGTCGGCTCCCGGTGCCAGTCGGACTTACCGGGGGGTCAACTTACTCACGCGTAGCCGAAGGTCAATGCCTACGACACCGCTCGGCACCGGCCCGGGACTCAGTCCTGACCCGTGAGGTTGCTTGCCCGGTGGATGGCGTCGGCCAGGCTGCGTACGTCCTTGTCCTCCGTCCTGTTCGCCAACCCGTCCGCTCGCTCGGCCAGTTCGCCGAGGTGTGCGGAGCCGGGCAGCGCGCTCCAGCGCTCGTCCCCGAGCCGCAGCGCGTCGGCGAAGTACGCGGCCGTCGCCGTGACCTGGAAGCGGGGGCTCGCGCTCCAGACGGAGTCCCCCAGGGACCCGCTCTCCAGCCGCCCGGACTCCTCGTGCGGAGCGCGCGTCCCCGGGTCGAGCCAGCGGACGCTCGCCGTGGCGAGGTGCCCCTCGGTCCCGGGCTTGGTGCGCACGGCGTACAGCGCCGTCACCGTGTGACCGGGACCGATCTCGCCGCCGTCGACACTGTCGTCGCGGAAGTCCTCGTCGGCGACCTGCCGGTTGTCGTAGCCGATGAGGCGGAACTCGGAGACCGTCGCCGGGTCGAAGGCGATCTGGGCCTTGGCGTCACGGGCGGTCAGGTCGATGTTGCGCGGGAGGTCCTCGCAGAAGACCTCGCGGGCGTCGTCGGAGGAGGAGACGTATGCCGTGTGCCCGTCGCCCTTGTCGGCGAGGCGCTCCATCAGGGCGTCGCCGTAGTCGCTGCCGACGCCCACGCCGAACAGGGTGATGCCGTGCTCGCGGCGTTCGGAGCCGATGCGTTCGAGGATGGTGTCCGGGTCGGTGTCGCCGGTGTTGGCCAGGGCGTCGGAGACCAGGACCACGCGGTTCGTGGCGCCCTGCCGCAGCCCTTCCACGGCCGTCTCGTAACCGGTCTTCACGCCCGCGCCAAGGTTGGTCGAGTCGGTGGGCTCCAGGCTGTCGATCGCGTCGTGGACCTCGCCCCGGCCACTGCCCAGACGGGTCATCGGCAGCACCCGCTCGGCCTCGTCGCTGAAGGTGACGATCGCGACCGAGTCGTCGTCGCGCAGCCGGTCCGTCATGACGCCGAGGGACTCCTTGGCGAGGTCGAGGCGGCCGGGCTCGGCCATGGAGCCGGAGATGTCGATGACGAAGGTCAGGGCGGCGGGCGGGCGTTCGCCGGTGTCGGCGGCGGGCCGGGTGGCGAGCCCCACGCGGACCAGGGACCAGTCCTCGCGTTCGGTGCGGGCGCCGTCGACGGTGACCGAGAAGCCGTTGCCGTCGGGACGGTCGTAGTCCTGGCGGAAGCTGTTGACGAACTCCTCGGGGCGCACCGTCGAGGGGTCGGGCAGGCGGCCGTCGGCGAGGGTGCGGCGGGCGTAGCCGTAGGAGGCGGTGTCCACGTCCAGGGCGAACGTGGAGAGGTAGTCGGGGGCCGGCGCGAACTCCCGGGACTCGGAGTCGTCGCCGTTCTTCTGCTCGCCGGTGCCGCCGTCGGCGTAGCCGGGGGCGGGGGCCGGGCGGCCGGTGGGGTAGGTGCTGTTGTCCGCGGAGGAGTTGTCGCCCTCGCCCGCGCCGCAGCCGGTGAGCAGCAGACCGGCCGCCGCGGTCAGCGCGAGGAGGGTGCCCCGCAGGCTTCGTATCCGGTGTCGCTCCATCTTCCGTGCCCCCTGGGTCCGTTGACGTCGACTTTCTGTGACTGTGACGGGCCAGGGGGCCGGAACGTGCGCTACGGAGCGTTGCGGATGAGTCTCGAAGAGGCCACGGAGGCCGGTCGTCGAGACCGGTGGGTGATCTTCCGTTGACCTAGGACACGACGTCCTTGCGGGCGAAACCGCGGAAGGCCAGCGCGAACAGGACCAGGGCGTACGTTATGGAAATCGCGGTGCCCTGGATCATGCCGGACCACTCGGGAGTGGGCTGTACCGCGTCGGCCCAGGCGAACTGCCAGTGCGCGGGCAGGAAGTGCCGCCAGTCGCCGAGCGCGGTCACCGCGTCCAGGACGTTGCCCACGATGGTCAGGCCGACCGCGCCGCCGACCGCGCCGAGCGGGGCGTCCGTCTTGGTGGACAGCCAGAACGCCAGCCCCGCGGTGACCAGTTGCGACACGAAGATGAACGCCACGATCACCACCAGGCGCTGCGCGGCCGTGCCCGTGTCGATCGAGCCGCCGGTGGGGATCTGGAGGGGACCCCAGCCATAGGCAGCCGTGCCGACCGCCAGCGCGACCACGGGCAGCAGGATCATCGCCGCAAGGCTGAGCCCGAGGCCCACCACGAGCTTGGACCACAGCAGCCGGGCCCGGGGCACGGGCGCCGCGAGCAGATAGCGCAGGGAGGACCAGCTCGCCTCCGAGGCCACCGTGTCCCCGCAGAACAGCGCGACGGGGATGACCAGCAGGAAGCCCGCGGAGACGAACAGGTTCACGGCGGCGAAGTTTGTGCCGGACGCGGTGGCCGTGTCCATCAGGGTGATCCGGTTGCCGCCGCCGTCCGGTTCGCCACCGATCGCGAACGCGGCGACCAGCACGAACGGCAGCACGGCCAGGATGCCGAACATGACCAGCGTGCGGCGTCGCTTCAACTGGCGGATCAGCTCGACCCGCAGCGGCAGCGTGCGGCCCGCCCGGTAGCCGGAGGCGACCTCGGTGCGCTCGGTGAGCGTGCTCATGCGGAGCCTCCGATCAGGGTGAGGAAGGCGTCTTCCAGGCGGCGGTGCGGGCCGACCGACTGGACGGGCACTTCGAGGCGGACGAGTTCGGCGACCAGGCGCGTCGCGCTGCCGTCGGCGTCGAGGCGGACGAGGAGTCCGTCGTCGGTGCGCACGGCCGAGGCCACGCCCGGCAGGGCGGCGACCTTCTCGACGATCGGCTCCTCCACGGCCGCGGGCGTGCCGACGAGCAGCGTGTCGCCGGAGCCGATGATCTCGCCGACCGGGCCGGCCTGCACGAGGCGGCCGCGGTCCATCACCACGAGGTGGGTGCAGGACTGCTCGACCTCCGCCAGGAGATGGCTGGAGACGATGACCGTACGGCCGGCCGCCGCGTAGCGGATCATCACCTGGCGCATCTCGCGGATCTGTGGCGGGTCGAGGCCGTTGGTCGGCTCGTCCAGGATCAGCAGGTCCGGCAGGCCCAGCATGGCCTGGGCGATGGCCAGGCGCTGGCGCATGCCCTGGGAGTACGTGCGCACCGCGCGGGCCAGCGCGTCGCCGAGGCCGGCGATCTCCAGGGCCTCGTCCAGGTGGGCGTCCTCGGCCGGGCGGCCGGTGGCCTGCCAGTACAGCTCCAGGTTCTCCCGGCCCGACAGGTGCGGCAGGAAGCCCGCGCCCTCGACGAAGGCGCCGACGCGGGAGAGGACGGGTGCGCCGGGGCGGATCGCGTGGCCGAAGACCCGGACCTCGCCGGCGTCCGGCTTGATCAGGCCCATCAGCATGCGCAGGGTCGTCGTCTTGCCCGCGCCGTTCGGGCCGAGCAGTCCGAGAACCTGGCCCTTCTCCACGCGGAAGGACAGGTCCCGTACCGCGTACCGGTCCTGCGAACCCGCGTACCGCTTGCTCAGGTCGGTGATCTGGAGCGGGACCTCGGCCAGCTCGGGGGCGGGCGGCGGCGTGGCGGTGCGGCGGCGGGCCGTCAGCAGCAGGGCCAGGGCGACGCCCGCGCCCGCGAGCGGCAGCCACCACACCCAGGACGGGAGCGGGGCGGCGGCGGTGCCGACGCCGGGCGCCGTCGGGACCGTCAGAACGCTCTTCAGGGAGACGGTGTACGTCGCCGGGGCGAGGGGCGAGGCGTAGCCGAGGTCCGTGGAGGAGACGACCAGGCGCAGCCGGTGGCCGCTCTCGATGCCGTGGTCGACGGCCGGGAGCGTGATCGTCACGTCCTTGCCGGCCTTGGCGCCCTCGACGCGCAGGGGCGTGACGAGCTGGGACGGCAGCACCTGCTGCCTGCCGTCCGGGCCGACGTCGTAGACCTTGGCGAAGACGACCGCGTCCTCGCTGGTCGACTTCACGTGCACGGTCGCCTTCGGGGAGCCGGTGATGCGCAGGTCGCCGGTGACCGGCGCCGACTCGAAGGCGGCGAACTGGCCCGGGAAGTCCAGGGACACCCCGACGCCGAGTGAGGAGAGCTGGGCGAGTCCGCCGGAGCCGCCGAGGCCGGGCAGGGCGGAGACGGCGGGCGGGCTGGCGCCGGCCGGGTTGGCGAAGCTCTGCTCGCCGCCGGTGAGGCGCAAGGGCTCGGTGCCGCTCTCCAGGCCGGGGTAGGTGTCGGAGCTCGCGCCCCGCAGCAGGGCCTGGCCGTCGGTGGAGTCGACGCCTCCGGTGCGGGTGACGCGGAATGCCGGACCGGTGTCGGCGTTCTTGTCGTCCTTGAGGTAGTGGTCGAACCAGGACCGGACGCGGGCCTGGATGCGGCCCGTCTCCATGTCCCCGCCGTCGTGGCCACCGGAGATCCAGTCGACGTCGACGGGGGCGCCGTTGGCCTTGATCGCCTTCGCCGCCCGGTCGGCCTGGCCGAGCGTGAACAGGGAGTCGGACTGGCCCTGCATCAGCAGGGTCGGCACCTTGATGCGGTCGCCGACGGCCGACGGCGAGCGCTCTTCCAGCATGCTGCGGGCCTGCGCGTCCGGGATGCCGGACTCGGCGACCCGGTCGTACATCTCGCAGATCTGCTTCTCGAACTTCTCGCAGCCACCCGCCGAGTTGACGAAGATGCCCGCCCAGAGCTTCTTGAAGACACCGTTCGGGAACAGGGCGTCCGCGAGGTTCCAGTAGGTGATCGCCGGGGCGATGGCGTCCACGCGGTCGTCGTGGCCGGCGGCCAGCAGGGAGATCGCGCCGCCGTAGGACCCACCCGCCATGCCGACGCGCGGGTCGCCCTTCTTGTCGAGTTCGACCTGGGGCTGCTTCGCCAGCCAGTCGAGCAGCCCGGAGACGTCGGCGACCTCGCCCTCGGGGTCGTTCAGCCCGACCTTGCCGGTGGACTTCCCGAAGCCGCGGGCCGACCAGGTCAGCACCGCGTACCCGTCGCGGGCGAGGTCCTCGGCCTGCTGCCGTACGTCGTCCTTGCTGCCGCCGAAGCCGTGCGCGAGGAGGACGGCGGGGCGCCGGCCGCTTTCGGCGCCGGTGAAGTACGAGGTGTCGATGCGCACCCCGTCGCCCATGTCCATGACCCGGTCGGCGCGGCGCACCGCGGGCGCGTCGTCGTCGGCGGACGCGACGGTCCACGTACCGGCGCCGGCTATGACGACGACAGCGGCCGCGGCGGCCAGCAGCCGCCGCGGCCCCCGTAGTGCGCGGAGCCCGGGCAATCGAAGATCCATGGTTCAACGGTACGGGGCGAACCTGTCGGCAAGTTATCTACCGAAGGCCGAACCGCGGCCCCTCCCACGGAAGTACGAGGCCCCTCCCGCGTACACCAGCCGTGGTACGAAGGCACATGGACATCCGCCGGGCCACGACCCCTGCCGAAGTCGCCGCCGCAGAGCACCTTTTCGATCATCCGGTGCGCCCCGAGTGGGCCGAGCGCTTCCTCGGGACCGGCGGTCACCACCTCCTCGTGGCCTACGTCGACGGCGAGCCGGTGGGTTTCGTCAGCGGGGTCGAGACCGTGCACCCCGACAAGGGCGCCGAGATGTTCCTGTACGAGCTGGGGGTGGCCGGGCCCTACCGGCGGCGGGGCATCGGGCGGGCGCTGGTGCTGCGGCTCGACGCGCTGGGCCGGGGGCTCGGGTGCTACGGGATGTGGGTGCTGGTCGACTCCGACAACGACGTCGCCCTCGCCACGTACCGCAGTGCGGGTGGCAAGGACGACGGGTCGTGCTCGGTGGTGACGTGGGACTTCGGCTGAGGTCCGCCGGCGGTCAGTCGCGGGCGTCCTCCGGGAGGGTCACCAGCCAGCGGGTCTGGCGGCGCGGGCGCAGGTACAGGGCCCAGTAGAGGGTGGCGACGGCCGTGATGCCGCCGGTCCACAGCAGATGCGCGGTCTCCTGCTGGGTGAGGATGTAGCCGAGGACCGCGATCAGCAGGACCGGCATCGCGGGCCACAGCGGCATCCGCCAGGCGCGGGTGTGCCGGTGCGAGCCGCGCCGGGCGAGCAGGGCGGCGACCGCGACGAGCAGGTACATGCCGGTCACCGAGACGCCCGTCACGCCGTACAGGGTGTCGAGGTCGACGAAGCACAGGGCCGCGCCGGGCACGCCGACCGCGAGGGTGGCGACCCACGGGGAGCCGAAGCGGCCGAGCTTGGCGAGGACGTTGTTCACCGGCTCGGGCCAGGCCTTGTCGCGGGCCGAGGCGAACAGCACGCGCGAGTTCTGGATGACCATGACGATGCCCGCGTTGATGATCGCGAGGGCCACGCAGAGGCTGACGAAGGTGCCGACCGCCGAGTTGGACCAGGCGGTGACCATGGCGGAGAGGTCGCCGCCGGTCAGCTCCTGGAGGTCGGAGGCGCCGAGGGTGATGGCGACGACCGGGACCAGGATGATCACGGCGGAGATGCCGAGGGTGGCCAGCACCGTGCGGGCGACGTTGCGGCGCGGGTTCTCCAGCTCCTCGGAGAGGTAGACGGCGGTGGAGAAGCCCTGGGTGACGAAGAGGGCGATGGCGAGCCCGGAGACGACCAGCAGGCCCGTCACGGTGTCGGCACGGCCGTCGGCGCCGGCCACCTCCATCGAGACCAGGCTCGCGGGGCCGCGCTCGGCGTGGGCGAAGCCCAGCACCGCCACGACGGCCGCGGCGATGACCTCCAGGACCAGGAAGACGCCGGTGATCCAGGCGTTCGCGCGCAGGTCCAGCAGGCCGGCGAGGGTGGCCAGCAGCATGACGGCGGCGCCGGTCATGGCGGGGTCGAGGTGGACGACCGGGGCGAGGTAGTCGGCGGTGCCCATCGCGATCACCGGCGGGACGACCATGACGACCAGCAGCGAGAGCACGAACACGAGCCAGCCCGCGAGCCGTCCGGCCAGCGTGGAGACCATCGCGTACTCGCCGCCCGCGCTGGGGATGAGGGTGCCCAGCTCCGAGTAGCAGAACGCCACGGCGACGCACAGCAGCGAGCCGATGGCGATGGTGAGGGCGGTGGCGGTACCGAGCGAGCCGAACAGGTCGGGGACGACCACGAAGAGGGTGGAGGCGGGGGTCACGCAGGAGAGCGTGAGCAGGGTGCCGCCGACCACGCCGATGGAGCGCTTGAGCTTCTGGGGGCCGTCCGACGCCTCGACTGCGGCGCCCTCGACGGGGGTGAGGGTGTCGGTCACGAGGGGGATGCAACATCGACGGAAACCATCGCGTCAATGGGTGTTCACCTACGGAATCCGTGGCCTGGGAGCCCTGTTTCGCGCGTTAACGTCGCGTCAAGGCCGCATACAGGGCGGCTTTCACGGGTGCGGGAACCGCAGCGCGGGCGCACAAAAAAATGGGGCCGTCCGCGATGCGGACGGCCCCAGACACCGGGTGTCAGTGGTTGCGCGGGAAGCCCAGGTCGACGCCGGTGGGGGCGTCGGCCGGGTCGGGCCAGCGGGTGGTGACGACCTTGCCGCGGGTGTAGAAGTGCGTGCCGTCGTTGCCGTAGATGTGGTGGTCGCCGAAGAGGGAGTCCTTCCAGCCGCCGAAGCTGTGGTAGCCGACGGGGACCGGGATCGGGACGTTGACGCCGACCATGCCGGCCTCGATCTCCAACTGGAAGCGACGGGCGGCGCCGCCGTCCCGGGTGAAGATCGCGGTGCCGTTGCCGAACGGCGAGGCGTTGATGAGGGCGACGCCGTCCTCGTACGTCTCGGCGCGCAGCACGCACAGGACCGGGCCGAAGATCTCGTCCTGGTACGCCTTCGCGCTGGTCGGCACCTTGTCGAGCAGCGAGATGCCGATCCAGTGGCCGTCCTCGAAGCCGTCGACCGTGTAGCCGGTGCCGTCGAGGACGACCTCGCAGCCCTCGGCCGCGGCGCCCGCGACGTAGGACGCCACCTTGTCGCGGTGCACGGCCGTGATCAGCGGGCCCATCTCGGAGGTCGGGTCGTTGCCGGGACCGATCTTGATCTTCTCGGCGCGCTCGCGGATCTTCTCCACGAGCTCGTCGCCGATGGAGCCGACCGCGACGACCGCGGAGATGGCCATGCAGCGCTCGCCCGCGGAGCCGTAGGCGGCGGACACGGCGGCGTCGGCGGCCGCGTCCAGGTCGGCGTCCGGGAGGACCAGCATGTGGTTCTTGGCGCCGCCGAGCGCCTGTACGCGCTTGTGGTTGGCGGAGGCGGTGGTGTGGATGTAGCGGGCGATCGGCGTCGAGCCGACGAACGACACCGCCTTGACGTCGGGGTGCTCCAGGAGGCGGTCGACGGCCACCTTGTCGCCGTGCACGACGTTGAAGACGCCGTCCGGCAGGCCGGCCTCGGCGAGCAGCTCGGCGATCCTGATCGACGCCGAGGGGTCCTTCTCGCTCGGCTTGAGCACGAAGGTGTTGCCGCACGCGATGGCGATCGGGAACATCCACATCGGCACCATCGCCGGGAAGTTGAACGGCGTGATGCCCGCGACGACACCCAGCGGCTGCCGGATCGACGACACGTCGACACGGCTCGCGACCTGCGTCGACAGCTCGCCCTTGAGCTGCACGCTGATGCCGCACGCGAGGTCCACGATCTCCAGGCCGCGCGCGACCTCGCCGAGGGCGTCGGAGTGCACCTTGCCGTGCTCGGCGGTGATCAGCTCGGCGATCTCGTCGCGGTGGGCGTCCAGCAGGGCGCGGAACTTGAACAGGATCGAGGTGCGCTGGGCCAGCGAGGACTGGCCCCAGGTCAGGTACGCCTCCTTGGCGGCGGCGACCGCCGTGTCCACCTCGTCGACCGAGGCGAAGGCGACCTTCGTGGTGACCGCGCCGGTGGCCGGGTCGGTGACCGGCCCGTACGTGCCCGACGCGCCTTCGGCGGGCTTGCCGCCGATCCAGTGGTTGACGATCTTCGTCATGACCGGTAACTCCTTCACAGATGGCGGCGTCGGGTCGAGACGTGCCGTTCGTACAGCTCGCGTGCCTTGACCGCCGACGGCCTGGTCGCGGTCTCGGCCACGGGAACATCCCACCAGGCCTGTGCGGGCGGCGGGCCCGACACTGTGTCTGCCGTTTGGGTCTCGACGTAGACACATGTGGGAGTGTCGGCGCCGCGGGCCTCGGCGAGCGCCTCACGAAGATCGCTGACGGTCTTCGCCCGCAGCACCCGCATGCCCAGGCTCGCCGCGTTGGCGGCCAGGTCGACGGGGAGCGGGGGACCCGTGAACGCGCCGCCCTCCGCGCGATACCGGTACGCGGTGCCGAAGCGCTCGGCGCCCGTCTCCTCCGACAGCCCGCCGATGGACGCGTACCCATGGTTCTGCAGGAGCAACACCTTGATCGCGACGCCCTCCTGCACGGCGGTCACGATCTCCGTCGGCATCATCAGATAGGTGCCGTCGCCGACCAGCGCCCAGACGTTGCGCTCGGGCGCGGCCAGCTTCACGCCGATCGCGGCCGGGATCTCGTAGCCCATGCAGGAGTAGCCGTACTCCAGGTGGTACTGGTCCCGCGAGCGCGCCCGCCACAGCTTGTGCAGGTCGCCGGGGAGGGAGCCGGCCGCGTTGATGATCACGTCCGACTCGTCGACGATCGCGTCCAGGGCGCCGAGCACCTGCGGCTGCGTCGGCCGTACGTCGGGCTCGTCGGCCTCGTAGCAGGCGTCGACGCGCTGCTCCCAGCGTTCTTTGTCCTCGGTGTACTCGGTGACGTAGGAGTCGGCGACCCGGTGGTCGTGCATCTCCAGCCGCTCGGTCAGCTCCTCCAGCCCGGTGCGGGCGTCCGCGATCAGCGGCATGCCGGCGAGCTTGTGGCCGTCGTAGGACGCGATGTTGAGGTTGAGGAAGCGCACGCCCTCGCCGTTGAAGAGGGTGCCGGAGGCGGTGGTGAAGTCGGTGTACCTCGTGCCCACCCCGATCACCAGGTCGGCGGTGCGGGCGAGTTCGTCGGCGGTGGCGGTGCCGGTGTGGCCGACGCCGCCGACGTCCTGGGGGTGGTCGAAGCGCAGGGAGCCCTTGCCGGCCTGGGTGGAGGCGACCGGGATGCGGGTGACTTCCGCGAACTCGGCGAGGGCCCCCTCGGCGCGGCTGTGGTGGACACCGCCGCCCGCCACCACCAGGGGCCTGCGCGCGGCGCGGATCGCCCGCACGGCCTCGGCGAGTTCGGTCGGGTCGGCGCCCGGCCGGCGCACCACCCAGGTGCGCTCGGCGAAGAACTCGTCGGGCCAGTCGTACGCCTCGGCCTGCACGTCCTGCGGGAGCGCCAGCGTCACGGCGCCGGTCTCCACGGGGTCGGTCAGCACGCGCATCGCGTTCAGCGCGGACGGGATCAGGGCCTCGGGGCGGGTGATCCGGTCGAAGTACTTCGACACCGGGCGCAGACAGTCGTTGACCGACACATCGCCCGCGTACGGCACTTCGAGCTGCTGGAGGACCGGGTCTGCGGGGCGGGCGGCGAAGACGTCGCCGGGCAGGAGCAGGACCGGGAGGTGGTTGATGGTCGCGAGCGCGGCGCCGGTGACGAGGTTGGTCGCGCCGGGGCCGATGGAGGTGGTGACGGCGTGGGTGGACAGGCGGTTCGACTGACGGGCGTAGCCGACCGCCGCGTGCACCATCGCCTGTTCGTTGCGGCCCTGGTGGTACGGCATCTCGTCGCCGTACTCGATGAGCGCCTGGCCGATCCCGGCGACGTTGCCGTGGCCGAAGATGCCCCAGGTGGCGCCGATCAGGCGCTGCCGTACACCGTCACGCTCGGTGCACTGGGCGGACAGGAAGCGGACGAGCGCCTGTGCGACCGTGAGCCTCGTCGTTGAGGTCATCGGTAACCCTCCGTGTAGGCGGGATGGAAGCAGATCCGCCGCTCCCGCGTCTCGCCCGGACCGGCCATGACATCGAGGTGGTACATGTCGTGGCCGGGCTGGGCGATGGGCGGGCCGTGCCATCCGTCGGGAACGAGTACGGCATCGCCGGAGCGGACCTCCGCGAGGACGTCGGATCCGCCCTCACGCGAGGGGAATACGCGCTGATGGCCGAAACCGTTCGGGCCGTCGATCTCGAAGTAGTAGATCTGCTCCAGCCCGGACCCGTCGCCGGGCCGCGCCTCGTCGTGCTGGTGCTGCGGGTCCGAAGGACAGGTGGCCGACCGGTTGCCGCCAGGAGTGATCACCTCCACGGCGATCAGCCGGTCGCAGTCGAAGGCGTCGGCGGAGGCGAAGTTGCGGACCTGTCGCAGGCAGGTGCCGCTGCCGCGTTCCTCGACGGGGACCTCCGGCGCGGGGCCGTAGCGGGCGGGGAGTCTTCGCTCGCACTTCGCTCCTGCCAAAGCAAAGCGGCCTCCCGCGCCGGAGGCGATCTGTGCCCGGGCGTCACGGGGCGCGTAGGCGAAGTCGGTGACTCCACTGAATACGCTGTCCCTGCCCAGGAGTTGGTACTTCTCGTTCTCGATGTCCACGGTGCATCCGCCGTTCAGCGGAAGCACGATCCATTCACTGTCGCCGGTGGTGAACATGTGCGTGCCACCGGGCTTCAGTTCCACGATCCGCAGGCTGCTGTGGGTCCACCCGGCCCGCTTGGGGTCGATGTCGAGCACATAGTTGACATCGGCGGTGGTGCCCTTCGGGACGTGCAGTGCGTTGCCCGTCCCGGTGCGCGGCTCGCGGTTCGTCATCAGGCCCTCACAGGAGTCCTACGGCGGTGTCGACGGCGGCGGCCACATCCCCGTCCGCTGGGTAGAGCAACGACCGTCCCACCACCAGGCCCCGCACGGTGGGCAGTTGCAGAGCGCCCCGCCACTTCTCGTATGCCCCGTCCTGGTCGTCGCCGACCTCCCCGCCGAGGAGGACGGCCGGCAGGGTCGAGGTCTGCATGACCTCGGCCATGTCGTCGGGGTTCTCGGTGACCGGGAGCTTCAGCCAGGTGTAGGCCGAGGTGCCGCCGAGTCCGGAGGCGATGGCGATGGACTTGGTGACGGCCTCGGCGGACAGGTCGTTGACGACCCTGCCCTCGGGGGTGCGGCGGCTGAGGAACGGCTCGACGAACACCGGCAGCCTGCGGGCGGCCATCGCGTCGATGGCGCGGGCGGTGGACTCCAGCGTGGTGAGGGAGCCCGGGTCGTCGTAGTCGACACGCAGCAGCAGCTTGCCCGCGTCGAAGCGCAGGCGCTCGATGTCCTCGGCTCGGTGGCCGGTGAAGCGGTCGTCGAGCTCGAAGCTCGCGCCCTGGAGGCCGCCGCGGTTCATCGAGCCCATGACGACCTTGCCGTCGAGGGCGCCGAGCAGCAGCAGGTCGTCGAGGATGTCGGCGGTCGCGAGGACGCCGTCCACGCCGGGGCGGCTGAGCGCCAGGCAGAGGCGTTCGAGCAGGTCGGCGCGGTTGGCCATGGCGAGCTTGCGGTTGCCGACGCCGAGGGCGCCGCGGGCCGGGTGGTCGGCGGCGACGATCATCAGCCGGCCCGAGTCGCCGAGCAGCGGTCTGCGGGTGCGGCGGGCGGCGGCCTCCGCCACGGCCTCGGGGTGGTGGGCGCGCAGGCGAACGAGTTCGCAGACGTCGACGCTCGGGGGCGTGACGGGCGTGACGGGCGTGACGGGCGTGACCGGCGCGGACGGGGCCTCGGGCGCCGGCTGGGCTTCGGCCCTCGGGACCGTCGTCATGCCGAAGCAGCCGGTGTCATCCGTCTCGTCCGTGCCCTTGCGGCGCTTGCGCGTGCTCACAGGACCGCTCCGGCCTCGATCGCCGCTTCGATCTCATCGGTCGTCGGCATGGCGGAGGAGCACTCCAGTCGGGAGGCGACGATCGCGCCCGCCGCGTTGGCGTGCCGCATGATCGTCTCCAGGTCCCGGCCCTCCAGCAGGCCGTGGCAGAGGGAGCCGCCGAAGGCGTCGCCGGCGCCGAGGCCGTTGAGGACGGTCACCGGGAGGGGCGGGACCTCGGCGGACTCGCCCTTGCTGTTGACGGCGAGGACGCCCTTGGGGCCCTGCTTCACGACCGCGAGCTCCACACCCGCGTCCAGCAACGCCTGGGCGGCGGCCTGCGGTTCGCGCACTCCCGTGGCGACCTCCACCTCGTCGAGGTTGCCGACCGCGACGGTGGTGTGACGCAGGGCCTCCTTGTAGAAGGGGCGGGCCGCGTCCGGGTCGTTCCAGAACATGGGGCGCCAGTCGAGGTCGAAGACCGTGATGCCGCCCTTGGCGCGGTGGGCGAGGGCCGCGAGCGTCGCCGTACGGCTGGGCTCCTCGCTCAGGCCGGTGCCGGTGACCCAGAAGATCCGGGCGTCGCGGATGGCGTCGAGGTCGAGCTCGTGGGCGTCGATCTCCAGGTCGGGGGCCTTGGGGCGGCGGTAGAAGTACAGCGGGAAGTCGTCCGGCGGGAAGACCTCGCAGAAGGTGACCGGGGTGGGCAGGCCGGGGACCGGGGTGACCCAGCGGTCGTCGACGCCGAAGCCCTTCAGGGCCTCGTGGAGGTAGGTGCCGAAGGGGTCGTCGCCGGTGCGGGTGATCACCGCGGTCCGCCGTCCCAGACGGGCGGCGGCGACCGCGACGTTCGTCGCCGAGCCGCCGAGGAACTTGCCGAAGGAGGTGACCTGCGACAGCGGGACGCCGGTCTGCAGGGGGTAGAGGTCCACCCCGATCCGCCCCATGGTGATCAGGTCGTACGCCATCGGCTTCCCTCGGTCTCCCTGTGTCGCGGCACTCGTGCCGACGCCGACGCGGGTGCTCGCGGCGCGTCGGGTCTCTCCGGTTTTGTAGCCCTGGTCGGGGAGGCCTGTCAATGTTTTGTCCAGACATTCGAACCATACCCTTACGGGGCGGTCCGGGCGCCCTGACGTCTGCCGGGTTCCGGTCGAGGGCGGGTGCGGCTCGTGGGGGCCGACCGCGCGGTTCCCCGCGCCCCTGAGGGTGTTGCCACGGCCCCATCGCTGACAGGCTCGGGGCGTTGCGGGTGTGAGGAGGGGTCGATGGCGACTGGCGTGGCGACCCGGTCCGGACACGGGCCCGGTGGGTCCTGGGAAGTCGCCCTCGCGCCGCCCCATCCCCAACTGCGACCCGGGGTGATCAGCTACCGCGGGATACGGCTGGCGCTGGAGCGGCCCCGGCGGAGGCTGGAGGCGCCGATCGGGGCCGCGACCCTGATGCTGGGGTTCGCGGAGCCGGTGCGGATCTCCCGGGCGGGGCGGGAGGCGGACACGCTCGTCTCGGTGTACTGCGGACCCACGACAACCCCTGCCGTGGGCGAGCACGGCGGGCGGATGTCGGGCATCGAGGTGCTGTTGATGCCGTGGGCGGCGTTCACACTGTTCGGGACGCCGCAGTACGAGCTGGCCGACCGCACCGTCGACCCCGACGAGCTCCCGCACGCTCTGCGCTCGCGCCGGGCCGGCGACCGGCGCTCCGGCGTCGGTGAACTCGCCGCCGCGCTGGCCGCGTTGCCGACCTGGCAGGAGCGGTTCGGGCTGCTCGACGATGTGCTGGCGCGCTGGTCGGACGCCGGTACGCCCTGCTCGGACCGGGTGGTGCGGGCCTGGGCGGAGCTGGTGCGCACGGGCGGCTCGGTGCCGGTGCGGCGGCTCGCCGAGGAGGTGGGGTGGAGCGTCCGGCACCTGGAGAACCGCTTTAGGGAGCAGATCGGGCTGGGGCCGAAGGCGGCGGCCCGGGTGCTGCGGCTGCAACGCGCACGCCGGCTCCTCGCGGCCGGGCGCGGGCAGGCCGAGACGGCCGCGGCCTGCGGGTTCTACGACCAGGCGCATCTGAGCGGCGAGTTCAGGGCGATGACGGGATGCACACCCCGCGAGTTCACGGCGGCACGGCGGCACGCTCTCGCGGCGCCGCACGGCACGCCGGCCGCGGACCGGCTGGCCGGGGAGGCGACGAGTCTCGTCATCGCGTCCGGCCGCAGTGCGCTTTTTTCCAAGACCCGTGAGCTTGGCTGAATGCAGGCTGTGATCCTCGGCGACCGAGCCACCGGGAGGCGGGGGAGCCGGTGGGCCGGACCCGGCCGCAGGGGTGTCCCCTCGCAGAAGGGTCCGGCCCACCGCCGCTTTCGCGGCTCTGCGGCCACTGCCGAGGCGACGGTTGTCAACGCGCCGCGCCCCTGCGCCCACGTGCGCCTTTGCGTCACCTGTGTCACAAAGGCCCCTTTCCTGTCACACATGTCCCGTGTACGCGAACCCTGCGTCACACCCGGCGCACAGACCCTGTCCGCTCCTCACTCAACGTCGTTGACCGGACACAGGCTTTGTGATCGCCAGCGCAGCGCACGGTACCCCCGACGACCAGCCCCCGGTCGCCGCCGCGGCGCGCGCGGGGAGGTGCAACTGATGACCGACCGAAGGCTCTGGTCCTACAAGGAGATCGCCGCGCACATCAAGGTGCAGCCGGACACCGTGCGGTCCTACCGCAAGCACGGGCTGCTGCCGCCGCCGGACCATGTGGAGGGCGGCAAGCCCTTCTGGTACGCGGACACCGTGCGGCTCTGGGTGGCCTCCCGGCCCGGCAACCGCGGCCGAAGAGCGGACTGACCTCCCGGAAAATGAGCTGTGCCCCACCCGATGCGTGGGGCACAGTCCCGCCATGAGCGACTTCTCCGTCAAGCCCGTGCTCACCGGCGACCTGACCGTGCTGCGGCCCTTCACCGAGGCCGACGCCGCTGTCATGTCAGAGATCATCGAGGACCCCGAGGTCATCCGCTTCACCGACGAGACCTCCGAGGAGTTCCCGCTGGAGCGGCTGCGCTCCTGGTACGGCTCCCGCTCCGCGCAGCCCGACCGCCTCGACCTCGCCGTCACCGACCGGTCCACCGGCGAACTCGTCGGTGAGGTCGTCCTGTTCGAGTGGGACCCCAAGGCCCGTAGCTGCGTCTTCCGCACGCTCATCGGCCCCCGGGGCCGCGGTCGAGGGTTCGGCACCGAGGCCACTCGGCTGATCGTCGGGCATGGTTTCGAGCAACTCGGGCTGCACCGGATCCAGTTGGAGGCCTACGGCCACAACCACCGTGCCCTGCGGGTCTATGAGAAGGCCGGTTTCGTGGTGGAGGGGGTGCGGCGGGAGGCCGACCTCAGGGACGGCCGGTGGGTCGACTGGGTGATGATGGGCGTCCTCGAGCACGAGTGGGCGTCCCACCGCGGCCACCCCGACCTCACCGGCGTCAGCACCCTCAGCTCCAAGGCTCGATGACCGTCACCCCCGACCCGGGCGCCGACCCCATCGCCTCCAGCGCCGCCGGCACCGCGTCCAGCGAGATCGTCGACGTCACCAGCAGATCCGGCCGCAGTACCCCCGCCCTGACGAGCTCCAGCATCGGCGGGTAGGTGTGCGCCGCCATGCCGTGGCTGCCGAGGAGTTCGAGCTCCAGGGCGATGGCGCGGGCCATGGGGACCGGGGTCGTGCCGGACTCCGAGGGCAGCAGGCCGACCTGGATGTGCCGGCCCCGGCGGCGCAGGCCGTTGACGGAGGCGGCGCAGGTGGCGGGCGAGCCGAGGGCGTCCAGGGAGAGATGGGCGCCGCCCCCGGTCACGGCGTGGATCGCCGCCGCCGTGTCGGGCACCTTCGACGCGTCCACGCACTCGGCCGCCCCGAACTTGAGCGCCAGCTCCAGGGCCCGCGGCGAGACGTCCACGGCTACGACCCGTGCGCCCGAGGCCGCCGCGATCATCACCGCCGACAGCCCCACCCCGCCGCAGCCGTGCACCGCGACCCACTCCCCCGCGGCCACCCGGCCCTGCTGCACGACCGCCCGGAACGCGGTGGCGAACCGGCAGCCCAGCGAGGCCGCCGTCGTGAAGGACATTCCCTCCGGCACGGCGACGAGATTGACGTCGGCGTGGTCCAGCGCGACGTACTGGGCGAAGGATCCCCAGTGGGTGAAGCCGGGCTGGGTCTGGCGCTCGCACACCTGCTGATCGCCCGCCGCACACGCCGCGCAGCTCCCGCAGGCGCAGACGAAGGGCACGGTGACCCGGTCGCCGGGCCGCCAGCCGGTCACCCGGGCGCCCACCGCCTCGACGACACCGGCGAGTTCATGGCCGGGCACATGCGGCGGCGTGATGTCCGGGTCGTGCCCCTGCCAGCCGTGCCAGTCGCTGCGGCACAGCCCCGTCGCCTCGACCCGGACCACGACCCCGTGGTCCTTCGGCTCCGGATCGGCCACTTCCCGCACCTCGGCCGGCTCCCCGAACCGCTCGAACACGACGGCACGCATCCGCCCCACCTCGCCTTCCGTCCCTGCCCGGTGATCCCCGCACCGCCTGGGAGCAACTCCTCGAACGGCCCGGCACGGAGATCACCCCGTCCGGCGGAACGCTAGCCGGGCACCGCCACCTTGTCCCGCTCCTCGGTGCCGGCCCGCTCGGGCTCCCCGCCCGACTCGCTCAGCCCGAACCGGTCATGGAGCCGCCTGAGCGGTCCCGGCGCCCACCAGGTGGCCCGCCCCGTCAGACGCATGACCGCCGGGACCAGCAGGCTGCGGACGATCATCGCGTCCATGAGCACGGCCAGCGCGATGCCGAGGCCGAGCATCTTGGTGTTGGTCACCCGGGAGGTGCCGATCGCGACCATCACCACCGCGAGGATCACGGCCGCCGCGGTGATCAGGCCGCCCGTGCGCTGAAGGCCGTGCCGCACCGCCTGTTCGTGGTCGCCCGTCGTGTCGTACTCCTCCTTGATGCGGGAGAGCAGGAACACGCCGTAGTCCATCGACAGTCCGAAGGCGACGCAGAACATCAGCACCGGGAGGGTCGTCTCGATCGAGCCGGGGCTGGTGAAGCCGAGCAGGCCGGACAGATGGCCGTCCTGGAAGACCCAGACCACCGCGCCGAACATCGCCGTCAGGCTGAGCGCGTTGAGCACCACCGCCTGGATCGGGATCAGCACGCTGCCGGTCAGCAGGAACACCAGCAGCAGGGTGACGATCGCGATGAAGGCGGCCGCGAGCGGCAGGCGTTCAGCTATCGCGTCCTTGGAGTCGACCAGGACCGCCGCCGCGCCGGTCACCTTGGTGTCGAACGGCGCCTCGGTGGCGCGCAGGTCGTCGACCAGGCGCTGGGCCGGGCCGTCCACCGCCTCGCCCTTCGGTAGCACCGTGAAGTACGCCGACTCGCCCTTCACGAGCGGTCCGTCGACCCGCAGCACCTCCGGGAGCGCGGCGATGCGCTCCTTGTAGTCGGCGTACTGCGCCTGGGTGGCCCGGCCCTCGGCGAGCACCTCCAGGCCGCCGCCGGGGCTGCCCGGGAAGCCGTCGCGGATGTGCTGCTGCACGACATGGGACTCGGCGCTCGACGGCAACTGGCGGTCGTCCGCGGTGCCGAACTTCACACCCAGGAAGGGCAGTCCGAGCAGGACCAGGACGGCAGTGGTACCGAGGGCGAAGAAGGGGGCGCGGCGCATGACGAGGTTCGCCGTACGGGCCCAGCCCTTGCCCTCCGTCGCACCGGCTGCCTCATCGGATTCCTTCGCCCGGCCGCGCCGCAGCAGCTTGCGCAGGTCCAGGGCGTTGACCCGGTGGCCGAGCAGGACCAGTGCCGCCGGGAGCAGGATCAGGGCGGCCGCGGCGGCGAGCAGCACCACCGCGATGCCGGCGTAGGCGAAGGACCGCAGGAAGTACTGCGGGAAGAGAAGCATCGCCGCCAGGGACACCGCGACCGTGAGGGCCGAGAAGAGGACCGTGCGTCCGGCGGTGCGCAGGGTGGTGCCGACCGCCGCCAGTGGTTCGGCGCCGGTGGCGAGTTCCTCGCGGAAGCGGCGGACGATGAACAGGGCGTAGTCGACGGCTAGGCCGAGGCCGAGGGCCGTGGTGAGGTTCATCGCGAACACCGACACATCGGTGAACTCGGTCAGGCCGCGCAGCACCGCGTTCGTGCCGAGGATGGCGACGATGCCGATGCCGAGCGGCAGCAGGGCGGCGACCGCGCTGCCGAAGACCATCACGAGGAGCACCAGGGTGATCGGCAGGGCGATCACCTCGGCGCGCAGCAGGTCCTCCTGGATGGTCGTCTGCATCTCGTGCCGCACCGCGACCGGGCCGCCGACGCTCACCTCCAGCGGGCCGTGCGCGCCCCGGAACTCGGGTGCGATGCGGTCCAGGGTCTCCCCCATCTGCTTCTCTTCGCCGGTGATCCGGGCGGCGATCAGCGCCTCGTGGCCGTCCTCGGCGCGCAGGGCGGGGGCCTTGGTCTGCCAGTAGGAGCCGACGCCCACGACGCCCTTCTCGCCGCTCAGACGGGACACGAGGCGCTGTGCCTCCGCGGCGACCGCGGGGTCGTCCACGGAGGCGTCGCCCGCGTCCACGAGGAGCAGGAGGTTGGGCTGGGAGGCGGGGAACTCACGCTCCAGCGCCTTGGTCGCGTAGGTCGACTCGGCGTCCGGATCCTCCCAGCCGCCGCTGCCCAGCCGGTCCGCGACACCGCTGCCGGCCAGTACGGCGAGCGCGGTGATCACCAGGGCTACGAGCAGCGACAACCGGGGGCGTGCCGTCACGAAGCGGGTCCAGCCTCCGACTCGGGGTGGCCTGTTGACTTCGGTCATGGTGCGGTGTCCCCTTCACCCAGATCCATGCTGTGCACGGCAGGCAGCGTGGAGCTGTCACTGCCATAGACTGGCAAACACGAGAGATCGCTCGCGTTTCTCCAGAATGCGAGCGACCACTCGCGTTTGTCAATCGCGTTCGGAGAGCTGGGGATAACTCGTGTCCGCCAACCGGGACAAGGACGATCAGGTCCACCAGGAGAAGGAGCAGCCGCGCCGCCGTCAGGCCCGCGGCGAGCGCCGTATCGCCCAACTGCTGGAGGCCGCGGCCACCGTCTTCACCACCACCGGTTACACGGCCGCCAGCACCAACGCCATCGCCCGCGAGGCCGGCGTCTCACCCGGCACGCTGTACCAGTTCTTCCCGAACAAGGAAGCGATCGCCATAGAGCTCGGCGACCGGCTGATGCACGAGTTGCGCGAGATGTACGGCGAGGCGCTCGCCCCGGTCGATCCCGCCACTCCGCTGGAGGAGGCCGTCGGCGCGGCCGTCGACCGGTTCATCGCCTTCAACTGCGCCCATCCGGCGTTCTTCGCGCTGATGCACGGCCCCGACATCCCCGGCCGCATGGCCGAGGAGCACGACGCCCTGCACGCGACCCTGCTGTCCCGGATCGAGGGCCTGCTCTTCTCGTTCCTGCCCGACGCCGCCCCGGCCGAACTCGCCCGGACCTCCCACATGTGCCTGGGCCTGTACAAGGCCGGGCTGGAGTTGGTGCTCGCCCACGAGGGCGCCGAACGCGACGCCTACGTCCAGGAGCTGAAGAACGCCCTGACCCGCTACCTCGACCCGCTGGTGGGCGACAGGCTCGGCCAGGCCGAGGCGGCACGCACCGGGACGTGACGGGCCGGTACCGATAGGTGTGCATGGATCAGCTCCCGGATCGGGGGGGACCCCGCGACCCACTGTCTCCCGCCCCGGGCGCACCCGCATCCCGGAGCGAGGACGCGGTACACACCGAACGCCCGTGCTGTGCCGACAGGGGGCACCCCTCTTTGAGCAGTACCCCGTAGGGGTATACCGTTGAGGGGAAGGGACCCCGCGGGTCCCCTCAGCCCCACATGCCTCGACGAGGAGAACCACATGACCGCCCAGACCGACAGCCCCGGCTCCGTCACCGCCGTCTACAAGGTGAGCGGCATGAGCTGCGGACACTGCGAGGGGGCCGTCTCCGGCGAGATCTCCGAACTCCCCGGCGTCAGCTCGGTGAAGGCCGTCGCCTCCACCGGCGAGGTCACCGTCGTCTCGACCGCAGCACTGGACGAGGAGGCCGTGCGCGCGGCCGTCGACGAGGCCGGCTTTGAACTGACCGGCAGGGTCTGAGTCCGGCCATGACCCGCACCACCGACGAACCGCCGATAGCCGGGCCGGCCGGCGCGACCGACACGGCCGGGGCGACGCCTGCGCCCGGCCCGGCCGACCGCGCCGCGGCCTCGGACGTCGAGCTGCTCATCGGTGGGATGACCTGCGCCTCCTGTGCGGCGCGCGTCGAGAAGAAGCTCAACCGCATGGACGGCGTGACCGCCACGGTGAACTACGCGACCGAGAAGGCCAAGGTCAGCTATCCCGCGGGCATCGAGGTCGCCGACCTGATCGCCGTAGTGGAGAAGACGGGGTACACCGCCGAGGAGCCTGCTCCCCCGCAACCCGCGCCGGAGCAGACCCAGGCCCCGGAGGACCCGGAGCTGGCCTCCTACCGCCGGCGCCTCACCGTCTCCGCCCTGCTCGCCGTCCCGGTCATCGCCCTGTCGATGATCCCGGCCCTCCAGTTCGACAACTGGCAGTGGCTCGCGCTCACCCTCGCCTCGCCGGTCGTGGTCTGGGGCGGGCTGCCCTTCCACCGGGCCGCGGTCACAGGCGCCCGGCACGGCGCGGCGACCATGGACACGCTGATCTCGATGGGCACGCTGGCGGCGTTCGGCTGGTCGCTGTGGGCGCTGTTCCTCGGCGACGCGGGCATGCCCGGCATGCGCGACACCTTCGAGTTCACCCCCGCCGCGGTAGCGGCTGATGTCACAGCGCGCGTGGACGGCGCCTCGCAGATCTACCTCGAAGTGGCCTCCGGCGTCGTCACCTTCATCCTTCTCGGCCGCTATCTGGAGGCCCGCTCCAAGCGCCGCGCGGGTGCGGCGCTGCGGGCCCTGATGCAGCTAGGCGCGAAGGACGTCGCCGTACTGCGCGACGGGCGCGAGGTGCGGGTGCCGGTCGAGAAGCTGGCGGTCGGCGACCGGTTCGTCGTACGGCCCGGCGAGAAGATCGCCACCGACGGCACCGTCGTGGCGGGCGCCGGCGCGGTGGACGCCGCCCTGCTGACCGGCGAGTCGGTGCCGGTGGACGTCACGGTCGGGGACGCGGTCACCGGCGCCACGGTCAACGCGGGCGGGCGGCTGGTCGTCGAGGCGACCCGGGTCGGCGCGGACACCCAGCTCGCGCGGATGGCGCGGCTCGTGGAGGACGCGCAGAACGGCAAGGCCGAGGTGCAGCGGCTCGCCGACCGGATCTCCGCGGTCTTCGTGCCTGCGGTCATCGTCCTCGCGGTCGCCACCTTCGGGGCCTGGCTCGGCCTCACCGACGACTCCGTCGCCGCCTTCACCGCGGCGGTCGCGGTACTGATCATCGCCTGCCCGTGCGCCCTGGGCCTGGCCACTCCCACGGCCCTCATGGTCGGCACCGGACGCGGGGCGCAGCTCGGCATCCTCATCAAGGGCCCGGAGGTGCTGGAGTCCACGCGCCGGGTCGACACGGTCGTCCTGGACAAGACCGGCACGGTCACCACCGGCCGCATGACCCTCCAGAAGGTGTACGTCGCCGACGGCGCCGACGAGGAGCAGGTGCTGCGGCTCGCGGGCGCCGTGGAGCACGCCTCTGAGCATCCCGTGGCCCGCGCGGTCGCCGCCGGCGCCGCAATGGGCGGACGGCTTCCGGAGGTCGAGGGGTTCGAGAACATCCCCGGGCGAGGCGTGCGCGGCCGCGTGGAGGGCCATGACGTGGCCGTGGGGCGCCTTTTCGACGCGCTGCCCACCGAGCTGGTCCGCGCCCGGGAAGAGGCCGAGAGGGACGGTCGTACGGCCGTCGTCGTCGGGTGGGACGGAGCGGCGCGCGGCGTGATCGCCGTCGCGGACGCGGTGAAGGAGACCAGCGCCGAGGCGGTGCGCGAGCTGCGCGCGCTGGGGCTGACGCCGGTGCTGCTGACCGGGGACAACCGGGCGGTCGCCGAAGCGGTGGCGGACGCGGTCGGCATCGATCAGGTGATCGCGGAGGTGCTGCCCGAGGAGAAGGTCGAGGCCGTCCGGCGGCTGCAGCGCGAGGGGCGCTGTGTGGCCATGGTGGGCGACGGCGTCAACGACGCGGCCGCGCTCGCCACCGCCGATCTGGGTCTGGCGATGGGCACGGGGACGGACGCGGCGATCGAGGCGAGCGATCTGACGCTGGTGCGCGGTGATCTGCGGGTGGCGGCGGACGCCATCCGGCTGTCCCGGCGGACGCTGGCGACGATCAAGGGCAACCTCGTGTGGGCCTTCGGCTACAACGTGGCCGCGTTGCCGCTGGCCGCGGCGGGGTTGCTGAACCCGATGATCGCGGGCGCCGCGATGGCGTTCTCGTCGGTGTTCGTGGTGTCGAACAGCCTCCGGCTGCGGACGTTCCGGTGAATTCGTAGTAAGAACCCCAGCAGGACCCTCTGGAGTCCGACGCCCGGCTCACATAAGCTCTTCACAAGGCTCGCGCATCATCCTTACGCTTGGGTCTCGATCGCCATATCGGGGCTCTTGCGTATCTAACGGACATATGCAAGAGACGCAGATCACAGTGATGTGAACGTAACCATCGAAGGGGTTCGAAGGTCTAAGTTGACGATGTCAGGCAGCGTCTTGGGGGGCGCTTACTGGCATCTGAGGATGTCTTGGGGGACTTCCTCAGAGTTGCGTTGCCGGGGCACGTACGTCGGGAAGCTTTGAGCGGCCCTCCCGACCGTGCGCTGTCCCGGCAGACCGCACAACCATGAGTACGACGAGTTTTGCTCGTTCTACTCAAACGGCAATACCGAAAGACAGCGATTCAGGCGCTGCTCTCTCAGACGCCCGGCCGGATCCCGTGGGGGGAATCCGCACCGGGACATGGGAAGGCGCCCTGGACGTCGGCCCGTGGGGGGACCGCCGCCAGGGCGCCTTCTTCTTTTTGCCTGCACTGCGCCAATTTTGGCTGCACTGCGCCAATTTTGGCTGCACTACACCAAGCCCTATAGGGCCGCAGGCCCCTATAGGGGCGCGGGGAACTGCGCGACCGGCCACGACGAACCCGCAGCCGGCCGACAACTCCCTCACGCGCCCCCCAGCGGAGCGCCTAGCGCTCTTCGACCGGCACGAAGTCGCGCTCGACGACGCCCGTGTAGATCTGGCGCGGGCGGCCGATGCGGGAACCCGGCTCCTTGATCATCTCGTGCCACTGGGCGATCCAGCCCGGAAGGCGGCCGAGGGCGAACAGGACCGTGAACATCTCGGTCGGGAAGCCCATGGCCCGGTAGATCAGGCCCGTGTAGAAGTCGACGTTCGGGTAGAGGTTGCGCGAGACGAAGTACTCGTCGGAGAGCGCGTGCTCCTCCAGCTTCAGGGCGATGTCCAGCAGCTCGTCGGACTTGCCGAGGGCGGAGAGGACGTCGTGCGCCGCCGCCTTGATGATCTTCGCGCGCGGGTCGAAGGACTTGTACACCCGGTGGCCGAAGCCCATCAGGCGGACGCCGTCCTCCTTGTTCTTCACCTTGCGGATGAAGGAGTCGACATCGCCGCCGTTGGCCTGGATGCCCTCGAGCATCTCCAGGACGGACTGGTTGGCGCCGCCGTGCAGCGGGCCCCAGAGCGCGGAGATGCCGGCCGAGATCGACGCGAACATGTTCGCCTGCGACGAGCCGACCAGACGGACCGTCGACGTCGAGCAGTTCTGCTCGTGGTCCGCGTGCAGGATCAGCAGCTTGTCGAGCGCGGCGACGACGACCGGGTCGAGCTCGAACTCCTGCGCCGGCACGGAGAACGTCATCCGCAGGAAGTTCTCGACGTAGCCGAGGTCGTTGCGCGGGTAGACGAACGGGTGGCCGATCGACTTCTTGTACGCGTACGCCGCGATCGTCGGGAGCTTCGCGAGCAGGCGGGTCGTCGAGAGGTTGCGCTGCGTCTCGTCGAACGGGTTGTGGCTGTCCTGGTAGAAGGTGGACAGCGCCGAGACGACCGACGACAGCATGGCCATCGGGTGGGCGTCGCGGGGGAAGCCCTTGTAGAAGTTCTTGACGTCCTCGTGCAGCAGGGTGTGCTGCGTGATGTCGTTCTTGAAGGTCGAGAGCTCGTCGACGGTCGGCAGCTCACCGTTGATCAGCAGGTAGGCCACCTCCAGGAAGGTGGAGCGTTCGGCCAACTGCTCGATCGGGTAGCCGCGGTACCGCAGGATGCCCGCCTCGCCGTCGAGGTAGGTGATGGCGGATTTATAGGCGGCGGTGTTGCCGTAGCCGCTGTCCAGGGTCACCAGACCGGTCTGGGCGCGGAGTTTGCCGATGTCGAAGCCCTTGTCGCCGACGGTGCTGTCAATCACCGGGTAGGTGTACTCGCCGTCGCCGTACCGCAGTACTACAGAGTTGTCGCTCACGTCTTCCCTCACCGACGTTGTGCCTCATCTTCGAGGTTGCCCTGACTGTCTCTACCCTCCCCCATTCGGCTCAGGAGAGTGCACTCGGGGTCGACCATTGGGCCTATTGGCGGCACTGAGTGCCGCCAACCTGCCATCCTGCCCCCTGCTTTCCCCATCTGGAAGTGGTCTGTGACCTTCACGACTCGTTTGATCGATCATTTTTTTCGATGCCTCACGAATCGGCAGGTCAGAAGCGTGTCCGGCGGGGAGCCGGAAAGCAGGATTCAGGAGCCCGCGAGCCGGAAGTCGAGCGCCGTGCAGCGGCGCCCGGCCGACACCGTGCGCACCGCCTGGCCGATGGCCTTGCGCGACCCCACGAGGACGACCAACTGCTTGGCCCGGGTGACCGCCGTGTACAGCAGATTCCGCTGGAGCATCATCCATGCTCCCGTGGTGACGGGGATCACCACTGCGGGATATTCACTTCCCTGTGAACGGTGGATCGTCACCGCGTACGCGTGCGCCAGTTCGTCCAGTTCGTCGAATTCGTACGGCACCTCCTCGTCCTCGTCCGTCAGCACCGTGAGGCGCTGGTCGACCGGGTCGAGTGAGGTGACCACGCCCACGGTGCCGTTGAAGACACCGTTCTCCCCCTTCTCGTAATTGTTGCGAATCTGGGTGACCTTGTCGCCGACACGGAAGACCCGGCCGCCGAACCGCTTCTCCGCCAGATCGGGGCGTCCGGGCGTGATGGCCTGCTGGAGCAGGCCGTTCAGGGTGCCCGCGCCGGCCGGGCCGCGGTGCATGGGGGCCAGCACCTGGATGTCCCGGCGCGGGTCGAGCCCGAACTTTGCCGGAATCCGGCGGGCCGCCACGTCCACGGTGAGACGTCCGGCCTCCTCCGTGTCGTCCTCGACGAAGAGGAAGAAGTCCTTGATGCCGTCGGTGACGGGGTGCTGTCCGGCGTTGATCCGGTGCGCGTTGGTCACCACGCCGGACTGCTGGGCCTGCCGGAACACCCGAGTGAGGCGTACGGCGGGGATGGGGCCGCCGTCCGCGAGGAGGTCTCTGAGCACCTCGCCCGCGCCGACGCTCGGCAACTGGTCGACGTCCCCGACGAAGAGCAGGTGCGCACCCGGTGGCACCGCCTTCACCAGCTTGTTGGCGAGCAGCAGGTCCAGCATGGACGCCTCGTCGACCACCACCAGGTCGGCCTGGAGCGGGCGGTCCTTGTCGTAGGCCGCGTCGCCGCCGGGCCTGAGCTCCAGCAGGCGGTGGACGGTGGACGCCTCGGCGCCGGTCAGCTCGGCCAGACGCTTGGCGGCGCGGCCGGTGGGGGCGGCGAGGACGACACGCGCCTTCTTTGCGCGGGCCAGCTCCACGATCGAGCGCACGGTGAAGGACTTGCCGCAGCCGGGGCCCCCGGTCAGCACGGCGACCTTCTCGGTCAGGGCCAGCTTCACGGCGGCCTCCTGCTCGGGGGCGAGGTCCGCGCCCGTACGGCCCTTCAGCCAGCCCAGGGCCTTGTCCCAGGCGACATCATGGAACCCCGGCATCCGGTCCTCTTCGGTGCGCAGCAGCCGCAAGAGCTGGGCGGAGAGGGAGAGTTCGGCCCGGTGGAAGGGGACGAGATAGACGGCCGTCACGGGCTCCGCGCGGCCGTCGGGACCGGGCACCTTCTCCCGTACGACCCCGGGGTCGGAGCCGTCCTCAGGGATCCGCGCGAGCTCGGCGAGGCATTCGATGACGAGCCCGGTGTCGACCTGGAGGAGCTTGACCGCGTCGGCGATGAGCTGTTCCTCGGGGAGGTAGCAGTTGCCCTGGTCGGTGGCCTGCGACAGGGCGTACTGGAGGCCCGCCTTGACGCGCTCCGGGCTGTCGTGCGGGATGCCGACGGACTGGGCGATCTTGTCGGCGGTGAGGAAGCCGATGCCCCAGACGTCGGCGGCGAGCCGGTAGGGCTGGTTCTTCACGACGGAGATGGAGGCGTCGCCGTACTTCTTGTAGATCCGCACGGCGATGGAGGTGGACACCTCGACGGTCTGGAGGAAGAGCATGACCTCCTTGATCGCCTTCTGCTCCTCCCAGGCGTCGGCGATCTTCTTGGTGCGCTTGGGGCCGAGGCCGGGGACCTCGATGAGCCGCTTGGGCTCCTCCTCGATGATCTTCAGCGTGTCCAGCCCGAAGTGCTGGGTGATCCGGTCGGCGAAGACCGGTCCGATGCCCTTGACCAGCCCGGAGCCGAGGTAGCGGCGGATGCCCTGGACGGTGGCCGGCAGGACGGTCGTGTAGTTCTCGACGGTGAACTGCTTGCCGTACTGCGGGTGGGACCCCCAACGTCCCTCCATCCGCAGGGACTCGCCGACCTGCGCGCCGAGCAGCGCACCGACGACCGTGAGCAGATCACCGCCGCCTCTTCCGGTGTCCACCCGTGCGACCGTGTAGCCGTTCTCCTCGTTGGCGTACGTGATCCGCTCCAGGACGCCTTCGAGCACGGCCATGCGCCGCTCGCCTGTGGTGGCCCCCGCCTGATTGGACATGGTCCGACGCTACCGGTCGGGTCCGACAACGCGGGGAGCCCGCGGGCGAAGCGGCCACCGGCCCTCACGCCGGCTGCGACTTCACGTGGTCGAGGACCGCCTGGAACTCCGCGGTGGGCGAGAACTCCACGAACTCGCAGTCCTCCAGGGCCACGGGGACATGGCCGGGGCCCCAGTAGTACGCCTGGCCCGCCTCGTAGTACTCCTCGCCCTCGGGCGTGAGCATCCGCAGCCTGCCCTTCAGCAGGTATCCCCAGTGCGGGCAGGGACAGGCGTCGTCCGCCAGGCCCTTGAGGGCGGGGCCCATGTCCGTGCCCTCGGGCAGGCTGATGTAGCCGACGGACATGCCGCCGCCGATGGACTTGGTGCGCACCTCCACACCGTCGCCGCCAAGGGTGACGGGTACGTCGTCGTGAGTCGCTGCCGTCATGGCTCCTCCGCTCCGGCCCACGAAGGGCCCTCGGGGACGCCCCCACTCCTCCAGGCTGAACCGCCCCGCGGTGCGCCGCGACATCACGATCCGGTCTCGGGATGTGGTTGAGGGCTTGATTAACCTCCGTGTAATCGATTCCAATCCTCTTCGTACACGTCGATGTAATCGATTCCACGAGCATCCACAAGGAGGTGGAGCGGCGATGGCGAGCATCAAGGACGTCGCTGCCGAGGCGGGGGTTTCCGTCGCCACGGTGTCGCGGGTCCTGAACGACCATCCGTCGGTCAGCGCCGAGGCACGCGCACGCGTGCTGGCCGCCGTCCAGAGCCTGGGCTACCGCCCGAACGCCGTCGCCCGCTCTCTGCGCACCGACCAGACCCACACCCTCGGCCTGGTCATCAGCGACGTGATGAACCCCTACTTCACCGAACTGGCCCGCTCCGTCGAGGAGGAGGCCCGCGCGCTCGGCTACAGCGTCATCATCGGCAACGCCGACGAGCGGCCGGACCTCCAGGACCACCATGTGCGCAACCTGCTGGACCGCCGTATCGACGGCCTCCTCGTCTCCCCCACCGACGGCGGCTCCCCGCTGATGCTGGACGCGGCCCGCGCAGGGACGCCGATGGTGTTCGTGGACCGGTGGATCCCGGGCGTGGACGTGCCGGTCGTGCGGTCGGACGGGCGGGCCGCCGTACGGGACCTCGTGGCGCATCTGCACGGGCTCGGGCACCGCCGGCTCGCGATCATCGCGGGACCGGCGGCGACCACGACCGGACGGGAGCGTGTCGAGGCGTTCCGGGAGGCGCTCGCCGCGTACGGGCTCGAACTCCCCGACGTCTACATAGGGCAGGGCGACTTCCAGGCCGAGAGCGGCCGGCGGGTCACCGAGCGCTTCCTCGACCTGCCCGAGCCGCCCGAGGTGGTCTTCGCGGCCGACAACCTGATGGCGCTCGGCGCGCTGGACGCCGTACGCGCGCGTGGGCTGCGCGTGCCGGACGACCTCGCGCTGGCCGCGTTCGACGACATCCGCTGGTTCGTGCACACCGATCCGCCGATCACCGCCATCGCCCAGCCGACGGGCGAGCTGGGCCGGGCCGCCGTACGGGCCCTGGTGGACCGCATCGAGGGACGCCCCGGCGAGTCCGTCACCCTCCCCGCCCGCCTCGTCGTACGCCGCTCGTGCGGCGAGAACCCCACACCTGTGCAAAGGAGCACGTCGTGAGCAACCCGGACGAGTTGCTGCGCATCGAGGGCATCCGGAAGACCTTCCCCGGCGTGGTCGCGCTGGACGGCGTCGACTTCGATCTGCGCCGCGGGGAGGTGCACGTCCTCCTCGGTGAGAACGGCGCCGGCAAGAGCACCCTCATCAAGATGCTCTCCGGTGCCTATACGCCCGACGCCGGGCGGATCCTGGTCGGCGGCGAGGAGCGGCGCATCCACGATGCGCAGGACTCCGAGCGCCTCGGGATCGCCACCATCTACCAGGAGTTCAATCTCGTACCCGAGCTCACGGTCGCCGAGAACATCTTCCTGGGCCGCCAGCCGCGCCGCTTCGGGATGATCGACCGGGGGCGGATGGAGGCCGACGCCGAGGTCCTGCTGAAGCGGGTCGGCGTCCATGTGTCGCCACGCGCGCGTGTGCGTGAACTCGGCATCG
The DNA here is from genome assembly GCF_055609385.1 of Streptomyces sp. NPDC036764. NCBI lineage: Bacteria > Bacillati > Actinomycetota > Actinomycetes > Kitasatosporales > Streptomycetaceae > Streptomyces > Streptomyces sp. NPDC036764. The sequence continues at coordinate 90,487 of NZ_JBVJPT010000007.1, forward strand.
CACGGCTGCAGATGGTCGAGATCGCCAAGGCGCTCAGCCTGGACGCGCGCGTGCTGATCATGGACGAGCCGACGGCCGTGCTCACCTCCGAGGAGGTGGAGAAGCTCTTCGCGATCGTGCGCAAGCTGCGCGAGGACGGCGTGGGGATCGTCTTCATCACCCATCACCTGGAGGAGATCGCCGCCCTGGGCGACCGGGTCACGGTCCTCCGGGACGGAAAGAGCGTCGGGCAGGTCCCTGCCTCCACGCCGGAGGACGAGCTCGTCCGGCTGATGGTGGGCCGCTCCATCGACCAGCAGTATCCGCGCGAACGGGCCGACAAGGGCGCCGCGTTGCTCACGGTCGAGGGGCTGACCCGGGGCGGTGTCTTCCACGACGTCGGCTTCGAGGTGCACGCCGGTGAGGTCGTCGGCATCGCCGGGCTCGTCGGCGCCGGACGCACCGAGGTCGCGCGGGCGGTGTTCGGGGCGGACCCGTACGACAAGGGCGCCGTGAAGGTCGCCGGTACGGCCCTGAAGGGACATGACGTGGGCGCCGCCATGGCGGCCGGCATCGGACTGATCCCGGAGGACCGCAAGGGCCAGGGCCTGGTGCTCGACCAGTCGGTCGAGGAGAACCTCGGCCTGGTGACCATGCGGGCCGCCACGCGCGCGGGGCTCGTCGACCTCAAGGGCCAGCGGGATGCCGCCGCGAGGATCGCGGACCGCCTCGGCGTGCGGATGGCCGGGCTCGGCCAGCATGTGCGCACCCTGTCCGGCGGCAACCAGCAGAAGGTCGTCATCGGCAAGTGGCTGCTCGCGAACACCAAGGTGCTCATCCTCGACGAGCCGACGCGCGGCATCGACGTCGGCGCCAAGGTCGAGATCTACGAACTGATCAATGAACTCACCGCCGCCGGCGCGGCCGTACTGATGATCTCCAGCGATCTGCCGGAGGTGCTCGGTATGAGCGACCGCGTCCTGGTGATGGCCCAGGGCCGGATCGCCGGCGAGCTCGCCGCCGGCGAGGCCACCCAGGACTCCGTGATGGCACTCGCCGTCAGCAACCCCACGACCGAACCCACGACCGACAAGGAGGCCGCTCGTGGCCACTGACACGCTCAAGAGCACGTCGGGCGCCGGTGGCGCCACCAGCGGACTGCGCCGCCTGCTCCTGGAGAACGGCGCGCTCACCGCGCTGATCGTCCTCGTCATCGCCATGTCGGCGCTGTCCGGCGACTTCCTGACCACCGACAACCTGCTCAACGTCGGCGTCCAGGCGGCCGTGACCGCCGTCCTCGCCTTCGGCGTCACCTTCGTCATCGTCTCGGCGGGCATCGACCTGTCCGTCGGCTCGGTGGCGGCCCTGTCGGCCACCGTCCTGGCCTGGACCGCGACCTCGCACGGCGTACCGGTCTTCATAGCGGTGCTGCTGGCCGTCGCGACCGGCATCGGGGCCGGACTCGTCAACGGCTTCCTCATCGCGTACGGCAAGCTCCCGCCGTTCATCGCGACGCTCGCGATGCTCTCGGTGGCCCGCGGCCTGTCGCTGGTGATCTCCGAGGGCTCCCCGATCCCCTTCCCCGACTCCGTCTCGCACCTCGGCGACACACTCGGCGGCTGGCTGCCGGTGCCGGTCCTCGTGATGATCGTGATGGGCCTGATCGCCGCCTTCGTGCTCGGCCGGACCTACATCGGCCGCTCGATGTACGCGATCGGCGGCAACGAGGAGGCCGCGCGCCTTTCCGGGCTGCGGGTGAAGAAGCAGAAGCTCGCCATCTACGCCCTGTCCGGCGTGTTCGCCGCCGTCGCCGGCATCGTGCTGGCCTCGCGGCTGTCCTCCGCGCAGCCCCAGGCCGCCGACGGCTACGAGCTCGACGCGATCGCCGCGGTCGTCATCGGCGGCGCCTCGCTCGCGGGCGGCACCGGCAAGGCGTCCGGCACGCTGATCGGCGCGCTGATCCTCGCGGTACTGCGCAACGGCCTGAACCTGCTGAACGTGTCCGCCTTCTGGCAGCAGGTCGTCATCGGCGTCGTGATCGCGCTGGCGGTGCTCTTCGACACGCTGCGCCGCAAGGCCGGCGCCACCCCGGTGGCCGCGGGCACGGGGGTGGGCGGCGGCAAGGGCAAGCAGGCGGGGACGTACGCGCTCGCGGCGGTCGTCACCGTGGCGATCGTCGGCGCGACCTCCTTCCTGCACAACGGCTCCTCCTCGTCGGCCGACCGGAAGATGGGCCTGTCGCTGTCGACCCTCAACAACCCCTTCTTCGTGCAGATCCGGGCGGGTGCCCAGGCCGAGGCGAAGAAGCTGGGCGTGGACCTGACGGTCACGGACGCTCAGAACGACGCCTCGCAGCAGGCCAACCAGCTCCAGAACTTCACCAGTTCCGGCGTCGGCGCGATCATCGTCAACCCGGTCGACTCGGACGCGGCCGGCAACTCCGTGAAGGCCGCCGGCAAGGCGGACATCCCGGTGATCGCCGTCGACCGAGGCGTCAACAACGCCACGACGGCCGCCCTGGTCGCCTCCGACAACGTCGCCGGCGGAGAGCTCGCCGCCAAGTCGATCGCCGAGAAGCTCGGCGGCAAGGGCAAGATCGTGATCCTCCAGGGCCAGGCCGGCACCTCCGCCGCCCGTGAGCGCGCCCAGGGCTTCGCGAACGGCCTCAAGGCCTTCCCCGGCATCCAGGTCGTCGCCCAGCAGCCCGCCGACTTCGACCGCACCAAGGGCCTCGACGTGATGTCGAACCTGCTCCAGGCGCACCCGGACGTGCAGGGCGTCATCGCCGCGAACGACGAGATGGCGCTCGGCGCGATCAAGGCGCTGGGCTCCAAGGCCGGCAAGTCGGTCTCGGTGGTCGGCTTCGACGGCACGCCGGACGGCCTGAAGGCGGTCGAGGGCGGCTCGCTGTACGCGTCCGTCGCCCAGCAGCCGACCCAGCTCGGCCGGATCGCCGTGGACAACGCCCTGAAGGCGCTCAAGGGCGAGAAGGTCCAGCAGACGGTGAAGGTGCCGGTGAAGGTCGTCACGAAGGAGAACGTGGCGGGCTTCAGCGGCTGACATCCGCCGACGCCGGCCCTTGTCGGGCCGGCATCGGCGAACGGCGAACGGGTGGGCGGTCGTTGCAGGAGCATGGACCTGGCGGCCGCCCGCCGCACGTCACCACGGGGACCTATCAGGGGAGCGATCTCATGTACGACTACGACCTTCTGGTCGTAGGGTCGGCCAACGCCGACCTGGTGATCGGTGTCGAGCGTCGGCCGGGTGCCGGCGAGACCGTGCTCGGCTCCGATCTGGCCGTCCACCCGGGCGGCAAAGGCGCCAACCAGGCGGTCGCGGCCGCCCGGCTCGGGGCCCGCACTGCCCTGCTGGCCCGCGTCGGCGACGACGCGCACGGCCGGCTGCTGCTCGACTCGCAGCGCGAGTCCGGCGTCGACACGGTGGGCGTCCTCGTCGGCGGCACGCCGACCGGCGTCGCGCTGATCACGGTCGACCCGTCCGGCGACAACAGCATCGTGGTCTCGCCGGGCGCGAACGGCCGGCTCACCCCGGGCGACGTCCGCGCCGCCGCGAGCCTCTTCCAGGCGTCGCGGGTGGTGTCGGCCCAGTTGGAGATCCCGCTGGAGACGGTCGTCGAGGTGGTCAGGAGCCTGGCGGAGGGCAGCCGGTTCGTGCTGAACCCGTCCCCGCCGCGCCCGCTGCCCACCGAGGTGCTGACCGCCTGCGACCCGCTGATCGTGAACGAGCACGAGGCGAAGGTGATCCTCGGCGACGCCGCGGTGGGCGACACCCCCGAGGACTGGGCGCGGATCCTGCTGGCCAAGGGCCCCCGTTCGGTGGTCGTGACCCTGGGCGCAGAGGGCGCGCTGGTGGCTTCCGCACAGGGCACGGCCCGGATTGCGGCCGTCAAGGTGGACGCGGTGGACACGACGGGCGCGGGCGACGCGTTCACGGCCGCACTGGCCTGGCGGCTCGGCGCGGGCGCGTCCCTCGCCGAGGCGGCGGCGTACGCGGCCCGGGTCGGCGCGGTGGCCGTGACCCGGCAGGGCGCGCAGGTGTCCTTCCCGACGGCGGCGGAGGCCGACGCCCTGTGCTGTGCCGATCCGGGGGGCGCCCCCCGGACCCCCGGCAGAGGGTCGGACAGCGCCGCCGGTACGTCGTCGCGAGATGAGGTGCTGTGAAGCGCGCCGGAATCCTGAACCGCCACCTCTCCGGTGCCCTCGCCGAGCTCGGCCACGGCGACGGCGTCCTGGTGTGCGACGCGGGCATGCCGATACCCGACGGCCCCCGGGTCGTGGACCTGGCGTTCCGGGCCGGGGTGCCGTCGTTCGCCGAAGTGCTGGACGGTCTGCTGGCCGAGCTGGTGGTGGAGGGCGCGACGGCGGCGCAGGAGATCCGCGAGGCGAACCCCGCGGCGTCCGCCCTGCTGGACGGGGAGTTCCCCGAGCTGCGGCTGGTCACGCACGAGCGGCTCAAGGAGCTGTCGGCCGGGGCGCGGCTGGTCGTACGGACCGGCGAGGCACGGCCGTACGCGAATGTGCTGCTGCGCTGCGGCGTGTTCTTCTGACATCGCGGTCCCCGGCGGGCCGGAAACGTTTCGAGGGGCCCGGTCAGCCGACCGAGCCCCTCGGGTTTTCCCCTCCGATCAGAACCCCCGCGATCCCCCCAGATCCCCCTCCAAGAGTCCTGATGCCAAGTACGACCCGCGAGGTCGGGGGAGGGTTGTACGGGTGCCTCAGATTTTTTTCAGCGGATCACGTGCTCCACGAAACGCCGGGCCGTCTCCGCCAGCACCTCCCGGCCGTCGCGTGCCCACAGCCCGTCGTTGAAGAGCTCGACCTCGATGGCCCCGTCGTACCCGGCCGCCTCCACGTACCCCTTCCACTCCCGCATGTCGATCGCTCCGTCCCCGATCTGCCCGCGCCCGGTGAGCACGCCCTGCGGCAGCGGGGTCGTCCAGTCGGCGAGCTGGAAGGTGTGGATACGGCCGCCCGCGCCCGCCCGGGCGATCTGCGCCGGGGCCGTGTCGTCCCACCAGATGTGGTACGTGTCCACGGTGACGCCGACCTGGTGGGCCGGGAAGCGTTCCGCGAGGTCGAGGGCCTGGGCCAGGGTCGACACCACGCAGCGGTCGGCGGCGTACATCGGGTGCAGTGGCTCGATGGCCAGCTTCACGCCCCGCTCCTCGGCGTACGGGCCCAGCTCGCCGAGCGCGTCGGCGATCCGCTCCCGGGCGCCGTGCAGGTCCCTGGACCCGGCGGGCAGGCCGCCGGAGACCAGCACCAGGACGTCCGTGCCCAGCGTGGCCGCCTCGTCGACGGCCCGGCGGTTGTCGTCCAGTGCCTTCGCCCGCTCGTCCGGTTCGATCGCCGTGAAGAAGCCGCCGCGGCACAGGGTGGTGACCGCCAGGCCCGCGTCCCGGACCAGCTTGGCCGTCGCCTCCAGGCCGTACGACTGGACGGGCTCGCGCCACAGGCCGACGCTGCCGATGCCCAGCCGCCCGCACTCGTCGGCCAGTTCGGGCATCGAGAGCTGCTTGACGGTCATCTGGTTGATGGAGAAGCGGGAGAGATCGCCGGTGCTCACTGGGCCACTCCGTACAGGGCGAGCAGGTTCTTCATCCGCTCCTCGGCCAGCTTCGGGTCCGGGAACAGGCCCAGATGGTCGGCGAGTTCGTAGGCGCGGGCGAAGTGCGGGAGGGAACGGGCCGACTGGAGGCCGCCGACCATGGTGAAGTGGCTCTGGTGGCCGGCCAGCCAGGCCAGGAAGACCACGCCCGTCTTGTAGAAGCGGGTCGGCGTCTGGAAGAGGTGGCGGGACAGCTCGACCGTCGGGTCCAGCAGGCCCCGGAACCCGGCGACGTCCCCCGTGTCGAGCACCCGGACGGCCTCGGCCGCGAGCGGGCCCAGCGGGTCGAAGATGCCGAGCAGGGCGTGGCTGAAGCCCTTGTCGTCGCCCGCGATCAGCTCCGGGTAGTTGAAGTCGTCGCCGGTGTAGCAGCGCACGCCCTGCGGGAGCCGGCGGCGGATGTCGATCTCCCGCCCGGCGTCCAGCAGCGACACCTTGATGCCGTCCACCTTGTCGGGGTGGGCGGCGATGACCTCCAGGAAGGTGTCCGTGGCCGCGTCCAGGTCGGACGAGCCCCAGTAGCCTTCCAGTGCCGGGTCGAACATCGGGCCCAGCCAGTGCAGGATGACCGGCTCGGCCGCCTGGCGCAGCAGATGGCCGTAGACCTCCAGGTAGTCCTCGGGGCCCTTCGCCGCGGCGGTGAGCGCCCGCGAGGCCATCAGGATCGCCTGCGCCCCGCTCTCCTCGACGACGGCGAGCTGCTCCTCGTAGGCCGCACGGACCTCCACGAGAGACCCGGCGGCGATCTGGTCGGTGCCCACCCCGCAGGCGATCCGCCCGCCGACCGCCTTCGCCTCGGCGGCACTGCGCCGGATCAGCTCGGCCGCACCCGCCCAGTCCAGGCCCATCCCGCGCTGCGCGGTGTCCATGGCCTCGGCGACGCCGAGCCCGTGGGACCACAGATGGCGGCGGAAGGCGAGTGTGGCGTCCCAGTCGACGGCGGCGGGCGCGTCGGGCGACACGTCCGCGTACGGGTCGGCGACGACGTGCGCCGCCGAGAAGACCGTACGGGAGGTGAGGGGCGCGCCCGGGGTGAGCGCGAGGGGCTCGGCGCGCGGCTCGTACGCCCGCAGACCGCCCTTGAAGTCCGGCAGTCGGATGGTCACGGCTGGATCTCCGGTACGTCGATACGGCGGCCCTCGGCCGAGGACTTCAGGCCCAGCTCGGCGAGCTGGACGCCGCGGGCTCCGGCGAGGAGGTCCCAGTGGTAGGGGGCGTCGGCGTAGACGTGCCGCAGGAAGAGCTCCCACTGCGCCTTGAAGCCGTTGTCGAAGTCGTCGTTGTCCGGGATCTCCTGCCACTGGTCGCGGAAGGAGTAGGTGGCCGGGATGTCCGGGTTCCACACGGGCTTGGGCGTCATGCTGCGGTGCTGGACACGGCAGTTGCGCAGGCCCGCGACGGCCGAGCCCTCGGTGCCGTCGACCTGGAACTCGACGAGTTCGTCGCGGTTGACGCGCACGGCCCAGGACGAGTTGATCTGCGCGATGGCGCCGCCGTCGAGCTCGAAGATGCCGTAGGCGGCGTCGTCGGCGGTGGCGTCGTAGGGCTTGCCGTTCTCGTCCCAGCGCTGCGGGATGTGGGTGGTGGCGATGGCCTGGACGGACTTCACGCGCCCGAAGAGCTCGTGGAGGACGTACTCCCAGTGCGGGAACATGTCGACGACGATGCCGCCGCCGTCCTCGGCGCGGTAGTTCCAGGACGGGCGCTGCGCGGTCTGCCAGTCGCCCTCGAAGACCCAGTAGCCGAACTCGCCGCGCACGGACAGGATCCGGCCGAAGAAGCCGCCGTCGATGAGGCGCTTGAGCTTGAGCAGGCCCGGCAGGAACAGCTTGTCCTGGACGACGCCGTGCTTGATGCCGGCGCCGGCGGCGAGCCTGGCCAGCTCCAGGGCGCCCGCCAGACCGGTGGCCGTGGGCTTCTCGGTGTAGATGTGCTTGCCGGCGGCGATCGCCTTCTTGATGGCCTCCTCGCGGGCGGAGGTGACCTGGGCGTCGAAGTAGATCTCGACGGTGGGGTCGGCGAGGACCGCGTCGACGTCGGTGGAGATGTTCTGCGGATCCAGGCCGTGCTGCTCGGCGAGCGCCTTCAGGGCGTACTCGCGGCGGCCGACCAGGACCGGCTCCGGCCACAGCACGGTGCCGTCGCCCAGGTCGAGGCCGCCCTGCTCGCGGATGGCCAGGATGGAGCGGACCAGGTGCTGTCGGTAGCCCATGCGTCCGGTCACACCGTTCATGGCGATACGCACCGTCTTGCGTGTCACGTCGTTCCCTTCTAGGCGTCGTGCGCAACGTTCGTGCGCGTCTCGTACGCGGTTGTGCGCGCCGCGTACGCCTTACCCTGCCAAGCGGTACAGCAAGCGCTTTCTATCTGATGAGAAGCTAGCCTCTGAGCAGCGGTGTAGACAAGACCGTGACGGGGTTGAGTTGTTCGAGGGGACGAACAACCGGGGTTCTTGGCCTTAAGGTCTGCTCGACATACACGGAACCGCGACCGCGGATGGCCTGTCTACGAGGGGGCAGGTCCTGTCCGTGAACACGTGGTGAGCACGCACGTACGACAGGTGGTACGACAAGATGCGCGACCGGAGGACGACGAGATGACGGTGACCCTTGCGGACGTGGCGGCCCGCGCCCAGGTCTCGCCCGCGACGGTGTCGCGCGTACTGAACGGGAACTACCCCGTGGCGGCCACCACCCGCGAGCGAGTGCTGCGCGCGGTGGACGAGCTGGACTACGTGCTGAACGGTCCCGCGAGCGCGCTCGCCGCCGCCACCTCCGACCTGGTCGGCATCCTGGTCAACGACATCGCCGACCCCTTCTTCGGGATCATGGCGAGCGCGATCCAGTCGGAGATCGGGGGCCCGGGCGGCCGGGCGGGCGGCGAGCGGCTGGCGGTCGTCTGCAACACCGGGGGTTCACCGGAACGCGAACTGACCTACCTGACCCTGCTTCAGCGCCAGCGGGCGGCGGCGGTGGTCCTGACCGGCGGCGCCATGGAGAACGCCCCGCACGCGGCGGCGGTCGCGGCGAAGCTGCGCAAGCTGGCGGACGCCGGTACGCGGGTGGTGCTGTGCGGGCGGCCGCCGTCGCCGGACACCGGCGCCATCGCGCTGACCTTCGACAACCGCGGCGGCGGGCGCGAGCTGACCGAGCACCTGATCGGCCTGGGCCACCGGCGGCTGGGCTACATCGCGGGCCCGGAAGAGCGCACGACGACCCGGCACCGCCTGGAGGGCCACCGGGCCGCACTGGCGGCACACGGCATCGAGGAGGACGCGGGCTGGACGGTCCACGGTCGCTACGACCGCCAGTCCGGCTACGAGGCGACGCTGGAACTGCTGCGCCGGGACCCGTCCTTGACCGCGGTGGTCGCCGCCAACGACTCGGTCGCCCTGGGCGCGTGCGCGGCCCTGCGGGACTCCGGTCTGCGCATCCCCGAGGACGTCTCGGTGGCCGGCTTCGACGACCTGCCGTTCAGCATCGACGCGGTGCCGTCTCTCACGACTGTGCGGCTGCCGCTGTCGGAGGCGGGGGCACGGGCCGGCCGGATCGCGATGGGCCGGGAGGAGCCGCCGCCCGGGGGGATCGCGACGATTCGGGGGGAGTTGATGGTTCGGGGGTCTTCTGGGGGGCCTCGGAAGTAGGGGGTGCTTGGGGGGCACGGGTGCAGGGGTCTTCTGGGTTCGGTCGGACTGGGTTCGGTCGGACTGGGTTCGGTCAGTACGCGATCGACACCATCCGGCAGGCGGACTCGGCCAGTTGGTGGTCGCCTGCGATGTCGGCGCGGGTGAGGGCGTCGCCGGGTCGGCCCGCTCGAAGAGACGGGCGACCTGTCCGCCGATCAGCTCCGGCCGGGCGCCGGGCGTGTGTGCGTGGGTGGTGGTTCGGGGCGTCCGCCCTCTGCCGAATCCGCCGTTCCGGGATTATGTCTCGACCCGCCGATGACTTCCGGGCCCCACCCCGGTCTTGTCTGGCGTAACCACCTCGGCGGTACACCGCACGCCCGATACCCAGGAGTGAGACCCATGCGCATCGCGATCACCGAGTTCATCAGCCTCGACGGCGTCGTACAGGCACCCGGCGGCCCGCAGGAGGACACCGACGGCGGGTTCGCGCACGGCGGCTGGTCGCACCCGTACTTCGACGCCGAGGTCCTCGGCGAGGCCTTCGACGCGGGGATGCAGAAGGCCGAGGCGCTGCTCTTCGGGCGGCGCACCTGGCAGACCATGGCGGGGGCGTGGCCGGAGCGGGCCGGGGATCCCTTCGCCGACCGGATGAACTCGATCAAGAAGTACGTCGTCTCCAGCACCCTCACCGACGCCGACCTGACCTGGAACAACACCACCCTCATCCCCGGCGCCGACGCCGTCGCCCGGGTGCGGGAGCTGCGCGCGGCCGAGGGCGGCGACCTGGCGATGATGGGCAGCCCCACCCTCGTACGCACCCTCATCCAGGAGGGTCTGGTCGACGAGCTCCAGCTCATCGTGATGCCGGTGCTGCTCGGCGGCGGAAAGTCGGTCTTCCCGGCCGACGGCGGCAAGCGCCCCCTGGAACTCGTCTCCACCACCACCGCCAAGACGGGCGCCCAGGTGTGCGTCTACCGGCCGGCCGCGCAGGAATGACCGCCGAGGGGTAGCCGCGAAGGCGCGGACGTCCTACGCTCGAACCGACGGAACCTCTGACTGAGTCAGAGATCGACAGGCTGAACCGCCGCAGAGTCCACCGGGGTCGACGATCATGACCGTCCACGACATCCGCGCCTTCAACCGCTTCTACACGAACGTCATCGGCGCCCTCGACTACAGCCGCCACCTCTACGCGCCGTACACCCTCACCGAGTCCCGCGTCCTGTACGAACTCGCGCACTCCCCGCGTACCGACGCGGCCGATCTGCGCACCGAGCTCTCGCTGGACGCGGGATATCTGAGCCGGATCCTGAACAAGTTCGAGCAGGACGGCCTCATCGAGCGCACCGCCTCGCAGCAGGACCCGAGGCGCCGCCGTGTCACGCTCACCGCGCGCGGCCGGGCGACCGGCAAGCTGCTGGAAGAACGGGCGAACGAATCGGTCGGCTCGCTGCTGTCCACCGTGCCGTCCGCCGAACGGCCCCGCCTCGCCGACGCGATGACGGCCGTCCGCACCATCCTGTCCCACGGTCGCCCGCCGCGCCGCGAGGACGTTCTGCTGCGCGAACCCGGCCCCGGCGACCTCGGCTGGATCGTGCAGCGCAACGCCGCTCTGTACGCCGCCGAGTACGGCTGGAACGCCGACTACGAGGGGCTGGTGGCGAGGATCGTCGCCGACTTCGCCGAGGACCACGACCCGCACCTGGAGCGGGTGTGGATCGCCGAGCTGGACGGCCGGCCGGTGGGCTGCGTGATGTGCGTCCGGGACGAGGCCCCCGCCACGGCCCGGCTGCGGCTGCTGCTGGTCGAGCCCGACGCCCGCGGCCTCGGCATCGGCGACCGCCTCGTCACGGCCGTCGTCGACTTCGCCCGCGGCGTCGGCTACCGCGACCTGGTGCTGTGGACCAACGACGTCCTGTCCGCCGCCCGCCACATCTACCAGCGCCACGGCTTCGTCCTGGCCGCCGAGAAGCCCCACCGCTCCTTCGGCAAGGACCTGAACGGCCAGGACTGGCGTCTGGATCTGCAAGGCACTGCGGAGTGACGTCGCCGGCCTCCGACCGCCCGGCCGGATGGGCGTCACTGCGTTTCCCTGGCAAGGTGGATGCATGAAACTGGCGTTCTCCACCCTCGGCGTCCCCGGTCTCCCCATCCCCGACGTGCTGCGGCTCGCGAATGCGCACGGATATCACGGGGTCGAGTTGCGTACGCATCCGGAGGAGCCGGTGCATCTGGGGCTCGGGCCCGGGGAACGGGCCGATGTGGCGGCCGAGTTCAAGGCGGCCGGCGTCGAGCCGGTGGGCCTCGCCGGGTACGCCCGGGTCGCCGCGCCGGGGGACGACGGGCCGGTGATCGAGGAGGTCCGCAGGCTCGTCGACCTCGCCCACGACCTCGGCGCGCCCTACGTCCGTGTCTTCCCGGGCGCCGATCCCGAGCAGAGCCGGCAGTCGGCGGACGCGATCGCCGCGCGGCGGCTGGGCACGGCCGCGGAGTACGCCGCCGACATGGGCGTACGGATCCTGCTTGAGACCCACGACTCGCACGGCGCCGCCGCCGACTCGATGCGGGTCCTCGGTCTGGTCGGCCACCGGCACGTCGGCTCGCTGTGGGACGTCATGCACACCTGGCTGGCCGGCGAGCAGCCCACGGAGAGCTACGCGGCCCTGTCGCCGTATCTCGGCTACGTCCAGGTCAAGGACATCGCCTCCGCCGACGACACGACGCCGCTGCCGCTCGGCGCGGGTGTGCTGCCGCTCGCCGAGTGCGTGGAGGTCCTCTCCCGCCACAACTGGGACGGCTGGCTGTGCTGGGAGTACGAGAAGCGCTGGTACGAGGAGGCGGCTCCGCTGCCGGAGCTGCTCGGCGCGGGGCGGCAGCACCTGTCGCGGCTGCTGAACGAGTCGGCGTAGGCCGGCGGCCCCTGCCCCGCCCCACCCTGTAATTCACTGGCCCGCCGCGACGGCGGGCGTATAGCGTCCCCCCTCGTGCCCGAAACCGCCCCCCGCCCCGTCATGCCGTCATGAGCCTCGCGCGTACGTTGATCGACGTGGCGCCGTTGCGGACCTCGCCCGTCTTCCGGCGGCTGCTGATCGGGCGGACGGTGTCCGTGCTCGGCAGCTTCATGACCATGGTGACGGTCATGTACCAGGTCTGGGACCTGACGCACAGCACGGTCTGGAGCGGTGCGGTCGGGCTGGCGCAGGCCCTGCCCATGGTGTGCGTGGGCCTGTTCGCCGGGGCGTGGGTGGACCGCGGGGACCGGCGGCGGATCTTCCTGATCGCGACCGTCGGGCAGGCGGTCTGCGCGCTGCTGCTCGCGGTGCAGGGCTTCACCGGCGGCGTACCGGTGGGCGGGATCCTCGCGCTGGTGGCCGCCGGGGCCTGCTTCGGCGCGGTCGGTGGCCCGGCGGCGGGCGTGTTCGTGCCGCGGCTGCTGCCGAAGGAGCAGGTGGCGGCGGGGTTGGCCCTCAACCAGGTCACCGGCCAGGCGATGATGCTGCTCGGCCCGGCGCTGGGCGGGCTGTTCCTCGGCTGGTTCGGCATCGGCGTCTGCTATGTGCTGGACGCCCTCAGCTTCGGTCTCGCCTTCTACGGCGCCTTCGGCCTGCCCGCGCTGCAGCCCGAGGGCGAGCCCTCACGGGCCGGGCTGCACGGCGTCCTGGACGGACTGCGCTTCCTGGCCGGCCACCGGGTGGTGCGCGGCGCGCTGGTCACCGACCTCGCCGCCACCGTCCTCGCCATGCCGGTCAGCCTCTTCCCGCTGGTCAACGCCGAACGCTTCGGCGGCGACCCGCGCACCCTCGGCCTGTTCCTGTCCGCCGTGGCGGTCGGCGGCGTCACGGCGACGGCCCTGTCGGGCTCGGTGACACGGCTGGGCCGGCCCGGCCTGGTCATGCTGTGCGGGGCGGGGACCTGGGGCGCGGCGCTGGCCCTGTTCGGCCTGATGACCGACCCCTGGGTGGGGCTCGGGCTGCTGGTGGTGGCCGGTGCCGCGGACGCCCTGTCGGTCGTGTCGCGCAGCACGATCGTCCAGACCCGCACCCCGGACGCCCTGCTCGGCCGGGTCACGGCCGCCGAACAGATCGTCGGCCAGGCGGGCCCGCATCTCGGCAACCTGCGCGGCGGCCTGGTCGCCGGCTGGTCCTCGGGCGCGACGGCCCTGGTCACGGGCGGGCTGCTGTGCGTGCTGGCGGTGGCCTACGTGGGTGCGGGTACGCCGGAACTGCGGGACGGGACGGCAACGCCGGAACTGCGGGACGGGACGGCAACGCCGGAGCTACGGGACGGGACGGCAACGCCGGAACTGCGGGACGGGACGGCAACGCCGGAGCTACGGGAGGGGACGGCCACACCGGACGCGCCATGACCGGCCCCGGCGGATCGAGACACCGGCGCCGGCACACCGGACCACACCCCGCACCGGCATCCGGACGAGCGAGCCACCCCGAAGCCACGAGGCCGGACGATCACACCCGACGCACCACAAGCGGCCCCGCCCGTTCGAGACACCGGCCCGGCACCCCGCACCACGAGATCCACATCCGCCCTCAAGAACCACCTGAACGGCGCCCCCGAAGCCGCCGCACCCGGCGATTCACACCGGACGCACCACGAGCGGCACCGTCGGGTCCAGACACCAGCCCAGTACCGCGGGCCACGACCCGTACCCCGCGTCCAGATCCAGGTGGGCGGCGCCCGGGAGGATGTCCGTGGGGATGGCGAGCGGCGTGCCGTAGAGGGTGTCGGCGCCTTCGGGGCAGTACGGGTCGTCGTCGCCGGCGACCAGGCGGGTGGGGCCGGGGAGCGTGAACTCCAGGGACTGCGGGGCGAACCGGGCGACCTCCGGGTGCCCGGCCAGCACACTGCCGGACGGCGGGGCGACGAGCAGGACCCGGTCCACGGTGTCGAGCCCCGGCATCCCGCGCGCGGCGGCGTGCAGCCACAGCACGGCGGAGAGACTGTGCGCGACCACCACCCGCTCCGCCCCCGCGTCGAGCCCGGCCAGATGCCGCCCCAACTCCGCCAGCCAGACCTCCAGTTCGGGATCGTCGGCGTCCGGAAGCGGCGGGTAGACGACCTGATGGCCGAGTTCGGTGAGCCGGTCGGCGAGCCAGTGCTGCCAGTGGTCCTCGGGGCGGTGGTTCTGCCAGCCGTGGAGGATGAGGTAGGCGGTCATGGCGCCGATGGTGACACGCCCACCCGCCTCACAGCCGCGCCCGCAACGCCGCGAACTCCTCATGAAAGCCCGGGAAGGTCTTCCGTACACACCCCGGGTCGTCGAACGAGACACCCGGCACCCGAAGGCCGGTCACCGCGAAGGACATCACCATGCGGTGATCCCCGTACGACTTGATCTCGGTGCCGCCCGTGACCGGCGCGGCCGGCCGGATCTCGATCCAGTCCGGGCCCGTCGTCGTCTCCACCCCCAGCCTGCGCAGGTTCTCCGCACACGCCTCCAGGCGGTCGCACTCCTTGACCCGGGTGTTCGCCACGTCCTCAATGCGCACCGGGCCGGACGCGAAGGGCGCGATGGCCGCGAGGGTCGGCATGGTGTCGGAGATGTCGCGCATGTTTGCCGTGACGCCGCGCAGTTCGCCGGTGCCGCGGACGGTCGTCGCGTCCCGGCCGACCGTCACCCGCGCGCCCATCCGCCGCAGCACCTCGACGAAGCCCAGGTCGCCCTGGAGCGCGCCCTCGCCCAGGCCCGGCACCGTCACCTCGCCGCCCGTGACGGCCGCCGCCGCGAAGAAGTAGCTCGCGGTCGACGCGTCCGGCTCGACCGCGTAGGTCGTGGCGCGGTAGCCGCCTGGCGGGACCACGAAGGCGTCGCCCTCCCGGCGCACCTCCACGCCGAAGGCACGCATCATCGCGATCGTGATCTCGACGTACGGCACCGAGACCAGGTCGGTGACGGTGATCCTGAGGCCCTCGCGGGTCAGCGGGCCGAGCAGCAGCAGCGCCGTCAGGTACTGCGACGACTGCCCCGCGTCCAGCGTCACCTCGCCGCCCTCGACGCCGGCCGCCCGTACGGTCAGCGGGTGGTGGCCCTCCTGCTCCTCGTGCCGCAGGTCCACGCCCAGGTCGCGCAGGGCACGGGTGAGCGGCAGCAGCGGGCGGCGGCGCATCTGGGGCGAGGCGTCGAAGCGGTAGGTGCCGTGGCCGGCGGCGGCGAGCGTCGGCAGGAACCGGGCCGTGGTCGCGCCGTCGCGGCAGTAGACGTCCCCCTCCGCGGCCGCGGGGCCCTGCGGTCGGCCGTCGACCTGCCAGGCGTCCGGGGTCCGGCCGACCCGGTAGCCGAGCCGGGTCAGCCCCTCGGCGAAGCCCTCGGTGTCGTCCGAGCGCAGCGGCCGCAGCAGGGTGGTGACACCGTCGGCCGCGGCCGCCAGGAAGAGGGCGCGGGCGGTGATGGACTTGGATCCGGGAATGGCGACTTCGGGCATGCGCTCATGATCGCCCCGGCGCCTGTCGGCGTGCCCGGACGTCCACGGGATGGACCCGTGCCCGTCCCTCGCCGGTCGCCGGCAGTCGCCCTCCCGTCTGCCCATCCGTCACGCCGGCCCCGCGTTCACCAACTTCGTCGATTCCGGCCATCGCGGGGAACCCAGCCCCTCCCCCGCTCGTCCAACCCGCATGCTGCCGGAGAGTCACCGTGGTGCGGTGTCGGCCCTCGCTGCTGGCTGCGATCGCTGACCAACCCTCTCCGCCGTGCCGCGGCCGGCAGCACGCCGTCATCGGCGCGCCCCCCTCCAACTGCGCCGATGGCGGCCCCTTTCCGGCTGCCGCCCGCCTTCCGGTTACGGCCGATTCCCTTGACTGGCAGAAACTTCCCGGTTATTGGTGACTTCTCGGAAGTTTCCTTCAGCGCACCACCTCCGGAAGGAGCGCACGTGCCCGACACCAGCACGGGAAGCAAGGGAAACACCGCACCACCATCGAGACGTACGGTCCTCGCGGCCACCGCGGGCGTCACCACCGCGCTGGCCCTGGGCGGCACCGCCCACGCCGCCGCCCCCGACGACCGGAAACTGCGCGCCCTCATCGCCCGGATGACCCTGCCGGAGAAGGTCGGCCAGCTCTTCGTGATGCGGGTCTACGGCCACTCCGCGACCACCCCCGACCAGGCCGACATCGACGCCAACCTGAAGGAGATCGGCGTCCGCACGGCCGCCGAGCTGGTCGCCAAATACCGCGTGGGCGGCATCATCTACTTCACCTGGGCGCACAACACCCGTGACCCGCATCAGATGGCCGACCTGTCGAACGGCATCCAGCGGGCGTCCCTCACCCAGCCCCGCGGCCTGCCCGTGCTCATCTCCACCGACCAGGAGCACGGCATCGTCTGCCGCGTCGGCGAGCCGGCCACCCTGTTCCCGGGAGCCATGGCCATCGGCGCGGGAGGCTCGCGCACCGACGCCCGCACTCTCGGCCGGATCGCCGGACAGGAGCTCAGGGCGCTCGGCATCCGGCAGAACTACTCCCCCGTGGCCGACGTGAACGTCAACCCGGCGAACCCGGTGATCGGCGTGCGCTCCTTCGGCGCCGACCCGGCCGCGGTGGCCGGCCTGGTCGCCGCCGAGGTGGCCGGATACCAGCACGGCCGGCAGGTCGCCTCGACCGCCAAGCACTTCCCGGGACACGGCGACACCGCCGTCGACAGCCACTACGGCTTCCCCGTCATCACCCACACCCGTGAGCAGTGGGAGACCCTGGACGCGGCGCCCTTCCGGGCCGCCGTCCGCGCCGGCATCGACTCGATCATGACCGCGCACATCATGGTCCCGGCACTCGACGACTCCGGCGACCCGGCGACCCTCTCCCGCCCGATCCTCACCGGCATCCTGCGCGAGGAACTGGGCTACGACGGGCTGGTGGTGACGGACTCCCTCGGCATGGAGGGCGTACGGACGAAGTACGGCGACGACCGCGTCCCCGTCCTCGCGCTCAAGGCGGGCGTGGACCAGCTCCTCAACCCGCCGTCCCTCGACATCGCGTGGAACGCGGTCCTCAGGGCCGTCCAGGACGGCGAGCTGACCGAGGCGCGGCTGGACGAGTCGATCCTGCGGGTGCTGCGGCTGAAGGCGAAGCTGCGGCTGTTCGACGCGCCGTACGTCAGCCAGGGCGGCGTCGACCGGAACGTCGGCACCCCCTCGCACCTCAAGGCCGCCGACCGCATCGCCGAGCGCACGACGACGCTGCTGGTCAACGAGGGGCCGCTGCTGCCGCTGTCCCGCCGCACCCACCCCAGGGTCCTGGTGGTGGGCGCCGATCCGGCCTCCCCGTCCGGTACGACGGGCCCCCCGACCGGCGTGCTCGCCACCGCCCTCACCGAACTGGGGTTCACGGCGACCGCCCTGTCGACCGGAACGGCACCCTCCGCCGCGACCATCGCCCGGGCCGTCGCGGCGGCGCGGGAGGCGGACGCGGTGGTGGTCGGGACGTACAACGTCACGGCGGCCAGTGCGCAGAAGGTGCTGGTCGAGCAGCTCCTCGCGACGGGGCGGCCGGTGGTGGCGGTGGCGATCCGCAACCCGTACGACGTGGCGCAGTTGCCCGGCGTCCGGGCCGTCCTCGCGTCCTACTCCTGGACCGACGTCGAACTGCGGGCGGCGGCGCGGGTGATCGCCGGCCGGGTGGCACCGCGCGGACGGCTGCCGGTGCCGGTGCAGCGGGCGGACGATCCGGGAAAGGTCCTGTACCCGGTCGGCCACGGCCTCTCGTACGAGCATCGGTAGCGACCCGTAGCACTTTGGGCGTAGACCCCGTACGCCGCACAACGGGCACTCTCACCCCCAACCGGCGCAAAGGCCCCCACACGTCTGGCGTGCGCCCGCCGCGACGGGCCACGCTGGACCGGGGGTACCGGGGGGAGTGCGATGGCTGGGAGAAGTGCTGTCGGAGTGGCCTGTGCGTTCGCGGTGCTGCTTGTCGCCTTGCTGACGGGGTGCCAGAGTCCGTCGAGGGCGGCCGAGGAGGACGGGCGGCTCGCGGAGAGCGGGGGTACGAGCGCGAGCGGGCGACAGGTGACGCCGACCCGGCCCGCCGGGTACGGCGAGGTGTTCCTCGGCGTCGACGAGTGCAGTTCCTTCGGTACGACGAGCTTCACCGAGGTGTCCTGCACCAGTGAGCGGGCCTCCGCGCGGGTCGTGGCCCGGCACGACGGCAGGGTGGGCGACGGCCCGCCGTGCCCCGCGACCACGGACTTCGTGCTGCACATCAGCCAACAGAACCGCACCTCCGACGAGGACGGCGACGGCGCGATCCCCCAGGGCTACGCCTGTATGCGCAATCTCGCCTCGCCCCATCCCGGCGACCCCGGCGGCGGAGGCGGCCCCCGAACGATCGTCGGCGACTGCGTCTACGACTCCGGCGACGGCCAGGTCCGCGAGACGTCCTGCGACGGCAAGGCCGAGCAGAAGCCGGAGTACAAGGTGACGAAGGCCGCCGACCGGCGGACCCAATGTCCGCTGTCGACGGCCCTTTACGTCCAGTTGGGCGGCGAGAAGCCGGTGGGCTGCGCGCGGCCGGTGTGAGACCTCACGGCCGCAGCGTGAACTCCCGTTCCGGACCCCGCGCGTCGAGCTTCGCGTCGAACTTCGCCAACGGCCTCGGTTCGGCCGTGGTGGACGCGACGTCCGCCCAGTCCAGGATGCGGGCCGTGGCCAGTGTGCGCTCCCGGTCCACGAGGCCCGCGACGAGGGCGCCGTGGTTGGCTCCCGGCGCGGCGAAGACGTAGGCGTCGCGTGCGCCCTTGCCGACGCGGAAGCGTTCCGCGCCCCACGGGTCGTTCTGGCCGTAGACGAAGATCATGTGCCGGGCGTTGTGGCGGACCCAGGAATCCACGTCGCGCATGGCCCGTGGCTGGAACCTCGTCGGGATCTCGCGCGGGACGAAGTCGCGTGGCGGGAGGTAGCCGTAGCGGATGAGCCCGCGCTCGATGTGCGGGAACCCGATCATCGGTGCGCCGAGCTGCGTGGCCGCCTGGTAGTAGTACGGCGTGTACGGCTCCAGGCCCTGGTCCGTGTAGAAGTCGAAGCCGCCGCTCGCGTCGATGGCGTCCCAGATCGCCTGGTCGGTGGCGTGCGGGGCGTCCGCCGGGACCGTGTCGCAGTCCTTGAGGAGGCTGTACTGCCAAAAGCCCCAGACGTAGTCCAGGACGACCGCCTCGTACGCCTTGTCCAGGCTGCCGATCGTGCCGAAGGTGTAGCCGTGCTCGGCCGCGTGCGCCGCGAACCGTTCCTTCATCGGCTCCCGGCGCACCAGCGCCTCCCGCTGCACGGCGTTCACCCGGTCCCGGCACTCCTTGGTGCCGACGCGGGCGAAGAAGCGGTCGTAGGCCGAATCCTCGTCGTCGACCACGTCGTTGGGGGCCACGTAGGCGACGACGCCGTCCATGTCACGGGGGTAGAAGCGCTCGTAGTACGTGGCGGTCATGCCGCCCTTGGAGACGCCGGTGGACAGCCACTTGCGGTCGTAGATCGGCTCCAGCGCCTTGAAGATGCGGTGCTGGTCGCTGGCCGCCTGCCAGATGTCCAGCTTGGTCCAGTCGGCCGGCTGCGGCCTGGACGGCGTGAAGAAGCGGTACTCCATGGAGATCTGGTTGCCGTCGACGATCCGCGTCGGCTCACGGCGGCTGGGCGTCGTGGAGACCTCGTAGCCGCTGGTGTAGAAGACGGTCGGGCGGGAGACGTCCCTGTGCAGCACGGTCAGGCGCTGCTGGAAGGTGCCCGCGGACGGGTTCCGGTGGTCGACCGGCTGGGTGTACGACAGGACGAAGAAGCGGTAGCCGGGGTACGGCTTCTCCTCGATGAGGCTCATGCCCGGTATGGACAGCAGCCGTTCCTCGATGTCCGGCTCGGCGGCGGTCGCCGCCTGTGCCGTGGCCGTGCCGAGCGCGCCGGTCAGCAGCGCGAGCGCCAGCAGCCATCTGAGGGTCTTGCGCAGCATGCACCCTCCCCTGGGAAGCAAATGTGCAGCGCAAGCTAGCGAGCAACTGCCAACCGCACCAGGGGAGATGAGGAATTCGCGGCGGAGATGGCCGAACCGGGACGCCGGAAGACGCTCAGCAGAGGATCCAGCCCTTGCTGACCGAGCCCCGTCCCACCCGGCCCTTCACCCACACACAGCGCTGGCCGGCGTAGACCGTGACGGGACCGGCCCGGCGGGAGCGCCGGCCCTCGTCGGCGACCGGGTTCGCCCGGTACGCCTGGACGCTGGCCTTCATCCACTGCTGGCGGCCGGGGTCCTTGGGCAGCGTGATGACACAGACGTGACCGCCGCGCTTGTAGACGTAGAGGGTGCCGGTCGAGAACGGGTACGTCTTCACCTTGCGTCCCTCACAACGCGTGGGCGCCGCGGCATGGGCCTGCGCCGGGACCGCGACCGCGAGCACGCCGGACGCCGTCAGCAACGCCAGGCCGACCGCCAGCCGTCGGCGTATCGCACCTTTGTCCACCGTCTTGTCCTCCCCGTACACCGGCGATGAGCGTACTGATGTACGGACGCACGACGTATGCCGGATGGTTGCACGACCGTCACGACGACACGCGGCCGACCCTTACCGGGCCACCCCGACCGGCTCCTCCGGCTCGGCCTGGCCGAGGAAGGTCCGCCACAGCTCGGCATACCGCCCGCCCAGCGCCAGCAGCTCCTCGTGGGTGCCGTCCTCGGCGACCTGGCCGTGGGCCATGAGGACCACCCGGTCCGCCCGTGCGGCCGTGGTCAGGCGGTGGGCCACCACGAGGGTCGTACGGCGGCCCGCGAGTCGGTCCGTGGCCTGGTTGACCTGGGCCTCCGTGGCGAGGTCCAGCGCGGCCGTCGCCTCGTCGAGGAGCAGGACGTCCGGGTCGACCAGCTCGGCGCGGGCCAGCGCGATGAGCTGGCGCTGCCCGGCGGAGAGGTTGCGGCCGCGCTCGGCGACCTCGTGGAGGTAGCCGCCCTCCAGGGTCGCGATCATCTCGTGGGCGCCGACCGCCCGTGCCGCGGCCTCGACCTCGGCGTCGGTGGCGTCGGGGCGGCCGTAGGCGATGGCGTCGCGGACGGTGCCCTGGAAGAGGTACGCCTCCTGCGGGACGACCCCGAGACGGTGCCGGTAGGACGTGATGTCCAGGGAGCGCAGGTCCGTGCCGTCGACGGTGACCCGGCCGCCGGTCGGGTCGTAGAACCGTGCCACCAGCTTGACCAGCGTCGACTTGCCCGCGCCGGTCTCGCCGACGAAGGCGACCGTCTGCCCGGCGGGGATGCGGATGTCGATCCCGCTGAGCGCCTCCTCCTCGTCGCCGTAGCGGAAGTGCACGTCCTCGAAGGCGACCTCGCCGCGCAGCGACAGCACCTCCAGCGGCTCGGCGGCGGCCTTCGTCGACGTCGGTTCCCGCAGCAGTTCCTGGATGCGGCCGAGCGAGACCGTGGCCTGCTGGTAGCCGTCGAAGACCTGGGAGAGCTGCTGGACGGGGGCGAAGAACAGGTCGATGTAGAGCAGGTACGCCACCAGCGCGCCGGTCGTCAGCGTCGCGGCGTCGATCCGCCCGCCGCCCACGATCAGCACCGCCGCCGCGGCGGCCGACGACAGGAACTGCACGAAGGGGAAGTAGATCGAGATCAGCCACTGGCCCCGGATACGGGCCTGGCGGTAGCTGTCACTGCGCTCGGCGAACCGCGCGCCGCCGTCCCTCTCGCGCCGGAACGCCTGCACGATCCGCAGCCCGGACACCGACTCCTGGAGTTCGGCGTTGACCACCGACACCCGCTCACGGGCGAGTTCGTACGCCTTCACGCTCGCCCGGCGGAAGTAGTACGTGGCGATGATCAGCGGCGGCAGCGTCGCGAAGACGACGAGCGCGAGCTGGAGGTCGATCACCAGCAGGGCGCCCATGATGCCGAAGAAGGTGACGACCGAGACGAACGCGGTGACCAGGCCCGTCTGGAGGAAGGTCGACAGCGCGTCGACGTCCGTCGTCATCCGGGTCATGATCCGGCCGGTCAGCTCGCGCTCGTAGTAGTCGAGGCCGAGCCGCTGGAGCTGGGCGAAGATCTTCAGACGCAGCGAGTACAGGACCCGTTCGCCGGTGCGCCCGGTCATCCGGGTCTCGCCCACCTGTGCCGCCCACTGCGCGGCCACCGCGAGCAGGCCGAGCAGGGACGCCGCCCAGACCGCGCCGAGCGCCGCCGCCGTGACACCGTCGTCGATGCCGTGCCGGATCAGCACGGGCAGCAGCAGCCCCATACCGGCGTCCACGGCGACCAGGCCGAGGCTGATCAGCAGGGGGCGCCCGAAGCCGCGCAGCAGCCGCTTGAGGCCGTAGGACTCCTCCGGGCGCACCGCGCGCGCCTCGTCGATGTCGGGGATGTCGGTGGCCGGGGGCAGCGCCTCGACCTGGGCGAGGAGCTCGGGCGAGGCCGGCGACTCCGTGAGGGCCAGGTCCTTGGGCTCGCGGTCCCCGGTCCACAGGCGCGGGGTGACCCCGCGTTCGGCGTCGAACTCGGCGTCCAGTTCGTCGCGTACGGAGGTGTCCTCGCGCGGGCAGGCGGGCTGGGCGTGGCCGGGCGAGACGCCGCCGAGCTCGTCGGGGTCCGTGAGCAGCCGCCGGTAGAGGGCGGAGCGCTCCTGGAGTTCGCTGTGGGTGCCGATGTCGGCGAGGCGGCCGGCGTCCAGGACCGCGATGCGGTCGGCGAGGCCGAGGGTGGAGCGACGGTGGGCGATGAGGAGGGTCGTGCGGCCCTCCATCACGTGCTTGAGCGCCTCATGGATCTCGTGCTCCACGCGGGCGTCCACCGCCGAGGTCGCGTCGTCGAGGACGAGGAGGCGGGGGTCGGTGAGGATCGCGCGGGCGAGCGCGACGCGCTGGCGCTGGCCGCCGGAGAGGGTCAGGCCGTGCTCGCCGACCTTGGTGTCGTAGCCCTCGGGCAGCTCGGCGATGAACCGGTCCGCCTGGGCGGCACGCGCGGCGGCCTCGATCTCCTCGTCGGTGGCGTCGGGGCGGCCGTAGGCGATGTTGCTGCGGACGGTGTCCGAGAAGAGGAAGGAGTCCTCCGGCACCAGTCCGATCGCGGCCCGCAGCGAGTCGGTGGTCAGCTCGCGCACGTCGTGGCCGCCGACGAGGACCGCGCCGCGCGTGACGTCGTAGAAGCGCGGCAGCAGCAGGGAGACCGTGGACTTGCCGGAGCCGGAGGAGCCCACGACCGCGAGGGTCTCACCGGGGCGGATCTCGAAGCTGAGTCCGTCGAGGACGGGACGGCCGTCCTCGTAACCGAACGAGACGTCGTCGAACTCGACGGTCGCCGGCGCGTCGGCGGGCAGCGCCTTGGTGCCGTCCTTGATCGACGGCTCGGTGTCGATCAGCTCGAGCACCCGCTCGGTGCCCGCGCGGGCCTGCTGGGCGACCGTGAGGACCATGGCGAGCATCCGGACCGGGCCGACGAGCTGGGCGAGGTAGGTGGAGAAGGCGACGAACGTGCCGAGGGTGATGTGCCCGCGCACCGCCAGCCAGCCGCCGAGCGCGAGCATCGCGACCTGGCCGAGGGCCGGGACGGCCTGGAGCGCCGGGGTGTACCTGGAGTTGAACCGGATGGTGCGCAGCCGCCCCGCGAAGAGCCGCCGGCCGACCTCGCGCAGCTTGCCGGTCTCCTGGTCCTCCTGCCCGAAGCCCTTCACCACGCGGACGCCGCTGACGGCCCCGTCGACCACGCCCGCGACGGCGGCGGCCTGGGCCTGGGCGTACCAGGTGGAGGGGTGCAGCTTGGCCCGGCTGCGCCGTGCGATCCACCACAGGGCGGGGGCCACCGCGAGGCCGATCAGCGTCAGGGGCAGCGACAGCCAGGCCATGACGACCAGGGAGATCAGGAACAGGGCGAAGTTCCCGATGGTCATCGGGAGCATGAAGAGCAGGCCCTGGATGAGCTGGAGGTCGCTGGTGGCCCGGCCGACGACCTGCCCGGTGGACAGCTCGTCCTGGCGCCGGCCGTCGAGCCGGGTGATCGTCCCGAACATCTCGGTCCGCAGGTCGTGCTGGACGTCGAGGGCGAGACGGCCGCCGTAGTAGCGGCGGATGTAGGTGAGGACGTAGACGGCGAGCGCGGCGGCAATCAGCAGCCCCGCCCAGACGCCCATGCCGCGGCTGCCGTCGCCGATCACGTCGTCGATGATCACCTTGGTGATCAGCGGGACGATCGCCATGACCGCCATGCCGGCGAGGGAGGAGCCGAGCGCGAGGACCACGTCCTTGGGGTAGCGCCAGGCGTAGCCCCAAAGCCGTCGTGCCCATCCCCGTTGCGCTGCCACGCGGTGCCCTCCGTCCGTCCTGATCTGCCGGAAGGCACCAACGCCGACGAGCCCCGATTTCATCCCGCCGCAACAAACGCGGCGGGTGCCGCGCTCAGATCCGTACGCGCAGACTGTAGAACCGCGTCGTCTGGGCGGCGTTCTGATTGTCGTCGCTGACCAGCAGCACCCTCAGGCGATCGCCCGTACGGGCCGTGATCGCCATGCCCTCGATGTTGTCGAGGAGCGGGTTCGGCTGGGGCTGCTTGGCGGTCGCTCCCAGTGACGGGCAGTTCACGATGTCCGCGAGGAGGGTCTTCCTGATCAGACGTACGCCGTCCTGACCGGTGAGGTTCTCGACACCGCTCGTGTCCGTCGCGCGCCGCGGGTCGGCCAGGTAGAGGCGGACCGTGTTGCCGACGCCGGGGGTGAAGCCGCGCTCCAGGACGAGGAGGCGGCCGTCGGGGGTGGCCTGGACCTCGGGGACGCCGAGTCCGGTGTCGGCGCGGTAGGCGTACTGGCGGCCGAGCTCGAAGCGGCCGTGCCCGGTCCGGTTCCAGGTCTGGAAGCGGACGATGCCCGCGCTGTCGCCGGAGAGCGCGTACTCCATCGAGGCGAGCAGGGTACGGCCGCCCGGGAGCAGGGTCAGGCCCTCGAAGGTGCCGTTGGACACGGCGCGGCCGGCCGGGGCGACCCGCAGCGCGTCCGGGACCGGGAGGCGGTCGAGGATCCCGCCGTCTCGGGAGTAGCGGCGGATGGACGGCTCGGTCTCGCTGGAGATCAGCCGGGTGCCGTCCCGGTCGATGACGAGGCCCTCGGAGTCGAGGGCGGCACCGCTCTCGTCGGCGAGCGGGACGACGCCCTTCGGCGCGAGGGTCCTGCCGTCGAGGCCGAAGAGGGCGGAGCGGTCGGAGACGGCGGCGAGCGAGCCGTCCCGGTCCACGGCGAGCGCGGAGAAGTTGCCGACGAAGGTGCCCTCGTAGGTCGTCTTGTCGAGCGCGTCGGAGAAGCGGTCGATGGAGACGGTGGGCGAACAGGCGTGGCCGGCCGGCGAGGCGGGGTGGGCGTTCGCCGGGCCGGCGGCGGTCAGACAGGTGGCCGCCGCCAGGCCCGCTGTGGCGGTCGCGAGTACGGTTCTCAGGCGCATGGAGGTCACCGTAGGGCGGGTCGGTGACGCAGGGGAGACCGGCTCATGAAGCGCCGTCCTCTTCTCCCCCGCGTCGTCAGCTCGCGGCGAGATCCTTGTGGATGGCCTTGGCCACGCCCTGGATCGTCGTGATGCCGTAGTTCATGGTGCTGTTGTCGTGGGTCAGCACCGTGATCACGTAGTCGTGGCCGCCGCCCTTGAACGCGCCGACGCTGTGCACCCGCCAGCCATGGGTGGAACGGGACAGCCAGCCGTTCTTCACGGCCACGGAGACCCCGGACGGCGCGCCGTACGGGGTGCCCCAGCGCTGTGAGGAGACGACCTGGCCCATCAGCTTCAGGATGTAGGCGCGGGCGTTGTCGCTGAGCACCGTGTTCTTGGCGGTGATGAGCTTCAGCAGCTTCTGCTCGTCCGTGACGGTGATCTGCGTCAGACCCCAGTAGCCGTTCGCGCCGGGCTTGGTCTGGGTCATGCCGGCCGCCGCCAGGAAGCCCTTGACCTTCGTCAGACCGAGCTGCTTCCAGAGCGTGCTGGTCGCCGCGTTGTCCGACTTGGTGATCATGGACTTGCTGAGGGATACCTCGCGGTCGGTGAGGTAGCGGTTGTGCTTCTTCGCGTCCCACAGCAGCGTGGCCAGCACGGTGACCTTGACGACGCTGGCGGAGTCGTAGGCGCTGGAGGCCCGCAGGCTGCAGTTGGTGTTCGTCGAACGGTCGTACAGGCCGACGGCGATCGTGCCCTTGCGGTTGGCGAGGGCCGCCGTGATGTCCCTTTTCAGCTTGTCGGCGAGGCCCGCCTTCGCGGACGTACAGCTCACGGTGGGCGCCGCAGCGGCGGCGGGGCCGGCGGCGATGACCGGTATGAACACGCCGGCACCCACACCCGCCGCGACGACGGCCCTCACACGTCTGGAAACGCCCCTTGACTTCTCTCTCCCTTGAGTCATGCCCTGGAGACTCGTGAGCCCTGGGGAAAGGTTGTACGCGAACGGCACCTGATACACCGTCAGGATATTGCCACGGGATCCGTGCGGCTCCGGTGATCGGCGGCGGCGCGTACCACCGCTCCCGCCGAGGTGGGCGCGGGGCCGTGGAGCGCGGGCCGCTCGAGCGACCGAGCTGCTCCTTTGCGGACTCCTTTGAGACTTCACAGCCGGCCGCCAGGTACGGCACAGCCCGCACCCACCCGCGCCGCACACGATGCGCTGGTGACATCAGCCACCGATCCCCACCCTCACCCGACCGTGACCCCCCAAGTGCCCCCGCAGGCCCCGCCCCCGGCGCCCCCGGACAGGGCACCGCGCTGGTCGCTCCCCGCGCTGATCGCGATCCTGCTCCTGGCGGCGGTGCTGTACTCCTGGAACCTCTCGGGCTCCGGCCTCAACAGCTTCTACAGCGCGGCCGTGCTGAGCGGCACGCAGAGCTGGAAGGCGTGGTTCTTCGGCTCGCTGGACGCGGGCAACTTCCTCACCGTCGACAAGCCGCCGTTCGCCCTGATGGTGATGGGCCTGTCGTGCCGTGTGTTCGGCTACGGCACCTGGCAGATGATGCTGCCGATGGTCCTTGTCGCGCTGGCGACGATCTGGATCGTGCACGCCTCGGTGAAGCGGGTGTGGGGCCACGGCGCGGCGACGGTGGCCGCGCTGGTCCTGGCCCTGACCCCGATCACGGTCGCGATCAACCGCGACAACAACCCCGACACCCTGCTGGTCTTCCTGATGGCCGGCGGCGCGGCGCTCACCCTGCGCGCCGTCCACAACGGCAGGCTGCTGCCGCTGGTCGGCTCGGCGGTCTGCTTCGGCCTCGCCTTCAACACGAAGATGCTCCAGGGCTACATCGCGCTGCCCGCCGTCTTCGCGGTCTACCTGTACGCGGCGAAGCCGAAGCTGGTGAAGCGGATCGTCAACCTGCTGATCGCGGGCGTCGCCCTGGGCGTCTCCAGCTTCTGGTGGGCGGCGGCGGTGTCCCTCGTGCCCGCCGACGACCGCCCGTACATCGGCGGTTCGACGGACGGCACGGCCTGGGACCTGATCATGGGCTACAACGGCCTCGGCCGGATCCTCGGCGGCGAGGGCAACGGCGGAGGCGGCGGTGGCGGAGGCTTCTCGGGAACCGCCGGTCTCGGCCGCCTGTTCAACGACATCCTCGGCGGCCAGATCTCCTGGCTGATCCCCTTCGCGGCCATCGCGTGCGTCGGCGGCCTGGTACTCCGCGGCCGCGCCCCGCGCACCGACCTCACCCGCGCCGCGCTGCTGCTGTGGGGCGGGTGGACGGCCCTGCACTACCTGACCTTCGCCATGGCCGAGGGCACGATGCACCCCTACTACACGACCGCGCTCGCCCCGGGCATCGCGGCCCTGTGCGGTGGCGGCGGCGTGATGCTGCTGCGCGCGTTCCGCGCCGACAGGCGGTGGGCGTGGGTGCTGCCGGCGGGACTGGCGGTCACGGCCGTATGGGCGGTCGTACTCCTGCGCCGGGCCTCCGGCTGGAACACCTGGCTGTGGCCTGCCGTCGCAGTCGTCATGGCGCTGGCGATCGTGGGTCTGCTCGTCTTCCGGTCCGCGACGGGGATACGGGTACGGCTGCTCGCGGCATCCGTGACGGCGGCGGTCGTCGCTGCGGTGGCGGGTCCGGCGGCGTACGCCTGGTCGGTGCCGTCCGGTTCGGGCGGCGGCATGGGCGGCACGAACCCGACGGCCGGGCCGTCGACGGGGAGCGGCTTCGGCGGTGGCCCCGGTGGGGGCGGCGGTCCGGGTGGGGGCGGCGGCCGGGGTGACTTCGGCGGCGGCCAGATGCCGGGCGGCACACAGCAGGGCGGTCAGAACGGGCAGGCCGACGGGCAGGGCGGCGGCTTCCCCGGTGGTCAGCAGGGCGGCCAGGCGATGCCGGACGGCGGGAACGGTGAGGCTCCCGGCGCCGGTCAGATGGGAGGCACCCCGCCGAACGGCGGTACCGCCCCGGGCGGAACCGACACCGGCGCCGGCACCCGGCCCGGCGGCACGGGCGGCGGAGGCTTCGGCGGCGGCATGGGCATGGGCGACGCGAGCAGTGAGCTGATCGCCTACCTCAAGAAGCACCAGGACGGCGCCAAGTGGCTACTCGCGGTGTCGAGTTCGCAGAGCGCGGCACAGTTGATCCTGAGCAGCGGCGAGCCCGTGATCTCCATGTGGGGCTGGTCGGGCAGCGACAAGGCCATGACCGTCGCCAGGCTCAAGGAGCTGGTGAAGAAGGGCGAGCTGCACTACATCCAGATCGGTGGCGGCGGCATGGGAGGGGGCCCCGGCGGCGGCGGCGACGTCAGCACCGAGGTGACGGAATGGGTGCAGAAGAACGGGACGGCGGTGAAGGAGAGCGAGTACAGGGGCACGTCCGGCTCGGACACCGGCACCGACTCGGCCGCGGACTCCTCCCAGAGCAACCAGTCCACCGTCTACCGCCTCGACCCGTCGGACGTCGCCTAGCGACACCCGGCACCGCACCCGACGGCCCCCGGCTCATCGCCGGGGGCCGCTTTTCGGCGTGTCAACTCGCGTAGCGCTGCCCCGATTTGCCGTTCCCCGCAACCCAATGGACACGTGCAAGCTCTCGACAGCACTGCATGTTCATGCCACTCTCCCGTTTGCCGCCTTCGTTCAACCCGCGTAGATCCCTGCGTAGATGGGAACCCCACATGCCGGCGACACACATACGCCACCGCCGCTGGAAGTCAGTGGCGCTGACGACGGCCGCCGTCCTGGTCGGCCTCACCACCCCCACCCTGACGGCGACGTCGGCCGCGGCCACGACGACCGACTACGACTCGACGTACTACAAGAACGCGATCGGCAAGACCGGCGCGAGCCTGAAGTCGTCCCTGCACACGATCATCAGCAGCCAGACCAAGATCTCGTACTCCGCGGTCTGGAACGCGCTGAAGGTCACCGACCAGGACCCGAACAACAGCAACAACGTGATCCTGCTGTACAGCGGTGTCTCCCGCAGCAAATCCCTCAACGGCGGTGACGTCGGCGACTGGAACCGCGAGCACACCTGGGCCAAGTCACACGGCGACTTCGGCGAGGTGACCGGCCCCGGCACCGACCTGCACCACCTGCGCCCGGCCGATGTCCAGGTCAACAGCATCCGCGGCAACCTGGACTTCGACAACGGCGGCAGCACCGTCACCAACGGCGGCGGCAGCAAGGTCGACTCCGACTCCTTCGAGCCGCGCGCCGCCGACAAGGGCGACGTGGCCCGCATGATCCTCTACATGGCCGTGCGCTACGACGGCGGCGACGGCTTCGCCGACCTGGAGCCCAACGAGAAGGTGGGCAACGGCAGCAACCCGTACATGGGCAAGCTGTCCGTCCTCAAGGCGTGGAACGAGCAGGACCCGCCGAGCGCCTTCGAGGAGAAGCGCAACCAGGCCATCTACGACACCTACCAGCACAACCGCAACCCGTTCATCGACCACCCGGAGTGGGTCGAGGCGATCTGGTAGGCGACCGGGCCCTGTTCCGGCAGCCGTGGACGCGCCAAGGGCCTCGCCGGCCCCTGGCGCGCTCGGTCACCACCTGTACAGCGGAATGACCTGCGCCGATCTGATGCCGTTGACTCGACCATGAAGAAGATCAGCGCGCTCGCCGCGCTCACCATGGCAGCCCTCGTACTCGCCGCCCCGGCCCACGCCGACGACGGCGACCGGGGCCGTATCAACATCGCCGGCTACTCCAGCGCCGGCCTCTGCAAGGAGGCACTCGCGCTCGTCCCATGGGCCCTGCCGTTGACCGGCCCCGCGGTGGACGACGCCTGCCACAACCGCGACCACGTCGACGACACGCGCGGTTAGGCCGGCGGGCCGGCCATCACGTCGTGAGGTGCGTCGGCTCGAACATCCGCAGTACCGCCGGGAGTACGACCACCGAAGGGCCGGGCTCGGACAGGGCCTTCGTCAGGTCGGCCTCCAGTGTCTCCGGGGTCGTACGGACCCCGGGGACGCCGAAGGACTCGGCCAGGGCCACATAGTCCGGCCGGGTCAGTTCGGTGGCCGTCGCCTCGCCGAAGGCGTCGGTCATGTACTCGCGCAGGATGCCGTAGCCGCCGTCGTCGACGATGAGCCAGGTGACGTTCAGGTCGTACTGGCGGGCCGTGGCGAGCTCGGCGATCGAGTACAGGGCGCCTCCGTCTCCGGACACCGCGAGGACCGGGCGGGTCGGCTCCGCCACCGCTCCGCCGAGCGCCGCCGGGAAGCCGTAGCCGAGGCCGCCCGCGCCCTGGGCGGAGTGCAGGTGGTTGGGGCCCTTGGCGTCGAAGGCCGACCAGGCCCAATAGGCCAGGATCGTCATGTCCCAGAAGGACGGGGAGTCGGCGGGCAGGGCGCGGCGTACGGACGCCAGCACCTGCTGTTCCAGGGTGAGTTCCTGGGCGGCGATGCGTTCGGCGACCTTCGTGAGGACGGTCGCCACCCGCTCGGGCGCGGTGGGATCCGTGCGCTCGGACACCGTCTCCAGCAGGGCCTGGAGGGCGAGCCGCGCGTCGGCGTGGATGCCGAGGGCCGGGTGGTTGGACTCCAGTTTGCCGAGGTCGGCCTCGATCTGGACGACCCGGCCGCGCGGCTTGAACGTGTGGTAGTTCGAGGAGAGTTCACCGAGACCCGAGCCGACCACCAGGAGTACGTCCGCGTCCTCCAGGAAGTCCGTCGTGTACCGGTCCTCGATCCACGACTGGAGCGACAGCGGGTGGTTCCAGGGGAACGCCCCCTTGCCGCCGGGGGTCGTGACGACCGGGGCCTGGATCAGCTCCGCGAGCTGCCGCAGCTTGCCGCTGGCGTCCGCCCGTACCACTCCCCCGCCCGCGATGATCGCCGGACGGGCGGCCTTGGACAGCAGGTCGGCGGCGACGGCCGTCAGTTCGGGGCGCGGGGGCAGTTCCTCGGGGAACGCGTCGCCGCCCGTCACCACCGGGATCGAGGTCTCGGCCAGCAGCACGTCCTGCGGGATCTCCACCCACACCGGGCCGTGCGGGGCCGTCAGCGCCGACTTCCAGGCCGCCTCGATCGCGGACGGGATCTGGGACTGGGTGCGGACGGTGTGGACCGACTTCACCACGCCCCGGAACGAGGCCGACTGGTCGGGGAGTTCGTGCAGATAGCCGTGCCGGCCGCCGCCCAGGCCGGCCGTCGGGATCTGGCTGCTGATCGCCAGCACGGGGGCGGAGGCCGCGGCCGCCTCCTGGAGCGCGGCCAGCGAGGTGAGCGCGCCCGGTCCGGTCGACAGCAGCAGCGGGGCCGCCTCGCCGGTCATCCGGCCGTACGCGTCCGCCGCGAACCCGGCGTTGTTCTCCACGCGCAGGCCGATGTAGCGCAGGTCGCTGCGGCGCAGGGCGTCGAACATGCCGAGGGCGTGCTGGCCGGGGAGGCCGAAGACCGTCGTCGTGCCGAGCGCCGCCAGCGTCTCCACGACCAGGTCCCCGCCGTTGCGGCCGGGTGGAGGGTTCAGCGCGGCCTCCGTCTGGGCGGCGGTGGGGCGGAGCACCAGGTCGTGGTCGTGAGTCACTTGGCTTCCGAGTCCTTCCGGGCCGCCGCGATCTGGCGGGACATGATCGTGGTCAGTTCGTACGCCGTGTGGGACGCGGCCACCGACGTGATCTCGGCGTGATCGTACGCGGGCGCCACCTCGACGACGTCGGCCGAGACCAGGTTGCAGGACGCGAGGCCGCGCAGGATCTCCAGCAGCTCGCGCGAGGTCATGCCGCCGGCCTCGGGGGTGCCGGTGCCGGGCGCGTGGGCCGGGTCGAGGCAGTCGATGTCGATGGAGATGTACAGCGGGCGGTCGCCGATGCGCTGGCGCAGTTGGTCGGCCACCTCGTCGGCGCCGCGCCGGTAGACGTCCGAGGACGTGACGATGCCGAAGCCCATCTTCTCGTCGTCGGTCAGGTCCTGCTTGCCGTACAGCGGGCCGCGGATGCCGACGTGGGAGAGCGCCTCGGTGTCGAGGATGCCCTCCTCCACCGCGCGCCGGAAGGGCGTGCCGTGGGTGTACTCGGCGCCGAAGTAGGTGTCCCAGGTGTCGAGGTGGGCGTCGAAGTGGAGCAGCGCGACCGGGCCGTGCTTCTTGGCGACCGAGCGCAGCAGGGGCAGCGCGATGGTGTGGTCGCCGCCCAGGGTCATCAGGCGGGCGCCGGTGCCGAGCAGCTCGTCGGCGGCGGCCTCGACGGTCTCGACGGCCTCGTTGATGTTGAAGGGGTTCACGGCGATGTCGCCGCCGTCCGCCACCTGGGCCAGCGCGAACGGCGACGCGTCCTGCGCCGGGTTGTACGGGCGCAGCAGCCGGGACGCCTCGCGGATGGCGTTGCCGCCGAAGCGGGCGCCCGGCCGGTACGAGACGCCCGAGTCGAACGGCACGCCGACCACGGCGACGTCGGCGCGGCCGACCTCGTCGAGGCGCGGGAGCCGGGCGAAGGTCGCGGGGCCCGCGTACCGCGGGATGCGGGAGGAGTCGACGGGGCCGCGGGGCGTCTCGTTGCTGCTCATGAGGAAATGCCTTCTTTCCTACGCTTCATCGCGTATGCGGGATATCTGCCTACGACTCTACTGGTGAGCCGGCACCGGTTCGGACACGAGTTCGGGATCCCGCCCGGCCAGGCGCTCACGCCAGGCGGCGAGTACGGCCGCGTCGGTCGGCTTCGTCGCCAGGGAGACGGCGATGTACGCGGCCAGGGAGGACAGCAGGCCGTAGTAGACGGGCTCGTTGGCGAGGATGCCGTACGTCGCCATCAGGCCGATGACGGCGAGGCCGCCGACCGCGACGGAGGCGAGCGCGCCCTGGGCGGTGCCCCGCTTCCACAGCAGCCCGCCGAGGATCGGGACGAGGAGTCCGCCGACGAGGAGGTTGTACGCGACCGTCAGCGCCTCGACGACGTTGTTGAGCGCGATGGCCGTAGCGATCACGGCGAGGCCCATGATGAGGATGAAGGCGCGGTTGCCCTGCACCTCGTCACGCTCACCGGTGGTGACCCGCCCTCGCAGCCGCGACCAGATGTCGTTGTTGGCGACGGTCGCGCAGGCGATGAGCGCGCCGGAGGAGGTGGACATCACGGCGGCGAGCGCGGCGGCCAGCACCAGCCCTCTGACACCGACGGGGAGTTCGTCCTTGACGATGGTCGCGAAGGCGTCGTCCGGGCTGCCGAGCTTGGGGTAGAGCACCTTGGCCGCGGTGCCGATGACGGCGCCGGCGAGGGCGTAGACCAGGCAGTAGGTGCCGGCGACGGTGCCGCCCCACTTGGCGGTCTTGTCGCTGCGCGCGGTGAACACGCGCTGCCAGATGTCCTGCCCGATCAGCATGCCGAAGGTGTAGATCAGGACGTAGGTGAAGATCGTCTCGCCGCCGATGCCCAGCGGGTCGAAGTACTCGGTCGGCAGCTTCGCCTTCATCTCACTGAACCCGCCGGCCTTGACGACCGCGATGGGCAGGAGCAGCAGGAGCACACCGATGGTCTTGACGACGAACTGCACCATGTCGGTGAGGGTGATCGACCACATGCCGCCGAGCGTCGAGTAGGCGACGACGATCGAGCCGCCGAGGATGATCGCGACGGTGCGGTTCATGTCGAAGAGGACGTCGAAGATCGTGGCGTACGCGATGGTCGACGTGACGGCGAGCATGAGGGTGTACGCCCACATGACGAGGCCGGAGATGACGCCGGCCCGGCCGCCGTAGCGCAGGTCGAGCATCTCGGAGACGGTGTAGACCTTGAGCCGGGCTATGCGGGCGGAGAAGAAGACGCTCAGCGCGAGCAGGCCGAGGCCGATGGTGAACACCATCCAGGCGCCGGAGAGCCCGTACTGGTAGCCGAGGCCCACGCCGCCGATGGTGGACGCGCCGCCGAGGACGATCGCCGCCATGGTGCCGGAGTACATCGTCGGGCCGAGCCGGCGGCCGGCGACCAGGAACTCGCTCTTGGACTTGGCGCGGCGCATGCCCCACCAGCCCATGGCCAGCATGCCGGCCAGATAGACGACGATGACGGTGTAATCGACGGCCATGGTGGGGCCTCCTTCGCGCAACTTCCGGTGGCGTGTCGTGCAAATGGGGGGTGGGGACGGTCGGCAGCGGCTCGCGGGGACATCCGCCCGTACCCGCGGCTGCCGGTCTGGAACGACAGTAGGTGGCCGGAAAGTGACTGCGAAGTGTACGTTTCATCCATCTGAGACCGCGCGAGTGTAGGAAACATCCCATGCCGGATCCCGCCGTTCCGCCCACCCCACCGGTACCGCTGTCGGCGCTCCTGGCCCGTGAGGACCTGGGCCTGCGCCAGATCGCGGGGCCCGCGGACGCGGGCACGGTGATCCACTGGGCGCACACCTCGGAGATGGCCGATCCGTACCCGTATCTGCTGGGCGGCGAGCTGCTGCTGTCGGCCGGGGTGCACATTCCGGAGGCCGCGGGGTCGGGAACCTACTTCACCGACTACGTGTCGCGGATCGTCGCGGCGGGCGGCGCCGCCCTCGGCTTCGGCCTCGCCCCCGTGCACGACACGGTGCCGCGCGCCCTGGTGGAGGCCTGCGACACCTATGAACTGCCGTTGCTGGAGGTCCCGCCGCAGACCACCTTCTCCGGCGTGGCCCGCGCGGTCTGGCAGCTCATGGCCCAGGCCCGCCACGCCGAACTGCGCCGCGTGACGGAGGCCCAGCAGAGCCTGGCAGCGGCCGCCTCCCGCCCGG
The DNA here is from genome assembly GCF_055609385.1 of Streptomyces sp. NPDC036764. Classification (NCBI taxonomy): domain Bacteria; kingdom Bacillati; phylum Actinomycetota; class Actinomycetes; order Kitasatosporales; family Streptomycetaceae; genus Streptomyces; species Streptomyces sp. NPDC036764. Next base: position 125,818 of record NZ_JBVJPT010000007.1, read on the forward strand.
ACCCGGTACGGGCGGTACTGCGACAGCTCGCCCAGCGGGTGACGGGGTGGGCTGTGCTGTACGGGCCGGAGGGTACGGAGAGCACGCCGGCCGGGCAGGGTACGGAAGCCGCGTCCACCGACCGGAGTGCGGAAGCCGCTGGCGCCGGGAAGGGCCCGAAACCCACCGACCGGAGTGCGGAAGCTGCTGGTGTCGGGCGGGCGGTGGAGCTTGCGGCTGCCGGGCGGGAGCCGGGGGACGTGGTGCGTGGGGCGCTGGCCGGGCTCGCTGCGGTCGTGCGGCCCTCGGGTCCCGGGACCCCCACCTCCGCGACCGACACCGCGGCCGGCACCCATCTCGCCGCCTACGCCCTCGGCACCGGTCAGGGCTTCGTCCTCGGGGTGGCCGCCCCCCATCGGGACACCGGCGACCACACCATCGCCTCCGTGGCGGCCGTACTGCTATCCCTCCTCACCGGCGAGCACCAGAGCGGCTCGGGCGCGGCCCGCTCCTCGGCGCTCGTACGGCTGCTGCTGGGCGCCGAGCCGGAAACGGTGGCCCCGCTGCTGGGCGGCGGGAGCTGGCTCGTGGTGCACGGCAGCCCCGACGCACAGCCCTGCGACCCCGTGGCGGCCTCCGCGCTGGGCGCCGCCCTCGGCTCCCCGCTGGTCGACCTGGCGCGGGACGTCGTACGCGTCCTCGTCCCCGCGGACCGCGAACCGGCCCCGCAGCCGGGCTGGACCCTGGGCGTCAGCGCCCCCGCGACCGCGCGGGACTGGCCGGCGGCCGACACCCAGGCGGCCCGGGCCCTGTCCCGCGCACGCGCCACCCGCACGCCCCTGCACCGGCACGGCACGCACCGCGCCGCCCTCACCGACCTGCTCTCCCCCGACGAGGCCGGGGCCCACGCCCGTGCGCTCCTCGCGCCCCTCACCCCGCCCCTCACCGAGACGCTGCGCACCTGGCTCTCCCTGCACGGCAGTTGGGACCGCACGGCCGTGGCACTCGCCGTGCACCGCAACACCGTCCGCCAGCGCATCGCCCGCTGCGCGACACTGCTCGGCACGGACCTGGACGACCCGGACGTACGCATGGAGCTGTGGTTCGCCCTGCGGCACGGCGAGCGGTGATCACACAGTGACCCGCGTCGCACGCACCCCGGACGAAGCCGTTCCCGTAGTCGTCTGCCTCACAATGGGAACCATGCCGATACCCGGGACACCCAGCCGCGCCGAGCTCGTCGACCACCTCGTCAGAACCCGTATCGCGGGCGACGTCGCCACCCCCCGCGAGAACAACCTCTCCCACTACCGCAAGCTGGCGAACGGCGACCGCCACTACTGGCTCGGCCTGGAGCTCGGTGACCGCTGGAGTGACGAGCAGGACGTGCTCGCGGTGATGGCGGAGCGCGTGGGCGTGAGCGACGACGCCGAACACCGGCACGGCCAGGACACCATCGACCCCGAGCTGACGGTGGCCGCGCTGGAGCGCATGGCGGCCCGGCTGCGCAAGGCGGCGGACGGCGGCCAGCGCGTCCTGTTCGCGACCGGTCACCCGGGCGGTCTGCTGGACGTCCACCGCGCGACGGCCGACGCGCTGCGCACGGCGGGCTGCGAGATCGTCGTGATCCCGGAAGGGCTCCAGACCGACGAGGGTTACGTCATGCAGTTCGCGGACGTCGCGGTCCTCGAACACGGCGCCACCCTCTGGCACACCCACTCCGGGGCGCCGATGAGGGCCATCCTCACCGGACTGGAGCGTGAAGGCCGCCCGCTGCCGGACCTCGTCGTGGCCGACCACGGCTGGGCGGGATACGCCGGGCAGCACGGCGTCGACTCCGTCGGGTACGCCGACTGCAACGACCCGGCGCTGTTCCTCGCGGAGGCGGAGGGGACGGTGCAGGTGGTGGTCCCGCTGGACGACCATGTGATCAGCCCGCGCCACTACGACCCGATGACGGCGTATCTGCTGCGTGAAGCGGGCCTGGTCGAGTAGGGGGCGTACTCGACCGCGTTGAAGTCTCGGCGAACGCCGCGGGATTTCTTCGTGGAGGTCGCGTCTCTGCACACATCCCCCTGAGACATGTCCCTGTCTGTTCAACCGGAAACAGAAGTGACGGAGTTCCTCAGGGGAACGGATGTTGCTGATGCGCGGACTTGATATCGGACAAACAGCCCTGCTGCGGGCGTCGGGCGTGATGCGCGTGCCCTCGCAGCCGCTTCCCCCGTCCGCGGAGGCGGTACCCACACGGGAGGGGCGCCGGCTGTACGTCATCGACGGCATCCGGCTGCTCGCCGCGCTGGTGGTGGCCGTGCACCACTTCGCGGGCACCGACCGGCTCGACCGGCCCGGCAACCCGGTCTGGGACCGTCCGGTGTCCGAGATCATGCCCACGGTGTTCCACGTCTCCGCCTACGGCTGGATCGGCGTCGAGGTCTTCTTCGTCATCAGCGGCTTCGTGATCTGCATGTCCTGCTGGGGCCGTACACCACGGCAGTTCTTCGTCTCACGGGTCATCCGGCTCTATCCGGCGTACTGGTTCGCCATCGCCTTCACCACGGCCGTCGTCGTGGCCCTGCCGGGGGTGTGGGAGCGCCTGCGGATGCGGGACATCCTGCTCAACCTCACGATGCTGCAGTCCGGTTCGGCCTCGCCGCACGTCGACGGCGTCTACTGGACCCTGTGGACGGAGCTGCGGTTCTACCTCCTCTTCCTGGTGGTCGTCGCCATGGGGCTCACCTACCGCAGGGTCGTGGTGTTCTGCTGCGTGTGGGGCACCGCCGCGATGCTTGCGCCGATCTCCGAGCTGCGCCTGATGATCCTGATCGTCAACCCGGTCGCGGCCTGGTTCTTCATCGCCGGGCTCGTGCTCTACCTGATGTACCGGTTCGGTCAGGACCTGCTGCTGTGGGGCATGCTGACCATGTCGTGGCTGATGGCGCAGGTGGAGCTCGGGCGCCGGATCGAATCGGTCGAGCACGTCTCCGGTTGGCGCGGCAGCGCGCTGATCTACACGGCGTTCCTGCTGTTCATGGTCGCCGTCGCGCTGGGCCACACGGACCGGATCCGCTGGAAGTGGCTGGTCACCGCCGGAGCGCTGACCTATCCGCTGTATCTGACGCACTACCTCGCCGGCACGGTGCTGATCAGCCGGCTGCGCGACACCATGGATCCGCGGCTGCTGGTCGCCGTGGTGATCGCCGTGTTCCTGGTGCTCAGCGGGCTGATCCACCGGTGCGTGGAGCGTCCGGCGGCGCGGCTGATGAAGCGGGGCCTGGACACGTCCTTCGCCCGGCTGCGCAACGCGACCCGGGTGTGAGGCGCCGGGGCTCGGCGGCCCCGGCGCTCAGCGGTGTCCACCGGCGTTCTTCGGCGTTCACCGGGGAACGCGGACCACGCCCTCCTGGATCACGGACACCGCGAGCCGGCCGTCCTGCGTGTAGATCCGCGCCTGTCCGAGCCCTCGCCCGCCGAACGCCGACGGCGACTCCTGGTCGTACAGCAGCCACTCGTCGGCCCGGAAGGGCCGGTGGAACCACATCGCGTGGTCCAGCGAGGCGCCGACCACGTCCCCGACCGCCCAGCCGCCCCGGCCGTGCGCGAGCAGGACGGAGTCGAGGAGGGTCATGTCGGAGACGTACGTGGCGAGGACGACGTGCAGGAGCGGGTCGTCCGCGAGCTTGCCGTTGGTGCGGAACCAGACCTGGGAGCGCGGTTCACGCGGCTCGCCGAACTTTCCGTACGGCGGCTCGTCGACGTAGCGCAGGTCGACCGCCTGGCGTGCTTCCAGGAACCGCTCGACGACGGCCCTATCGAGGTGGTCGTAGCCGCGCAGGCGCTCCTCGGAGGTGGGCAGCGACACCGGGTCGGGCGCGGCCGGCATCGGGATCTGGTGGTCCAGGCCCTCTTCGTACGTCTGGAAGGACGCCGACAGCGCGAAGATCGGCTTGCCGTGCTGGACGGCGACCACCCGGCGGGTGGTGAAGGAGCGGCCGTCGCGCATCCGGTCGACGTTGTAGACGATGGGCGCGCCCGGGTCCCCCATGCGCAGGAAGTACGCGTGCAGGGAGTGGGCGGGCCGGTCCGCGGGCACCGTGCGGCCGGCGGCGACGAGCGCCTGGGCCGCGACCTGACCGCCGAAGACGCGCGGGACGACGGCGGAGCGGGACTGGCCGCGGAAGATGTTCTCCTCGATCTGCTCCAGGTCGAGCAGATCGAGGAGACCCTGAAGTGCCTCGTTCATGGCACCTTTTCTACTGGCAGGGGATGTCAGGAGCCTTACAGGCCCATGTCCTTCGCGATGATCGACTTCATGATCTCGCTGGTGCCGCCGTAGATGCGGTTGACGCGGTTGTCCGCGTACAGGCGAGCGATCGGGTACTCGTTCATGAAGCCGTAGCCGCCGTGCAACTGGAGGCAGCGGTCGATCACCCGGTGGGCGACCTCGGTGCAGAAGAGCTTCGCGGAGGCGGCCTCGGCGGGGGTCAGCTCACCGGCGTCCAGGGCCTCCAGCGTGCGGTCGGCGACGGCCTCGGCGGCGTCGACCTCGGCCTGGCAGGCGGCCAGCTCGAACTTGGTGTTCTGGAAGGAGGCGACGGGCTTGCCGAAGACGGTGCGCTCCTGGACGTACTGCTTGGCGAACCGCACGGCGGCCTTGGCCTGGGCGTAGGCGCCGAACGCGATGCCCCAGCGCTCGGAGGCCAGGTTGTGGCCGAGGTAGTAGAAGCCCTTGTTCTCCTCGCCGAGAAGGTCCTCGACCGGGACCTTCACGTCGACGAAGGCCAGCTCGGCGGTGTCGGAGGTGCGCAGGCCCAGCTTGTCGAGCTTGCGGCCGACGGAGTAGCCCTCGGACTTGGTGTCCACGGCGAACAGGGAGATGCCGTGGCGGCGGTCCTCGGCGCTGGGCGCGTCGGTGCGGGCGCAGACGATCACACGGTCGGCGTGCACGCCACCGGTGATGAAGGTCTTGGCGCCGTTGAGGACGTAGTGCGTGCCGTCCTCGGAGAGCTTGGCGGTGGTCTTCATGCCCGCGAGGTCGGAGCCGGTGCCGGGCTCGGTCATCGCCAGCGCCCACATCTCCTCACCGGAGACGAACTTGGGCAGGAACCGCTTCTTCTGCTCGTCGCTGGCGAGCATCTTGATGTACGGCAGGCCGAGCAGGACGTGCACGCCGGAGCCGCCGAACTGGACGCCCGCGCGGGACGTCTCCTCGTACATCACGGCCTCGAACTTGTACGAGTCGATGCCGGCGCCGCCGTACTCCTCGTCGACGCGGATGCCGAAGACGCCGAGCTCGGCGAGCTTGTAGTAGAAGTCGCGGGGCGCCTGGCCCGCCGCGAACCACTCGTCGTAGACCGGCACGACCTCGGCCTCGATGAAGGCGCGGATTGTCTCCCGGAACGCCTCGTGATCCTCGTTGAACACCGTACGGCGCACGCCGTCCACCTCCACCGGTACATGTCTAAGCGCTTGCTCACTCAACCGTACCGGCGAGTACGAAGAACCGTCCAGGGGGTCCGCCCCGTAACGCTCGTCACGCTCCCCACTCGCGGGACCCCCCTCAGAGCCGTACGTCCCCCCGGTGCTCGTAGTCCAGTCCGTGCTCGGCGCACGGCCGGCCCGCCTCGCGCGGGCAGATCATCGAGTACCCGCTCACCCGGGCCCGGTAGACCCGCCAGGGCGCCGGCGCTCGCACCTCGTCCGGCGTGATCGCCCGTCCGCCCCGGCCGGCGGGGCCCGGGATGACCCGCAGCCCCTCCAGCGCCTGCGTCCCGTCCAGTTCCATGGCGGTGGCGGTCAGATACAGCGCACGCGGGGCGGCAGTGCCGACCGGTGCGCGGGAGTCGTGGATGACGATGCCGACCCGGGGCTCATGGGCGAGGTTGCGGGAGTGCGTGACCTCGGGGGACGAGACCCAGTAGAAGTCGCGCCCGTCCTCGGTGGAGTAGAAGACCGGCGTGGCCCAGGGGGCGCCGTCGGGGCCCACGGTGGCCAGCACCATGTACATGTTGCCGTCGATGATCGCCCGCGCCGCGCTGCCGGTGCCGGTTCCGTCCGTCTGCTCGGTCATGCGTCCCCTCGTTCCGCAGGCGTGCCGCCGGAGAGGGGACCACTCTAGGGGCGCCGGGTGGAACCCGACCCCGCCGGGCTCCGCCGCCTCCCGCGCCCCGACCGGAGCAGCCGTACGGCCACGAAGGCGAGGGCCGCCACGGCCACGGCCGCCAGGATCACCTTGGAGTAGAGGCCGACTACGTCGGTGACCTCGTGCCAGCGGGCGCCGAGGGCGTAGCCGCCCGCGATGAAGGCGGTGTTCCAGATGAGGCTGCCCGCCGCGGTGAGGGCGAGGAACACCGGCAGCCGCATGCGTTCGACGCCGGCCGGTATCGAGATCAGGCTGCGGAAGATGGGCACGAAGCGGCCGAAGAACACGGCCTTGGTGCCGTGCCGGACGAACCACGCCTCGGTCCGCTCCACGTCCGCGATCTTCACCAGCGGCAGCCGGGCCGCCGCCGCGATCACCCGGTCGCGGCCGAAGAGCGCGCCGAGCAGGTACAGCGCCAGCGCGCCGACCACCGAACCCGCGGTCGTCCAGGCGATCGCGGCGAACACGTCCATCCGGCCCTGGCTCGCGGTGAACCCCGCCAGCGGCAGGATCACCTCGCTCGGCAGTGGCGGGAAGAGGTTCTCCAGGGCGATGGCGAGGCCGGCGCCGGGGCCGCCCAGCTTCTCCATGAGGTCGGCGGCCCAGCCGGCGACTCCACCGACCGGCGCCTCGGACGCAGCAGCAATGATCATGCAGACCACTTTACGAAGTCTTGACCTAAGGGCGGTATGAGGAAGGCCGCACAACCGGCTGTGGCGATCCGCACGTCATCAGTGCGGTTTTCCGCAGGGTGCCGCCCGCAGGCCCTTGGCTAGCCTGACCCGTCGTGATCGCATTCACCGAGCGCTGGCTGCGCCTCGCCGCCGGGCTGCTGCTGGGCGGACTGACGGCACTGGCCGGGCTCGTCTGTGTCGTCGGCGGCTGGGCGCGCAGGCTGACGACCCGGCGCCCGTCCGCCGTCCCCGCGAGCGCGCTGCGGCTCGCCGGGCTGGAGCGCCGCCGCCTCGCCCTCTTCCACGCCGTCGAGGTGGACGCGCCACGCGGCGGACCGGCCGCCTTCGGGTATCTGGCCGCACGCTGGCCGCTCGGCCTGTTCGGGCTGCTGGTGCTGCTGACCTCGCTGATCGCCCTCGGCTACGCCTCGGTGCTGCTGTGGGCATGGTTCGTGCTGGACCCGGGCGACCCCGGCGACATCGTGTTCTCCGGGCTGGGCGGGCTGTTCCTGCTGTTCCTGTGCGCGCAGGGCGGCCGGGGTCTGGCGCAGCTCGACGAGCAGCTCGCCCGGCGCCATCTGGGCCCCAGCGAGACGGAGCTGCTGCGCCGCCGGGTGGGCGAGCTGGCCGCGACCCGAGCCGGGGTGGTGCAGGCCGTGCACGACGAGCGGCGGCGCATCGAGCGCGACCTGCACGACGGGGTGCAGCAGCGCCTGGTCGCGCTCGGCATGCTCCTGGGCCGGGCGCGCCGGGCCACCGACCCGGCCAAGGCGGACGCCCTGCTGCGCCAGGCGCACGAGGAGTCCGCGCACGCGCTGACCGAGCTGCGCGAGACGGCGTGGCGGATCTACCCCGCCGCCCTGGACGAGCGCGGGCTTGCCGCCGCGCTGGAGGGGCTGGCGGAGCGGTCGGTGGTGCCGGTGGAGGTGTCGTACGAACTGGACGGCGCCCCGCCCCCGGTCCCCGTGCAGACGGTGGCGTACTTCGTCGCCGCCGAGGCCGTGACCAACGCGCTGAAGCACTCGGGCGCCACGCGCGCCGGGATCCGCGTGGCGCGGCGGGGCGCGGGCGTCGTGGTGCGCATCGAGGACGACGGCGGCGGCGGTGCCCCGCGCCGGCCCACGGCCGGCGGGCTGCTCGGTCTGTCCCGGCGGGTCGCCGCGCTCGACGGCCGGCTCGACGTGGACAGCCCGCCCGGCGGCCCGACCGTGATCACCGCGGAGCTGCCGTGCGCGTGATGATCGCCGAGGACTCGGCACTGCTGCGCGAGGGCCTCGTCCGGCTGCTGGCCGACGAGGGCCATGCCGTGACGGCCGCGGTGGGCGACGCGGACGCGCTGCTGGCGGCGGTCGCGGCCGACCCGCCCGACATCGTGGTCGTGGACGTACGCATGCCGCCCACGCACACCGACGAGGGGCTGCGGGCCGCGCTCCAGGTCCGCGAGCGGCATCCCGGCACGGCCGTCCTGGTCCTCTCCCAGTACGTCGAGGGCCGCTACGCCACCGAGCTGCTCAGCGGCAGCAGCGAGGGCGTCGGATACCTCCTGAAGGACCGGGTCATGCAGGTGGAGGAGTTCCTCGCCGCCCTGGAGCGGGTGGGCGCGGGCGGCACCGCCTTCGACCCCGAGGTGGTCCGCCGGCTCCTGACCCGCGGCGCCCGCACCGAGCCGCTGCACCGGCTCACCCCCCGGGAGCGGGACGTCCTGGGGCTGATGGCCCAGGGCTACACCAACGCGGCCATCGCGCAGCAGCTCTACGTCTCCCAGAGCGCGGTGGAGAAGCACACCAACGCGATCTTCGACAAACTCGGCCTGACGGGCACGACCGGCTACAGCCGCCGCGTCCTCGCCGTGCTGCGGCACCTGAGCGCCCCCACCGAGGGCTAGCGGCCGTCCGTACGGCTCACTCCACCCCGGCCGCCGCGAACGCCCCCCGCGCCATCCGGTGCAGCAGCACCGCCGTCACGCCGCGCCCCGGCAGCGACCCCGGCCGGCCCAGGTGCGGCGTCGAGTTCAGCAGGCCGAAGACCGAGTGCACCGCCGAGCGGGCCGTCGGCTCGGTCAGGCCCGGGTAGACCCCGCGGACCACCTCCACCCACAGCTCGACGTACTGCCGCTGGAGCTGGCGCACGAGCTTGCGGTCGCTGTCGCGCAGGCGGTCCAGCTCGCGGTCGTGCAGGGTGATGAGGGGGCGGTCGTCGAGGGCGAAGTCGATGTGGCCCTCGATGAGGGAGTCGAGGACCGCCTCGGCCGGCACTCCGTCGGCCTCCGCGAGGCGCCGCTTCGCGCCCGTCAGCAACTGACCGCTGATGCCGACCAGCAGCTCGGCGAGCATCGCGTCCTTGCCGGCGAAGTGCCGGTAGAGACCGGGGCCGCTGATGCCCACGGCGGCGCCTATCTCGTCGACACCGACGCCGTGGAAGCCGCGCTCGGCGAAGAGCCGCGCGGCCTCCTTGAGGATCTGTTCGCGGCGGGTGGGGGCGTCGGTTCTGGTGGCCATGCGAGCAATTCTAGACAGGGAGGTTAGCGGTCGTTAACCTGGACGAAATGGTTAACGCTCATTAACAGTCGCTCATGAACAGTCGATCACTGGGTGAGGGGACCGCAGGATGCATGAGGCACCGGAGCTCCACAGCGCGGCAGATCCCGCGTCGGAGTCCTTTCGGTCCAACGAGGAGGCCCACCGGGCGCTCGGCGAGGAGCTGCGCGGCAAGCTCGCCGCGGCCCGGCTCGGCGGCGGCGAGAAGGCACGCGCCCGGCACACCGCGCGCGGCAAGCTGCTGCCCCGCGACCGGGTGGACACCCTCCTCGACCCCGGATCGCCCTTCCTGGAGCTCGCTCCCCTCGCCGCCGACGGGATGTACGACGGACAGGCCCCGGCCGCCGGTGTCATCGCCGGGATCGGCCGGGTCAGCGGGCGCGAGTGCGTGATCGTCGCCAACGACGCCACGGTCAAGGGCGGCACGTACTACCCGATGACCGTGAAGAAGCACCTGCGCGCGCAGGAGGTGGCCCTGGAGAACCGGCTGCCGTGTCTGTATCTGGTCGACTCGGGCGGCGCCTTCCTGCCGATGCAGGACGAGGTCTTCCCCGACCGGGAGCACTTCGGGCGGATCTTCTACAACCAGGCCCGCATGTCGGGCGCGGGCATCCCGCAGATCGCGGCCGTGCTCGGCTCGTGCACCGCGGGCGGCGCCTACGTCCCCGCCATGAGCGACGAGGCCGTCATCGTCCGGGGCCAGGGCACGATCTTCCTCGGCGGTCCCCCGCTGGTGAAGGCCGCCACCGGTGAGGTCGTCACCGCCGAGGAGCTCGGCGGCGGCGAGGTCCACTCGCGGGTGTCCGGCGTGACCGACCACCTCGCGGAGGACGACGCGCACGCGCTGCGCATCGTGCGCAACATCGTCGCCACCCTCCCCGCGCGCCGGACCCTGCCCTGGGAGGTCGTGCCCGCCGCGGAGCCCAAGGTCGACCCCTACGGCCTCTACGGCGCCGTCCCCGTCGACTCCCGCACCCCCTACGACGTACGCGAGATCATCGCGCGCGTGGTCGACGGCTCCCGCTTCTCGGAGTTCAAGTCCGAGTTCGGGCAGACCCTGGTCACCGGCTTCGCCCGGATCCACGGCCACCCGGTCGGCATCGTCGCCAACAACGGCATCCTGTTCTCCGAGTCCGCCCAGAAGGGCGCCCACTTCATCGAGCTGTGCGACCAGCGCGGCATCCCGCTGGTGTTCCTGCAGAACATCTCCGGGTTCATGGTCGGCAAGGACTACGAGGCCGGCGGCATCGCCAAGCACGGCGCCAAGATGGTGACCGCGGTGGCCTGCACGCGCGTGCCGAAGCTGACGGTGGTGGTCGGCGGGTCGTACGGAGCGGGCAACTACTCGATGTGCGGACGGGCCTACTCGCCCCGCTTCCTGTGGATGTGGCCCAACGCCAAGATCTCCGTCATGGGCGGCGAACAGGCCGCCTCGGTCCTCGCGACCGTCAAGCGCGACCAGTTGGAGGCGCGCGGCGAGGACTGGCCCGCTCAGGCCGAGGAGTCCTTCAAGGCGCCCGTGCGGGAGCAGTACGAACGCCAGGGCAACGCCTACTACGCCACCGCCCGCCTCTGGGACGACGGCGTCATCGACCCGCTGGAGACCCGGCAGGTGCTGGGCCTGGCACTGACCGCCTGTGGCAACGCGCCCCTGGGTGACCCCCAGTTCGGCGTCTTCCGGATGTGAGGGGGACTGTGCAGATGACGCAGACCATGTTCGACACGGTCCTCGTGGCCAACCGGGGCGAGATCGCCGTCCGCGTGATCCGCACGCTGCGCTCGATGGGCGTGCGCTCGGTGGCCGTCCACTCCGACGCGGACGCCGACGCCCGGCACGTCCGGGAGGCCGACACGGCGGTACGCATCGGTCCGGCGCCGGCGGCCGAGAGCTATCTGTCGGTGGAGCGACTGCTGGAGGCGGCGGCCCGCACCGGCGCCCAGGCCGTCCACCCCGGCTACGGCTTCCTCGCGGAGAACGCGGGCTTCGCGCGCGCCTGCGCCGACGCCGGGCTGGTCTTCATCGGACCGCCCGCCGACGCCATCTCGCTGATGGGCGACAAGATCCGCGCCAAGGAGACGGTGAAGGCGGCCGGCGTCCCGGTCGTCCCGGGCTCCAGCGGCAGCGGGCTCACGGACGCCCAACTCGCCGACGCCGCCCGCGAGATCGGCATGCCGGTGCTGCTCAAGCCGTCGGCCGGCGGTGGCGGCAAGGGCATGCGGCTGGTGCGGGACGCGGCCGTGCTGGGCGACGAGATCGCCGCCGCCCGCCGCGAGGCCCGCGCGTCCTTCGGCGACGACACGCTCCTCGTCGAGCGGTGGATCGACCGGCCCCGGCACATCGAGATCCAGGTCCTGGCCGACGGCCACGGCAACGTCGTCCACCTCGGCGAGCGCGAGTGCTCCCTGCAGCGCAGGCACCAGAAGATCATCGAGGAGGCGCCCAGTGTGCTCCTCGACGAGGCCACGCGCGCGGCGATGGGCGAGGCGGCCGTGCAGGCGGCACGCTCGTGCGGCTACCGGGGCGCGGGCACGGTCGAGTTCATCGTGCCGGGCGGCGACCCGTCCTCGTACTACTTCATGGAGATGAACACCCGCCTCCAGGTGGAACACCCCGTCACCGAACTCATCACCGGCCTCGATCTGGTGGAGTGGCAACTGCGGGTGGCGGCGGGTGAGCCGCTGCCGTTCACGCAGGACGACGTACGGCTCACCGGCCACGCGATCGAGGCCCGTATCTGCGCCGAGGACCCCGCGCGCGGGTTCCTGCCCTCCGGCGGCACGGTCCTCAGGCTGCGCGAGCCCCAGGGCGACGGCGTGCGCACCGACTCCGGGCTCAGCGAGGGCACGGAGGTCGGCAGCCTGTACGACCCGATGCTGTCCAAGGTGATCGCGTACGGTCCCGACCGCGCGACGGCGCTCAGGAAGCTCCGGGCCGCCCTCGCGGAGACGGTCACGCTGGGCGTGCAGACCAACGCCGGGTTCCTGCGGCGACTGCTCGCCCATCCGGCGGTCGTCGCGGGCGAGTTGGACACGGGGCTGGTCGAGCGCGTGGTGGACGACCTGGTCAGCACGGACGTACCGGAGGAGGTGTACGAGGCGGCGGCGGCCGTACGGCTTCAGGCGCTGCGACCGGCGGGCGAGGGCTGGACGGACCCGTTCTCGGTGCCGAGCGGCTGGCGGCTCGGCGGCACCGCGCGGCCGGTGAGCTTCCACGTGCGCGTGCAGGACCCGGTGGAGTGCGCGCCGCGCGGCTCCGCGACCGTCACGGACGACGGCGTGTCCGTGACCCTCGACGGCGTACGGCACACCTTCCACCGCGCCGCCGACTGGCTGGGCCGCGACGGCGACGCCTGGCACGTGCGGGACCACGACCCGGTGGCCGCCTCGCTCACCGGAGCCGCCCACGCGGGCGCCGACTCGCTCACCGCGCCCATGCCGGGGACGGTGACGGTGGTGAAGGTCGCCGTGGGGGACGAAGTGGCCGCCGGACAGAGTCTGCTGGTGGTGGAGGCGATGAAGATGGAGCACGTCATCTCCGCCCCGCACGCCGGCACGGTCGCCGAACTGGACGTCACACCCGGTACGACGGTCGCCATGGACCAGGTCCTGGCGGTCATCACCCCGGCGGAGGAGGACTGATGACGCTGCCCATGACGGTGCCGGCCACGGACCTGCCCGCCCGTGTCCGCATCCACGAGGTCGGCGCGCGCGACGGCCTGCAGAACGAGAAGTCGACCGTACCGACCGAGGTCAAGGCGGAGTTCGTCCGCCGGCTCGCCGACGCGGGACTGACGACGATCGAGGCGACGAGCTTCGTGCACCCGAAGTGGGTGCCCCAACTCGCGGACGCCGAGGAGCTGTTCCCGCTCGTCTCGGGCCTGGAGGGCGTGCAGTTGCCCGTCCTGGTCCCCAACGCCCGCGGGCTGGACCGCGCCCTGAGCCTGGGCGCCCGGCGTATCGCCGTCTTCGCGAGCGCCACGGAGTCCTTCGCCAAGGCCAACCTCAACCGGACGCTGGACGAGTCGCTGGGCGTCTTCGACCCGGTCGTGCGCCGCGCCAAGGACGAGGGGCTGCACGTGCGCGGCTACGTCTCCATGTGCTTCGGGGACCCCTGGGAGGGCGCGGTCCCGCTCCACCAGGTCGTCCGGGTCTGCAAGGCGCTCGTCGCGATGGGCTGCGACGAACTGAGCCTCGGCGACACCATCGGCGTCGCGACGCCGGGCCATGTACTCGAACTCCTCTCCCTCCTGAACGAGGAGGGCGTGCCGACGAACGTCATCGGCGTGCACTTCCACGACACCTACGGCCAGGCGCTCGCCAACACCTATGCCGCCCTGGAACACGGCGTCACCACGATCGACGCCTCCGCCGGCGGCCTGGGCGGCTGCCCGTACGCCAGGTCCGCCACCGGAAACCTCGCCACGGAAGACCTCGTGTGGATGCTGCGGGGCCTCGGCATCGACACCGGAGTCGACCTCGACCGTCTCGTCGCCACCAGCGCGTGGATGGCCGAACAACTGGGCCGACCCAGCCCGTCCCGCACCGTACGAGCCCTCTCCCACAAGGAGCAGTGAACAGCCATGAACCATCGTCTCTCCCCCGAACTGGAGGAACTCCGCCGCACGGTGGAGGCGTTCGCCCACGACGTCGTTGCGCCGAAGATCGGCGACTTCTACGAGCGTCATGAGTTCCCGTACGAGATCGTCCGGGAGATGGGCCGCATGGGCCTGTTCGGGCTGCCGTTCCCCGAGGAGTACGGCGGCATGGGCGGCGACTATCTGGCGCTGGGCATCGCGCTGGAGGAACTGGCCCGGGTGGACTCCTCGGTCGCCATCACGCTGGAGGCGGGCGTCTCGCTCGGCGCCATGCCGATCCACCTGTTCGGCACACAGGAGCAGAAGCGCGAGTGGCTGCCGCGCCTGTGCGCCGGCGAGATCCTCGGCGCCTTCGGCCTCACCGAGCCCGACGGCGGCTCCGACGCGGGTGCGACACGCACCACGGCCCGCCTCGACGAGTCGACGGACGAATGGGTGATCAACGGCACCAAGTGCTTCATCACCAACTCCGGTACGGACATCACGGGCCTGGTCACGGTGACCGCGGTGACCGGCCGCAAGCCCGACGGCAAGCCGCTGATCTCGTCGATCATCGTCCCGTCCGGCACGCCGGGCTTCACGGTCGCCGCCCCCTACTCCAAGGTCGGCTGGAACGCCTCGGACACCCGTGAGCTGTCGTTCCAGGACGTCCGCGTCCCGGCGGCCAACCTGCTGGGCGAACAGGGCCGCGGGTACGCCCAGTTCCTGCGCATCCTGGACGAGGGCCGGATCGCCATCGCGGCGCTCGGCACGGGCCTGGCGCAGGGCTGTGTGGACGAGTCGGTGAAGTACGCCAAGGAACGCCATGCCTTCGGCCGCCCCATCGGCGCCAACCAGGCCATCCAGTTCAAGATCGCCGACATGGAGATGAAGGCCCACACGGCCCGCCTCGCCTGGCGCGACGCGGCCTCGCGCCTCGTCTCCGGCGAACCCTTCAAGAAGGAGGCGGCCCTGGCGAAGCTCTACTCGTCGACGGTCGCCGTGGACAACGCCCGGGACGCCACCCAGATCCACGGCGGCTACGGCTTCATGAACGAGTACCCGGTCGCCCGCATGTGGCGCGACTCCAAGATCCTGGAGATCGGCGAGGGCACGAGCGAGGTGCAGCGGATGCTGATCGCCCGGGAACTGGGGCTGGTGGGCTAGAGCACCCGACATGTGCCGGGGACATCTGACGACAAAGTGCCCGATGTCCCTCCGCCAGCATGTGACACAGCAGCAATATCAATTCCCCAATAAATCAAGGGTTGTTACGATCACTCGGCTCACGCGGCGAGAAGTTCCGGGGCGCCGCTTCATCCGTGTTTGACCAACATTGGGGATCTGTCATGCGCTTGAGCCGAAAGCTCGCTTCCCTTGGCGTGACCGCCGCCGCCACGGCGGGTCTGGTAATCGGGGTGGCCCCGCAGTCGAATGCCGACGCGGCGCTTACCTGCCCCGACTCCCAGACGTACTGCATGGTGTTCTACTACAACACAGGTCAGGCCGGTTCCCGCACCGTGTTCCGCGGGTTCGACCACTACAGCCTTAACGGCTACACGTTCCTGGGCGCCGGCGCCGGAAAGGGCCAGGCCGTCAAGAACAACGCCGCCTCCGCGCTCAACCTGGCTCCCTACAACCTGGTGATCTACTACAACAGCAACCTCGCGGGCGCCTGCGACGCCCTGGATGAGTTCGGGTCCGCGCACCAGCTCAAGAACACGTACAACAACAACGCCTCCTTCGGGTACGGCCGTTACGACGGCAACTGCTACAAGTTCTGATCCGCGTGCGACGCCTGGCACCCGCGTGCCTGGCCCTGGCCGCCGCCCTGCTCGGCTGCTCCTCCGGGAGCGGTCCGAGCGAGGGCGGCGGCCCGGCCGGGGCCGCCAAGAATCCCGCCGCATCGAGCGGCACCGCGGCAGAGCCGCAGGTCAACTATGTCGACCGGCTGCCCATCGCCCGCTACAGCTACACCGATACCGAGACAGCCGCGATCGAGTCCGCGCAACAGGTTCTGACGCAGCGCTGTCTGCGCACGTTCGGTATCTCCTACGAACCGTCGAAGCCGGACACCGAAAACTCACCGCCCGCCGACCGCCGCTACGGGCTGGCCAGCGCGAGCGAGGCGGCCCGCCTCGGGTACCACGCCGACCTCGGCCCCCTGCCGCCCGGACCCGACCTCCCGAAGGACGCCCTCCAGGTGTTCTACGGAAACCGGGGCGCGGCGCAGGGCAGTAGCGAAAGAATCACGTACAAGGGGAAAGAGGTGCCCTCGAACGGCTGCTTCGGCCAGTCGGTCGCACAGCTCTCGAAGGAGTATGACGATCCGGCAGGGGCGAAGATCGCACGCCGTATCTCCACGCAGAGCTACGAGGATTCCCTCGCCGACCCGTCGGTGAATGAGGGATTCCGGAAATGGTCCGCCTGCATGCGGAGTTCTGGATTCCGATACTCGTCTCCGCTTGACCCCTTCAACAACAAGGCATTCCAGGGGGAGGAGATTTCCGCGAAGGAGAAGGAGACCGCGGTCGCGGATGTGCGCTGCAAGGAAGAGACCGGGCTGCTCGATATCTGGTTGAAGGTCGAATCCGGCATCCAGCAGGCGGACATCGACAAGGACGGCGCGGCCTTGAAGAAACTCCGCACGGCCCACCGCGAGAAGGTGGAGGCGGCACGGCGCATCGTCGCGAAGGGCTAGGGCAAACCCAGGTCCCGCTGCAGGAGACCCCTGGGCACCGGTGACACCTGCCACACCGGCCCCGCCTCTGGACAAGTGCTGAGGTTAGGCTAACCTACCTTCGAATTGTCCGGCGGGTGATCCGCCCTGTTCGAAAGCAGCGTATCCATGCCCAACGCCAGAGCCACCCACCTCACCCGCCGCGGCATCCTCGCCGCGGGCGGCGCCCTCGGCCTCGGGGCCGTGCTGGCAGCGTGCGGGGACGACGACGGCAAAAGCGGTGGTTCCGGTGAGGCCACGACCGCTGCCAAGTCCGGCCCCTGGACGTTCAAGGACGACCGCGGCACCACGGTGAAGCTCGACAAGGTCCCGACGAAGATCGTCGCCTTCGTCGGCGTCGCGGCCGCCCTGTACGACTACGGCATCGAGGTCAAGGGCGTCTTCGGCCCGACCAAGACGCAGGACGGCAAGGCCGACGTCCAG
Source organism: Streptomyces sp. NPDC036764 (assembly GCF_055609385.1). Classification (NCBI taxonomy): domain Bacteria; kingdom Bacillati; phylum Actinomycetota; class Actinomycetes; order Kitasatosporales; family Streptomycetaceae; genus Streptomyces; species Streptomyces sp. NPDC036764. The sequence goes on from NZ_JBVJPT010000007.1 coordinate 142,887, forward strand.
GCCGGCGACATGGACGTCAGCAAGCTGACGGTCTTCGGCAACGTCTGGGACCAGTTCAACGTCGAGCAGTACGCGGCGTTCGCCCCCGAGGTCCTCATCTCCACGACCTTCGACAGCGCCGGCACCCTCTGGTACGTCCCCGAGGCGTCCAAGGACAAGATCGCCAAGCTCGCCCCGAGCGCGGCCATCTCCGTCTACGACCGTCAGATCACCCAGCCGCTGCAGAAGATGTGGGAGCTGGCCGAGTCCCTCGGCGCCGACCTGAAGGCCGACAAGGTCGCCCAGTCCAAGAAGGACTTCGAGGCCGCGGCCGAGCGCCTGCGCAAGGCCGCCAAGTCGCGCCCCGAGATCAAGGTGATGGCCGGTTCCGCCAGCCAGGACATCTTCTACGTCTCCGGCACCAACCTCTCCATCGACCTTGAGTACTTCAAGGCCCTCGGCGTGAACTTCGTCGAGCCGCCGGAGAGCGCCAAGAAGGAGGGCGGCGGCTGGTTCGAGAGCCTGAGCTGGGAGAACGTCGACAAGTACCCGGCCGACATCATCATGATGGACGACCGCACCTCGACGATTCAGCCGAAGGACATCACCGAGGCGACCTGGAAGAAGCTGCCGGCGGTCAAGGCCGGTCAGGTCATCGCCCGTTCGCCCGAGCCGATTCTGTCGTACGCCAAGTGCACGCCGCTGCTGACCAGCCTGGCCGAGGCCATCGAGAAGGCCAAGAAGGTCGCCTGAGAGAGAGCCGCTTGAGGTCGTGGGGCGACTGCGGGCCGGTTGTGGCCGGTCGCGCGGTTCCCCGCGCCCCCAAGACAGGCCGGCTTCCCTGACGTCGATTCAGGAGTTACCCCATGACCACCGCCGTAGCCGCTCCGTTCCGTTTCTTCTCCCTCCAGGTCGTACGGACGAGGCGGCTCGGTCCGTCTCTGGTACGGGTCTCCTTCGCCGGGGAGGACCTGAGGCACTTCTTCTCCGACGGATGCGACCAGTCCCTGTCGCTCTTCCTGCCGCATCCGGGGCAGAGCGAGCCGCAGGTTCCCCTTGAGCTCGGTGACGGCTGGTGGCAGGGGTGGCGTGAACTGCCGGACGACGTGCGGGCCGTGATGCGGTCGTACACCCTGCGGGCGCTGCGCCGGGATCCCGACGAGATCGACATCGACTTCGTCCTGCACACCCCGGCCGGCCCCGCCTCGCACTGGGCCTCCCGTGCCGCCGCCGGTGACCGGGTGCTGCTGCTCGGTCCCGCCGTCGCCGACAACCGCGCCATCCGGTTCCGGCCGCCGCAGGACACCGATCTGGTGGTCATCTGGGGCGACGACACCGCCGTACCCGCCGTCTCCGCCATCCTCGAAACCCTGCCGGCCGGCACTCGGGCGCAGGTGTGGCTGGAGGTGCACGACGCCGGGGACATCCAGGACCTGGTGACGGTGGCCGACGCCGGGATCACCTGGCTGGTCGAGGACGGCCTCGACGCCGTCCGCGCCGCCGAACTCCCGCCCGCCGAGCGTCCGTACGTCTGGATGGCCGGTGAGTCCGGCCGCGTGAAGGCGATGCGCCGGCACTTCGTCGGTGAGCGCGGGATCGACCGGCGCCGGGTGACGTTCGTCGGTTACTGGCGCCAGGGGATGACCGAGGAACAGCTCCGCGCCGCCGAGTAGTTACGACCGGGAGCCACGTGATCACAGTCACGGTCGAGGCTGCCCTGATTCCGTGTTACTTAGGTTAGGCTAACCTAAGTTCACGCACGCATCCCCCGCACCACACGGCCCGTCCCCACCGGAGGACCTCCCCATGCGCTCGCACCTGCTCAATGACACGACCGCGGAGCGGTACCGCAGCTCCGTGACCGAAGGTATAGAGCGGGTGGCAGCCAAACTCGCCGCCACCGACAGTCCGTTCACCGGTGTCACCGTCGACGCCCTCGCCCCGGCCATCGACGCGATCGACCTCGACAAGCCGCTGCACGACACCGCCGCGGTGCTCGACGAGTTGGAGGACGTCTACCTCCGGGACGCGATCTACTTCCACCACCCCCGCTACCTCGCCCACCTCAACTGCCCCGTCGTCATCCCGGCGGTGCTCGGTGAGGCGATCCTCTCCGCCGTCAACTCCTCCCTGGACACCTGGGACCAGTCGGCCGGCGGCACCCTCATCGAGCGCAAGCTCATCGACTGGACGACGGCCCGCATAGGTCTCGGCGAGAACGCCGACGGCGTCTTCACCTCGGGCGGCACGCAGTCCAACCTCCAGGCGCTCCTGCTCGCCCGTGAGGAGGCCAAGAGCGACAGCCTGGCCAAACTGCGCATCTTCGCCTCCGAGGTCAGCCACTTCAGCGTGAAGAAGTCGGCGAAACTGCTCGGTCTGGGACAGGACGCCGTCGTGTCCATACCCGTCGACCACGACAAGCGCATGCAGACCGTCGCGCTCGCCCACGAGCTGGAGCGCTGCAGGAAGGACGGTCTGGTGCCCATGGCCGTCGTCGCCACCGGCGGCACCACCGACTTCGGCTCCATCGACCCGCTGCCCGAGATCGCCGAGCTGTGCGAGCAGTTCGGCACCTGGATGCACGTCGACGCCGCCTACGGCTGCGGCCTGCTCGCCTCGCTGAAGTACCGCGGCCGCATCGACGGCATCGAGCGCGCCGACTCGGTCACGGTCGACTACCACAAGTCCTTCTTCCAGCCGGTGAGTTCCTCCGCCGTACTGGTCCGCGACGCCTCGACCCTGCGCCACGCCACCTACCACGCGGAGTACCTCAACCCGCGCCGCATGGTGCAGGAGCGCATCCCCAACCAGGTGGACAAGTCCCTGCAGACCACCCGCCGCTTCGACGCCCTCAAGCTGTGGATGACCCTGCGCACGATGGGCGCCGACGGCATCGGGCAGCTCTTCGACGAGGTCTGCGACCTGGCCGTCGAGGGCTGGAAGCTGCTGGCCGCCGACCCGCGCTTCGACGTGGTCGTCGAGCCCACGCTCTCCACCCTCGTCTTCCGCTACATCCCGGCCGCCGTCAAGGACCCGGCCGAGATCGACCGCGCCAACCTGTACGCCCGCAAGGCGCTGTTCGCCTCCGGTGACGCGGTCGTCGCGGGCACGAAGGTCCAAGGCCGCCACTACCTGAAGTTCACCCTGCTCAACCCCGAGACGACGACCGAAGACATCGCCGCCGTCCTCGACCTGATCGCCGGCCACGCCGAGCAGTACCTGGGAGAGTCCCTTGACCGCGCGTCCTGAAAACCCGACCAGAACCCATGACTTCGTGGGGATCGGGCTCGGCCCGTTCAACCTCGGTCTCGCCTGCCTGACCGAGCCGATCGACGAGCTCGACGGCGTCTTCCTGGAGTCGAAGCCCGACTTCGAGTGGCACGCGGGCATGTTCCTGGACGGCGCCCACCTCCAGACCCCGTTCATGTCGGACCTGGTCACCCTGGCCGACCCGACGTCGCCGTACTCCTTCCTGAACTACCTGAAGGAGAAGGGCCGGCTGTACTCGTTCTACATCCGCGAGAACTTCTACCCGCTGCGGGTCGAGTACGACGACTACTGCCGCTGGGCCGCGAACAAGCTGAGCTGCATCCGCTTCGGCACGACGGTGACGGAGGTGACGTACGAGGACGGCGTCTACGTCGTGAAGAGCGCCGACGGTGACGAGTTCCGCGCCCGTCATCTCGTCCTCGGCACGGGCACCCCGCCCTACATACCCGAGGCCTGCCGGGAGCTCGGCGGCGACTTCCTGCACAACTCCCGCTATCTCCAGCACAAGGCGGAGCTGCAGAAGAAGGAGTCGATCACGCTGGTCGGCTCCGGGCAGTCCGCGGCCGAGATCTACTACGACCTGCTCAGCGAGATCGACGTCCACGGCTACCGGCTGAACTGGGTCACCCGCTCGCCGCGCTTCTTCCCGCTGGAGTACACCAAGCTCACGCTGGAGATGACGTCGCCGGAGTACGTCGACTACTTCCGCGAGCTGCCGGAGGCGACCCGCTACCGGCTCACCGCCGAGCAGAAGGGCCTGTTCAAGGGCATCGACGGCGACCTGATCAACGAGATCTTCGACCTGCTCTACCAGAAGAACCTCGGCGGCCCGGTCCCGACCCGGCTGCTCACCAACTCCTCGCTGAACGGCGCGCGGTACGAGAACGGCACGTACACCCTGTCCTTCCGCCAGGAGGAGCAGGGCAAGGACTTCGAGCTCGACTCGCAGGGCCTGGTCCTGGCCACCGGCTACAAGTACGCCGAGCCGGAGTTCCTCAAGCCCGTGCGCGACCGCCTGGTCTACGACTCACACGGCAACTTCGACGTCGCCCGCAACTACGCCGTCGACGTCACCGGCCGCGGCGTGTTCCTCCAGAACGCCGGCGTCCACACGCACAGCATCACCAGCCCGGACCTCGGTATGGGCCCGTACCGGAACGCGTACATCATCCGCGAGCTGCTCGGCACCGAGTACTACCCGGTCGAGAAGACGATCGCGTTCCAGGAGTTCTCCGTATGAGCATCGGCACGTTCACCATCCGCGCGCTCGACCCGCTCAAGGACGCCGAGCTGCTGCACCGCTGGGTCACCGACCCCAAGGCGGCGTTCTGGATGATGCAGGACGCCAAACTCCAGGACGTCGAGCGCGAGTACATGCGCATCGCGGCCCATGAGCACCACCACGCCTACCTGGGCCTGCACGACGGCGAACCGGCCTTCCTGATGGAGAGCTACGACCCCCGCTACGTGGAGCTGGTCGGCCTGTACGAGCCCGAGCCCGGCGACGTCGGCATGCACTTCCTGGTCGCCCCCACCGACCGCCCGATCAGCGGCTTCACCAGGGCCGTCATCACCGCCGTGATGGACGAGCTGTTCGCCGACCCGCGCACCCGCCGGGTCGTGGTGGAGCCCGACGTCGGCAACAAGGCCGTACACGCGCTGAACGAGGCCGTCGGCTTTGTGCCCGTCCGTGAGATCGACAAGCCGGAGAAGCGCGCGCTGCTGAGCTTCTGCACGCGCGATCAGTTCTTGTCCGCCCGAGGAGTAGCTGTATGACCCTGTCCGACGCCGTAGCGCATCTGTCCCCCCACCGCTGGGCGCGGGCCAACCGCCTCCTGATCCGCAAGGCCCTCGCCGAGTTCGCGCACGAGCGGCTCATCACGCCGGAGTCCACCGGTGCCGGCGAGTACGTCGTGCGCAGCGACGACGGTCTGACGCGGTACACCTTCAAGGCGGTGATCCGGGCCCTCGACCACTGGCAGGTCGACGCCGACTCGATCACCCGGCACCGGGACGGCGCCGAACTCCCGCTCGCCGCCCTGGACTTCTTCATCGAGCTGCAGAAGTCCCTGGGCCTGAGCGACGAGGTCCTGCCGGTCTACCTGGAGGAGATCTCCTCCACCCTCTCCGGCACCTGCTACAAGCTCACCAAGCCGCAGGTCCCGGTCGCCGACCTGGCCGGGTCCGGCTTCCAGGCCATCGAGACCGGCATGACCGAGGGCCACCCCTGCTTCGTGGCCAACAACGGACGGCTCGGCTTCGGCATACACGAGTACCTGTCGTACGCCCCCGAGACCGCGAGCCCGGTCCGGCTGGTGTGGCTCGCGGCCCACCGCTCGCGCGCCGCGTTCACGGCCGGCGTCGGCATCGAGTACGAGACCTTCGTACGCGACGAGCTGGGCGCGGAGACCGTCGAGCGCTTCAACGGCGTCCTGCGCGATCAGGACCTCGATCCGGCCGACTACCTCCTCATCCCCGTCCACCCCTGGCAGTGGTGGAACAAGCTCGCCGTCACCTTCGCCGCCGAGGTCGCCCGCCGGCACCTGGTCTGCCTGGGCGAGGGCGACGACGAGTACCTGGCCCAGCAGTCCATCCGGACCTTCTTCAACAGCTCCAGCCCCGAGAAGCACTATGTGAAGACGGCCCTGTCCGTCATCAACATGGGCTTCATGCGCGGTCTTTCGGCCGCCTACATGGAGGCCACGCCCGCGATCAACGACTGGCTGGCCCAGCTCATCGAGAACGACCCGGTGCTGCGCGAGACCGGCCTGTCGATCATCCGCGAGCGCGCCGCCGTCGGCTACCGGCACCTGGAGTACGAGGCCGCGACGGACCGCTACTCGCCGTACCGCAAGATGCTGGCGGCGCTGTGGCGCGAGAGCCCGGTGTCGTCCCTGCGCGACGGCGAGTCGCTGGCGACCATGGCCTCCCTCGTCCACGTCGACCACGAGGGCGCCTCCTTCGCCGGCGCGCTGATCGAGCAGTCGGGTCTGACGCCGGCGGAGTGGCTGCGCCGCTACCTGAAGGCGTACTTCACCCCGCTGCTGCACAGCTTCTACGCCTACGACCTGGTGTACATGCCGCACGGCGAGAACGTCATCCTCGTCCTGAAGGACGGCGTCGTGGAGCGGGCGATCTACAAGGACATCGCCGAGGAGATCGCCGTCATGGACCCGGACGCGGTGCTGCCGCCGACGGTGGAGCGGCTGCGCGTGGAGGTCCCGGAGGACAAGAAGCTCCTGTCGATCTTCACGGACGTCTTCGACTGCTTCTTCCGCTTCCTCGCCGCGAACCTCGCGACCGAGGGGATCCTGGAGGAGGACGACTTCTGGCGCACGGTCGCCGAGGTCACCCGGGACTACCAGCACTCGGTGCCCGAACTCGCCGACAAGTTCAAGCAGTACGACATGTTCGCGCCCGAGTTCGCGCTGTCCTGCCTCAACCGCCTCCAACTGCGCAACAACAAGCAGATGGTCGACCTGGCGGACCCGGCCGGCGCCCTCCAGCTCGTCGGCAACCTGAAGAACCCGATAGCGGGCCTGTAGCCACGGCCCCACACGGACAGGCGGGCACCCCGGGGTACGGTCCCCCGGGGTGCCCGTCGGCTTTGAGGCTTTGGCCTTTAGGGGCGCGGGGCTGTGTCGATTTGCGGCTCCACCGCGGGGCGCGACCAGCCCCCACCGGCCCGCAGCCGGGTCACTGCGCCGACGCCGTAGCCCAAGGAACCTGCGGCGACCGATAGAAGTCGATCCCGAGCGCCTCCCACCGCGGCCCCTGCGAAGCCAGCCGCACCTTGTAGGCATCCCAGTCATGCGTGGCAGCCGGCGACCACCCCAACTCGGCCACCCCCGCCAGCCTCGGAAACGCCATGTACTCGATGTCGTCCGACTTGGTGAGCGTCTCCGTCCACATCGGCGCCTCCACACCCCGGATCGCCGAAGCCGGCGCCCCCGGCAGATAGTTGCCCGGATCCCAGTCGTACGACCGCTTCACCTCGACCAGCCCGGCCCAGTCCAGCCCCAGCGGAGTGTCGGCCGTGTACTTCATGTCGAGGTAGATCCGGTCGGCCGGCGACAGAATGATCCCGGTGCCGTTCTGCGCGGCCTTGGCGACCTGCGCCTTCTCCTCGGCACTCGTGTCGTCCAGCCCCCAGTACTGCGCGAGCGCACCCGCCGCCGGAGTCGCCCCGGTGAGCTGGTGCCAGCCGACGACCTTCTTGCCGTACTCGGCGACGATGGGCTGCACGCGGTCCATGAACCTCACATAGTCCTCGTGGCTGGTGGAGTGCGCCTCGTCGCCGCCGATGTGCAGGTATTTGCCCGGCGTGAGCGCGGCCAGCTCCCGGATCACGTCGTCCACGAAGTCGTACGTGATCTCCTTGTTGACGCACAGCGAGCTGAAGCCGACCTCGGTGCCGGTGTAGAGCGGGGGCGCGACGCCGTCGCAGTTGAGCTCGGCGTACGAGGCGAGGGCCGCGTTGGTGTGACCCGGCATGTCGATCTCCGGGACGACCTCCAGATAGCGGGAGGAGGCGTAGCGGACGATCTCCCTGTAGTCGGACTTGGTGTAGTACCCGCCGGGGCCGCCGCCGACCTGGGTCGAGCCGCCGTGAGCCGCCAAGCGCGGCCAGGAGTCGATGGCGATGCGCCAGCCCTGGTCGTCGCTGAGGTGCAGATGCAGCTTGTTGATCTTGTAGAGGGCGAGCTGGTCGATGTAGCGCTTGACCTGGTCGACGCTGAAGAAGTGCCGGGAGACGTCCAGCATCGCGCCGCGCCAGCCGTAGCGCGGGGTGTCGGTGATGGTGCCGCCCGCGACCAGCCAGGGGCCGGACTGGACGGAGTCCTTCTCGACGGCCGCCGGGAGCAACTGGCGCAGGGTCTGGACGCCGTGGAAGAGCCCGGCGGGGCCGGCTGCGGTGATGGTGACGCCCTTGCGGCCGCTGTCGAGCCGATAGCCCTCGGACCCGAAGGGGCCCTTGGACAGCCGGAGTCTGATGCCCCCTGCGCCGCTGTCGGTGACCGGGAGGCGGTAGCCGGTGGACGGGCGGAGGATGCCCGCGAGGTACTCGCCGACGCGACGGCTCTCGCGGGAGTCGTCGACGCGGATCCGGGTGCCGCTGGTGATCCGGTAGGGAGTCCCGCCCGGGGTGGCCGACACGGGCGCGGGGACCACGCGGTCGAGCGGGGTGGGCGGCGCCGCCTGGGCGGGAGCGGCTCCTGTCACCGAGGCGCCCATCGCGACCAGCAGCAGGGAACCGAGAAGGCGGAGCGTTCTGTGGTGCTGTCTCACGCGGCGATCTCTCACAGACGTGTCCCTTCCATGAGCCATTGCGCTCCAAGAGGTCTGGACCACTCTCTCGTGAGACTGGTGGAACAATCCACCCCATGGCGGAAATCATCCAGAAGGACGGCACGTGGGTCTTCGACGGCGACGCACTGCGGCTGACTCCCGGACGGGACAAGAACGTCAGCCTGTTCCGCAAGACGCTGGGTGAACTGGTGCTCCCGCTGGGGGCGTTGGCGGGGGTCTCCTTCGAGCAGGGCAAGAAGGCCGGACGGCTCCGGCTGCGCCTGCGCGACGGCGCCGACCCGCTGCTGCACGCCACCGGCGGCCGGCTGACCGAACCCAACGACCCGTACCAACTGATCGTGGAGTCCGACCGCTACGGCGTCGCGGAGTACTTCGTGGACGAGGTCCGCAACGCCCTGCTGCTGGACGAGGTCCCCGCCGACCCGGTCGACGCGTATCTGGTGCCGGGCCCCTCGCTCCCGCTGTCCGTCTCCGCCGGGGACGCCACCGCCAGCTTCGACGGCGAGCGGGTCCGGCTGGAGTGGAACTGGAAGACCGAGGACGCCAAGGCCGCCGCCGGCGCCCGCTCCCTCACGCTGGCCGACATCACGGCCGTGGAATGGCATCCGGCGGCGGGCCTGGAGAACGGCCACCTCCGCTTCACCGTCAGGAACGCGTCCACCAAGGCCCCGCCCAAGTACGACCCGAACGCCGTGGAGCTGTGGGGCTTCAAGAAGGACCCGCTGATGGCCCTGATCGCGGCGGCGGTCCAGGTCCGCCTGCCGCATCCGGCCAGGGCCACCGCCGCCGACGTACCGCAAGCGCGAGCGGAACTGCCCGCTCCCCCGGTCGCGTCCGCCGAGGACGACCACGACGCGCTCCTGCGCCGCCTGCGCGAACTCGGCGAGCTCCGTCGCACCGGCGTACTGACGGACGAGGAGTTCACGATGGCCAAGCAGGCGGTGCTGAAGCGGATGTAGCGGGCGGGGCGGACGCGGCGGGCCTACTTGGCCTTGCGGGCCACCGTGAAGTGGTCGATGCGCTCGCCGGTCTCGGCGATGCCCTGCACCTTCAGGGTGGCGTAGCGGCCGCGCGGCGCGGGCTTCACGTCCACGCGCAGGAACGAGTAGTTCAGGTAGCGCACGCGCGACCAGGCGACCGTCTCGTTCTTCTTGCCGTCCTTGAGGTTGACGAAGGAGGCCACGGAGTCGACCTCGTTCTCGTGTCCCTCGTAGGAGTCCGGCGCGGTGAACGCGTACAGGCTCCGGCCGGCCGCGCCCGCCGTGACATAGACCACGCCCTCGGTCTCGGGGTAGGCCGTGCCGCCGATCGGCAGCTTCTTCGCGACCTTGTCGCCCTTGATCACATCCGTTCGCTCGTACTGGTGGTTGTGGCCGTTGATGACGAGGTCCACCTGGTACTTCTCGAACAGCGGCACCCACTCCTGGCGCACGCCCCCCTCCGAGGCGTGCGCGGTGGAGGTGCAGTACGCGCAGTGGTGGAAGAACACGATGACGAAGTCGATGTCGTGGGCGGCCCGGAACTTCTTGAGCTGCGCCTCGAACCACTTGGTCTGGGTGCCGCCGGAGATGCCGAGGTTGGCGGGGATCTCGTACGACACGTCGTTGGGGTCGAGCGAGATGATCGCGGTGTTGCCGTGGACGAAGGAGTACACGCCCGGCAGGTTCTTCTTGTCGGGCCCGTTGTCGGGGAGCGTGAAGCGGGCCTCCTCGCCGCCGTAGCCGTTGGGCGAGTACCAGGCCTCCATGTCGTGGTTGCCGTAACTCACCATCCACGGCACGGACTTGGCGACCGACTCGGTCTGGTACAGGAACTGGTCCCACACGCGCGAGTCGAAGCCGGTGTCGGCGGTCTTGCCGGCGCCGGACGGGTCGGCGTAGGCGATGTCACCGGCGTGCAGGTGGAAGGCCGGGTTCTGGCCCAGGAGCAGGCTGTCGTTGGCGAGGCCGTGGTAGCTGACGCCCTGGTCACCGAAGGCCGTGAAGGTGAACGGCTCCTTGTGGGCGGGCGCGGTGGTGAAGGTGCCGAGGGTGCCGAGCAGGTGCGCCTCGGCGGGGTCGAAGCCCTGGTGGCCGACGCCGTAGTAGTACGTCCGGCCCGGCTTGAGGTGGGTCAGCTTGGCGTGGAGGTAGTACTGCGTGTGATCGGCGCTGGCACCGACGCCGGCCGGGGTGTAGAGGCTGCGGACCTCAGCCTCGATCTTGCGGGAGAGGTCCCAGGGGTGGGCGCCGATCCGGATGAACGGCTTCTTCACGGCGGCCGGCACCTGCCACGAGACGGTCATCTCGGTGCGTGCGTCGTTGCCGTAGGCGAGGTGGCGGCCGAAGGGGGCGACGACCGCGCCGTCGACGGTCTCGGTCTGCGTGAGGGGCTGGGTCCTGGTGGCCGCCTGGGCGGTGACACCGGGGACGAAGGTGCCGCCCGCGACGGCGCCGAGGGTGACGGCGCCGCCTCTGATCATCGTGCGCCGGGAGAACTTGGCGCGCAGGTACTCGTGCTGTTCGGCCATGCTCATGCGCTCGGCGAGTTGCTGGGGTACACCCATGCGAGGAATGTCCATGGCGCCACAAGCTGGTCGGTGCACACATCCCCCCGCGGAACAACCGCCCAACGGACACCCATGGGCGTTCCATAACTCTCCCAAAGGCCCCGGACACCCTCTTGCCCGAAATCGGGCAGGATTCTTGCGAAGCGGTCCCCGATACCCCAGGATCTACCGAGTGCACGACGACCTTGTTGATCACCTGACCCGCAGCACGCCCCTCAGCCGGGGCGAGGCATCGCGGGTGATCCAGGACGTGCTCGCCTACTTCGACGAGACGACCGAGGAGTTCGTCCGTCGCCGCCACCGCGAGCTCCAGGCCCAGGGCCTGGTGAACGCGACGATCTTCGAACAGATCGAGGCGGACCTGAAATACCGGACGGTGGCACCGCCGGAGCTCACGCTCCGCCAGTTGCGCCGGATCGTCTACGGCTAGGGATACCTATATATATGTGCGGAATCGTCGGATACATCGGGAAGCGTGACGTGGCGCCCCTCCTGCTGGAGGGCCTGCAGCGCCTGGAGTACCGCGGCTACGACTCGGCCGGCGTGGTCGTCTCCTCCCCGAAGGCGCCCGCCCTGAAGATGGTCAAGGCCAAGGGCCGGGTCCGCGACCTGGAGGCCAAGGTCCCGGCGCGCTTCAAGGGCACCACCGGCATCGCCCACACCCGCTGGGCCACCCACGGCGCCCCCTCCGACGTGAACGCCCACCCGCACCTGGACGCCGAGGGCAAGGTCGCCGTCGTCCACAACGGCATCATCGACAACGCCTCCGACCTGCGCCGCAAGCTGGAGGCCGACGGCGTCGAGTTCCTCTCCGAGACCGACACCGAGGTCCTCGTCCACCTCATCTCCCGCTCGCAGGCGGAGAAGCTGGAGGACAAGGTCCGCGAGACGCTGCGCCTGATCGAGGGCACGTACGGCATCGCGGTGCTGCACGCCGACTACCCGGACCGCATCGTCGTCGCCCGCAACGGCTCCCCGGTCGTCCTCGGCATCGGCGAGAAGGAGATGTTCGTCGCCTCGGACATCGCCGCGCTGGTCGCCCACACGCGCCAGATAGTGACGCTGGACGACGGCGAGATGGCCACGCTGAAGGCCGACGACTTCCGCACGTACACGACGGAGGGCACCCGCACGACGGCGGAGCCCACCACGGTCGAGTGGGAAGCGGCGTCCTACGACATGGGCGGCCACGACACCTACATGCACAAGGAGATCCACGAGCAGGCCGACGCCGTGGACCGCGTGCTGCGCGGCCGCATCGACGACCGCTTCTCCACCGTGCACCTCGGCGGCCTCAACCTGGACGCCCGCGAGGCCCGCCAGATCCGCCGCGTGAAGATCCTCGGCTGCGGCACCTCGTACCACGCGGGCATGATCGGCGCCCAGATGATCGAGGAGCTGGCCCGCATCCCCGCGGACGCCGAGCCGGCCTCCGAGTTCCGCTACCGCAACGCGGTCGTGGACCCCGACACGCTCTACATCGCCGTCTCCCAGTCCGGTGAGACGTACGACGTCCTGGCGGCCGTGCAGGAGCTGAAGCGCAAGGGCGCGCGGGTCCTGGGCGTGGTCAACGTGGTCGGTTCCGCCATCGCCCGCGAGGCCGACGGCGGCATCTACGTCCACGCGGGCCCGGAGGTCTGCGTGGTCTCGACGAAGTGCTTCACGAACACGACAGTGGCCTTCGCGCTCCTGGCCCTCCACCTGGGCCGCACCCGCGACCTCTCGGTCCGCGACGGCAAGCGGATCATCGAGGGCCTGCGCAAGCTGCCCGCCCAGATCGCCGAGATGCTGGAGCAGGAGGAGGAGGTCAAGAAGCTGGCCCAGGAGTACGCCGAGGCCCGCTCGATGCTCTTCATCGGCCGCGTCCGTGGCTACCCGGTCGCCCGTGAGGCCTCCCTGAAGCTCAAGGAGGTCTCCTACATCCACGCCGAGGCCTACCCCGCCTCCGAGCTCAAGCACGGCCCGCTGGCCCTGATCGAGCCGGCCCTGCCCACGGTCGCGATCGTCCCCGACGACGACCTGCTGGAGAAGAACCGCGCCGCCATGGAGGAGATCAAGGCCCGCAGCGGCAAGATCCTCGCGGTGGCCCACCAGCACCAGGAGAAGGCGGACCAGACGATCGTCGTCCCGAAGAACGAGGACGAACTCGACCCGATCCTGATGGGCATCCCCCTCCAACTCCTCGCCTACCACACGGCCCTGGCCCTCGGCCGAGACATCGACAAGCCGAGGAACCTGGCCAAGTCGGTAACGGTGGAGTAGCCGACCCCTTATCAGGGGCTGGGCCCCTGATAAGGGGCCCAGCCCCTGCCTTCAGGGGCGCAGCCCCTGTCCTTAGGGGCGCGGGGCTGTATCGATTTGCGGCTCCGCCGCGTGGGCGCGAGCAACCCCCCACACACCCGCGCCGGCCGACGCACAAGACGGACCCCCACGTGATGCCACCATTCACGGGGGGTCCGTTTTCAACGCCGGGGGCCGCCCAACCCCCAGCCTGCGCAGCTAACCGGCGGCCGTCACCCCCCGGCCCGCAGCGCGTCGAGGAAGTGCGGTCGGCCAGTGGGCCAGCGCCGCAGTCGCCGCATACCAAGCCACCGCCCCCGCGGCGACGGCGAACCAGCCACCCACCTTGGTGAGCCCGTCGTTGTCCGCGAAGCTCGCGATGGCCATGAGGAGCAGGCCGACGAAGAACAGCCCGTACGTGCCCTGACCGAGCTGGTCGCCACCGGCGAGTGTGAGGGACAGCGCCACAAGGGCGAAGAGCAGCAGGAAGAGCCCCGCGGCATTGGCGGACACCTGATTGTCGGCGGCGACGGCCCAGGTGAACCAGAGCGCGCCGAGGGCCACGAACGCGGTGCCGTTCGCGGCGTCACGATCCCGTAGGGCCATGAGCCCGGCGACGAAGAGGGCAATGCCGCCCACGTACTGGGCGATTGATACGGCGTCAGCGGCCGACACGCCGTCGATCACATCGGCGTACCCGAGGCCGAAGGCCAACAGGGTGATTCCGAGGGCGAGTCGGCCGACCACGCTGGTGATTCCGCTTCCCGCGGAGACGTCGTTGTCCACGGCGGGCTCCCTTCATGCATGTGCAGTTGTGCGGTGTGCGATATATGCCCTTCACAAGGGCACAAACACCTCTACGCGTGAGTAAGTTCACGCTGCGCAGAAAGGAGTCGACGTCCCGAACGGGCTCATCTCACCTGGGACAACGGCGAGTTACGGAATGACAACGACAGGGCGCTTGGCCCGCTTGGCGAGCCGCCCCGCGACGGACCCGAAGATCCGTCCGACGATGCCCTGTGTGGAGCCGACGACGATCGCGTCCGCTTCGTACTCCCGCCCGACCTCTTCGAGCTCGTGGCAGATGTCACCGCCGCGCTCGACCAGGATCCACGGCACCTCGGCGAGGTAGTCCGCGCACGCGAGTTCGAGGCCGAGCACCTCGGTGCGGTGGTCCGGTACGTCGACGAAGACCGGCGGCTCGCAGCCCGCCCACACCGTGGTGGGCAGGCGGTTGGCGACATGGACGATGATCAGGCCCGACCCGGAGCGATGAGCCATGCCGATGGCGTACGCGAGGGCGCGCTCACTGGAGGTGGAGCCGTCGAAGCCGACGACGACGCCGTGCTTGAAGGCTGGATCGCAGGAGTGGCGTGGCTCTTCCGCCGCCAGGGGCTCGGCCGCCGTAGGGTCGGCGACGGGCCGCTTGCGGTCCGCTGGTTCGAAGAATTCGTGACCGGCCATGGCTGTCTCGGCGTATTGATCCTTATATGGGGGCCCGCGAGCGGAGCTCGTTGATGGATGCGGCAGTGTGCGGCGGAGCTGTGTCCGGGAATGGTCTTCCCAACCCCATACCCCAAGGGTACGGCGGCACGCCTCCTTAACCCAGATACCCGCTCACGGTCGGTGCGGGTTCCAGGGAGCATGCACGAGGGGACGCCCGTAACGCAATGCTTGCTGCGGTGTACAGGCGGTTTGCACAGGATTCACTTGCGCGCGCCGGACCGACGGCCCGCCACCAGTGACCGACTGCCCCGCCCCGCGTTGATCACCACGAGCACCGCCCAGGCAGCACAGGAGCACATATCCATGTCCGGACCTCGCACCCCCGCCGAGGACAGCACCACCGACGTGGTCCGCTGGGCGGCCTTCAGTTGCGTCCTGGTCCCCGTGGTCCTGCTCTGGTACGGCAGCTCGCTCGCCGGCGCCGCCGGCACGGCCCTCGGCCTCGGGGCCGTGACGGCCGTGTGCCGCCTGCTGCTGCGCCAGTCGGAGCGCGGCGCGACGCGGCTGCGGCAGGAGGAACTCCACGGCCCGTCCCCCCGGCGTCGCGGACGTCATCACCGCACGGGGACCGGGGCCCATAGAGGCGGACGTCACACTGGGGGAAGTACACCGGTCGGCTGACCGGTTTTCACGCACGGGCACGCCACTTTTCAGCCAACTTCTGGCGAGCATGCATCCCCGGCCCAGAACACCCCCCAACCCCCGTTCCACCTGCACGGAAAGGGCCTCAGGGGCCCTGCGCACCCTACGTGGATTGGCCACTGCGACAAGGCGCACTTCCCTGCACGGCCCGCGAGTGCAACGCTTCGTGATCGAATGCTTCACGCCAAGTTGCCAAGTCGACAATGTGCCGAGTGCCGAACCGGCCACTGCGGCGCGATGCGACACAGTAGATTCGATCTTGACTGTCTACGGCGGGGGACTCGTGCAGGACCGAGGGGAAACGTGCAGGAGCGACACAACCGAGGAGCCGCGACCACCGAGGGGGGCTTAGCAGTATGAGCCACGACTCCACTGCCGCGCCGGAAGCCGCGGCCCGGAAGCTTTCCGGGCGACGCCGCAAGGAGATCGTCGCGGTGCTGCTGTTCAGCGGCGGCCCCATCTTCGAGAGTTCCATACCGCTGTCGGTGTTCGGTATAGACCGCCAGGACGCCGGCGTGCCGCGCTACCGACTTCTGGTGTGCGGCGGCGAGGAAGGCCCACTGCGGACCACAGGGGGCCTGGAACTCACCGCGCCACATGGCCTGGAGGCGATCTCGCGGGCGGGCACGGTCGTCGTGCCGGCCTGGCGTTCGATCACCTCACCGCCACCGGAGGACGCGCTCGACGCTCTGCGCCGGGCGCACGAGGAAGGCGCCCGCATCGTCGGGCTGTGCACCGGCGCCTTCGTCCTCGCGGCGGCGGGCCTGCTGGACGGCCGCCCCGCGACGACACACTGGATGTACGCACCGACGCTGGCCAAGCGCTATCCGTCGGTGCACGTGGATCCACGCGAACTGTTCGTCGACGACGGCGACGTGCTGACGTCGGCCGGCACCGCGGCCGGAATCGATCTCTGTCTCCACATCGTGCGGACGGACCACGGCAACGAGGCGGCCGGAGCGCTCGCCCGCCGCCTGGTGGTCCCGCCGCGCCGATCCGGCGGTCAGGAGCGCTACCTCGATCGATCTTTACCAGAGGAAATCGGCGCGGACCCGCTCGCGGAGGTCGTCGCCTGGGCGCTGGAGCACCTGCACGAGCAGTTCGACGTGGAGACGCTGGCGGCACGCGCGTACATGAGCCGCCGGACCTTCGACCGCCGGTTCCGCTCGCTGACGGGAAGCGCTCCGCTCCAGTGGCTGATCACCCAGCGGGTCCTTCAGGCGCAGCGCCTGCTGGAGACGTCCGACTACTCGGTGGACGAGGTCGCGGGCCGCTGCGGCTTCCGCTCGCCGGTGGCGCTGCGCGGCCACTTCCGCCGCCAGCTCGGTTCGTCGCCGGCCGCGTACCGGGCGGCGTACCGTGCCCGGCGTCCGCAGAGTGACAAGCCGACGGAGCCGGAGCCGGCGGTCGGCCCGAGCATGCCGCAGGGCCCGCCGCCCTCCGCATACCCGGACGCCGGTCCGGTCCCGCTCCAGGCCCGCCGAACACCGGCGCCGCTGGGTACGTCCGCGCCCCTGTCGGTGGCGTCGGACAACGGCCGCGAGGCCTACGCGGCGAGCCGGGCGAGCCTTCCGGGGCAGCGCAGCGGATCGTGACCTCGTGACCTTGTGATGCCGGACGGGCTGAAGTTTCAGCCCGTCCGGCGTTTGAGGACAAGGCCCTTCAGGGCCGAAGCGGGGGTCCGGGGGCGGCAGCCCCCGGTGACGTCAGCACCGACGCGGGGCACCCAAGAACGGACGCCGGCCGTAGGGTGGTCGCATGAACGATCGCATGGTGTGGATCGACTGCGAGATGACCGGCCTCTCGCTGTCCGACGACGCGCTCATCGAGGTTGCCGCCCTCGTCACCGACTCCGAGCTGAACATCCTCGGCGAGGGTGTGGACATCGTCGTCCGCCCGCCGGACGCGGCGCTGGAGACGATGCCGGAGGTGGTGCGTCAGATGCACACCTCGTCCGGGCTGCTCGCCGAACTCGCCGGCGGCACGACCCTCAAGGACGCCGAGGACCAGGTCCTCGCCTATGTCCGCGAGCACGTCAAGGAACCCGGCAAGGCGCCGCTGTGCGGGAACTCCGTCGGCACCGACCGCGGCTTCCTGCTGCGCGACATGCCGACCCTGGAGGACTACCTCCACTACCGGATCGTGGACGTCAGTTCCATCAAGGAGCTCGCCCGGCGCTGGTACCCGCGCGCCTACTTCAACAGCCCGGAGAAGAACGGCAACCACCGCGCCCTCGCCGACATCCGCGAGTCCATCGCCGAACTGCGCTACTACCGCGAGGCCGTCTTCGTGCCCCAGCCCGGCCCCGACTCCGACACCGCGAAGTCGATCGCCGCGAAGCACGTTCTGCCTGCTCAGTAGGTGTACGAGGGGGGTCGCGCAGGGGCGCCGTAAAAGGCGTGCGCGAGCACCCCTTCGGACCCTGTACACTTTTTCTCGGCCGGTCGGGGACTCCACGGAAGTCAACAACCGGTCATGGTGGGTGTAGCTCAGCTGGTAGAGCACCTGGTTGTGGTCCAGGATGCCGCGGGTTCGAGTCCCGTCACTCACCCTGATGGTCAGCCGGTGACTTCGTTCATGAAGTCACCGGCTGATCTGTTTACCGGCGGTTCCAACCGCTGACGGCTGTCGCCGAAACCCCCTCCGCCCCGCGACGCCTGGCCCTAGGCTGCCGACGGTGTCCGAGCCCCGCATACCCGCCGAGCCCGTCCGCACCGACCGGCTCGACCTGCTCCCGCTGCGCGTCGAGCACGCCGAGGAGATGGCCGCCGCCCTGTCGGACCCGGCGCTGCACCGCTTCATCGGCGGCGCCCCGCTCTCCCCCGACGCCCTGCGCGCCCGCTACGAACGCCTCGTCGCCGGCTCCCCCGACCCGGCCGCCTCCTGGTGCAACTGGGTGCTGCGGCTGCGCGCCGAGTCCTGCCTCGTGGGCACGGTCCAGGCGACGATCACCGCGGACGGCACCGCCGAGATCGCCTGGGTGATCGGCACACCGTGGCAGCGGCGCGGCCTAGCCTCCGAAGCGGGCCGCGCCCTCGTCGCATGGCTGGCGAAGGGCCCCGTCCACACGGTCGTCGCCCATGTCCACCCCGCCCACCACGCCTCGGCGACGGTCGCCGCGGCGACCGGCCTGACCCCGACCGAGGAGCGCCAGGACGGGGAGATCCGATGGCGCCGCCGGCTGCCCCGGCGATGACGTCGCGTCGCGTGTGACGGGCCCGGCGCCAAATCCCGTACGGGGACCGTTACGACACCCCGTCCGGGCAGGCCGGCCCGAGCGCCTCGGCATGCACGCACTTCACGCCCCATGGCCACCGCCCCGTCCGCGCGGCACGCCAGTCGCTGCCGGCGAACAACGCGCGCCGCACCGCCCCTCGCCGGGCCCGGCGGCAGCGCACGCCCGCTCAGGACGACGCCCGGGTCACCAACTCCGTGGCCAGTACCGCCTGGGTCCGCTCCAGTCCCCTCGACGCCGCCGGGCGGCGGTCCGCGATCTCGGCCAGGAGGAGGTCGATCATGCGGCGGCCCATCTCCTCGATGGGCTGGCGCACGCTGGTGAGGGGCGGGTCCATGTGGCGGGCGATGGCGGAGTCGTCGTAGCCCACGAGGGCGACGTCGTCGGGGATGCGGCGGCCCGCCTCGCGCAGGGCCTGGCGGGCGCCGGCCGCCGTGACGTCGGATCCGGCGAAGACCGCGTCGAGGTCGGGGCAGCGCTCCAGCAGGGCCCGCATCGCGCTGGCGCCGCCCTCCTCCGTGAAGTCGCCGGGCTCGATGAGCCGCTCGTCCGCCGGGCGGCCCGCGTCACGCAGGGCGTCGCGGTAGCCGTCGACGCGGCGCTGCGCACCGTAGACGTCGAGGCGGCCGGTGATGTGTGCGATGCGGGTGCGGCCCCCGTCCAGCAGGTGCTCGACGGCCGAGCGGGCGCCGCCGTAGTTGTCCGAGTCCACCGAGGTCAGCGTCTCCGCGGCCGATCTCGGGCCGCTGATCACCGCGGGGATCTCGAGCTGGGCCAGCAGGTCGGGCAGCGGGTCGTCCGCGTGCACCGAGACCAGCAGGACACCGTCCACGCGGTGGGCGGCCAGGTACTGGGCCAGGCGGCGCCGTTCCTTGTCGCTGCCCGCGAAGATCAGCAGGAGTTGCATCTCGGTGTCCGAGAGTTCGGCGCCCACGCCCCTGAGCATGTCCGAGAAGTACGGCTCCGCGAAGAACCGTGTCTCCGGCTCGGGCACGACCAGCGCGATGGCGTCCGTGCGGTTCGCCGCG
This sequence comes from Streptomyces sp. NPDC036764, assembly GCF_055609385.1. NCBI lineage: Bacteria > Bacillati > Actinomycetota > Actinomycetes > Kitasatosporales > Streptomycetaceae > Streptomyces > Streptomyces sp. NPDC036764. Next base: position 162,685 of record NZ_JBVJPT010000007.1, read on the forward strand.
AGGGCGCGGGCCGCGGTGTTGGGGACGTAGCCGAGCTCGGCGACCGCCGCCTCGACCGCCGCACGGGTCGCGTCGCTGACCCGCGGCGAGCCGTTGATCACCCGGGAGACGGTGCCGCGGCCGACGCCCGCGCGGGCCGCCACCTCTTCGAGGGTGGGCCGGCCGCCGCTCCGGCCCCGCGCTCCGTGGGTTGCCATGGGCTCCGCCTCCCGTTGACCATTCCGTTGGCCTGGAATTTAACAGTCCCGCCGGTGCCGTGACCGTCCGCGGAGACCGTGGATCAAGACCCTGCTCCGGCCAAATACTCCCGATCTTGGCCGAGTTCGTACCCGCACCGCCGGCTCTGCCGCGTTAGTTAACGGGCCGATAACTGAACACATAAGTCCGCGTCCGCTGTCTTGACACCCCCGCCCGGACCGACGAACCTTCAACACATCACTTGTGGGAGCGCTCCCACAGTACCTGACACATACACATCCCGCACGTTCCCCGCCCGAGCCGCAGCGAGAACAATGAACGGGCCCAACCATGCAGTTGGCCGGGGGGTCGGCACGTCAGGCAACAGGAGGACGCAATGCGCACGAGTACCCGCGGGTCCCGCCGGCTGATGGCCCTCGCGGCCGCGGCCGCGCTGACGACAGGGCTGCTCGCCGGCTGCGCCGAGGACTCGGACGACGGCTCTTCGAACGAGGGCGGTGGCAACGGCGGCGGAGGCAAGACCACGCTCACCATCGGCACCTTCGGTGTCTTCGGCTACAAGCAGGCCGGCCTCTACGACGAGTACACCAAGCTCCACCCCGACATCACCATCAAGGAGAACGTCACCACCCGCACCGACGTCTACTGGCCCAAGACCCTGACGCGCCTCCAGGCCGGTTCCGGCACCGACGACATCCAGGCGATCGAGGTCGGCAACATCACCGAGGCCGTGCAGACGCAGGCCGACAAGTTCGTGGACCTCGGCAAGGAGGTCGACAAGTCCCAGTGGCTGGACTGGAAGAACTCCCAGGCCACCACGAAGGACGGCAAGCTGATCGGGCTCGGCACCGACGTCGGCCCGATGGCGATCTGCTACCGCAAGGACCTGTTCCAGAAGGCGGGGCTGGAGACCGACCGCACCAAGCTCGCCGAGCAGTGGAAGGGCGACTGGAGCAAGTACGTCGACGTCGGCAAGGAGTACATGAAGAAGGCGCCGAGCGGCACCAAGTTCGTGGACTCGGCCTCCTCCGTCTACAACGCGGCCCTCGGCGGCGCGACCGAGCGCTACTACGACAAGGACGGCAACGTCGTCTGGGACAAGTCGCAGGGCGTGAAGGACTCCTGGGACGCCGCCATGGAGGTGGCCACCAGCGACATGTCGGCGAAGCTGAAGCAGTTCGACAAGCCGTGGGACCAGGGCTACGCCAACGGCACCTTCGCCACCGTGGCCTGCCCGGCCTGGATGATCGGCTACATCCAGGAGAAGTCGGGTGAGGCCGGCAAGGGCAAGTGGGACGTGGCGGCGGCGCCGACCGCGGCCAACTGGGGCGGTTCGTTCATCGGTGTGCCGACGGCGAGCAAGCACCAGAAGGAGGCCATCGCGCTGGCGAAGTGGCTGACCGCGCCCGAGCAGCAGGCGAAGGTCTTCGCCAAGCAGGCGAGCTTCCCGTCGGCCCCGTCGGCGTACTCGACCCTGAAGCCGGCGGCCGACACCACGGCGTACTTCTCGAACGCGCCGATCACGGAGATCTTCGCCGCCTCGGCGAAGACCATCCCGGTCCAGTACTTCGGAGTCAAGGACCAGCCGATCAACACCGCGCTGACCGACATCGGCATCCTCCAGGTCGAGCAGAAGGGCAAGTCCCCCGACGAGGGCTGGGACGCCGCCACCGCGGAGATCAAGGACGTGCTCGGCCAGTGAGCAGTTCCAAGCAGGCCCTCGCGCATCCCGCGTCGAGCGCCGAAGCCGCGCCCGGTGACCAGCCGGGCGCGGCCGGCCGCGCGCACGGTCGCGGTACCCCGCCGCCGGGGAGCAGTTCCTGGCGGAGCCGGCTGTACCGCTGGGACATGAAGGCGTCGCCGTACGCGTTCGTCGCCCCCTTCTTCATCGTCTTCGGGGCGTTCTCGCTCATCCCGCTGCTGTACACGGCGTGGTACTCGCTGCACAACGTGCAGTTGGCCGACCTGGACGGCCAGACCTGGACCGGCCTGGACAACTACCAGAACCTGCTGTCCTCGGACTTCTTCTGGAACGCGTTGTGGAACACCCTCACCATCGGTGTGATCTCCACGGTGCCGCAGCTTCTGATGGCGATCGGGCTGGCGCATCTGCTCAACTACAAGCTGCGCGGCTCGACCGTGTGGCGGGTCGTGATGCTCACCCCGTACGCCACCTCGGTCGCGGCGGCGACCCTGGTGTTCGTGCTGCTGTACTCCTGGGACGGCGGCATGATCAACTGGCTGCTGGACTTCGTCGGCATCGACCCGGTCAACTGGCGTGAGTCCGACTGGGGTTCGCAGTTCGCGGTGTCGTCGATCGTGATCTGGCGGTGGACGGGCTACAACGCGCTGATCTACCTGGCGGCGATGCAGGCGATCCCGACGGACCTGTACGAGTCCGCCTCGATCGACGGCGCCAACCGCTGGCAGCAGTTCATCCATGTGACGATCCCGCAGTTGCGCCCGACGATCCTGTTCACAGTGGTCGTCTCCACGATCGGCGCGACCCAGCTCTTCGGTGAGCCCCTGCTGTTCGGCGGGGTGAGCGGTTCGAAGGGCGGTTCCGAGCACCAGTACCAGACGCTCGGTCTGTACATGTACGACCAGGGCTGGATCATCGGCAACCTCGGCAAGGCGTCCGCGATCGCCTGGTCGATGTTCCTGATCCTGCTGATCGTCGCCGTGATCCAACTGCTGATCTCCCGACGGCTGAGGAAGTCCCAATGACCGCAAGTGAACTGACCCTGCCCCGGGCCGAGAAGGAGGCCGGGCGGCCCAGGCGCGAGCGGCCGCGGGTGATGGGCGCGGGCAAGCAGCTCCACGCCGGCCCGCTCACCTACGTGGTGCTGGCCGTCTTCGCGCTTGTCTCGCTGGCTCCGCTGGTGTGGACGGCGATCGCGGCCTCGCGCACCGACCGGCGGCTCGCGGAGACCCCGCCGCCGCTGTGGTTCGGCGGGAACCTGTTCAAGAACATGGGGCGGGCCTGGGACGAGGCCGGGCTCGGTACCGCGATGTTCAACACCACGTTCGTCGCGGGAACGATCACCATCAGCACGGTGCTGTTCGCCACGCTCGCCGGCTTCGCCTTCGCCAAGCTGCGGTTCCGGTTCTCCGGGGTGCTGCTGATGCTGACGATCGGCACCATGATGATCCCGCCGCAACTGGCCGTCGTACCGCTGTATCTGTGGATGTCGGACCTCGGCTGGTCAAACCAGCTCCAGACGGTCATCCTGCCGACGCTGTGCACGGCCTTCGGTACGTTCTTCATGCGGCAGTACCTGCTGCAGGCGCTGCCCACGGAACTGATCGAGGCGGCGCGGGTGGACGGCGCGAGCAGTCTGCGGGTGGTGTGGCACGTGGTGTTCCCGGCGGCCCGGCCCGCGATGGCCGTGCTCGGCCTGCTGACCTTCGTGTTCGCCTGGAACGACTTCCTGTGGCCGATCATCGCCCTGAACCAGCAGAACCCGACCGTGCAGGTGGCCCTCAACTCACTGGGCACCGGCTATGTTCCCGACCAGGCCGTGATCATGGCCGGCGCCCTGCTCGGCACCCTGCCGCTGCTGATCGCCTTCCTGCTGTTCGGCAAGCAGATCGTGGGCGGCATCATGCAGGGCGCGATCAAGGGCTGACGCCTGCTTCGCCCAGGTCCGCCGTACGACGTCCCGGGGGCCGCGTCACCGCCGCCCCGGCCCCCGGCCTCAATCCCCTTCCCCCTTCTCCCCTCCTACCCGTACCCGTCGGTCTCCACGACCTCCAATGGGAGCGCTTCCATGCCAGAGCCCATGTCCTCCGTGTCCTTTCCCCCCGCCTTCCTCTGGGGCGCCGCGACCTCCGCGTACCAGATCGAAGGGGCGGTGCGGGAGGGCGGCCGCACCCCCTCCATCTGGGACACCTTCAGCCATACGCCGGGCCGGACGGCCGGCGGCGAGCACGGTGACATCGCTGTCGACCACTACCACCGCTACCGCGAGGACGTCGCGCTGATGGCCGACCTCGGCCTGACCGCGTACCGCTTCTCCATCTCCTGGCCGCGTGTGCAGCCGACGGGCCGGGGCCCGGCGGTGCAGGTGGGCCTGGACTTCTACCGCCGGCTGGTGGACGAGCTGCTGGCGAAGGGCATCAAGCCCGCCGTCACCCTCTACCACTGGGACCTTCCCCAGGAGCTGGAGGACGCGGGCGGCTGGCCGGAGCGGGACACCGCGTACCGGTTCGCCGAGTACGCGCAGATCGTCGGCGAGGCGCTCGGCGACCGCGTCGAGCAGTGGATCACGTTGAACGAGCCGTGGTGCAGCGCGTTCCTCGGCTACGGCTCGGGTGTGCACGCGCCGGGCCGGACCGAACCGGCGGCCACGCTGAAGGCGGCCCACCATCTGAACCTGGCCCACGGGCTTGGCGCACAGGCCCTGCGCTCGGTGATGCCGGCCCGCAACTCGGTGGCGCTCAGCCTCAACTCCTCGGTGGTGCGGCCGGTTTCGCAGGACGCGGCGGATCTGGCGGCGGCCCGCAAGATCGACGACCTGGCCAACGGGATCTTCCACGGCCCGATCCTGCACGGCGTCTACCCCGAGACGCTGTACACGGCGACGGAGCTGGTGACGGACTGGTCGTTCGTCCAGGACGGCGACCTGACGGCGATCAACCAGCCGCTGGACGCCCTGGGTCTGAACTACTACACCCCCACGCTGGTCTCCGCGGCCGAGTCCGAGCTGACCGGTCCGCGTGCCGACGGCCACGGGGCGAGCGACCACTCGCCGTGGCCCGGCGCGGACGACGTGCTGTTCCACCAGGCGCCGGGCGAGCGCACGGAGATGGGCTGGTCCATCGACCCGACCGGCCTGCACGAGCTGATCATGCGCTACAGCCGGGAGGCCCCGGGCCTGCCGCTGTACGTCACCGAGAACGGCGCGGCCTACGACGACAAGCCCGACTCCGAGGGCCGCGTCCACGACCCGGAGCGCGTCGCCTACCTGCACGGCCACCTTTCCGAGGTCCGCCGCGCGATCTCCGACGGCGCGGACGTCCGCGGCTACTACCTGTGGTCCCTGCTGGACAACTTCGAGTGGGCGTACGGCTACGAGAAGCGGTTCGGCGCGGTGTACGTCGACTACTCGACGCTCGCGAGGACCCCGAAGTCGAGCGCGCTCTGGTACGGCAAGGCGGCTCGGGCCGGGGCGCTGCCGGCGGTCGACGAGGTGTTCTGAGGGCCGGGGGAACCGGGCCGGGGGACGGGGCGCGGCGCGCCGAGGGGACGTGCCGCGCCCCGGCCGGATGGGGGGAAGACCGGCCGGGGCGCGCCCCCCGTGGTTCGCGAGGCCGTCCGGTCAGTTGTAGGCCGCGAACGCCTTCGAGAAGGCGAACTTGTCCTGGAGGATCGAGCTGCATGTCGCGTCGGCCGCCGGCTTCTCGCCGCCCGCGCACTGCTTGTCGCGGGTGGCCGACCACATCGACAGCCAGCCCAGGCCCTTGGACTTGGCGAAGTTCACGAGCTGGGTGGCGTCGTCGACCTTGAAGATCTCGGTGGTGACGTCGTTGACGCCGATCATCGGGGTGACGGCGACCGTCTTCCAGGCGGCGCCGTCGGAGAGGCCGAGGACGCTTTTGACCTGGGCCTGGGTGGCGGTGGCGGCCTGTTCGGCGTAGGTGCCCATGTCGCCGCTGTAGGCGGGGCCGTAGTCCATCGCCATGATGTTGACGGTGTTGATCTTCACGCCGTTCTGCTTGGCGTTGGCCAGCAGGTCCACGCCCGGCTGGGTGAGGCCCTCCGGCATCACGGGGAGGGTGTAGGAGACGTCCAGGTCCGGGTGCTGCTGCTGGAGCTTGGCTATCGCCTGGGCGCGGCGTGTGTTGGCCGCCGCGTCCGGCAGCGCGCCGCCCTCGACGTCGAAGTCGACCTTGGTCAGCTTGTACGCGTCCACGGCCTTGCCGTACGCCGCCGCCAGCGCGTCCGCCGAGGAGCAGGTCGTGGCCAGCTCGCTGCCGGCCGCGCCACCGAAGGAGACCCGGACGTCGCCGCCCTTGGCGCGCAGGTCACCGATCTGCGCGGCCACCGCGTCGCTGCCGAGGTCCGTGACGCCGCCCCACTTCGGGGTGCAGCCGCCGCCGTCGGTGATGAAGGCGAGGTTGTAGTTCTTCACGCCGGTCGCCTCGGCGCTCGCCGCCATGTCGAAGGCCGGGTAGAGGGAGGTGTCGATGTAGGGGGCGAAGCCGGCGTCGGCCTTCGTGCCGGTGCCGGTGCTCTGGGACGGCTTGGCGGTGGGGGTGGCCGTGGGGGTGGCGGTCGCGGTGGGCTTCGCCGTCGCGGTCGGTGTCGGTGCGGGCGACTGCGTCTGCGTCGGGCGGCCGCTCGGCTCGGGGGTGGCGGTGTCGTCCGCGGAGCACTTGGCGTCGTCGATCAGACAGCCCGTCGGGGCGGCCGTGCCGTTGACCACGAAGCCGACCGTCACCGACTCGCCGGTGGCCAGGCCGTCCGTGTCCCACTTCGGCGGCGTCACGGTGACGTGCCGGCCGCTCACGCTCGACTCGGCGTTCCACAGCGAGCTCAGCTTCGAGCCCGACGGCAGGTCGAACTCCAGCGTCCAGTCCTTCTTCACCTGACCGCTGTTGTTCGTGACGACGTACTGCGCGGTGTAACCCGTCGACCAGTCGCTGGTCTTCGTGTACGCCGCTCCGATGCCGGCCGCCTGGGCGGTGCCGGTGAAGACGATCGCTCCACCGCCGACCGCGGCCGCCGCGACCAGACCGCCGATCGCCTTGCTCCTGCCGCTGAACCTGCGTCGGTGGGTGCTCATCGCGTGTCTGCCTTTGCTGTTCGGGGGTGGGGGGTGCGGCAGCACGCTAGCGATCACGAATCGGGCAAAGTGCCTGATCCGGACGGGGGTTGAGGAGCTTATGGCGCCCTTAAGGAAGGGATCGGGGACGGTTAAAGGTAGAGACCAATCTGCCGGGCCGGCGCCGCCGGACGGAACCGCGATGTCCCCGCCGCACCGGCTCCCTGCCGTCGAGCTGGATCCAGATCCGCACCTCGGTCCCGCCGAGCACCGACGACCCGATCCGTACGTCCCCGCCGGTCGACTCCGCGAGCCGGCGCACGATGTCGAGGCCCAGCCCCGTCGACCCGGCGCTGCCCGAGCCCCGCCCGCGCGCCATCGCCGCCTCGGGGTCGGATATGCCGGGCCCCGCGTCCGAGACGAGCACGATCACCGCGTCCTCGCCGTTGTGCACGTCGACCGCGAACGCCGTGCCCTCGGCGGTGTGCCGGAAGACATTGCCGAGCAGGGCGTCCAGCGCGGCCGCCAGATCCGCCCGGGCCACCGGTATCCGCACCGGCCGGTCCACGCCGGCCACCCGCACCTTGCGGCCCTCGTCCTCCGCCAGCGCCGACCAGAACGCCATGCGCTCGCGCACCACTTCGGCCGCGTCGCACCCGGCGCCCGGACCGGCGGCCACCGTCTGCGGCTTGGCCTCCCGGGCGGTACGGATGATGGTGTCGACCTCGCGCTCCAACTGGGCGACGGCCGTGCGGGTCTGCTCGGCGGCCGGACCGTCCCCGAGCGAGGCCGCGTTCAGCCGCAGCACGGTCAGCGGGGTGCGCAGCCGGTGGGACAGGTCGGCCGCCAGCTCACGCTCGTTCGCGAGGAGTTGGACGACCTGGTCGGCCATGGAGTTGAACGCCACCGCCGCCAGCCGCAGTTCGGTCGGCCCCTCCTCGGGCACCCGGGCGCCCAGCTTGCCCTCCCCCAGTTCGTGCGCGCCCTCGACCAGGCGCTGCGCCGGCCGCACCATCCGCACACCCAGCCGGTCGGCGACGGCGACCGACCCGACGATCAGCGCGAGGCCGACCCCGGCGAGCACCGTCCAGGCCGTGGTGAGCCCGTTGGTGACCTCCGCGTCGGGGACGAACACCTCGACGACGGCTATCTCCCCGGAGCTCAGCGCGACCGGCTGGAGCAGCGTGGACCCGCCGGGGACCTCGGAGGTCGAGGCACGGCCCAGTCGCCGTACGGTCGCGATGTCGCCGTCGGCGGCGCGCTGCCGGCCGAGGTCGACTGCGGCCGTGCTGCCGGACGCCTTGTCGGCGGACGGCGGAATGTGCACGGCCATGCCCGCGTCCGAACCGGCCGAGGCGACGACCCGCTCCAACTGGTCCCGGTCGGTGGTGATGGACAGTGCCGGGGCGACGGCTGCGGCCTCCCGCTCGGCGTTGGAGAAGGCACGGTCGCGGGCCATCTCCCGGATGACGAGTCCGAGCGGGACGGCGAAGGCGACCACGACCATGGTGGTGACCGCCAGGCAGACCTTGACCAGGGCCCATCTCATCGCGGCAGCTCCCCACCGGGCGGTTCCAGCTTCACTCCCACGCCGCGCAGGGTGTGCAGATAGCGCGGTCGCGCCGCGGTCTCCCCGAGCTTGCGCCTGAGCCAGGACAGATGGACGTCGATCGTCTGGTCGTCGCCGTAGGACTGCTGCCACACCTCGGCGAGCAGTTCCTTGCGGGGTACGACCACTCCGGGCCGGGTGGCCAGGAAGGTGAGCAGGTCGAACTCGCGCCGGGTGAGGTCGAGTCGGACGCCGTCCAGGTCGGCCTGGCGGCGCAGCGGGTCGACGGTGAGGCCGCCGACGCGCAGCACGGTCTCCGGCGGCAGGTCACCGGCCGCGGCACGGGAACGCCGCAGGACGGCCGCCATGCGGGCCGAGAGGTGCTCGACCGAGAAGGGCTTGGTGAGGTAGTCGTCCGCCCCTGCGTTCAGCAGCCGGACGATCTCCGTCTCGTCGTCCCGTGCGGTGGCGATGATCACAGGGACGTCGGTGATTCCGCGCAGCATCTTCAGCGCCTCGGAGCCGTCCAGATCGGGCAGACCGAGGTCCAGGATGACCACGTCGAAACGGAGATGGGCGACCTCGCGCAGCGCCTCCAGCGCCGTCCCGACGCTGCGAACGGTGTGCGCCGCGTCGGTCAGGTGCCGGATGAGCGCCGAACGAACGAACGGGTCGTCCTCGACCACGAGCACACTTGCCATGCGCCGCACCGTACGCCATGCCATCGAGCCGGGTCCGGGCCTGTGGACAACTCGCTCCCTGTGGACAACCGGGCGACACTTCTGGGACGCGTGAGGCAGTATGGCCCGCGATGCGCAGAGGACTCGTACACGTACTGGCTTGGTCGCTCGCCACTGGCGCGGCGGTCACGCTGTCGTGGTGGGGTGTCCACACGGTGATGGCGGGCACGGTCTACGACCGCCCGCGCGCCCTGCCCATCACCGCGGCCGACGCGACGACGCAAGGGTCGAAGCCGCTGGCGTCCTCGACGAACTCCCCGAAGCCGCCCGCCCCTTCGAAGAGCCCTTCCCCGAAGCCGACCGGGAAGCCCCGCACGCCGACCCCCTCGAAGCCCGCGGCCGGCACCCCGGATCCCTCCCCCACCACGTCCGGCCAGGTCAAGAGCTACGACACCGACGGCGGCCGGGTGGTCTTCGACATCGGCGACGCCTCCGCGACCCTCGTCTCCGCCACCCCGGGCTCGGGCTGGTCGATGCAGGTGTGGAAGACGGAGACGTGGATCCGGGTGGAGTTCGGCGCGGGCGCGGACCGGGTGTCGGTGTTCTGCACGTGGCACGACGGGCCGCCGCGGGTGGAGATCGGGAACTACTGACTCACCGCGGGGACGGGTTCATCTGAAGACGGACGCCGGTGGCGCCGGCGAGGCCACCGCCGCCGCGTCCGTGACCGGTACGGCGCCCCCGGTGAAGTCCGCGAGGGACCGGCCGTGTTCGACCCGGCCCGGGTGCGGGTCGGAGGCGGCGCGCCGGGTCAGCTCGGCGACCGGCAGCGGGACGTCGGCGGCGAGCAGGACCGCGTTGCCGAACCGCTTGCCGCGCAGCACCGTCGGGTCGGCCACCAGCGCCAGCTCGGCGAACCGGGCGGCGGCGGTGGCGATCTGGCCCCGCAGATGCGCGAGCGGCGGACCGTCGGCGAGGTTGGCGGCGTACCAGCCACCGGGCCGCAGCGCGCGGCGGACCTCGTCGAGGAACTCCGTGGAGGTGAGGTGGGCCGGGGTGCGGGCGCCGCTGAAGACGTCGGCGATGACGAGGTCGGCCCAGCCGTCGGGCACCTTGGCGAGCCCTTCGCGGGCGTCGGTGGAGCGCACCCGGACGCGGGCGGCGCGGTCCAGGGGAAGTTCGCGGCGGACCAGTTGGACGAGGGCGGCGTCGCGCTCGACGACCTGCTGGGTGGAGCGGGGGCGGGTGGCGGCGACGTAGCGGGCGAGGGTCAGGGCCCCACCGCCGAGGTGCACGGCCTGTACGGGTTTGCCGGGCGGCGCGACGAGGTCGATGGCGTGCCCGAGGCGGCGCTGGTACTCGAAGGAGAGGTGGGCGGGGTCGTCCAGGTCGACGTGGGACTGCGGCGCCCCGTCGATCAGCAGCGTCCAGGCCCGCGCGCGGTCCCGGTCGGGTATGAGCTGGGCGAGCCCGCCGTCGACGCTCTCGACGACGGAGGCGAGGTCCGCGGCTGAGCGCCGGGGTTTTCTGGACTTTCCCACTCGGCCATTATCAGGGGGTACCGGCGGTCCCACCTGCCGCCGGGACGTGCCTGGTCACCGGCCTGCCGCGGGGGCGGACGGACGGCGGCACCGCGCCTGCGCCGGTCACCGACAGTTGTCGGCCGCCTCGATCAGCCGAGCCGCCTCGCCCAGCGCCGCACGCAGCACCGCGGGATCGGTCGCCAGGTCCGCCTCCCCGGGCGGCAGGAGCCAGTCCGAGCCCTCGACCGGTGGCTCGGGGTTCAGGTCGAGGCGCAGGCCCCGCCCGTCGGTCTCCGTGCAGGTGCTGCCCGGCACGTCCCAGGCGGCGGCCGTGCCCGAGGGGACCACGAAGCCGAGGGTGTCGCCACCGTCGTCGTGCAGGACGGGCCCCACCGCATCGCAGGCGCCCCGCCGCAGGATGTCGACCGCCTCCAGGCCCTGTCGCGCGGGGACGGTGACCACGTCGCACCCCGACTCCGGGTCGCACGCCGCGCCCGGCGGCGCGCCGCACTCTGCGGTCGGCGCGTGCCCCGCCGTTGTCGACGGCGTACGAGGAACGACGCTCTGGCTGGTCTCCATCCCGACCTCCACCACGGAACCCCTTTTGCAGTCCGAAGAGTTCAACGCGTCACGGCGTCAACGGCTACGGCGGAAGTCAGCCGCAAAGGATGGCAGTTCATGGCAGATCACGTATGAGATATCCGGTTTGTAGCCAAACCCTGCGTGGTGGCTCCGCTACAGCAGGTACGTTCTTGCCCGCCGGACACAAGGGCATCACACGGATTTTCGCTTCAACTCGTCCTCGTCCCGGCATGGTTCGACGGTTCGCACGAGAGGACCCGGCCATGGCGTCGTCAGAGCTGACCTCGTCCCAGCCCTCCAGGCCAACGCGGCCGAATCTCGCGTTCCGGCGGTTGCGCGGACAGCGCTCGCCGGCCGAGTTCGCCGCGGTGGTGCGACGGGCCGCTCACGAGATCGGTGAGCGGGTGAGCTGTGACGCGCGTTACATCGGCAGGGTCGAGGCCGGCGAGATCCGCTGCCCCAACTACGCGTACGAACGGGTGTTCCTGCACATGTTCCCCGGCCGCACCCTCACCGACCTGGGCTTCGCGCCCCGCTCGTCCGTACGCGGACGCCAGGCGCGCGCCGAGGAGGACGCACCCCCGGCACACACCACGAGCCCGGCGTGCGCCACGAGTGAGACGCCAGGGGCCCACGAACCGTATGACCCACTGAACCCGCAAAGAACGTACGACCCGTGTGACGCGTACGGCACAGCGCAGAACGACGAGAACCGCGAGGAGAGCGACGTGCTACGTCGCGCATTCATGACCGGCGGAGGCGCCACAGTGGCCGCCGCCTCACTGAGCAGCCCCCTGGGGCTCGCCTATGACGCCGCTGCCGCGGAGCGTCCCCTCAGACGTGTCGGGGGGCGGGAGGCGGACGCGCTGGAGGAAGCGGTGCGCCGCATCCGGCTGCTCGACGACCGGCACGGCGCCGACGGCCTCTACCGGCGCGCCGCCGCCCCGCTGCGGGCCGCCTACGCACTGCTCGACGCCGGTACGACCCGGCAGGCGACCGGCGACCGGCTCCACGCGGGCGCGGGTGAACTGGCCATCTCGGTGGGGTGGCTGGCCCACGACTCGGGCCGCTTCGACGACGCCCGCTCGCACTACGCGGAGGCGCTCGCGACGGCCCGGATGGCGGGCGACCCGGGGCTGGAGGCCCACGCCTTCTGCAATACGTCCTTCCTCGCGCGGGACGCGGGCCGGCCCCGCGAGGCGGTGCGGGCGGCGCAGGCCGCGCAACGCGTCGGGCGCGCGCTCGGCTCGTCCCGGCTGATGTCGCTGCTCGCGCTGCGCGAGGCCGGCGGCTGGGCGGGGCTCGCCGACCGCACCGGCTGCGAGCAGGCCCTCGCCCGTGCGCAGGCCCTCTTCCAGCGGGGCCACTCGGAGGCCGACCCCGAGTGGATGAGCTTCTACGGAGAGGCCGAGCTGGAGGTCCTGGAGGCGCAGTGCTGGTCGACGCTGGGCAACTGGCAGCGCGCGGCGCGGCACGCGGGGCGGGCGGCCCAGCTCCAGGATCCGCACTTCACCCGCAACATCGCCCTGTACACCGCGCAGCTCGCGGACGACCTGGCGCGGGGCGGACGCCCGGACGAGGCCGCCGCCGCCGGGATGCGGGTGCTGGACCTGCTGGACCTGGTGCAGTCTTCGCGGGTCCAGACGATGCTGGCGGGCACGGCCCGGGTGCTGCTGCCGCACCGGCGGGCGAGCGGGGTGTCGGCGTTCCTGGAGCGGCACGCGTCGGCGCCCCGCCCGGCGTGACCTGCTCGGCGGGCTCGCGGGTGGGCTAGCCGGCCAGGTGCCCCGAGTCGTTCCAGCTCTCGATCGCCGGCTCGCCGTAGGCCCACCCCAGCACCGACAGTGAGGTCGGGTTCAGCCGGATCCGCGCCGCGAAGTCGAGCGGCAGCCCCAGCCAGCGCGCGCCGATGGACCGCAGGATGTGCCCGTGCGCGAACACCAGCACATCCCGGTCCGCCTCGCGGGCCCATGCCACGACCTCGTCGGCGCGGGCCGTCATCTCGGGCAGGGTCTCCCCCTCGGGCACACCGTCGCGCCAGATGAGCCAGCCCGGGCGGATCGCCTGGATGTCCGCCGGGGTCATGCCCTCGTAGGCGCCGTAGTCCCACTCCATGAGCGTGTCCCAGGTACGCGCGCGGTCGCCGAATCCGGCGAGTTCGCACGTCTCACGCGCGCGTGCGAGGGGGCTCGTGCGGACCTCGACCCCGTCCAGTCCGTCGTACGGCGGCCGGTGCAGGCGCTCACCCAGCAGCTTCGCGCCCCTGCGGCCCTCCTCCAGGAGGGGCACGTCGGTCCTGCCGGTGTGCTTGCCGGACAGCGACCACGCCGTCTGTCCGTGCCGGGCCAGCAGGATGCGCGGTGCCATTGCGGGGCCTTCCGGGAGAAATGAGAGGCGGAACGCATACATCATCGCGCACGCTGTGCGCGGGCAACCCGCCGGGCGATCTCTGCGTCTAGAGGGCCAGGGCGCCCGAAAGGGGCGCGCGCGTACACCGTAAAGTGGTTCGACCGGTCCACCGGGCGCCGTGAAAGAAGAAGGGGGAGGCGATCGGATGCCGCACGCCGACATAGCTGGCGTGGAGGCGACGCCGCGGACCCGCCTGCGCTGGTGGACCGAGCTGCCGCTGATATTGCTGGTCTACGCCTGCTACTCGGCGGGCCGCCTGCTCGCCCGGGGGGATGTCTCCACCGCCGTCGACCACGGCCTGGGGATCCTGGACATCGAGAAGGCTCTGTACCTCAACGCGGAGCACCCCCTCAACCGCCTGTTCACCCGCGAGGCCTGGATCGGCGTCCCGGCCGACTTCTGGTACGCCTCGCTGCACTACCTGGTCACGCCGGTGCTCCTGGTGTGGCTCTTCAGGTCCCGCACCGTGCACTACCGCGCGGCCCGCACCTGGCTGATGACGTCGACCTTCATCGGTCTGATCGGCTTCACCCTGCTGCCGACCTGCCCGCCCCGGCTGCTCGCCGGCGGCCACGGCTTCGTCGACACGATGGCCCAGTACAGCTCCTACGGCTGGTGGGGCGGCGAGGCCAGCGCGCCGAAGGGCCTCGGCGGCATGACGAACCAGTACGCGGCGATGCCGAGCCTGCACGTCGGCTGGGCGCTGTGGTGCGGGGTCATGCTGTGGCGGTTCGGCGGGACGCGCCTGACGAAGATCGCCGCGGTCGCCTACCCGCTGATCACGACGATCGTGGTGATGGGCACCGCCAACCACTACTTCCTCGACGCGGTCGCGGGCGCCGCCGTGATGGGCGTCGGCCTGCTGCTGGCGCCCGTTGTGATGCGGATCATGGACCGGGCGCGGACGCGGTTCGGGCCTGCGCTCACGCCCGTCTCGGCCGCCGCCGGCTCGGTCCCGAGCGCCGCGGGCGCCACCGTCACGGTGGGCTCGGGTGCCACTTCCTCCTCGATTGTCAGTGGCGGATGCCAGACTTCCGCGGGTGAGCGAATTCCACGGCAGCGCGAGTCCCGGTTCGGAGCCGGAGCCGAGCCGAGTGCCTCTCCCCAGGACGCGGGGGACGGCGCTCCGGCACCGGCTCGCTGAGCTGCGCGGTCCCGACGTACCGGCCAAGGCGCTGGACGCGCGCGCCCTGGCCGCCCTCGCCGCCAACCCCGGCTGCAAGCGGCGCGCGATCCTGGACGGCGCCGGGGTGAACAAGGCGGTGCTGGCGAGCGCGTTGGGTTCGCCGTCGGCCTTCGGGCAGTCGCAGTTCGCCCTCACGCGCGGCAACGCCTTCGAGGCCAAGGTCAAGGCGGACGGCGGCGCGGAGCTGCTGCGCCTGGTGCGCGAGAAGCTGGACCGCGGCGCCGAACCGCCCACCCACGCGCGCGTGCCCGAGCTGACCGCGACCGGCCCCGAGGGCCGCACGGCCCGTACGGCACTGGCGCTGCGCGAGGCCACCGAGGCGCACGGCGAGTGGACCCTGCTCGACCACCCCATGCTCGCTCTGGACGTCGCCGGCTCGCCCGCCTTCCTGGAGCCGGACGCGGTCGTCGTGCACCCGGACGGGACCTGGACGGTCGTGGAGATCAAGTCCTTCCCGATGCTGGACGGTTCGGCGGACCCGGCGAAGGTGGGTGCGGCCGCGCGGCAGGCGGCGGTGTACGTGTTGGCGCTGGAGGAGGTCGCCGCCCGGCTCGGCGCGGAGCCGGAGGGGCGTGCCGGTGTCGAAGAGCCGAGGACGGTCGCCGCCTCGACACCGGCCAAGGCGCCCCAGAAGCGGACAGCCTCGGACAGCGCCCCTGTCCCGCGCGTGCGCGACCGCGTCCTGCTGGTCTGCCCCAAGGATTTCTCCAACCTCCCCACCGCCTCGGCCGTCGACGTCCGCAAACAGCGCGCGGTGACCGCCCGCCAGCTCGACCGGCTCACCCGTATCGAGGACATCGCCGACGCGCTCCCCGCCGGCACCTGCTTCTCCCCCGAACTGCCCGCGGCCGATCTGACGGCCGCCGTCGAGTCGGTTCCGGCGACGTACGCGCCCGAGTGCCTGTCCGCCTGCGAGCTGGCCTTCCACTGCCGCGCCCGCTCCCTCGAGTCCGGTGCGGTGACCTCACTGGGTCGCTCGGTACGGGCCGAGCTGGGCGGTCTGACCACGGTCGGGGACGTCCTGTCGGCGGCGCGCGGCGAGTCGGGCGACCCGGACGACCCGGCGGTGGCGGCACTGCGCCGGGCGGCCCGGTTGCGCGCGCAGGCCCTCGGTGACCGGGCGGTGGCCGCGTGTCGCTGATCTCCACCCTCGCCCGACTGGAAGCCGTAAGCACCGGTCGCGCCCAGCCCGCCGCGACCGTCCGTCACCGGCATCTGTCGCAGCGCCCGCTCGTGTTCGTGCCGCTCACCACCGCCGGCGAGGCCGGTGCCCCGCTCGGCGCGCTGGTCGGCACGGACCGGGACGCCCCGCACCTGCTGGTCGTACCGCAGCCGCGCGACCGGGACCTCAGGTTCGCGTTCCTGTCCGAGCTGGCGGACGTCGTCCTGCCGTACATCGACGCCTACGCCGAGGACGTGGAGGCGGCCGAGCGCAACGAGACCGACCCGGAGACCGGCAAGCGGGTCAAGGTCGAGGTCGAGCTGTGCGCGGACGCCCCGCAGTTGATCATGCCGAGCCGCGCGGGCATCGAGTTCGTACGGCTCCTGGGCCGTTCGATGCGCTTTCGGCGTACGGCGGAGCAGGACCCGGAGGCCCCTTATCCGGCGCCCCCGCGCGTGCCGCTGCTCGGCCGCTGGCTCACCCACTTCGGCGAGCGGGCCCGCGTGCCCGGCTCCTCGCTGCTGCCGGCCATGACGGACCTGCTGTCCCGGCACTGGGCGACCGGCCAGTCCACCCTGGAGGACCAGCACCTGGGCGCGCTGCTCGCCTGGATCGACCCCCCGCCGGGCGAGAGCGGGGCCGAGGCGGCACTGCGGGCGGAGCTCGCGCGGGACCGGGACGGCCAGCTCCTGTGCCCGCCGGCCGGCCCCGCCACCGACCCGGCGTTCGACAACAAACTGCTCGCCCCCGCGATCGAGCGCTACGACCGCGCCCGCACCGCCCTCGCCGCCTCCGCGGACGGGCTGGAGGCCGATGACCGGCTGGGGGACCTCACCGCGGCCGAGCGGGAGATCCGCGCCCTGGTGGCGAGCCGGACCCGGCCCACCTGGGACGCGGTGTGGCGGGGCCTGGACCTGCTGCGGGAGCTGCCCGTGGCCGGGCGGGTGGAGGAGCGGTGGACCCGCGACCGCTGGTCGTTCACCGGCCACCGGGACCGCGTCCTCGCCGGTGAGCCCCCGCAGCCCCGCCGCGACGACGCGGTCACCGCCGCGAACAAGCTCGCCGCGCGTGAGCGGGAACAGGCCCGTCTGGAGGCCCAGGAGGCGCTCGACGATCCGCTGGTGATGGCGGGGCGGCGACTGGTGGGAGAGGCGTTCGCGGGCGAGGTCACCGATGTGGTGATGGCGTACAGCGAGGGCAAGCGGCCGAGCCCGCGGCCCCTGGTCACCGTCCGCACGGACGACCGGCCGCACCTCGGCGAGCGGGCCAAGGTGTTCCGGTCGCTGGGCCAAAAACCCCAGTCGGCGGAGTTCGTCGGCCACGAGGAGGCTCTCGACGAGGACGGCGGCGCACTGATCGTGCTGCGCGTCCTGGACAAGATGGGCCGTGGCAAGGAGCCCGAGGAGGGGTCGGTGCCGCAGAAGGGCGACCTGGTCTGCTTCACGCTCTTCGAGCACGAGCAACGGGGCGGCGCGAAGCTGCCCGAACCGGAGCAGACACCGTGGACGCACGGCGGGCCGCCAGGGGAACAGGTGTCCGAGGCCGCCGATCCGCTCACCCAGGAGGACGTGCTGTGACCGCCGTGTTCGACCCCGGTGCCGCCGCGGCCGAGGCCACCGACGCGATCCTGCACAACACCCTGCACAGCGAGGCGCGCGGCGTCGTCGTGGACTCCCCGCCCGGCGCCGGCAAGTCCACGCTCGTGGTCCGCGCGGCCCTGGAACTCGCGGACGCCGGGCGCCCGTTGATGATCGTCGCGCAGACCAACGCGCAGGTCGACGACCTGGTGCTCAGGCTCGCCGAGAAGAACCCCGAGCTGCCGGTGGGCCGGCTGCACAGCAGCGACTCCGACCCGTACGACAAGGCGCTGGACGACCTGCCGAACGTACGCAAGTCGGCGAAGGCGGCCGATCTCGCGGGTCAGGCCGTCGTCCTGTCCACGGCGGCCAAGTGGGCGCACGTCAAGGTCGACGAGCCCTGGCGGCACGCCATCGTCGACGAGGCGTACCAGATGCGTTCGGACTCGCTGCTCGCCGTGGCCGGGCTGTTCGAGCGGGCGCTGTTCGTGGGCGACCCGGGTCAGCTCGACCCGTTCGCGATCGTGGGCAGCGAGCAGTGGGCGGGCCTGTCGTACGACCCCTCGGGCTCTGCCGTGACGACCCTCCTCGCACACAACCCCGACCTGCCCCAGCACCGCCTGCCGGTCTCCTGGCGCCTCCCGGCCTCCGCCGCCCCCCTGGTCTCCGACGCGTTCTACCCCTTCACCCCCTTCCGCAGCGGCACCGGTCACGACGACCGCCGGCTCACCTTCGCGGTCCCGTCGGACGGCTCGGGCCCCGACCGGGTGATCGACGAGGCGGCGGAGTCGGGCTGGGGGCTGCTGGAACTGCCGGCGCGGCACACCCCGCGCACGGATCCCGAGGCGGTGCGGGCGGTGGCGGCGGTCGTACGGCGTCTGCTGGACCGGGGCGGCGTGGCGACGTCGGAGCGCTCGCCGGATCCGGCGCCGCTCACCGCCGACCGGATCGCGGTCGGCACGGCCCACCGGGACCAGGCCGCCGGGATCCGGGCGGCGCTGGCCGAGCTGGGGGTGACAGACGTCACCGTCGACACCGCCAATCGCCTCCAGGGCCGCGAGTACGACGTGACCGTGGTCCTGCACCCGCTCTCCGGCCGCCCCGACGCCACCGCCTTCCACCTGGAGACGGGCCGCCTGTGCGTGCTGGCCTCCCGCCATCGGCACGCGTGCATCGTGGTGTGCCGCGCGGGGGTGAGCGACCTCCTGGACGACTACCCGTCGACGGAGCCGGTGCAGTTGGGGACGGTGGTGAAGTTTCCGGACGGTTGGGAGGCGAATCACGCGGTGTTGGCCAGGCTCTCGGAACATCGGGTGCTCTGGCGGCCTTGAAGGCCCTGGAAGGACGGCACCCCGTTTGACCTGTCCCGACGCCCACTTGCGCGGGCGCGGGACAATGGACGGTGGACCGGTTCACCGCAGGGTCGCCGGTGACCGACGAGACCGGTGACGTACGAGGAGGACAAAGACATGGCGGAGCCCACGCCGCGTCGGAACGAACCGCGGCTACGCCCCGCGCCCCTGCTCTTCGAGCCCGCGCAGGCGGCCGACGACCCGGAGCACTTCTTCGACCTGGAGTCGATCGACGACCCCCGGGCGCTGCTCGCGCGGGCGACCGAGCTGACGCAGGCGTTCCGGGCGGCCGCGGACCGCGCGGTGGAGTTCCAGGCCATCGCGGCGGCGCAGCTCGCCGACCCGCGGCGGTTCGACCGGCTGACGGCCGCCGACATCGCCGAGCAGGCCGAGTGGACCGAGGACTACGCCAAGAAGATGGTGGAGTTCGGCAGGGATCTGATGCGTGGCGTCGAAGGGGCGGGACACGTCGACCCGGTGTGACCGACCCGACCGGGCAGCTCACCCACCGCCACCTCTTGGCATATGCCAGGCGGGCAAGATACCCGCTCCCACCCTCTCCTGTACGGCGTTTCGGCAACCCTGAGAGACCGCGTGCTCACGCCAGGTAGATCTATGCGTCATGAGCAGCACACGGGACGACATCTTCTCGGACGCCGGCTTCCACGCCACCGGTGTCGACACCGCCGCACGGATCACCCCTGACGGCGTCGCCTGGCTCGCCTCGGCAGGAACGTATCCGCGCAGCACGCTCGCCCTCTGGGAGGAGCGCCCGGCGGCCCCGGTGGTCCTGCCCTGCGGTTCCGTCTTCGACGTCGTCAGCGCCCCCGCGCTCTTCGGGCGCCGGATGCTGGACCGGCTGTGGGACGGGGGGCCGGGTTCGGGACCCGTGGCCGTCTATCGCGGGCGGATCCTGATGTTCGCCGCGCCGGGCACCGCCCAGCGGCTGCCGTCACTGCTGCGGTGGGAGGAGTTCGGCCGCACGGACGGCATGCCGCCGCTCCTCTGCCACGGCACCGGCGACGCGGTCACCGTCCCGGCGCCGGCGGACCCGGACGGGCCGGACGCGGGCTTGCCGGACCTGGATCTACCGGACGCGGACCTGCCGCCGACGACCCCCTCCGGCTCCCGCTGGCTGGTCGCCCCCGACACCCGTAATCCCTGGTTACCGGGCCCCGAGGTGCTGCTCTGGGCGGCCGTACGGGCCGCCCGCGCTGCCGTTCGGATATCGATTTTTCCCCACGCCGATCAGGGTGCTAAGGTCTACGACGTCAGCAGGCGCCGCTAGCTCAGTTGGTTAGAGCAGCTGACTCTTAATCAGCGGGTCCGGGGTTCGAGTCCCTGGCGGCGCACAGACGGTAAAGGCCTCTCGCAACTGCGGGGGGCTTTTGCTTTTGAGGCGGGCTCTGCAGGGGCGGCTGGGGGTCCGGGGGTTATCCCCCGGAGAATGCAGCATCAGCGGGTCCGGGGTTCGAGTCCCTGGCGGCGCACAGACAGTGAAAGCCCCTCGTGAGAACGAGGGGCTTTTCGCATGCGCCGCGAACGCCCGGCCACCACTCCACCCCCGGCCGCTCCGGCCGCTCCGGCCGCTCCGGCCGCTCCGGCCGCTCCGGCCGCTCCGGCATGGGCGCTACCCCGACACGTGCGCGCTGTCCGTCGTCGTGATCTTCACCGTCCATGCGCCCGAAGCCGTCCTGCCCTCCGCCTCCACCCGGACGCCCTCCCCCGGCACCGTGAAGGTCTCGCCGAGGCCGACCGGTGCGTCCGCGAGTGGTGGGTACACGGACTCCTCCCAGCAGGCCTCGCTGCGTGGATGGGCGTCGATCACCTCGACCGGCCCGCCGCCGGACTCGGTCCGGCTGCGCACCCGGTACACCAGCACCCCCTGCCGGCAGGTCTCCACGTCGTTGCCCACCGGACCGCGCACCTCGAAGGCGAGGGCGCTCTCGGCGCCGGTGCGCACGACGGCGAGTTTGATGCCGTTGCCCAGCCCGAACCCCGGCACGGTGCCGTGGGCGGAGCCGGTCGGTTCGGAGGAGCCGTTCGGGCCGAGGGCAGGTCCGCCGAAGTCGCCGTCCGCCCCGGCCGCGCCCGTCCGCGGCGGCAGCCCCGGGCCCGCCGACAGCGGCTCCAGCGTCAGCCGGGCGGTCCCGGCTCCGCTGCCCTGCACGCACACCACCTGCCGTGGATCCAGCCAGCCGAGCTTCCACTTGTGCCAGCCGAACAGGTCCGGAGCCATGCCGAACTGGCTGCCCATCAGGTCCCAGTCGCCGACATAGGTGTCCCAGTCGCCCTTGCCGTCCACCGGACGGTGGTACAGGTCCGGCAGGTCGAAGACATGGCCGGTCTCGTGCGCGAGGACCAGCCGGTCCGGCGGGTGGTTCTCGAACACGGTGACGACACGCCGGATGTCGGTGCCGTCGGCCCGCAGCGGCGTCTCCAGGTTGACGACCTTGGTGGCGTCCGAGTCGACGCCGGGCGCGTCCGGGTCGGCGACGAAGTAGACGACGTCGTAGCGGGAGAAGTCCACCTCCCGGTCCGCCACCGCGAGGGCGTCCCGCAGATAGGCGGCCCGGTCGGCGACACGCCAGTCACGCTGTATGGCGTACGCCGTCGACGGGCGCGGCATGCGCAGCCAGTGCCGCAGCGGATGCGGGCGCAGGGTGAATCTGCCGTAGGAGGCACGTTCGAAGAAGCGGGTGGTGGCCGGGAAGTGGTCGGCCGTCAGTTCGGCGGGTGTCGTCAGGGGTGCCGCGTCCGGGAAGGACAGGAACACCATGACCGCGTCGAGCCCCCGGGCGGGACGCGGATAGGTGGCGTTCCAGGTGTCCAGGCCCTCGGAGTGGTGGGCGTCGGTGCGCTCCAGGGCACAGGGTGCCGCGTCGAACGGTTCCGCGACCGACGGACCGACGACCAGGGAGGTCGCGGCGAGCGCCGACATCGTGGTGAACACCGCGGCGACACTGCGCAGTCGGTGCCTGTCCCGCAGCAGACCCATCCCACGGAGCAGGGGGAGCTGACGCGGCACGTGGACCTCCGGAAGCGGTTCGCGGGACACCGCACCCAGCCTGTGTCAGATTGTCGTACTACGTCCTGTTCTGCTGCACCGGACGGGTGAGCGGGCCACGGGCTCCGCGGCATCGACACCCCGAATCGCTCACGGAACGTCACAAGTGGTCGGGGGCCCGAAGAAGCTGTCCAGGTGCGAGCAGAAACGATCTGTCGGATGCGCGCGTTGCGCGGGAACACTGGACAGTAGGTGGAAGGGCCGGAGACCAGCCTCTATGATCGGCACACTTTCCTGACACTTTTCCTGCACGGACACGGCCCGGCAGCCGCCCGGCATCCACCCGGCCGACCATTCCGATGAGACCCATCCGAAGATCGAGTGCACTGCGGGAGCGAGCGGTGAGCGGAACGTCCGAAGGGCCGACGCCCGCGGCAGACCTCATCGGGCCGGCCGTCACAGAGAGTAATGCCCAGCCATCGCCCGGTACCGGGGCGCCGCCCTACTCGTCCGCCTTCTCCGCCGCGCCCCTGGCGATGGCCGTGGTCGACCGAGACGGCCTGGTGGCAGGCGCCAACTCCACGCTCGCCGCCCTGCTCGGCACACCCGCCGAGGAGTTGACCGGGACCGCGGCCGCCGACCTGGTCGACCTCGCCTCCGACGCGCGCACCTGGCAGACGTACCGCGAGGTGCTGCGCGGCCGCCAGGCCGAACTGCGGTGCACGCGCCGCCTCAAACACCCGGAGGGCCACTCCATGTGGGTCCGGGTCACGGTCGCGCCGCTGCCCGGCGACGAGTCCGGCGGCGTGCTGCTCTCCGTCGCCGACATCAGCGCCCACCGCGAACTCCAGGCACGGCTGCGCCACTTGCAGATGCACGACCCGGTGACCCGGCTGCCCAACCGCACGCTGTTCTTCGAGCGGCTGACAGCGGCACTGGAGGTGGAGTCGTACGACGAGAGCGGCACCACGGGCCGAATCGGCCTGTGCTATCTGGACCTTGACGGTTTCAAGGCGATCAACGACACCCTCGGCAACCGCGTCGGCGACAAGCTGCTGGCCTCCGCGGCCGAGCGGCTCACGCGCTGCGCGGAGCAGGCCGGGTACGCCCGCTCCAGCCCGCCGCTGGTGGCCCGGCTCGGCGGTGACGAGTTCGCCCTGCTCGTCGAGGACTCGACAGGTACCGAGCAACTGGCCGACCTGGCCGAGTCGTTGCTGGCGGCACTGCGGGAGCCCTTCGACCTGTCCGGCCGGCGCCTGTCGGTGTCGGCGTCGATCGGAGTCGTGGAGCGCATTGCGGCCGGCACCACCCCGACCGCCCTGATGCAGGCCGCCGACACGACGCTGTACTGGGCGAAGGCCGACGGCAAGGACCGCTGGACGCTGTTCGACCCCGAGCGCAACGCCCACCTCATGACCCGTCAGGCACTGGCCGCCACCCTCCGCGCGGCCATCGAGCGCGGTGAGTTCGCCCTGGAGTACCAGCCGTTGGTGGGGATGGAGGACGGCCGGCTGCGCGGTGTCGAGGCGCTTGTCCGCTGGAATCATCCTCAGTTCGGCGTACTGGCGCCGAATCGGTTCATCGGACTGGCCGAGGAGGACGGCTCGATCGTGCCGCTGGGCCGTTGGGTGCTGGCGACCGCCTGCCGGCAGGCGCGCGCCTGGCAGGTGGCGCACCCCGACGAGCCGCCGATCTTCGTCAGCGTGAACGTCGCCGTGCGCCAGGTGTGGGACTCCGACCTGGTGGCGGACGTGGCGCGGATCCTCGACGAGACCGAACTCGCCCCGCATCTGCTCCAGTTGGAGCTGACCGAGTCGGCGGTGATGGGTTCGTCGGGCCGGCCCCTCCAGGACCTCCAGGCGCTCAGCGACATGGGTGTGCGCATCGCCATCGACGACTTCGGCACCGGCTACTCGAATCTGGCGTATCTGAGCCGGCTGCCGGTCTCGGTGCTGAAGCTGGACGGCTCCTTCGTACGGGGCTTCCAGTACGAGAGCGACAACAGCACCGCCGTCCCGCCGAACCCGGCCGACGAGGTCGTGGTCGAGGCGATGATCCAGCTCGCCCACCGGCTGGGGCTGACGGTCACCGCGGAGTGCGTGGAGACGCTGGCGCAGGCTTCACGGCTGCGCCGGATCGGCTGCGACACCGGCCAGGGGTGGCTGTACTCGCGGCCGGTGTCGCCGGATCGTATCTCCGAGCTGATGGGCGCACGCGTCTGACGTGCGCCGGGTGAGGCGGGCGGTTTCCGGTCAGGCGGTCGGCAATCCGTAGGCGTCCGCGATGAGTTCGTACGAGCGCAGACGTATGTCCATGCCGGGTGCGTTGCTGGTGATCATCAACTCGTCGGCGCCGGTGCGCTTCTGGAGGTCGTCGAGGCCGGCGCGGACCTCGTCGGAGGTGCCGTGGATGACGTTGGCGTTCCAGGACTCGGCGAACTCGCGCTCCATCGGGCTGAACTCGTAGGCCTCGGCCTCCTCGGGGGTGGGGATGAGGCCGGGGCGTCCGGTGCGCAGGCGGACCATGCCGAGGGCGGCGGCCTGCACCTGACGGCGGGCCTCCTTCTCCTCGTCGGTGGCGAGGGCGGAGACGCCGATGAGGGCGTAGGGCCGGTCGAGGACCGCGGACGGCTGGAAGGACTCCCGGTACAGCTCCAGAGCCGGGACGGTGTTGCGTGCCGAGAAGTGGTGCGCGAAGGCGAACGGCAGGCCGAGGACGGCTGCCAGGCGGGCGCTGAAGCCGGAGGAGCCCAGCAGCCAGATCGGCGGGCGGTGCGGGGACTGGACTCCGCCGGGCGAGGTCGCCTGGACCGGGCCGGGGACGGCGTGGATACGGCGGTAGGGGTGGCCGTCGGGGAAGTCGTCGTCGAGGAAGCGCGTGAGCTCGGCGAGCTGCTCGGGGAAGTCGTCGGCGCCCTCGTTCAGGTGGTCGGTGCGGCGCAGGGCGGCGGCGGTGGCGCCGTCCGTGCCGGGGGCACGGCCCAGGCCCAGGTCGATCCGGCCGGGGGCCATGGCCTCCAGGGTGCCGAACTGCTCCGCGATGACCAGCGGGGCGTGGTTCGGGAGCATCACGCCGCCGGAGCCGAGGCGGATGCGGTTCGTGTGGGCGGCCAGGTGGGCGAGGATCACCGCGGGCGAGGAGGATGCGACGCCGGGCATGGAGTGGTGCTCGGCGACCCAGAAGCGGTGAAAGCCTCGGGACTCCGTGAGGCGGGCCAGCTCGACGCCGGTGCGCAGGGCGTCCGTGGCGGTGCGGCCGGCGCTGACCGTGACCAGGTCGAGTACGGAGAGGGGGACGGGTGCGGTGCCCTGTACCTCGCCTCGGATCTCGTCTGCCGTCACCGGTTCCTCCTGCCGTTTCGCTGTGCGGTGTGCGTCAGCAGTTAACAGGAGGCCGTCTCCGGTTTATTCCCTCGCCCCCGCCGCCCTACCCTCCCCCACTCTCGGCTTCGCTCGAGCGGGGGCCTCATCGTCCCCGGGGGCTGCCGCCCCCGGACCCCCGCATCGGCCCTGAACGGGCCTCGTCCTCAAACGCCGGACGGGCTGAAAAGAACCGCACACCGGACGGGCCGAAGGAGGTGGCCCGCTACACCTGCACGATCGGCTCGCGGCTGAACAGTGCGCCCAGGGTCGGGGCGTTCACGCGGCGGTCTGCCAGGCGTAGGGCCTCCCAGACTGTGACCTGGTTGGCGGTGAGGACCGGCTTGCCGAGTTCGCTCTCCAGGGCCGGGATGTGGGCGGCCGTGTGCAGGGCGGTGTCCGGCAGCAGGACCGCCTCGGCGTCCGGCGAGTCCGCCTCCTTGGCCAGCGCGAACACCTCGGCCTCGCCCCAGGTGCCGACCTCCGCCGCGGTGATGATCCCGGAGCCGCGCAGCGTCGTGACCTCCGCGCCCGCGTCCGTCAGGAAGCGGGCGAAGAGCTCGGCCACGTCGTCCGGGTACGTCGCCCCGATCGCCAGCCGCCGCACGCCGAGCTCCCGGACCGCGTGCACGAAGGCGAAGGACGTCGAGGAGGCCGGCATGCCCGCCGCGACGGCGAGGGTGCGCACCTGGTCGTGGGCGCCCTCCCAGCCGTAGACGAAGCTGCCGCTCGTGCACGCCCACACGACCGCCTCGGCGCCCGTCAGCCGCAGTGCCTCCACGCCCGCCGCGAGGCGCTCGGCGGAGCCCATCCGCAGCAGGGCGTCCACCCGGTGCGCGTCCTCGCCGATGTCGGTGTGCACCAGGTCGATCCGGATGTCGCTGGCGAGCAACTGCTCGATGCGCGGATAGTCGTCCTCGGCAGAGTGGCCCGGGTAGAGAAATCCGAGTGCGGTCATGTCAGCCTTTCTACTGCTGTTCCTGCTCTGGAACATCCGGCACGTCCGGGAGCACGGGCCCGCTCGGTGTCGCCGGGTCGATCCGAGCGGCCGGGTCGATCAGCGCCTGATAAGGCCCCACCGCGCGGGTACCCAGCCTGCGCAGCGCAGCCCACATCGTCACCTGGTTGGCCGAGAGAACCGGGATGCGCAGCTCCGCCTCCAGTTGGGGGATCACGTCATAGGTCGGCAGGTTGGTGCAGCTTATGAACAGCGCGTCGACCCGGCGGCGGCCGACGGCCCTGCGCGCCATGTCGGCCACATCGCGGTAGGGCACCTTCCAGATGTGCCGCGTCAGCCCCATGAACGCGCATCCGGTGACCGCGACGCCCGCCTCGGCCACGTACTCCTCAAGCGCACGGGTCACCGACACCGTGTACGGCGTGACCAGCGCCACCCGCCGCGCCCCCAGCTCGGTCAGCGCCTCCAGCAGCGCCCCGGACGTGGTGACCGACGGCACCGCGCCCGCCCGGGTCATCGCCTCGCACATCGCCCGCTCGCCGGCGATGCCGCCGACGAAACTGCCGGACGTACAGGCGTAGGCGACCACCTCGGGCGCGATCGCGGTCAGGGTTTGGACGCCGTCGTCGAGCGTCTCGTGCTCACTGACCAGCCGGGCCAGATGCAGGCTGACCTCGACCGGGACGTACGGCGTCCGGGTCAGGTGCAGCGAGACCTCGTCCGGGACCCAGCGCCACAGCTCGCGGTCCAGCGCGAAGTCGAACGGGGCGATGACTCCGACACCACGCTGGGGCCGAGGACCGCCCAGGAAGGAGATGTCCATGGCGTCCATGGCACGCACCGCCCTCACTACGAGAAACAGGTGAGCAACGGACCGTATGTACGCCCGTGTTGACGAAGGTAGGTTCGGGTGCGAGCGTGGTCAAACCTCGCATGTCAGACGGCTATCCCTTCCAGTAGAACTCCGAGAAACGGCCCCCGCACACCCCCGGGGCACAGCCCTCGCACACCCCTGGAGAAGCGACCCCGAATGACCTCCCCCGCCCCCGGTCCCTCCCCCGTCTCCGGCCCGCCGCCCACGCTCCTGGTCCTCGACGCCGAGCCCCTGCCCCGCCTCGGCCGGCTCACCGGTCGCGCCCGTGTCGAGCACGCGGACGAGTCGACCCTCGCGCAGCGGCTGCCGCACGCCGACGTCCTGCTGGTCTGGGACTTCACCTCGCACGCCGTGCGCCACGCCTGGCCCGGCGAGGGTCCGAGGCCGCGCTGGGTGCACACGGCGAGCGCGGGCGTGGACCACCTGATGTGCCGGGAGCTGACCGAATCCGACACGGTCGTCACCAACGCGCGCGGGATCTTCGACCAGCCGATCGCCGAGTACGTCGCCGCGCTGGTGCTGGCGATGGCGAAGGACCTGCCGCGGACCCTGGACTTCCAGCGCGCGCGGGAGTGGCGGCACCGCGAGGGGCAGCGCGTGGCGGGCACGCGCGCGTGCGTGGTCGGTTCCGGTCCCATCGGCCGGACGATCGTCCGCACGCTGAAGGCCCTCGACGTCACCACCGCGCTGGTCGGCCGGGTGCCGCGCACCGGCATCCACGGCCCCGACGATCTCGACCGGCTGATGTCCCGCGCCGACTGGGTGATCTCGGCCGCGCCGCTCACCGAGCAGACGCACGGCATGTTCGACCTGCGCCGGTTCGGCGTCATGCAGCCCTCGGCGCGGTTCATCAACGTCGGGCGCGGGCAGCTCGTGGTGGAGGAGGCGCTGGCTCAGGCGCTCACCAAGCGCTGGATCGCGGGGGCCGCGCTCGATGTGTTCGAGCACGAACCGCTCACCCCGGACAGCCCGTTGTGGGAGCTGCCGGGCCTGATCGTCTCCCCGCACATGAGCGGGGACACCATCGGGTGGCGGGATGAACTCGGGCGTCAGTTCGTGGAGTTGTACGAGAGGTGGGAGGCGGGCAGACCGCTGCTGAACGTCGTGGACAAGCAGCGCGGGTACGTACCGGGACGCTGAACTCCGCACGGATCGAGCCTGGAGGGCGCATGACGGACCTCACCGAACTGACCGCCGTACAACTCCTCGACGGCTACCGCAAGGGAGACTTCAGCCCCCTCGACGCCACCCGCGCGACGCTGGAGCGGGCCGAGCGGATCCAGCCGGAGGTCAACGCCTTCGTACGGCTCACCGCCGACGAGGCCCTCGCGCGGGCCGGTGAGTCGGCCGAGCGCTGGCGGCGCGGCGAGCCGGCCGGCCTGCTCGACGGTGTCCCGGTCACCGTGAAGGACATCCTGCTGCTGCGCGGGGCGCCGACCCTGCGGGGCTCGAAGACCGTCGCCGAGCGGGGGAGGTGGGACGAGGACGCCCCCTCGGTGGCCCGGTTGCGCGCGCACGGCGCCGTCTTCCTCGGCAAGACGACCACCCCCGAGTTCGGCTGGAAGGGCGTCACCGACTCACCGCTGTCCGGCGTCACCCGCAACCCCCTGGACCCGACCCGCACCGCGGGCGGCTCCAGCGGCGGCGCGGCGGCGGCCGTGGCACTCGGCGCGGGACCGCTGGCGCTCGGCACGGACGGCGGCGGCAGCGTCCGGATCCCGGCGGCGTTCTGCGGCATCTTCGCCCTGAAACCGACGTACGGCAGGGTCCCGCTGTACCCCGCGAGCGCCTTCGGCACGCTCGCGCACGTCGGCCCGATGACCCGTGACGCGGCCGACGCGGCCCTGCTCCTGGACGTCATCGGCGCGCCCGACTCCCGCGACTGGTCGGCGCTCCCGCCGGCCCCGGGCTCCTTCACCGCGGCCCTGTCCGGCGGGGTGCGCGGGCTGCGCGTCGCCTACTCCCCGTCCCTCGGCGGCCAGGTGGCGGTGCGCCCGGCGGTCGCCTCGGCCGTGCGGCGGGCGGTGGAGCATCTGGCGGGCCTCGGGGCGTACGTCGAGGAGGCCGACCCGGACTTCACGGATCCGGTGGACGCCTTCCACACCCTGTGGTTCACCGGGGCGGCCCGGGTGACCCAGCATCTTGGGCCGCACCAGCGGGAGTTGCTCGACCCGGGCCTGAGGGAGATCTGCGCCGCCGGCGCCCGACTGTCGGCGCTGGACTACCTGGCCGCGGTGGACGTCCGCATGGCACTGGGCCGCCGGATGGGCCGCTTCCACGACGTCTACGACCTCCTTCTCACCCCGACCCTCCCGATCACGGCCTTCGAGGCGGGCGCCGAGGTCCCGAAGGGCTCGGGGCATCGCCGGTGGACCGGCTGGACACCGTTCACCTACCCCTTCAACCTGACCCAGCAGCCGGCGGCCACCGTCCCCGTCGGCACGGACGGGGACGGCCTGCCGGTCGGTCTGCAGATCGTGGCCGCCCGGCATCGGGACGATCTGGTGCTGCGGGCGGCGCACGCCCTGTACGAGGCCGGGGTCACGGCCGGCGGGGCCTGACGGCCGTACCGGTGCCGATCACCTCGACGGGTGTGTCCCGCAGCCGTTCGACGTGGGCCAGGAGATCCTCGTTCAGGCTCGCTCTGGAGTGGTAGAGCTCCTCCTTCCAGCTCAGCGCACCACGACCGCCCAGGTCGTCCGCGACGAGCGAGGTCCGGCCGTCGGCGCCGGCGTGCCCGGCGTGGGCACGCAGCACCTCCGTCACCGTCTCGAAGGCGCCGAACTGGTTCGATCCCATCCACAGTCCACCGCCCAGAAGCTCGTCGGAGGCCGCCCTCGCCTCGTCCCGCATGGCGTCGGACTGCGCAAGGAACCGCTCCGCGTCCAGGGCGAGGCCGGCTTCCAGGTCGGTGAGGGCACGGCGCAGGAACTCGTGCCACGCCCTCACCGCCGTACGGGCCCGGGCCACCCGCTGCAACTGGATCCGGGTCGCCTCACGGTCGGCCCGCGCCCTCTCCTGCCGTGCGATCTGCCGCTGATGTGCCAGCGGCCCGAGGAACATGGCGAGGGCCGAGATCAGCGCCCCGATGACACCACCGAGCAGCCCGGCGATCGTGTTCGACATGGCCTCAAGTCTGGCCGAGGAGAGCTGAGTTCCGTCACTCGATGCGCCGGAATCTCAGCGACTCCCCCAGGGCTCCCGAGCGCCACAGGTCGTTGCAGCCCTCGGCCATCTCTTCGAGCCCTTCCACGATCTGGCCCCAGACGATTCCGGGCACCCAGCCCACGTCCGCGTTCAGCAGCAGGTTGTTGCGCTCGTAGAACAGGGCCAGGTCGACCACCGTCGTGCCGGGCCGGACCTCGCGGTCGTAGCCGTAGGACTTGGTGCCGAGTTCCGTTCCGGCGAAGGCGAAATAGCACAGATCGCCCGGAATGGGGGTGACCGTCGGGTTCTCCAGCGGCGGCTCCGTTTCCGCGAAGGGCGGGAAGAGGGCGTAGATCTCGTTGCGGGCGTATTTGGCGTGATAGACGTCGCCGGTCAGGGGCAGGGCGTCCCAGACGGCCGCGCAGGTCAGCGGGGCGCGGTCGTCCAGGAGCTTGGCCGTGCAGTGGATTTCGCGCTTGACCAGTGACACCTCGATGAACCGATCAGTCATGCATTCCAGGGTGCATACATCGCATCGTCTCGGGTAGCCGCGCCGCCATGGCTCCACCTAATGGGAACGACAGAGACACACCTGGGACCACGCGCCGGTCGCTGCTCGCGGGGGTGGCGGCGCTCGGTGCGCTGGGGGCCGCCGGCTGCTCGCGGGTGGCCACGGCATCGACCGAGGACGGAGGTGACCTGCTCGACCGGCTCAAGGCGGCGGGCGTCGTACGCCTCGGTATCGCGGGGGAGATCCCCTTCGGCTACATCGACAGGAACGGAGACCTGACCGGCGAGGCGCCGGAACTGGCCAAGGTCATCTTCAAACGGCTGGGCATCGACAAGGTGCAACCCGTGCCGACCGAGTTCGGGTCGCTGATCCCGGGTCTGAACTCGCAGCAGTTCGACGTCGTCGCCGCGGGCATGTACGTCAACCCCGAGCGCTGCGAGCAGGTCATCTTCTCCGACCCCGACTACCAGATGCTCGACTCCTTCATCGTGCGCAAGGGGAACCCCAAGGGGCTGCACGACTACAAGGACGTCGTCGAGAAGAAGGCCAAGTTCGCCACCGGAACCGGCTATGCCGAGATCCAGTACGCCGTCGAGGCGGGGTACAAGGAGAGCGACATCCTCATCGTGCCGGACCAGGTCGCGGGGCTGAACGCGGTCGAGGCGGGGCGCGTGGACGCCTTCGCCGGTACGGCGCTGACCACCCGTGAGGTCGTCAAGAAGTCGGCGAAGGCGGAGTCCACCAAGGCCTTCGCGCCCCTCGTCGAGGGCAAACCGCACGTCGACGGCGGCGCGTTCGCGTTCCGGCCGACCGAGACGAAGCTGCGGGACGCCTTCAACGTGGAGCTGCAGAAGCTGAAGAAGAGCGGGGAGCTGTTCCGCATCCTCAAGCCCTTCGGCTTCACGGAGGCGGAGATGACCGACCTCACCGCGAAGGAGCTGTGCGGCGGATGACCTCGGGACTCTGGGAACTCGTACTCAAAGGGATATGGATCACCGTCCAGTTGCTGGTCCTGAGCGGACTGGTGGCGACGGCGGTCGCCTTCGGGGTCGGCATGGCCCGCACCCACCGGCTGTGGATCGTCCGCTTCCTCGCGGGCGTCTACACCGAGGTGTTCCGCGGGACCTCCGCCCTGATCATGATCTTCTGGGTGTTCTTCGTGCTGCCGGTCGCGTTCGGCTGGCAGTTGGTCCCGCTGTGGGCCGGCACCCTCGCACTCGGACTGACCTACGGCGCGTACGGCGCCGAGATCGTGCGCGGCGCCCTGAACTCCGTGGACCCGGCACAGCGTGAGGGCGGTATCGCGCTCAGCTTCACGCCGTGGCAGCGGATGCGGCTGGTCCTGCTGCCGCAGGCGGTGCCGGAGATGATCCCCTCCTTCACCAACCTGCTGGTGGAACTGCTCAAGGGCACCGCGCTGGTGTCCGTGATGGGCATGGGCGACCTGGCCTTCAGCGCCAACCTGGTGCGCCTGGCGCTCCAGGAGAGCGCGGAGATCTACACCTACGTCCTGCTCATCTACTTCGTCATCGCCTTCCTGCTCACGCGGGGCATGCGCGGACTGGAACGCAAACTCAAGGCCGGTGTCGGCAAGTCGGTCGGGCGCACGCCCGAGCAGGAACTGCACCGACCCGAGACGACCGGTGTGGGCGCGGGAGGTGCTCTCGGATGACCTGGGACTGGGGCGCTGTCGCCGACTTCATGCCGCGATTCTGGGACGGGCTGCTGCTCACGCTGCAGATCCTGGCCCTCGGCTCGCTGATCTCGTTCGCGCTGGGCCTGGTGTGGGCGCTGCTGATGCGCACCCCGAGCCGCTTTGTGCGCTGGCCGGTGGGGGCGGTCACGGAGTTCATCCGCAACACCCCGCTGCTGGTGCAGTTGTTCTTCCTGTTCTACGTGCTGCCCGAGTGGGGCATCACCGCATCGGCGCTCACCACCGGCGTCTTCGCGATCGGGCTGCACTACTCGACGTACACGATGCAGGTCTACCGGGCCGGCATCGAGGCGGTGCCCGTCGGCCAGTGGGAGGCCGCGACGGCGCTGAATCTGCCGGTGACCCGGACGTGGCGGGTGGTGATCCTGCCGCAGGCGATCCGCCGGGTGGTCCCCGCCCTCGGCAACTACGTCATCGCGATGCTCAAGGACACCCCGATCCTGATGACGATCACGGTCATGGAGATGCTCGGCGAGGCGCGGCTGTTCGCACAGGAGAACTTCCAGTTCACCGAGCCCCTGACGGTCATCGGTGTGGCCTTCATCTTCATCGCCTACCCGGCCTCCCTTCTCGTACGAGCCCTGGAGCGACGCCTTGTCCGCTGACACCCCTCTGATGAAAGATCCCGACGCGAGCGCCAACCCGCCGGTGGACGGCGGCGAGCTGATCCGCTTCGACCACGTCACCAAGCGCTTCGGCTCGAACACGGTCCTTGACGGGCTCGACTTCTCCGTCGCGTCCGGCAAGCACGTCACCCTGATCGGCCCGTCCGGCTCCGGCAAGACGACGATCCTGCGGCTGCTGATGACCCTGGCCAAGCCCGACGAGGGCACGATCACGGTCGCCGGGGAGCAGCTCCACCCGGCCCCCGAGAAGCAGATCCGCGAGGTCCGCAAGAAGATCGGGATGGTGTTCCAGCAGTTCAACCTGTTCCCGAACATGACCGTGCTGCGCAACATCACCGAGGCCCCGGTCACCGTCCTCGGCATGTCCAGGGACGAGGCCGAGGCGCGCGCCCGTGAGCTGCTGGAGATGGTGGGCCTCGCCGACAAGTGCGACGCCCGCCCGACCCAGCTCTCCGGCGGCCAGCAGCAGCGGGTGGCCATCGCGCGGGCGCTGGCCATGCGCCCGCAGGTGCTGCTGCTCGACGAGGTGACCTCGGCGCTGGACCCGGAGCTGGTCGCGGGCGTCCTGGACCTGCTGCGGGACATCGCCCGCACCACCGACATCACCATGCTCTGTGTGACCCACGAGATGAATTTCGCCCGGGACATCTCGGACCAGGTCCTGATGTTCGACTCCGGCCGGGTCATCGAGTCGGGCTCCCCGGAGAAGATCTTCAACGACCCCGAGAACGACCGCACACGGGAGTTCCTCAGCGCTGTGCTGTGACTCTTCGCGGGGCCCATGACTCAGGCATATGCCAGAGTGCTACCACCGCAGTTGAGGGCGTCGCAATCTCGTCAACAAGCGCTCACTACAAGCCTCTTGCCCGTTATCGTGAAGGAGACTGACTCACTCGAACCCGGCCCAGTCAACAAAACGCGAGAAGCGACGTGCGACCGCAGGGGGAACCGTGGCGCTCCAGCACGAGTCGACGACGCCGTACCACTCGATCCAGGACGCCCTGCGCGTCCTGGAGACCGTGGCACGGCACAGCTCCGGAGTCACCGACACCGAGCTCGCCCGGCACACGGGCATCGGCCCGGGGCGCCTGACCGGCCTCCTGCGGTTGCTGCGCCGCGAGGGCTATGTCGAGCAGATCGCCGACGGGGCGTACGCCACGGGCGACGCCCTGGCCCGCCTCGGTTCCGCCCAGGGCCGTGAGCAGGCGCTGCGGGACAACCTCCAGCACACCCTGGACCGGCTGCGGGACTCGGTCGGTGCCGCCGTCTACATCAGCCGGTACATCGACGGAGAGGTCAGGATCGACCAGTTCGCGGCCGGTCCGGCCACCCCGGTGGTCAACGAGTGGGTCGACTTCCGCTTCTCCGCCCACGCCACCGCGATCGGCAAGAGCCTGCTGGGCCAGCTCGACCACAACGGCCGGCGTGACCATCTCTCGCGGCACAAGATGGCCCGCCTCACCTCGCGCACGATCACCAGCGACAAGGTGCTGCTCTCCCGCCTGGAGTCCCAGCCGCCGACGGTCCCCCACCTCGACCTCCAGGAGTACGCGGTGGGCACGGTGTGCGCGGCCGTCCCGATCACGGCCGGCTCCTCGGTGGGCTGCCTGGCCCTGTCGCTCCCGCTGGAGCACGCGCACCGGCTGCGCCAGGCGGCGGACAGCCTGAACCGCAGCGCGGCGCCGGTGCTGCTGTCGCTGGCGATCCAGTCCTGACCCGGCCCGCTCCGCGGTGGTCTGAAGCACCCCCGCGGACCAGGTAGTATTTTCTTCGTCGCCGCCGCGAAAGCCACAAATCGCGGTCGGCGCGAGTCATGCGCCGCTAGCTCAGTTGGTTAGAGCAGCTGACTCTTAATCAGCGGGTCCGGGGTTCGAGTCCCTGGCGGCGCACCTGAGAAGGGCCTCTCGTGGGAGCGGGAGGCCCTTCGACGTATGTCAGGACGTCCGCCTCGGTCAGCCTCCGGTAGGCCCGCTCCCCCGGCGGCCGCCACCACACCGGATCGGCGCACCGCACCCCTTCCCGCCTCAGCCCCGCCCGATGGATCTTGTTCGTGGCGGTCACCGGCATCCGCTCCACCACCCGCACGAACCGGGGCGCCATCTTCGTCCCCAGGTCCGGTTGGGCCAGCAGGAACGCCGCGAAGGCGACCGGGTCGAACTCCCCCGCGACCGTCGCCATGACCTGGTCCCCGGTCACCGGATCCGGCACCGCGTACACGGCGACGGCGGCCGCGCCCTCGTAGCGCGCGAGGATGTTCTCGATCATCGCGGCGGACAGGTTCTCCCCGTCGACCCGCAGCCGGTCGTCGCCGCGCCCCGCGAAGTACAGATAGCCGTCGGTGTCCCGGCAGAACAGGTCCCCGGTCCAGTACCAGCCCCCGCGCCGCCGCTCCGCCTCCGCCTCGGGATTGCGCCAGTACCCCTCGAAGGGGTTCGGCCCCCGGTTGACCAGCTCACCTATCGCCGCGTCCCCGTTGACCAGCCGCCCGCCCGCGTCGAAGATCGCCGGCGGACACTCCTCACGGGTGTCCGGATCGAGTACGACAAGACCCGGCGCCGCCCGCCCCACGGCCCCCGGCGGAGTCCCCGGCGACCACTGCACGGCGGCCCCGCCCTCGGAGGAGCCGTACCCCTCCACCAGCCGCACCCCGAACCGGCGCTCGAAGGCGGCGGCGTCCACGGCGCCCGCCTCCGTGCCGAAGCCGAGCCGCAGCGGATTGTCCCGGTCGTCCGGGCGCGGCTCGGTGGCCAGGACGTACTGGATCGCTCGGCCCACATAGGTGAAGTACGTCGCCCCGTAGCGCCGGACGTCCGCGAGGAAGTTCGACGCCGAGAACCGACGGCGCAGCGCGACACCCGCGCCGGCCGCGAGGGCGGGCGCCCAGTCGGCGATGACCGCGTTGCCGTGGAACATCGGCATGCAGATGTAGTGCACGTCGTCGGGCCGCACCCGGAACTGGTCCGCAAGGGCGTAGCCGGCGGCGGCCAGCCGCCCCTGCGTGCAGATCGCGGCCTTCGGCGCGCCGGTCGAGCCGGAGGTGAAGTACAGCAGGAGCCGGTCGTGCGGGGCGGCACGACCGGGGTCGGGCCGGGCGCCGGCGTACGGGGCGAGCAGGGCCTCGTACTCCGGCGTCCCGGTCAGCAGCACACGCACGCCGGGCAGTTCGAGGCCCTCCAGCAGGGGCAGATGGGCCCGCTCGGTGACCAGGATCCGGCACTCGGTGTGCCGGATGTCGCGGGCGAGTTCGGGGCCCCGGCGGGTGGGGTTGATCCCGGCGACGGCGGCTCCGGCGAGGGCCGCCGCGCCCAGCCACATCGGGTACTCCGGGGTGTTGTCGAGGAGCACCCCGATGTGCGGCTCGGCGCCGGGCGGCAGCAGGTCGGCCAGCAGTGCCGCACGGGCGGCGGCACCGGCGGTCACCTCGTGCCGGGTGAGTGTCCGCTCCTCGAACCACAGCCCCGGCCGGTGGTCACCCCACCGTGCCGCCACGAGCTCCGCGACCGTGCGTGCCGTAGTGGACTCCATGGGCGCGCACGGTAACTGACGTACCGTCAGTTGTGGAGGGTCATGAGGGTACGAGGGTTCAGAAGCCGCCCATCGCGTCCATGCCCGAGGACATCTGCGAGTAGGTGGCCATGAAACCGATGCAGAACAGCACGACCACCCCGAGGAACGTGAGGATGCCGACGGTGGCCGCCGCCTGCCTGCCGGGGCTCGGGCGATGGGCCGTGGCCACCACCTGCGGGCCGTCGGTGTAGTACACGGTCACCAGGTCGCCCTCGACCGTCGTTCCGGGGCCGTCCTCCTCCTCGAACCGGATGAGCCGGCCGTCATGGGTGACGAACTCGTACACGTGGTGCAGCGTGCTGTACACCCGTGTGTCCCGGCTGCCGCCGTGGTTCGTGGTGTACATCCGCAGGCAGCGCCCCTGGGCGGTCAGCCCGCTGTTCCAGGCACCGCGCACCTGGGACGAGCGGTACACCACCCGGTACGCCGTGAACAGGGCCATGGCCATGATCAGGCCGGGCACCACATAGAAGATCACGTCCATCGCACATCCCCCGAGGTCTGTACGCCGACCCCGATGGGCCGGCGTGGGAGGAACCTACCCACGCCGGCCTGGGTGCTGACTCAAGAGAACCTCAGAACGTCACGTCCGAGCACGCGTAGAACGCGTTGCTCGTGTCGGCGATCGTCCACACCGCGAGGATCACGTGGTGTCCGCTCAGCCCGGACGGCAGGGTGCCGCTGTGGGAGAGCGTGGACGGCGGCCGCTGCCCGTTGTACGGGACCGTGAAGAACGGCGTGAGGTTGAGGTCCGAGCGGGACAGGTTGTGGTTCTGGTTCCAGCCCGGCTTGGTGACGTAGTACTTGAAGTCGGTCGTGGCGTGCATCGCGGTGAACTGCCAGCGGAAGGTGTAGCTCTGACCGCCGTTCACCTTGATGGTGGGCCACGCACCGCCGGACGGTGTCTTGGGCGCGCTGAGCTGGGAGAACTGGCCCAGCCCGGCGTTGCAGAGCTGGCCGTCGGCCGGGCCGGAGCCCGGGAAGCCCTTCGGCCCCTCGACGCTCTGCGGCTCCCACTGGATGGAGCCGCAGTTCGTCACGGTGCCGTTCTGGCAGAGCTTCTGCCGGCTGATGGGGAGGTCGGTGTAGCCGTGACTGCTGGCGCCACCGGTGGAGAGCACGAGGGCCCCTGCCGTGCTGAGCCCGAGTGCGGCTGCGTACAACTTGGCCTTTCTGCGCATGCTGCTGCTCCTGGGAACGTGGGGGAAGTTCGGCGAGCTTGCAGGTCTAGACCAAGTCTCAGATTATTGCTGACTGTTGAACATGTCCATACCAATCGAGGGACATGTTCGAGGGGCCCGTCAGATCGCCGTCTCACCCCGCCCCGCGCAGAACGCCAC
Organism: Streptomyces sp. NPDC036764; assembly: GCF_055609385.1. Taxonomy (NCBI): domain Bacteria; kingdom Bacillati; phylum Actinomycetota; class Actinomycetes; order Kitasatosporales; family Streptomycetaceae; genus Streptomyces; species Streptomyces sp. NPDC036764. Next base: position 200,773 of record NZ_JBVJPT010000007.1, read on the forward strand.
CGTCAAGTCCTTGACCAGCGCCTTGCGTTCGTAGTCGTCCAGCTCGACCAGACCCCGCATCGTCAGCCGCGTCACCGTGTCCTCCACCGAGTCGACGACCGAGGTGACCATCGTGGCCCGGTCGCGTGCGTCCAGCGCGGCGATACGGCGACGGTGCATGGCGGCGGCGACCTCGGGCGCGTACTCCACCCGCACCGGCCGCACCGAGAACACGTCCAGCCCGACCGCGCCCCCGTCCCGCGCCACCAGCCGGGTCAGTGACTCACCGGTCGCCTCGACGCAGCCGCGCGGACCGCCCGGCATCTCCACCGCCACCCGGGCCAGCGCCGCCTCGACGCACTCGCGCAGATACGACTCGTGGTCCTCCACCCCGAGCAGCGCCCGCGCGGTGTCCTTCACCCGCCACACCACCTGGACGACCACCCGCAGCGCGACCCCGTTGCCGTCGGCCGCCGGCATCGGCTCACTGCGCCAGTGCCGCAGCCGTACGTCGACCCGGCGGCGCAGCAGCAGCGGGTTGACCCACATCAGGCCGGTGCGCCGGACCGTGCCCCGGTAGCGTCCGAACAGCCCGAGCACCCAGGCCCGCCCGGTCCGCCCGCGCGCCAGCCCGCCGAAGCCGAGCAGCCCCAGCGCCCCGGCCCCCGCGTACGCCGCCCACTGCGCCGGCCCCAGCTCCGCGCCCGCCGACGCCGGCAACCCCAGCGCCTGCACCGCCGGTGGCGGCAGCACCCCGGCCCACCACGAGGCGGCCAGGCACCCGGCCGCCCCGCAGGCCCCGGCGAGCACCCCCGCCGCCCCGGGCAGCACCCGCGCGGGCCGCTCCACCAGGTCGGGGTCGACCTGCGGTTCGGGACGCGGCTCCGGCTGGACCGGGCGGCGCAGGCGCGGCTGCTCCCCCGTGCCCTGGCGGCGTGCCACGACCGTCGGCCGGAGCGGCACGGACACCGGGCCCGCCTCGTCCCGGAACAGCAGATGGACGGGGATCTCGGTGGTCGCCTCGTTCTGGATCAGCCGCGCGGGCCGGGCCGGCACCTCGGCCGGCCCGGCGAGCCCGTCGGGTTCGGGCGTGTGAGAAGTGGTCGTGGTCATGGGTGCCTCCAGCCTCCGCGCCAGATGCGTCACAACAGTGGTTGCCGGGATGTCGGGTTGCCGGGTTGCCTGGTCACGCGAAGAGCCGCCGCCAGGTCTCCGGCCCCGGATAGCCGTCCGCCGCGCCGCCCCGCCAGCCCTGGGCGCGCTGGAAGTCCTCGACGGCACGCCGGTCCGCCTCGCCCCAGCGCGGGCCCGGCCCGTTCTTGTAGTGCTTGCCGAACCCCTTCTCCACCAGGCGTTTGCCGAGCTGCGTCACGTACTGGTTGTCGGCGCCCGGCCGGAACAGCGCCCGCCCCGGATAGCCGGGCACCCCGTGCGAGGACGGCGGCTCGGGCGGCGGGGCTGCGGTGGCCTCGGCGGGAATGTCCTTGCCCTTGCCCGCCGCCAGCAGCGCCCACGTCCGCGGCCCCGGCAGGCCGTCCGCGTCCTGGCCCCGCCAGCCCTGCGCCGACTGGAACGCCTGCGTGGCCCTGCGGTCCGTGTCCGACCAGCGCGGGCCGGGGCCGCTCGCGTAGTAACGGGCGGCGCCGCGCTCGACGAGCATCCGGCCCAGCTCGGTGACGTGCTTGTTGTTGGCACCGGGACCGAAGTGCGCCCGCCCCGGGTACGGCGCCGGGCTCTTCGGACTCGCCGGCTTGGCGGTGTCCGGCTGCCCGGCGTCCTGCTGCCCGGTCTCCGTTTCCGTGCCGCCCTGCTGCCCGGTTTCCGGTTTCGCACCAGTCGAGCCGCCGCTCGTGAGGCCCTTGTAGCGGTAGGCGACATAGCGGGCGGAGTGGTTCCAGTAGGCGTACGGGGTGGCCAGCCGCCGGGCGTGCGGGGGAGCCGACTCGTAAGCGGTGTAGTAGGTGCGCGTGTAGTCCGTCCAGCCGCCGAAAATGACTACGTGCGAGCCTTTCTGGGGGTTCGCGGGATTATGGAACAGCAGAATGTCACCGGGCTGGAGTTCCTCCCTGGAGATGCGGACTCCGTACTGCCCGAGGCTCCCGGTCCATTCGTTTCCGGTCAGGCTCCAGGCCATCGAGACGAACCCCGAGCAGTCCTGTCGGTATCCGTCCGACCAGTACCTGGACATGCTGTACGGCACCTTCGCCGCGACCCATTTCTTGGCCCGTTTGATGATCTCCGCGCGGGTGGTCGCGGGCGTCTTGACCGGGCCGGCGGGCTGGGCCGGCTTCCCCCCGGGACCGTGCAGCGGGGCCTTGCCGCCCTGGGGTGTGTTGGGCTCGTCACCTGCGGGAACGGCCGGTCGGTCGAAGGTGTGGGGGGCGGCGAGGGCGGGGGTCGTGTGGCCGACGACGAGGGTGGTGGAGGCGGCCGCGGCGAGAATCAGCGCCCGGTGGGCAGCCGGATGCCGGCCGGTCGCGGAATGCGGCAGGACGCGTCTCCAGTGAACGCATCCGGGGCAGTCGCAGTCACTCCCCGGATCGATTTCCTCGAATACCGGAGTCCGAGCCTCCATACGATTCCCCTCACACTCCAGTCGGAAATGCCCGCGGCTGTACACCCCGTCAGTTTCTCAACTGTCTTCCGCACTCGCATGTTGACGGTCCGAATGGTTTACAGGCCCCCAGGAGCCCCCGCCCCGCCCGGCCACGCGGTCGGGAGCACACCCGCAGGTCATGTAGAGTTATCGACGTCAGCAGGCGCCGCTAGCTCAGTTGGTTAGAGCAGCTGACTCTTAATCAGCGGGTCCGGGGTTCGAGTCCCTGGCGGCGCACAGACAGTGAGACCCCTCGCAACTGCGGGGGGTCTTCGCATATGCGCCGGGCCCTGCAGAGGCGGCTGGGGGTCCGGGGGTCACCCCCCGGGGAATGCAGCATCAGCGGGTCCGGGGTTCGAGTCCCTGGCGGCGCACAGACTGTCCGGGAAGCCCCTCGTGCAAGCGAGGGGCTTCCGGTGTGTTTGGCCGGATACCCTCTGGCCATGGCAGCTCGTGACCTGCAAGAGCGGATCAAGAAGCTCATCATCGACCGTCGGCTGGCCTCCGGGGCCCCGCTGCCGACCGAGCCCGAGCTGATGGCTCACCTCGGTGCCAGTCGCAACTCCGTGCGCGAGGCGCTCAAGGGTTTGCAGGCGATGGGCATCGTGGAGATCCGGCACGGCTTCGGCACCTACGTCGGCGCGATGTCCCTCGCCCCCATGGTCGAGGGCCTCGCCTTCCGCACGGTCGCCGGGCACCACCGCGGCGAGGACACCCTGCTCCAGCTCGTGCAACTGCGGGAGGCCGTGGAGACGGGACTGGTCGCGCGGCTCGCGGGGCGGCTGCCGGACGCCGACCTCGTTGAACTGGACGCGCTCGTCGACCGTATGGAAGAGCAGGCAGCACTGGGCGGCGACGGCATCGCCGAGACCGACCGGGCGTTTCACGCCACCCTCTACCGAGGGCTGGACAACGCGCTGCTGGGCGAGGTCATGGAGGCGTTCTGGGACACCTTCCACCGGGTCCACACCGACCTCGGGGGTGCTCCGCAGGATCCCCTGGTCACCTGCCGGCAGCACCGGGAGATCGTGGACGCGGTGCGGTCGGGCGACGCGATACGGGCGGAAGGGGCGATACGGGAGCACTTCGGCAACATCCGCGCCCGCGTGTCCACAACGGATACACAACACCCCCACAGGTGCCACAATGAGCGCGTATGACCGGTAAACACCTCGTTTCGCATCTTGCGATCATGCGGAACGGCGTAGAACCCTGGGGATGGGTTTACCAAGATGCTGCGGATACGCGGCAGTTGGGGGGCAAGGAGCCGGTTGCCGGTTTTTGCGGGGAGTAGGGGGCCCCGTTCATGACCGCATGCCGAGGGGGGCATGATGCAACCGGAAGGTCGCGTTTCCATGTCTAAGGTGTGGAAGATGTGGTGACTGCGGCCCACCACTGATACGCCTGTGAAGGTCGAGGGGGATCGACACAGTCGTCAAGGAACCGACAGACACGTGGTGACCCGCGTGTGGGGGGATGACTCATGACGTCGACGCCGACGGGCGCCCGGCAGAACTTCGACCCGTCTCAGACCACCCAGCTACGGGTGCCTTCGCAAACTCGGACCGGCACATTCCGCCGGATCAAGAAGACGCTGCCGAAGTATGACTACGAGCACTACAGCAGGCTGGCCGGTCCCCTCACCCAGCCCGACCCGAACAAGCCGTACCGGGTCCAGTACCGCTCGCTGATCTCGCAGGAGCCGCACCGGATCAGGGTCGCCCTGATGCTGGCCGCGGCCCCGGTGCTCTCGCTGGTGCTGCTGTTCTGGCTGCTCCAGCCCGAGCACTGGACCGAACGGGACTACCCCGCCTTCGACTTCCTGCCGGCCCTCGACATAGTCATGCTGGTCTCGATCGGCCTGATCGAGTTCTTCCGCTGCATGAACGTGCTGTCCAACGCGCACGCCACGCTGGTCGCCCGCGACCCGATCCCGGTGGTGCCGGAGACCGGCACGAGAGTGGCCTTCCTCACCTCCTTCGTGCCCGGCAAGGAGCCGCTGGAGATGGTGACGAAGACCCTGGAGGCGGCCGTCAAGCTGCGCCACCGGGGTCTGCTGCACGTCTGGCTGCTCGACGAGGGCGACGACGCGGAGGTCAAGGAGGTCTGCGCCCGGCTCGGCGTGCACCACTTCTCCCGCAAGGGCGTCGCGAAGTGGAACCAGGCCAAGGGCCCGCACCGCGCCAAGACCAAGCACGGCAACTACAACGCCTGGCTGGACGCGCACGGCGACGACTACGACTTCTTCGCCTCGGTCGACACCGACCACGTGCCGCTGCCGAACTACCTGGAGCGGATGCTCGGCTTCTTCCGCGACCCGAACATCGGCTTCGTCATCGGCCCGCAGGTCTACGGCAACTACGACAACTTCGTCACCAAGGCCGCCGAGTCCCAGCAGTTCCTCTTCCACGCCCTCATCCAGCGGGCGGGCAACAAGTACGGCTCCCCGATGTTCGTGGGTACGTCGAACGCCGTACGCATCAAGGCGCTCAAGCAGATCGGCGGCCTGTACGACTCGATCACCGAGGACATGGCGACCGGCTTCGAGATCCACCGCCACAAGAACCCGGCGACGGGCAAGAAGTGGCGGTCCGTGTACACGCCGGACGTGCTCGCCGTCGGTGAGGGCCCGAGCGCCTGGACGGACTTCTTCACCCAGCAGATGCGCTGGTCGCGAGGGACGTACGAGACGATCCTCAAGCAGTACTGGAAGGGCTGGTACTCGCTGCCGCCGAGCAAGCTCTTCAACTACACGATGATGATCATCTTCTACCCGATGTCGGCCCTCAACTGGATCCTGGCGGCGCTGAGCTGTGCGCTGTTCCTGGGCCTGGGCGCCTCGGGTGTCAACATCGACCCCACGATCTGGCTGATGCTCTACGGCAACGCCTCCGCGCTCCAGATCGGCCTGTACGTCTGGAACCGCCGCCACAACGTCTCGCCGCACGAGCCCGAGGGCTCCGGCGGTGTGGCCGGCATGGTGATGTCCGCGCTGTCGGCGCCGCTGTACGCGAAGGCGCTGGTCGACTCGGTGCTGCGCAAGAAGAGCAAGTTCGTCGTCACTCCCAAGGGCGATTCCGCGAGCCCCGACCGGTGGTTCGGAACCTTCCGCTACCACTGGTACTTCATCGCGATCTTCGGGGCGTCGATCACCGCCGGTTTCGTGTACGGCCACTCGCACCCCGCGATGATCGTCTGGGCGACCTTTGCCATGCTGATCACGGCGACGCCGATCTTCGCCTGGCGCTACATGCTGCGGCAGGAGAGGAAGAAGCCCGCCGCGGCCGTGCCGGCCCAGACCGGACCGCAGGACGCGGTGGCGACGGGCGCGACCGCGGCTGCGTACCAGCCGCAGCCGCTGCCCGGGCACGCCACGCCGCCGCACACGCCCCACGGCCAGCACAAGCCGAGCTGGGCCGCGTCGGGCAACGGCGGCAATGACCAGACGATGCAGATCGCTCTTGGTGGACTTGGGGGACGTAAGGAATGAACGACCGTGCAGGCCGCCGCCGCGCCCGTCGACTCGCGATAGGCACGGCGGTGGTCATCGCGCTGGCCGGAATGAACGGGCCGTGGCTCTATCGCGTCGGCACCGAGAAATACCACCAGTACCAAATCAACAAGCCCGAGTACAAAGCCGAGAACGGCAAGTGGGAGATCGTCGACTTCCCCGAGGAGTACCGCCAGAACACCATCCACGCGGCGCTCCTGCACACCGGCAAGGTGCTGTTGATCGCAGGTTCGGGCAACAACCAGGACAACTTCGACGCGAAGAAGTACGACACCCGGATCTGGGACCCGGTCAAGGGCACGATCAAGAAGGTGCCGACGCCGAACGACCTGTTCTGCACCGGCCACACCCAGCTCTCCAACGGCAACCTGCTGATCGCGGGCGGTACGAAGCGGTACGAGAAGCTCAAGGGTGACGTCACCAAGGCCGGCGGCCTGATGATCGTCCACAACGAGAACCCGGACGAGCCGATCACGCTGCCCGCGGGCACCAAGTTCACCGGCAAGGAGAACGGCAAGACGTTCGTCTCCAAGGACCCGGTGCTGGTGCCGCGCGCGAAGAAGGTCTTCGACAAGGCGACCGGCGAGTTCCTGCGCAACGACCCCGGCCTGGGCCGGATCTACGTCGAGGCGCAGAAGAAGGGCGCCAGGTACGAGACCGGAACCCAGGACAACTACCGCATCCAGGGTCTGTCGGGCGCCGACGCGCGCAACACGTACGGCATCGCGCAGAAGCTCGCCCTCGACAAGAAGGACTTCCAGGGGATCCGGGACGCCTACGAGTTCGACCCGGTCGCCGAGAAGTACATCAAGGTCGACCCGATGCACGAGGCCCGCTGGTACCCGACGCTCACCACGCTCGGCAACGGCAAGATCCTCAGCGTCTCCGGTCTCGACGACATCGGCCAGTTGGTGCCGGGCAAGAACGAGGTGTACGACCCGAAGACCAAGAAGTGGACGTACCTGTCCAAGCTGCGGCAGTTCCCGACGTACCCGGCGCTGTTCCCGCTGGAGAACGGCAAGATCTTCTACTCGGGTTCGAACGCGGGCTACGGCCCTGACAACGTGGGCCGCGAACCGGGCATCTGGGACGTGGACACCAACAAGTTCAGCAAGCTGCCCGGTCTGAGCGACTCCAAGCTGATGGAGACCTCGGGCACGGTGCTGCTGCCGCCGGCGCAGGACGAGAAGTACATGGTGATCGGCGGCGGTGGCGTCGGCGAGTCCAAGGAGTCCAGCGAGAAGACGCGGATCATCGATCTCAAGGACGACGACCCGAAGTTCGTGGACGGGCCGTCGCTGGAGAAGGGCACGCGGTATCCGCAGGCATCGGTGCTACCGGACGACTCGCTGCTGGTGTCGGGCGGTTCCGAGGACTACCGGGGGCGTGGAGACTCCAACATCCTCCAGGCTCATCTCTACCGGCCGGGCGCGAACGAGCTCGACCGGGTCGCCGACCCGCTGGTGGGGCGCAACTACCACTCGGGGTCGATCCTGCTGCCCGACGGGCGGGTGATGTTCTTCGGCTCCGACTCGCTGTACGCCGACCAGGCCAACACCAAGCCGGGCAAGTTCGAGCAGCGGATCGAGATCTACACGCCGCCGTATCTCTACCGGGACGCGCAGCCGTCACTGTCGGGCGGGCCGCAGACCATCAAGCGGGGCGGGACGGGCACGTTCACCTCGCAGCACGCCTCGTCCATCGAGAACGTGCGGCTGATCCGGCCGAGCGCGTCCACGCATGTCACGGACGTGGACCAGCGGTCGGTGAAGCTGGACTTCAAGAAGTCCGGTGACAAGATCACGGTGGATGTGCCGACGAACCGGAATCTGGTTCCGTCGGGGTGGTACATGCTGTTCGTCACGGACGATCAAGGGACGCCGTCGAAGGCGCAGTGGGTGAGAGTGCCGTAGCGCTGCCGCGGGTTTCGTCCTCGGCCGCGGGTTCCATGTGGCTGGTCGCGCAGTTCCCCGCGCCCCTTAGGGCGTGGGGGCGCCGCCAGCCACATGAGCCCCGGCGTTACTTACTGGCCTTCGCCAACTTCAAGGCGTACTCCGCCCACCACTCGCCCGCCTTCGGGCCGCCCTTGCATTCGCCGTCCGACTCGCCGGGGCGCTTGACCCACACGTAGGCGTCGACGAGCGGGTCCGCCGTCTTGGTCGTCGGGGTCTCCCCCAGCGCCCGGCCGGGCGGGTTGCACCAGCGTTCGTTCGGGTCGCCCTGGGTGTAGGGGCCGTTGCCGTTGCGGCTGGTGTCGATGACGAACGGCTTGTTGCCCACCTTGCCGGAGAGCTGCTTGCCGTACGCGATCGAGTCCTTGGTCGTGTAGAAGTTGGAGACGTTGACCGAGAAGCCGTCGGCCTGGTCGATGCCCGCCCACTTCAGGGGCTCGAAGATCTGGTCGGGATGGCCCCAGCCGGCGTTGCCCGCGTCCACGTAGACCTTGGTGTTCTTCAGCGACTTCAGCTTGGTGATGGCGCCCTTGAGGAGGTCGTAGCGCTCCTCGTGGAACTCGTCCGGGGTGCAGCCGTCCACCAGGTGCAGCAGCGCGTCCGGCTCCAGGATCACCGTCGCGGAGCGGTCCTCGATGCCCTTGGCCACACCGTCGATCCAGTCCCGGTAGGCGTTGCCGTCGGCGGCGCCGCCCTGGGAGTACTGGCCGCAGTCGCGGTGCGGGATGTTGTAGAGGACCAGCAGGGCCGTACGGCCCGCCTTGTCGGCGGCCTCCGTGTAGCCGCGCGCCTCGTCCTGCGGGTTCTCCGGGCCGATCCACTCGCCGGTCGGCTGCTGCGCTATCTTCCGGATCTGCTCGGCGTCCTCCTTCTTGTCGCCCTTCTCGTAGTCGGCCACCTGCTGGGCCGCGTTCCCGTCCGGGTTCACCCAGAACGGGTCGGTGTCCTTGGGCTGTTGGCTGATCCCGGCGCCGGAGTTGTCGTCCGGCTGGTCTCCGTCCCCGGAGGAACAGCCCGCGATCAGCAGTGCCGCCCCCAGCAGCATCGCGGACGTCCGCGCGCGAGCGCCCCTCCAGGCCCCCCTCTTCAGGTGCATCCAGCTCCCCCTCGGGTGCTTTGTTCCAAGGCTCAATCCTGACATACGTGTCGTGGGGCGAACGAGGTCGCCGAGCCTTGTCGGGGAGCTGTTACAGCCACTATGACGGCTCCCAGGGGCGGAGCGCGGGCGGGCCGGCGGGGGCGTCCGCCAGAGGGGAAACAGGGGAACAGGGGAAGGGGAGTGTGCGGTCATGCACCAGTCCACTCGGGAGATCCGGCTTGCGGAAGCGCTGGTGGAGTCGGCGGACACCCTCGTCGAGGGGTTCGAGGCCGCGCACCACTTATCGCGGGTCGCCGACCACTGTGTGCGACTGCTGCCCGCGCGGGCGGCCGGAATCATGCTGATCGACGACGGCCGGGCGGTGTCGCTGGCGGCGGGCGGCACGGACCGGGAGATCGTGCTGGAACTGCTCGGGGTCCAGCACGCCGGCGGGCCCTGTCTGGACTGCTACAGCTCCGGCCGGCCGGTGCCTGCGGTGTCCATCAGGGCGGCCCGGACCGCCGCCCGCTGGCCCGAGTTCACCGAGCGCGCCCTCGCCCACGACATCGCCACCACCTACGCGGTCCCGCTGCGCCGCCAGGACCGGGTACTCGGCGCGCTCAACGTCTTCGGCGCGGCCCGTCACGGCGGCTCCCCGTCCGAGGACGGCACGACGCTGCGGCTGGCCCAGCTCGTCGCCGACTGCGCCGCCCTGGGGTTGGAGAACAACAGCACGTACGCCCAGTGCCGCACCCTCGCCGGTCAGTTGCAGCAGGCCCTGTCCAGCAGGGTGCGCGTCGAGCAGGCCAAGGGCATGCTCGCCGAGCGCTGGAACACTGCCCCCGACGATGCCTTCGTGGCGCTGCGGCAGTACGCGCGCCGGCATCAGCTACCGCTGGACCGGGTGGCGCGGACGGTCATCGACCGCGTGGCGGACGACGCGGCGCTGCGCCGGGAGGCGGAGCGGACGGACGACGAGGGACGCGGGTAGGGGCTCTCGTGCCTTCGCCCAGGCCCCTGGCGCCTTCCCCTAGGCCGCGGGCGTCGTTCCGTTCTAGAGTCGTCCCGCGGACGACCCCAGCCCCCGGTCGAACCATCTCCACCGGTCACACAAGGCCTCCCGCGCCGAACGCCGGGTTACTCCCGCAACCCGTGCGCCCGCGGTCGAGGACCGGTCCGGTCGGCGGCTTCGGGGGGAGCGGGTCGCCGACCGGGTCGGGTGCGCCCGGGCCCCGTCACAGCCCCGTACCCGTCACAGCCCCGTACCCGTCAGGTACGCCGAGACGACGACGTTCGCCGTATAGGCGTTGCTCGCCCGGTCGAAGGTGCCGGCGCAGGTGATCAGGCGCAGTTCGGCGCGGCCGGGCCGGTGGGCGCCGTAGACCTGGTGGGCGTCGAAGCGCTCGCGGGAGACGACGCGGACGTCGTCCACGGTGAACTCGGCGACCCTGCCGTCGTCGCGCAGCACCCGTACCGTCGCGCCGGGGCGCAGCACGCCGAGGCGGTGGAAGACGGCGGGCGCGGTCTCGGTGTCGACGTGCCCCACCATCAGCGCCGCGCCGACCGCTCCCGGTTTCGCCCCGGCCGCGTACCAGCCGACGGCGCCGGCCTGCGCGTAGGGCGGCGGATCGATCGCGGCGTGCGCGTCGAGCCCGCGGGCGACGACCGGTGCGCGCAGGTCGAGCCCGGGGATGTCGATGCGCTGCGGCAGTGCGTCGCCCAACGGACGTGCGGCGGGCGGCAGTTGGGCGGAGGCCGGGCGGCCGACGGCGGCGACGTCGCCGGACACCGGGGCGGCCACGCCCTGCCGGACGTCGGTGACCTCCCTGCCCCACAGCCACAGCCCGAGCAGCAGCGCGGTCCAGGCGACGCCCATGAGGAGCCGGCCGCGGTAGCCGGAGCGTTCCTGCTCGGCCATGGTCAGCGTGGCCGTCTGCCGCGGCGGGCGCTGCGCAGCGCCACGGCCGTGGCGGCGACGCCCGCCAGGATCAGCCCGGTCACGGTGTGGGCCGTGCCGGGGCCTTCCTCGCGGGCGTCCACCATGGCGAGCCTGGACGTGCCACCGCCGCCGGCCCGGACGGGGGCCGTGGGAGAGGCGGAGGCCGCAGGCTGCGGCCCGTGCCGTACGGAGTCCCCGGCGGCCTTGGCGGCGACGGTGACGGCGCCCTTGCGGGACGCGTCTCCGCAGGCGACCTGGACGTCGTAGCTGCCCGCCTTGGCGGTGGAGCGGACGCGGCTCTCGCCGACGAGGGTGCCGTCGCCGGCGACGGTGAGGCGGGCGTCGGCGACGAACGCCTTGGAGACGGCCGTGGCGGTCCGCTGCGGGCATCCGCTCACCCGCAGGGTGACGTCGCCGCCGGGATGCGGGGACGACGGACTCAGCGAGACGCCTCCGTCCGTCGCGTGTGCCGCCGGAGAGACGGCGACCGCCCCGAGGGCGGCGATCGTACAGAGAGTGACCCGCAGTGATCCCATCGTGAACCTCCAGATACCTGGAGGCTCCCCCCGCGGGACGGGCCCCGCATCCTCAGCGGGGCCCGCGTTGCTCCGTACGGGTCGTGTCGCGGGTGGGAGGGGTTGAGTCGGGTGCCGCCTAGATCCGGTCGACGAGGTCCGCGATGGAGTCGACGATCTTGGAGGGCCGGTAGGGGAAGTTCTCCACCTGCTCGGGGCGGGTCAGGCCGGTGAGCACCAGGTACGTCTGCATGCCGGCCTCGATGCCGGCCAGCACGTCGGTGTCCATGCGGTCGCCGATCATGGCGCTGGTCTCGGAGTGGGCGCCGATCGCGTTCAGGCCGGTCCGCATCATCAGCGGGTTGGGCTTGCCGGCGAAGTACGGCTGCTTGCCGGTGGCCTTGGTGATCAGCGCGGCGACGGCGCCGGTCGCGGGCAGCGGGCCCTCGGTCGACGGGCCGGTCTCGTCGGGGTTGGTGCAGATGAAGCGGGCGCCGGCGTTGATGAGCCGGACTGCCTTGGTCATGGCTTCGAAGGAGTAGGTGCGGGTCTCGCCGAGGACGACGTAGTCCGGGTCGTGGTCGGTGAGGATGTAGCCGATGTCGTGCAGCGCGGTGGTCAGGCCCGCCTCGCCGATGACGTACGCCGAGCCGCCGGGGCGCTGGTCGTCGAGGAACTTGGCGGTGGCCAGCGCCGAGGTCCAGATGTTCTCGATCGGCACTTCCAGGCCCATGCGGTTCAGCCGGGCGTGCAGGTCGCGCGGGGTGTACATCGAGTTGTTGGTGAGGACGAGGAAGGGCTTGCCGGACTCGCGCAGCCTCTTGATGAAGGCGTCGGCGCCGGGGATCGGTACGCCCTCGTGGATGAGCACACCGTCCATGTCGGTGAGCCATGACTCGATGGGCTTGCGGTCTGCCATGTTGCTGTGCTCCTGGCCTGCGTACGGGACGAGCTGGGGGCGCCGGAACCACGCCGTACCGACGCCCCCAGAGTAGTCAGGACTGGCTGATCCTGACCCCGTCGATCACCCAGTACCAGTTGTTGGACCCGGTGTAGCGGAACCGGAAGCTCACGCTGGAGGCCCCGGCGGGGACGTCGACGGTCAGCGACTGCGGCTGGGAGACGACGTCGGAGGCGTAGCTCTTGACGACGGTGGGGGTGCCGCCGTTGAAGGAGGCGAGGATCTGGGCCGTCTGGGCGCCCTCCTGCCGGTAGAGGGTGGTGAAGTCCAGCCGGACCTTGGTCTTCCCGGTGACGTCGTGGGCCGGTGTGACCAGGGTCGAGTCGTAGGGGCCGGAGAAGGACTTGTCCGACCACTCGTCGGAGTCGGCGACCGCGAACACGCCGCGGGCGCGGACGTTGAGCTCGCGCCACTGGTCGCGCTGGGTGCGGGACCAGAACTCGTCGGTGGCGAAGGACCAGCCGCGCCACTCGGCCATCCCGCCGGTGCCCATCGCGTTGTTGATGACGGACCAGCCGCTGGGCGGGGTGTGCGTGTAGCCGCGGACGGTCGACGGGATGCCCGTCTCGTCCGTGCGGGTGGACAGGGTGAGCGCGTCGAAGGGGTCGGTGGAGCGCTCCTGGACCGGCTTGCCGTCCAGGCCCCAGGCGGGGTCGGCGGCGATGCCGAGCTGCTTCAGGACGGTGGGTACGACGTCGACGAGCCGGGTGTCGATCGGGCGGGCGCCCGCAGCGATGCCGGGCCCGGTGGCCAGGACGAAGGTGCGCCGCTCCTCGATCGAGGAGCCGCCGTGGCCGCCGGCGTCGAGGTGGCCGTGGTCGGTGGCGACGATGACCGTCCAGCGCTCGGAGGCGTAGGCCGGCCGGGCCTTGATCGCGGCGCGCAGCCGGCCGACGTAGGCGTCCTGCACGGCGATCTGGTCGAGGTAGGCCTGGCTGCCCGCGCCCTGGTTGTGGCCGACGATGTCGGACTGGCCGAAGTAGACGAACAGCACGTCGGGGTTCTGGTCGCGGATGATCGCCTCGGTCTCGGCGGCGATGGTGGCGTCGTGCCCGGTGTAGCCGTCGCGGTCGCCGTCGAGGACCAGCTTCGCGTCGGCGCCGGGGGTGACGGTGCCCTGCGCGTCCAGGGGCTTCCAGTCGACGGCCGCGTAGGTGGACAGCGCGGGCCGCACCTGGGCGAGGCGGGCGAGGAATCCGGGGTACTGGCCGTACTTCTTGCCGGCGAAGGTGTTGTCCTTCACGCCGTGCTTGTCGGGCCACACGCCGGTGGAGATGGTGGACCAGCCGGGGCCCGAGGACGTGGCGGCCATCGGGCTCGCGTACAGCAGCGAGGTGCCGTACGTGCCCTCGCTCATCATGGCCTTCAGGTGCGGGGCGTTCGCCGCGTCGATGCGGTCGTGGCGCAGGCCGTCCATGCCGATGACGAGCACCTTGTCGTTGCTGGTGCCGTTCGGGAGCGTGGGGACGGCGTGGGCCTGCGAGGCGGCGGCGGTGCCCAGTGCGACGGTGGTGGCGGCCGCCGCGGTGGTGGTGAGGACGGTGCGGCGGGACAGGTGTGACGTCACGTGATCCTCCTGGGGACGGGGGTGCGGGCATGGCAACGCCCCCGGTGGTGGTGCCAGGGGCGTTGCGGTGGTGCGGCTTTTCGGGTGTGACGTTGGTGATATGGCCCTCGTGTGTGGCCTTGAGGGGGCGGATCAGCTTCCGGTGGCCGACTTCCAGGCGTCGACATACGTAGTGAGGTTCTTGTCGATGTCGTCCCAGTCGGGCTCGAAGACCTCGACGCCGTCCATGAGCCCCGCGAGCGCGATGGCGTTGGCGTCGGTGGCCTTGACGTCCCCCCGGGAGCTGAAGCCGCCGCCGATCTCGCTGACCTGCCGCTGGGCGCCCTGGCTCAGCATGAAGTCGAGGAGCTGCTTGCCGTTCTCGGTGTGCGGGGCGTCGGTGACGAGGCCGGCGGCGTACGGCAGGGCGAAGGTGGTGGGCTTGCCGCCGTCCTTCGCGGGGAACCAGATGCCGAGGTTCGGCATGGTCTTGGACTGGGCGAAGTTCATCTGCACGTCACCGTTGGCGACGAGGAGTTCGCCCTTGTCGACCTTGGGGGCGAGCTTGCCGGTGGAGGCGGACGGGCCGACGTTGTTGGACTGGAGCCTGCCGAGGTAGTCCAGTGCGGGCTGCTGGCCGCCGAAGTCGTGCATGGCCTTGATGAGGACGGCGGTGCCGTCGCCGGCGACGCCCGGGGTGGAGTACTGGAGCTTGTTCTTGTACGTGCCGTCGAGCAGCTCGTCCCACGTCGTGGGCGCCTGCTTCAGCTCCTTCTTGTTGTAGATGAACCCGAAGTAGTTGTTGACGACGGAGGTCCAGGTCGCGTCGGCTCCCTTGTCGGCACCGCTGACCTGGTCGGAGCCCTTGGGGGCGTACTTCTGGAGCAGGCCCTTGCCGTCGGCCTGCTGGATGAACGGCGGCAGCGTGACGAGCACGTCGGCCTGCGGGTTGCGCTTCTCGCGGGCGGCGCGCTGCACCATCTCGCCGGAGCCGCCCTCGACGTACTCGACCTTGATGCCGGTCTGCTTCTCGAAGTCCTTGAAGACCCGGTCGTACCAGCCGTCGCCGTTCTCGCCCTTGAGGCCGTCGGCGCTGTAGACGGTGACGACCTTCTCGTCGGAGGCGGCGGAGCCGGTGCCGCAGGCGGACAGCAGTGGGGTGGTGAGGAGGGAGAGGGCGATGGCGAGCTTCAGGGTGTTTCTGGGCATGACGGGGTGAACTCCTTGCACGGGGAGGGGCGTCGGGGTCAGCGGTAGGAGGCTTTGGTGCGCAGGCGGGAGACGGCGAACAGGGCGAGCAGCGTCGCCGCCATCAGGACCACCGCGAGGGCGGAGCCGGCGAAGAGGGCGCCGCGGTCGGTGGCCGCGTAGATCAGGACGGGCAGCGGGGTCCAGTCGGGCGGGTAGAGCATCATCGTGGCGCTCAACTCGCCCATGGACAGGGCGAGGCAGAGGCCGGCGGCGGCGGTGAGCGACGGCAGCAGAAGGGGCAGCCTGACCCGCCACAGGACGTACGCGGGCCGGGCGCCGAGGGAGGCGGCGGCCTGCTCGTAGGCCGGGTCGAGGCGGGCGAGGGCGGCGGACACGGACTGGTACGCGAAGGCGGTGACCAGGACGGTGTGGGCGAGGATCACGATCCAGCGGGTGCCGTTGAGCAGGAACGGCGGCTCGGAGAAGGCGACCAGGATCGCGAGGCCGACGACGACCGAGGGCACGGCGACCGGGAGCACGAAGAGCGCGTCCATGACCCGGCGGTGACGCTTCTTCAGCGCCGCCGCGGCGAGGGCCGCCCAGGTGCCGGCGACCAGGGCGAGCAGGCTCGCGGCGGCGGCGGTGGCCAGGCTGGTGGTGAGGGCCTGGAGGGCCTCGCCGCGGGTGGCGGTCGCGTAGTGCCCGGTGGTGAATCCGGAGGGCAGCACGCTCGACCAGTTGGTGGCGAAGGAGGCGCCGAGGACGACGAGCAGCGGCAGGGCGAACAGGGGCAGGAAGAGGACGAGGAACAGGGCCCATACGGCCCACCTGGCCCCGCGGCTATGCACGAGCACGGCGGCTCACCACCCGGTAGAGGCCGTACAGGCCCACGGAGATCAGGACGTTGACGACGGCGACCACGCAGGCGCCCGGGTAGTCGGACTCCAGGATCGCCTTGCTGTAGACGAGCATCGGCAGGGTCGTGACGCCTTTCGCGCCGGTGAACAGGACGATCCCGAACTCGTTGAGGCACAGGACCAGCACGAGGCTGCCGCCCGCTGCGAGGGCGGGCAGGGCCTCGGGCAGGATCACCCGGCGCACGATGCGCAAGGGGCGGGCGCCGAGCGAACCGGCCGCCTCCAACTGGGCGGTGTCGAGCTGGGAGAAGGCAGCGAGCAGCGGTCGTACGACGAAGGGCGTGAAGTAGGTGATCTCGGCCAGGAGCACGCCCCAGGGGGTGGTGAGGAACTGGAAGGGCCCGTCCTGGGCGCCGGTGACGTCGGTCCACAGGCCGTTGGCCATGCCGACCGTGCCGTAGATGAACAGCAGGGCCAGCGTGATCAGGAAGGACGGGAAGGACAGGAAGACGTCGATGAACCTGGCCACCGCCCGTGCCCCGGGGAAGGGCACGAAGGCGATGACGAGGGCGATCACAAACCCGAGGACCAGGCATCCGGCGGTCGAGCCGGCCGCGAGCCACACGGTGGTCCACAGCGCCTCACGGAAGGCGTCGGAGGCGAAGACGTCGGCGTACGGCTCCAGCGAGGTGCCACCGGTGTCCGGCTGGAGGGACTGCTGGACGACGAGGGCGAGCGGGTAGAGGAAGACGAGGGCGAGGAGAGCGACGGGTGGGGCGGCCCACAGCAGCGCTCTGGACGACCGTGGCGATGTCGGCCGCGGTCCGGCAGCGCCCCTGAGGGGCGCGGGGAACTGCGCGACCAGCCACGACCGGCCCGCGGACACTCGACGGCCGATCGCGGCACTTCCCGCGGAGCGCTCAGTCATGGGTGACTCCGGCGGTCAGGAGTACCGCGTCGTCCGGGGAGAAGTGCAGCGTCACCTCGTCGCCGTGGGCGGGCGGGTCCTTCAGTTCCCGCAGGTCGGCGATGACCCGGTGGCCGTCGACCTCGACGTACAGCCGGTGCGTGGACCCGCGCCACTGGATCTCCGTCACGGTCCCGGCGAGCCGGTTGGGTCCGTCGCCGAGGCCGACGAGGTGGGGCCGTACGCACAGCGTCGCCTGTGCGCCTCGTGCCGCGCCCTCCGTGTCCACCTTCAGCTCGCCGCCCGCGAAGGCCACGCCGCCCGAACCGACCGTCACCGGCAGCAGGTTGGCGTTGCCGACGAAGGAAGCCGTGAACTCGTTGGCCGGGGCGCGGTACAGCTCGCGCGGGGTGCCGCAGGCCTGGAGCCGGGCGCTGTCCATCACCGCTATCCGGTCGGCGAGGGTGAGCGCCTCGACCTGGTCGTGGGTGACGTAGAGGATCGTCACGGCGGGCAACTCGCGGTGCAGGCGGGCCAGTTCGGCGAGCATGCCGGAGCGCAGGCGGGCGTCCAGGGCGGACAGCGGTTCGTCGAGGAGGAGGACGCCGGGGCGGATGGCGAGCGCGCGGGCGATGGCGACGCGCTGCTGCTGGCCACCGGACAGCTCGCGCGGGTAGCGGCGGGCGTAGCCGGCCATGCCGGTCATCTCCAGGGCCTCGGCGACCCGGCTGCGGATCTCGGCCTTGGGCACCTTGGGGGTCTTCTGCGCCTTCAGCCCGAAGGCGACGTTCTCCTCGACCCGCATGTGCGGGAACAGGGCGTACTGCTGGACGACCATCCCGATGCCGCGCCGGTACGGCGGCAGGTCCGTGACGTCCCGCCCGCCGAGGAACACCCGCCCGGAGGCGGGCCGTACGAACCCGGCGACCGCCCGCAGCGCGGTGGTCTTGCCGGATCCGGACGGCCCGAGCAGCGCCATGACCTCGCCGGGCTCGACGGTGAGGTCGAGCGAGTCGAGGACGACGTTGCCGTCGTATGCGACCGACACCGAGTCGAAGCGGATGCCGGTCATGTGAGTACACCCGGCAACTGCGCCACGCTGTCCAGCACATGGCTCGCCCCGGCCGCCCGCAGCGCGTCCGCGTCGTGCGCGCCGGTCAGGACGCCGGCGACGATGCCCGCGCCCGCGCGGACCCCGCTGAGCATGTCGTACGAGGTGTCGCCGGCGACGGCGATCTGGCGTACGTCGTCGGCGGCCGCCGTCCGCAGCAGGGCGGTGAGGACCATGTCCGGGTACGGCCGTCCCCGGCCCCCGGCATCCGCGGGGCACAGGGTGAGGGGCACCAGGTCCCGCCAGCCGAGCGCGCCGAGGATGGCGTCCTGGGTGACCCGGGCGAAGCCGGTGCTCAGGACAACGGTGCGGCCGCCGGCCTGGAGCTCCTCGATGGCCTCGCGGGCGCCGGGGACCGGTGCGACGAGCCCGCCGTCGACGAGTTCGCCGTACGCCTTCTCGAAGGCGGCGTTGGCGCGCTGGGCCTTCTCCTCCTCGCCGAACAGATGCCGGAAGACGGAGATCTTGGACTCGCCCATGGTCGCGCGGACGTAGGCCAGCTTGTCGGCGTGGTCCGGGGAGCCGGGCTGGACGCCCAGTTCCGCGGCGGCGGCCGCGAAGGCCCGCTCGACGAGACCGCCGTCGGCGACGGTCGTGCCGGCCATGTCGAGGACTACCAGTCGGATGTCCTGATGGGGTGTCATATCTGTCACCAGCCCAGTTCGTTCGCGGTCGTCTCGGCTATCGCGGGCGAGCAGGTCATGCCGCGCCCACCGGGCCCGGTGACCAGCCACACCCCGTCGCGCACCTGCTGCCGGTGCACCACCCGCGTCGTGTCGGTGCACTGCGCGTACACGCCGGCCCAGCGGCGCCGGATCTTCGGCAGCGGGCGGCCGAGGAGGGACTCGACGACCTCGGTGAGGTGGTCGTAGGGGTCCTCGACGGTGTCGAAGGCGAAGGGGTGCTCGTACTCGTGGGTGTCGCCGATGGTCAGCCCGCCGTCGGCGCGCTGCACCATCAGGAGCTGCATCCGGTGGGCCGCGGCGGTCTGCGTCTGCGCCTGGCCGGCGTTGAGGGCGTCGAGCTCGGCGGAGGCGTAGGCCGGGTAGTAGCGGAAGCTGTCCGCGTCGGCGACCGAGGTGGTCAGCGGCTCGCCGAGCGGGTCGGTCTGCATCATCTGGAGGCGGACGCGGCGCACCGGCAGGTCGGGGCCGGCCAGTTCGCGGACGAGGCCGCCGAGCCAGGCGCCGGTGCACAGGACGACGACGTCGCCGCTGTGCACGTCGCCGTGGTCGTCACGGACGGCGCCGTGGCCGATGACCTCGCGGACCTCCCGGCCCGGCTTGAAGGTGTAGTTCGGGGACTTCAGCAGCTCCTCGCGCAGGGCGAGCTGCGCGGTGCGCGGCTCGACGGCGGCGTCGCGCTCGCAGTACAGGGCGGCGGTGAACTCGCCGCGCAGGGCGGGGTTCAGGGCCCGGGCCTCGTCGGAGGTCAGCAGCTTGTGGCCGCGGGCGGCTGCGTCCTCGCGGGCCACGGCGGCCTCGGCGACGGCGAGTTCGAGGTCGCCGCGCAGGGGCGTCAGGGAGCCGTTCGGCCGGAAGCCGAGGCCCGGCACACGGGCCCCGATCCCTTCCCACAGCTCCCGGGCCCGCAGCGCGGTGGCCAGTTCCTCGCCGCCCGCCCGTCCGCTCACCCAGATCTGCCCGAAGTTGCGCAACGACGCGCCGCGAGCCTCCGCCTCGCGCTCGATCTGTACGACCTCATGGCCGCGTTCCACTGCTTGCCAGGCGTGCATGGTGCCCACCACACCGGCTCCGACGACTATCACTCTCACGACGGCAACGCTCCTCGGGATCGGGGAACCGGAATGGTCCGGCTGACAACGAGAGCGTGAACTGGCTATCACGTTTGGGCTAGACCCGTTATCTGTTCGTGATATTCAGCCGAGGGTCGAAAGTGTCGATTTCTGAACTTTTCAGCCTCGAAGATGCGCGCTGAACGAGAACCGGTCGCCCCGGTACAACGTCCGCACCCGCTCCAGTGGCCGGCCCTCGGTGTCCCGTGAGACCCGGTGGATCAGCAGCATCGGCAGGGCGGGCGGAGTGCCGATGAGCAGCGCCTCGCGCGGGGTGGCCAGGACGGTCTCGATGCGCTCGTCGGCGTCGCCGAACCCGATGCCCTGGCGGTGGAGGAAGGCGTAGAAGGAGGAGTCGGGGTCGAAGTCGACGTCCAGGCGCGGCACTCGGGCGACGGCGACGTACGTGCTCTCCAGGCCGACCCGCTCCTCGTCGGCGAGCAGGACGCGCTCCAGGTGCCAGACGGGTTCGCCGCGTTCGAGGCCGGCCTCGGCGGCGAGGGCGGCGGGGCAGGGGAAGCGGTCGAGGGTGACGAGGGTACGGCCGGGGGTGCGGCCCTGTCGGCGGACGCCCTCGGTGTAGCTGGCGAGGGAGAGGGGCTGTTCGAGCTTGGGCCCGGCCACGACCGTGCCCCGCCCCTGCCGCCGCAGCTTCCCCTCCAGTACGAGTTCGCGGATCGCCTGCCGGACGGTCTCGCGGGCGACCTCGTACTCCTCGGACAGGTCGCGCTCGGTGGGCAGCGGGTCGCCCTCGCCGAGTCCGGCGATGAGGTGATCGAGCCGGGCCTTGACCGCGTAGTACTTCGGGATGCGGCCGTGCTCCGGGATGCCCTGGCGCACGGGGGCGCCGGGGGCCTGGTCGTTCGGGTAGTCCACGCAGGGATCGTCGCAGACGGGGCGGGCCGCCGGGTCGCCGCCTCAGCTCACGGGGCGTCGGCGGCGTGCTTCTGAATGCGAACTCGCCCGCCCGGGGGTTCTTCAGCCGTCTCCCGGCGCCCGGGGACTTGAGGGCCTGGGGCGTCGGGTGGCCTCAGCGGCGTCTGCGTACGACCAGGAGGCCGGCGCCGGTCAGCAGGAGCGCCAGGGTGGCGGCGAGGGCGACGCCGGGGGTCGAGGTGAGGCCGGTACCGGCGAGTTCGTCGGCGAGGGTGAGCCGGTTGCGGGCCGCGTCGGTGCCGGGCGGGGCCGAGGTGTCCGGGCCGGCGGAGGCGGCCTGGTGGGCCGGTTCGGTGGGGCGGTCCCGGTCGGCGGGGTCGGGCCGCTCGTGCACGTCGGGGGCGGCCGTGGCGTCGGCCTCGATCTTGAAGCGGTAGTCGTTGGACTGGCCGACCCAGTCGCCGTCGCCCTCATGGCGCTGCACGACGGCCGCGTTGGCGGTGACCTGGTTCGGTACCGCGTCCGAGGTGACGGCGAGGCGGACCTTCACGGTGACGGTCCTGCGGGGGCCGACGGTGAAGCCGTCGAAGCCGTCGAAGGCGCCGACGAGTTCGTCCTGGTCGGTGGTCTCGAAGCGGACGGCGTGCGGGCGGGCGGCGTCCGGGGAGCCGTCGGCAGATCTGTAGAACTCCAGGCGGGGCTGGGACGGCTTGAGGGCGCGCTTGCCGTCGACCAGGACGACGACGGGATGGATGCCGGTGCAGGTCCGGCCGGTGGTGTTGGTGAGGTCCAGATACCAGGTGCCGAATCCGCCGCCGGCCGCGTAGGAGGCGGGGCCGCCGCGGAGGCGGGTGGTGAGGGGGAAGTCCCCGTGGCCGGTGGCACATCTGGGAAGCGCGTCGGGCGGCTCGGCGGACACCGGGGGCGCCGCGGCCAGAAGGGCGGCTGCTGCGAGGCAGAGGGAAACGGGTGTGTGCAGTCGCATGATCACATGAGCATGCCGGACGGAATCGGGTACGGGTGGAGCCATTCCGTACGGCGCCGCAAGTCCCCTCGATCAGCGCACCCCGGTCAGCGCAACCCATCAGCGCGCCTCGATCAGCCCGCCTCGATCAGCTCACCCATCAGCGCACCCCGAACAGCGCGCCTCCATCAGCTCACCCCCATCAGCGCACCCCGAACAGCTCACCCCCATCAGCGCACCCCGAACAGCGCACCCCCATCAGCGCACCCCGAACAGCGCACCCCCATCAGCGCGCCTCGGTCAGCGCACCCCGATCAACGCGCCTCGGTCAGCCCGCCCCGATCAACCCGCGCCTCGGTCAGCGCGCCCCGATCAACCCGCGCCCCGATCAACCCGCACCCCCGCTCTCACCCTTCCCCCCGCCCGAACAGCGGCGCCAGCAGTAGCTGTGCAGCCCCCTCGGCCACCCCCCGCCCCCCGCCGGAGGCGTCCCGGACCGCTACCGCGTCCCCGCCCGCTCGCCCGGCGCGTTCGTCGAGAACGGCTGCGACTCCCCGTACGAAGGTCTCCGGCGCGGCGGCGACCGTGCGGCCGCCCAGCAGGACGAGGTCGACGTCGAGCAGGGCGACCAGGTTCCCGGCCGCCGTGCCGAGCACGCGTGCCGCCTCCGCCATGTCGCCCCGCGCCACGGCGGCCAGGCACAGCGCCTCCACGCAGCCGCGGTTGCCGCACCCGCAGGGCGGGCCGTCCAGCTTCACCACCTGGTGCCCGAACTCCCCGGCCCCCGTACGGGCGCCCCGGTGCACCGCTCCCCCGATCACGAGCCCGCCGCCCAGCCCGGCCCCGAAGTGCAGATACGCGAAGGACGCGAAGGCGCCGGCCTCGCCCCCGACCGCGAGCCCGAGCGCGGCGGCGTTGGTGTCCTTGTCCACGACGACCGGCAGCGAGAGCCGCCGCGCGAGCACGTCCCGCAGGGGGAAGCCGTTCCACTCCGGGAACCCGGTGACGCGGTGCAGCACCCCGCGCCGATGGTCCAGCGGCCCGGGCAGCGCCACGCCGACCCCGAGCACGGCACCCGGCCGGCCGGCCTCGCCCGCCAGCTCCCCCACCTCGCGCACCGCCCGCTCGACGACCGTCTCGGCGCCGGCCCCCAGATCCAGCGGGGCGCTGCGCCGGGCCACCACGGCACCGGTCAGATCGCAGAGCACGGCCGTCAGCTCGTCCCGGTCCAGATGCACCCCCACCGCGTGCCCGGCCTCCGGCACCAGCCGCAGCACGGTGCGCGGCTTTCCCCCGGTCGACGCCCGGCGCCCCGCTTCCGCCGCGAGCCCGTCCTCCCGCAGCCGGGCGGTGATCTTGCTGACCGCCTGAGGGGTGAGCCCGGTGCGCTCGGCGAGTTCGAGCCGGCTGATCCCCTCGGGACCGGCCGTGCGCAGCAGATCGAGCACGAGCGCGGCGTTGTGGCTGCGCAGGGCGCCCAGATTCACGCCCCCGACCGACCCGCCGCCCACGACAACACCGCTCCCCGGCCCACCGACACCACCACCGGCCACGCCACCGCCGGACCCGACACCGGCCGCCCCGGTGCCACCACCGACCCCAGCACCAGCCGCCCCGGCGCCACGACCGGTCCCGGCACCCGCCGACCCGACGCCACCACCGGTCCCGACACCAGCCGTCCCGACACCGGCACCGCCGACACCACCACCGGCTCCGCCGACACCGTCGACTCCGCCGTTCGCCCTGCTCACGCCACCCATCACCCGCCCATTCTCCCCCGCGCTTGCACTTTGGCAACAGCGTTGCGAAAGTAGTCGGCATGACTGGCACTCCCGGCACGACCGCTCCTCCCCTGCGCGTGGGCCTCATCGGCTACGGCCTGGCAGGCTCCGTCTTCCACGCCCCGCTGATCGCCGCCACCGAGGGCCTCGCCCTGGACACGGTGGTCACCTCGAACCCCGAGCGGCAGAAGCAGGCCCGCACCGAGCACCCGGACGTACGCGTCGCCGCCACGCCCGATGAGCTGCTGGCCCGCGCCGGCGACCTCGACCTGCTCGTCATCGCGTCTCCCAACAAGACGCACGTCCCGCTCGCGACGGCCGCCCTCAAGGCGGGCCTCCCGGTCGTCGTCGACAAGCCGGTCGCCGGCACCGCGGCAGAGGCGCGCGAGCTGGCGGCGCTGGCCGAGGAGCGCGGTCTGCTGCTCTCCGTCTTCCAGAACCGCCGCTGGGACAACGACTTCCTGACGCTGCGCCACCTCCTGGCCGAGGGCGAGCTGGGCGACGTATGGCGCTTCGAGTCCCGCTTCGAGCGCTGGCGTCCGCAGCTCAAGGGCGGCTGGCGGGAGTCCGGCGACCCGGCAGAGATCGGAGGTCTGCTGTACGACCTCGGCAGCCATGTCGTCGACCAGGCGCTGGTGCTGTTCGGCCCCGTCACGCAGGTGTACGCCGAGGCGGTGGTCCGCAGGGCCGGCGCGGAGACCGACGACGACACGTTCCTCGCGCTCACGCACGCGAACGGCGTCCGATCCCACCTGTACGTCTCCGCGACGACCGCCCAACTCGGCCCGCGTTTCCGGGTGCTGGGTTCCAAGGCGGGCTACGTCAAGTACGGCCTCGACCCGCAGGAGGCGGCGCTGCGCGACGGGCTGCGGCCCGGCGCCGGCGCGGACTGGGGCGTGGAGCCCGAGGCGATGTGGGGCCGGATGGGGGCCGGAGAGTCCCCCGTGACGGGCGGCGGCCGCGTCGAACCCACCCTGCCGGGCGACTACCCCGCCTACTATGCGGCCGTGGCGAAGGCCCTGCTGGACGGCGCTCCCAACCCGGTGACCGCCCTGGAGGCGGCCGCCACCCTGGACGTACTGGAGGCTGCGCGCCGTTCGGCGCTCGACGGAGTGGCGGTGACGCTGTGACACCCGGCAAGGCACACAGCTCGGAAATCACCCCGAAGTTCCAACCGGAACTCACCCCGCCGCTGGCGGAGCTGGAGGCGCAGGAACGGCACCTGGTCTTCCGCCGGTTCACCCATGACGACGCCTGGGCCCTGGGTTCCCTGCTGGTCGAGATGGCCCGCGAACGCCAGGCCCCGGTCGCGATCGACATCCACAGAGCCGGCCAGCAGCTCTTCCACGCGGCCCTGCCCGGCTCCACCCCGGACAACGACGCCTGGATCGCCCGCAAGCGCCGCGTGGTGGAGCGCTACGGCGCCTCCTCCTACGTGGTCGGCGCCCGCTTCCGCGCCAAGGGCACGACGTTCGAGGACTCCTCCCGCCTGGACCCCGACACCTACGCGGCTCACGGCGGCTCGTTCCCGATCAACGTGGAGGGCGTCGGCGTGATCGGCTCCGTGACGGTGAGCGGGCTGCCCCAACTGGAGGACCACCGGATGGTGGTGGAGGCCCTGGAACACTTCCTGGCCGAGCAGTAAGGGCAACGCCCTGCCTTTCAGGGGCGCGGGGAACTGCGCGATCGACCACGGACGGCCCGCGGCCGACCGACGACCCGCAGTTCCCCGGCTCTCCCGGCGGAGCGCCTACGCGTCCTTGAATTCCTGCCGCTGCCGACCGAGCCCCTCGATCTCCAGCTCGACAACATCCCCGCCCCGCAGGAACGGCTTCGGCTCAGGCTGCCCCAGCGCAACCCCCGCCGGCGTCCCCGTGTTGATGACGTCCCCGGGGTACAGGGTCATGAACTGGCTGACGTACCGGACGACCTCGGCGACCGGGAAGATCTGCTCGGCCGTGGTCCCGTCCTGCTTCAGCTCGCCGTTGACCCACAGCTTCAGCGAGAGGTTCTGCGGGTCCGGCACCTCGTCCGCCGTCACCAGCCAGGGGCCCAGCGGGTTGAACGTCTCGCAGTTCTTGCCCTTGTCCCAGGTCCCGCCCCGCTCGATCTGGAACTCCCGCTCGGACACGTCGTGCGCCACCGCGTACCCGGCGACATGCGCGAGCGCCTCCTCGGCAGAATCCAGATAGCGGGCCGTACGTCCGATGACGACCGCGAGCTCGACCTCCCAGTCGGTCTTCTCCGACCGGCGGGGCACCAGCACGGTGTCGTACGGGCCCACGACCGTGTCCGCGGCCTTGAAGAAGACGACCGGCTCGGCGGGCGGCTCGGCGCCGGTCTCACGGGCGTGGTCGTGGTAGTTCAGCCCGATGCACACGACCTTGCCGATGCGGGCGAGCGGCGGCCCGACGCGCAGACCGGTCGCGTCCAGCGCGGGCAGCTCACCGGCGTCCGCGGCCGCCCGGATCCGGCCGAGCGCGGCGTCGTCGGCGAGCAGCGGCCCGTCGATGTCCGGCACGACGCCCGACAGGTCCCGCAGGGTCCCCTCGGCGTCGAGCAGCGCGGGCCGCTCCGCTCCCGCCGTACCGACTCGCAGCAGCTTCATGATCACAATCTCCCTCGATCGCGGGCGCCCGCCGATGGGTGCAGCCATCGGAGG
Source organism: Streptomyces sp. NPDC036764 (assembly GCF_055609385.1). Classification (NCBI taxonomy): domain Bacteria; kingdom Bacillati; phylum Actinomycetota; class Actinomycetes; order Kitasatosporales; family Streptomycetaceae; genus Streptomyces; species Streptomyces sp. NPDC036764. The sequence goes on from NZ_JBVJPT010000007.1 coordinate 226,994, forward strand.
ACTGGTCGATCCTCCAAGGTCCACGGCCAGTCCGCAATACCCGGTTCACGTACTGGACCGTAGCCCCTGGGGCTACCGGTAGAGCGCGGCCCGCTCCACCGCGCTCCACGTCGTGCTGGTCACCACGTACAGGGCGGCGGCCAGCGGGACGACCGCCACGGTGACCAGGGTGAAGAAGGACATGAACGGCATGACCTTGGTCATGGCCCCTACGGCCCCCATCCCCGGCATCGCGGCCCCGTCGGCCACCGGCACCGCCGGATTCGCGGCCATCATCCGCTTCGTACGGCGATAGTTGAACGCGGCGACGCACGCGACGAGCACGAACAGCCCGGCGTAGACCAGCCCCGCGCCCCCGAACACCCCGCCGTCGCCGAGGGCGTCGGCCCATCGGTCCCCCAGGGGCGCTGCGAACAGTCGGTGCGAGAGCAGTTCGTTCGCCCGGCCGCCGATCGTGGTGTTCGAGAACAGGTGGTAGAGGACGAAGAAGGCGGGGAGCTGGAACAGGCCGGGCAGGCATCCCGCCAGCGGCGAGACCTTTTCCTCGGCGTGCAGCTCCATGACGGCCTGCTGGAGCCGCTCGGGGCTCTTGGCGTGCTTCTTGCGCAGCTCTGCGATCTTCGGCTGCAACCCGGCCCGCGCCTTCTGCCCGCGCGCGGCGGCCCGGGACAGCGGATGCACGAGCAGCCGGACGAGGGCGGTGAACAGGATGATCGCGGCGGCGGCCGCTCCGGCGCCGAACAGCGGGTCGAGCAGATCGGCGAGCCGCTGCACAAGGTCGGCGAAAACAGACATGGGTGAGCCCTCCGGGGGTCTCGTCGTGCCGGATGGAGAGATGCCGGGAAACGGCATGGCGGCATGACGACCCGCGCGGGGTCACACGGCAGGGGTGAGCTGTTCCGAAGTGCGTGCCCTACGCGACGGTCGCCGGGAGGGCCTGCCCGGGTGCCCTGGGCCGTGGCCGGCCCGAGGCGTCGGGGTCGCGCTGCGGGAGGAAGGCGGTGCGGCGGGCACGGTCGCGGATGGCCGTACGCACCCGCGTCGGCGCCACGGCGGGCGCGGCACGCGAGGCGAGCAGGGAGCAGACGGCGAACGCGGAACCGGCGGCCGCGGTCGCGGCGAGCGCGACGGTCGCGGAGAGGCTGCCGGTGTCGAGCAGCGCGATCTCCAGGAAGAGCAGCACGAGCACGGCGGCGGGGCGCAGATTGGCCAGACTGCGGATCATCGGCGGCCCCTCCCCTCGTACGCCTTGTCGCGACGCTGCTCGTCCTGACGTTCGTTATACAGGATCCGGCGCGCCGGATCGGTCTCCCGGCTCGGTCTCGATGGGCAGCAGCAGCCGCTTGGGCTTCAGCAGCGCCCGGCCGACCGGATCAGCCGGGTCGGGATCGAGTCCGGGCCCCGGCGTCATGAGAACGTCCTCGACCGGTACGACGATCGCGCACGCGGGGCACTCGCCGTACGGCCCGAGTTCCGTACCGCACTGGGCGTGCAGGAAATAGCGCAGCCGGGCCTCGCCGAAGTGCTCGCGCCCCCACAGGCCGAGCGAGCGCAGGGTGGGCCACAGGGCGATGCCGCGCTCGGTGATGACGTACTCGTCGCGCGGCGGCGACTGCTGGTACCGGCGCTTTTCGAGGATCCCTTCGGCGGTGAGCGTCTGGAGGCGGGCGGCCAGGACGGCGCGCGGGATGCCGAGGTGGAGAAGGAAGTCGTTGTAGCGGCGCACGCCGTACAGGGCGTCCCGGATGACGAGCAGCGTCCAGCGCTCGCCGACGATCTCCAGCGCCCGGGCGATCGAGCACTGCTGTGTCGCGTAGTCCTTGCCCAATGCCATGCCGTCCACTGTAAACCCTTTTCACCTTCTTGGTTCAATGAACGAACTCAGGAATGTTACGGTGGTCCACATGCCAAGGTTCAATGAACGAACTCTCCCCGAGGCCACCACCGCACCGGCCGCATCCCAGCTCGCGCCCGCACCCTCACCTGCGCCCGCACCCGCGCCCACGCCCGCGCCCGCCGCCGAGCCGGCCCCCAACCGGCGCGCCACCCTCGCCCTGACCAGCGCCGCCACGGTCGTCGCCCTGATGACCTACACGGCGCCGATGGTCACGCTCCCGCAGACCGCCGCCGCCCTGCACACCCCGCTCTCCGCCCAGGCCTGGCTCCTCAACGGCACCCCGCTCGGCCTCGCCGCCCTCCTCCTGGTGGCCGGCAGCCTCGCCGACGACTACGGCCGCCGCCGGATCTTCGTCGCCGGCACCTTCGCCCTCGGCATCACCACCGCACTGGGCGCGCTCACGAGCAACACCTTGCTCTTCACGCTGGCCCGGATCACCCAGGGCGCGGCGAGCGCGGCCCTCCTCGCCAGCAGTCTCGGCCTGATCGTCCACGCCTTCCCCGACCCGCGCGGCCGGCTGCACGCGACCGGCGTATGGGGCGCCTTCGTCAGCGGCGGCATCGCACTGGGCCCGGTCGTCACCGGCGCGATACCGAACTGGCGCCTGTCGTACGGCGTCCTGGCCGCCGCCGCGCTGATCGTGGCGGCCCTGTCCACGCGCGCGCTGTCGGAGTCGCGGGCCCCACGCGGCGGCCGCCCCGACCTGGCCGGCGCGGTGACCTTCGGGCTCGCCCTGGTCTCCCTGGTCGCGGCGCTGACCCTGGGCCGCGACGGCTGGCTGCGGGCACCCGTGGGCCTGCTGCTCCTGGCGGCCGTGGCCCTGCTGGGCCTCTTCGCCGCGGTGGAGCGCCGTACGGCGACACCGATGATCGACCTGTCCCTGCTGCGCCGCCCCCGCTTCCTCGCGTCCTCCACCGGCGGCCTGTTCACCGGGCTCGCGGTGATCGGCCTGTTCAGTTTCCTGCCGGCCCTGCTCCAGCAGACGCTCGGCCTGTCCGCGATGGAGACGGCATGGCTGTTCCTGCTGTGGTCCGGCCTCTCCTTCGCGGTGGCGCTCCAGGCCCGCCGGCTGAGCGGCCGGGTGTCGCCCCGCATCCAGCTCGCCATCGGTTTCGTCCTCCACGCGGGCGGCGCCCTGGCGATGCTGGGCGCGATCGACGCGGGCTCCTGGCCCCGGCTGCTGCCCGGTCTGCTGATCGCGGGCGTGGGCAGCGGCCTGCTCAACGCCGCGCTGCCCCTGCTCTCGGTGGAGTCCGTGCCGGCGCAGCGCGCCGCGATGGGTTCGGGCGCCCAGCAGACCTTCCGCTACATCGGCTCCTGCGCCGGCGTGGCCCTGACCATCGCCCTCGCCACGTCCTCCTCGGGCGGACTGGCGCGGGGCGCGGACGTCGCGATGCTGGTCTCGGCCGGACTGGCACTGCTGGCGGCCGTGGGCGTGGTGGCCCTGCGCGAGCGGGCGGCCTGACGGGCACCCTCGTGCCCACCGGCTCAACGCGGCCGCATCGAGACCAGCTTGCCCCACACCACCAGCCGGTATTTCGACGTGTACTCGGGCGTACAGGTGGTGAGGGTGAGGTAGTAGCCGGGCTCCTCGTATCCGTGGCCCGGCATGACCGTGGAGCGCGGGACCGGCCGGATCACGCCGCCGTCGTGGGCGGCCGTCTGCCGCAGGGTCCGGTCGACGGCGTACGTGTACGTCGCGCTCCGCGTCTCGACCCGGACCGTGTCCTTCGGCTCCAGTCGGTTGATGTATCGGAAGGGCTCGCCGTGGGTGTTGCGGTGCCCGGCGAGCGCGAAGTTGCCCGCCTGGCCCGGCTGTTGGGTGCCGGGGTAGTGGCCGACGTAGCCCTTGTTGAGGACGCCGCTCCTGCTGATGCCCTCGGCGACGGGGACGCGGAGGTTCAGGCGCGGGATGGTGAGGATGGCGTACGCCCTGGACCAGTCGGGCGCGGGCTCGGCGGCCGGCCGCCGTGCCCCGCCGCCGGACCGCCCGGACGAGCCGTCGGACGCGGGCGCGGGCGTGTCCGACGCCGCCGGGACGGCCGTATCGGACTCCCCGCCTCCGCCGCCTCCCCCGCCGTCCCAGGACCGCTCCAGCGCCCGGACCTCCCGCCCGGCCCCCGCCTTGGCCTCCCGGTTGGTCCACCACATCTGGTGGACGATCAGCAGCAGAAGCACGACGCCCACGGTGACGAGCGCCTCCCCGCCGCCCCACAGCACCCGCCGCCGGGCGGCACGCCTCCGCAGCCCGCTGTGCCGCACGACGCGAACCCGCCCCATCACGCGCCTCCTTCACCGGAGCCGCCCGCACGATAAGGGCCGCGGCGCGAGGTCTCCAGACCCGTGCGCACCCGGCGTGCGGTCCGGTGGGCGCCGGGCGGGCGCCCGGCATGCGGTCCCGTGGAGTCGGGCGGACGCCCCGCGGACGTCCGACCCCCCGAACACTTCCTCCACAGGTTTGAGAAAGGGCTGTCGGAACCCTCGACAACCCCACGCGTCACACCCGATGCTTCGTGTCGGCATGAACGGGACAGGCCACGACGCCGGTTCGACGACGACCGGCCGTTGAGCGAAGCGGAGAAGTCATGATCCGACGCAGAACTCTGCTGGCGGCGACAGGCGGCGCATTCCTCGGCAGCGCCCTGGCCACGGGCACCGCACACGCGGACGCGACCATCGCCGTCAACCCCGGCACGTCGTACGGCACCTGGGAGGGCTGGGGCACCTCGCTGGCCTGGTGGGCCAACGTCTTCGGCGCCCGGGACGACTTCGCCGACCTCTTCTTCACCACCAAGTCGGTGACCTACAACGGCACCACCCTGCCCGGCCTCGGCCTCAACATCGCCCGCTACAACCTCGGCGCGTGCAGTTGGAACAGCGTGAACGGCGAGACGATGGCCGAGTCGCCGAACATCCCCGGCTTCAAGCAGATCGAGGGCTTCTGGCAGGACTGGAACAACGAGGACCCCACCTCCTCGGCCTGGAACTGGAGCGCGGACGCGACCCAGCGGGCGATGCTGCAGAAGGCGACGGCACGCGGCGCGACCACGGAGCTCTTCGCCAACTCCCCCATGTGGTGGATGTGTTCCAACCACAACCCCTCCGGCGCGGCGAACGGCGGCAACAACCTCCAGACCTGGAACTACCGCCAGCACGCCTCGCACCTGGCGGCGACGGCCCTGTACGCGAAGAACAACTGGGGCGTGAACTTCGCGACGGTCGACCCCTTCAACGAGCCGGCGTCGAACTGGTGGACCGCCACCGGCACCCAGGAGGGCTGCCACATGGACCCGGCGGTCCAGGCGGCCGTACTCCCGTATATGCGCAGCGAGTTGGACAAGCGCGGCCTGTCGGGCATCCGTATCTCGGCCTCGGACGAGACGAACTACGACACGGCCCGCTCGACGTGGTCGTCGTACAACTCCGCCACCAAGGCCCTGGTCAGCCAGGTCAACGTGCACGGCTATCAGGGCTCGGGCGGCCGCCGCGACCTCCTCTACACGGACGTGGTCACCACATCCGGCAAGAAGCTGTGGAACTCGGAGACGGGCGACGGCGACGGCACCGGCCTCACCCTCGCCTCCAACCTCTGCTACGACTTCCGCTGGCTGCACCCGACGGCCTGGTGCTACTGGCAGGTCATGGACCCGACGACGGGCTGGGCACTGATCGCGTACGACGCGAACACGCTCCAGCCGACGACAATCCAGACCAAGTACTACGTAATGGCACAGTTCAGCCGCCATATCCGCCCCGGCATGCGGATCCTGGACACGGGAGTGAGCTACGCGGCGGCGGCCTACGACGCCTCCGCCCGCCGCCTGGTGATAGTCGCGGTGAACACATCGACCTCGGCCCAGACCCTCACCTTCGACCTCTCCCGCTTCACCACGGTCTCCGGCGGCACAGACGGCCTGGTCCCGCGCTGGAACACGGTGACGACGGGCGGCGACCAATACCGGTCGTACTCGAACACGCGCCTGAGCGGAAAGTCGGTGGCGGTGCCGTTCGCGGCGCAGTCGGTGCAGACGTTGCAGATCGACGGGGTGGTGATCTGACGCGGGGGGTGTGACGCCGCCGGCGCTCGCGGTACGTCGTGTGCAAGGTGACGGCCACGGAAGGGACACGGATGAACGCGGGCACCGGACCGGCGCGCGGGGGCGCCGACCGGCCGCGGCCGAGCCCTCCCGGCGCCGGACCGGTTGACCGAGCCATCCGCTGAAAGCCCGGGCGCTGCTGTGCCCGGCGTAGAGCCGACGAGCCTGGCGCTGCTGTGCCCGGCGTAGAGCCGACGAGCCTGGCGCTGCTGTGCCCGGCGTAGAGCCGACGAGCTGAAGGCCTCCGACCCTCTCCGGCGGCGACGCCTCGACCAGGCAATATCTGCACCCTCTTCCCCCCTCTGTTCTCTCCTCCGTCAGCCATGGGCAGTACGGTGTCCCCCATGCGCCCCGACACGCCTGCCGAAAACGTCGACCACACCGCCGAAGCGGCACGCCTGGAGCGAACCGCCGGCCTCTATCCGGAGGACGCCGAGGCCCTGCTGCTGCGGGCCGCGGCCCACCTGGAACTGTCCGGCGACCGCCCCGCCGCGACCGCGCTCTACGACCGCCTGCTGTCGTCGTCGACGCCCCTGGACCACCCCCACCTGGTACGGGCCCTGAAGGCCTCGAACCTGTGGGAGTACGGCCACGAGGCAGAGGCCCGCGCGATCATCGACGGCGTCCGGGCGGCGTCCCCGCGCGACCCGGCCCCCTGGGTGATCGTGGCGGAGGCACTGGAGTCCCACGACGAGCTGGAGCAGGCGCAGGAGACGTTCACCGAGGGAGTACGCCTACTCCTCACAGACGTCCCGGAGCCCCCGTACGCCACCCACACCCTCCTCTTCGGCCGCCACCGGGTCCGCCGCATGCTGGGCGCCCCCCACGACGAGTGGGACACCTTCGCGGACACCCTCCACTCGATGCCGGTCTCCCTGGACGAACTGCACGACCCCAAGCGCGTGTGGTCCCTGGGCTCGGACAACCCGGCCGAACTGGAGGCGGAGATCTCGCGCCTGCGGGCAGAGCTGGGCGCGTACCGGGAGGCCCTGTCCCGTCCGTTCCCGGTGGCGGTCCTGCACTGGCCGACGGGGGAACTGACGGAGCTGTTGGCCGCGTATCCGTCGCTGGCGACGGAGTACCCCTCCCACGAGGATCACCTGACGACGATAGAGGGCTCACTCAGGGAGTTGTCGGCCTCCGGCACCCCGAACCTGGGCATCGTCACGGGCACGGTCCCCTCCTACGAGGCCTTCGCCGCCTCGGAACTCTCCTCCCCGGAGGACGCGACCTTGCTCCCGCAGTACGCGACGACGCTGGCGGCCCGGGGCCGAGCGGTGGCTTGGCCGCCGCAGCGGGGGGCGGGATGCTGGTGCGGTTCGGGCCAGGCCTACGGGGAGTGCCACGGGGTACAAACACCGGCCTAACACCCACAGCTCCCTACCCACCTGCCCCGCACCCGCGGCGCGCCACCTAGCGGCCCTGCACCCGCGGCGCACCACCCACCGGCCCCGCACCCGCGGCGCACCACCCACCGGCCTTACGTCCGCGGCGCGCCACCCACCGGAGTCCGGCCGCTAAGCCCACCCGGCGTGCCCCCGAACCGCGAGCGCGCGCCCAACCACGTCCAACCAGCCGGCCGACCGCACCTCACCTCACCTGGGCCACCCACCCTTCCGGGCCGCCCGCTCGCTTCTTCCCCGTGCTGGAGCGGGCCGGGTCAAGGGTGGCCCGCAGGGCCATCGGCGCAGCCGACGCGGAACGCAGCGCAGCGGAGTGAAGCGCCCTTGAGGCGGCTCGCGGAAGCACGACACTGACCAAGAAGCGGGCGGTCCAACGGTGCCTGCGAAGAAACGCACGTCGTCCGTGGGGCTGTCAGCGCCGCCTGCTACAACAGAGTCCTTGCTGTGTGGGGATTGGGGAAATCAGCGTGGCTCAGCCGAGGGATCTGTCGCAGCCTGTCGCGGGTGTTTACGAGGAACTCGTCACCGAGCGCATGCAAGCGCAGATGGAGCAATTGAGCGGGGCAGGATGGAAAGCCATCGATGACGAGGTAAGCGAAGAATCGTCACCCCATGTACTCGCCCGACACATCAGCCGAGCAGTAAGCCGGCGACTCAGTGAGCTGCCGCATGACAAGCGCGTCGCTGTAGCGAATCAGATCATCCAGGCACTCGCATCTGACCCGGCCGACCTCGGCGGCAACGATGCTGTTGACGTCATTGCCGATGGCCCCCGCCAGCTCCTCGCCCTGGCCGAGAAAGAAGCCCCTGGCGTCTACGCGGTACGCCCACTCACGCCACTGTCGGAGACTGCACTCATCACCAACTCCCCCGACGATCCAAGCCTCGGCAGCGAGTTGCGTGCCGAACTAGCTACGGCTGACCGCATTGATCTGCTCTGCGCCTTTGTGAAGTGGTACGGCCTGCGCATACTCGAAGACTCCCTCCGTGCCGCGGCGGAACGTGGCGTCCCCATCCGAGTCATCACCACCACGTACATCGGCGCCACCGACCGCCATGCACTCGACCGACTCGTCCGCGACTTCGGCGCTGAGGTGAAGGTCAACTACGAGATCCGCTCGACGCGCCTCCATGCAAAAGCTTGGCTGTTCCGTCGCCAGAGCGGCTTCGACACGGCATACGTCGGCAGCTCCAATCTCTCGAAGGCCGCACTGCTCGACGGCCTGGAGTGGAACGTGCGCCTTTCGTCAGTTGCCACTCCGGCAGTACTGAACAAGTTCGAGGCCACCTTCGACGCGTACTGGAACGACATCGCTTTTGAGTCGTACGACCCGGACCGCGACGCCCATAAATTGGACGAAGCTCTGCGTGCAGCGGGCGGATCGACGTCGAGCCAAGATGCCAAGATCAGCCTCTCCGGTCTGGAAGTGCGGCCTTACCCGCACCAGGCCGACATGCTGGAACGGCTACGTGTCGCGCGGGAGGTTCACGGCCACCGACACAACCTGCTTGTTGCGGCAACCGGTACGGGCAAGACAGTCATGGCCGCGCTTGACTACCGCAATCTGCACAAGGAGTGGGGCGGCAAGCAGTACCCGCGGCTTCTCTTCGTCGCGCACCGCAAAGAGATCCTTAGGCAGTCGCTGCGCAAGTACCGCGAAGTGCTCGATGACGCTTCGTTCGGCGAAGCGCTCTTCTCCGGCGAGCTGCCGCGTGACTGGAAGCACGTCTTCGCCAGTGTCCAGTCACTCACCGACCAGCGCCTCGACCAGTTCGGCGCGGAACACTTCGACATCATCGTCATCGACGAGTTCCACCACGCGACAGCTACGACGTATCGCCGCGTTCTCAACCACTTCAAGCCGAAGCAGTTGCTCGGCCTGACAGCCACTCCCGAGCGAGCTGACGGCCTCAACGTTCAGGATGCCTTCTTTGACGGGCGGATAGCCGCTGAAATGCGGCTATGGGAGGCCCTCGACAACGACCTCCTGTGCCCGTTCCACTACTTCGGTGTGCCCGACGGAACCGACCTCTCCCGACTCAACTGGCGTTCTGGGACCTACGACCAGAGTCAACTCGGCGACTTGTTCTCCGCCGACCACGCCCGCGCTCGCATCGTCATCAAGCAGGTACGGGACAAAGTGTCCGACCCCATGAGCATGCGGGCCCTCGGCTTCTGCGTCAGCAGGAAGCACGCTCACTTCATGGCGAAGTGCTTCCAAGAAGCAGGCTTCAAGGCAGAGGCCCTGGACAGCGCGTCGCGGCCAGAAGTCCGTGACCATGTGCTGTCTCAGCTCAAGGCCGGTGAGATCCAAGTCATCTTCTCCGTGGACCTCTTCAACGAGGGCTTGGACATCCCCGACGTCGACACGCTGCTTCTTCTGCGCCCGACGAGCAGCGCCACCGTCTTCCTACAGCAGCTCGGTCGAGGCTTGCGTCGCACGCCTGACAAGCCCGTGCTCACCGTGCTCGACTTCATCGGTCAGCACCGCGCCGAGTTCCGCTTCGAGGAGCAGTTCCGGGCGATGACCAACCTGTCGCGCACCCGGCTTCTTGAGCACGTTGAGCATGACTTCCCCATGCTGCCGTCCGGCTGCCAGATCATCCTAGAGGGCAAGTCCAAGGATCTGGTGCTGGACAATATCCGCACCCAGATCAAGGCGACTGTGCAGACCCTCGCCAAGGAAGTGAGGGTCTTCGATACCCCGCTTCTCGCGGACTACCTCAGGGAGAGCCGTCGCGAAATCCGGGAACTGTACAAGTCGAGCAACTCGTGGACGTCAGTCCTACGCCGAGCCGGCCTAGCCGACCTAGCGGAACAGCCAGGCGAGGAAGACCTGCTGAAGCGCGTGCACGCGTTCTTGCACGTCGACGACCGCGAACGAGCCGATGCTTACGCCCGCTTGTTGAGCGATGACGCCCCGCAGTACGAGTCGCTGAGTCCGACAGACCAAACGTACGCACGCATGCTCTTCTTCAATCTTTGGGACAAGGCTGGTGGGTTCAGCTCCTATGCAGAAGGGTTGGACTCGCTCCGTGAGCAGCGAGCCCTCCGTAGCGAAGTGCGGCAGGTTCTCAACCATGTGATGGGGCAAGCAGACCACTTCCCCATTCCTCTGGGGGGCCCGCATGCGCATATCCCTTTGAAGATCCACAGCGCGTACAACCGCTCGGAGATCTTGGCCGCACTCGGCGTCGCTCGCCTCGGTGGTCAGATGCCCGGATCCTTCGCACAGGGTGTCCTGTGGGACGAGTCGAATCAGACGGACGCTCTGCTGATCACCCTGGAGAAGAACGAGAAGGACTTCTCCCCCACCGTCCGCTACAAGGACTACGCGTTGGCCCCTTCCCTGTTCCACTGGGAGTCACAGAGCACAACCGCAGACACCTCGCCCACCGGCCTGCGCTACCAGGCACACGCTCAACGCGGAAGTCACGTCCTGCTGTTCATGCGCCGCTACAAAGACACCGACATCGGCAAGGCCCAGCCTTGGATGCTGCTCGGGCCCGCTACCTATGTTCGGCACGAGGGCAGCAAACCCATGGCCATCACCTGGCAACTGCACTATGAGCTGCCTGCGGATGTGTGGTCCTACTCGGCCATCGCTGCCGGCTAGCCCACTCATCCCTCAGACAGCCTCGCCGATCTCGGCTTCAAAGTGACATTGAGCTCGGTCAAGCACGTCATCGGGGTCGTAGCCATGCGCACACAGCCAATGCAGCAAGTCGGCCATGACCCCAATGGCAGCCTCTTCGGCCACCGCCATACTCAGCACCTTGCCATCGCTGGACATACCTGCACTGGGCAGCAGGCTCCACGATCCGTACAAGCCGAGGATGGCCTCGGCCCGCGTGACGTGGGAGCTGTTCGCCTGACCGCAGGTAGCGGAATCCTCAGTGGAAAGCTCACACCAAACCACCTTGGAGTCTCCTCGAAGGATCACGCCCCACCGGTGATCCGCGAGGGCATCGACGAGCGCCATTCCTCGACCCGACTCCAACTCACCGACGGCAGTACGCATGATGGGCAATGTCCGCGCCTCAGGGTCCTCAATTTCCAGCCGCAGAAACCGCCCGTTGAGCGCCACACGCAACGTAGCGGGGGTTCCCTGACCGGCGTGTTGGATGACGTTTGTTGCCAGCTCTGAGAGGCAGATCTGCGCTGCGTCAGCGTGATCGTGCAGGCCCCAAAGGATGAGTCTGAGCTTCAACATCCGCCGCATCTCACAGAGTGCACTCGCCTCAGCAAGGAACCGATGCACCCAGGGCTCCCGTCCGACGCAATCACTGGCGTAGATCATCCCGGACCACCTCTCACGCGCTTCGTCGCGCATTGTGCTACCTGATGTGACTCTCAGTGAGAGAGTTGCAGTGCATGTCCCGCCGTGCAACATGCACAGCGGGATTCCTCCCTTAGGGTGATTGGACTTTCGACCCGCTTCCGCTGGGATGGAACATCCGCTAGTCCATGAGGAGTTGACATGGCCGGATCCCCCACAGCTCGCCGCCGTCGTCTTGCGATCGAGCTGAAGCGGCTGCGCGAAGACAGCAGCCTGACGTGTAGCCAAGTCGGTAAGGAACTGGACTGGAGCAGCTCCAAGGTCAGTCGCATGGAGACAGGGCAGGGGCGCGTCCAACCCTCAGACGTCGACGCCCTTTGTCGTCTCTACGCAGCCCCGGGCGACCTGCGCGATCTCTTGAAGTCGCTAGCCAAGGAGTCCAAGACAAAAGGGTGGTGGCACGCACACGGCGATGCGATCCCTACATGGTTCTCCGTCTACGTTGGCCTTGAGCAGGCAGTTTCCGACCTGCGTTCATATCAAGCCGAGTTCATCCCCGGCCTGCTACAAACGGAGGAGTACGCCACCGAGTTGAGTCGTGCATGGGTCGACCACACCCCCGAGGACATTCAGCGCATGGTCGACGTGCGGATGCGTCGCCAAGAACTCCTGACCAGCGCGAGTGCACCGGACCTGTGGGCAGTCGTCCATGAGAGCGCGCTGCTGCACACAATCGGCAGCCATCAGGTCATGACCCGTCAACTCGAACGTATGCTGGAAATCCAGAAGCTGAAGAACGTGACCGTCCAGGTCCTGCCGTTCAACGCAGGCGCGTATCCCACTACCGGGTCGTTCACGATCCTCGGCTTCCCAGAGCAGGAGGACCCTGATGTGGTCTACCGAGAGGGGCTTACTGATTCGGTCTACCTCGAAGAGCCCAAGCACATCGCCCTCTACACGAAAGCATTCGACCACCTCAGGGCCATGGCACTGAGCCCTCACCGGTCAACCTTGCTGATCACAAGACTCTTGGAGGACTCTCGATGATGCCGCCGGCGAGCACCCCGTGGCGGAGGAGCAGCTACAGCAACGGCATGGGAGGCGAGTGCTTGGAGATGGCCACGGCCGCGGGGGCTGTCGCAGTGCGCGACTCGAAGATCCCCTCAGGGCAGCAGCTCATACTCAGCTCGGCCACGTGGAAGAGCTTCATAGACACTCTTTCCCAGACAAGCGAGCACGTTAACCGACGGCCTGCATAGGATCGCGGACTATCTCTCCCGCCCTCTGAAGGAACGTGGCATAACCCTCGGTCATGCCACTCCTCGCCTGTTCATAGTTTGACCACTCTGAGCTCGGAGCCGTGGAAGACACTCGCTCTGCTTGAAGCATGGAGCTGACTGCCACAACTGCTCTCTGCGTCAAGGCGTATGCCAGCGTCCTCGCTTCATCAGGCCCCCACAGCGCCAACAGGCTGGTCTTGTCTTGCAGTTCCAGCATGGCGCGCCGCAGCTCATCCCTAGTTGCTACATCAAGTGGAACTCCACCTCTAACCTCCGGCGTGATGCGTGCGAGCACCTCGTCAAGAGCCGTGTAGGCCGCAAGGAGAGAGGCAAAGGACTGGTAGCGCTGGCTCCGTACCCATTGCCAGTGCTCCGCTGCCGCCTGCCCTTGAACCTGTGCGAGCGCGGCCTCAACCGCCTTGCGTCCGCCTGTCTTTGCGCCGCGCTCGGCGTACCTCCCCGCAATCACAGCTCCGATAACCGCCGCTATAAGACCGATGCCACCTGCTACGACTGTTGCCGTCGCGTCACCCATGGCACCATCCTCACCTGATCAGTGCAGCGTCACAATGTCGTTCACTCGCCACCTGCATCAGATCTGCCGCTCTGTGCCCATCGAGACCATTAGCCTCGGATCATGACGACCCACACGTCCGGGCCTCGCCCCGGCCAGATCCTCACGCGCGCAGAAATACATCCCGTACTTGGCGGTGCCAGCTACGCAGGAATCTGCCCAGCAGTCGAGGAGAAGAATGTCCTCATCTTCTCCGACCACAAGGTCGGCGAGCGTTTTGGGTACCGCGACGGGTGGCTCGCTGAGGACGACGACATCGGCCCCGTGTTCACCTATACCGGCGCTGGGAAGCGCGGCGATCAAGCCATGGAAGGTGGCAACAAGGCCATCCTGGAACACGTCGACAAGGGCCGCACCCTGCACCTGTTCGTCGCCGTGGGCAAGGTTCCCGGTAGCGGCACTCGGACACATCTCTACGTAGGGGAATTCAAGATCGACGTGCGCAAGCCGTTCGAAATAAGGGAAGCCAGGGACGAAGTAGGAGCAAACCGCAACGTAATCGTCTTTCGCTTACGCCCCACCGGCCTGACCGTTCGGCGGGAAGAGGACACCCTCCCGCGCGCCACCCGCACTCGCTCCCGATTCAATCGCAGCGCGGGCAGGGCCACCCGCGCGATTCGACGTCAGCGACGCCAACTGCTCCAACCAACCGACGCCGGCCGAGTCGCGTCCGCTCGCGATGACTTGGCAGACATCTTCGAAGAGAGATCACTCGCTGCCGGAGCAACGATCGGCCAGCTTGAAGTGTCAATGCGTGACGCGACGGCCCAACTCATGGTCGAGCTATATAACCCAACGAGTAACACGGTCTACGAGCCGACAGGGAGTGCGGCCAGCGAGTCGGTCACGGAAGCGATGACTCAACTCCTGCTAGCACGGCACCACTTGCGAAGCATCGCCCACAGTCAGCCGCTCCATCTGATGGTCCTAACCCCCGAGCTGCCACGCGAGGATCTCCGTAACTTGCTCGCCGAACATGGGATTGGCCTGGTGTATCGCACCGCCAGCGGCGACTTCTCTGAGTTCGAGGCAAACACCACCCCCTCAGGCATTACCCCTCGCGCCTTCCGCTGCTTGGACTGCCCTGTGCCCGCCTAGCTCGTCGCTAGCTCCTGGGACATATTGCCGACACGAGCCCGATCCCATGGCCGAGCTGCGCCCCTTCGGGCATTCCGGTGAACCGGCGACAACGTGCGTGCGCTGACCCCGACCGACCACTGGCCGACTTCGGTGCTGGAGCTTCGTAGCTGATGCCACCTCATGGCTGCGCGGAGCTGATTGCCCCTCATGGGCGTGGTCCGTATGGCAGCTTCGATGAGCGCCGGCGGACATATCGGATTAGCCTCCGAAATGAGCGCTAAGTAGATCTTTAATGGCGCGCTCTACGCGAACCAAGGAGGAGACATGCGCAAGCTTCAGAAGGCCGCTCTTGCGGCCGCGATGGTCGGGTCCCTGAGCCTCATAGCCACCGGCACCGCCTCCGCGCAGCCCTCGTACGACGGCCATGGCCACGGGGGTTGCAAGTCTCACGACATGAACATCGACATTCTCGGCCAGGTCGGGGTGCTGCCCGGTCTTGCAGGGAACTTGCTCAACGGTGAAGGCAACCCTGGCGCCATGTACAACGACGTCGGGTCCGACTGCCACCACTGAGCGAGAGCGATTTCGTGAGGTAGTTCACCGAAATGGGCCCCGGTGCCCTGGGCGACGAGCCCGGGCGCCGGGCCTTGCTTTGGGTGGGGCGGTGCCGGTCAGGGAGTCCAGTAGTCCCGCTTCGGCAGCTCCACCCACCTGTCCGGCGTGCCCACTATGGCCCGCGCGTCCGTCGGGCGCAGGCCCGTCCAGGCGCATGCGTATGCCACCGCGTCGTGGCGGAAGAGGTAGGCCGACAGGACCTCCTCGGGGGTGGAGTCCGGGTCGGGGGCGCCTCCCGGGTGCAGGTCCCAGCCCTCTATGACGCCGTCTCGCGTCATGCTGCCCTGGTTGCCGCTCTTGGGGTTGGCGTAGAGGCCGTAGCTGATGGTTCCTCGGGACAGGCGGGTGTGTATGCCGGGCATGGACGGTGCGTAGCCCCAGGGCTGGGACACCACGCAGCCGCCGGGGACCGTCGTCACGCCGACGATGTGCAGGGTTTCGTCCAGGTCGTCGGCGAAGGGGTCGTCCAGGATGCCGGCCACCTCCGCCTCGTCCGCCGGTGTCGCCTCCAGGCGGCTCACCGCCTCCTCCGCGTCGATGCCGGCCACGCAGGCCAGGCCGAAGCCGTCGTCGTCGATGCCGGTCAGGGCCTCGGTCAGGCGTTTGCCCTCCTGGGCCGCCGCGTGCTCGCGGTCGGTGAGGCCGGCCTCGCCGGGCGGCAGGGGGAAGAGGTCTGGGGTGGGGCCGGCCAGGCTCAGGCGGCCGGGTGACCAGCCGCCCATCAGGGGGCGCCAGGGGTCGGCTCCCGCGGCGACGAGGGCTCGGGCGTTCTCCGGGCGGTCGGACATGACCGCCTCCCACAGTGCCGTGGCGCCGTATTCGAGAGCGTCCACATCCGCCACCCGGCCCGCCAGTTCCGCCACGACCTCCGGTGAGCCGAAGACGGTCGCCCGGTGCAGTGCGCGGCTCCCTCCGCGGCCCCATCGCTCGGGGTCGGCACCCTCGTCCAGACGGCGTTTGACGTCGGCGTAGTCCTGCCAACCCCGCCAGTCCATGCCTGCCCAGCCGTCCTCACGAGCCGTCACCATGCCTCCTCCAGGCGCGATACGGGGCCGATCGGCCCATCCGCTGCCTGCCACTGTCACGGACGGCCGACCCTTTCACTCACACCATCGCAGGCGGCACTGACAATCCACGCGGCCCGGCAGTCGCCGCAGTCGCGGCAGCCGCCTCGGCGACCAAAGTCGCAACGGCGTAGACCATCGGCCGATCCCACGGCCCACGGGCCCTCGTCAGACTCGGCTCTGCGCCATTTCGGCGACGACCGGCAACCGACAACCGACGGCACGGGAGAACGTCGGTGCGTCGGCGAGTACGGCCGGGAGCGCTCGAACTGACGCGGCATGAGGACGGACGGGGACATGGCGGAGACGGGGCGTATCGGGAGTGCGGACAGGCGTCCGGCGGACCTGAGGAAGGGAGACCTGGGGAAGGGGAGCCCGAGGAAGGGGAGCCCGAGGAAGGGGAGCCCGAGGAAGGGGAGCCCGAGGAAGGGGAGCCCGAGGAAGGAGGGCCCGGGGGCCGGTGGGGTCACCGTGTTCAAGGAGTCGGCCTGGGTTCTGACGCTGTTTTGGGTGGTGTGCGGCGCCGGTGTCGGCGGGCTGGTCACCCTTCTTGCCGAGTGGCTCGTGAGGTTGTCGTGGGCTCCCTTGCAGGGGCCGGCCGAGCTGCTGGCGTCCGTGCCGGAGCCTTGGCAGAGCATCGGGTCCGTCGGGGTGGGGGCGGTGCTGGGGCTGGTGGTCGGGTTCGTCGCGGTACACGAGTCGCTGTCGGTGCGCGTGTCCCGCGAGGGTGTGGTGCTCGGCATCAGGGACTCGTCGCTGGAGTTCGGGCGCGACGAGATCGCCCTGGTGGTGCGGGACGGCAAGCAGCTCGTGCTGCTCGGGCCGGACGGCATGGAGATCGCCCGGGAGGACTGCCATCTGGCCTGGACACGACTGGCCGAGGCGTGCGCCGCACACGGGTTCCGGTGGGCGGACGAGGATCCGCACCGCCAGGAGTTCCGGCGCTGGGTGCCCGGGATGCCCGGACTGCCCGAGGGGGCGGACGCGTTGCTGAGGGCTCGTGCGATGGCCCGGGAGAAGGACGAGGGCGCCGACGACGCCCGGGAACTGCGCGCGGAACTGCTGCGGCTCGGCGTCGTCGTACGGGATGAGAAGAAGCGGCAGTACTGGCGGAGCCCCGTGCGGATCTGAGTTCGACTTCCGGGGGCCGGGTTCCGGTACGACAGTCGTATCGACTGAGAGGATGGCGGCGACCGTACTGGAAGAAGGGGGATGGGCGTGATCGTGCTCGTCTTGGTCGGCGTTCTGCTGCTCGTCGTCGGGGGATGTGTCTGTGTCGTGTGGGCGTCGCGGGGCGGCCCGCGTTGGGTGCGCGTGGTGTCCAGCGTGACCCTGGGGCTGGCCGAGGTGGTGGGGACGCTGGCCCGTAGCAGCGGGAAATCGAGGTCGAACTCGAATTCAAGCTCGGACGACTGACCCACTGAGGCCGAACGGGGACGGGAGCGGGAACGCCAACGCGGGCCGCGCCGGACTGTGTTGAGCGGTGCGGCCCGCGTCGTCGGAGTGGGTGAGTCGGTCAGCCGGACCTCGTCGGAGTGGGTGAGTCGGTCAGCCGGACTTCGTCGGCGGTGGGCTCGCCGTCGCCGTTGCCCTGCCCTCCGTCAGGAGCCACTCGTGGTGGAGGGCGCCCAGCGGGATCCTCTTCTGGAAGACGGGGGTGCCGAAAATGGTCAGTTGGAAATTGAGCGTGCCCGTCAGGTCCACACCGCCGTAGACGGCATAGGCGCCGGTTGCCGAGCCCGTGCCGTCGGCGGAGCCCTCGGCCGACGCGTCGGCGTGCGCGCGGACGTACGGGGCGAGGTCGGCGGTGACGCCCACCGTGCCGTAGAGACCGACCGTGGCCTCGGCGCCGAGGGCCGCCTTGACGTCGCCCGCTGCCGTGACCCTGGCCTTCAGGGGCTCGCCCGTCATGTCGGACTCGCTGACCGGGGTCCAGCCCTTGGCCCAGGAGAAGCTGCCGCCGACGCGGAAGTCGCCCTTGAGGTCCTGCTCGACGTCGACGGTGACCCTGCCGTCCGCGTTCACCTGGATGTAGCAGGTCAGGTCGAGGTTGACGACGACGGGGATCGGGCCGACCTGGATCACCGGATCGGAGTGGAGCTCGGCGAAGGGGATGCGGATCGGCTGTCCGTCGGTCGAGCCGGCCGCGCGGCCCTTCAGGGACCACTTGGAGGCCCAGTCGCCCGACAGGCCCAGGAAGGCGGCGCCGGGTGACGTGCCCGTGACGCCGGAGCTGTTCGAACCCTTGGAGTCGCCGGAGCCCTCGGAGCCGTCGTACGAGAACGCGACCTCGGGAGCGAGCTGCACGAAGCCCTCCACGGACGCGGCCGCCGACGCCGGGGCACCCTCGGCCGTCGCGACCGCCGCGCCGACGTCGATCCGCAGGCTGCCCAGCGGGAGTTTCGCGCCCTCGGGGCCGAAGTGGAGGTCGCCGGTCTTCGCCCAGGAGACCTTCACGCCGTTCATGAGCGGCTTGACGTCGACGGACGACGGGTCGACCGGGACCTCGCCCTGGGCCTTGCTCGCGCCCAGCACGGAGTTGAGCTTCGCCGGTTCCGTCTCGACGGCCGTACCGCCGTTCTCCGCGGTGCCCACGACGTCAGTGACCTCGGCCAGTACGCCGTCTGGGGCGCCGGGGGCGGGAGCGCTGGCGATGATGTCGCCGACGGCCACCGGGGGTTGGGCCGAAGGGCTGGAGGAGGGGTCGGCCGGGGTATCGGTCGACGGATCGGCGGGGGTACCGGTCGACGGGTCGGCCGGGGAACCGGTCGACGGGGTGGCCGTCGGCTTCGTGACCGTCGGCGACGTGATGACGGCCCGGCCGGTCTTCCGGTCGTACGAGGCGACCTTGAGGGAGGACTTCCTCGCCCTGCCTCCCCCGTCGCCGTCGGCCACGGCGGACGGCGTGGCCGCGCCGGACGGGGCCGATACGACGGCGAGTTGTTCCTGGACGGCGGCGGACTCAGGGCTCTTCGAAGCCGTGGAGGCCGCCGCGTCCGTGGTGGTCGGGGAGTTGGTGGAGCAGCCGGTGGTCAGTACGGCCGCGAGAGCGATCGCCGACAGTAAGGCGTGGCTCTTGAACTTGGGTCTGTGCACGCGTGTTCCTCGGGAGCGGTGTATGGGGGTGCGCTGCAGGAGGTGACGCATGGGGGTGGGCACGCCGGCCGTCGAGGTAGGCATGCCGGTATGACCGGTCCGGCGCGGGGCGCGGACGTGGTGTGGTTACCCCCCAGTAGTCATGCATGAGCATGCCAGTACGACAGGGGTGGCATCCGCTTTCTATTTGACGGGAGGGCGGTGACGTGAGTCACACCTGACCGGAGGTCAGTTCCCGCACCCGCTTCCGGGGCTCGTGGGGTTCTCCGGGGTCTCCGGGTTTCCCGGACTCTGCGGGTTCTCGGGGGCGTTCGGGGGCTCCGGACTCTCCGGGCTCTCGGGAGTGCTCGGAGTCTCCGGGTACTCAGGGGTGCTCGGCGCCTCCGGCTCCTCCGGCTGCTCCGGCGTCTCCGACACCGGATCGGCCGGTGCGGGCTCGACCGGTGCGGGCTCGACCGGCGCGGGATCGACCGGCGCGGGATCGACCGGCGCGGGATCGACCGGCGCGGGATCGACCGGCGCGGGATCGACCGGTGCGGGCTCGACCGGTGCGGGCTCGACCGGTGCGGGCTCGACCGGCGCGGGATCGACCGGCGCGGGATCGACCGGCGCCGGAGGCGCAGGATCCGCCGGCACAGGCGGCTCGGGCTCGGCGGGAGCCGGCGGCAAAGGCGGCGGTACGGGCGCGACCGGCGCCGGAGGCGCAGGCGCATCGACGCCCGGCTCCTCCACCACCACGGGGTCCTCCACCGCCACCGGCTCCCCCACGGTCACCGACCCGGCCGCAGCCCCCGTACCCGTACCCGTCCCCACCCCCGCTCCCGCTCCCACTCCCACCGCACCGACGACATCAACAGCCCCCGGCCCCCGCTCACCCCGCTTCGACTCAGGCGCCCCCGTCGATCCGGCAGGACCCCCGTCCTCCGGAGCCGTCGGCGCCTGCGACGGCCGTGCCCCCACCGGCGCGTCCGCCAACGGCGCCCTCGGTGAAGGCGGCGTCGAAGCAGGTCCGCCCGTGCCGAGCGCGAGCATCATCGCGAGGGCCGCGCCCGCCACGGTCGCCCCGGCCGCGACGGCCGCCGGCGCCTTCGTACCGGCGCCGCCGCTCACCGCCTGCCGGACCGCGTGCAGCGCGCCGCCGATCTGGCCGCTCAACGCGCCTGCCGCACCCGCCGCACCCGCGGACCCCGCCGCCAGCGGCAGCAGGAACTTGCCCGCGCCGCCCACGGCGAAGACCAGCAGGGCCGGGCCGACGACTGCGGGCAGCCGGTCGTTGGCGCGCATGAGCACCGCGAGCCGGCCGCGGCAGTCGTCGCAGGCGTCGACGTGGGCGAGCAGGCGTTCCGACTGGCGGGGCGTCGCGTTGCCGCGGACGTACGCCGGCATGCGCACCCAGTGGACCTCGCACGCGGGGTCGTCGGGGGCGCCGGTCTGGGAGCGCAGGAACGCCTGGCGCATGCCCTCGCGGGCGCGGTGCAGCAGTACGGCCGTCGCGCCCTGCTTGGCGCCGATGCGCTGCCCGACCGCCTCCAGCGGCTGGCCCTCCGCCTCGGCCAGCCACAGGGCCTGCACCCAGCGTTCGGGGAGCTGGCCCAGCACCCGCACCAACAGGTCGACGGACGAGACCTGTTCGGCCGGGTCCGCCGCGTCCTCCACGTGCACGGAGACCTCGGTGCGCTCGGCGCTGTGCGGGTCGTGCGGGGTTTCGCGCGCCTCGCCGACGACGGCGGTCGCCGCCAGGTGCCGCACCGTCGTCATCAGGTACGCCGGTACGTTCTCGATCTCGTGGCCCTCCGACAGCCGGCGCCAGACGCGGAAGTGCGCCTCGGCCACCAGGTCCTCGGCCGCCCAGGAGTTGTTGCGGGTGAGCGAGCGTGCGAACGCGACCAGGCGGGGCTGCTGCTCCTCGTAGATACGGGCGTACGAGGCGGTGGCGGACGCGGGAGGTGACGCCTGGGCGGGCACCTTGGGGGAACCGTCGGGCATGGCGGGAACGCTCCGGTTGCCTGCTGGGCTGATGGCGCGGACGGGGTTTGTCAGCGTAGATGACTAAAATCTCAAGCAAATGGTTCGCGTGAGGTAGATCACAGGGGTGGGGTTCCGGTTCGGCGTAATCAACAAGCCCCCGGGCCGGTCGAGACGACGCACAGTCCCCGAGGACCGGAGAAGTCCGACCATGCGTCTCGCCCTGGAACAGTCCGTCCGTGCCCGCCTCGTCAGCCCCGACCACCCCGATCTGACGATCCGCCCCACCCTGCGCTATGCCGCCGCCGACCCGCTCGCAGTGCACGTGGACTTCCCGGCGGACGTCTCGGCGGACGAGGACGGGGTCACCTGGACGTTCGCCCGGTCACTGCTCGCGGAGGGGCTGGCGGCGGCCGCCGGGATCGGGGACGTCCGTATCCGGCCGTCCGGGCGCTCCCGCACCGTCTTCGAGTTCCGCGCGCCGCACGGCACGGCCGTGGTCCGGTTCGGTACGGCCTCCGTGCGGCGGTTTCTCGCGCGTACGTACGCCGTCGTCGAACCGGGCGGCGAGGATCTCGGGCCCGCTCTCGAGGACGGCCTGATGGCGCTGCTCGACGGGGTCTGAGGCTCGGCGGGGGTCCCGGACCCCGTCGGGCCCCGTTCAGCGCGGCTCCCCCTCCTGCCCTGCGCCGTTCATCGGTGTCAGGACGCGGGTGCCCGTCTGCCGGTAGATCACCGAGCTGCGGAACGTCACCACCTCGCGCCGGGCGCTGAAGCGGTCCATGAGGAAGGCGTGCAGGTGCTCGATGTCCGGGACGGCCACATGGACGAGGAAGTCGTCGTCGCCCGAGACCACGAACACCGAGACGACCTCGGGGAGCTGGGTCAGATAGCCCTCGAAGTCGTGGATCACCTCCCGGCTCAGCGGGCGCAGTTTCGCGAAGACCAGGGCCTGGAGCGAGCGGCCCAGCAGGCGGGGCTGTACGGCCGCGTGGTAGCCGGTGATCACCCCGCGGGCGCGCAGGGCACGGACCCGTTCCAGGCAGGTCGAGGGTGCGATGCCCACCCGGCGGGCGAGTTCGCGGTTGGTGAGCCGTGCATCGCGCTGGAGATGGGTGAGGATCGCCGAATCAGTGTCGTCCATGGCCGTGATTCTTCCCGCGCCACCGAATTTGGTTCGGCCGAGCCGCCCAACTCCCGTTTCCCGCCCTACATTTCCCTCGCCGCCGTCGGACCGAAGGGAGCCCTCGTCCATGACGACCGCCGCCAACCGCCTGGCCGACCAGGCCGTCGACCACTACGACCGCTTCCTCGCCGAGCACTACACCTGGATGCTCGGCGGTGATCTCGACGCCCTCGCGGCGGGGCAGCGTGCCGCTCTCGCCGAATGGGGGGTGACACCCGGGTCGGCGATCGGTACGGCCGCCGGGTCGCTGGCCGTGGACCTGGGGTGCGGTCCTGGACACGCCAGTCTCGCGCTGGCAGCTCTGGGCTTCGACTCCGTCCTCGCGGTCGATCTGAGCCGGCCGCTGCTGGACGAACTCGCCGCGCACGCCGCCCGATTGCCTTGCGTGCGGGCTGTGCGGGCGGATGTGCGGACCGCGCTGCGGGAGCTGGTGCGGCCGGGGTCGGCCGGGGCCGTCGTCTGTCTGGGCGACACGCTGACGCATCTGCCGACCCGCGGGGACGTGGCCGCCCTGTTCGCCGACGTCGCCGCGGCCCTCGCGCCCGAGGGGACGGCCGTGTTCTCCTACCGCGACCTGACGGTCCCGCTCACCGGCACCGACCGATTCCTTCCGGTGCGGGCCACCGAGGACCGGATCATGACGTGCTTCCTGGAGTACCCGGACGACTACGACGACTACACGGTCGTCGTGCACGACCTGGTCCACGAGCGGGACGCCCCCGACGCAGACTGGACGCTCACCGCCCGCAGTTACCGCAAACTGCGGCTCTCCCACGCCTGGGTGCTGGAGCAGCTCCGCACGGCCGGGCTGCGGGTGCGGCACGAGGAGAGCGGGACGGGCGGCATGCGGACGGTCGTCCTGGAACGCGCCGCCCGCTCACGGCCGTACTGACAGCGGCGGCCACAAGGGCCGTCCTCCCGCGGCGGCCCTGCGGCTGTGCCCGGTGGTCAGTTGTCGGACCAGAAGACCCCGTTCAGGCCCTCCTGGGCGATGGTCCTGGACATGACGTTGCCGTCCAGCACATAGCGCGCGTGCTTGTCGGTGAGGAAGAAGTCGAGCGCGTTGACCGGCGTCGTCGCGTCGCAGGCCAGGTCGCCGCGGATGCAGAAGCGGGCGACCGGGACGCCCGGGAACTCCCGGGGGCCGGGGCCGGCGGAGGTGAAGCCGAAGGCGCCCAGGCCCTTGGGGACCTTGGACCACATGCCGGTGTCGGGCTGCTTCGGGTCGGCGTACAGCTTGCCGTCGACCAGCTCGCGCGGGATGCCGGTGCCGCCGTCGGCGATGGCCTCCAGGACCGCGTCGGCGGCCTGGGCGCCCTGGGAGTAGCCGACGATGGTCAGTCGTGCGGTCGGGTCCTCGCGGTGGGTCTTCTCGACGGCGGCCAGGAGGTTGTCGTAGCCCTGGGCCACGCTGCTGTCGTAGCTCGGCGCGGTGAGGTCGGGGCTGTTCCGCCCGTTGAGCCAGGGGCCGGCGCTGGCCGGGTAGCAGACGGGGACGACCTTCGCGCCTTCCTCCAGGTGCTGGTTGGCGTAGTAGAACGTCCCGGTGCACTGGGGCGCGGGCTGCGCGGTGCCGGTGCCGCCGAGCTGGATGTAGTAGTGGCCGGGAGCCTCCTCGGCCTGCGCGACGGCGGGTGTGAGCGCGGCGGCGGCCGTCATCGCCGCCGTGACGGCGACGGTTTTGGCGCGGCGCGTGAGTCGGTTGGTGCTCGGCATGGTGTCCCCCATGGTCCTGGTGGTGGATCTCGCCTGTGCTGTGGCGCCAGACGCTAAAGAGGAGCGATGAAATCGTCGTGAAGGGTGGCGCGGTGATGGTGCCGGGCCAGGTGCTCCTGCAGCCGTGCGTGGCGGAACTGGTAGACCGCGCCGGCCTGGCGCAGAACCCCGCGCTGGTAGGCGTCCTCCAGGAACGTGAGCACGGCCCAGGGCAGGCGCCCGGTCAGCGGCAGCCATATCCGGGTGAGGACGAGCCACTGGCCCCAGGCGGTCAGGGTGAGGGCGTAGCCGATGGCACCGCCGAGGCCGCTGATGCCGCCGAGCAGGAGGGAGGCTTCGGAGGTCCAGACGAGGGGGCCCACCGGTCCCTGGAGGAGGTCGACGACCGCGCCGCTGCCGAATCCGACCACCGCTCCGAAGGTGGGTGCCCAGACCAGCAGTTGGGTGGTCACGGTGCCGCGGTTGGTGGTCAGGAGGCTGCGCGGGTTGACGGCGGAGTCGATGTCGAGGGGGGTTTCGAGGAGCCCGAGGAGACAGAAGGTCAGCCCGGTGGCGGCGCCGAAGACCGAGCCGTAGACAAGGCCGTCGACCAGCCCGACATGCACCATGGCCGAGAGGTCGGGCGCCAGGACGTACGACCTCACCATGCCGATCACGAATCCGTAGCCGAAGCCGAAGACGGCCCCGCCGAGCGTGCCGATCACCAGTCGGGGGCCGGTCGTCCACACGGTGGCCTCGGGCCGGCGGCGGATCTGCAGGCGTACGGCGGACGGTGTGACCTGCTTGCCCTTGGCCGTGTACGTCAGCCAGTGCACGAACCCGAACATCAGGCCGGCGAGGAGCCCGACGGCCGACGCGTCCAGGAGGGCGCCGATGAGGATGCCGTGTACGGCGAGGCCGATGGCTCCGTCGACGAGGCCGATGGTCAGGGCGAGCACGACGGCGGTGACGAGGGTGCGGGTGTAGCGGTGCAGTCCGTTGCCGAGCCGCCACCAGGCGAGGTCGGGCGTCTTGAGCCGGGTCAGATGGTGGGCGAGGTAGCCGAGCCAGTGCCGGGCGTGGTCGGCGTCGAAACCCTGGTGCGTTCCGCCGGACGAACTGCCGTGCAGCCGGTGGCGGTAGACGGTGGGGAGGAAGTTGTCGAGCAGGTGGTCCTCCAGCTTCTCCGGGCTGCCGAACCGCTCGGTGTCGAGGAGCGAGGCCGGGTCGTGGTCGGGGGTGTCGCTGTAGATGGTGCGGGCGAGCGCGACCATCAGCGGCGTCTTGAGGACCGTGGCCAGAGGTGAGGACGGCCGGTCGCCAAGCTGCTCGCGCAGGGCGGTCAGCACCGGGTCCCAGGCGTTCGCGTCGGGGTCCGCGCGGCCGGGTTTGCGGGTGGTGCGGGGCAGATAGGCGGCGAGGTCGTCGAGGGTGAGGTCGGTGAGCCGGATCGCGGCGGCCGCGGTCAGTACGTCGGTCTCGGCGACCGCGGCGGCGTACTCGTCGGGGCGGCTGGTGAGGACGAGGGGGAGGGTGGTGGCGTTGAGCGCTTCCAGCGCGGGGCGGCGCAGGCCGTCGGCGATCTCGTCGAAGCCGTCCAGTACGGGGAGGATGCGGCCGGACTCGACCAGCTCCGCGGCCAGGCTCTCCCCGCCCCGGCCGCGGGCGGCGTAGCCGGGGTGATCCCGCGTCAGCCGTGCGGCCAGCCAGTCGCGCAGGGTGATGGTGGTGGGGTTCCAGGCGCCGATGCTGAAGATCACCGGGACGGGTTCGGAGGTACTGCGCGACCTGAGGTGATCGAGGACGAAGCGCAGGGCCAGGATCGTCTTGCCCGAGCCCGACCGGCCGAGGACGACGAGCCGCCGGGACGGGATACGCCGGTAGGTGTCGGCGATCGCACCGAGTTCGCCGTCCAGATCGAGGGGCTCGGCCGTGGCCTGCGCGGGGAGCCGGAGGATGTTGGCCCAGTGGTCGGTCAGCGTCTCGGGGGCCGTCTCCCAGCGGACGGGGAGGGGGAACGGGTCCTGGACCTGACGTTGTTCCTCTTCGCGCTGCCAGCGGGCGGTGACGAGAGCGGCGAGCTGCTCGGCGGGGTCGGTCGGGGGGTGGGGGTCGGTCGGGGGGTGGCGCCGGGTGTCGGGGGTGGTGTCGGAGGGATCGCCGGGGCGGGGAATGGTTGGGGCGTCGGCCTGATCGCCGGGGCGGGGAGTGGTTGGGGCGTCGGAGGGATCGCCGGTCCCGTCGTCTGTCGGGTCGTCAGTCGGCTCACCGCTGCGGTCCTCCGTCGGGTCGCCGGCGGGTCTGCCCGTCGGGTCGTCGGCCCGGCTGTCCGCCAGGGCGTCGGCCTGACTGTCCGTCCAGGCGTCGGCCTGGCTGTCTCTCGGGTCGCCGCCGGGCTCCGCGTCGGGTTCGGCCGGTTGCTCGCCGTCCAGGGTCCGGGGGACGGCGGCGCCGAGTAACTCCTCGCGCTCCCGGGGCCGTAGCGAAAGCGCCTTGGCCAGCTCCTGCACCGTCGTCATGCGCGGGTTGGTGCGCTTGCCGGTTTCCAGGCCCCGGATCGTGCGCACACTGACCCCGGAACGCTCCGCGAGTTCCTCCTGGGTCAGCCCCGCCCCCGTCCGCAGCCGTCGCAGCACCTCGCCGAACTCACCGGCCACAAGTCACGGCCCTTCCCCCTGAGATGTCGCCTTTTCGCAGGTGAGGGACTCTAGCGCGGCCACCGGCCACATATGACCTCCTCAATGGCCTGTCCACGTTTCCTACACCAGGGCCACCTTCGATGGCATCGACGGGATCGACCGGGCCGAGTGGATCGCCCGGTCCGGAGAACGGGGAGCCGCCATGCCTACGACGACCGCACGCCAGGTACACCCGAGCGCACGCCAGGGATGCCCGGGCGCCGCGTCCCCGGCACGCCCTGGTGCCCACCAGCCGGCACGCGAGCCCCATCCGGGCCCGGGCCTCGCCGGTCTCACCCCTCAGGAACGCGAGGTGCTCTACGCCCTCGGCTGCGGGCTCGCCGACGCCGAGATCGCGGACGCGCTCTCGCTGCCGGAGCATGTGGTGGCCGGGCAACTGAGGCGCGTCCTGGGGAAGTTGGGCCTGCGCGACCGGACCGCGGCCGTCGTGCACGCCTTCGACTGCGGTCTGGTCGTACCGGGTCAGGGGCCGCGCAGGCGGGCGGAGCCGGCGTTCACCGGCTACGGAGGGACCGGCCCCGGGGGCGACGCGCGGCTGCGGGTCTGTGTGCTCGGCCCGTTGCGGGCCCGGCTCGGCGGGCGGCCCGTGGACGTCGGCCCGGTCAGGCAACAGGCCGTGCTGGCGGCGCTGGCGCTGAGCCCCGGCCGCTCGGTCAGCCGGCAGGCACTGCTGGACGGCGTATGGGGGATGGAGTCGCCCGGCGCGAACGTCGTACCGGTCTATGTGTACCGGCTGCGCAAGGGTCTGCGGCTCGGGGAGTGCCCCGACTCGGTGATCGGGCGCGACCGGTACGGCTATCGGCTGGTGCGGGACGCGGTCGAGGTGGACGTGACGTGCATGGAGGACCTCGTCAGCGCGGCCGAGGCCGCCGAGCGGGCCGGTGACGGGGCCGAGGCGGTACGGCTGTACGGCCGGGCTCTGGAGCTGTTCCGCGGTGAGCCGCTGGCCGGACTGCCGGGGCCGTTGGCCGAGTTGGAGCGGCTGCGGCTCGTCGAACGCAGGGTCGCCCTCGCGTATCGGAAGGCGCACTGGCAGTTGCGGCTGGGCCGGGTCGCCGACTCGATCGCCGGCTTGTCGGCGCTGGCCCTGGAACAGCCGCTGAACGAACCGGTCGCCGCACTGCTGATGCGTGCACTGCACCGTGCCGGGCGCCGGGCCGAGGCGCTGGCCGTGTTCGAGCGCACGGGGCACCGGCTCGCCGACGAACTGGGCGTGGCACCGGGCGAGCCACTGCGCCGGGCACGGTGGTCGATCCTGCGCGGGGACGAGGCGGGACACGGCCGGGCGGGTGCGGCGTGAGCGAGGGGAGGGACAGGGAGCGGGGACGGGAGCGGGAGCGGGGCCGGGAGCGGGGACGGGAGCGGGGACGGGAGCGGGGCCAGGAGCGGGACCCGGCACAAGAGCAGGACCGGGACCAGGAACACGACCCCCGGCACGACCCACCCCACTGGGGCCGCGCCCACAACCGCACCGACGCCCTGCTCCTGGCGCGCGTCTCCGAGGCCGCGGGACGGGCGCGTCTCGGGCGGCGGCGGGCCACCCATCGGCCGCCGCTCGCCGAACCGGGCCGCCGACGGGGCGTCTTCGCGAGCGCGCGTCGCCTGCTGCGGGGCGACGGCGTGAACGCCGCAAGCCGAACGACCGCCCGCCTCGACCTCTACGAACACGGCCTGACGGTCGCCGTCGACGGACGGATCCTTGTCGTCCGGTACGACACCACGGTCGTGCGCCGGCGCCGGGCCCTGTCCCCGCAGGGCCTCACCCGCGCCCACGTCCTCGTCGACATCGACGGTGAGCGGATCGTGCTGCGCTGCGGCGACTTCGCCGAACCGGACGTGTGGGGGCCGCAGATCCACCGCTCCGTCACCGACGCCCAGGTACCGCGGGGTCTCGCCGCGCTGACCCGGGGCGAGCGGCTCGTCTTCGGCCCGGTGTGGATCACCAGGGCCGAACTCGGCTCCCGCGGGACGACGTTGCGCTGGGCGCAGGTCCAGCGGATCGAGATCCTCAAGGGCTCCGTCGCCGTACGCACCGCAGGACGGTGGCAGGTGTGGGGATCCGTCACGTCCGGGATCCCGAACCTCTGCGTCCTGCGCGCCCTCAGCGAGCACCTCACCGCCGCCGAACGCGACGACGACTGACTACGCCCTCCCCTGCTCCACCCAACCCACCCTGCACAGAAGGAGATTCCGGCATGGCCGACAGCTACCGATACCGATGCGGCGAGTGCGGGCACCGCACCGCCTGGGGGAGCGAGTCCCAGGGCGAGCAGGCGATCGAGACCCATTACGCACACCGCCATCCGCACCTCGCCCCCGGCGGAATGGTCGAGTTCCGCAAGGGCTCCTCCGGCGGCGGCACGGGCTGCCTGATCGCCCTGGGGATCGTGGTCCTGCTCCTGATCATCGCCTCTCGCCACTGACCACCAGGCCCAACGCACAGCCACACAAGACACAACACACAAGACACAAGACACAAGACACGGAGGACCATGTGAACGGGGCGGGCGCGAACATGACGAACGCACTGATCGACAGGGCCAGGGCCGAGCGCGAACGGCGCCGCAGCGGACGCAGCCGGACCACCGCGCTGACCGTGCTTGCGCTGCTGGGCGGGATCGGCCTGCTGCTGGCCCTCACCGTCGGCGGAGACCCGAACGAGCCGCCGACCTGCGACGACAAGACCATGACGCGCGGCGACGTATGCATGATCTACTCCAGCGGAGGCGGCGGTGGCTCCTTCTCGTACGACGAGATGCTCGACCGCCGCGAGTCGAGCGACTCGGTGCTGCGCGGGATCGGCTTCGGACTCGCCGGGCTCTGCGCGGTGCTGATGATCCCGGTCGCGGCCCGGCTCGACCCGGCCTCGCCCTGGGGCGACCCGGTCACCGGGCCCTGCCCGCGCTGCGGCAAGCCGAACCGACGGGAGCGGAAGACCACGCACAGCGTCACCCAGGGCCGGACGACCTCGTACTACACGGGCATCGTCACCCTGTGCACCTGCGGCTACAGCGACGTCCGACGGCGGCCCTGACACGACCTGGACGAGGCCCGGACGCGACCCGAACACAGCCCGAACGCGACCCTGCCACGGTCCACCAAAAATGGTTTGTCGCGTGGAGTCGGCCCGCTCTACAGTGAGCCGACTTCGACGAGACGTTCCCCGGAAACACGCCGCAGAGCGGGAGCGTCCCACCTCGCTGAGGTGCCGGAGGGGGCGGCAACTGACTTTGTCGACCCCTCATTTCGGAGGCCCTTTCATGAACGTCGGTATCGGCCTGCCCATCGGCGACCCGGCCGCCCTGCTCACCTGGGCCCGGCGCGCAGACGCCGGCCCCTTCAGCACGCTCGGTCTGCTCGACCGTCTCGTCTACGACAACCCCGAGCCGCTGGTCGCGCTGGCCGTCCTCGCCGGCGCCACCACGCGCGTCCGCGTGCAGACCGAGGTGCTGCTCGCCCCGCTGCGCGACACCGCCCTGCTGGCCAAGCAGGCCGCCACCTTGGACCGGATGACCGGCGGGCGGCTCGTCCTCGGCCTGGGCATCGGCGGCCGGGAGGACGACCACCGCGCCACCGGCACCGACCTGCGCACCCGGGGCCGGCGCCTGGACCAGCAGATGGCGACGATGTGCCGCCTGTGGCACGGCGAGCCCTACGGCGACGGCGTCGGCCCGATCGGCCCCGTACCCGCCCGCCTCGGCGGCCCGGAGCTGCTCTTCGGCGGCTTCAAGCCGGCCGCCCTCGAACGCGCCGCCCGCTGGGGCGACGGCTTCCTCGCAGCCGCGGCACCCTCATGGGCGGGCGGCCTGTTCGACACCGTGCGCGGCTTCTGGAAGGAGCACGGCCGCGACGGCGAGCCCCGCCTGGTGGCCCAGGTGAACGTCGCGCTCGGCCCGCAGGACGTTGTCGACGACGCCCGCGCCCGTATGCACGCGTACTACGCCTTCACCGGCACACCCGACCGTATGACCGCCGGTCTGCTCACCACGCCCGCCGAGATCCGATCCGCGCTCACCGCCTTCGCCGATCTGGGCGCCGACGAGGTGATGCTCTACTGCTACGGCCTCGACCCGGACCAGGTGGACCGCCTGGCCGATGTGCTGTGACGCCCTTCCGGTGACGCCGATCCTGTAGCGCTCCTGTTGCCGGAACTGTGGGCTCCGCCACAGCCGGGTGCGCCGGGCCCTGTTGGACTCGGCGCACCCGTCGTCGTCCGTCGTCGCTACGGCCTGGAGGTCAGATGTTCCTGCTGGTCCTGCTGTTCGTCCTGGTCGCGGTGGTCACCGCGGTCGGCCTGGCCGGATACGGCAGCCGCACCCTGGCCGACCGACGCGTCCGGCGCACCGGCACCCCCGGCACGCTGCGCGGCATCGCGGCCCTCGCCGGCGCCGCGGCGTGCGCCCTGTACGCCTGGGGACTCCTTGCGGTGTGCGGCGCGGTCATGACGGCGGAGGACGGCGGCACCGACTCGGCACCACCCCAGTCCTGCCGTACGCCGGGCTGGTGGGAGCGGCACGAGCGGGGCATCGAGATCACCGACCACACGGTCACGTACATCCCGCTCGGGTTCGTCTGCGAGACGAGCGACGGCGGGAGTTACGACACCGGCGACGTGCCCGGGTATGTCAATCCGGCCGTGCTGGCGCTCGCCCTCACCGCCGCCGGGTGCGCCATCGGCGCGGGGTACGCGACCGAGCTGCGGGCCCGGGCCGAGTTGCGCGAGGGCGGAGCCGGTTAGCCTCGGTTCTCCAGGGACCTGCCGAAGTGGTCGCCCGCCCGGTGGCAGTGGTTGGAGGCAACATGGCGAAGGTGCCCAGCGCGGTGGTCGCGGCGGGCGGGCTCGTCGGCGGGTACGGCGTGGCCCGCTGGACCGGGAACCGGCAGCTCGGCGGTGCCGTGCTGGCCGTCGCGGGAGCCGCCGCCGCACAGCAGTGGCGAGGGGGGTCCCCCCGCTCGAGCGAAGCCGAGAGTGGGGGAGGGCGGGCGGCAGGGCCGCGGGGGCGCTGACCACCGCGTACGTCGCCGCCTTCGCCGGTTCGCACCCGCTGGCCAAGAAGGTGGGCGCCTGGCCCGCCGTCCTCGGTGTGGCGGGAGCGGTGGCCCTGGCGTCCTGGGCGGTCGCGGACGGGCGGAGCTGACGTGAGGGAGCGCGCCCGGGCCACCGCCGGGCGCCCGCCCCACGGCCCCCGGCGCGGCTAGGCCCCGTGGCTCAGCACATTCACCACGCGCCCGCCCGGATCCCGTACGAAGAACCGCCGCACGCCCCACTCCTCGTCCCTGAGCTCCCGTACGATCTCCGCGCCCGACGCGGTGACCTCGGCGTACACGGCGTCGACGTCCTCGACCTCCACGCTCAGGTCGGGGACGACCGGGCCGGTGCGCTCCTCGATGAAGAAGCTGATCTGGGCGGTGGGGTTGGCGGGGGACGCCATGGTCATCATCCAGCCCATGTCCATCACCTCCTCGAAGCCGAGCAGGCCGTAGAAGTCCCGGCTCGTCGTGATCGCTTCCTCGGACCCGGCATGAACGTTGGGGACGATCCTGCGGATGGTCATCGCTGCGGCTCCCTGATCGTGGTCCGGAGGTTTCTGTTATCCCCCGCAGTCTCGCCCCGTCTCCTCACCGTCCCCCACCACAGGCACGCGAGGAATGAGCCACGTGACACGACAGATCAACCGCCGGAGCATGCTCAGGGCCGCGGGTGCGACCGCCGGAGCCGTCGGAGCCGGAATCGGAATCGGTACGACCGCTCTCGCCGCCCCGGCATCTGCGGCCGGCGCCTCCTTCGCGCATCCCGGCCTGCTGCACACCCGCGCCGACCTGGACCGCATGGCCGCCAAGGTGAAGGCGGGCGCTCAGCCCTACACGGCCGGTTTCGCCAAGCTGGCCGCCAACCCGCACGCCCAGAGCGACTGGCGGCCCCGCCCCAGCGCCGTCGTCTACCGAGGTGCGGGCTCCCCCCAGAACTACGCGGCGCTCTACAAGGACATCCACGCCGCCTACCAGAACGCCCTGCGCTGGCACGTCACCGGTGAGAGCGCGCACGCCGACACGGCCGTCGCCATCCTCAACGCCTGGTCGGGGACGCTGACCCAGATCGCGGGCAGCGCCGACCGGTTCCTCGCGGCCGGGCTGTACGGCTACCAGTTCGCCAACGCCGCCGAACTCGTCCGCGACCACGACGACTTCGAGGCCGAGCGGTTCCGCAAGATGCTCCTCGACGTCTTCCACCCGCTGAGCGAGAGCTTCCTCGACCAGCACAACGGCGCGGTCGTCAGCAACTACTGGACCAACTGGGACCTGTGCAACATGGCCTGCGTCCTGGCCATCGGCATCCACTGCGACGACCGGGCGAAGGTCGACCGCGCGGTGGAGTACTTCAAGCACGGCGAGGGTCTCGGCTCGATCAGGAACGCCATCCCCGTCGTATACGACGACGGACTGGGCGAGTGGCTGGAGGCCGGCCGCGACCAGGGGCACGCGCTGCTCGGCGTCGGCCTGATGGGCACCATCTGCGAGATGGCCTGGAACCAGGGCATCGACCTGTACGGCTACGACGACAGCCGCTTCCTCAAGGGCGCCCAGTACGTGGCCAAGTGGGCCTTGGGCGGGGACGTCGCGTTCACCGCGAACACCCGCAGGAAGGGCGCGATCAACGGCTGGTCGGGATCGGAGACCGTGACCGAGGCGGCGCCCGTGAACCCGGAGATGACCCGCCCGATCTGGGCGATGATCGCCAACCACTACACCAAGCGCCGGGACCTGCCGGCGTCGTACCTGACCCGGATCGCCGCGAGGTCGGCTCCCGAGGGCGGCGGCTGGAACTACGGCCCCGACAGCGGCGGTTACGACCAACTGGGCTTCGGGACGCTGGCGTTCACGCGGGACAGGGTGTCGGGCGCGGGTGCGGGTACCAGCGGCGCACCGAGTCCGTCTGCCGCTGCCTCTGCGGCGGCCGGCACGGGGGCGGATCCCCGGCCGCAGACCGGGACCGCATCGCCGTCGGCCTCCGCCGCCTCGGGTGGCGACCTCGCCGCCACCGGCTCGAACGACCTCCTCGGCTGGACCGCCGCCACGGGCGTCACGGCGCTCGCCGGCGGCCTCCTCCTGCTGCGCCGCCGCGACCGGGCCCGGCGCGAGTCGCAGTAGGCCGCACCCCTGCGTCCCTGCGTCCCCGAGGCCTTCGCCGGCCAGAAGCCGCCGTGGGCGTGGAGCGGAACCCTCGCCGCGCGCCCTGAAGCCCCGCCGCTACGCCCCGAGCGCCCGCGACACGGTGTAGATCACCAGGCCGGCGAGGGAGCCCACCACCGTGCCGTTGATCCGGATGAACTGGAGGTCGCGTCCGATGTGCGCCTCGATCTTCCTGGTCGTGTGCTCGGCGTCCCAGCTCGCCACGGTGTCCGTGATCAGGGAGGTGATCTCCTTGCGGTAGGTGGAGACGACGTACACCGCCGCGCCCTCCACCCAGCCGTCGACCTTGGCCTGCAGCCGTGGCTCGACCGCCATGCGCGCGCCCAGCGACAGCAGCGAGGCGCGCACCCGCAGGCGCAGCTCGCTGCGCTCGTCCTCGGCCGCCGAGACGATCATCCGGCGTACGGCGGTCCAGGCGGAGGCGATCAGGTCCTGCACCTCGCCGCGGCCCAGCACCTCGCCCTTGAGCCGCTCGACCCGCGCGCGGGTATCCGTGTCGGACTGGAGGTCGGAGGCGAAGTCGGTGAGGAAGCGGTCGAGGGCGGCACGGGCCGGGTGGGTGGGCATGTCGCGCATCTCGGTGACGAAGCGCAGCAGCTCCTTGTAGACGCGCTCGCCGACCCGCCGGTCGACGAATCTCGGCGTCCAGCCGGGAGCACCGCCCTGGACGGCGTCCATGATCTCGTCGTCGTGCAGGATCAGCCAGTTCTGCGCCCGGGCGACGACCAGGTCGACGGCCCGTTTGTGGCCGCCGTCCGCGACGATCTTCTCCAGCATCTTCCCTATGCCGGGCGCGACCTCCTGGGCGTCGGCACGCCGGGTGATCGCCTCGCCCACGACCGCCTGGACGTCGGAGTCGCGCATGACCGTCAGGGCGCCTCTGAGTGCCGCCGACAGCTCCGCCGTCACCCGGTCAGCGTGCTCGGGCTCGGCCAGCCAGGCGCCGAGCCGGCTGCCGATGCCGACGGCCCGCAGACGCTGCCGTACGACGTCCCGCGAGAGGAAGTTCTCGCCGACGAACTCCCCCAGCGAGACGCCTAGCTGGTCCTTCTTGGTCGGGATGATCGCGGTGTGCGGGATGGGCAGGCCGAGTGGGTGGCGGAACAGGGCCGTGACGGCGAACCAGTCGGCGAGCGCGCCGACCATGCCGGCCTCGGCCGCCGCGGCGACATAGCCTGCCCAGGCGCCGGCGCCCTGGTTCGCGGCCACCTTGGCGAGGACGTACACCAGCGCGACGAAGAGCAGCAGCCCGGTCGCGGTGAGTTTCATCCGCCGTACGCCGCGCTGCTTCTCCTGGTCGGCTGCCGTGAACGTCGTCATCGCACGTACGGCCGATGCGGGGACGCGCCGGTTATCGGCGAGGCCCTGCCGGGCATGCTGCTCTACGCCACGTGTTCCCGTTTCATCCGGATTCGTACGTTCCATTCCACTCCACCCGTCCAGGATCCCCGCACACATTGTCCCTTCCTGACCGACTCCTGGAACGAATCAAGAGTTCCCGGCGTCTGTCCCGTGGGGGGAGGTCGATGGCGAAGTCCGGATGAACTCCGGCGGCCCAATGGGGGGTCCGTGCAACTCCCCTCTGCCTCATGACGCATCATGAGGTGATCACATCGGAGCCTCGGGCTCCCATCCGCCCGAGGAGACACGCACCGCATGACCAGGCGAAACGGTTATGCCTTGCTCAGCGCGATCATCGCCCTGATCGTCACGCTTTCCGCCGCGATATACATCGGAGTCTCCTCCGACGACGGCAGCGCGACCGGCAAGAGCGCCCCCACCAAGACCGGCTCCGGGCGGGGCCCCGTCGCTCCCGCCTCCACCGGCGTCTGGGTGGGTGCCTGGTCCGCCTCCCCGGTCGGCGCCGAGCCCGGCACCGAGCTGGAGGGCCTCGCGGGCGACTCGGTGCGCAACGTCGTGCACACCAGCGTCGGCGGTACGAGTGCCCGGATCACGCTGTCCAATCTCTACGGCCAGTCCCGGCTGACGATCACGCACGCGTCGATCGCCCTCTCCGCCCGCTCCTCGACGGCGGCCGCGCTCGCGGACACCATGCGCCGGCTGACCTTCGGCGGGAACCCCACGGTCGTCATCCCGCCGGGCCAGCAGGTGCTCAGCGACGCGGTGCGCCTCACCGTCCCGGCGGACACCGACGTCCTGGTGACCACCTACTCCCCCACCCCGTCCGGCCCCGTGACCTACCACCCGCACGCACGCCAGACCAGCTACGTCGCCGAGGGCGACCTCGCCGAGGACGTGACCGGCACCGCCTACACCGGTCAGGTCGACGCCTGGCGGTACCTGACCGCACTGGACGTACTCAGCCACGACTCCCAGGGCACCGTCGTGGTCTTCGGGGACTCGCTCACCGACGGCATCACGTCCACCCAGAACACCAACCGCCGCTGGACGGACGTCCTGTCGCGCCGGCTGCGGGCGGCGGTCGCGGCCGGCGAGGACGTGCCGCGCTACAGCGTCGTGAACCAGGGCATCAGCGGCAACCAGATCCTCGCCAGCGGCTCCGGACGCCCCGCGGACAACCAGGCGGGCGTCGGCCGCTTCCACCGCGACGCGCTGTCCCGCACGAGCGTCAAGGTCGTCGTCATCGACCTCGGCGTCAACGACATCCTGCGCAACCCGAACCTCGCCGATCCCGACCGCATCCTCGACGGCCTGCGCGCCCTGGTCCGCCAGGCCCACGCCCGCGGCATCAAGGTCGTCGGCGCCACCCTGATGCCCTTCCAGGGCCACCGGGGCTACACGGACGCCCGCGAGAACGTACGTCAGCAGATCAACGCCGAGATCCGCGCCGGCAAGGTCTTCGACGCGGTCGCCGACTTCGACGAGGCCGTCCGGGACCCGTACAACCCGCGCAAGTTCCGCCCCGACTACGACTCGGGGGACCACCTCCACCCCAGCGACAAGGGCTACGAGCGCATGGCGGAATCCTTCGACCTCCAGGACCTGAAGGGCGCCGCTCCGGCGGAGCTGTAGAGGCGACCTACGCGGCGAGCCGGAGCGTCGGCGCGCTCAGTCCTCGTCCCGCTCCCGGGCCTTCTCCCGCCGGTCGCCGCGCTCATCGTGCCCGTGGCGCCACATGTCCCGATGCTCTTCGAGCATCCCGCGGTGGGCCTCGTACCGCTCGTCGCGCGCCGAGCCCCGCAGCTCCCGCCGCTGCTCGCGCCGCTCCAGCCGCTCCCGGCGCCGCTCCTCCCGGAGCTCCTGCTTCTGCGTCCGAGTCAGCTTGCGTTCGACCCCGACGCCGCCCCAGAAGGCGAACCCGGTCACGATCACCCGGGGTGCCCCGGGATCCCCGGGCGCCCCGTCCTCGCGGTGGTCGAAACCGCCCATGATCCCGATCCCGCGCACCTCGACCTCGACCCCGGGCGGCACGGCGATCTCCACGCCGCCCATGATCGCGACGCAGTTGATCTCGACCACCCGGTCCGCGAAGTTCGCCTCGCGCAGATCGATCTCCCCGCCGCCCCAGAAGGCAAAGCAGTTGAACCGCCTCGGCACGGTCCACCGCCCCTTGCGCTGGAACCCCGACATCACGGCGACACCCCACGTCGACGACCCCTCGCCGCCGACGATCCGCTCGCCCCAACTCCCGGCCTCGACCCCGGGCTTCTTGACCATGTCGACCTTCGGCACGGCCACCGCGCCCACGGGCAGATCCCGGGTGATCGGGGCCAGATCCCCGTATGTGCGCGCCTTGTACGTCGCGTCGAGGCGTTCCTCGAACTCCTCCATGTCGAGACGCCCCTCCGCGACGGCGTCCCGCAGGACCTCGGCGACTCGCTCACGATCTGCGTCGGAGGCACGCAGCTCCGGTCCGGGGGGCCTGGAGGGTGTCCCCTCAGAAGGCACAGCGTCGCTCATGT
The DNA here is from genome assembly GCF_055609385.1 of Streptomyces sp. NPDC036764. NCBI lineage: Bacteria > Bacillati > Actinomycetota > Actinomycetes > Kitasatosporales > Streptomycetaceae > Streptomyces > Streptomyces sp. NPDC036764. The sequence continues at coordinate 265,000 of NZ_JBVJPT010000007.1, forward strand.
ACAGCAGCCTACGAGCAACCCCGCCCCGGGGCTACGAGATCGCCCGCTCGGCCCGTCCCGCCTCCTCGGCGTACATCTTCGCGATCACGGCCTCGATGTCGGGCTCCCGCACGGACAGATCCACCAGCGGATACTCCGCCGCGACCCGCGCCACCAGCACCGCCGCCGACTCGGCCGCCGGAAACGCCAGCCACTGCCGCGGCCCCTCCACCTTCACCACGCGCGCGGGCGGCGCCTCGATCGGCGGCAGCTCGCGCTCCAGGTCGACCACCAGGATCCGCTCGCTCTCCCCCACCTCGTGCAGCCCGGCGAGCGGACCGTCGTACATCAGCCGCCCGTGGTCGATGACCATCACCCGAGAGCACAACTGCTCGATGTCCTGGAGGTCGTGGGTGGTCAGCAGCACCGTCGTGCCGCGCTCGGTGTTCAACTCCCGCAGGAACTCCCGGACCCTGGCCTTGGAGATGACGTCGAGCCCGATAGTCGGCTCGTCCAGGTACAGCACCTCGGGATCGTGCAGCAGCGCCGCCGCGATGTCCCCGCGCATCCGCTGGCCGAGTGAGAGCTGCCGTACGGGGACGTCCAACAGGGCGCCCAGGTCGAGGAGTTCCACGAGCCGGTCGAGGTTCTCGCGGTAGCGGACGTCGGGGATGCGGTACATGCGGTGCATCAGCTTGTACGAGTCGATCAGCGGCAGGTCCCACCACAGCGTGGTGCGCTGCCCGAACACCACCCCGATGCGGTGGGCGAGCCTGGTGCGTTCGCGGGAGGGGTCGATGCCGGCCACCCGCAACCGGCCGCCGCTGGGGGTGAGGATCCCCGTCAGCATCTTGATCGTCGTCGACTTGCCGGCGCCGTTCGGCCCGATGTAGCCCACCATCTCCCCGCGCGCCACACGGAAGGAGATCGAGTCGACGGCCCGCACCTGCCGCCGCTCCCGCTTGAGGAAACCGGTCTTCTTGCGCACGTCGAAGACCTTCTCGACACCGTCGAGTTCGATGAACGCCTCGCCCATGTCCGCCATCAACCGCCCCTAACTCCCCGTACTCCGATACGACCGCAGCCCGGCCCGCCACGCCAGACCCGCCAGGGCGCAGCACACCACCGCCACCAGGGGCGAGGCGAAGGCCGTCCACCCGGGCAGGTCGATGGGGTACGGCCGCCCCAACACGTAGGCGGCGGGTACCCAGTTGACGAAGGCGAGGGGCAGCATGAAGGTCACGCCGCGCACCAGGTCCTTGCCGAACACGGTGGGCGGGTACTGCAGCAGCGTGGTCCCGCCGTAGGTGAACGCGTTCTGCACCTCGGCGGCGTCCTGCGCGAGTATCTGGAAGGCCGCGCCCGCCACGAACAGCGCCGAGAAGATCGCCGCCCCGCTGATCAGCATCACCGGCACCAGCAGCACCTTCGCGGGCGTCCAGTCGATGCCGGCCGACACCAGCGCCCAGCCCAGGACCAGCGCGCCCTGCGTGATCCGACCGAGGCGGCGCAGCGCGAAGTGGTCGGCGCCGACCTGCGCGAGCACCGGAGCGGGCCGCACCAGCAGCGTGTCGAAGGAGCCGTCGCGGATCCGGCCGCCCAGGACGTCCATCGAGCCCAGCACCAGGTCGGCGATCCCGAACGCGGTCGCCGACAGGCCGTACAGCAGGGCGATCTCCGGCAGCGACCAGCCGCCCAGGGTGTCCACCTGCGAGAACATCAGCAGGATCGCCACGAAGTCCAGGCCGGTCACCATCAGGTTGCCGAGCACCGTGACGGCGAAGGAGGTGCGGTAGGTCATGCTGGAGCGCACCCACATGGCGGCGATCAGCCGGTACGCCCGCAGCCCTTCGAACAGGGCACCGCGCTCACCCACCCTGCACCACCACCCGACGCGTCGCCGCCGACTGCACGATCCGCCCCGCGGCCAGCAGCACCACCGCCCACACCGCCTGGAAGGCGAACGCCCCGAGCGGCGCGGTCTCCCCCATCAGCACGTCCGCCGGCATCTGGATCTGCGCCGCCCAGGGCAGCGCCCGCACGACCTCGCCGAACACGCCCGGGAAGGCGTTCAGCGGCAGCACCATGCCCGAGAAGAAGATCCCGGTGATCATCAGGGCCTGGTTGACGCCCATGCCGTCCATGAGCCAGAACACGCTCAGGGCCGCCAGATAGCGGATCGCGAAGCTGACGACCGCCGCCAGCAGCAGCGTGACGACGAAGGCCGCCCACGGGGTGACGTCCGTCGGCAGCGCCATCGGGAAGAACACCGCGCCGAACAGGAACGGGATCACGCCCCGCCCGACCATCTGGAACAGCGCCCGCCCCATGTCCCCGGCCAGCCACCACAGTTGGAGGTCGGCGGGCCGGTACAGGTCGACGGCGATCTCACCGGTGCGGATCCGGTCCATGAGGTCCTTCTCGGCGCCGCCGCCCTGGATGGCGAGCGTCGCGTACAGGCACTGGCCCAGCCACACATAGGTGACGGCCTGCGCCTGGTCGTATCCGCCGAGGTGGGGCTTCTGATCCCACAGCGCCAGATAGGTGTAGACGAGGATCACGCCGAAGACGGTGTTGGTGAACACCCCGGCCGCGGTGGCCACCCGATAGGTCGCGTACCTTCTGAAGCCGCCTACCGCGACGGCCAGATACAACCGCCCGGAGCCCACATCCACAGCCCTCCTCGCCCGCGCCCGACACCGAAGCGCAGGAGCCTAGTGCGCGCGGATCCGGGGCTGCCAGCCATTTTCCGAGCGCCCCCGGCCCGAGAGTCTGCTCACTTTCCAGGACACGCGCCGGTTTCCGGGAACGGAACGCCCGGTGCGAGAGTCTTCAATGGGGGCGCAGTAGGCGTACGAGGGCGTACGGGAACGTACGACGCGAAACAGGAGTCCGAGCACGAGATGAGCGACGAGCCGCAGCCGCAAGAGCCGCAGGCCCAGCAACAGCAGCCGAACGGGAAGGCCAAGCGGCCCAAGAGGACGGGCTGGCGGCGGATCATCCCGACCTGGCGCATGGTGCTGGGCACCTTCGTCGTCGGCACACTGCTGGTCGTCGGCCTGTTCTTCCTGGCCTACTCCCTGGTCAAGATCCCGCCCGCCAACGCGCTCGCGACCAAGCAGGCCAACGTCTACATGTACGCGGACGGCTCGGTGATCGCCCGCGACGGCGAGGTCAACCGGGAGAACGTCACCCTCGCACAGATGTCCAAGGCCGCCCAGCACGCGATCCTGGCCGCCGAGGACCGCGACTTCTACTCCGAGTCGGCCGTCGACCCCAAGGCGATGCTGCGGGCCGCCTGGAACACGGCCACCGGCAAGGGCAAGCAGTCCGGCTCCACGATCACCCAGCAGTACGTGAAGAACTACTACCTGCGCCAGGACCAGACGGTCACCCGCAAGGCCAAGGAGTTCATCATCGCGATCAAGCTCGATCGCGAGAAGACCAAGGACGAGATCCTCGAGGGCTACCTCAACACCAGCTTCTTCGGCCGCAACGCGTACGGCATCCAGGCCGCCGCCCAGGCCTACTACGGCATGGACGCCAAGGACCTCGACCCGGCCCGCGCCGCGTATCTGGCGGCGCTGGTCAACGCCCCCAGCGAGTACGACGTCGTCGCCCACCCGGAGAACAAGTCCGCGGCCGTGGCCCGCTGGAACTACGTCCTGGACGGCATGGTCACCAAGGGCTGGCTCAGTGAGTCGAAGCGGGCCGGCATGAAGTTCCCGGCGCCGAAGGAGGCCTCGACCTCCACCAACCTCTCCGGTCAGCGCGGCTACATCGTGCAGATCGTGAAGGACTACCTGACGCAGAACAAGATCGTCAGCGCGGAGGAGCTGGAGCTCGGCGGCTACCGCATCACCACCACCCTCCAGAAGGACAAGCAGAACGCCTTCGTCGACGCCGTCAACGACCAGCTCATGTCCAAGTTGGACAAGAAGAACAACAAGGTCGACAAGTACGTCCGCGCGGGTGGCGCCTCCGTCGACCCGAAGACCGGCAAGGTCGTCGCGATGTACAACGGCATCGACTACGTCAAGCAGTACACCCCGAACGCCACCCGCAGGGACTTCCAGGTCGGCTCCACCTTCAAGCCGTTCGTGTTCACCTCGGCCGTGGAGAACGGCTCCACCACCCAGGACGGCCGCCAGATCACCCCGAACACGATCTACGACGGCACCAACGAACGCCCGGTCCAGGGCTGGACCGGCACCTACGCCCCCGAGAACGAGGACCAGCACTCCTACGGCGACATCACCGTCCGCACGGCCACCGACAGCTCCGTCAACTCGGTGTACGCGCAGATGGCCGTGGACGTCGGACCCGAGAAGGTGAAGGACACCGCGGTCGAGCTGGGCCTGCCGACCAACACCCCCGACCTCCAGCCGTACCCGTCGATCGCCCTCGGCACCGCCACCGCCAGCGTCCTCGACATGGCGGAGGCCTACGCGACGCTCGCCAACCACGGCAAGCACGGCACGTACACGATGGTCGACAAGATCACCAAGGACGGCGCCGACGTCATCGAGCTGCCGCAGCGCAAGACCTCCCAGGTCATCAGCCGCGAGGCCGCCGACACCACGACCTCCGTCCTGCAGAGCGTCGTCGACAACGGCACCGCCACCGCGGCCCTGGCCGCCGGCCGGCCCGCGGCGGGCAAGACCGGTACGGCGGAGGAGGACACCGCCGCCTGGTTCGCCGGGTACACGCCCGAACTGGCCACCGTCGTCGCCGTCATGGGCCAGGACCCGGTCACGGCCAAGCACAAGTCGCTGTACGGCGTGATGGGCCTGAACCGCATCAACGGCGGCGGGGCGCCCACCGACATCTGGGCCCAGTTCACCAAGGAGGCCCTGAAGGGCAAGCCGGTCGGCGAGTTCGACCTCCAGCTCCAGGAGGGCGCCGACGAGCCCCAGTACCCGACGACCGACCCCACCCAGGGCGACGAGGACTCCGGCGACCAGGACGAGAACGGCACCACCGGGGAGACCGCGACCGGCGGCCAGGACACCGAGGGCCAGACCGGAGGCGAGACCCCGGGCGACACGGACGGCGGCACCACCGGCGACACGACGACCGGCGGCACCACCGACGGAGGCACGACGGACGGCGGCGCGACCGACGGCGGCACGGACTCGGGCGGCACCGCCGACGGGGGCACCACGGACGGCGGCACCACCGACGGCGGCACGGACTCGGGCGGCACGGACACCGGCGGCACGACCGGCGGGGACAGCTCGACCGGCGGGAACGACACCGGTGGCGGGGGGACGGCCGGGAACACGGCCGGGACGTTGAGCACCACCCGCCGGCCGTGAGCGCCGGGGCTCAGTGACCGCTGGTCGCCTTGAGCCCCACCACGGCGACCAGCAGCAGGCAGACGAAGAAGATCCGCGCGGCGGTGGCCGGCTCCCCCAGCACGACCATGCCGACCACCGCGGCCCCGGCGGCACCGATGCCCACCCACACGCCGTAGGCGGTGCCGATGGGCAGGGACCTCGCGGCGTACGACAGCAGCAGCATGCTGGCGACGATGCCGGCGCCGATGAACAGGCTGGGGACGAGCCGGGTGAATCCGTCGGTGTACTTCATGCCGATCGACCAGCCGACCTCCAGCAGACCGGCGACGACGAGCAGAACCCAGGCCATGACAGGCACCTCCGAGACGTACGACGTGGAACGGCGGTGCGTCGTCTTTGCGTACTTCCCGGTACGGCGCGTCTCGTCGGGTTCCTTCAAAGCTAGCAAAGGAAACGGCGAAAGGGGCCGGTGACGATGGTCACCGGCCCCTCTAACCGTCGATCCCGAGGCGGAACGGACTACAGGTAGAGCCCCGTGGAGTCCTCCGACCCCTCGAACCGGTCGGCGGCCACGGCGTGCAGATCACGCTCACGCATGAGCACGTAGGCGACCCCGCGCACCTCGACCTCGGCGCGGTCCTCCGGGTCGTACAGGACCCGGTCGCCGGTCTCCACGGTGCGTACGTTCTGCCCCACGGCGACGACCTCGGCCCAGGCCAGCCGGCGGCCGACGGCCGCGGTGGCGGGGATGAGGATGCCGCCACCGGAACGCCGCTCGCCCTCGCCGGTGTCCTGCCGCACGAGTACACGGTCGTGCAGCATCCGGATGGGCAGCTTGTCGTGGTGGGTGCTGTGCTCGTTTCTGTTGGCGCTCACGCCTTTGAACCTACCTGCCTTTCCCGCCCGCGTACGCCTGCGGGTCCAGTGCCGCTCAGCCCCTGCGGCGCCGAGTCCCCAGCGCCAGCAGCCCCACGAGGCCGACGGCGACGAGCGCGACGGGCACGATGCGCTCCAGACGGGGCGCGCCCTCCTCGTCCGTGAACTTGGCCTTCACATCGCTCACGACCCGGTTGACCTCGACATAGGCCCGTCCGAGGGTGTGGTCGATGTTGGAGACCACCTTGGCCTTCGCGTCACCGACGATCGTCTTCGGGTGCACACGCACCCCGATCTCGTCGAGTGTCTCGGCCAGCGCTGCGCGGCGGGCCTTGATGTCCGCCTCGATCTGCGCCGGTGTTCTGGTGTCCGACGTGTCCGCCACCGTACGGCCTCCGAAGTGAAGCTGATGCTGTTTGCGGACAGTCTGTCAGCTCTTCGCCGGACCGCACCGTCAGGCTCCCCGGTTACGCTGGTTCGATGAGCGAGCGACTCCAGCCGGGGGACGTGGCCCCCGCCTTCACCCTGCCCGATGCCGACGGCAACGACGTGTCCCTGTCGGACCACAAGGGCCGCAAGGTCATCGTCTACTTCTACCCGGCCGCCCTGACGCCCGGCTGCACCAAGCAGGCCTGCGACTTCACGGACAACCTGGAGCTCCTGGCCGGCGCCGGCTACGACGTCATCGGCGTCTCCCCCGACAAGCCGGAGAAGCTCGCCAAGTTCCGCGAGCAGGAGTCCCTGAAGGTCACGCTGGTGGCCGACCCGGAAAAGTCCGTCACCGAGGCGTACGGGGCCTACGGCGAGAAGAAGAACTACGGCAAGACGTACATGGGCGTCATCCGGTCCACGGTGATCGTGGACGAGGAGGGCAAGGTCGAGCGAGCGCTGTACAACGTCCGGGCGACCGGCCACGTGGCCAAGATCATCAAGGACCTGGGCATCTGAACGAGATCCACACATCAGGAGCCAGGCCGGGCCGCCCCTGCACCGGCCTGCGCTCCTCGCTCCACACCCCCGGGGCAAGCTCCTCGGCGACCCGCCGCCAGAACCGTACGGCCGCGGGGTTGTCGTCCTGAAAGGCGACCGCCCAGTCCCCGGGATACCGCCGCACCACCTCCCGCACGGCCCACGACCCGACTCCGGCCCGTCGCGCTCCCCGCACGACGAAGAAGCTGTTGAGCACACGGACGGGGCCGCCGATCGCCCGCACGAAGGCGAACCCGACGGGATGCTCGCCCCTGCTGATGAGATACGGCGCCCAGTCGACGCCGTCGGCGAAAGCCGCCTCCAGCCGCTCCCTGCGAAACGTCCCGTCCGGGTTGGGCAGTTGCCCGCCGAACTCTGACATGTCGTGCCGGAACAGCAGCCAGAGACGTTCGAAGGTGGGACGGTCGCCGGGGGTGGCCGGGCGTACATGCACCGGACTGTGAATGGTCATGAAAAAAGCCTCCCGGGACAGCTCGGTCGCCCGAGCCCGGAAGGCTCACGTGGTGATCCACACCATACCAACCCCGCCGTCACCACCCGACAACCGGTTCGTTGCTCCGTACGGGCCAAGAACAGGTGACCGAGAGCGGAGGGGTGCGATGGGCGCCGGCACGTACACCAGGGAGCAACTGGAGGAGGCGGCTCGGGGGGCGCGGACGTTGTCGGAGGCGCTCGAGCGGCTGGCGGTGGATCCGAAGAGCTGGAGACGGCGGTACATCCACGAGCGGATGAAGCAACTCGGGGTGGACGTCTCGCACTTCGAGCGGGAGGGGGCCAAGTGGACGAGACAGGTCCTGGAGCCGGTGGTCGCGGTGTCGACGAGTGTCAACGAGGTTCTGCGGGGGCTCGGGCTCGAAGTGGTCGGGGGCCACCATACGAACATCTCCCGACGCATCAAGGCCTACGGCCTCGATACCTCGCACTTCAAGCCGGTGGTCCGCACTGAGCGGCAGCGGAACAATCAGCGCCGCCGCACGGCCGAAGAGATCCTCATCGAGGACACCCCGGCCGGAGCCAGGCGTATCCCGGGCAGTCGGCTCAGGCGGGCGATGCGAGAGCTGGGCGTAGCGGAGAACTGCGCATTGTGCGGGATCGAACCGGTGTGGCTCGGCGAACGGCTTCCTCTTGAAGTCGACCACATCGACGGCAACTGGCGGAACAACCGAATCGAGAACCTGCGGCTGCTCTGCCCCAACTGCCACTCGACGACGGACAGTTACCGGGGGCGGAGCAAGGGACGTGCCGGGAGCCGCACCGCATGACCACCGGCATGGAGTACACCCACGAGCGACTGGCTGAAGCCGCCGCGCAGTGTTCCGACATCGACGAGGTCATCGCCTTCATGGGCACCAGGCCGTACCGCAGTCTTCGTCGGCACCTGTATGAGCGCTTCGAGCACTTCGGCATCGACATCTCACACTTCCCCCGCCGGAGGCGGGCCGGGGAGCCGCACCCGAAACCAGCCCCGGAAGAGCTGCGGCGTGCTGTCCGCGAGGCGACATCCATCGCAGGTGCGCTCCGTGCCCTGGGACGACCTCGCACCGGCCAGTCCCGCACGCTGTTCCACCAGTGGGTGACCGAGGACGGCCTCGACACCTCGCACTTTCTGGGGCAAGCCCACCAACGGGGCAAACCGAGCGCGACCGCCAAACGCCCGGAGGACGTGCTGGTGAAGCACGACGCCAAGTTCCGGACGAAGACCTCGCTCCTACGTCGCGCGCTCCGCGAAGTCGGCGTACCCGAAAGGTGCGCCCGGTGCGGAGTCGGCCCAGAGTGGCTTGGCAAACCCATGACCCTGGAGGTCGATCACATCAACGGGGACTGGAGCGACGACCGGCAGGAGAACCTGCGGTTGCTCTGCCCCAACTGCCACGCCATCACCAGCACCTGGTGCCGAGGTGGCCAGCGAGCTGTCCGTAGCGCCCAGTAGAGTAGGCACCGCTGCGGGCCCGTACCCCAGCAGGCTAGAGGGCGCCGGTTTAGGTCCGGTGTGTCGTGGGTTCGAGTCCCACCGGGCCCACGATACGACGGGCGCCAATCCAACGGGAGAGGCGCCCTTCGGCGTACATGCTCAAGCCAACAGCTCCCGCACCACCGGCACCAGCGCCCGGAACGCCTTGCCCCGGTGGCTGATGGCGTTCTTCTCATCGGGGCTCAGCTCGGCGCAGGTCCTGCTCTCTCCCTCCGGCTGGAGGACGGGGTCATATCCGAAGCCGTTGGTGCCGGCGGGGACATGCCGCAGGACGCCCCTGAGCTGTCCCTCGACGACCCGCTCCGTGCCGTCCGGCAGGGCGAGTGCGGCGGCGCAGGCGAAGTGGGCGCCGCGGTGGATGTCGTCGATGTCGGAGAGCTGGGCCAGCAGCAGGTCCAGGTTGGCCTTGTCGTCGCCGTGCCGGCCGGACCAGCGGGCCGAGAAGATGCCGGGGGCGCCGTTGAGGACGTCGACGCACAGGCCGGAGTCGTCGGCGACGGCGGGCAGTCCGGTCGCCTGGGCCAGGGCGTGGGCCTTCAACAGCGCGTTCTCGGCGAAGGTGACGCCGGTTTCCTTGACGTCGGGGATCTCCGGGTAGGCGTCCGCGCCGACGAGGTCGTGATCGAGACCTGCGTCGGCGAGGATCGCCCGGAGCTCGGTGATCTTCCCGGCGTTACGGGTGGCGAGGATGAGGCGGGTCATGGCCACACAGTAGTGAGCGGCGCCGGGCCGCGCCCCGACAGGGGCGCGGGGCTGTGACATGAGCGGCTCCGCCGCGTGGGCGCGACCGGCCATGACGCACCCGCGCCGGACCGGGCGCCGCAACCATGCAGACGCTCTCGGTCCAGCCAGCGCAGCGTTACGGCGTGCAGACCTTCGTCAGCTCGCCGGCCGCTTCCGTGACCGGGCTGATGTCGGGGGTCTCGTCGCCGTTCTTGACCGCGTCACGGACGTTGGTGACGGCCTTCTGGAGGTCGTCCACCGCCTTGTTGACGTCGGTGTTGTCGGTCTTGTCGCCGATCTTGTCGAGGTTCTTGTCGATGGAGGTCAGCGACTCCTCGAGCTGCGTCGGGTCGTTCGCGGCGCTCTCCACGGCCTGCTGGAGTTCCGTGACGCTGTCGGCGATGGCGTCGGCGGTCTGGACGCAGTCCAGCGCCTTGTTGACGGCGTCGCAGCCGGTGGTCAGCCCGGCCGTCAGCCCGACTGCCGCGATGGCTGCGGCGGCTATGGCGATACGGCTCCGGCGTCGTCGGCTCGTGGCCATGCTTGACGTCCCCTCCCTGCTCAGGCCTCGCAGGCCCCCGTTGTGCACTGGCCGGGCGCACAGCGGTGTGCCGTACGCCCGTACCCCCAATGACGCCGGAGAGGGCGGCGCGGTTGCCCGCGGCCTCGACGGCTCTTGGCGTGCCCTTTACTTTTCGAGGACGGTATCAAGCGCCTTGCGCTGGAGTTCCGCCAGCTCCCCGCAGCCGGAAACGGCAAGGTCCAGAAGGGCGTTGAGCTCCTCGCGGGCGAAGGGCTCGGCCTCGGCGGTGCCCTGGACCTCGACGAAGCGGCCGTCGCCGGTGCAGACGACGTTCATGTCGGTGTCGGCCTTGACGTCCTCCTCGTAGCAGAGGTCGAGGAGCGGGACGCCGCCGACGATGCCGACCGAGACGGCGCTGACGGTGCCGGTGAGCGGCTTGCGGCCGGGCTTGATCAGCTTCTTGCCCTGGGCCCAGGCGATGGCGTCGGCGAGGGCGACGTAGGCGCCGGTGATGGCCGCGGTGCGGGTGCCGCCGTCGGCCTGGAGGACGTCGCAGTCGAGGACGATCATGTTCTCGCCGAGCGCCTTGTAGTCGATGACCGCGCGCAGGGAGCGGCCGATGAGGCGGCTGATCTCGTGCGTACGGCCGCCGATCTTGCCCCGGACGGACTCGCGGTCGCCGCGGGTGTTGGTGGCGCGGGGCAGCATGGCGTACTCCGCGGTGACCCAGCCCTCGCCGCTGCCCTTGCGCCAGCGCGGGACGCCTTCGGTGAAGGAGGCGGTGCACAGGACCTTGGTGTCGCCGAAGGAGACGAGGACGGAGCCCTCTGCGTGCTTGCTCCAGGCGCGTTCGATGGTGACCGGGCGGAGCTGCTCGGGGGTGCGGCCGTCGATTCGGGGATTTGAGGGGGTAGCTGCCATGGCGTGAGCCTAGCCGTACACGGGGAAGGGGCCGCTCCCGCGGCTTCGTTCGCCTGGGGGCGGCCCCTTCGGTGAGCTCACGCGCTCACATCATGTCTTCGATCTCCGCCGCGATCGGGTCGGCGTCGGTGCCGATGACGACCTGGATGGCGGTGCCCATCTTCACGACGCCGTGGGCGCCTGCGGCCTTCAGGGCGGCCTCGTCGACCAGCGAGGCGTCGCTGACCTCGGTGCGCAGCCGGGTGATGCAGCCCTCGATCTCCTCGATGTTGTCGATGCCACCGAGCCCGGCGACGATCTTCTCAGCCTTGCTGGCCATGTTCCTTCTCCCTGATCCGAACCGCTTTGTCGCAGTAACCCACAGTTGGCCCATCTTCGCGAGCGGTCCCCTCGGCCGTGCCGAAGGATGGCGTTCACGACAGCGGAACCGTCCGTCAACTGGTCTACACCACCTTACCGAGGGGCGTCCATGAGTGCCGACAGCTCCGCCATCAGCCCTGCGCGCGCCCGTTGGAACACCGCGTTCCAGGGGCTGCAGAAGATGGGGCGCAGCCTCCAGCTCCCGATCGCCGTCCTGCCCGCCGCCGGCATCCTCAACCGCCTCGGCCAGCCGGACGTGTTCGGCGACGACGGCCTCGGCTGGACCGATGTCTCCAAGGTGATGGTGGGTGCGGGCGGCGCGCTGCTGGACGGTTCGCTCGGGCTGCCGCTGCTGTTCTGCGTGGGTGTGGCCATCGGCATGGCGAGGAAGTCCGACGGCTCGACGGCGCTGGCGGCGGTCGCGGGGTTCCTCGTCTACTACAACGTGCTGCGCCAGTTCCCGGAGGACTGCCCCGAGGGCTCGAAGGCGGTCCCGAACGTCGGCTGCCAGGTGCAGGACGGCACGGTGACGGTCTTCGAGTACCAGAACCCGGGCGTGTTCGGCGGCATCGTGATCGGCCTGCTGGCCGCCTTCTTCTGGGCCCGTTTCCACCGTACGAAGCTGGTGGACTGGCTCGGCTTCTTCAACGGCCGGCGGCTCGTCCCCATCATCATGGCGTTCGTGGCGATCGCGTTCGCGGCGCTGTGCCTGTGGGTGTGGCCGCCGATCGGTGACGCGCTGGAGAGCTTCAGCGACTGGATGAGCGACCTGGGCTCCTGGGGCGCGGGCGTGTTCGGCATCGCCAACCGGGCGCTGCTGGTCGTGGGACTGCACCAGTTCCTCAACGTGCCCATCTGGTTCCAGTTCGGCACCTTCACCAAGCCGGACGGCACGGTGGTGCACGGCGACATCAACATGTTCCTCGCGGGCGATCCGGACGCCGGCCAGTTCACCTCGGGCTTCTTCCCGATCATGATGTTCGCGCTGCCGGCGGCGGCCCTCGCCATGACCCACTGCGCCAGGCCGAGCCGCCGCAAGGAGGTCGGCGGCCTCATGCTCTCGGTGGCCCTGACGTCCTTCGTCACCGGCATCACGGAACCGATCGAGTACTCGTTCCTGTTCGTCGCCCCGCTGCTGTACGCGATGCACGCGCTGCTGACGGGCGTGTCGATGGCGGTCACCTGGGGCCTGGGCGTCCACGACGGCTTCAGCTTCTCGGCCGGTCTGATCGACTACATCATCAACTGGAACCTGGCGACGAGACCTTGGGCGATGATTCCGATCGGCCTGTGCTTCGCCGTCGTCTATTACGTGATCTTCCGCTTCGCGATCACGAAGTTCGATCTCAAGGCGCCGGGCCGAGAACCCGAGGACCAGGTCGAGGACGTGACAAAGGTCTGAAATAGGGCTTGATAACGGTCCAGAAAACCCTTGGGAATCGCGGGTTCCTTATCTCACCTTCATCGTGCTACAACAGGTCTACACCACTGAGTGGTGTAGACCACCACCCGATGGAGGAAGTCTATGAGCACCGCCACCTCGCCAACGGCGGCCCCCACAAAGAAGTGGGGATCCGGCCTGTTCCAGGGCCTTCAGAAGGTCGGCCGCAGCCTTCAGCTCCCGATCGCCGTGCTCCCGGCCGCGGGTCTCCTGCTCCGCTTCGGCCAGGCCGACGTGTTCGGCAAGGACGGGCTCGGCTGGGACAAGGTCGCCGCCGTGTTCGCCACCGCCGGTGGCGCGATCTTCGACAACCTGCCGATGCTGTTCTGTATCGGTGTCGCGATCGGCTTCGCCAAGAAGTCGGACGGCTCGACCGCCCTCGCCGCGCTCGTCGGCTTCCTGGTCTACAGCAACGTGCTGAAGGCGTTCCCGGTCACCGAGGCGAAGGTCCAGGCCGGCGCGGACATAGCCGCGACCTACAACAACCCCGGTGTCCTCGGCGGCATCATCATGGGTCTGCTGGCCGCCGTGCTGTGGCAGCGCTACCACCGCACCAAGCTGGTCGACTGGCTCGGCTTCTTCAACGGCCGCCGTCTCGTCCCGATCATCATGGCCTTCGTCGGCACCGTCATGGGTGTCTTCTTCGGCCTGGTCTGGGAGCCGATCGGTGAGGTCATCTCCGACTTCGGCGAGTGGATGACCGGTCTCGGCGCCGTCGGCGCGGGTCTGTTCGGCCTGATCAACCGCGCGCTGATCCCGGTCGGCATGCACCAGTTCGTGAACACCGTTTCCTGGTTCCAGCTCGGTGACTTCAAGGACGCCGCCGGTGAGATCGTGCACGGCGACCTGAACCGCTTCTTCGCGGGTGACCCGACCGCCGGTCAGTTCATGTCGGGCTTCTTCCCGATCATGATGTTCGGCCTGCCGGCCGCCGCCATCGCCATCGCCCACTGCGCCCGCCCCGAGCGCCGCAAGGCCGTGATGGGCATGATGATCTCGCTCGCCCTGACCTCCTTCGTCACCGGCGTCACCGAGCCCATCGAGTTCGCGTTCATGTTCATCGCCCCGGTGCTGTACGTGATCCACGCGGTGCTCACCGCCCTGTCGATGGCGATCACCTGGGCGCTCGGCGTCCACGCGGGCTTCACCTTCTCCGCGGGCTTCATCGACTACGCGCTCAACTGGAACCTGGCGACCAAGCCATGGCTGATCATCCCGATCGGCCTCGTCTTCGCCGCGATCTACTACTCCGTCTTCCGCTTCGCCATCACGAAGTGGAACCTGCCCACCCCGGGCCGCGAGCCCGAGGAGGAGCTCGAGGACCTCACCAAGGCGTGAGCCACAGCCATAGGGCACTGAGCCGTACGGCATGACGAAGGCCCCGGAACCGAAAAGGTTCCGGGGCCTTTCTCGCGCATACGGGCCTGAACCCCGTACGGGCTGTGCTCGAAAGACTAGATCTCGTACGTCTGCCTCGGCGCCGCGAGCTCCACCGGACCGTCGTAGACCTCGCGCGCGTCGGCGAGGTTGACCTGGGGGTCGGTCCACGGCGGGATGTGGGTGAGGACCAGCCGGCGGGCGCCCGCGCGGGCCGCCGACTGACCTGCCTCACGGCCGTTGAGGTGCAGGTCGGGGATGTTCTCCTTGCCGTGCGTGAAAGCCGCCTCGCACAGGAACAGATCCGCGTCGAGGGCGAGTTCGTCCAGGGCGGTGCTGATGCCCGTGTCGCCCGAGTAGGTCAGCGTCCTTCCACCGTGCTCGATGCGGATGCCGTACGCCTCCACCGGGTGGGCCACGCGTTCGGTGTGCACCGTGAAGGGGCCGATCTCGAAGGTGGACGGCTTGACCGTGTGGAAGTCGAAGACCTCGCTCATGGACGAGGCGGTGGGGGTGTCGGCGTAGGCGGTGGTCAGGCGCTGCTCGGTGCCCTCGGGGCCGTAGACCGGGATCGGGTCGCAGCGGCCGCCGTCGTGCCGGTAGTAGCGCGCGACGAAGTACGCGCACATGTCGATGCAGTGGTCGGCGTGCAGATGACTGAGGAAGATCGCGTCGAGGTCGTAGAGACCGCAGTGGCGCTGCAGCTCGCCAAGGGCACCGTTGCCCATGTCGAGAAGCAACCGGAAGCCGTCGGCCTCGACGAGGTAGCTCGAGCAGGCCGATTCCGCGGACGGGAACGACCCCGAGCAGCCGACGACGGTGAGCTTCATGAAACAGAAACCTCCGCTGGCGGGAAATCCAGAAGATCGGGAATTGGGGCGTCGGGGGTCGTGCGGTTTGTCGAGCGTAAGGCGCAAAACCTCCGGTCGCTCCTCCGCAAAGGTCTGTTGTGGGCGAACTCACCTGTGGTGTCACGCGTTCGGCTGGATATGGGACGCGAGTAACGGCAGGTGCGTGCGAAGCACTCGCACACGGTCGTGGCGAAGGGCAAAGAAGGCGGGGAAGAAGGCGCGCGCGGGTGGGTGCGCGCCGGTACCTTCTCCTCATGGACACGTCCTGGTGGCCGGCGCTCGTGGCGGTGGTACTGCTCGCTGTGATCGCCACGCTCGTGGACGGGTGGGGGCGCGGCACGCGGCCCAGGGGCAGCAGGACCCGGCCGCCCGGGCGGCCCGTCGGGCGGGGGTCGGCGCGTCCGGAGCCCGCCGAGATCTGGTGGGCGCGGGTGCCCTACGAAGACGGGCCGGAGTCTGAAGGTGCGGCACGACGGGGGTCGCCCCGGGCATCGGGCACTGGAGGAGCCCCGGGCACGGCGGCGGTGGGAGACGGGCGGGCGAAGGACCGGCCGTGTCTGGTGCTGGCGGTGCGCGGGCACCAGGTCACCGTCGCGAAGATCACCAGCAAGTACCGGGACGAACGGTACGGAGTGATCCCGCTGCCGCCTGGCGCGGTCGGCGACGCCCGCGGGCGGGCGAGCTTCCTGGAGACGGGCGAGCTGCGGCAGGTACCGGTGTGGGACTTCCGGCGGCGGGTGGGAGTGATGGACCCGGTCGTGTGGGACCAGGTCCGTCACCTCGCCACATAGGCGCTCCGCGAAGCGGTCGGGGCCGGCCCCTCACGGGGCGCCGCTCATGCCCAGAGCTGACCCTGGAGGGTCTCGATCGCTTCCTCGGTCGTGGCCGCCGTGTAGACGCCCGTCGAGAGGTACTTCCAGCCGCCGTCGGCGACGACGAACACGATGTCCGCGCTCTCCCCCGCTTTCAGCGCCTTGTTGCCGACACCGATCGCCGCGTGCAGGGCGGCACCGGTGGAGACGCCCGCGAAGATGCCCTCCTGCTGGAGGAGTTCACGGGTGCGGGTGACCGCGTCGGCCGAGCCGACCGAGAAGCGGGTGGTCAGGACGGAGGCGTCGTACAGCTCGGGGACGAAGCCCTCGTCGAGGTTGCGCAGGCCGTAGACCAGGTCGTCGTAGCGCGGTTCGGCGGCGACGATCTTCACGTCGGGCTTCTGCTCGCGCAGGTAGCGGCCGACGCCCATCAGCGTGCCGGTGGTGCCGAGGCCGGCGACGAAATGGGTGACGGAGGGGAGGTCGGCGAGGATCTCCGGGCCGGTCGTGGCGTAGTGGGCGCCCGCGTTGTCGGGGTTGCCGTACTGGTACAGCATCACCCAGTCGGGGTGCTCGGCCGAGAGTTCCTTGGCGACCCGTACGGCGGTGTTGGAGCCGCCGGCCGCCGGGGACGAGATGATCTCCGCGCCCCACATGCCGAGCAGGTCCCGGCGCTCCTGCGAGGTGTTCTCGGGCATCACGCACACCATGCGGTAGCCCTTGAGCTTCGCGGCCATCGCCAGCGAGATGCCGGTGTTGCCGCTGGTCGGCTCCAGGATCGTGCAGCCCGGGGTGAGGCGGCCGTCCTTCTCCGCCTGCTCGATCATGTGCAGGGCGGGACGGTCCTTGACCGAGCCGGTGGGGTTGCGGTCCTCCAGCTTGGCCCAGATGCGGACGTCCTCGGACGGCGACAACCGCGGCAGGCGCACCAGAGGGGTGTTGCCCACCGCGGCGAGCGGGGAGTCGTAGCGCATGTGGATCAGGCCATGCCGCCGGCCACGGCCGGCAGGATCGTGACGTTGTCGCCGTCGGCGAGCTTGGTGTTGATGCCGTCGAGGAAGCGGACGTCCTCGTCGTTCAGGTAGACGTTGACGAAGCGGCGCAGCTCGCCGGCGTCCACGATGCGGGCCTGGATGCCCGCATGCCGGGTCTCGAGGTCGGTGAACAGCGCGGCGAGGGTGTCCCCGTTGCCCTCCACCGCCTTCTGACCGTCGGTGTAGGTGCGGAGGATGGTGGGGATGCGGACCTCGATGGCCATGGTTGCGGGCTCCTGTCGGGAGTTAAGGGGTCGATGGGCGCACGACGGCACGCCGCGGCTCACGGCCGTACGGCGGCAGGAAACATCAACAGATGGCGCTGTTCAGCCTGCACAGGTCGACGTGCAGCCGCGCCACGAGCAGCACGCTCGGCGCCTTGTCGCTCACGTCGTTCAGAACCATGGGGTCATCGTATCGATTCCCTGTCGCGGCCCTGGAGTGTGATCTCGCATGCTGGATGGATTCTGACCGCATGGTGGGATTCAGTACGACTCCACCACCGTGACCTCCTCCTCCGTCACCTCGCCCTCCACGATCCGGAAGGAGCGGAACTGGAAGTCGCCGAGGCCGTCGGTGTCCGCGGTGGAGACCAGGACGTAGTGTGCGTCCGGCTCGTTGGCGTAGGAGATGTCGGTACGGGACGGGTAGGCCTCCGTCGCCGTGTGGGAGTGGTAGATGACCACCGGCCCCTCGTCGCGGTCGTCCATCTCGCGGTAGAGCTTGAGCAGGTCGCCCGAGTCGAACTCGTAGAACGTGGGCGACATGGCCGCGTTCAGCATCGGGATGAAGCGCTCGGGGCGGTCCGAGCCGGCCGGGCCCGCGACGACGCCGCACGCCTCGTCGGGGTGGTCCTTGCGGGCGTGGGCGACGATCTGGTCGACGAGGGCCTGCGTGATGGTCAGCATGTTCCAAGAGTATGCAGGCGCCCGAAGCGCTCGTTCGGGGTGGTGGCGGGAGACGGGCGGGTAAGCAGAAGGGCCGCTCCGTACCGAAGGGTGGTACGGAGCGGCCCAAATGCCGGACGTGGGGACGTCCTGGGGTGTGGACGCCTGAGCGGCGGTCGCGGGGGCGCCACGAGTGCCCCCTGCGACGGGACGTCCACGGTCCTGTGTCAGCCGACCTTTTCGAGCTCCGGCTCGTCGCCGCGGGCGGTGATCTGCGGGTTGCGGCTCTTGAGGACCACCCAGCCGATGCCCAGGGCGGCGGCCCAGCCGGCCATCACGTACAGGCAGACGCGGGCGTCGGCGTCGTACGCGATCAGGCCGGTGACGAAGAGCAGGAACGCGATGGCGATCCAACTGCACACCGAACCGCCCGGCGCCGGGAAGGACGAGGCGGGCAGCCGGCCCGCGACGACCTGGCGGCGGTAGAGGACGTGGCTGATCAGGATCATCAGCCAGGTCCAGATGCCGGCCGCGGTGGCGATGGAGGTGACGTAGCCGAACGCCTTCTCCGGGACGACGTAGTTCAGGACCACGCCGATGCCCATGAACAGCACCGAGACGAAGATGCCGAGGGCCGGGGTCTTGGTGGAGGACAGCTTCGAGAAGACCCGGGGGGCCTCACCGCTGTCGGCGAGGTTGCGCAGCATGCGGCCGGTGGAGTACATGCCGGAGTTGCAGGACGACAGGGCGGCCGTCAGCACGACGAAGTTGACGATGCCGGCGGCGGCCGGGATGCCGATCATCGCGAACGCCTTCACGAAGGGGCTGACGCCCTCCGCGAACTCGGTCCACTTCACCACGCACAGGATGACGGTGAGGGCGCCGACGTAGAACAGCGCGATACGCCACGGCAGCGTGTTGATCGCCTTGGGGAGGGTCTTCTCCGGGTCCTCCGACTCACCGGCCGTGACGCCGACCAGCTCGACCGCGAGGTAGGCGAACATGACGCCCTGGAGGGTCATCAGGGACGAGCCGATGCCCTTGGGGAAGAAGCCGTCGAAGGCCCACAGGTTGGAGACCGCGGCGGTGTCGCCGGCGGAGCTGAAGCCGAAGGTGAGCACGCCGAGACCGATGACGATCATGCCGATGAGGGCGGTGACCTTGACCATCGAGAACCAGAACTCCAGCTCACCGAAGAGCTTCACGGAGATCAGGTTGACGGCGAACAGGATCACCAGGAAGACCAGGGCGGTGACCCACTGCGGGACGTCCGGGAACCAGTAGTTGACGTAGATCGCGGCGGCCGTGAGCTCGGCCATGCCGGTGACCACCCACATCAGCCAGTACGTCCAGCCGGTGAAATAGCCGAAGAACGGGCCGAGGAACTCCCGGGAGTACTCCGCGAAGGAACCCGAGACCGGGCGGTAGAGCAGAAGCTCACCGAGTGCCCGCATGATGAAGAAGATGATGATGCCGGCGAGGGCGTACATCAGGATGAGACTGGGGCCGGCCTTGGCGATGTTCGCACCGGCGCCCAGGAAGAGGCCGACGCCGATGGCACCGCCGATCGCGATCATCTGGACCTGACGGCTGCCGAGACCTCGCTCGTACCCCTCTTCCGGGGCACCCGTGGCCTGGTCGTCGGTGACCTTCGCAGAGGTCATGTGTAGTGCGCCTTTCTCCATGCCGACCCGGACCCACGTCGGCCCCGGATCGGGTTTCGATCCCCCCGGACTTCTGGAGCTGTGCCTGGCCGACGATCCGCCGGCCGCATGGCGCACCCGGCCGAACATTCGGGTGGTGTTCGCCGGGCGTCGTGAAGATTTATCACGGCCGCAACAGTGATCGGGGGCTGCTCATGTGGCGCATCCCACAGGAAGAACCGGACAAAAGACACTGCCGTCTCCCATAGCGGGTGGCGGCAGTGATGCGATCGTTATCCGGATTTGAGCGTCCGCTGAGCGAACACAAATTCGTCACACTTCGGCACAAGAAGGTCGCAAACTACGGCATGAGCGTGGCGACCAGCGTCTCCTGGAGCCCTCCGAGCCACAGGTACGCCATCACCATCGGCTTGCGCGAATCCTCGTCCGGGAGCCGGTAGAGCAGGTCGGTGTCGTCCTCGTCGGTGATCTCCAGCCGGGAACCGATGGCAAGGCGCAGGTCGTTCAGCGCGCCGAGCCACTGCTGGGACTCCTCCACGGAGAGCTTGAGCACCGCGCCGCCCTCACCGGCGGAGTCGGTGCTGAGCGCGTCCAGGGACCGGACCACCGCCAGCGCGTTGTCCCGCTTGCCGGACCGCAGGTCGTTCTCGGTGTAGCGGCGGAACTCCGCGGAGTACGCCCGCTGCTCCTCGGCCTCCTTGGCCTGCGAGGTGCCCTCGGGGTCGCTGTAGGCGTCCGGGAACAGGCGCTTGAGAACCGGGTCGGCCGGCGGTTCGCTCGGGCCCTCGGCGAACAGCTCGGCGAGCGGGTCGTCGGGGGCGTCCTCGGCGGGGCCGGGACCGATGAGCTCCAGGAGCTGCACGGCCAGCGACCGGATGATGGAGATCTCGACGTCGTCGAGGGCGACGGCCGCGCCGCCGCCGGGGAGCGGTTCGAAGGTTCCTGGCATGGAGGCGATTCGCTACTTCCGGTCCTGCGGGCGAGCGGTCATGGGGCGGTCACTTGCGGTCGTGCTGAAGGGTGGCCCACAGGCCGTAGCCGTGCATGGCCTGCACGTCGCGTTCCATCTCCTCGCGGGTACCGCTGGAGACGACCGCCCGGCCCTTGTGGTGGACGTCGAGCATGAGCTTGGTGGCCTTGTCCTTGGGATAGCCGAAGTACGACTGGAAGACGTAGGTCACGTAGCTCATGAGGTTGACCGGGTCGTTGTGCACGATCGTGACCCAGGGGACGTCCGGCTCGGGGACGGCGAAGGTCTCCTCCGCCGCTTCGGTGCGTTCGATCTCTACGGGAGCGGGTGACGTCACAGTGCCCATGCTGCCACCGGAGGGGGGTGGTCGCACAAATCCTCGGCGAACCCGGGGAGACCAAATCGTCAGACTGACGAGATGGGGGTACGATCCTCAGTCATGAACACAGCGGACCTTGGGCTGCCGGTGGACGTTCCCTCGACGGCGCTCTTCACGGACCAGTACGAGCTCACGATGCTTCAGGCAGCGCTGAAGGCGGGCACCGCCGAGCGGCGGAGCGTGTTCGAGGTCTTCACCCGGCGGCTGCCCAACGGGCGGCGCTACGGCGTCGTGGCCGGCACCGGCCGGGTCCTGGACGCCGTCGAGAACTTCCGCTTCGACGCGGACGTGCTCGGCTTCCTGCGCGAACGGAAGATAGTCGACGAGCAGACCCTCGCCTGGCTCGCGCGGTACCGGTTCTCCGGTGACGTCTGGGGCTACCCCGAGGGCGAGGTGTACTTCCCCGGTTCGCCGATCATGCGGGTGGAGGGCACCTTCGCCGAGTGCGTGCTGCTGGAGACGGTGATCCTCTCCATCCTCAACCACGACTCCGCGATCGCCGCGGCGGCCTCCCGCATGTCCTCGGCGGCCGGGGCGCGCCCGCTCATCGAGATGGGCGCCCGGCGCACCCACGAGCTGGCCGCCGTGGCCGCCTCCCGGGCCGCGTACGTCGGCGGCTTCGCCTCCACCTCCGACCTGGCCGCCGGCTTCCGCTACGGCATCCCCACGGTCGGTACCAGCGCGCACGCCTTCACCCTGCTGCACGACCGCGAGCGGGACGCCTTCCAGGCGCAGGTGGACTCCATGGGCCGCGGCACCACGCTGCTCGTGGACACCTACGACGTCGCCGAGGCGGTCCGTACGGCCGTGGAGGTCGCCGGGCCCGAGCTGGGCGCCGTCCGCATCGACTCGGGCGACCTGCTGCTGGTCGCGCACCGGGTCCGCCAGCAGTTGGACGAGCTGGGCGCGACCGGCACCCGGATCATCGTGACCTCGGACCTGGACGAGTACGCCATCGCCTCGCTGGCCGCGGCGCCCGTGGACGCGTACGGCGTCGGCACCCAGCTCGTCACCGGCTCCGGGCATCCGACCTGCTCGATGGTCTACAAGCTGGTCGCCCGCGCCGAGTCCGCCGGGGCCGGCGCGCCGCTGGTGCCGGTCGCGAAGAAGTCGACCGGCGGCAAGACCTCCATCGGCGGCCGCAAGTGGGCCGCGCGGCGCCTGGACGAGTACGGCGTCGCGGAGGCCGAGGTCATCGGCACGGAAGCGGTGCCGGCCGAGCTGGCCGACCGGCAGTTGCTGGTCGAGCTGGTCAAGGGCGGGGCCGTGGTGGCGCGGGAGCCGCTGGACGCCGTACGGGACCGGCATGCGGCCGCGCGGGCCAACCTGCCGCTGTCCGCCACGCAGCTCTCGCGCGGGGAACCTGTCATTCCGACCGAGTATGTCAACGGGCGCTCGGGGAGCCCCGCGGGGGCGTGAAGCGAGCGCGCCCGGCGTGCTCACCCCATGCCCCCTCCCGCACCGCACCCGAAGTCTCTAGGCTCGGAAGTTCACCGGCCGGGCCGGCACCGTTTTCAGCGTCCCGACCCCAGCGTCCATAACCGAAGGACACCGACCATGCGCCGCGCCTTGATCGTCGTAGACGTGCAGAACGACTTCTGCGAGGGGGGCAGCCTCGCCGTGGCCGGCGGTGCCGACGTGGCCGCCGCCGTCACCGAGCTGATCGGGCAGGCGGCCGGGTCGGGCTACCAGCACGTCGTGGCCACCCGCGACCACCACATCGCGCCCGGCGGCCACTTCTCCGCCCACCCCGACTTCCGGCACTCCTGGCCGGCGCACTGCGTCGCGGGCACGGAGGGGGTCGGGTTCCACCCGAACTTCGCCCCGGCGGTGGCCTCGGGTGCGATCGACGCCGTCTTCGACAAGGGGGCGTACGCGGCGGCCTACAGCGGGTTCGAGGGGGCCGACGAGAACGGCGTGAAGCTGGCGGACTGGCTGCGGGCCCGGGAGGTCTCGGAGGTGGACGTGGTGGGGATCGCGACGGATCACTGCGTTCGCGCCACCGCGCTGGACGGCGCGCGGGAGGGGTTCCGTACGCAGGTGTTGCTGGACCTGACCGCGGGGGTGGCCACGGAGACCACTGAGCGGGCGCTGGAGGAGATGCGGGAAGCGGGCGTGGAGCTGTCCGGGAAGCCGGTCGTGGCGTAGTGCTTCGCAGGTAGTGCCGCGATCGGTCGACACGGGCCTGGGCCTCGAGCGACTCGCGATGATTCTGCAGGGCGTGTGTCCGCCGGCTGCTGCCATCGTGGCTTGTCGCGCAGTTCCCCGCGCCCCTTAAGGCGTTGCAGCGGGGCGTCTTAGCAGTGCGCGGATCGGGTGCCACAGTTCCTGCATCAGGTCCGGGGCCGTTGCGACACCGTTGTCGGGGGCCGTTCGCCATATGAGGCCGTCGGGGTGGTGGAGGACCGCCGTGATCTCGTCCGGGGTCGGTGGGGCGGCGTTGCCGCGCAGGTAGACGGCGCGCATGCCCAGGTTGCGGAGCCTGGTCAGGGCTCGGGCGCGGTTCTGGGCGTGGACGAGGACACGGACGCAGCCCGTGCCGTCGGCGGTGGGTCTGGGCAGATTCAGAGCCACCACCACGCTGCCGGTCGGCAGCTTGCAGAAACCTCCTGCGGCCATGCGGTCACACCCCCGTGCGAGTCGGTGTCAATAAGGCAAGCACAGGGTGCACCTAAACACGACCGGCGGCAACCCGCCAAGGGGTTGCCGCCGATCATGCTCTGACCTGCGAAGATGGTGATTACTTCACCGCAGGACCGACCTCGAGCTCGATCGTCGAGCCGTTCTTGGCCTCCTTGACGATCTTGATCTTGGTGTTGGTGTCAGTGATCTTGACGCCCGCGGTCGGGGTCAGCGCGTCGTAGTACGTGTTGGTGCGGTCGTTGAAGACCGACACCCCCGCACTCGACGGGATCTTGGTCAGCACGTCGGCGTTGTGCAGGTTGATGCCGTCCGTGCGGAACTTGCTGAAGGGCGAGTCGTAGGACTGGATGCGGTTGCGCATCACCGTGCCGTCGGCCCACTTCAGCGCCGCCGGGTGCGAGTCGATCGGCAGGACCAGGCCGACACCGGGGTGCACGCTGGTGTTGTTGTCCGCCTGGGAGGTGTCCCACTTCCAGATCAACAGGCCGTTCTGGTACGCGTAGTGCTCCACCCAGTCCGGACGGACCCCGGCGAAGCCGAAGTTGTACGGGCCGGTCTTCAGGGTCTTGTCGTACGACACGTACTGACGGTTCTCGGCGATGTAGTACTGCGCGTAGTCGTCCGTGATGGACGCGCCGATGCGGGAGAAGCCCTTGGTCTTCCAAGCGGCGTCAGCGCTCTCGGCGTTGTCGGAGAACACGGCCGTGCCGTCGGCGGTCACGGTGATCTGGTCGGCCGCGAAGCCCTTCTGGGCCACGCCGCCGTCCGTCTGGTAGCGGAAGCGCAGGTCGATCTTCTTGCCCGCGTAGGCGTCGAGCGGGAAGACCAGCTTCTTGTACGCGTCCACCGAGCCGGTCAGCGCGGGCTTGCCGCTGGCGTCCTTCGGGATGGCCGCGCCGTCGACGGTGCCGTCGACCGCGGTCCAGTTGGCGCCGCCGTCGGTCGAGACCTCGGTGTAGAGGTAGTCGAACTCGGCCTCGATGTCGTACCAGCCGTCCAGCGTCAGCGAGGCGGCGGACTTGCCCGTGAGGTCCACGGAACGGGTCAGCGTGTTGGCGAGGTTGTCGCCGCTGCCGCTCCACCACTGGTTCGCACCCTGCGCCGGCTGCACGATCTGGGTGGTGACCCGCTTCTTGGGCAGCTCGACCACGAGACCCTGCTTGTGCTTGGTGTTGTACTCGGCGACACCCAGCTTGTGCCACGAGCTCGTGGCGGCCTTGGCGGTGTCGTACTTGAGCCAGCCGAGCTGGAGCTTGTCCCAGGCGGTCATGTCGCCGGGCAGGTCACCGATCTCGCTCTTGCCGGTCCCGAGCCAGGAACCGGAGGACATCAGGGTCCAGAAGCCGGTGGAGTTGTCGCCGTTGCCGGTGGTGTCGTAGTGGTCCGGCAGACCGAGGTCGTGGCCGTACTCGTGGGCGTAGACACCCAGGCCGCCGTTCTCCGGCTGGACCGTGTAGTCGCCGACCCAGATGCCGGTGTCGCCGATCTTCGCGCCGCCCAGCTTGTTGCCCTCGGGGCCGGTGGCACCCGCGTCGGTGCCGAACGCGTACCAGCGGTGGGCCCAGATCGCGTCGGTGCCCTGGGCGCCGCCGCCCGCGGACTCGTCCTCACCGGCGTGCACGACCTGGAAGTGGTCGATGTAGCCGTCGGACTCGTTGAAGTCGCCGTCGCCGTCGAAGTCGTAGCGGTCCCACTGGTCGAACTGCTTGACGTCCGCCTTGATCTCGGCGTCGGTCTTCCCAGCCGCCTTCTGCTGGGCGACCCACGCGCTCAGGCCGTCGCTGACGACGTTCCAGACGCTGGAGCAGTTGGTCTGGCCGCAGGCGTTGTTGCCGTAGCGGGCCTCGTTGTAGGGGACCTTGACCCAGTCGGAGACCTCGCCCTCGACCGAGTAGCGGCCGGAGGACTGCTTCTCGTAGTACTTCTTGACCGACTCGGTCTTCTTGCCGGAACCGAAGTACAGGTCCTGGAAGTGCTTCTGGTTGTAGTCCGCCTGCCAGGCGGTCGAGTTGTCCTTGGCCCGGTCGGGCTCGGCTATCTGGTTGTGCAGCGGGCCGGGCGTGCCGCCGAACTCGCTGGCCTTGTCGCCGAACTCCACCAGGATCGTGAAGATCTTGTCGGTCTTCTCGCGGCCGAGCTCGACGTACTTGCTGTCGCCCTTCTTGCTCTTGAGCTGGACGACCTGCGAGCCATCGCGCTTGGTCACCTTGGCATCGCCGGATATGACCTGGTTCAGGGCTTCCTCGCGCTGGGCCTCCTGAGTCTTGCTCATCGGGCCGTCGAGGTTGTGCTCGGCGTGGGTGTTGTCCGCCGGGTCGTGCCGCTCCACGGAGGCGGGTGCGCCTTCGTCGGCCTGAGCCACCGCGAAGGTCGAGAAGGTTGCCGCCGCCGTGGCGAGCGCGACGGCGGTTGCCGCCGCTCTGAACGTCCAGGGTCTACTGGTCACTTGAGATCCTCCCCCGCGCCGGGCGCGCGGAAGGAGGGTCCTGGTCATGGAGGATCCGCGCGCGTGATCAACGCGTGTAGTCAAGTGACGACATTTGACTAGAGGTTAAGCAGAAAAAACAGACCTTGACTTGAACAGGTCAATTGCATTATGCGGAGTTGATGTTCGTTTAGCGAACAACGATCTTTTCCGAACAGGCGCGCGGCGCTGTCCACTTGCTGGACGCCATGACTCCGTGCGCCCCCTGTGCACCGGCACTGTTGGTTAGGTCACGCTTACGGTTTGTTCCTCTCGGGCATGCACGCGGTTAGAGTCGGATGGCGGAACGCCCGGACGTCGGCGGAAAGCCAGGCCGAGACCCCCGTGCACCCCTGATTCCGAGGACACGATGATCATGCCTCGTCCGACTGCCGCACAGCTCTCCTACGGCTCGTGCACCGTGATCTTCTCTACGCTCGCCATGCTGCTGCTGTCACAGACCAGTTCGGGTGTGGGGATCGCGGTCATCGCCGTAGCGGCGCTCATGCTCGGCCTCCTGGTCGCCATGACGGTACCCATCCCGAAGAAGACCCGCGTGGTGGCGGTGCGCAAGCCCGCCGGCGCGGAACAGCAGAAGGCGGAGGAGCCCGCGCTCTCGCAGTCCTGACCTTCGTCAACTGCCGGTGCTGACCACCACCGTCTTCGCCGCCTTGTCGTGCAGACCCTGTTTGTAGGGCCGGTCGAAGTAACTCCAGCCGCCGCAGATCGCCGTCCAGATGCAGGCACAGCAGAACGCGAACGGGATCCACAGGACCGCCGCGCGGATCAGTGAAGTCTGCACGGACGGCGTGGCGCCGTTGTCGAGGTTGGCGACCCGCAGCTTGAACAGCCTCTTGCCGAGGGTCTGCCCGTCCCTGACGGTCATGACGGTGTCGTAGGCGATGTAGAGCACGGCGGCGATCGCCGACTGCCCGAGGGACTTGCCGTACTCCACCTTGTCGGTGTCCACGTCGAGTTCGGTGACGCCGAATCCCCAGGTGAGCAGCCAGACGACGACGCCCACCAGGATCATGTCGAGGATGCGGGCCACCGTGCGTTTGCCGCTGTCGGCCAGCGGCGGCATCCCGGCGAGGGGGTCGGCGGGATAACCGCCGCCACCGTACGGATCACCGCCGTAGGGACCGCCGCCGCCGTGCGGAGGCGGGGGCTGGCCGCCGTACGGAGGCTGATCACCGTACGGCGAACCCGAGCCCCCGGGCGGCGGGGGCTGCTTCCTGAACCTGTCGTCTTCCGGGGGCTGCTGCCCGGAACCGGGAGGCGGTTCGCTGCTCATGGCCCCGAGTCGACCGCGAACCCCGCGGTTCCGCATCCGGCGCGGGGCCGTCCGGAGTACGTAAATCGTCTGGGACGTGCGCCGTACGGGTCAGCCCGCGACGAACGTATGCGCCGCCTTGTCGTGCCAGCACTGGTGCCACGGCCGGTCGAACACGCACCACAGCACGCCGACGACGCCGACGACGAGCAGGCCGGGGACGCTGTAGACGAGCCAGCGGCGCAGGGCCATGCCGAACTGCGGGGGCTCGTGCCCCTCGATGTCCCGCACCTCAAGGCCGAGCAGCTTCTTGCCCAGCGTGCGGCCCCACTTGGCGGTGGGCAGCGCCTCGTAGACCACGCCGAACAGGAGCAGCACGGCCAGGATGACGCCGAGATACACGGACGTCGTGCCGTCCAGCAGCCATACGGTGACCGTCTCGCCGGAGAGCTTGGCGGCGTCGATCTTGTCGTCGACGTGGTCCATGGCCTTGGTGCCGAGCGGTACGGCGGCCACCGCGGTGACGGCGGCCAGCACGACGGTGTCCAGCAGCCGGGCGGCCAGCCGCTTGGCGAGGTTCGCTGGGCGGGCGGCGGACTGGCGCAGGGCGGCGGCCTGGAAGGGGTCCAGGACCGGAGGCTTCCAGGGGGCGACGGGCTGGTCCTCGTCGGTGGGGCCCGCGAGCCGGTGGACCTGCTGTGCCCAGGAGGACTGTCCGCCGCCGGCGCCCGACGTCATGGGCGGGCCGGCGGACTGGCGGGGGACGCTCGGAGCGGCCTGCTGCGGGCCGGGAAGACCCTCGGGGGCACCGGCGGACGCCTGGGCGGCACTCCCGGCTCCAGCGGCCGCCTGGGCCTGTGACTGGGCCCCCGCGGCGCGCTCCGCGGCGGCCTTTCCGGCGCCGAAGCCGGGGCCCTGGGGGGCGCCGGCCGCGCCGGGGCGCTCTGCGTCCGCATGTGCGGCGCCCGGGACGGCGGACGCGCCCGTGCCTCCGGCCTGCGCCCCGGCCGCCCCGCCCTGCTGCCCCGTGCGCGGGGACACGGCGCGGATGGCCATGGTGCCGTCGGCGGGGGCGGGGCTCGGGATGCCGGGAGTGGGCTGCCCCGAGGCGCCGGTGGACCGTGCTGCGCCGGCCCCGGCGACGGGCCTGCGGATCATGAACGTGTCGCCGGAGGCGACACCGCCGGAGTCCGCGTCCGGCTCGGCGGGCGGGATCGCGGCCGTGCCGTCGGTGCGCGCGGCGTGCCCGTCGGGGTGGGCCACCGCCCGCGGGTCCCGCGGATCGGGCTCGGGCTGCCCCCAGGAGACACGGCGGTCCTGGTCACCGCCGAAGCCGGCCTGGTGGGCGGAGTCGGCACCCCAGGCGGACGCCGGCTCGGGACGGCTGCCGTGCTGGACACCGCCCGGCGCGGGCTCCTCGTCGAAGAAGTGCGGGCCGGTCTCCTCCACCGAGGGGGCCTGGGCCGGCTGCGCACCCGGCGGCGGGGCGAGCGTCTCGCCGTCCGTGGGCGCCGGACGGCTGGTGCCCGGCACCCAGGAGGCACCGTTCCAGTACCGGACATATCCAGGAATGGACGGGTCCGGGTAATACCCTTCGCGGGGCCGGTCGTCACCGGGGGCCGGGGTTGGGGCGCTCATGTCCGTCGTCCGGTATCTGCTCGTGGGTCAAATGAGGGCCTCCACATCTATCAGACCGACGCAACAACCACCGCCGGTCCCGCCGGACCCACCCCTTTCCGGGCAACCTCGTACACGTACTTCACACGACCGGAACCCCGGCACGACACGCCGCCGGCACACCCCCGGAACTCCGACCGACGGCGGCTGTTCAGGCAACGGCGACCTCGCTCTGTCGGCTGGGGGTCCGGGGGTTATCCCCCGGGAAAGCACAGCCAGACCGACGCAACAACCACCGCCGGTCCCGCCGGACCCACCCCTTTCCGGGCAACCTCGTACACGTACTTCACACGACCGGAACCCCGGCACGACACGCCGCCGGCACACCCCCGGAACTCCGACCGACGGCGGCTGTTCAGG
>NZ_JBVJPT010000007.1:294572-418453 GCF_055609385.1 Streptomyces sp. NPDC036764
CCTCGTACACGTACTTCACACGACCGGAACCCCGGCACGACACGCCGCCGGCACACCCCCGGAACTCCGACCGACGGCGGCTGTTCAGGCAACGGGGCCTTCTGATTCCCCCGCGACCTCGTACACGTCCTTCACGACAGTTGGACCTGCCCGGGGACCGGTCTGGAAAAAGTTCTGGGAAGTCGCGTAATGATCCGTGGCCCCGCTCCCTCTCCACTCGTACGGGCCCGTACGCACGGCCCGTACGGGTCACGAGAGAGGACACGCACGCCATGCATCACACCGTCGTAGAGCGCGAACTGGAGCTGCGGCTCATCCTGTCGCCGGAGCGCAGCGTGCCGGTGCCGGCGCGGCTGAGTTATCACAGCACCGATCCGTACGCCGTGCACATCACCTTCCACATCAACTCCGAGCAGCCCGTGTACTGGACCTTCTCCCGCGATCTGCTCGTCGAGGGGGTGTTCAGGCCGTGCGGGCACGGGGACGTGCGGGTGTGGCCGACGAAGGCCGAGGGCCGCAGCGTCGTACTGATGGGGCTGAACTCGCCCGACGGCGACGCCCTGCTGGAGGCACCCGCGGCGCAGGTGTCGGCCTGGCTGGAGCGGACGTTGCGGGTGGTGCCGCCGGGGACCGAGGGCGAGCAACTGGGGATCGACGACGCGCTCGACCAACTGCTCGCCCAGTGAGGCGCGGGACGTCAGAACAGCTTGCCCGGGTTCAGGATGCCCAGCGGGTCGAAGACCTGCTTGACGCCCCGCTGCATCTCGATCCCCACGGGGCCGATCTCCCGCGCCAGCCATTCCTTCTTCAGCACACCCACGCCGTGCTCGCCCGTGATCGTGCCGCCGAGTTCCAGCCCGAGGGCCATGATCTCGTCGAAGGACTCACGGGCGCGCCGGGACTCGTCGGCGTCGCCCGCGTCGAAGCACACGGTCGGGTGGGTGTTGCCGTCGCCCGCGTGCGCGACGACCCCGATGGTGAGCTGGTGCTTCTCGGCGATCCGCTCGACGCCCTCGATGAGGTCGCCGAGCCGCGAGCGGGGCACGCACACGTCGTCGATCATCGTCACGCCCCGCACCGCCTCCAGCGCGGTCAGGGACAACCGCCGTGCCTGGAGGAGGAGTTCGGACTCGGCCGCGTCGTCCGCCGGCACCACCTGGGTTGCGCCGGCCGCCTCGCACAGCGCACCGACGGCGGCGAGGTCGGGCACCGGGTCCGGGGTGTCGAACGCGGCCAGCAGCAGGGCCTCCGTCGTGTCCGGCAGCCCCATGTGCGCCAGGTCGTTGACGGCCTTGACCGTCGTACGGTCCATGATCTCCAGCAGTGACGGGACGTGTCCGCCGGCCATGATCCGGCACACCGCGTCGCAGGCGGCGGCCGCGGACGCGAACTCGGCGGCGAGCACGAGCTGCTGCGGGGGCTGCGGCTTCAGCGCCAGGACGGCCCGTACGACGATGCCGAGCGAGCCCTCCGAGCCGACGAACAGGCGGGTCATGTCGTACCCCGCCACTCCCTTGGCCGTACGACGGCCCGTGGTCATCAGGCGTCCGTCGGCGAGGACGACGTCGAGGCCGAGGACGTACTCGGCGGTGACCCCGTACTTCACACAGCACAGGCCCCCGGAGGCGGTGCCGATGTTCCCGCCGATCGTGCACATCTCCCAGCTCGAGGGGTCCGGCGGGTAGTACAGGCCGTGTTCGCCCACCGCGCGGGAGAGGGCGGCGTTGATGACGCCGGGCTCGACGACGGCGATGCGGTCGACGGGGTTGATCTCCAGGATGCGGTCCATCCTGGTCAGGGACAGCACGATGCAGCCGTCGGAAGCGTTGGCCCCGCCCGACAGGCCCGTGCGGGCGCCCTGCGGGACGACCGGGACGCGCAGCTCGGTGGCGGTGCGCATGACGTGCTGGACCTCTTCGACGGTGCGCGGCAGCACCACCACGGCGGGCGCGCCGGCCGGGCAGAAGCTGGCCATGTCGTTGGCGTAGGAGGCCGTGACGTCGGGGTCGGTGAGGACGGCCTCGGGCGGCAGACCCGCGAGCAGCCGCTCGGTGAGGTCACCCCGGGCCTGGGCGGGTGCGGCTTCGGTACGGCTCATGATCACAGCGTGACACCCGGGGCCATCGGTGTGAACCCCGCGTACGGCAGCCGACGTAAGGCGGGTGTGGTCGTCGTTTCGACGCACCGTTTCACGCACAGTGAGCGCCATGGAGAACGACGCCGTGGACAACGAACAGGTCGCGCGGCCGGGGCTCCCGCGTGTCCGGCGGCGGGTGCTGCTCGCCTCGGTGGCGGGGTGTGCCGTGCTCGGCGGGCTGCTGACGCTGCTGCCGTGGGGGTCGGGCGGGACCGGGGCGCCGGAGCCGGCACCGGGGGCGCAGGCGCTGACCGCGGTCACCACGGGCGTGGCCGCCGCGCTGCCCGATCTGGCGGTGCTGATCGACGAGCGGGAGCGGCATCTGCGGGCCCACCCGAAGGACGCCGAGTCGTGGGCCGTGCTGGGCGCGGCGTATGTGGAGCAGGGGCGCCGGACCTCGGAGCCGGCGAACTACCCGAAGGCGGAACGGGCGCTGCGTACGTCCCTGAAGGTGCGGGCGAAGAACGCCGCCGCGCTGGACGGCATGGCGGCGCTGGCGAACGCGCGGCGGGACTTCCGGGCGGCGCGCACCTGGAGCGAGGCGGCGCTGAAGGCGGACGGCAAGCGGTGGACGACGTATCCGCAGCTCATCGACGCGCAGACCGGGCTCGGCGACTACAAGGCCGCCAAGCGGGCGCTGGACCGACTGGTGGAGCTGCGCAAGGGGCCACAGGTGCTGGCGTGGGCGGCCGGCGTGTACCGAGACCGGGGCCGGCGGGAGGATGCGGCGGCCGCGCTGTCGGACGCGGCGGCGGGCGCCGCGGCCCCGGCCGAGCGGGCGGCGTATCTGGAGCGGGGCGGGCAGCTCGCCTTCGAACGCGGTGACCTGGACGTGGCCCTGCGGTACTTCGAGGAGGCGGTACGGCTCGACCCCGACCAGCGGGCCGCGCTCGCCGGGCAGGGGCGGACGCTGGCGGCGCTGGGACGTACGACGGAGGCGCTGAACGCCTACCGGGCGGCGTTCGCCAAGCAGCCGGATCCGCAGTACGCGCTGGAGCTGGGCGAGCTGTACGAGTCGCTGGGGCTGGGGCAGGCGGCGCGGGTGCAGTACGACTCGCTGCGGGAGCGGGCGGCGCGGGGCGCGGCCGGCGGGGTGGACGAGGAGCTGGTGCTGGGCCGCTTCGAGGCCGACCACGGCGACCCGGAGTCCGCCGTGCGCCGGCTGCGGGCCGAGTGGCGCCGGCAGCCGGGGATCGCGGTCGCCGACGCGCTGGGGTGGGCGCTGCACCGGTCCGGCAAGGACAAAGAGGCTCTGAAGTTCGCGCGGGTGGCGACCGACCGGCACCGCGGGGGCGCCGTGCGCAGCGCGCTGTACGTGTACCACCTGGGGATGATCGAGCGGGAGCTGGAGATGCCGGGGGCCGCGCGCCGGCATCTCCAGGAGGCACTGCGGATCAGCCCGCACTTCTCGCCGACCCGGGTGCCGCTGGCCGAGCAGGCGCTGGAGGAGCTGGGCGAGCCGTCGGTGGAGGACGTGCCGGACATGGACGCGGAGCCCGAGGAGAAGCCCGATGAGGAGTGAGCCGGGCGCGTGCTCGGTGTACGGCGGTCAGGCGCGGTGCGGCTTGTAGTAGACCGAGAACTCGCGGGCGCCCACCGCTCCGGACGCGAAGCCCATGCACAGCCACGGCTTCGGTGTCCGCCGTACCGCGAGGCCCTCCGGCTCGCGGAAGGAGAGCGAGTGACCGGCCTCGGTCCGTTCGCGCTGGACCGGCTCGCCGGTGCGGATGTGCAGGCAGGACACATGGGTGTCGCCGCGGCCCGCGGGCGGGTTGGTCTCGGGGTCGTACGGCGTTCCGGCGAGCTGATAGAGGTGGTCGCCGTGCAGCGCGAACCCCTGGAACGGGACCGTCGGATCGGGGTGCGTGCCGGTCTGCGGGAAGTCGGCGAGGTGGCTGGTGTACTGGCCGGCGACGAAGGCGGCGAGGTCGAAGACGCGGTAGCGCGGCACGTCGTCGACCCGGTGGCGGACGGCGATACGGCCCGTGGCTTGGCAGATCGACGGCTGGTTGGCGGTCGAACCAGGGATCGGGAAGCGGACGTTGACGTCGGCGACCTCGCGGGTGGCGCCGGGGAAGAAGCGGAAGCGGGTGACGCCGCGGCCGTAGCCGCTGTCGCTCGCGGCGCACTCGGTCCAGATCCAGACGGTGCCGTCGGGCGTGTGCTGCACGCCGATGCCGACGCCGTGCCCGAAGCCGCGCAGGTACATGTGGCCGAGGCGGTTGCCGTGGAAGTCGAGCCGGTTCAGGCACAGGTCGCCGGCCTCGGAGCCGCCCCACACGACCTGAAGGACGTACAGGTGCTTGTTCGCCTCGTCGAAGGCGAACGACTGAAGGACGGTCGGCTCCTTGAGCGTGTCCTTCTTCCACAGCCAGCGCTCGGACGCCACGGACAGGTCGAAGCGGTCCACCGTGTCCCCCACGGAAGTCTCCCCCGGTCGTGCGGATGCCCCCGTGGCACCCGCACGACCGGAGAGGCTCAGAACCCCGTCACAGGTTCCCGCGCTTGGCCTGCTCCCGCTCGATCGCCTCGAACAGGGCCTTGAAGTTGCCCTTTCCGAAGCCCATCGAGCCGTGCCGCTCGATGATCTCGAAGAAGACGGTCGGACGGTCCTGGACCGGCTTGGTGAAGATCTGCAGCAGGTAGCCGTCCTCGTCGCGGTCGGCGAGGATCTTCAGCTCGCGCAGGGTCTCGACGGGGA
This sequence comes from Streptomyces sp. NPDC036764, assembly GCF_055609385.1. Taxonomy (NCBI): domain Bacteria; kingdom Bacillati; phylum Actinomycetota; class Actinomycetes; order Kitasatosporales; family Streptomycetaceae; genus Streptomyces; species Streptomyces sp. NPDC036764. Next base: position 299,411 of record NZ_JBVJPT010000007.1, read on the forward strand.
CGCGGGTGTCGCCGACCCACTCGCCGAGGGTGTCGTAGTACGAGTCGGGGGTGTCCAGGAACTGCACACCGGCCGCGCGCATCGTCCGTACCGTCGCCACGATGTCGTTCGTGTTGAGCGCGATGTGCTGGACGCCGGCGCCGCCGTAGAACTCCAGGTACTCGTCGATCTGGGACTTCTTCTTGGCGATGGCGGGCTCGTTGATCGGGAACTTGACCTTGAGCGTGCCGTCGGCCACGACCTTCGACATCAGCGCGCTGTACTCGGTCGCGATGTCGTCGCCCACGAACTCCTTCATGTTCGTGAAGCCCATGACCTTGTTGTAGAAGCCGACCCATTCGTTCATCCGGCCGAGCTCGACGTTGCCGACGCAGTGGTCGATGGCCTGGAACGTGCGGTGGGCGGGCGGCTCGACCATGGGGCTCGCGGCTACATAGCCGGGCAGGTACGGGCCGTCGTAGCCGGTGCGCTCGACCAGGGTGTGGCGGGTCTCGCCGTACGTCGCGATGGCGGCCAGCACGACCGTGCCGTGCTCGTCCTTCAGCTCGTACGGCTCGGCCACCGAGCGGGCGCCGTGTTCGAGCGCGTAGGCGTACGCGGCCCGGGCGTCCGGGACCTCGATCGCGAGGTCGACGACACCGTCGCCGTGCTCGGCCACGTGCTGGGCGAGGAAGTGGCCCCAGGCGGTGGCGGGCTTGATGACGGAGGTGAGGACGAACCGGGCGGAGCCGTTCTCCAGCACATAGCTCGCGGTCTCGCGGCTGCCGTTCTCCGGTCCGGAGTAGGCCACGAGGCGCATGCCGAAAGCGGTCGAGTAGTAGTGCGCCGCCTGCTTGGCGTTGCCCACGGCGAAGACGACCGCGTCCATTCCCTTGACCGGGAAGGGGTCGGCCTGCCGGGCGGTGTCGGGAGTGTGATGTGTGGTCTGCGTCATAGGCGCAGCCTCACTCCGGTATGGCAAGGTGCGCAATAGTTTGGTTTTTCACTGGGCAATATGTTCAGTGCAAGGTCCGTTTCTGCGGGCTCTCTGTACAGGATGACCACCCGGCTCAGGAGGCTGCCGTGGCGATCGATCATCTGGACGGGCGGATCATCGTGCTGCTGGCGCGTGAGCCGCGGATCGGGGTGCTGGAGATGTCCCGGCGGCTGGGAGTGGCCCGCGGGACCGTGCAGGCGCGGCTGGACCGGCTTCAGTCGAACGGAGTCATCCGCGGCTTCGGTCCCCAGGTGGATCCGGCCGCGCTCGGGTATCCGGTCACCGCGTTCGCGACGCTCCAGATCCGCCAGGGGCAAGGGCCGGACGTACGGGCGCACTTGGCGACCGTGCCGGAGGTGCTGGAGCTGCACACCACCACCGGGACCGGGGACATGATGTGCCGGCTCGTGGCGCGCTCGAACGCCGATCTTCAGCGTGTGATCGACCGGGTTGTCGGCTTCGATGGGATCGTCCGGGCCTCCACCGCGATCGTGATGGAGAACCCCGTTCCGCTGCGGATCATCCCGTTGGTGGAGCAGGCGGCACAGGACAGGGACGACAACTGACCCGCGAGACGGTGGGGTGAGTGCGTGTGAGCTTCTGGGAGTACCTGGGCAACCGCCACCAGCAGCTTTACGCCGATGCCCTCCAGCACGCCGGCGCCGTCCTGCAATGCATGGTGGTGGCGACCCTGATCGGGGTGCTGATCGGCGTGGCCACCTATCGCAGCGAGTGGGCCGGCAATCTCGCCACACTGACCACCTCGGGCATCCTGACCATTCCGTCGCTCGCCATGATCGGTCTGCTCATCCCGATCGTGGGGCTGGGCGTCGCGCCCACAGTGATCGCACTGACGATGTACGGGCTGCTGCCGATCGTGCGCAACTCCATCGTCGGGCTGCGCGGGGTCGACCCGTCCCTGGTGGACGCGGCCAAGGGCATCGGGATGTCCCGGCTCACCCGACTGCTGAAGGTGGAGCTGCCGCTGGCCTGGCCGCCGATCCTGACCGGGATCCGGGTCGCCACGCAGATGCTGATGGGCATCGCGGCCATCGCGGCGTACGCCTCCGGTCCCGGCCTCGGCAATGTGATCTTCCGTGGTCTCGCCTCGCTGGGCAGCGCGAACGCGCTGAACCAGGTGCTCGCGGGCACGGTCGGGATCATCATCCTGGCCCTGCTGTTCGACGCCGCGTACGTCCTGATCGGGCGGCTGACCATCTCCAGGGGGATCCGTGCCTGAGAACAGCGGGCAGAACGGCCACCACGGTGCCGCCATCGAGCTGGAGAACCTGTCGAAGCAGTATCCGGGCAATCCGCAGCCGGCCGTGGACAACGTGAACATGGAGATCAAGGCGGGCGAGGTCGTCATCCTCGTCGGCCCCTCCGGGTGCGGGAAGTCGACGACGCTCAAGATGATCAACCGGTTGATCGAGCCGACGGGTGGCCGTATCCGCATCGGCGGGGAGGACGTCACCGACATCGACCCGGTGAAGCTGCGCCGCAAGGTCGGCTACGCGATCCAGTCCGCGGGGCTGTTCCCGCACATGACGGTCGCGCAGAACATCGCGCTTGTACCGAAGATGATCGGCTGGTCGAAGACGCGGATCGCGTCGCGGGTCGAGGAGCTGCTCGACCTCGTCGGGCTGGACGTCGGGGAGTTCCGCGGCCGGTATCCACGGCAGCTCTCCGGCGGCCAGCAACAACGGGTCGGCGTGGCACGGGCGTTGGCGGCCGATCCGCCGGTCCTGCTGATGGACGAGCCGTTCGGCGCGGTCGACCCGATCACCCGTGACCATCTCCAGGACGAGCTGATCAGGCTCCAGCACGAACTGCACAAGACGATCGTCTTCGTCACGCACGACTTCGACGAGGCGATCAAGCTCGGTGACCGTATCGCCGTGCTGCGCGAGCAGTCGCACATCGCCCAGTTCGACACCCCGGAGGCGATCCTCACCAACCCGGCGGACGACTTCGTGTCCGGATTCGTCGGCGCCGGGGCGGCGCTGAAGCGGCTGAACCTGTCCCGGGTGCGGGATGTGGAGATCACCGACTATCCGACGGTGACCGTCGACGACCCGCTCCAGGAGATCTTCAACCGGCTCCGCTCCAGCGGCACCAACGAGATCCTGCTGCTCGACAAGCGGGGCCGGCCCTACAAGTGGCTGCGGCGCGGCGATCTGATGCGGGCCAGGGGTTCACTGGCGCGGGCCGGGACGCTGGTGCACGACACGGTGACGCCGGACGCCACGCTGCGGGACGCCCTGGAGGCGGTCCTCACCGACAACGCGGGGCGGGTGGTGGTGACCGGGCGGCGCGGTGAGTACACGGGCGTCGTCGACATGGAGACGCTGATGAACTCCGTGCACGAGTTGCTGGAGGCCGACCGTCTTGAGGCGTTGGAGGCCCAGCACGAGCTGGAGGGGGCGCGGGCGGAGCGCACGCATGCCGAGCAGGAGGGCGAAGGAGGGGGGATGAAGGCGTGAGCGCTCCCGAGGCCCCCAGGGCGTCCCGGGCGCGGGAGACGTCCGGGGAACCCGAGGCTTCCGGAACGGGCGAGGCCGCGGAAACGGGCGAACCCGCGGAAACGGGCGAACCCGCGGAGACCGGCGAACCCGCGGAGACCGGCGACCTCGCGGAGACCGCAGAGGCCGCCTCCCCGGCGCCCGTGCGGTCCCCGGCCCGGAAGCTGAGCTGGCAGCGGCTCACCGTCGTGCCCTCGATGCTGGTGGTGATGCTGCTCGCGACCTGGCTGTGGTTCCAGCAGGCCGACCTCGACGCCGTATCCGAGAACGCGCTGTCGAACGGTCAGGTCTCGCAGGCCCTGTGGGAGCACATCGAGCTCACGGCGATCTCCACCTTCTTCGTGCTGATCATCGCGATCCCGCTGGGGATCCTGCTCACCAGGCGGGCGTTCCGCAAAGCCACCCCCGTGGCCATGGCCTTCGCCAACATGGGCCAGGCGACGCCGGCGATCGGTCTGCTCGCGCTGCTGGTGATCTGGCTGGGCATCGGCCGCAAGGCGGCCCTGATCGGCATGATCGCGTACGCCGTCCTGCCCGTGCTGTCCAACACGATGGCCGGCCTCAAGGCGAACGACCCGACCGTGCTGGAGGCCGCACGCGGCATCGGCATGTCCCCGACGGGGGTCCTGTCCCGGGTGGAACTCCCCCTGGCGGTCCCGCTGATCCTGGCGGGCGTCCGCACGGCCCTGGTCCTCAACGTCGGTACGGCGACCCTGGCGGTGTTCGGCGGAGGCGGCGGCCTCGGCGTGCTGATCACGGCCGGCATCACCAACCAGCGCATGCCGGTCCTGGTCCTGGGCTCGATCCTCACGGTCGCCCTCGCCCTGCTGCTGGACTGGCTGGCGTCGCTGGCGGAAGTGCTGCTGCGTCCGCGGGGGCTGGACCTGTGAGGCGGCCCACGGTCCTGCTGGCGGCGGGGTTGCTGGTGGCGGCCGCCGGGTGCGGCCTGACCAGCGGCTCCCCCATGGTCGACGACGTGCGGCCCGGGACGATCGGACGGGGCGAGCCGCTGAAGGGTGCCGAACTGACGGTGACGTCGAAGTCGTTCACCGAGCAGCTCATCCTCGGCGCGATCATGGGCATCGCCTTCGAGGCGGCCGGCGCGGACGTGCTCGACCGCACCGGCATCCAGGGGTCCATCGGCAGCCGGGAGGCGGTGCGCAAGGGGGACGCCGACGCCGGCTACGAATACACGGGCACGGCCTGGATCACGTACCTGGGCCACAGCGATCCCATCACCGACCCACAGGCGCAGTGGGAGGCGGTGCGCAAGGAGGACGCGAAGAACGGGCTGACCTGGCTTCCGCCGTCCGCGCTGGACAACACCTACGCGTTGGCGATGAACCAGGAGAACCACAAGAAGTACCGCACGAACGACCTCTCCCAGGTCGCCGCGCTGTCCAAGTCCGACCCTGGCGCGGTGACGCTGTGCGTGGAGGTCGAGTTCGCCAACCGGGCGGACGGGCTGCCGGGCATGCAGAAGGCGTACGGGATGAACGTGCCGACGAAGAACATCACCCAGATGGACACCGGCATCATCTACACCCAGGTCGCCAAGGGGACCTGCACCTACGGCGAGGTCTTCACGACCGACGGCCGCATCAAGTCCATGAACCTCGCGGTCATGGACGACGACAAGCACTTCTTCCCCAACTACAACGCCGCCCCGGTGATCAACACCAAGACCCTGAAGAAATGGCCGGCCATCCCCGAGGTCCTGGACCCGATCACCAAGAAGCTGAACAACACGGTCGCCCAGGACCTGAACGCGAAGGTGGACGTGGACGGGGAGGATCCGCATCAGGTGGCATTGGACTGGATGAAGCAGGAGGGGTTCGTGAAGTAGGGGGCTGAGGTGGCGAGTTGGGTTCCAAAGAACCCATTGCAAAGGAAGCGTTGCACAACTACCTTTGCGCGCATGGCCGGAGAGCACGACGTACGGAAACTCGACGCCCGTTCGCTGCGCGGACTCGCGCATCCCCTGAGGATGGAGCTGCTCGGTGCGCTGCGTCGGCACGGGCCGGCCACCGCGTCGATGCTCGCCGAACGACTCGGCGAGTCCAGCGGCGCCACCAGCTATCACCTACGGCAGCTCGCCGCGCACGGATTCGTCGAGGACGCGCCGGAGCGCGGCAAGGGGCGGGAGCGGTGGTGGAAGGTGGTCGAGCAGGGCATCGCGATACAGGAGGACCTGCACCAGTCCACGGACCCGGCGGTGCGCGGCGCGGCCGACGCCTTTCTGCACGAGCTGGTCTCCCAGCACACCCGTGACCTGACGACCTGGGTGGCCACCCGCGACGAATGGGGGCCCGCGTGGTGGGAGAACCACGCCATGGACCTCAGCGACTGGCAACTGCGTCTGACACCCGAGCTCGCCCGTGAACTCATCGCCAAGGTCCACGAGTTGATCGGCACGTACGACGACCTCGACGTTCCCGAGGACGCTCCCGAAGCGGAGTACGTCCGCTTCCACACGCACGTCTTCCCCATCGCCACGGATCGAAAGAGACCCCAGTGATCGACCCGGAGACCCACCGCGCCTTACACCGCCTCCGCGCCGCCGACCTCCAAGCCCAGGCCGAGGACCACCGTCTCGCCGCCGCGGCCGGGCCCGCCCGGGACCTGCGGATCCGCCTCGGCTGGACCCTCGTGGAAGTGGGCCTGCGTCTGGCGACCCCACCGCGGCGTCAACCGGCCGTGGCGCCCTAGCGGTTCCGACGTCCCGGGGTGGGCACCGGCCGGCCGGTCACGGAGTGGAACGCACGGCACCCTGGTTGCCGCCCGGCCGCCGCTGTGCCTCCGCCTCCCGGTTCACGGCCACCTGACCGCCGTACACCAGAAGTGCAGCCGTGCCGGCGATGCCGACGGCCAGGCGCGAGGCCCCGGGGGAAACGGGCAGCGCGAGCGTCATGAGGCAGAGGGCCCAGAACAGAAGGACGTTCATCAGCCGGTTCGGGATGCTGAGGATCCAGGCCCGGTCGAGGTCGAGCAGCCGGCTCCGCCCCGTCGAGCCGACCGAGGCCGGCTGATCGGCCTTCGTCCGCGCGGACTCCTCGTACTCGGGGGCGAGCCCACCCGGGATGAACCATCCGTCGTCGCTGACGAAGACCGCGCCCGTGCGGTGCGGCCCCTTCCGGCCGCCGTGCCGATTGCGGTCGGGCGCCCAGACGAGGTGGCCTTGCGCGCCCCCGATCGTGTCGAAGTACCGGGCGCTGTCCGCATGGACATGCATCTGCACCGGGCCCTTGGGAGTGTCCAGGCCGATGCGCACCATCCCCGCGCCACGACCGTCGTACCCGGCGACAGTGGCCCGCAGCACCCGCTCGTCACCGCGCAGTTGTCGCGGGAATCGCTGGTCCCCGGTGCCGGTCCTTGACGACGTCCCGGACCGACTCGACCGGCAACGCCCGTACGACCGCACCCTCGGCAGCGATCTCCGCCGCCTTGCCCGTGGGCGTGGGAGCACCCACCCCGAGGGCCAGTGGGAGGACGAGCGCCATGATTCCGCCGTAGAAGGACAGGAGCTGTCCGTTCGCCAGAGCGGAGGCGCTGCCCAACCTCGCGGGGAGCACTCCCGGTTCACGCTCGCCGGCGGTCGAAGACGCGCGGTCGGCCAGGGCCTGGTGGACCGACTTGGCGTCCGGGTTGCCCGACGAGCGTCGCTGCGCCCAGGCCGAAGCGCCGAGGACGGCGAGGACGACCACGCTCAGCAGCTCGGCACGGAACCCTTCCCCGACTCCAGGGCCTCCAGTGCGTTCACCGCGCCCTTCAGGGTGGTCACCGGGATCAGGCGCAGGCCCTTGGGGAGTTCTGCCTTCGCGTCGCCGCACTCCTCCTTCGGGACCAGGAAGACCGTCGCGCCGTCGCGCTTGGCGGCCTGCGTCTTCAGGGAGACGCCGCCGACCGCGCCGACCTTGCCGGCGGGGTCGATCGTGCCGGTGCCGGCGATGGTGCGGCCTCCGGTGAGGTCGCCGCCGGTGCCGTCGCCGTTGAGTTTGTCGACGATGCCGAGGGAGAAGAGGAGACCGGCGCTCGGGCCACCTACGTCCGCGAGCTTCAGGGTGACCTTGACGTCCTTGTCGTTCAGGTCGAGGTAGTTCAGCGCGGCCTCGGTCGCGTCGTCCTGCGACTCCCGCATCTGCTCGGTGTTGAACTCCTCGATCTCCTGATTGCTGCGCCCGCTCGGATAGACCGAGTCGCGCGGCATGACCGCCTTGTCCGTGCGGAACCACGCGTCGACGACATCGCCGAGGGACACGTCCGTGTCGGGCGAGGTCGCCTCGATCGTCGTCATGCGCAGTTGGCCGGTCGTGTCCCGGGTCGGCGCACCGGAGATCGTGATCACCTGCTCGCCCCTGTTCTCGCCCAGCACATCCGCCGTCAGGCCGGGCTGCGTCAGCGAGAACGGCAGTGGCGCGAAGGCCGCCGTGGCGAGCAGGGCCACGACCGGGAGAGCGCAGAGGGCGATGGCCCGGGGGCGCGTGAGACGAGAGAACACGGGATCAATCTAACGTGACGGCGGCATCCGGCCAGGCGCAGGTCGGAGCTGCCCAGGCTGCCCCACCGAGGTCACGGACCAGGGCTGGTCAGGTCACGTACAGGTCTCGCCGCTCCCTGGTGAAGCGCCGCAGCGCCTCCGGCAGCGGCCGTACCCCGATGCCCGGCGTGCGCGGTACCGGCAGATGGCCGTCCACCAGCACGAACGGTTCCGTGATGTCCTCGGCGAAGTAGCGGCTGGACGCGGAGGTGTCCCCGGGCAGCGTGAAACCGGGCAGGGCGGCCAGGGCGAGGTTCGGCGCGCGGCCGATGCCGGTCTCCAGCATGCCGCCGCACCACACCGGCACCCCGTGCGCGAGCGCCACGTCATGCACCTGCCGCGCCTGCAGGTATCCCCCGACCCGCGCGGGCTTGATGTTCACGACCCGGCAGGCGTCCATCGCGATGGCGGACGCGGTGTCGCGGGCGTTGTGCAGGGACTCGTCCAGGCAGACGGGCGTCGTGATGCGCTGCTGGAGGCGGGCGTGGGCGTGCAGGTTGTTCTCCTCCAGCGGCTCCTCGATCAGCAGCAGCCCGAACTCGTCCAGCCGCCGCAGATGCTCGGCGTCCGAGAGCGTGTACGCCGTGTTGGCGTCGACCTGGAGCGGCAGGTCCCACCCGAAGCGGTCCCGCACGGCCCGTACGGGTTCGAGATCCCAGCCGGGTTCGATCTTCAGCTTGATCCGCACATACCCCTCGGCGAGATATCCCTCGACGGCGTCCAGCAGCTCGGGGATCGTCTGCTGGATCCCGACCGACACCCCGGCCGGCACCCGCTCGCGCACCGCCCCGAGATACGTGGCCAGCGGCATCCCGTACGAGCGCAGCTCCGCGTCGAGCACCGCCGTCTCCAGCGCCGCCTTCGCCAGCTCGTGCCCCTTGATCCCGGCCATCGCGGGCGCGAGGTGGGCCGTACCCAGCACCGGGAGCGCGGCGACGCGCGGCAGCAGGAAGTCGCGCAGCACGATCTCCGCGCCGGCCACGAACTCCGAGCAGTACAGCGGCTGCGGGTCGGCCGCGAACTCCGACCAGCCCTCGGCGCTGTCGGTGACGACGTGCAGCAGGAAGGTGTCCTTCGTCGTCATCGTGCCGAAGGACGTACGGAAGGGGCCGACCAGCGGGATCGCCACATGGACGATCTCGACGCGTTCCAGTTTCACGAAGCGGCCTCCCGACGGGTGAGCGTGTACCAGCCGTCCCGAGACATACCCGTCGCGAGGAAACCGTCGGCGAACGCCTTCGTGAAGACGTCCCGCACCGCCCGCCGCCAGCGCAGCGCTAGCTGGGGATCGGCGGCCCGCAGCGCCACGATGTCGCCCGGCACCCGGCACCAGACATGCCGGTCGGAGAGGTCGCGGCGAGCGAGCGGGCCGCCGTCGGGGGCCGCGTGCGTGGTGGGCGCGGCATCACGGTCACCGGGTCCCGGGGCGCCTTCCTGCCGCCCCGGCTCGATCAGGTCCCAGGTCACCGCCAGCCGGTCGGTCTCGTCGCCGTCGTTCACGCCGTCGGCCATGGGGCCGTAGAAGTCGACGAGGTACTCGGTGCCCTCGGCGCCCAGCTTGACGAAGTTGAACCGGGCGTTGCGCCCGACCAGCGGATCGAAGGTCCAGCGCATGGTGCGCGCCCCCAGCTCCACCGCCCACGCCCGTTGCGCCTCCTTGAGCCGCACCCCGAGCCCGCGCTCGGCGGCGGCCAGCACGGAGTACACCTCTCTGGACACCGGCGGCCCGAACACGGCCACGCAGGCACCGGCGAGCCGCTCCCCCTCGTACGCGGCGTGCACGGCCCCGCCCGCGTGGGCGATGCTGTGCAGCGTCTCGGGCAGTAAGGGCGGGGCGGTTCGGGGCGTCTGCCATACGTCGCTGAAGTAGTCGGCGACCGCGGCGAACCCGGCGACGTCGTGAACCGTGCGGATGCTGAGAGAGGTCATGGATCGAGTGTCGGAGGTGGCACGGGCCCTGCCTAGAGCGCATACGCACCACCGTGCGCATTGACCGGCCACCACCCGGCACGGACCTTCGATCGCCCTGCGGCCGTCAGCGCAGAGCCTCGGCCACCTCCTTGGCGGCGTCCACCACGCGCGGGCCCACCCGCTCCGGCACCGAGTCGGCCAGCATCACCACACCCACGCTGCCCTCGACCCCGGTCACTCCGAGCAGCGGCGCTGCCGCCCCGCTCGCTCCCGCCTCCAGCTCGCCGTGGGTGAGGGTGTAACCGGGCTCGTCCATCCGCTGCTGCCGGGCGGAGAGTATCGCCCGGCCCGCGGCACCGCGGTCCAGCGGGTGCCGGAATCCGGCCCGGTAGGCCACGTGGTAGTCGGTCCAGGTCGGCTCGACCACGGCGACGGCGAGCGCCTCCGTGCCGTCCACCAGCGTCAGATGGGCCGTCGCCCCGATGTCCTCGGCGAGTGAGCGCAGCGCGGGCAGCGCGGCCTCGCGCACCAGCGGATGCACCTGTCGGCCCAGTCGCAGCACTCCGAGCCCGACCCGGGCGCGGCCACCCAGGTCACGGCGTACGAGGGCGTGTTGTTCCAGCGTGGCGAGCAGCCGGTACACGACGGTCCGGTTCACGCCCAGTTTGTTGGATAGCTCGGTGACGGTCAGCCCGTGGTCCGTATCGGCCAGCAGTTTGAGGACGCGCAGTCCCCGGTCGAGCGTCTGAGAGGTCTCCGCGGTCACGACGCCCACTCCTTAGTGGTGAGTCGGCAGCCCCATCGCGGCGGATGCGTCACCGAGTCCCGTCAGTGACGCGCTTCAGAGGCCGCCGATCGGCCGGCGGTCCGGCATTCCGGACCGCGTCGCTTCACGGCTGCGCTCCGCGGCGGCGCTGCCACGGGGCGTGTGCGTAGGCGGACAGTAGCGAAGCCGGTTCGCTGAGCGGAAGGCTCCGTCCAGAATCCGGGCATTGGCCGGTACGGACCGCGCCCGTTCGTCCTGAAATGTACGACGCGTGAAGCGCCCCCGTAAGGGGCGCGGGGAACTGCGCGACAAGCCCCCACGGACCCGCGGCCGACCGACGACCCGCCGAACCGCTCACTTCATCCGCGGCGTCACTTCATCCGCGTGGCCCACTCCTGCACCTTGGCGATCCGCTGCCGCAACTGCCCCGCGGTCGCCTCCGCACTCGGCGGCCCACCGCACACCCGCCGCAGCTCGGTATGGATCACCCCGTGCGGCTTCCCGCTCTGATGCACATACGCACTGACCATCGTGTTGAGCTGCTTGCGCAGCTCCATCATCTCCTTGTGCGAGACGACGGGCCGCCGCTCGGCGGGCAGCTCCAGCAGATCCGCCTCGGAGTCCGGCTTCTTGCGGCTGTGCGCGATCTGCCGCGCCTGCCGCTTCTGGAGCAGGAGTTGGACCTGGTCGGGCTCCAGCAGCCCGGGGATCCCGAGGTAGTCCTGCTCCTCCTCGCTGCCCGGGTGGGCCTGCATGCCGAACTCGGCGCCGTCGTAGAGGACCCGGTCGAAGACGGCCTCGGACTCCAGCGCCTCGAAGGAGAACTGCTCCTGCTCTCCGGTGTCCTCGTCCTGCTCCTTGTTCGCCTCCTCCATCTCCTTCTCGGATTCGGCGTACGGGTCCTCCTCGCCCTCCTTCTTCGGCTTGTCGAGGGCGTGGTCGCGCTCGACCTCCATCTCGTTGGCGAAGGTGAGCAGGTCGGGGACGGTCGGCAGGAACACGGACGCGGTCTCGCCGCGCCGCCGGGACCGCACGAAACGGCCGACGGCCTGGGCGAAGAAGAGGGGTGTGGAGATGGTGGTGGCATAGACCCCGACGGCGAGCCGGGGGACGTCGACGCCCTCCGACACCATCCTCACCGCGACCATCCACCGATCGTTGCTGCCGCTGAAGTCGTCGATCCGCTTGGACGCCCCGGCGTCGTCGGAGAGCACGAGCGTCGCCTTGTTGCCGGTGATCTCGCGGATGAGCTTGGCGTAGGCGCGTGCGGAGTCCTGGTCGGAGGCGATGACGAGGGCGCCCGCGTCCGGGATGCCCTTCCTGACCTCGGTCAGCCGCTGGTCGGCGGCGCGCAGCACGCTGGGCATCCACTCGCCGCGCGGGTCGAGGGCGGTGCGCCAGGCCTGGGAGACGGCGTCCTTGGTCATGGGCTCGCCGAGCCGGGCGGCGATCTCGTCGCCGGCCTTGGTGCGCCAGCGCATGTTGCCGCTGTAGCTCAGGAAGATGACCGGCCGGACGACATGGTCGGCGAGCGCGTTGCCGTATCCGTACGTGTAGTCGGCGGCGGATCGCCGGATCCCGTCGTTCCCCTCCTCGTACGTCACGAAGGGGATGGGGTTGGTGTCGGACCGGAACGGCGTGCCGGTGAGGGCGAGTCGGCGCGTGGCGGGCTCGAAGGCCTCAAGACACGCCTCGCCCCAGGACTTGGAGTCACCGGCGTGGTGGATCTCGTCGAGGATGACGAGGGTCTTGCGCTGCTCGACGCGGTTGCGGTGCAGCATGGGCCGTACGCCGACACCCGCGTACGTCACGGCGACGCCCTGGTAGTCCTTGCCGAGCGGGCCGGCGCTGTACTCCGGGTCGAGCTTGATGCCTATACGTGCCGCCGCCTCCGCCCACTGCTTCTTCAGGTGCTCGGTCGGCGCGACCACCGTGACCTGCTGCACGACATGGTGGTGCAGCAGCCAGGAGGCCAGGGTGAGGGCGAAGGTCGTCTTGCCGGCGCCCGGCGTGGCGACCGCGAGGAAGTCACGCGGCTGCTCCTGGATGTACTTCTCCATCGCGCCCTGCTGCCAGGCGCGCAGCTTGCTGGCGGTGCCCCAGGGGGCGCGGCCGGGAAAGGCGGGGGACAGATGGTGCGAGGAGGAGGCGGCGGTGGTAGTCACGGTCTCCGTAAAAGGGTTGGGCGGCTCGGCTACGTATGACAACCGGGCCACCCTACCGGCGGCCCGACGGTGTCCGAGCGTGTACGAGGCCGGGTCACGCGCGGGTGGGACCGACGTCACAACCGCCGCAGCCGGCCCGCGATCACGCGGATGTCGCTCTCGTCACCGGAGGCGACATCGATGACCAGGTCGTACGCGATGTCCTGGTCACAGCCTTCGAGATCGACGCCGTTGACGCCGAGGAACGTCGCCGCGGCACCGCCCGTCCCCGCGGCAGCGCTGGTCACCGCTCCCGCAGCCGCGTGGTCACCCAGGCCCCCGCCAGCGCCACCCCCGCCATCGGCAGGAACACCGCGGCGAAGGCGGCCGGGTGCGAGCCGGACGTGCCGGACGCCGCCATCGCCGTATGGCTCACCGAACCCCCGCCGAGCGCGGCGAACGCGGCACCGCCCACCGCCAGCAGGATCACGTTGGACAGGCCGTCGGAGATCTGGAGGGCGGCGGAGTTGGTGCCGGCCTCCTCGGGGGCGGAGAGGTGCAGGAGGAGCACGCTGGTGGAGGAGATCACCAGGCCCATCCCGAAGCAGCCGAACGCCCACGCGACGGCGAGGGTCCAGGCCGGCACGGAGTCGATCAGCACGCTCGGCGCGGCGGCGATGGTCACCGCGACCAGCACCATCCCCAGCGTCATCAGCCGTTCCCGGTACGGCTCAAGACGCGGCCGGGACTGCAGCCAGGAGCCCAGCGCCCAGGTACCGCCGCCCGCCGCGAGCGAGAACCCGGCGAGCGTCGGCGACAGCCCCCGCTGCGTGACCAGCATCAGCGGCACGAACGACTCGGCCGCGATGAACGACCCCGCGGCCACCCCGCGCAGCAGCACCACGGACGGCAGCCCGCGCGCCGCCCGGTAGGTGCCGCGCGGGAGCAGACCGCGCACGGCCGGCACGAGGAGCGCGGCTCCGGCGACACCGGGGACGAGGGAGAACCAGCTCAGGTCCTGGGCGGCGTACTGGAGCAGACCCGCGCCGACGGAGATGCCGAGGGCGAGCCGGATGCGGCGCCGGTCGAAGGAGGCGGGGTGGCCGGAACCGTCGACGGGGCTGCCCGCCCGGCGCCGTATCTGCGGCAGCGCGAGCGCGAGCGGGAAGACGACCAGCACCGGGATCCCGACGAACACCCAGCGCCAGCCCAGGTGCTCGGTCACCGCACCCGAGGCCAGCGGCCCCACGATCGACGGCACGACCCAGCTCGCCGCGAACGCCGCCATGATCGCCGGCCGCAGCCGCTCCGGGTAGGCCCGCCCGACGACGACGTACAAGGCGACGATGACCAGTCCCCCGCCGAGCCCCTGCACGGCCCGCCCGAGGATGAACAGCCACATCACCCCGGCGGTTCCGGCCAGCAGCAGCCCGGCCCCGAAGGAGGCGATGCCGGCCGTGAGCGCGCCGAGCGGCCCCCGCCGGTCCGACCACTGCCCCGCGAGCACCATCCCGAACAGGCTGGTGGTGAAGTACCCCGAGAACGCGAACGCGTACAGCGACACCCCGTCCAGCTCCCGTGCGGCGACCGGCATCGCCGTCCCGACGGCGGTCGCCTCGAAGGCGATGAGCAGCACGACGGAGACGATCCCGATGCTGAGCGCCCGGTACGACCTGCTCAGCACCCTCTCCTCGGACTCGGGGACCGAGGGCACATCGGATGTCTTCGCGAGGTCGGCGTCGCGCGGCTCGAGGGCAGTCATGGTCGCCAGCGTAAGGGCCACAACCGGCTTTGGCCCCTGTCGGGAGATGGCTCGGGAATGGGACCTTGGTCGTACGACCGCGGGGTTCGTGAACGGGGCGTGGCAGTCGCATTGCAGCGTGCCCGGTTTCCTTGAGGGGCCGGCGAGCCGGGCCGTACGGTCGTTTCACCGGGTCCGGAACGGAGTACCGCTCCCCCGACACGGCCGTGTGCCCGAGTGGTTCAGGGATTCGCCTGCAAAGCGAATTACGCGGGTTCGATTCCCGCCACGGCCTCCATTCCTCCCCTGACACGGCCGCATGCCCGAGTGGTTCAGGGATTCGCCCGCACCGCATCCATCAGCGAGCTCCACTCGCGGGGAATCACGCGGGTTCGATTCCCGCCACGGCCTCCATCTCTTGCCTCATCCGCACTCCCTCCCCCTTCTCTCCTCAAACGGCAGCACAACCCTCGGCGCCTTCCAGACGTCCAGGACATGACTGGACGGCAAAGCTCCGGTCGCCGTGCTTCCTGTTCCGACGAGGAGACCCATCCGTGCGCCAGCGCCTCCGCACCTCGCACCTCCGCACCTCGGCGGCCTTCGTGGCCGCCGCCGCGATCGCCGCGGCCGTTCCCGCGGTCACCGCTTCCTCGGCCTACGCCGAGGAGGGCGCGCCCGCCCTGGTGATCTCGAATCTGCCGAGTACGTCTCCCAAGCCGGGCGACGTGTACGACGAGAACGTCGTCATCACCAACAACGGCACCGCGGCCGCGGACGGCGTCACCTTCCGGATCCGGCTCACCCGCGGCCTCGACTTCACCGAGGAGGCGAAGGGCTGCACCTACTCGACCGTCGGGGACCAGGTCCGGCAGGCCGTGTGCGAGCTCGACCTCGATGTGGAACCCGGCGCCTCCGTGGAGACGCCCGTGCGGTTCAAGGCGCTGCCCGAAGCGCTGATGGAGGCAGTGGAGTACGGCACCTCGGCGACCGGCGAGGCCCCGGGCGAGGGCTTCGACGACAGCTACCGGCGGATGACCCTGACCGCCGACAGCTCGGCCGACCTCGTCGCCGTCGGCGAGGACACCGAGGCCCTCGCGGGCGGCGAGCAGTCGATCACGGTGAAGCTCCGCAACGACGGCCCCGGCTGGATCCAGAACCAGGAGAGCGACGACCAGCCGGCGCTCATGGTGCGGATCCCCAAGGACACGGTCGCCACCGAAGTGCCCGAGGAGTGCGCGCCGTTCGGCATCGACGGCCCCTCCGGTCCCGGTGGTACGCCGGGCAAGTCCACGTACGTCTGCTGGCCCGCCGACCACACCATCGACGTCGGCGAGTCCCTCTCCTTCACCTTCATGCTGAAGATCGACGCCGACGCGAAGACCACCACCGGCGAGGTGAAGGCGACCTCCGTCTACGACATCCACCCGGAGTTCGACAAGAACCCCGCCAACGACAAGGCCCCGATCCGCATCGCCATCCCCACCGACAACGAGCCCGGCCCCGCCACCTCGGGCGGTTCCTCCACCGGCGGCTCGACGGACGGCGGCGCCACCACGGGCGGTGACGGCAACGACCCCGAGGGCCAGTCCACCGGCGGCACCGGCGGCACCGGTTCCACCGGCGGAACCGGTACCTCGACGGGCGGCTCCACCACCGGCTCCGTCGACGGCAACCTGGCGAGCACCGGATCCGACGGGACCCCGCTGATCGCCGGCGCCGCAGCCGCCACGGCCGCCCTCGGCGGCGGCCTGGTCCTCGCCGTGCGCCGGCGCCGCGCCACCGCCAAGTCCTCCTGACGAACCCTTCCTGAGACCGGCGGCCGGCCGTCGGTCTCAGGGGTGGGGGGCGCGCTGTCCGTGCCGCTCGCCGACCGGGCTCAGCGCAGCCCGCCCACCGATTCGAGCACCCCGCTCGCCTCGTCCTGGAACACCTCGGTCCAGTAGTGCCGGCCGTCCCTGCCCGCCCTGGTGCCGGTCGGGTCGACCGTCGACAGGACCTGGAGCATGGTCATGGCGAGCTGGTCGTAGGCGTCGCTGGTCAGCGCGTGGCCCGACTCCTCGTCTATCGCCTGCTCGCGATGCAGCAGCCAGAGGGTGAAGGCGAGGGTCGAGACGTCCGTGTTCAGCGGGAACAGCCTCGCCTCGGACTCGCTGAAGTTCAGCACCGCGCCCGACTCGCCGTCGACGACGAGGCTGTTGTCCTCGACGAGATGACCGAGGCGGATCAAGTGGTCGGCCCGGGCGGGGAGTTCGGCCGAGGGGTCGACGTCGGCGTAGTACTCGGCCAGCGTCGGCAGCGAGCCGTCCGGGTCGAGGGAGAACAGGAAGCCGTCCTCCGGCAGGCCCACGTCGCGCAGGAAGCGGCGGGTCGGCTCGTGCGTGAGCGTGCCGGGGAAGTCGACGTCCTCGAAGCGCACCACCTGACGCCGGCCGAACTCCTCGTCCAGCAGGCGCGACGGCAGGTCCAGGGCGAGCCCCGACTGCCCGGCCCGGCCGGCGACGAGCGCCAACGGGCGGATCAGCGCGGCCATCTTCCAGAACGGCGCCGGCTCGCCGTCCGCGCCCTCGTCGAACACCGCCAGCAGATGCCGGGACGCCTCCGCCACCGCCTTGGGGCCGTACCGGCCGACGTAGGAGGCGAACTGGCCGCGCAGGCCCGCCAGTTCGTCCGTCGCCTCCGCGAAGCGCACCAGCGTCCGCAGGGACGGCGCCAGGGGGCGGCGGTCCATCAGGTCGGGGCGGTCGTGCAGGAAGTGCGTCGTCGAGATCTCGCCCGTGCTGCCGTCCAGCAGGACCGACTCCGTCTCCAGGCCGCCGGGCCCGAGCAGTCCGCCTATCACGAGCTGTCCCCTGAGCTCCGCCGCCAGGCGGTCCTCGGGGTCGCCCGTCGAGTCAGCCACCGTCCGCAGACCGTCGCGACCGAGCTCGGCGAAGGTCAGCACACCGCTGCCGCCGGGCAGTCCGGGTCCGGTCAGCCAGCGTCGCGTAGACGCGTGCGTGACGTACGGATCCAGCTCGGCCTCGGTCAGGACGATCGCCGTATCACCGACGTGAGTCGTGGTCGTCGTGCTCATGGCTCCCCCGCATGCGCTTTCTCGCCGCCCCCGGGCACGACACGGCCGACCGGCCGGTCCGCCGGCCCCGGCTTCTGCCGTCCCCACTGCCCAGAACACTACGCGCCACCACTGACAACGCCCCCGGACCAGCCCGCCCACTGACAGCGCTTCACATCAGTAGACGCTCGCCGCACCCCGGAACGTTCCCTCCTCGCTGGAATCGCTCCCACGAGCACCGCCCACGAGCGGGACAATCCGGGAATCCGGCACATCAGGGCATCCGGCGGCCTCGCCGGTCGGACAAGTCGGCCGACCGGCGGCGGCTCACTGCGCGTTGACCACCGCGGCCTGCGGCCGGATCGGCAACCGGTTCACGGGACGGCCCGTCGCCGCGCGCACGGCGGACGCGATGGCCGCCGGCGACGTCACCACCGGCACCGCGCTGACCGCCTTCGCGCCGAAGGGCGCGACCACGTCCCGCTCCTCGACCAGCTTCACGATCCGGATGTCGGGGGCGTCCAGGGCCGTCGGCAGGGAGTAGCCCGTCAGGTCCGGGTGCCGGACCAGGCCGCGTGCCGAGCGCAGGTTCTCCGTGAGCGCTATGCCCACGCCCTGGGTCACACCCGCCTCGATCCGCGCCTCGAGCTGCGCCGGGTTCAGCACCCGCCCGACGTCCTGGGCGAGGGCCAGCTCGACCACGCGCACCGAACCCAGCTCGATGTCGACGTCGACCACCGCGCGGATCGCGCAGAAGGACATGCCCACGAAGGCGTCGCCCTGGCCGGCCTCGTTCAGCGGTTCGGTCGGGTGCGGACGGCACTGTGCCGTCGCCCACAGCTCCTTGCCGTCCAACGCCTCGGTGACGGTGGTCGACAGGACGCCGTCGTACGACGTGATCTTGCCGTCGGTGATCTGGAGCAGCTCCGTGGACATGCCGAACTTGTGCGCCAGGGGCTGCAGGAGCTGCGTACGGACCATCTTGGCCGCCCGCTCCACCGCGCCGCCCGACACCCAGGTGTGACGGCCGCGGCAGCCCGGGCCCGCCGGGGGCTGGTCGGTGTCCACGGGTGCCACGTGCACCTCGTCGATGCCGAGGGTCTCCTGGACGATCTGCCGGGCCAGGGTCGTGAAGCCCTGACCGGTCTCGACGGCGGCGCACAGCACCGTCGCCACGCCGTCGTGGACCTTCACGGTCGCCGTGGAGACCTCGTCGGCGCCCTCGGCGCCGAGCATGTGCACCATGCCCAGGCCGTAGCCCACGCCCCGGCGCACGGCGCCCGGTTCGCCCGCGCCCTCGGGGCCGCCGGGCAGCAGCCACTCGTCCTCGGGGGTGTCCTTGGGCAGGGCCGGAAGCGGGTAGTCCCGTACGGCCTGCAAGAGCTCCGCCACCGGGGCCGGGCAGGTCACCGTCTGACCCGTCGGCAGGACGTCGCCGGTGGCCAGCACGTTGCGCAGGCGCAGCTCCGCCGGGTCCATGCCGAGCTTCTTGGCCAGCTTGTCCATCTGCGCCTCGTAGGCGGCGCACACCTGCATGGCACCCTCGCCGCGCACATGGCCCGACGGCGGGTTGTTGGTGCGTACGGCCCAGCCCTCGATGAAGGCGTTCGGGACGACGTACGGGCCGCAGGCGAAGCCGACGGCGGCGGCCAGCGCTTCGGAGGAGGTGTCGGCGTAGGCGCCCGCGTCCAGCAGGATCTGCGCCTCGACCTTGACCAGCTTGCCCTCGGCGTCCGCGTGATGGCGGTACCGCAGAAGGGTGGGGTGCCGGTGGGTGTGGCCGAGGAAGGACTCCTCGCGCGTGGCCGTCAGCTTCACCGGGCAGCCGGTCTTGAGCGCCAGCAGGCCGAGCGGGAGTTGGAAGCCCTGGTCCTCGCGGTCGGCGGTGGCGCCGGGCACGCCGGTGACGACGACCTTGACGCGCTCCGGGTCCAGGCCGTAGCAGGCGGCGGCCCGGTCGCGGTCGGTGTGCGGGTCGGTGGAAGCGAGGTACAGCTCCACGCCGCCGTCGGGCCGCGGTACGGCGAGGCCCGCCTCGGCGCCGATCGGGGCCGGGTCCTGGCGGCCGATGCGGTACAGGCCCTCGACGACGATGTCGCCTGCCGCGTCCGGGTCGCCGTGGCGCAGCGGGATGTGCCGGATCAGGTTGCCGTCGGGGTGCAGCGGCTCGGCCTCGAAGGCCTGCTCGGGGTCGGTCACCGGGTCGAGCGTCTCGTACTCGACGATGACGGCCGCGGCGGCCAGCCGCGCGGTGTCGGGGTGGTCGGCGGCGACGGCGGCGATGGGCTCGCCGTGGTGGCGTACGACCTCGGAGGCGAAGACCGGGCGGTCGGCCTTGCCACGGCCGAACAGCGGGCTGCCCGGCAGGTCCTCGTGCGTGACGACGGCCCGTACACCGGGCATCTCCCGCGCGTGGGCGGTGTCGATGGACTTGATGCGCGCGTGCGGGTGCGGCGAGCGCAGTACGGCCGCCCACAGCAGGCCCTCGGCCCACAGATCGGCCGCGTACGGGAACGTGCCCTCGGTCTTGGCGCGGGCGTCGGCGGCCTGCAGTGAGGCGCCGAGGCCGTGCGGGATCGGCTCGGGGGCGGGTGCTGCCTCCGCGGCTGTGGTCGCGGTGGCGGCTTCGTTGCTCACGCCTGGCCTCCGTCCTGGCCGTACGCCTGGTCATGCGGTCCCCTGAGGCCCCGTGCCTCGAACGCCGACGGGTTGACCCCGCCGGCCCCCGGGCCCGCCTGGTGAGGGATACGCGGCTCGTCCCCGTCGTGTTCGCCGTCGTCGGCACCGGTGTGCGCCTCGCGCTCGGCTACGACTTCCTGGACGGCGTCCACCACGCCCCGGTAGCCGGAGCAGCGGCACAAGTTGCCGCACAGCGCCTGGCGCGTCTCCAGCTCGGTGGGCGCCGGGTTGCCCTCCAGCAGGTCGTGCACGGTCATCGCCATGCCCGGCACGCAGAAGCCGCACTGCACGGCACCGCAGCGCGCGAGCGCCCGCTGCACGTCCGAGGGCTGCCCGTCGACGGCCAGGCCCTCGACGGTGCGTACCTCGCTGCCGGCGGCGGTCACGGCGGGCACCAGGCAGGACGCGACGAGCCGTCCGTCGACCTGCACGTTGCAGGCGCCGCACTCGCCTTGCGAGCAGCCGTCCTTGGCGCCCGCGAGGCCGAGCCGTTCCCGCAGCACGTAGAGCAGCGACTCGCCGATCCAGGCGTCCGAGACGGGCCGGTCGACGCCGTTGACGCGCAGCACGTAGGAGGCCAGGGGGTGTTCCTCGCCGGGCGGCGGCGGTGCGTCGTCGGCCTGCTCGGAGTCCTCGGCGGCCTCGGGGTTCGAGTCGCTGCCGGCGGGTGCGCTCTCGGCGGAGGGCTCTGCGGGGCCCTGGGGGGCCTCTGTGGCGCCTCGGGCGTCCGGACCCTCGGAGGCGGGCTCGTCGGCGCCGGGAGCGGCCTGCGAGGCCTCTGATGCGCTTTCGGCGGACTCCTCGGCGGGCCGCTCGGAGCGCCCCGGGGTGAACGCGCCCGGCATCGCGGACGGCTCGCCGTCCGGGGTGAACGCGCCCGGCCTCGCGGACGGCTCGCCGTCCGGGGTGAATCCGGCGGACGCGGGCCCGGTTCCGACGGGTCGCCGGCCGGGCTGCCCGTCGGCGGGTGCGGCATGCGGGTCGCCGGCGTGCGGTCCCGGGCGGCCGGGAACGTGCCCGGCATCGGCGGGCCGCCCGGGCGCGGGCGCGGTTCCCAGCGCCTCACCGGCCGCCGCCTGCGCCTGCTGTCCCCACGGCTGCCCGGTCGGCTGCGCCGCCCAGGGTGCGGCCGCGCCGCCCGGCAGCGTGGCCGGCGGGGTGCCGCCCCACTGCTCGACGAGCGACGACGTGGTGAACTCGCCCGATTCGTCCGGAAGGTCACCGCCGGCAACAGGGATCGACCACTGCCCGGTGACGTCCTGGCCCGGCGCGCCGGTGTCCTGGCCCGCCGCGGTCTCCGAGAAGTTCCACTGCTGGGTGGCCCCGGGGTTGTACGTGAACCGGTCGCCGCCCGTGTCCTGCGCGGCGTTCGGGTCGGGCCACCGGGAGCCCTCGGCGGGGGTGCCCGCGGCCGGCCAGCCGCCGGGGGCCGAGGGGTCGGTGCCGGTGCCCGGCGCAACCGTTATCTGCGGCGGGACGTATCCGTGACCGGGTGCGGCGAGCGGGCTGTCGGAGTTGGCCAGGAGGGCGTCGATGCCCCCTTCGGGGAGCTTGACGAAGGCGGTGGCGCCGTCGTCGTACTCGCCCTGGGGCAGCGGGTCCCAGCGGCCCCTGCCCTGGGGCGTGCCCTCTCCGTGCTGGTCGTCGGTCACGACAGCGCCCTCCCCAGTGCTCGTCGGGCCAGCGCGGCGACGGTGCGCCGCAGGTGCAGTACGGCGGGCGGATGCTGGGTCACGGACCCGTCCTCGGCCGGGGCCGGGTCGGGGATGCAGGCCGCGGCGACGTACTCGCCGAAGGCGCTGAGCGCCTCGGGCACGATCGCGCGGTTGTTGTCCCAGTCGATGAGCTGGGCGACCCACTGCTCGGCCTCCAGGGGCCTGAGCGGCATGGGCGCTATGGCGCCGACGGCGCACCTGACTCCGCGCCGGGCGGGGTCGAGCACGACCGCGACGGACGCCATCGCGCGTCCCGGGCCGGTGCGGCCGGTGGCCTTGACGAAGACCTGCGGGGCGTGCAGCAGCGGCACGCGCACGTAGCCGATGAGTTCGCCGGCGCGCAGCATCTCCATGCCCGCCAGCAGGTGCGACACCGGGATCTCGCGGCGGGCTCCGCCCGGGCCCGCGACGATCAGGGTCGCTTCGAGGGCGGCCAGCACCGGCAGCGCGTCACCGGTCGGGGACGCCGAGGCGATGTTGCCGCCGAGGGTGCCGGCGTTGCGGATCTGCGGCGGGCCCGCGGCGCGTGCGGCGGCGGCGAGCGCCGGGATGAGGGCCGCGAAGTCGGGGCGGCCCATGCGGGCGTGCGTGAGACCGGCGCCCAGCAGCGCGTGGCCGTCCTGGTACTGCCAGCCGCGGATCTCGCTGATCCGGCCGAGACCGACCAGGGCGGCGGGCCTGAGCTGCCCGGAGTTGACGGCGGCCATGAGGTCGGTGCCGCCCGCGACGGGCACGGCGGCGGGCATGGCCGCGAGTGCCGCCACGGCCTCGTCCAGCGTCGTGGGCAGCGTGACGGCCTGCGCCGCCTGCGGTGCGTGCGTGGTCAAACCGGCTGCCCCTTCCCGCTGCCCCACCTGGTCCCACCTGTGTTGCCGTACGGTACGTGCTGACAGGGCGGACGTGGCAACTCTGGCACATCTTCGCAGGGCACGAAGACAGGGGTCCGCTAGGAGGCATTCGCCCACCTGATCAGGGAGATAGTCCGTTTTCGCACGGCATCACCCGGCATCACCAGTGCGTACCGATTGACACTCTTCGGTGACCCCTTGCCGGTTTTTTTCCATTATCTGTTCGGGGGCGGCCCGTCGATCGGACGGCCCAGCACTCCGGGGCGCCGCTGCCAGGGCCGCGGTCCCGTAGGTGGCCGGTACGCGACCCCGAGGGCGTCAAGTCGCCCGTAGTGGGCGGCCAGTCGGCGCTCGAAGCCCGCGAAGTCCCGTTCCGCCGGGGCGGGCAGGCCGCTCCAGGCCACCTCGGCGAAGGCGGCCAGGCGCGGAAACGCCTGGTAGTCCACGCGCGCCCGGTCCTCCATCACCTCGGTCCACAGGTTGGCCTGCGTGCCGAGCACGTGCCGGGCCTCGTCCGGCGTCAACTCCGCGGGAACGGGCTCGAACCGATAGACGTCCTCCAGGGTGCGCACGTAGCCGATCGGCACCGGCTCGTCGCCGCCCGGGTCCTGACGGTGGTCCAGATACACCTGCTGCTCCGGGCACATGACGACGTCGTGACCGGCGCGGGCGGCCGCGACACCGCCCGCGTATCCGCGCCAGGACGACACGGCCGCGCCTTTCGCGAGCCCGCCCTCCAGAATCTCGTCCCAGCCGATGAGCCGGCGCCCGCGCGCGGTGAGCCAGGTGTCGAAGTGGCCGATGAACCACGCCTGGAGCTCGTCCTCGTCCTTCAGCCCGAGTTCCCGGATGCGCCGCTGTGCGGTGGCCGACTGCCGCCACTGGTCCTTGGGGCATTCGTCGCCCCCGACGTGAATGAACTGCGAGGGGAACAGTTCCAGGACTTCCTCGAACACCCCCTCGTAGAAGCGCAGGGTGTTGTCAGTGGGGGCGAGTACGTTCGGATTGATCCCCCAGGTGTCCCAGACGGAGAGCGCGGAGGTGTCGATGACGTCGGTGTTGCCGAGTTCCGGGTACGCGGCGATGGCGGCCTGCGAGTGGCCGGGTACGTCGATTTCCGGGACGACGGTGATATGCCGCTCGGCGGCGTACGCGACGATCTCGCGGATGTCGTCCTGGGTGTAGTGGCCACCGTGCGGCTTCTCCTCCCACAGCGGGGAGGCCCGATGGCCGAATTTCGTGCGCGCCCGCCAGGAGCCGATCTCGGTGAGCCGGGGGTACTTCTTGATCTCGACGCGCCAGCCCTGGTCGTCCGTCAGATGGAAGTGGAAGACGTTCAGTTTGTGTGCCGCCAGCAGGTCCAGGTAGCGCAGGACGCCGTCCTTGGGCATGAAGTGCCGGGCCACGTCGAGCATGACGCCGCGCCAGCGAAATCGCGGGGCGTCCTCGATGGTGACGTGCGGCACGGCCCAGACGCGGTCGCGGTCGATGGGGGCCGCGCGGTACGCGTCGGGGCCGAGTAGCTGACGCAGCGTCTGGGCGCCCCAGAAGACACCGGCCGCGCTGCCGCCCTCGATCAGGACGCCGGTCGGGCCGCTGACGAGGCGATACTCCTCGGGGCGCAGCCCGGGGCCGAGTCGAAGCCCGATGCCGTCGCCGTCGGTGTCGTCGAGTTCCCACCCCTCGCGCAGGGGCAGTCCGGTGGCCTGGCGCAGCACGGTGCCGAGCCAGTGACCGACGCCCTCGGTCGCCGGGCCGGCATGGATCCGGGAGTACGCCGTCAGCCTTACCTCGCCGGTACCGGCGACGGCATCGCAGGGCATCGGAATCAGTTCAGTCACGTCAGTCCTTTACCGCTCCGCCCAGCCCCGACACCAGCCGTCGCTGCACGAGCACGAAGAAGATCAGTACCGGAATCGTCATCACCGTGGAGGCCGCCATCACTCCGCCCCAGTCCGGCTCGTCCGGCTTGTAGAAGACGAGCAGCGCCATCGGCAGGGTGGACTGCGAGGTGTCGCTGATGATGAAGGACTTGGCGAACAGGAAGTCGTTCCAGGCGGAGATGAAGGAGAAAACGCTTGTGGCCACAAGCCCCGGGAAGACCAGCGGGAAAAGGATCTGCCACAGGAATCGCGACCGGCTCGCCCCGTCGATGTAGGCGGCCTCCTCCAGGGCCTCCGGAACGGCCTTCACAAACCCCCGCAGCATCCAGATCGCGAACGGCAGCGAGAAGGCGATGTGCGGCAGGATCAGCGACCCGAGCGTGTTCAGTTGGCCGAAGTCCCGCATGAGGAAGAACAGCGGGATCGTCAGGGCCTCCACCGGCACCATCTGGGCCACCAGAAACATGATCAGCAAGGTGGTCCGGAAGCGGAACCGGAATCGGGTCACCGCGGTCGCCGCGAGAAACGCGATCAGCGCCGAGGCGATCACGACGGTGCACGCGACGACAAGGCTGTTGAGGAAGTAACGGCCGAATTCGTTCTGCTCGAAGACGCGCCGGAAGGAATCCAGGGAAGGGTCCAGCGTCCACGGCCGCGGCTCGCTCGACTCGATCTCCCCGGCCGGTTTGAAGGCGCCGAGCACCATCCAGTACAGCGGAAACGCCACCACCACGGCGATCAGCAGCGCGGACGCCTCCGCGAGCAGCCGCCAGGGCCGCCGTACGAGACTCATCGGATTCATGGACCTCACAGCTCCTCCCCCTGCCTGCGCAGCAGCCGCAGATACACGAGCGTCACCGCCAGCAGGATCAGCAGCATCACCACGCCGATCGCGGAGCCCAGGCTGTACTGCGAGGACGCGAAGGCCTTCTGGTAGGCGTACACGTTCAGCACGAGGTTCTGGCCGGCGATGCCGCCGCCGTTGGTCATGACGTAGATCTGGGTGAAGACCTTGAAGTCCCAGATCACCGACTGGATGGTGACGACCACCAGGATCGGCCGCAGCATCGGCGCCAGCACCGACCGCCAGGTCCGCCACTGCGAGGCGCCGTCCAGCGCGGCGGCCTCCAGCACCTCGGACGGGACGGCGCGGATACCGGCGTACACCGTCACCATCACGAACGGGAAGGAGCACCACACCACTTCGAGCAGCACCAGGAAGAAGGCGCTGAACCGCCCGTACGTCCAGGAGTGGTCACCGAGCCCGAGCAGGCGGTTCACCGGCCCGAAGTCCGGGTCGAACAGGAACAGCCACACCGTCGACCCGGTGATGGCCGGGGTCGCCCAGGCCCCGAGCGCGGCCATCATCAGCGCCAGCCGCGGCACGGCACGCACGCGCGTGAGCAGCACGGCGAGGAAGCAGCCGACGGCGAGCGTCGAGACGACACAGGCCGCCGCGAAGACGACCGTGGCGAACAGCACCTGCCAGAACTGGGAGTCCGAGAACAGCTCCGAGTAGTTCCCGAACCCCTGGAAGGTCGTCGGTTCCCCACCGCTGACCTGCGCCTGTGTGTACTGGAAGAACGAGATCAGCCCGAGCTGGTAGACGGGGTAGACGAGCAGCCCGCCGAGGACGACGAGGGCGGGGGCGAGATAGAGCCAGGGTGTCTTCTGACTCCGTCCACGCGGACGGCGATAGGAGCGCGGGGCTGTGTTGAATTTGCGGCTACCGCCGCGTGGGCGCGACAAGCCACCGTCGGCCGGCACCCGCGACCGATCCGCAGCCCCCACCCCGGTAGGCGCTGTCATCCGACGGAACCAAACGCCTCGTCCATCTTCTTCGCCGCATCCCCCGAAGCCCCGGCGACATCCTTCTTACCGCTGATGACCTCCTGGAACATCGTCGGCAGGACGAGGGACGAGTCGATCTCCGACCACGCCGGCGACGCGGGCACGAACTTCGTCCCCGACGACAGGGTCTCGACGAAGGGCTTCACAAAGGGCTCCTCCTTCGCCGCCGTCTCCCGTACGTCCCCGAACGTCGGCAGGAAGCCCATCGCCTCGAACATCGACGCCTGCGTCTTCTTCGAGGTGAGCTGCTCCATCAGATCGACGGCCAGCGTGCGGTGCGACGTGCTCTTCAGGACGCCGATGTTGTTGCCCCCGGCGAACGCCGGCGCGACGGACCCGGCCTTCACCCCCGGCAGAGGCACGACCGCGTACTTGCCCTTCACCTTCCCGGCCTCCACGGCCGCGTGGCTGAAGTCGCCGCCGATCGCCATGCCCGCCTTGCCGGCCGCGAACGCGGTCACCGTGTCGTTGCCGCCCATACCCGCGCACTTGGCGGCGGGACAGTTGTCGTCGGAGAAGAGGGACGTGTACTGCTCGATGCCCTTGCGGGCGGCCTCGCTGTCGATGGCCGAGGCGTACGAGCCGCCCTTGCCGGTGGCCAGCTCACCGCCGTTGGCCCACACGAACGGCATCGCGCCGTAGGTGTACGCCCCGCCCACCACGAGCCCGTACAGCTCGGGCTCGGCCGCCCGGATCTTGCGGGCCGTGGTCGCCAACTCGGCCATGTTCTTCGGGACTTCGAGGCCGAGCTCCTCGAAGATGTCGGTGCGGTAGTACAGGGCGCGCACCCCGACGTAGAAGGGGGCGCCGTAGATCTTGCCGTCCACGGTGACGGACTGCTTGGCGGTGGGGTCGGTGTCCTTCGCCTCGCTCCAGTCGCCGAACTCCTTCGTGACGTCGAGGAGTCCGCCGTCCTTCACATAGCCGGCGGTGTCGGTGTTGCCGTACTCGATGACGTCGGGCGCGGACTTCGGGTCGTTGAAGGCGGCCTTCACGCGCTGGGCGCGGGTCTCGACCGGGATGTACTCGACGTCGACCTTCGCGCCCTCGTGCTCCTTCTCGAAGGCGGCGACGACGGAGTCGACGACCTTCTCCTTGGGCTGGTTGCCGACCTCCTGGAACAGCCAGACCCGCAGGGTGCCGGTCTTCTCGTCCTTGTCGGAGGAGGCGTTGTCGGAAGTCTGGGGGGCGCAGGCGGCGACGACGAGCGCGGCGGCCGCGAGCGCGGAGATCCTGAGCGAGCGGACGGACGGCTTCATGATGCTCCTCCGAAAGGTGTTGCAACATGCGCAATGACGGTTTCGCTGTGCACAACACTCGGGAGGCTAGGGAGTTCATGAACACGACCACAAGAGGTCTCAACCACTCTGTGACCGGCGGACGCACTCCATGCAACGCGCGGGCAGCACAAAGGCCCTCAGGGCGCGCAAAACGCACCCTGAGGGCCTCAGGACCACCGGACCGGACGGTCTACTTCTTGTCGCCCTTGCCCTTGTCGTCGCCACCGCCGGCGCCCATGGACTCGTAGATCTCCTTGCACATGGGGCACACGGGGTACTTCTTCGGGTCGCGGCCGGGCACCCAGACCTTGCCGCACAGCGCCACGACGGGGGTGCCGTCGAGGGCGCTCGCCATGATCTTGTCCTTCTGGACGTAGTGGGCGAAGCGCTCGTGGTCGCCGTCGCCGTGGGAAGTCTGCGGCGTGGGCTCGACGAGGGTCCCCGTACCAGTCCCGCGCTCGGGCTCGAGAGTGCTCATACCGCCAAGAGTACTGAAGCTCACATGCATCAGTTGAGCGACGGGTCGTCCGGGTAGGTGGCCACCATCGCGAGCTCGTTGCGCTGGCGGCGCAGCACCGAGCGCCACAGTCCTTCCGGGGACGGCGAGGACACATCGCCCGGCTCGGACTCCACGACGTACCAGGCGCCCTCCACCAGCTCGTCCTCGAGCTGGCCGGGGCCCCAGCCGGCGTACCCGGCGAAGATTCTCAGGGATCCGACGGCCGAGGCGAGCAGCTCCGGCGGCGCCTCCAGGTCCACGAGCCCGATCGCGCCGTGCACCCGGCGCCAGCCCAGCGGGGCGCTCTCGCCGTTCGCGTCACCGGGGATGACGGCCACGCCGAGCGCCGAGTCCAGGGACACCGGGCCGCCCTGGAAGACGACGCCGGGCTCGCCGGCGAGATCCGCCCAGCCCTCCAGGATGTCGCCGACGTCCACGGGGGTCGGACGGTTGAGGACGACACCGAGAGAGCCCTCCTCGTCGTGGTCGAGAAGGAGCACCACCGCGCGGTCGAAGTTCGGGTCCGCCAGGGCGGGCGTTGCCACGAGCAACCGCCCTGTGAGCGAGGACACCTCGGTCATGCCAGACATGATCCCGCATCTTCCCTTCGCATGGGGAGGCAATGCCGGTTCGGGAGTGAATGCAGCTCAGGGCGGACGGAAGCGCCGCCCGGCGCACGGTCCGCGACGGTGACCGCTCGTGCCCGACGGGGAACCGTTCGTGTTGTGACAGAGCTATGACGTTCCTGAGCCGTACTTGGGCTTACTGAAGGGGGGGCGACGGCGATTACCCTTTCCCTCCTGGCCCCTGCCCAACTCATCGGAACGCGAGATACATGACCGTCAACGACGATGTCCTGCTTGTCCACGGCGGAACCCCGCTGGAGGGCGAGATCCGTGTCCGCGGTGCGAAGAACCTCGTACCGAAGGCAATGGTCGCCGCTCTGCTGGGCAGCGAGCCGAGTCGACTGCGCAACGTTCCGGACATCCGGGACGTTCGTGTCGTACGCGGCCTGCTGCAACTGCACGGGGTCACGGTCCGGCCCGGTGAGGAACCGGGCGAGTTGGTGATGGACCCCTCGCACGTGGAGAGCGCGAACGTCGCTGACATCGATGCCCACGCGGGTTCGAGCCGTATCCCGATCCTCCTGTGCGGTCCCCTTCTGCACCGCCTCGGGCACGCGTTCATCCCCGGCCTCGGCGGCTGCGACATCGGCGGCCGGCCCATCGACTTCCACTTCGAGGTGCTGCGCCAGTTCGGCGCGACCATCGAGAAGCGGGCGGACGGGCAGTACCTGGAGGCTCCGCAGCGGCTGCGCGGCACGAAGATCCGGCTGCCGTACCCGTCCGTCGGCGCGACCGAGCAGGTGCTGCTGACGGCCGTCCTCGCGGAAGGCGTCACCGAGCTCTCGAACGCGGCCGTGGAGCCGGAGATCGAGGACCTCATCTGCGTCCTGCAGAAGATGGGCGCCATCATCGCGATGGACACCGACCGCACGATCCGCGTCACCGGTGTGGACCGGCTCGGCGGCTACAACCACCGCGCCCTGCCGGACCGTCTGGAGGCCGCCTCCTGGGCGTCCGCCGCGCTCGCGACCGAGGGCAACATCTACGTCCGTGGCGCCCAGCAGCGCTCGATGATGACGTTCCTCAACACCTACCGGAAGGTGGGCGGTGCCTTCGAGATCGACGACGAGGGCATCCGTTTCTGGCACCCCGGTGGCCAGTTGAAGTCCATCGCCCTCGAAACCGACGTGCACCCGGGCTTCCAGACGGACTGGCAGCAGCCGCTGGTGGTCGCCCTGACGCAGGCCACGGGCCTGTCCATCATCCACGAGACGGTCTACGAGTCCCGCCTCGGCTTCACGTCCGCGCTGAACCAGATGGGCGCCCACATCCAGCTCTACCGCGAGTGCCTCGGCGGCTCCGACTGCCGCTTCGGCCAGCGCAACTTCCTGCACTCCGCGGTGGTCTCCGGCCCGACGAAGCTCCAGGGCGCCGACCTCGTCATCCCCGACCTGCGCGGCGGCTTCTCGTACCTCATCGCAGCGCTGGCGGCCCAGGGCACGTCCCGAGTCCACGGCATCGACCTCATCAACCGCGGCTACGAGAACTTCATGGAGAAGCTCGTGGAGCTGGGGGCGAAGGTCGAACTGCCCGGCAAGGCACTCGGCTGACATACGGAAAGCAGAACGCCGATGGGGCGGCCACCCGGTTCCGGGTGGCCGCCCCATCGGCGTTACTGCAGCGCCCTAGGGGGGCGCGGGGAACTGCGCGACCTGCCAGGGACGGGCCCGCAGTCGCCCGCGGCGCCACGCCACAACGGCGCTCGCGCCCTTACTTACCCTTGGCCGCTTCCTTGAGCTTGCTGCCCGCGGAGACCTTCACGCTGTAGCCGGCCGGGATCTGGATCGGGTCGCCGGTCTGCGGGTTGCGAGCGGTGCGAGCGGCACGGTGGGTGCGCTCGAAGGTCAGGAAGCCGGGGATGGTGACCTTCTCGTCGCCCTTGGCGACGATCTCGCCGACGGTCTCGGCGAACGCGGCCAGCACGGCGTCGGCGTCCTTGCGGGTCACCTCGGCGCGGTCGGCCAGCGCGGCCACCAGCTCACTGCGGTTCATGTTGTTACTCCCGTGTTCATTTGCCTTGAGGCGTGCCACGCGGCGGAGCCGCATGTCGGGCACAGCGATGTCGATGCTGCCAGGGTCCTCGGTGCGACCCGGGACCCGGGTCCGTCGTCAGACCCTCGCGCCCAGAGACGCATCCTGCCCCTACCTGCGGCGGGAAAGCCAATCCGGCGCCCGGAGGAGTCGTGAGAACACCCTTGGGAGTCACACGAAGAGAGGGCCTGAGCTTGGCCGTCACGATAAACGGCGGCCACAGGCCCTTGGTTCCACGACGCGCCGTCACAAGGGCTTGCCGTGGCGATCCTCACAGCCCATGCACACTTTTCGGGTCTGTGAGGCCCGAAACCCGTGTGATTACTCGCCCGACGGCACCGCGGACGCCGCCTTCGCGGCCTCCCGCACCGCGCCGGCGACCGCGCCCGCGACCTTGTCGTTGAAGACGCTCGGGATGATGTAGTTCGGGTTCAGCTCGTCCTCGGTCACCACATCCGCCAGCGCCTTCGCAGCCGCGAGCATCATGTCCGTGTTGACGGTGCGGGACTGAGCGTCCAGCAGACCGCGGAAGACGCCCGGGAAGACCAGCACGTTGTTGATCTGGTTCGGGAAGTCGGAGCGGCCCGTGGCCACAACTGCCGCCGTCTGACGGGCGATTGCGGGGTCGACCTCGGGGTCCGGGTTCGCGAGCGCGAACACGATCGCGTTCTCGGCCATGGCGGCCACGTCGGCGCCGTCGAGAACGTTCGGGGCGGAGACGCCGATGAAGACGTCCGCGCCGCGCACGGCCTCCTTCAGCGTGCCGGTCAGACCCTCGGGGTTGGTGTTGTCGGCGATCCAGCGCAGCGGCGAGTCGGCGGGGGCCTGGCGCAGGTCCTCACGGCCGGCGTGCACGACGCCGTGGATGTCGGCGACGACGGCGTTCTTCACGCCCGCCGCGATCAGCAGCTTGAGGATGGCCGTACCGGCCGCGCCCGCGCCGGACATGACGACGCGGATGTTCTCGATCGCCTTGCCCGCCACACGAAGTGCGTTGGTCAGGGCGGCGAGTACGACGATCGCGGTGCCGTGCTGGTCGTCGTGGAAGACGGGGATGTCGAGGGCCTCGCGCAGACGGGCCTCGATCTCGAAGCAGCGCGGGGCGGAGATGTCCTCGAGGTTGATGCCGGCGAACCCGGGGGCGATCGCCTTGACGATCTCGACGATCGCGTCGGTGTCCTGGGTGTCCAGGCAGATCGGCCAGGCGTCGATGTCGGCGAAGCGCTTGAAGAGCGCTGCCTTGCCTTCCATGACCGGCATGGCGGCCATCGGGCCGATGTTGCCGAGGCCCAGGACCGCGGAGCCGTCCGTCACGACCGCAACGGTGTTGCGCTTGATGGTCAGGCGCCGCGCGTCCTCGGGGTTCTCGGCGATGGCCATGCAGACGCGGGCCACACCCGGCGTGTAGACCATGGACAGGTCGTCACGGTTGCGGATGGGGTGCTTGGACTGCATCTCGATCTTGCCGCCGAGGTGCATGAGGAACGTACGGTCCGAGACCTTCCCCAGGGTGACGCCCTCGATGCCGCGGAGCTGCTCGACGATCTCGTCGGCGTGCGCGGTTGAGGTGGCGGCGATGGTGACGTCGATCCGGAGCTTCTCGTGGCCGGACGCGGTCACGTCGAGGCCGGTCACCGAGCCTCCGTGGGACTCGACGGCTCCGGTGAGCTGGGAGACCGCGGTTCCGCTCGCGGGCACCTCCAGCCGGACCGTCATCGAGTAGGAGACGCTGGGCGCCGTTGCCATGGCCGACTTCCTCTGCTTTCACCGTGTGGCTGGTATGCCGTCCGATCGTCGCACCTACCGCTGAGTAGGAGTTAGCCGGGCGTGGATTGCGAACGTATTGTTCGCCACGCCTTCGCAAGAAAAGAGACCCACGTCACATCGTGACGTGGGTCTCTTCTACGTTCATGACACCGACCCGCCATGCTCGCCTCGCGGCAAGTGGTCGCTCGTAGCGACGAAGGTTGGGCCCGGGGGCTTGGATCGAGCCGGTGTCACACCCAGGCTAACAAACGGATCCCGTAAGGCCATTCCCGCAACCGTGGTTCATCCGGATCAATCTCTGAGCAGGTCCGGCACCCCGGACGCGTCCGGCTCGTCCCGCTCCCCCGAGACCACCGTGAGCTGCTGGGTCGCCCGGGTCAGCGCGACGTACAGCACACGCAGTCCGGCCGGTGACTCGTCCGCGATCTCCGCCGGGGAGACGACGATCGTGGCGTCGTACTCCAGGCCCTTCGCCTCCAGGCTGCCGAGCGCCACCACCCGGTCACCGAGCCCGGCCAGCCACTTGGCCGCCTCCTCGCGCCGCTGCATGGCGACCACGACGCCGATCGTGCCGTCGACCTCGTCGAGCAGCCGGGCGGCCTCGTCGCGGACCGTCCGGGCGAGGGAGTCCCGTACGACGGCGTAGCGGGGCCGCACCCCGGTGGAGCGGACCGCCGAGGGTGCCGTCGAGCCCGGCATGGCGAGGGCCAGCACCTTGGCCGCGAGATCGGCGATCTCGGCCGGGTTGCGGTAGTTCACGGTGAGCTGGAAGCGGCGGCGCGGGCGGCTGCCGAGGGCCTCGTCCCTGGCCTCTGCCGCCTCGTCCACGTCGGACCAGGACGACTGGGCCGGGTCGCCGACGATCGTCCAGGTCGCGTGGCGGCCCCGGCGGCCCACCATCCGCCACTGCATCGGCGTGAGGTCCTGGGCCTCGTCGACGATGACATGGGCGTACTCGGTGCGCTCGGCGGCCAGCCGCTCGGCGCGCTCGCGCTGCGACTCCTCGCGCACCGGCATCAGCTCGTCCAGGCCGGTGAGCTGGTCGAGCGGATCGAGCTCGCGCTTCTTCCTGGGGCGGGCCGGGGTGCCGAGGATCGCCTGGAGCTCGTCCAGCATGGCGATGTCGTGCACGGTGAGGCCGTCCCGCTTGAGCGAGCGGGCCACCTTGCGCGCCTCGCCCGGGTTGAGGATCCGGCGCGCCCAGCGGCCGAGCCGTCGCTCGTCGGACATCGCGTCCAGGACGGCCTTCGGGGTGAGCTCCGGCCACCAGGCGTCGAGGAAGGCGATGAAGCTGTCCTCCGAGGTGACGTCCTCGTCGAAGGAGGAGCGCAGCTCGGCGGCGAGCTCGGGGTCGGTGTGCCGGGTGGCGCCGCCCGACTGTGCCCACAGGGCGTCGAGCAGCAGCTTGCGGGCGCGCGGGCGCAGCAGGTTCACGGGGGCCGTACCGCTCAGCGCGTTGCGGCGGACGCGTTCCAGCGCGTCGGCCTCCAGCTCCAGCCGGCGCCCGAAGGCGACCACGCGCAGGCGGGTGGGAGGGCCGGTGACGGGTGCGCCGGTGTCGTCGCCGAACGCGAGCTGCCCCGCCCGGTTCGCCGCGCCGGCACCGGAGGCGGTCCGGCCGCCCGGCCCCTGCTCCAGCGCGCCCCGCGCCGCCTTCCGCAGCACCTTGAGCATGCGGTACGAGCCCTTGGCGCGGGCCGTGGCCGGGGAGTCGTACAGCGTGGCCTCGACGCCGTCGACGAGGGAGCCGATCGCGCGGATGGCGACCTGGCCCTCCTCGCCGAGCGAGGGGAGCACGCCCTCGGTGTACGCCACCAGCAGCGGGGTCGGCGAGACGATCAGGATGCCGCCCGCGTACCGGCGCCGGTCCTGGTAGAGCAGGTAGGCGGCGCGGTGCAGGGCGACGGCGGTCTTGCCGGTGCCCGGTCCGCCCTCGACGTAGGTCACCGAGGCGGCGGGGGCGCGGATGACCAGGTCCTGCTCGGCCTGGATGGACGCCACGATGTCCCGCATGGTGTGGGTGCGGGCCTGGCCGAGCGCGGCCATGAGGGCGCCGTCGCCGATGACGGGCAGTTCGTGACCGTCGAGGAAGGCCTTGAGCTCGGGGCGCATCAGGTCGTCCTCGACGCCGAGGACCTTGCGGCCCTTGGAGCGGATGACCCGGCGCCGTACGACCCGCCCGGGGTCGACCGGGGTCGAGCGGTAGAAGGGCGCCGCGGCCGGGGCCCGCCAGTCGATGACCAGCGGGGCGTAGTCGGCGTCGAGCACACCGATGCGGCCGATGTGCAGGGTCTCGGCGATGTCGGCGGTGTTGTCCTCGCGGACCGCGCCCTCGGCGGGCTCGACGGCGGTGTAGGCGCCGTCCGGGCCCTTCTTGCCGTCCTTGCCGGACAGCAGGTCGATCCGCCCGAAGAGGAAGTCCTCGAACTCGTTGTTGAGGCGGTTGAGGTGAACGCCCGCCCGGAAGACCTGCGCGTCCCGCTCCGCGAGCGCTCCGGGCGTGCCGACCTGGCCGCGCTTGGCCGCGTCGTTCATGAGGAACTCCGCCTCGTGGATCTTTTCCTCAAGGCGCCGGTACACCCGGTCCAGGTGTTCCTGTTCGACACCGATCTCTCGGTCTCGCACGGAGTCGAGCGCGGATTCCTGTTGAGCCTGAGCGGCCACCCGGGCCCCCTTCTGACGTGCTGGGCAGCCGTCAACCGTACGCGAAGGGGACCCGGAAAAGCTACGTCGGCTACACGTCGACCTGGACGAGCTTCTTTCCGTCGAAGGTCATGACCTCGACGTGATCGACGTCGTCGGGGGCCATGGACACGCCACCGCTGACGTACAGCGGGTTGCGGGCCTGCTCGTTCTCGGAGTCCGGGAGGCCGTAGCCCCACTTGCCGACCGACCAGGAGGAGGCGGTCTCACGCTCGCCGTCCTTGCCGACGAAGATCAGGGAGCACTTGAGCGGTCCCTTGACGCCCTTGAGTTCGAGGCCCGTCTCGGTGCCCCAGAGCTTCTCCTGCAGGGCGACGGTCGCGGTGACCCCGGTCTTCGCGTCGGTACCCGAGACCTTGTTCTTGATGCTGGTGAACAGGTCCTTGGCGGGGTTGGCCGCCGTCACGACGCGGTTCGCGCCGTCACCACCGCCGTCGTCGCCGCCACCGGCCGCCATCGCGGCGAACGGTCCTGCGACGATCAGCGCTGCCGCCGCGGCGACCATGTAGAAGCTGCGCCGGCGCTTCTGGGCGCGCCGCTCGGCGACCTCGTCGACGAGGTTGTTCACCATGCGCGGGCTGGGCTTCGCCGACAGGGACTCGCCGATCGCGGGCGAACCGGAACCGGGCAGGTCCGCCAGCGCGGCCAGCATCGGCTCCATACCGGCGAGTTCGTCGAGCTGCTGGGCGCACCATTCGCAGGTCGCGAGGTGAATCTCGAAAGCGGTTGCCTCTGCGTCGTCGAGAATCCCGAGGGCGTAGGCGCCGACGGTTTCGTGCTCGTTCGGGCCCGGCTGTCCCTGGGTGGGGCTCATGGACCCAGACATACCCGAACCGCCCATCCCGAATCCCTGGTTTCCCCCGTAAACACTCATCACGCCGTCACCCCCCGCTCCTCCAGAGCCAGCTTCATCGACCGCAGGGCATAGAAAACCCTTGAGCGAACGGTGCCGCTGGGTATGCCCAGCGTCTCGGCCGCCTCATTGACGGTACGCCCCTTGAAGTACGTCTCCACGAGAACCTCCCGGTGGGCGGGGGTCAGGTCGTCGAGTGCGTCCGACAGCGTCATCAGCCACAGCGCCTTGTCGATCTCGTCCTCCGCGGGGATGACCTCCAGCGGCGACGGATCGACCTCCTGCGGCCGGGCCTGCCGGCTGCGGTGGCCGTCGATGACGATGCGCCGGGCGACCGTCACCAGCCAGGGGCGTACCGATCCGGTCGCTCGATTGAGCTGTCCGGCGTTCTTCCAGGCACGGATGAGCGTCTCCTGCACGACGTCCTCTGCTCGTTGCCGGTCACCGGCGACCAGTCGAAGGACATACGCAAGGAGGGGTCCGGCGTGCTCTCTGTACAGCGCACGCATCAGCTCCTCATCTGGTTCCGAGGGCTGGGACATGCGATGTCGGGCCCTCGCTCCACGTTCATTGGCCACGACGGAATCCTTGCGCACGCCCACCTCCGATGTCCGGGGGTTCCCCCAGTCGGTCGCTCGACTACCCGTACGGAAGCAGCCCGTTGAGTGTTCAAAGTGAGGCGACAGTTTTCTTCGGAGTGACGTGACGAGCGGGACATGGCAGCACATTCCCACCGCGCGATCTTTACATTTCCGTCACAGCGGCAAGATCATCTCCAGACTTCCCTACGGTGGCGTAGGTAAACGGCGTGTAATAGAAATCACTTCGACAGCCGTTTCACAGAAGGCCCATAACGGACTTTCAGGCTCGCGTGAGTGCCACTCGACGGCGATGCCGGGCGACCCTTTCGCGGTTCCCGCAGACCTCACTGGAGCACCAGCGCCTCCTGCGCCCCCGTGATGTGTCGAGGTAGACGATGGGGCAGTTGTCCCCCTCGCACTCCCTCAGCGCGGCCCGCGCGACGGGGTCGGTGAGCAGTTCCAGGGCGTCCCGCGCGACGGCCCCGAGCAGCGCGGCGCACTCCGGCGGACGGTCCAACTCCCGCACCAGCGTGCCGTCCTCCACACGCACGGCACGCGGGGCCGGAGGCGCGACGCGGGCGAGGTCGTTCACACGGGCGAGCGCGATGTCGTACGACGGCCAGCGCTCGGCGGCGAGAGCGCCGCGTACCAACTGCCCTATACGCCCGCGCAGTTCGCGGAAGTCCACGAGCCAGGGCGCGCCGGCCTGGGCCAGCGGGGTGCCGGGCGGGACGAGGCCGGCGCCGACGATCCAGGCACACAGCACCTCGACGGAGTCGAACCGTTCCTCCGGGTGTGTGGTCGCGAGGAGATCCAGACAGATCCGCCCGGCGCCGAACCGCAGTTCGTAGGGGTCCGTGGCCGTACCCAGTGCCATGTGCCTGTCACCGCCTAGGGGTCAACCCGGTCAGGAGGGGTCGGTGAGATGCCGTGAGGAGAGCTGGGGAACCGTTCCCCCTAACAGTGCCTGCCCGGTGGCGGAGCCGGAACCCCTCGTACCGGCGGTTGGCGCTGGACGACCGCGTATGCGGCTGCGCGTGACGGCCATGTTCGGCGGGCCCGCGCGGCCGTTGACTGAGGGACATGACACGACGGAGCAACGCACTCGCCGGAACCGTACTGGGCGCGGCCATGGTCGCGACGGGCCTGATCGCCGGGGCCTTCTACATCTTCGCCTGCGCCGTGATGCCGGCGCTGGCACGCAGCGACGACCGGGTGTTCGTCGAGGTGATGCGCGACATCAACGACGTGATCCAGAACCCGGTGTTCCTGCCGGCCTTCCTCGGGGCGCTGGTGCTGACGGGGGTGTCGGCGTGGCAGTTGCGCGGTCAGCAGTACCGCTGGTGGGTATGGGCGGCACTGGCCGCGTACGGGCTGGCCTTCCTGGTGACCGTGGCCTTCAACATCCCGCTGAACAACGCCCTCACGGACACCGGGGCTCCGGCCGCGCTGCGGGAGGAGTTCGAGGATCCGTGGGTGGCGTGGAATGTGGTGCGGGCGGTGCTGTCGACGG
Source organism: Streptomyces sp. NPDC036764 (assembly GCF_055609385.1). Taxonomy (NCBI): domain Bacteria; kingdom Bacillati; phylum Actinomycetota; class Actinomycetes; order Kitasatosporales; family Streptomycetaceae; genus Streptomyces; species Streptomyces sp. NPDC036764. The sequence goes on from NZ_JBVJPT010000007.1 coordinate 337,889, forward strand.
TGGCGGTGGGGTGCCTTGGGCGGGCGCTGGCGGGGTACGGCCGGTCCTCATCTTTCAGCCCGTCCGGCGTTCAAGGACGCGGCAGGTCAGGTTCTTTCAGCCCGTCACGCATATGACGACGAGCCGGTCCGCACCTTTCAGCCCGTCCGGCGTTTGAGGACGAGGCCGTTGAGGGCCGAAGCGGGGGTCCGGGGCGGCAGCCCCCCGGGGACGATGAGGGTCCCCCCGCTCGAGCGAAGCCGAGAGTGGGGGAGGGTAGGGGCGGCGGGGGCGAAGAACCTCATGCGTCCGCGTACTTCGCATCGGCGGCCGGATCCAGCGCCAGCCGATACCCCCGCTTCACCACCGTCTGGATCAGCTTCGGCGCCCCAAGAGCCGTCCGCAGCCGAGCCATCGCCGTCTCCACCGCGTGCTCGTCACGCCCGGCACCCGGCAGCGCACGCAGCAGCTCGGAGCGGGCGACCACCCACCCCGGCCGCCGCGACAGCGCCCGCAGCAGGGACATCCCGGCGGGCGGCACCGGTCGCAACGCACCGTCCACCAGGACCGCGTGCCCCCGGATCTCCACCCGGTGACCGGCGACCGGCAACGAGCGGGCCCGTCCGGGAAGTTCCTGGCAGAGCAACTGGACGAGCGGCCCGAGCCGGAAACGCTCGGGCTGGACCGTGTCGACGCCGAGCGCCTGGAGGGGCAACGCGGTGACCGGCCCGACGCAGGCCGGAACGACGTCGTGGGCGAAGGCGGCGAGCAGTTCGGGCAGCAGCCCCCGCTTCTCCGCCCGGGACAGCAGCGACGCGGCGGCGGGCGCGCTGGTGAAGGTGACGGCGTCCAGACCACGGGAGACCGCGGCGTCCAGCAGCCGGTCGACCGGGCCGATGTCCTCCGGCGGCAGCCACCGGTAGACCGGCACCCCGAGCACCTCCGCTCCACCGACCCGGAGCGCCTCCACGAACCCGGGCAGCGGCTCACCGTGCAGTTGTACGGCGATACGGCGCCCCTCGACGCCCTCCTCCAGCAGCCGGTCCAGCACCTCGGCCATGGACTCGCTGGACGGCGACCACTCCTCGGTCAGCCCGGCGGCCCGCACCGCGCCCTTGACCTTGGGCCCGCGCGCGAGCAGCTCGACCTCGCGCAGCCCGGCCAGCAGGTCCTCGCCGAGCCCCCAGCCGTCGGCGGCCTCGATCCACCCCCGGAACCCGATCGCGGTCGTGGCGACCACTACGTCCGGCGTCCTCTGAATGATCTCCTTGGTGGCCGCGAGCAGTTCGCTGTCGTCGGAGAGTGGCACGATCCGCAGGGCTGGGGCGTGCAGAACGGCGGCGCCGCGCCGCTGGAGCAAGGCCCCGAGCTCGTCGGCGCGGCGCGCGGCGGTCACGCCCACGGTGAACCCCGCGAGGGGCCCGTGTTCGGGTTGCTGCTGTTCGTCGTACATAACTCTCGTCCCGCACTCGAGTTGTGTTGCCTGCCCCAGGTGCACACCGTCGGTGTTCCTGATCGCACCCACGGTGGTGACACCCGCATGCCGATCGAGCCTGTCAACGGTGCGTGACAGGCTCGGTTCGGCTTGATGTCGGCGGTGTTACGTCACACCTCGGCGTAGCTGAGCTGTGGTTTTGCCTCCGTGGTGGGTGTGGCGTCGGTCTCGGCGGCAGCCGGGCGGCGAAGGTATACAGCCCAGGTGACCAAGAAGCAGAGGCCGTAGAAGGCGAGGAAGGCGACGAACGCGCCGGTGCCGGAGCCGACCGTCAGGAAGGACTGGCGGAAGGCGAGGTTGATGCCGAGTCCGCCGAGCGCGCCCACCGCGCCGATGAGGCCCATGGAGGCACCGGAGAGCCTGCGGCTGTAGGACGCGGCCTCTTCACCGGTGAGCCCCTTGGCGGCGGCCTTCGCCTGGAAGATGCCGGGGATCATCTTGTACGTCGAGCCGTTGCCGAGGCCGGTCAGCACGAACAGGGCGATGAACGCGGTGGTGAACAGCGGCAGCGACTTCTGCATCGAGGCCACGATGATGACCGAGGTCGCGGCGGCCATGGCGACGAAGTTCCACAGCGTGATCTTCGCGCCGCCGTAGCGGTCGGCGAGCCAGCCGCCGACAGGGCGGATCAGGGAGCCCAGCAGCGGGCCGATGAAGGTGACGTAGGCGGACTGGAGCGGCGTACGGCCGAACTGGGTCTGAAGGACCAGGCCGAAGGCGAAGCTGTAGCCGATGAAGGAGCCGAAGGTGCCGATGTAGAGGAAGGACATGATCCAGGTGTGGGCGTCCTTCACAGCCTCCTTGGCGGCGCCGGTGTCGTTCTTCACGGACGAGATGCTGTCCATCTTCAGCCAGGCGAGGACGGCCGCGATCACGATGAACGGGATGTAGATCCCCAGCAGGACGCGCGGGCCGGCGCTGGCGCCGATGACCGCGAGACCGACGAGCTGCACCACGGGTACACCGATGTTGCCGCCACCGGCGTTCAGACCGAGCGCCCACCCCTTCTTACGGAGAGGGAAGAAGGCGTTGATGTTGGTCATGGAGGAGGCGAAGTTACCGCCGCCGACGCCGGCCAGCATCGCGCACAGCAGGAACGTGTTGAACGAGGTCCCCGGCTCCATCACGACGAACGCGGCGATCGTCGGCAGGAGCAGCAGGCTCGCCGAGATGACCGTCCACATCCGGCCACCGAAGACGGCGACGGCGAAGGTGTACGGGACCCGGACGACGGCGCCGACGAGCGTGGCCATCGAGACGATGAAGAACTTGTCGGCGGGGGTCAGTCCGTACTCCGGCCCCATGAACAGCACCATCACGGACCACAGCGTCCAGATCGAGAACCCGATGTGCTCCGAGAGCACGGAGAAGAACAGGTTCCGCCGGGCGACCTTCTCCCCGGTCTCGTTCCAGAAGGTCTCGTCCTCGGGGTCCCAGTGCTCGATCCAGCGGCCTCCCCGACTTACGACGGGGGCTGGGCTAGGGGCTGTCATGTCGCCTCCACGGTCTTCGGGCTAGGTCGCGTCACGCCTACGAGTGGCTGACCCCGAAGGTAGGGAGGGCGCGTTTCCTGCCTGTGGCACCGAGTGACCGGAAAGGAACTTTGCTCTCACTGGGTGGGGAGGGGGGATGAGAGGTTTTGCTGGCCGTGCCCCTATATACAGGCGCCGTAAGGGCCCCTGTACAGGGGAGAGCGGGACGTCAGTGCTGCTGCGGAGGCTGCCAGTGGGGGTTCTGCTGGGGGTACGGCGGCTGCGGGGCGCCCTGCTGGGGGTAGGGCTGCGGGTTGGGGTACGGCTGCTGCTGCGGCGGGGGGTAGTGGCCGGAGGCGGGCTGGTTGCCGTACGGGGTGGCGGGCTGCTGCTGGCCGTAGGGACCGGCCGGGGCGGGAGGCTGGGCGCCGTAAGGGGCGGCCGGGGCGGGAGGCTGGGCGCCGTAAGGGGCGGCCGGGGCCGGAGGCTGGGCACCGTAAGGGGCGGCCGGGGCGGGCTGATGGCCGTAGGAACCCGGAGCCGGCTGATTGCCGTAGGAGCCTGGGACCGGCTGATTGCCGTAGGCACCGGGCACCGGCTGTTGCCCTACGTGGCCGGGCACCGGCTGTTGCCCCATATGACCCGGAGCCGGCTGGTGACCGTACGGACCCGGGGCGGGCTGATGACCGTACTGACCATTTGCGGGCTGGTTGCCGTAGGGGCCGGTCGCGCCGCCGAACGGATTGCCGTGTCCCGGCATCTGCCCGCCCGGCGGCAGGTACCGCACCCGCCCGCTCTCGTCGGTGACCGGCATGAAGCCGGCGGCCTGGAGCCGGGCCGCGAACTTGGCGTTGCGCTTACGCGTGACGACGAGCCCGATCCCGAGCAGGGCGATGAGCGCGACCCATCCGAGACCGGAGAAGACGATCGCGTCGCCATCCCCACCGGCCTTCGCGACGGCGATCACGAACCCGAGGGTGATACCGCCCGCCGCCCACCACATTTTCTTCTCGGCGTGCTTGCCGGTGAGATCGAAGTTAATGCGGGCTTTGAGGAGTTCGTGCGCATCGGGCACGAGGGGCGGCACGGACACCCCGTCACTGGCGTTCGGATACTGCGCCCAGTTCTGCGCGGCGCGGGCACGGGACTGAGGGCTGGGGTCGGGGACGATCAGCATGACGAGCGCGTTGTTGCGCCCACCGCTCTGCCGTACGTCCATGTACTCGTAGCCGAACTGCTGGGCGATGAAGGCGAGCTTGGCGAGCTTCTTCACGGAGGCCATCGGACTGGTGAGCTCGACGGGCTCCCCGGTCGCGATCAACCGCAGCATCTTCTGCACTTGCCGCTTGCTCATCAACACCAGCTCCCCACCGGCACCCAGCCCCTGGGGCCACCCCGTTCACGTCCACGCCCCGGCCAGTGTTCCACGGGGGGTCCGACAGCGGGAACGCCGGTCGGCCGAGTTCCGCCGATCTTGGTGGAACCTTGCTCCGCGGGTTCCCGTCCCGGTCCGTTATGTCTATTTCGCTCGGTGGCCCGCCCGGGACGAGCCCTTTCGTCTGCTCTTCGTCTTCTTCGTCCCGTTCGGCCACAGCCGTGGGCTGCGCTTCGCCGCGATGTCCTCCACCCAGCCCACGGCCAGGATGGCCAGGCCGATCAGCGGCCAGACCAGGAAGAACATCCAGATCATGTACGTCGAGTCGAGTGCCGCCGTCGCTCGTTCGCTCTGCATGAAGGGGAGTTCGTAGAGGCGGTCGAGGATCGGGACCGTGGCCATGATCAGGAGGTTGTGCCACAGGTAGATGGTGACCGCCCGGTTGTTGGAGAGGGTCACCAGCTTGTCCCACTTGGCGAGTCTGCCCGGGAGTTCCTGCCAGGACGGGGAGTACTGGAGCAGGATCACCACGAAGCCGAAGGACCAGGTCGCCTGGGCCAGCGGGATGTCGTTGAGGTCCCAGCCGTCCGGGCCCAGGTGGCCCGAGGCCCACCACAGGCCGAAGGCCATCACGAGGGCCGCGCAGGAAACGGCCACATAGCGCGGGATCTTCGCGAGGAACCCGTCGTGGTGGGCCATGCCCAGGACCCAGCAACTGCCGTAGACGGCGAAGTCGGTGACCGCGTTGCCCGTCTCGCCGGGAATCGTGACGAGTCCCGTGCCCACGACGGCCGTCAGGCCGAGCGGGGCGAGCAGCGTCGGCCACGGCGCCCGGCGGAACGCCCACAGCAGCAGCGGGGACGCCACGACGAACCACAGGTAGGCGCGCAGGTACCACAGCACGCCCGCCGCCTGCACCGCCCACGTGTCCTCCAGCAGGCCCGACTGGGAGCCGATGTGCCAGGGGAACGGCGGCGCGCCGACGGGGACGATGTAGTTGATCAGGTCGACCAGGGCCCAGGTACCGCCGTGGTCCGGGTCCTTCACCGGGTTCCAGCCGCCGGCGAACATCATCGCCAGCACCACCGCGCTGAACACCCACAGCGGAGGCAGGAGGCGTCGGACACGGCCCCTGATCACACCCCACGCCGGTCGGTTCAGGGAACGCGCCATCAGTGAGCCCGCCAGCGCGAACATCACGCCCATGGACGGGAACAGCACCGTCAGCCAGGCCCAGCCGAAGAGGTGGTAGGCGACGACGCGGACCAGGGCGATGGAGCGCAGCAGGTCCAGGTAGCGGTCCCGGCCCGGCTTCTTGGGCGCGGGCGCCGGGGGTTCGGCGGGGGCCTCCGGTTCGAAGGCGTCCGGAGCCGGCTCCGTCACTCGCTGCTGCGGCATGCCGTACGGCGCGGCCGGCCATGCGGGATCCGACGGTCCGGCCTGTGCGCCGGTGTCCGTCGGCTGGTATCCGTGCGTCATCCGACCGGCCTCCGATCACCGTCACGCGTGCCCGCCGAGCGCTGCCGCGGCACGGGTCCACCGGGCGCCTCGACGACGCCCGTGCGGCGCAGCTTCTGCCAGCGCAGGCGGCCGCCGGTGAGGGCCGTGATCCAGGACTGGAGCAGGACGACGTACATGAGCTGGCGATAGAGGATCTGCTGGAGCGGGAGGGAGATGAGGTGGGTCATGCGTTCCTTGTCCAGACGGAAGGCGTACGCGGCGCAGACCACCTGGATGGCCAGGACGCCCAGCCAGGCGCCGATGGTCTTCTGCGTCGGGCCGAAGATCAGGCCGTAGAGGAGGAAGACGTCGATCAGCGGGGCCAGCAGCGGGGCCAGGACCATGAAGAGGGAGACCAGGGGCAGTCCCACGCGGCCGAAGCGGCCCGACGGCCCCTTCTCCACCAGCGCCTTGCGGTGCTTCCAGATCGCCTGCATCGTGCCGTACGACCACCGGTAGCGCTGCGACCAGAGCTGTTGCACCGACTCCGGGGCCTCGGTCCAGGCCCGCGCGTTCTCGGCGTAGACGACGCGCCAGCCGTCACGGTGCATCGCCATGGTGATGTCGGTGTCCTCGGCGAGCGTGTCGTCGCTCATGCCGCCGACCCGCTCCAGCGCGGAGCGGCGGAAGGCTCCCACCGCGCCGGGGATCGTCGGCATGCAGCGGAGCATGTCGTACATGCGGCGGTCGAGGTTGAAGCCCATCACGTACTCGATGTGCTGCCAGGCGCCGATCAGCGAATCGCGGTTGCCGACCTTCGCGTTGCCGGCGACGGCTCCCACGCGCCGGTCGCCGAAGGGCTGCACCAGCTCCCGGACCGTGGCCGGTTCGAAGACGGTGTCGCCGTCCATCATCACGATGATGTCGTAGCGGGCGTTCGCCAGGCCGCGGTTGAGGGCGGCCGGCTTGCCCGCGTTCATCTGGCGCACGACGCGGACGTTCGGCAGGCCCATCGCCTCGACGATCCGGGCCGTGCCGTCGCTCGATCCGTCGTCGATGACGATCACCTCGATCGGGTGCTCGCTCGCCATCAGCGACCGGACGGTGTTCTCGATGCACTTGGCCTCGTTGTACGCGGGGACCAGCACCGACACCGGTTCGGTGACCGGCGGGCCCCAGCGGAAGCCCCGGCGGCGCACCCTGCGCGCGTGGATGCCCGACAGCAGCAGCATCAGCACGAACCGGCTGATGACCAGGAAGCCGATCACCGACAGGCAGACCACCAGGACGGCCGTGATGTTGTCCGACGCCTGGACCAGGAAGATCCAGGCCTTGCCCTTCCACCGGTCCAGGCCGGTGACCTCGGTGTGCGCGCTGGGGGCGCCGAGGGCCTCGGTGAGGTTGTCGAACTCGTAGCCGTCGGCCTTCATGTCCGGCAGGAACGTGTCCAGCGCCTGCACGGTCTGGTGCCGGTCGCCGCCGGAGTCGTGCATCAGGACGATCGCGCCCTTGCCGCCCTTGGGCGTGGCCCGGCGGATGATCTCGTCGACGCCGGGCTTGCGCCAGTCCTCGCTGTCGGTGTTGTTGACGACCGTGATGTAGCCGCGCTTGCCGATGTACTCGGTCACCGGCCAGGACTCGTTGTCCATGGCGTCGGCGAAGGAGGAGTACGGCGGACGGAACAGGGAGGTGCGGATGCCGGCCGCGCCGCTGATCGCCAGTTGGTTCTGGGACAGCTCCCAGTCGATGCGCTTCTTCGACTGGAAGGACAGGTCGGGGTGGTTGAAGGTGTGCAGGCCGATCTCGTGGCCCTCTTCGACCATCCGCCGGACCAGGTCCGGGTAGCGCGAGGCCATGGTCCCGGTGACGAAGAAGACCGCGTGCGCGTCGTGCTTCTTCAGCACGTCCAGCACCTTGGGGGTCCACTCCGGGTCCGGGCCGTCGTCGAAGGTGAGGACGAGCCGGTGGTCCTGGAGGCTGAGGCTCTCGGTGCGGCCGCTGCGGGTGTCGATGACCGGGCCGCCGTTCAGGATCTTCTCCGGCACCTGGTCGGAGGAGGCGGGCGGACGGACGCGGTGGTCCGCCAGGATCTCGCTGTGCACGTACCCCCGCAGCATCAGCATCGCCATCAGCGCGACGAGGACGAGCGAGGGCAGCAGCAGGCGCATGGGCACACGGCGGCGCCGGGAGCCGTCGGGGGCTCCGGTCGCGGGCCCGTGACGGCGGGTGCGGGAGGCCATCAGAAGGTGTACTCCGGGGACGGGGCGGCGGGCGCGGAGGCGTTGGTGCCGGGCTCCTGCGCGATGGGAGAGGGGTCGCTCGGGCCGTTCGCGACCGTCCCGGTTGCGGGTTCGTCGGTGGTCGCGGGATCGGTCGGCTCCTCGGTGGGGCCGCCGCCGTCCGTCGGGCTCGGGTCGGGGTCGCTGGTGGTGGGCTGGGTGGGCGGATCCGGATCCTGGGTGGGATCGGTGCCCGGATTGGTGGTGTTCCTCGTGGCGCTCGGCTTCGGGTCGGCCGAGGTGCCGGGGTTCTCGGCGGTGGCCGAGGCGCCGGGCGCGGTGGAGTCGGCGCCGGGGGACGCGGTCGCGTCCGTACTGGCCGTCGGTGAAGTGCCCGGGGAGACACTGCCGGTGGCGGTGGGCTGCGGTGCCGACTCCGCGGGCAGCGGCGGGGTGTCGACCTGGCCGGCCGGCTGCTCCTTGGGGTTCTCGACCGGCAGCCACGGCGCGTCGGAGTTGCCGGACAGCAGCGTGGCGACGATGACCACGGCGTAGACCGCACAGGCGAGTCCCACCGCCATGCCGATACGGCGGAAACGGCGGCTGCGGCGGCCCGACTCGTCAACGAACACCGGGCCGTCGGAGCTCTCTCCGCCGCGCGGGGCGTCCTTGGCCGCGCGCAGCATGTTGTCGAGGTGAAGGCCCACGCCGTCGAGCTGGACGGTGACCTCATGCGGGTCGTGGGTCGCGCCGGGGCCGTCGGACCGCGCGGAACGCTCCGGCCGCGCGGGCCGCTCGGACTGCTCCGGCTCATCGGCCCACGGGTCGCGCACCGCGGGCGCGGGACGCGTCGGGCCGGCCGCCGGGAAGGCGTCGGTACGGCGGGCCGACGGACGGTCGAAGGCCGACCAGCCCTCCGCCCGGGCGGAGTCGGCGGCGCCGGGCCGGCGTACGTCCGGCCCGCCCCCGCCGGGTATGCGGGTGTCCGCCGTGCCGACCGACGGAAGGACCGCGGTCTCGTCGGCGTCGGTCACGGACGCCCCGGGGGCGCCTCGCAGGACCTGTGTCTCGTCGGCGTCCGAGAAGGCACGCCCGCCACCGTGGAGTATCTCCGTCTCCCTTGCCTCGGATCGGGAGCGATGGCTGGAACCAGACACGCCGGGCACCGCTGTCTCGCCGGTAGCCGGAAAGGCCTGGGTGTCACCCCTCGAACCCCCCACGGAAGAACCGCCGCCGGACCCGGACGCCGATGGAACATCGGGCCACTCCGGTTGGGCGTCTTCTCGCCACTTCTTCACGCGCACGCACATCCCCCCACGGGACCGTTCTGGGTGCGCGCACGACACTGAGCACCCATCGCCGTACCGAGCCCCCACCCGGCCGAGCGCCCCCTATTACCACACCGTGCTCAGGCCACGAATGTAGCGCACGCGGAGGTTTTGTGGTTCCAGGGTGTCAATTGTGCACCCCCATAGTGGCCGAATCGATGGCCGGAATCCATCCTTCGGCGGGTGCGCGCAGCCACCTCTCCTCGGCCGAGACCTCGGCCGCCGCCCGTCGAAGAGCGTCGAATGCGGGGTGCACCAGCCCCTTCCTCCACACCAGCGACACGGGTGACAGCGGCACGGGGTCGACGAGCGGGCGCCGCACCGTCGAAGGCATGGCCGGAAAGTCCACCACGACGAGGATCGGGTTCCGGGTCTTGGCCATGATCCGCTGGAACTCCTCGTCGCCGACCGCGAGCGGCGCGGGCGCGGCGAGCTCGATGCCCCGCCCCTCGAACAGCCGGCGGGCGAGGTCGGTCCACTCCGGTGTACGAGGATTTCCGGCACCGGCGTACACCGTCTCGCCGGCCAGCGCGGCCAACGGCACCTGCGGCGATTCGGCCAACGGATGGTCCTCGGGCAGCAGGATCGCCATCGGCTCGAAACGGACGGGCTGGTGGTCGAGGCCCGCCCGCAGCGCCGGGTCCAGTCCGGCGAACCGTCCGAACGAGCAGTCCAGCCGGCCCGCCACCATCTCGGCGGCGGCGCCCGTCAGGCCGCTCTCGTAGCGGGCCATGAGCTCCTGTTCGGGGGCGAGTGCGCGGGCCCGGTGCAGCACGCGGCGGGCGGTGACCAGGCCCGGCGTGTTCAGATCGACCAGCAGTGGGCGGGCCTGACCGAAGGCGGCGAGCAGGTCGTCCTGCGCCTGGAGGGCACGGCGCGCGTACGGCACCAGCCGCTCGCCGTCGCCGGTCAGCACGACCTGCCGGGTCGTGCGCACGAACAGCTCGGCACCCAACTCCCGCTCCAGCCGCCGTACATCCCGGCTGAGCGCCTGCTGTGCGACGTACAGCCGCGCCGCGGCGCGTGTGAAGTGCAGTTCCTCCGCCACGGCGAGGAAGGCGCGCAGCAGGCGCGGGTCGAGGTGGGCGGGAGCGGGCATGCGCCGAACTTACAACGCAGGTGCGTGAATCCGCATCGGACAGGTGTTGGACCTCTTGATCGACTTCCGGCGACGGTGGACCCATGCCGCAACCGCCCGCCAGAGGACCCATGCCGCAACCGTCCGCCAGAGGAACCCGTCTGTTCACCGTCACCGCCGACACGCTCGTCGTCGTCGACTTCGGCCCCCGTGCCGGGCGCCGCCCGCCCGGCCCGTACGGCCGCCTCTTCGCCCGGCCCGGCACCCGTGCCTTCACCCTCGCGAACCTGGTGGCCCGCCTGCCCATGGGCATGTTCAGCGTGAGCGCGGTCGTGATGATCGCCGGGGCGAGGGGTTCGTACGCCCTCGCCGGCGCCGTCACCGCGACCGGCCTCGCGGCGACCGCGCTGGTCGCGCCCTGGATCGCCCGGCTCGTCGACCGGTACGGCCAGGCCCGGGTGGCCGTCCCCGCCACGCTCGTCGCGGCGCTGGGGAGCCTCGCACTGCTGTTGTGCGTGCGGTACGGCACCCCGGCCTGGACCCTCTTCGCCGCGTACGCCGCCACCGCGACCACTCCCAACACCGGCGGCATGTCCCGCGCTCGCTGGGCCCACCTCCTGGACGGCGACCCCGACTCCCTGCACACCGCGAACTCCTTCGAGCAGGCGGCCGACGAGCTGTGCTTCATGCTGGGCCCGGTGCTCGCCGCCTTCCTGTGCGGGACGTTCTTCCCGGAGGCGGGGACGCTGGTCGGGGTGGTGCTCCTCGTGACGGGCGTCCTGGCCTTCGCGGCCCAGCGCTCGACCGAGCCGCCGGCGTCGGGGCGTACGACGACCGGGGCCACGACGACCGCCACGCCCGCACCGTCACCGTCGCCCGTGCGCTCCCCCGGCATGCCCCCGCTCCTCGCCGTCTGTCTCGCCCTGGGCGCCGTGTTCGGGTCGATGGAGGTCGTCACCATCGCCTTCGCGGAGGCGCAGGGCCATCGCACGGCGGCGGGCGTCGTGCTCGCGCTCCAGGCGGCCGGGTCCTGCGCGGCTGGTCTGCTGTACGGCAGGTTCCGGTTCGCCGGTGCGGCCGAGGAGCGTTACCCGTGGTGCGTGGCCGCCATGACGGCGCTGCTGATCCTCCCGCTGCTCGCCGCGTCCCTCACCGGCTCGCTCCTGCTGCTGTCCGCCGCGCTGCTCATCGCCGGGATGGCCACGGCGCCGACCATGATCACCAACATGACCCTGGTCCAGCGCCGCACCCCCGACGGCCGCCTCAACGAGGGCATGACCCTCGCGGTGACCGCCCTGCTCGGCGGCATCGCCTGCGGCAGCGCGGCCGGAGGGTGGGTGGTGGAACACCTCACGGCGACGGCCGGCTACGGCGTACCGGTCACGGCGGCGGCGGTGGCCCTGCTCATCGCCCTCGCGATGCCGGGCGCCAGGAACACGGCGTGAGCCCTGCCCATGCCGTGTGCCAGGAACACGAGACCGCCACCGCTACCGCCACGGCGTGAGTCCTGCCCATGCCGGGCGTCAGGACCGCGGCCTGACGAGACCGGGGTCAGGACCGCGGCCTGACGAGACCGGGGTCAGGACCGCGGCCTGACCCGAACCCGCGCCGGCCCCTTCGCCATCAGCGTGATCCCCGCCCCCAGCGGCACCTCGCCCTCCTCCGCGTCCGCGAGCTCGAACTCCCTCAGCAGTACCGCCAGTCCCAGCACCGACTCCAGCATCGACAGATGCTGACCGATGCAGGCTCGCGGGCCGCCGCCGAAGGGGAACCAGGCATAGCGCGGGCGTCCCGCCTCGGCCTGCGGGGTGAAGCGGGTGGGGTCGAAACGCTCGGGGTCCGGCCAGTAGTCGGGATGGCGGTGGGTGACCCACGGGCTGACCAGGATGTCGGCGCCGGCAGGTATCCGTATGCCCTCGATCTCCGCGTCGGCGACCGAGCGGCGGCCGACCACGGGTGCGGACGGATACAGCCGCATGGCCTCCTTCAGCACCATGGTCAGATACGGCAGCTCCTCCATGTCCGCGGCCGTGGGCGGCCGTCCGCCGGGGCCGCCGAGGACCCGGTCCACCTCCTCGCGCACCCGCCCCTGGTCCTCCGGGTGCCGGGCGAGGAGGTGCAGGGCGAAGGCGAGCGCGGTGGCGGTGGTCTCGTGGCCGGCGAGGAGGAAGATCAGTACCTGTTCGCGCAGTTCGTGGGCGTCCAGGCTGCCGTCCTCGGCGTTCTCGGCGTGTACGAGGAGGGTGACCAGGTCGTCCCCGTCCGCACGGTCCCGGCGGCTGGCGATGATCCCGTCGCACAGTCCGAACAGCTCCGACTGCAGGCGTACGGCACGGCGGTTGGCGGGGGTGGGCCAGGTGCGGGGCGCTTTGAACGGGGAGAAGCCGCGCTTGAGGGAGTACTCCTGGAGCGGGGGCAGGGTGCGCTCGATGGTCTCGAAGGCCTGCTTCACATCCGTGCCGAACAGGATGCGGCCCACGACGTGGAGCGCGAAGCGGTGCATCTCACCGACCAGTTCGACACTCCCGCCGGGTGCCGCGCGCCAGACGTCGGCCAGCGCGGCGGCCTCCTCGGCGACCTGCTGCCCGTAGCCGCTCACCCGGCGCCGGGTGAACAGGGGCTGCACCAGCCGCCGTTGGCGGAGGTAGATGTCGTCCTGGCTGGTGAGCAGGCCGTTGCCGACCGACTGACGCAGCTCCTCGTAGAAGACGTTGTCCTTGCGGAAGTTGGCCGCCTGGGTCGCAAGGACCTGCTGGGCGCCCTCGGGTGAGAACACCGCGTAGATGTCGGAGCGCAGCCCCGGTGGGCCGGCCCGGAAGCGCACCACGTCACCGTGGTCGCGGCGGGCCCTCAGATATGCGGTGAGGGGGTCGTTCAGCAGGTCGCTCATCGAGCCGAGCAGAGGACTCCCCGTCACGATCGGCGCCCGGGCGACCGTCGTCGTCATCGTCATGGTTCCCCCCTTCCCGTGCGATCCGGTCGACTCACCCCTGGGTCGCACATACCTTCGCATGGCAGGTGCTCAGCAGAGAGCCGGCTTGCGCCAACTGCACTCGGCATCCGCCTCCGTGCCGCCGCCCCGGACCGACGCCGGCACGGTCACCGTCGGGGTCGACTCCGCGGTTGACTTGGCCAGGGTCACCACGATCGCGTCCTCCAGCGGCTTCACGGACGAGGCCAGGTAGTTGTTGAGGACGATGCCGTAGACGAGTTCGCGCCCCCCGGCGTCCGTGACGTACCCGGACAGGGCCGAGGCGCCCGTCAACGACCCCGTCTTCGCGCGGGCGTTGAGCGCGGCCGCCGTGCCGCACATCCGTGAGCGCAGGGTGCCTCCGACGAAGCGGTCCGGGGCGCAGGCGACGGGCAGGGAGCGGTGCCAGTCGGTGTACCAGGGCTCGGAGCGTACGGCGAGGAGGAGCTGGACGAGCTGTCCGGCCGTGAAGTTGTCCATCCGCGAGAGCCCGGAGCCGTCGACCTGCCGCAGCTTGCCGGTGTCGATGCCGATGCCCTTGAGGTAGCCGCCGATCGCCGCGAGTCCGGCGTCCCAGCTCCCCTTCCCCGAGACCTTGACGCCCATGGCCTTGGTGAGGACCTCGGCGTGCATGTTGTTGGAGAGCTTCATGAACGGGACGAGCAGGTCCTTCAGCGGCATGGAGTCGTGCGAGGCCAGCCGCCGCGCGGTCGCGGGCGTCCGCAGGCCCGTCCGGGTGGGCCCGGCGACCTTGACGCCGTGCTCCGCGAGCGCGTCCCGGAAGACGGCGGCGGCGTATCCGGTGACCCCCCACACGGTCACCCACTCCTTCGCTCCGGCGCCGCCGACAGGTGTCGTACCGCTGACGACGACGGTGTTGGTGCCGTGCTCACGCTCGACGGTGAGGTCGTTGGCCCCGCCCGCGGCGACGGTTTTGGCGGCCACCTCGATGTCGACGTAGTCGGTGTCCGGCGTGACGGTGACGACGGGTGCGTCACCGGCCGACGCCCCCGGCCGGACCGTCACGATCACGGTGCCGGTGTCGTAGTCGGTGTCCGGTGCCACGCCGAGCGCGCTGATCTGCGCCGAGTAATAGGAGGACTCGTCGTCGGCGGCCCAGGAACGGCCCAGCCGTTGGTCGTCGAACCGGGTGTCGTCGGCGACGAGGCGTCCCTCGACCCGGGTGATCCCGGCCGCCGCGATCCGCTCGGCGAGCGCGTCGTAGTCACCGGCGAGCAGGGTGGGGTCACCGGTGCCGCGCAGATACAGATCGCCCTTGAGCCGGGAGCCGGACTGCTTCCCGGTGGCCAGGACGTCCGTGCCGAACCGGTGGTCGGGTCCGAGGATCTCCATCGCGGCGGCCGAGGTGGCGAGCTTGGTGTTGGAGGCGGGGGTGAGCCGGGTGGAGGGCAGGTGCTGGTAGAGGAGTTCACCGCTGCCGGCGTCGGCGATCACGACGCTCGCCACGCCGCCCTCCATCCGCGGATCGCCGAGGACGGTGTCGACGGCCTCGGGCAGGCCGGTCCGGTCGGAGTCCGCACCGGCCTGCGCGCCGGGCCCCAGGACGGCGGCGACGAGCGCCACGGCCACGGGCCAAGTCCACAGCCTGTTACGGGAGTTGAGGCGTCTCTCGGAATCGCTCACGCGTCTGCTCATGCCTCAGCAGCATCCCCGAGAACGGCCCTCGGCGACAGAGCACCTCGGCTCAGCCCAGCCCCCAGGCCCGCCCCATCCGGTACGCGCCGCACAGATTCACATCCAGGACATACGCCCCGGCGCTCCCGCACTGCTCGCTCCCGCTGCCCGGGTCGACGGGCTGCCCGTGCCCCATCCCGGTGATGCTGTACGTCTCCACGACCGCCCGCCCGGCCGCGTCCCGGAAGACCTGGTGGGGGTACCCGGCCACCGTGTCGCTCACGTCGGCGGTCTGATCGGCACCGTGCACATCGGTCCACTGCCGCATCAGGTCGGTCATGTTGACGGGCTTCACGGTGTAGTCGGCCGTGCCCTGGAAGGCGATCAGGGTGGGCCAGGGCCCGCTGTGGCCGGGCCGGGCGGCACGCACCCGGTCGCCCCACTGCTTCGGTGTCTGCGTGGCCCCGACGTACATGCACACATACGGCGACCCGGCGGCCTGCGCGCACCCGTACGGCAGCCCGGCCGCGATCCCGCCGGACGCGAACTTCTCCGGGTACGCCGCCATCATCACGGAGGTCATCCCGCCCCCGGCCGACAGCCCCGTGACATACACGCGGGACGCGTCAGCGGAGGTGTCGACGAGCTGCCGGTCGACCATCTGGGCGACGGACGCGGCCTCGCCCTGACCGCGTGCGATGTCCCCGGTCTGGAACCAGTTGAAGCAGGACGAGGCGTTGTTGGCGGTCTGCTGCTGCGGCAGGACGACGGAGAAGCCCCAGCGGTCGGCGAGCTGGAGCCATCCGCTGCCGGTGCCATAGCCGGCGGCGTTCTGTGTGCAGCCGTGCAGCGCGACGACCACGGGCCGGCCGGCGGGCAGCCCGTCGGGGACGTACCGGAACATGCGCAGGGCACCGGGGTTGGTCCCGAAGCCGGTCACCTCCTGGAGCGAGGCGGCCGAGGCGCGGCCCGGGGTGAGGAAGGCGGCTATCAGGGCGACGAGAAGGGTCGCCAGGAGGGGGACATGACGGCTTGCGGCTCTGGTCGGTGTCATGCCGAGGGACCGTAGAAGCGTGAACCACCCGCCGATATGGGGTGGAGCACCACATCGGGCGGGCCCACCATGGTTGTTCAACCGGCGCTCGGCCTGCGCAACTGCCGCACGAGCACCCTCGGATCCCGCGCGGACCAGGGGTTACCCGGTCACGGGCGCGGGGTGCCGGTGGCGGCATCCCGGTACGTCTCGTCCCGCTCCCACGGCCCGACCCCGAGCTTGCCCGTCGTGCCGAGGTCGAGTTCCGGTACGACCGTCACCGGGTCCGCGCCGGGTTTCGCCCACACGCGCGCGTAGGGCGCGTTCACCGGGTCACCGAAGCCGGTGGTGTTGCGCCACGCCAGCGTGGCCCGCGCGGCCTCACCGGGACGCAGGACGACGGGCTGCGGGCTGTCGCCGCCACCCACGCCGGTGCTGATCCCGTCGGTCCCCTGGAGAATCCGTACGCCGACGACGCTGTCGTGGTCCTCGTCGAGCAGTTCCAACTTCGGGTAGCCGTCGACCCGGTAGGGCCGGGTGCCGCAGTTGACGAGGTGCAGTCCGACGACGCGCAGCCCCATGGCCGCGTCCCCTTCGTCCGCGTAGACCCGCGCCCCGGACGCGGGGCAGGGCCCGGCTGCGGACGACGCCTCGCCGTCCGGGACGCTGCGCACCTCGATCACGTCCACGCCTGTCACTTCGGGCGCCTGTGCGACCTGCTCCCGCATGGCCACGGCGGCCTTGACGGTGCGCCCGGGCCCGACCGACCCGACGGTCTTGTCGACGTTGTCGACCGCGCCCCCGGATGCCGAGAGGAATCCGACGGTCACCGTGTAAGTGGCCGCCTTCGTGCCCTGGTTGGTGACCTCGAACTCCGCGCTGTAGTCGGCCGCACAGCCGCTGCCCTCTCCCCAGGCGTACAGCCCGGTGACCCGTACGCCGGCCTCGCCGGTGGCGCCGGGCGACGGCAGGGGCAGCGGGGTCGGCGTGCCGGAGGGGGTGACGGCCGGGTCGGCGGACGGCGGCGGGCTGCCGTACTGCGTGAAGTCCGACGGGCACAGCGCCTCGGCCCTGACCCGTCCGTCACCGCCGGCCTGTGGCCCCGCGTCCTCCGGCGAGGCGCTCTGCGAACCGCACGCGGCGAGCAGCAGGAGTCCGGCGACGGCCGCGGGAACGGTACGGAAGGCTCTGGGCATCCGCCCACCTCACCAAGGGACCGCTCCCACGGGCTGTGGCGGAGCCCACACCTCCGGTCACAGCAGTGTCACAGATCACTCCGGCCCCATACGGCCGCATGACAAAGGCCCCGCCGCTCGAAAGCGACGGGGCCTTTGCCCACATGGGTTAGGGAGGTCCGGAAACCTCCCGATCGTGGAGATGGCGGGAATCGAACCCGCGTCCAACGGTGCAGAATCAGGGCTTCTCCGTGTGCAGTTCGCTGTGATTTTCTCGGCCCCGGCGATCACGCGAACAAGTCGCCGACGGGCCCAGTCACTGTTAGATTTCCCTCTTCACCCCGTGACCGGGATCAAGGTTTAGTTCCCTAGCTGATGCCAGGATCCGGGTCGGGAACAGCCCCGGGCTGACACTTCGCAAGTCGCTACTTAGGCAGCGAGGGCGAAGGAATCGCGCTTGGTGTTGGCGATTATTTTTTGCGACATATGGTTAACGAGATCATTGCCGCTTCCTCGACACGCTTCCCCTGTTTCAACAGCCGCTGTCGAAACCGATCATCCCCATGTTGTGTTTTCAATGCGTGCACCCTGCGTGGGGTGCGATGCCATCGTACGTGACCAGCGCACGCGGATGCCACTGTATTCCCGGCGGCTACGCGCCCCGCTGCCTGCGCTTCGCCGCCGCGATCGCCCGGTCCGACTCCCGCCGGTCCTGCTTCTCCCGCAGGGTCTGGCGCTTGTCGTACTCCTTCTTGCCTCGCGCGAGAGCGATCTCGGCCTTGGCCCGGCCGTCCTTGAAGTACAGGGCGAGGGGCACGATCGTGTGACCCGTCTCCTGGGACTTCGCCTCCAGCTTGTCGATCTCCTCGCGGTGCAGGAGAAGCTTGCGCTTGCGGCGCGCGGAGTGGTTGGTCCAGCTTCCCTGGTGGTACTCGGGGATGTGGGCGTTGTGCAGCCACGCCTCACCCCTGTCGATCTGGACGAAGCCGTCGGTCAGCGACGTCCGACCCTCACGCAGCGACTTGACCTCGGTGCCCATGAGCACCAGGCCCGCCTCGTACGTGTCGATGATCGCGTAGTCGTGCCGGGCCTTCTTGTTCTGGGCGACGATCTTGCGCTTGCCGCCCTTCTCGCCGTCCCTGCCCTTCGCGGCAGCGCCGCCCTGCTTGGGCTGGGACTCCTTGGGTACGTACATTCCCTTGCTCATAGTGCCGTCCATTTTCGCACTACGCAGGGGGTGCGCGGAAAGCCTATTTACGACTGGCCGAGACCGCTGAGGACCGTCTCGGCCCGTTCCAGGACACCCCGGTCGACCTCCAGGTCGGGGGTGATGCCCCTGCCGTCGACGGCTCGTCCGGACGGAGTGCGGTAGTGGCCGACGGTCAGCTCGGCGACGGAGCCGTCGGGCAGCCGGCTCGGCATCTGGACCGAGCCCTTGCCGAAGGTGCGGGTGCCCACGACGACCGCGCGGCCACGGTCCTGGAGGGCCCCGGTGAGCAGCTCGGCGGCGCTCATGGTGCCGCCGTCGACGAGCGCCACCAGGGGTCTGCCCGTGTCGCCGCCGGGCTCGGCGTGCAGGGCGCGCTGGTCGCCGTCGACGTCGTAGGTGGCGACGAGGCCGCCGTCGAGGAAGGCGGAGGCGGCGGTGACGGCCTCGGTGACCAGGCCGCCGGAGTTGCCCCGCAGGTCGAGGACGATGCCGGAAGCGGCCGGCACCCGGCGCACGGCGTCCTGGACCGCGGCGCCGACGCCCTTGGTGAAGGACGCGATCCGGATGACGGTGATGCCGCCGGCGAGTTCCCGGCTGGTGACCGAATCGACGGACAGCCGGGCGCGTCGCAGCGTGAGATCCCACGCGCGCGTGCCGCGTTCCATGCCCACCTTCACCGGCGTACCGGCGGGCGCGTCCGTGGCGTCGCCCCTCAGTAAGGAGACGACCTCGGTCACGGGACGCCCGTCGACCTTCTCTCCGTCGACGCTGCGCAGTCGGTCGCCCGCGTGGATCCCGGCGGTGGCGGCGGGCGACCCCGCCCGCACCTTCGTCACCTCGATACTGCCGTCCCGCTCGCGCCGCGCCCACAGCCCGACGCCGGTGTAGGCGCCGTCGAGGGCCTGCTCGAACTCCTCGTACTCCCCCTGGGAGTAGACGGCGCCCCAGCGGTCACCGCTGCGGCTGACCGCGCGTTCGGCGGCCTCCACGGGGGACTTGCCGGCGGCCATGGCCTCGGCGGCCGCCTCGGCGACGTCCTCGTGCCGGCCTTCGGGCGCGGCCGAACGGGACGCACCGGCCGGGGATTTCCGGTCAGGGCCGGGCAGCGAGCCGGTCGCGGCACCGGCGACGAGCACGCTCGCGAAGACCAATGTCAGGGCGGCCCCGCGGCCGAAGCGGCGGGGCTGACAGAACAGGTCACGACCTGACATGCCGGTGAGTCTAGGACAACGCGAAGGGGCCGTACGGCGCCTTGCCCGTACGGCCCCATTGGCGTTGGTCACACCTTCAGATACTTGCGCAGCGCGAAGAACGCCGCCAACGCCGGCATCAGCAGGCTTGTCGCGAGAATGAGCGGCAGCTTCGTCAACACCGCGTCCCAGCCGATGAAGTTGATCAGGTTCAGCTTCTCCGACAGGGCCAGGCCGTGGTCGATGATGAAGTACCGCGCGACCACCAGGAAGCCACAGGCGACGGTTCCGCCGATGAGCCCGGCGACCGCCGCCTCCATGATGAACGGCGCCTGGATGTAGAAGCCGGAGGCGCCGACCAGCCGCATGATGCCGGTCTCCCGCCGCCGGCTGAAGGCGGAGACGCGCACGGTGTTGACGATCAGCATCAGCGCGACGACGAGCATCAGCGCCATCACCGCCCGCGCGGCCCAGTTCATGCCGTTGAGGAGCCCGAAGAGGTTGTCCAGGATGCCCTTCTGGTCCTGCACGGACTGCACGCCGTCGCGCCCGTCGAACGCGGTCGCGATGACCTCGTACTTCTCCGGGTCCTTCAGCTTGATCCGGTACGACTCCTGCATCTGGTCCGGCGTCAGCGAGGCGGCCAGCGGCGAGTCGCCGAACTGGTCCTTGTAGTGCTTGTACGCCTGGTCCTGCGACTCGTACGTCACCTTCTCGACGACCGACATCTTGTCCAGGTCGCCGAGGATCTCCTTCTTCTGGTCATCGGTGACCGCGCCCTTGGCACAGTTGGGGTCGGACTCGGCGTCGCTCTTGTTGCAGAGGAAGACCGAGACGTTGACCTTGTCGTACCAGTAGCCCTTCATCGTGTTGACCTGGTCGCTCATCAGGAGCGACCCGCCGAACAGGGCCAGCGACAGGGCGACGGAGACGATGACGGCGAAGGTCATCGTCAGATTGCGGCGGAGACCGACACCGATCTCGGACAGAACGAACTGGGCGCGCATGGCGTCTCTTTCAGGCCTTTGAAGTGGACGGGTCGGGTCAGTGCTGGTAGCCGTAGACGCCGCGTGCCTGGTCGCGGACGAGGCGGCCCTTCTCCAGCTCGATGACTCGCTTGCGCATCTGGTCCACGATGTTCTGATCGTGCGTGGCCATCACGACCGTCGTGCCGGTCCGGTTGATCCGGTCGAGCAGCTTCATGATGCCGACGGAGGTCTGCGGGTCGAGGTTGCCGGTGGGCTCGTCGCAGATGAGCAGCTTGGGCCGGTTCACGAAGGCGCGGGCGATGGCCACCCGCTGCTGCTCACCACCCGACAGCTCGCCGGGCATCCGGTCCTCCTTGCCGCCGAGTCCGACGAGGTCGAGCACCTGCGGCACGGACTTGCGGATCTCGCCGCGCGACTTGCCGATGACCTCCTGTGCGAAGGCGACGTTCTCGCCGACCGTCTTGTTCGGCAGGAGCCGGAAGTCCTGGAAGACCGTCCCGAGCTGGCGGCGCATCTGGGGCACCTTCCAGTTGGACAGGCGCGCGAGGTCCTTGCCCAGAATGTGCACCTGTCCGTGGCTGGCCCGCTCCTCGCGGAGGATCAGCCGCAGGAAGGTGGACTTTCCGGAGCCCGAGGACCCCACGAGGAACACGAACTCGCCCTTCTCCACTTCCAGGGACACATCCCTGAGTGCGGGGCGGGTCTGCTTGGGGTAGACCTTGGAGACGTTGTCGAATCGGATCACGGGTGCACCACGGGTCGCCGGGGGTAGATGAGCGTGACCATACGCGAACCAGGGGCGGGGGCGCAGTCGCCAGAAGGGGTTGCGTAAGGGTTGTGCCTTTTGTGCCGGATGAGGGGACGCCCTCAGGGGTGCGGCGAACTGCGCGACCAGCCACACACGGCCCCGCGGCCGCGAGACAATGGAAAGCACCCTTCCGAGGGCGCCCGCGCCCTTTGCCGGAGAACCTGGCATTGTGGAGGGAGGGAACGTTCTCGGGGCCTGACCCGTTGAACCCCCCGGAGGGACTCGCAAGGAGGGTGGCGCATGACGTACGACCGGCTGGTGTGCGCGAACTGTGCCGCGCCCGTGAGTGAGGGTCGCTGCCCTGTGTGCCGGGCGAATCGCCAGCGGCTTCAGCAGGAGAACCCGTGGGCGGGCCTGAACCCCATGACGCTGATCGCCCTGCTGGCAGTGCTGATCGCGGCGGTGGCCCTGCTGGCGCACCAGACCGCATAGGGCACCGCACACACCGTACGCGGACATGACGAGGGGCCCGGAGCGAAGCACGCTCCGGGCCCCTCGGCCCTGCGACGTCAGTCACACGGTGTTGACGATCGGCTACCGTCAGGCAGCCGCACCGCCACGGCCACCGGCGAGGCGCGGCAGCACGCGGAAGCCGATGCCACCGGCGATCATGGTGGCGGCGCCGACCAGCAGGAACGTGGTCTGCGCGGCACCGGTCTCGGCGAGCTCGTCGCCGCCGCCCTGGGCGGAGGTGCTGGCGCCGGTGCTGTCGGTGCCGGTCTCGGTCAGGGAGGAGGAACCCTCCTCCTGGGTGGAGGCGCCACCGTCGGGGTCGGTGTTGTTGCCCCCGCCGTTGTTCCCGTTCCCGTTGCCGTTGCCGTTGCCGTTCCCATTGCCGTTCCCGTTACCCGGGTCGGTCGGGTCGGTGGTCGGGTCCTCGGTGGGCTCCTGCGGCTCGGTCGGCTCGACCGTCGGGTCCGTCGGGTCCGTGGGGACGTCGGTCGGGACATCCGTCGGAATGTCCGTCGGGATGTCCGTCGGGATGTCCGTCGGCTCGTCGGTGGGCGGGTCGGTCGGCTCGTCGTCGCCGATGCAGAGGCCGAGGATGCAGTCCTCCGCCTCCGCGGCAGAAGCGGCACCCGCAGCGGTCAGCGAGGCACCGGCCGCGATCACGGCGCCGGCCGCGAGGCGCGCTATACGGATCCGCGTCTTGTTGGTCATGTGGTTGCTACCCCCAGTAGCCGAATCGTCAGTGAGGCAGCGCTCAGGGGCCGGCTGTGATCGACGGGGGTAGCAGAACAAGAGCCCCCCGGTTCACATGCGCCCCAGAGATACGCATGCCACGCTTTACCCTTCCCATTTTTCAAGGGATCGTCAAGGCCGTTGCGCGCGCGATGTCCAAGTACGGGCTCTTTGCCAGGGGTTGGAAGCTGTGAGTGTGATGTAAAACCCAGACATGCAGGAACAGAAAAGGCAACTACCGCCGGGACGGCGGCAGTTGCCTTGTCGACAAACTTACTTCTCCTGCTGCTTGCGCCAGCGAATTCCGGCTTCGAGGAAACCGTCGATCTCACCGTTGAAAACGGCCTCGGGGTTACCGACCTCGAACTCCGTGCGCAGATCCTTGACCATCTGGTACGGGTGCAGCACGTACGACCGCATCTGGTTTCCCCAAGAGCTGCCGCCGTCGCCCTTGAGCGCGTCCATCTTGGCCCGCTCCTCCTGGCGCTGCCGCTCGAGGAGCTTGGCCTGGAGCACGTTCATCGCGGTGGCCTTGTTCTGGATCTGAGACCGCTCGTTCTGGCAGGAGACGACGATGCCGGTGGGGAGGTGGGTGAGCCGCACCGCGGAGTCGGTGGTGTTCACGCCCTGGCCGCCGGGGCCCGAGGACCGGTACACGTCCACGCGGAGCTCGGACTCGTCGATCTCGATGTGGTCGGTCTGCTCGACCACGGGAAGGATCTCGACGCCCGCGAAGGAGGTCTGGCGCCGGCCCTGGTTGTCGAAGGGCGAGATGCGCACGAGCCGGTGGGTGCCCTGCTCGACCGAGAGGGTGCCGTAGGCGTACGGCACCTGCACGGCGAAGGTGGTCGACTTGATGCCGGCCTCTTCGGCGTACGACGTCTCGTAGACCTCGGTCTTGTAGCCCTTCTGCTCCGCCCAGCGCAGGTACATCCGCTGGAGCTTCTCGGCGAAGTCGGCGGCGTCGACACCGCCCGCCTCGGCGCGGATGTTGACGAGCGCCTCACGGGAGTCGTACTCACCGCTGAGCAGCGTGCGGACCTCCATCTCGTCCAGTGCCTTGCGGACGGACGTGAGCTCGGACTCGGCCTCGGCACGGGTGTCCGGGTCGTCCTCCTCCTCGGCCATCTCGAAGAGCACGGCGAGATCGTCGATCCGCCCCCGCAGCGCCTCGGCCTTCCTGACCTCGGCCTGCAGGTGGCTCAGCTTGCTGGTGATCTTCTGCGCCTCGTCCGGGTTGTCCCACAGGGACGGCGCGGCCGCCTGCTCCTCGAGCACGGCGATGTCTGCCCTCAGCTTGTCGAGGTCCAGAACGGCCTCGATCGACTCCATGGTCGAGGAGAGGGACTTGAGCTCTTCGGATACATCGACGACTGCCACGCCTCCAGCGTAACGGCTCCGCCAAGCGGCGAGGTCCGGGTGCCGTCGGCGGCCGGAACATCCGGGGCAACCGGGCGGTGCGCCCCGGAGCAGGTCACGGATTCGCCGGAGCCGAGTTGTTCGTGTCCTGCGGGGTCGCCCCGGCGTCGTCGTCCGACGTCGCCAGCCACGCACCCACACCCGCCGCGGCCACCAGCGCCACCGCCGCCGCCCCCAGGGCCACCCGGCGTCGCCGTGCCACCGCCCGGTGGCGGGCCGAGCCAGGACGCGGGGCGCCCGTCGCCCTCGGCACCCGGGCCGTGCCGCGGGCGCCGCCGGCCAGCTCGTCGGGCGCCGGCACCCTCATCGACGTATGCGTGTCCCGGTTGGAGTCGGCCGGCTTCGCGCCCGGCACGAGCGGCACCGCGCCGCGCCGCCGGACCCGCTCGCCCTGCGGGGCGGCCTCCTCGGCGGCCGGAGCCTCGTCCTCCGCCGGCTCCGCGTCGGGCTCGTCCACGTCCAGCGGGGGCATCCCGACGACCAGCGGCAGCAGCTCCCGCAGCCGCGTGCCCAGTTCCGAGGCCCGCAGCCGGGAGGCCGGCGCCTTCGCCAGGCACTGCACGATGAGCTGCCACAGCTCGTCGGGGATGCCGGGCAGCGGCGCCACCGTCTCCGTGACATGGCGGCGCAGCACCGCGCCCGGGTGGCCGCCGCCGAACGGCGTGAAGCCCGCCAGCAGCTCGTAAAGGACCGTGGCGAGTGCGTAGATGTCGACGGCGGCGCGGGGCGGCAGGCCCTCGACGATCTCCGGAGCCAGGTAGTCCGGGGTGCCGATGATCTTCGTCGCGCGGGTACGGCGGGGCGAGTCGATGAGTTTCGCCACACCGAAGTCGGTCAGCAGGGCCGGGTGGGAGCCGCCCGGTCCGAGCGGGCCCTGCATGTCCAGCAGGACGTTCTCCGGTTTGACGTCCCGGTGCACGACGCCGGCCGCGTGCGCCGCGGCCAGCCCGTCCGCGATGTCCGCGACGATCGCCACCGCGGCCTCCGGCGCGAGGCGGCGGTCCCGGTCGAGGCGGGTGCGCAGGTCGGTGCCGCGGACCAGGTCCATGACGAGCGCGAGGTCGTTGCCGTCGACGACCAGGTCGCGTACGGAGACGACGTTCGGATGCTCCAGTCCGAGCAGCGCAGTGCGCTCCTGCACGAAGCGTCCGACGAGTTCCTGGTCGGACGCGAGATCCTCGCGCAGCAGCTTGATGGCGACGGGCCCCTCGGGGCCCTCGCCCAGCCACACCGTGCCGGCGCTGCCCCGCCCCAGGATCTGGTTGGCGGTGTACCGGCTGCCGATCTTCCGTGCCAAGACTGCTCCTACCGACGCGTGTTGTCGCTAAAACTACGCGTCCGAAGAGCCAACCTTCACTCCCGAGGCGGAAATCACCCGCCAGATGTCGACTTATAACCAAACTGGCCGACGCCGGTCAGTTGGTGCCCGAGCCTCCGCCCGAGCTGCCGCCCAGCTCGCCGATCCAGCCGGTCACCGTGTTGAACCAGTCGGAGAGCTGGGCCCAGTAGCTCTTGCCGGTGCCGATCCACTCCTGCAACGGGCTCAGCTCCCAGACCAGCCAGCCCGCGACGAACAGGATGACGATCGTGAACAGGCAGCCCTTGAGGCAGCCCAGGCCGGGGATCCGCATCGGGTTGGCGCTGCGCTGGCGCGGCTGACGAGGCTCGCGCGGCGGACGCTGCGACTCCGGCGGAGGCGGCGGCGGGGCGTACCGCTGGGGCTGCTGCTGCGGCTGACGCGGCGGGGCGTACGGCTGCGGCTGGTGCTGCTGAGGATGGCCGTAACCGCCCTGCTGCCCGCGCTGCGGCGGGCGCTGCGGGGGCTGCTGCTGCGGGCGGGCCACCTGGCGCTGGGGGCGGCGGCGCAGCGGGTCCTGGTTGGGGTCGAGGTACTGGACCTGCGTCTGTTCGTTGCGGTCCCGGGCGGCGCGGAGCTGGTTCTGCCAGGGGTGCGGGTCCTCGGGGCCGGGTCCGCCCTGCGGCATCGGCGGCATGACGGCCGTGGGGTCGGCGGCACCGGGGCCGCCTGTGTGCGGCAGGACGGCCGTGGGGTCGGCCGCGCCGGGGGCGCCGGTGTGCGGCAGGACGTTGGTCGCGGCGTTCGGGTCGAACGAGCCGGCGCCGTGCGGCAGCACCTGCGTGGGGTCGGCCGAGCCGGGCACGGTGGCAGGGGCCGGGTCCGGGGCGAGCAGCGCGGCGACGCCCTCGGCGGCGGCGATCTGCGCGGAGTTCGCGTGCACGCCGATGCCCTCGGCGACGACGCGCAGGCCGCGGGCGAGGTTCTCGGCGCTGGGCCGTTCGTCGGGGTTCTTGCGCAGGCAGCGTTCTATGACGGTCCACAGCGGGTCGGGGACCGTGGACGGGCGGCGCGGCTCGGCGCTCAGGTGCTGGTGCAGGACCTCCAGGGCGGAGCCGCCGCCGAACGGCGGGCGCCCGGTGACCAGCTCGTACATGAGGATGCCGGCGCCGTAGATGTCGACGGCGGAGGTCTGCGGGCGGCCCTCGGCGGACTCGGGCGCGACGTACGCGGGCGTGCCGACGAATTCATGGGTGCGGGTCAGACCCGGGGAGTCGGCGAGGCGGGCGATGCCGAAGTCGGTCAGCAGCGGGTGCATCTGACCGCCGTCCTGCCGGAGCAGGACGTTGGCGGGCTTCAGGTCGCGGTGGACGACGCCGTCGGCGTGGCTCGCGGCCAGCGCGTCGGCGATCTGGGCCGTGAGCAGGGACGCTGCGACCGGGGTGAAGGGGCCGTTCTCGCGCAGGTAGCGGTGCAGGTCGGGGCCCTCGACGAGGTCCATGACCAGGGCCAGCAGCTCGCCCTCGACGACCAGGTCACGGACCCGGACGATGTTGGGGTGGGTCAGCCTGAGCAGGACGGACCGCTCGCGCAGGAACCGCATGACGATGTCCGCGTCACTGGCGAGCTCCTCCTTGAGCACCTTGATCGCGACCGTCTCGCCGGGCTGCCCCGGCACGGCCGCCTCGGCACCCGCGGTCTCCCGCTGGCGGGCTCGCCAGACGGTCCCCGTGGCGCCGCGACCCAGCGGCTCCTCGAGGATGTACTTGCTGCCTACCGGCCGCACGTCGCGCTCCCTGCTGCTTGCCTACGTTCCGACCCACTGTAGTGCCGTGCCCCCGGGCACCGGCCTGTCGTCATTCTGTGCGTCTTACGTACGGCATCCCGTACATGTTCGAAGGAAAGACGCTCGGCTCAGTCTCGTGGTTGCCGCAAGCAGACGTGACTGATCTCAAGCGATCGCCCACAGGTCAACTGTCAGGCACTTTTGCGGGCAGAGCCGACCAATCAAGATCACTTGCCTTCGGGCGGGGGGCGCGTTGTCAGTGGCAGGTGCGAGGATGCGTGGAGTACTGGCCGATGTGCTCGTGTGGGGTGGGGAGATCCATCAGACGGGCCCTGGTCCGCGCCCGCGTAGAAGGGACCGCTGACGCCGATGCAGATCCGGCTGACCGTCGTAGACCCGCTGGCCCCGCCTTCTGCCAGGCTCTCGGCTTCGTCCGAGCAGGGGGGACCCCCATCGGCGCGCGGCCGCGCCGCGAGCTGCGACGTACTGGTCACGGCACCGGCCGGCACCGCCCTGGCCGCGGTGGCATCGGCGCTCGCCTCGTCGGTGGCCGGCGACACGGGCACCTCCCGCGGTGGGGGCACCTCCCGCGCGGGCGGATTCGACGGTGGCGCGGAGACCGAGCGCGGCGGCGGTCCGGTCGTGCTGTACGCGGGCGCGGAGCGGCTCGACGACCGGCGCAGTACCCTCGGCGAGCCCCCGCTGACGGACGGCGCGGTGCTGTCCCTGGGCGCCCCGGCGGCCCCCGAACCCCACCCCGAGCTGGACGACGCCCCGACCCAGCTCCATGTCGTGGCGGGCCCGGACGCGGGCGGCGTCCATCTGCTGCACGGCGGCGAGATCCGCATCGGCCGCTCCGCGGACGCCGACGTCCCGCTCGACGACCCGGACGTCTCCCGGCTGCACTGCGCGGTCACGGTCGCCGCCGACGGCCGGGTCTCGGTCGCCGACCTCGGCTCCACGAACGGCACCACGCTGGACGGCGCCCGTCTGACCACCCGCCCGGTGCGGTTCGCACCGGGCGCCCTGCTGCGGATCGGCGAGTCGGCCCTGCGGCTGACCCCGGCCGGCGGTCCGGGCGCGCGGGTGCGGACGGAGCCGGACGGGGAGGGGCATGTGCGCGTCCCCGGCGGGGGCGACGGCCATGCGGGCGCCCGGCCGCCGCTGCCCGCCGACCCGGCTGTGCGCCACGCACGCGTGGCGGACGGCGGCGATCCGGCCGCGCAGGAACACGATCCCGTCGAACCGCCCATCGTCCCGGTCCAGGGCGGCGCACCGCGGATCGAACGGCACGGCGGAGCCGGCAGGACGGTCCCGGGACCGCGCGGCGGTGACACCCACGGCGCGGGCTTCGGTCCGGGCGCATTCGGCGGCGAAGCCGCCGGTGACCCCGGCCTCGCCTCCGATTCGGCTGCTACGGCCGCGCTCGCCGAGGGCGCGGCGGCCGGCAGCACCCGTAAAGGCACCCCGCTGCGCGGCACCGACGTTCCGCAGGGCGTGCGCAGGCGGGGCGGGCTCACGGCGTGGGCGCGGCGGCTGGCCGGCGGGCGAGCGGAGCACGGGGCGGCGCGGGACGGGGCGTACGACGATGACGAGCCGGTGGAGGAGCCCGGGCGGCCCGCGGCTGCCGACGGCCCCCGGCAGCCGGAGACCTGGCCGGACCCGGCATCGCTGCTGCTGACGGCCCTGGGCCCCGGTCCCCGGCTGTGGGAGCGCTCACCCGATCACGCGGAGGCGCTCACGGTGCGGCTCGGCACGGCCGACCGGACGGCACCCGACGGCTCGGGGCTGCTGCCCGCGGTGCCGGTGACCGCCGATCTGCGGGAGGTCGGGGCACTGGGCCTGGCCGGTCCGCGCGAGCGGCTCGCCGGGCTGGCCCGCGCGGTGCTCGCCCAGCTCGCCGCACTGCACGCGCCCGGCGCCCTGGAAGTGGTCCTGCTCAGCGTGGACCGCGCCCGCCCCCTGGAGGAGCGCACCGCCGAGTGGGCATGGCTGGGCTGGCTCCCGCATGTCCGCCCCGGGCACGGCCAGGACTGCCGTCTGCTGCTGGCCTACGACCGCGAACAGGCGACGGCCCGTACGGAGGAGCTGCTGCGGCGGCTGGAGGACATGACGGCGCAGACGGCGACGCGGGGCGGCACCGCGGTCACGGCCGCCCGCCGGAGCGACGCGGCCGTGGCGGACGGCCAGGTCCCCGGCCGGCGTGGCGCACGCCGGCCCTCGTGGGCACGGGAGGACGACCCGGCCGATGTGACGGACGGGTTCGCGGGGCCGTACACCGTGGTCGTCGTGGACGGCGATCCCGGCGGCGCCGATGTGCGCGAGGCGGTGGCACGGCTGGCGCTGGAGGGGCCGCGGGCCGGGATACACGTCGTGTGCCTCGCGGAGACGGCTTCGGCGTCGCCCGCGTCGCCGGTGACGGAGACGTACGAGGCGGCGTGCACGGTGTCGCCGGCGTTCCGGGAGTGCGGTGCGGTCGCGCTGCTCAGTGGTGATGTGGCGACGGCGCTGCGGCTGATGCGGGTGGCGCGGGGCGGGGCCGGCGCACAGGGCGCCGTCGACCGCGAGCAGGTGAACGACGGCACGGACCGGGACGGCACCACCCAGCAGCACGACCCGTCCGGCGCCGCCCGCGGTCCCGTCGGGCACGGCACCGTCGCCGCGGTGGACGCCGTATCGCTGCCCTGGGCGGAGCGGTTCGCGCGGGCACTGGCGCCGTTGCGCACGGAGGGCGGCTTCGGGGAGCGGCACGCGCGCGTGTCCGTGCCGTTGCCCCAGGCGGCGCGGCTGCTCGACGAGTTGGGGCTGGCGCGCGCCACGCCCGCGTCGCTGATGGCGCGGTGGGCCGACGCGGCCGACGACCCCCAGGCCCTCGGCGGCCGCGCGTGTGCCGTGCTCGGGGCCGGGCCGCGCGGCCCGGTCGGCGCGGACCTCGGCGCGGACGGGCCGCATCTGCTGATCGAGGGACCGCCCGGCAGCGGGCGTACGGAGCTGTTGCGGGCCGTCGTCGCGTCGCTCGCGGCGGCCGAGCGGCCGGACCGGCTGGGCGTCGTGCTGATCGACGGCCGGGACAGCGTCGGCGCGGGTGGCGGGCACGGCGACGGGCTGCGGGCGTGCACCGACATACCGCATGTCACCACCCACCTGACCGCCAACGACCCCGTCCGGATGCGGGAGTTCGCCCAGTCGCTGAGCGCCGAGCTGAAGCGGCGGGCCGAACTGCTCGGGCGGTCCGACTTCGCCGAGTGGCACACGGGGCGCGCGCTGTCGGGCCGGATGGTCACGCAGCGCGCGGCGGCGGGAGCCGGCAGCGGTGCAGGTGACCACACCGGGGACCTGGACAGCCCGCCCAGTTCCACGATGCGGCTGCGGCCGGGAGCGGGGCGCCGGCAGGCCGAGGCGGTGCCGCCGCTGCCCCGGCTCGTGGTGGTCGTGGACGACCTGGACGCCCTGGTCTCTCCCGCGTTGGGCTCGCCGGGCAGACCGGCGGCCGGCTCGGTGATACGCGCGCTGGAGGCCGTGGCCCGCGAGGGCGAGCGGCTCGGCGTGCATCTGGTGGCCGCCACGGCGGTCGGCGGGCGTACGGCGGAGTCGGAGCCGGCCCGTCGGGCGACCCTGCGGGTGACGCTGGACGCGGTGGCCGCGGGGCCTGACGAACCGGCGCCGGGGCGCGGTCGGTTGGCCTGGGCGGACGGACGGGTGATGCCGTTCCAGGGCGGCCGGGTCACCGGACGCATTCCGCGGACGGCGACGCTGCGGCCGACGGTGGTGCCGTTGGAGTGGCACCGGATGGGTGATCCGCCGGCCCGGCGTCAGGTGCGGGAGCTGGGGAACGGTCCTACGGATCTGGCGTTGCTGGCCAGTGCGGTGG
Organism: Streptomyces sp. NPDC036764; assembly: GCF_055609385.1. Taxonomy (NCBI): domain Bacteria; kingdom Bacillati; phylum Actinomycetota; class Actinomycetes; order Kitasatosporales; family Streptomycetaceae; genus Streptomyces; species Streptomyces sp. NPDC036764. The sequence goes on from NZ_JBVJPT010000007.1 coordinate 368,841, forward strand.
AGCGGGCGGCGCGGGAGGTCTCGGCGACCGAGGTGCCGTCACTCCTGTAACGCCACCCGGCGCGTTTCGGCCCGTCCCGCGTCCGAGGACGGGCAGCAGGGTGCCTGGTCACGAGGCGGTCACGATCGCCCACTTGACAGCGGACGCAGTCTTGCCGCCCCCCATGGCAGGGCGTAGACCAGATCGCACGGGACAGCGCTCGAACGTTCGACGAGGCACGAAGAACGGGGCAGTGATGCGCAGCACGAGCAGCAAGAACCGGACACACAGGGCCGCCAGGGCCGCGGCAGCCGTCTTCGCGGGCGCCCTCGCACTCTCCCTCACCGCGTGCGGTGGCAGCGACAAGGACAACGGCAACGAACAGGGCGGCTCCGGCGAGGAGTCCGCAAGCACCGTCACCCTTCCCAAGCTGAACGGCGAATCCCTCGAGGTCGCCGCCGTATGGACCGGTGCCGAGCAGGAGAACTTCAAGAAGGTCCTCGCGGAGTTCGAGAAGCGCACCGGCGCCAAGGTCACCTTCGTGCCCGCGCAGGACCCGATCATCAACTTCCTCGGCTCGAAGGTCGCGGGCGGCCAGCCGCCGGACATCGCGATGCTTCCGCAGCCCGGCGCCATAAAGCAGGCCGTGGACAAGAAGTGGGCCAAGCCGCTCGGCGCCGACGCGGTCAAGGAGTTGCAGCAGAACTACTCGCCGGGCTGGCAGGAGATCGGCAAGGTCGACAACAAGCAGTACGGCGTCTACTACAAGGCCGCCAACAAGTCCCTGATCTGGTACAACGCCAAGGTCTTCGAGAACGCGGGCGCCGCCGAGCCCAAGACGTGGGACGAACTGCTCACCACCGCGCAGACCGTCTACGACTCCGGTGTCACACCGTTCTCCGTGGGCGGCGCGGAGGGCTGGACCCTCACCGACTGGTTCGAGAACATCTACCTCTCCCAGGCGGGTCCCGAGAAGTACGACCAGTTGGCCAAGCACGAGATCAAGTGGACCGACGCGTCCGTGAAGGACGCGCTCACCACGCTCGCCCAGGTGTGGGGCAAGAAGGACTATGTGGCGGGCGGCGCAAGCGGCGCGCTCCAGACGGACTTCCCGGCCTCCGTCACCCAGGTCTTCACCGGTGGCGACCAGCCGAAGGCCGCCATGGTCTACGAGGGCGACTTCGCGCAGGTCAACATCACGCAGGCGAAGGCGGCGGTCGGCACGGACGCCAAGGTCTTCCCGTTCCCGACCGTCGGTGACACCGCGCCGGTCGTCTCCGGCGGCGACGCGGCCGTCATCCTCCAGGACTCCGAGGCGGCGCAGGCCCTGGCCACCTTCCTCGCCTCTCCGGACGCGGCGACCATCCAGGCGAAGCTCGGCGGCTATCTCTCGCCGAACAAGAACGTGGAGAACTCGGCGTATCCGAACCCGGTGCAGCAGAAGATCGCCAAGGCGCTCATCGACTCCGGTGACGACTTCCGCTTCGACATGTCGGACCAGGCCCCGCAGGCCTTCGGCGGCACCCCGGGCAAGGGCGAGTGGAAGGCGCTCCAGGACTTCCTGAAGAAGCCCTCGGACATCGCTGGCACCCAGCAGAAGCTGGAGGCCGACGCGGCCGCGGCGTACGGAAACTGACGCCATGGCTTCCGCGGAAGCGGCCGGGGGCACCGCGCCCCCTGCCGCACCCAAGTCGCGCAAGAGCGTGACCGGCACCCGCAGGACGGTTGCGGCGCTCTTCCTGCTGCCCGCCCTGGTGCTGCTCGGCGCGCTCGTGGTGTACCCGATCGGGTACTCGGTGATCCGCAGCTTCTACGACCAGTCCGGCGGCGGCTTCGCCGGATTCGACAACTACGAGGCCCTGTTCACGGACGACGGCATCCGCACCGCCCTGAAGAACAACGTCGTCTGGGTGGTGTTCGCCCCGACCGTCGCGACCGCGCTCGGTCTGATCTTCGCGGTGCTGACCGAACGGGTGCGCTGGGGCACGGCGTTCAAGCTGGTCGTCTTCATGCCGATGGCGATCTCGATGCTGGCCGCCGGCATCATCTTCCGGCTCGTCTACGACCAGGACCCGGACAAGGGCGTCGCGAACGCGGTGTGGGTGGGCGTCCACGACACCTTCGCGCAGGCGTCCGCGTTCCCGAAGGCCCACCCGGGCCGCGAGTCGCCCCTCGAAGCGGCGCCGGGCGGCGGTTTCATCACCAAGGCCACCGTCAGCGCCGGCACCCCGGTCACCCTGCCCCTGGTCGGCGTCGCCCCCGACGGGATGCCGGACGACGCGGGCAAGGCCGTTCAGGCCGAGGCGGAGCCGGGGAAGGTCACCGGCACCACCTGGCAGGACTTCACCCGCGGCAAGGGCGTCGGCACGCTCGGCGGAGTCGACGCGGCCGAGCTGGGCTATGCCGGGATGAAGATCGAGGCCGTCAAGGACGGCAAGGTCGTGGCCTCCACGAAGGCGGCCGGCGACGGCACGTTCACGCTGCCGGCCGCGGCCGACGGGGCCCGGCTCAAGCTCCCTGCGGACAACTTCAAGGAGCCGTACAACGGCCTGGACTGGCTCGGCCCGTCCCTCGTCACACCTTCCATCATCGGGTCGTACATCTGGATGTGGGCCGGTTTCGCGATGGTGCTGATCGCGGCCGGGCTCGCGGGCATCCCGCGCGATCTGCTGGAGGCGGCCCGGGTCGACGGAGCCAACGAGTGGCAGGTGTTCCGCAAGATCACGGTGCCGCTGCTGGCGCCCGTCCTCGCGGTCGTCACCGTCACCCTGATGATCAACGTGCTGAAGGTCTTCGACCTGGTCTTCATCATCGCCCCGGGCTCCTCCCAGGACGACGCGAACGTCCTCGCGCTGGAGCTGTACCGCAAGGGCTTCTCCGAGGACCAGCCGGGCATCGCGAGCGCGATCTCGGTGTTCCTGCTGCTGCTGGTGATCCCGGTGATGTGGTTCAACATCCGTAGGTTGCGACGGGAGGTGCGGCGATGAGTGAGGAGTCCCTGGGCTCCCGGCTGGCCTCCTTCGTCAGCGGCGGGCTGGTGCGGGTAGTCCTGATCCTCGTCGGCCTGTTCTGGCTGGTCCCGACGATCGGGCTGCTGATCTCCTCGCTGCGGCCGCCGGAGGAGATGACGGCGAGCGGCTGGTGGCAGGTCTTCAGCAAGCCCTCGCAACTCACCTTCGAGAGCTACGACAAGCTGCTGGGCAACAGCGACATCACCGACTCGATCCTCAACACCGTGCTGATCACGGTCCCGGCGACGGTCCTCGTCGTCATCATCGGCGCGCTCGCGGGATACGCGTTCGCGTGGATGGAGTTCCCGGGCCGCGACTGGTGGTTCCTCGGCGTGGTCGGCCTGTTGGTGGTGCCGGTGCAGGTGGCGCTGATCCCGATCGCCGAACTCTTCGGCAACATCGGCATCTTCGGCTCCCTGATCGGCGTGATCCTCTTCCACGTCGGCTTCGGACTGCCGTTCGCGGTGTTCCTGCTGCGGAACTTCTTCGCGGAGATCCCGCGGGAGCTGCTGGAGGCGGCCCGGCTGGACGGCGCCGGTGAACTGCGGCTGTTCTTCCGCGTCGTGATGCCGCTCGGCGGTCCGGCGATCGCCGCGCTCGGCATCTTCCAGTTCCTGTGGGTGTGGAACGACATGCTGGTCGCGCTGATCTTCACGGACGCCGACAGCCAGCCGATCACGGTCGCGTTGCAGACCCAGGTACGGCAGTTCGGCAACAACGTCGACGTCCTGGCGCCCGGCGCGTTCATCTCCATGGTGATCCCGCTGGTCGTGTTCTTCGCGTTCCAGCGGCAGTTCGTGTCCGGCGTGATGGCGGGCGCGGTCAAGTAGCGGCGCGGGCAACACCCTTGAGGAGGCGGGCCGGGGTACCGGCCCGCCCTCCGGCGTTCACCGAGCGGTCCCCCGTATGCCGTAGGACCCGTAACCAAGTCACTCCATTGGCCGTTCCCGGGCCGAACGCCCGCACCGATCGATGGATGTCCCTTGCCCAGGTTCAGTGTCATTGTCCCCGTGTACAAGGTGCAGGCGTACCTGCACGAGTGCCTGGAATCGGTGCTCACACAGTCGTACCCCGATCTGGAACTGATCGCCGTCGACGACTGCTCGCCGGACGCCTGCGGCGCGATCATCGACGAGTTCGCGGACCGCGACCCGCGCGTACGCCCGGTGCACCTGAAGCAGAACCAGGGCCTCGGGGCCGCCCGCAACGCCGGTATGGCCGAGGCGAGGGGCGACTACCTGATCTTCCTGGACAGCGACGACAGCCTCACCCCCGACAGCCTGCTCACCATCGCCGACCGGCTGAAGGAGACCGGTGAGCCGGACGTCCTGGTGTACGACTACGCGCGCACCTACTGGACCGGCGAGACGGTCCGCAACCAGGCCGCCGGCCGGCTCTGCGAAGAGGGCCCGGCACCCTTCCGGCTGGCGGACCGCCCGGGCCTGCTGCGGCTGCTGATGGTCGCCTGGAACAAGGCGTACCGGCGGGAGTTCGTCGAGGCGGAGGGCTTCGCCTTCCCGCCCGGCTACTACGAGGACACGCCCTGGACCTACCCGGTCCTGATGACGGCGGAGTCGATCGCGACCCTGGACCGGGTGTGCGTGCACTACCGGCAGCGGCGCCGGGGCGGCATCCTCGGCACGGTCAGCCCGCGGCACTTCGACATCTTCGAGCAGTACGACCGGGTCTTCGCGTACGTGGCCGACCGCCCCGAACTCGCCTGCTGGCGGCCGCTGTTGTTCCGGCGGATGGTGGACCACCTGGTCGTGGTGTTCGCCCGCCGCGACCGCCTCCCGCGCCGCAGCCGGGCCGCGTTCCTGCGCAGGGCGCGTACCTACTACCGGCGTTACCACGCCCCGGGAGTCCCCGTCACGGCGCGCACCCGCGTCCACTGCACGCTCGTCCGCCTGGGCCTGCACCGCACCTACCGCGCCCTGCAGCTCACGGCGTCGCTGCTGCGCCGCACCGCCAAGGTCACCGGCCGGTTGCTGAAGCGCCTGCGCTCCGGCGCCCTGCGCCTGCACTACCGCGTCCAGCGCCTCCTGCCGGTGCGTGCCGACCTGGCCGTCTTCGCCGCGGACGGCGTCCGTGGGCACGGCTGCCATCCGGGCGCCCTGGAGCAGGCGTTCCGCGCGCACGCCCCGCACATCCGCACGGCCTGGATCGCCGACGCCGGGCAGCAGGGTTCCGTTCCGTCCGGCACCCGCGTGCTGCGCCCCGGCACGGCCGCCTACTGGACGGCCCTCGCCCGCTCCAAGTACCTCGTGCACAACGCCGGCTTCGACCGCGGCCTGGTCAAGCGCGCCGGGCAGGTCATGGTGCAGACCCAGCGGGGCACCCCGCTCAAGCACATGGGCCTGGACCTGCGCGAACGCCCGGCGGCGGCCGGCGGCGAGACGGACGTCGACGAGCTCCTCGACGACGTCGACAAGTGGGACTACGTCCTGTCGGGCAACCGCCACTCCACCCTGGTCTGGGAGCGCGTCCACCCGGGCACATACACCACCCTCGAATACGGCAGCCCGCGCAACGACGTCTTCCAGCAGGCCACTTCCGCGGACGTGACCCGCATCCGCGAGCAGCTCGGCATCCCCGAGGGCGCGGTGGTGATCCTCTACGCCCCCACGCACCGCGACTACCGCCGCACCCAGACCGTCTCCCTCGACCTGCACCGCGTCGCGCTCCGCCTGGGCCCGCGCTACGTCATCCTGGCCCGCGCCCACCACCGCCACGGCGGCCCGCTCGTCGAGAACCCGTCCGCCCGCGTCATCGACGTCACCGGCCACCCGAGCGTCGAGGAGCTGTGCCTGGCCTCGGACGCGCTGGTCACGGACTACTCGTCGATCATGTTCGACTACGCCAACCTGGACCGGCCGATCGTGATCCACGCCGACGACCGGGAGGCGTACGAGGCGGCCCGCGGTACCTACTTCGACCTGTGCTCCTTCCCGCCGGGCGCGATCTCGCGCGGCGAGGACGAGCTGATCGACATCTTCGCCACCGGCCACTGGCGCGGCTCGCGCTCCGCCCAGCTCAGGGCGGCGTTCCGCGAGCGCTTCTGCCCCTACGACGACGGACGCGCCGCCGAGCGGGTCGTCCGCCATGTGGCGCTGGGCGAGCCGGACCGGCCCGCGGTGGTGCCGCTCGACAAGCGCCATCCCGTGCCGTCGCCGGCCGCGTCGCTCACGCACACCCCGGTGGCGACCGTGCCGCAACCCGCGAGGCCGGTGGCCGTCACCGAGAGCCGCTGAACGGCGTTCTCACTGAAGAGGAGTTCGCATGCCCTCCAGCCCGTCACGGCCCACACCGAGCCGGCCGCCCAACTGGCGTCCCGCCGGGCGGCCCGGCCGCCTCGGCGCCGGCTGAGGCCGGCTCCGGCCTCCTCACTCACCAGGCCGCCGGAACATCGCACACCGACAGGAAGAGCAGTATGCCCCGCTTCAGCATCATCGTTCCGTCCCACGGGGTCGCTGGCCGGCTCTCCCAGGCGCTGGACTCGACCCTGGGCCAGTCCTTCGGCGACTTCGAGCTGATCCCGGTCTCGGACGGCCCCGACGCACCGGCGCAGGGCGTGGCGGCCCGGTACGCCGAGCGGGACTGCCGGGTGGCGCCCGTGCACTCGCCGCCGGCGGCCGGGCTGGCCGGGGCGCGCGATGCCGGGCTGCGGGCCGCGACCGGTGACTGGCTGCTGTTCCTGGACGGCGACGACATGCTGGTGCCGGGCGCGCTGACGGCGCTGGACGCCCGGCTGGGCGAGACCGGTGACGTGGACGTCCTGTACTTCGAGCACGAGCGCACCCCGTGGTGGACGGGCGAGCCGACCAACCCGGCAGCTTCCGTGCTCGCCCGCACACCGGACGGGGTCTTCCCGCCCGAGCGTGCGCCGCACCTCACCGGCGTGGAGCTGCCGGCTTGGAGCGCGGCCTACCGCCGTGCCTTCCTCACCGAACGGCAGCTCACCTTCCCCGAGGGCCGCTTCACCGACATCGGCTTCGGCGGTCTGGTGGTGCTGGCCGCCGAGCGCGTGGCGGTGCTGCGGCAGGTCGTCGTACGGCATCTGCTGCGCCGGCAGGGCAACCGGCTGGGCCTGCCGGGCGGGTATCACCTTGAGCTGCTCGCACAGGTCGAGCTGGTGCTCGCGCGGGCCGCCGAGCTGGGGCTGTCCGAGGAGCGGTTCGGGCCGCTGTTCGAGCAGCTCTTCGCGGCCGTGTTGAAGACGGCCGCCCATCCGCGTCGGCTGCCGCGCCGGCGCCGGGCATTCTTCCAGCGGGCGAGCGGGCTGTACCGGCGGTACCGGCCCGCCGGGTACCGGACGCCGGGCGGCAGTCTCGGGGTGCAGCACCGGCTGCTGGCGAGCGGGGCGTACGTGGCGTTCCGGGCGCTGCGCGGGGCCAACCGGGCGCTGGCGAGGGCGGCTTCGGCGGTGCCGCGTCCACGCGGGCTGCGCACCCGGCTGCGCTACCGGCACCGACTGCGGACCCGGCTGGACGCGAACCTCGCCGTGTACTGCGCGTACTGGGGCCGCGGCTACGTCTGCAACCCGGCGGCGATCCACGCCAAGGCGCGCGAACTCGCCCCGCACATCCGCTCGGTGTTCCTGGTCGAGGCGGACCATGCGCACACCGTGCCGCAGGGCGTGGAGCACGCGGTGATCGGCAGCCGCGAGTACTGGGACGTGCTGGCCCGCGCCAAGTACCTGATCAACAACGCCAACTTCGCGGACGCCGTGGTCAAGCGCAAGGGCAGTGTCCATCTGTCGACCCAGCACGGCACCCCGCTGAAGAAGATGGGCGCCGACCAGGCGACGTACCCGGTGGTGGCCGCGGCCACCGGCAGCTTCGCCAGGCTGCTGGCCCGCGTGGACCGCTGGGACTTCAACCTGAGCTCCAACCGGCACTCCACCGAGATGTGGGAGCGGGCCTTCCCCGCCTCGCACGAGACCCTGGAGTACGGCTATCCGCGCAACGACGTCTACTGCACGGCGACCGCCGACGACGTCGCGCGCGTGCGCCGCGAACTGGGCATCCCGGAGGACAAGAAGGCGCTGCTCTACGCGCCCACGCACCGCGACCACGCCACCGGCTTCGAGCCGGGCCTCGACCTACGGGCCCTGTGCGAGGAGATCGGCGACGAGTACGTGGTGCTGCTGCGCGCCCACTACTTCTACGACCAGGGCGCCGCGCGCGGCACCGGCCCGGTCATCGACGTCACCGGGCACCGCTCCGCCGAGGACGTGTGCCTGGCCGCCGACGCGCTGATCACCGACTACTCGTCGATCATGTTCGACTACGCCAACCTGGACCGGCCGATCGTCGTGTACGCCGACGACTGGGACGTCTACCGGGAGCTTCGGGGCGTCTACTTCGACCTGATGGAGTCGCCGCCGGGCCGGGTGGCGCGGACGCCGGGCGAGCTGGCGGCCGTGCTGCGCGACGGCTCGTACGCGGACGAGGAGGCCGGTGCCCTGCGTGCCGCGTTCCGTGAGCGCTTCTGCCAGTTCGACGACGGGCACGCCGCCGAGCGTGTCGTACGCCGGGTGCTGCTGGGGGAGCCGCCCGAGGCGCTGCCGCCGGTGGTCCCGCTCGCCGAGCGCATCCCCGCCCCCGCCGCGACGACCCTCGTGAGGAGCTGACGTGCCCCGCTTCAGCATCATCGTGCCCGTCTTCAAGGTGCAGGGCTTCCTGCGGGAGTGCCTGGACTCGGTGCTCGGGCAGTCGTACTCCGACTTCGAGGTGATCGCGGTCGACGACCGCTCCCCCGACGGCTGCCCGGCCATCCTGGACGGCTACGCCGAGCGCGACGCACGCGTGCGTGTGCTGCACCTGGCGGAGAACGTCGGCCTCGGCCGCGCCCGCAACGCCGGTCTGGCGCAGGCGAGCGGCGACTACGTCCTGTTCCTCGACAGCGACGACCACTACACGCCGGGCCTGCTGGAGGCGGTCGCCGCGAAGCTGGAGGCGACCGGCGACCCGGACATCGTGGTCTTCGACCATGTGCGCACCCACTGGTGGGGCCGCGGTGGCCGCAGCACGTCGGCGGACCTGCTGGCGGCGGCCGGCACCGGCACGGTCAGCGTGCGGGAGAACCCGGAGTATCTGCACCTGTTCCTGGTGGCCTGGAACAAGGCGTACCGGCGTGACTTCTTCCTCGAGCACGAGCTGGCCTACGCCCCGGGCCTGTACGAGGACGCGCCCGTCACCTACCGCTCGATGGTGCTGGCCGACCGCATCGCCTGTCTGGAGCGGATCGGGGTCGAGTACCGGCAGCGCCGGCAGGGCGCGATCACCAGGACGCCGGGGCGGCGGCACTTCGACATCTTCCCGCAGTACGAGTCCCTGTTCGCGTTCCTGCGGCAGCGCCCGGACCTGGCGTGGGCGTGCCCGCCGCTGTTCGAACGGGCCCTGGACCACATGCTGTTCGTGCTGGCCCGCGAGGACCGGGTGCGGCTCGGGCACCGGCCGGACTTCTACCGGGCGATCCGCTCCTTCTACACCCGGCACGTCCCCGAGGGCTTCGTCCCGCCCGGCGGCACGCGCGGCCAGGAGATGCGGCTGCTGGCCACGGCGTCGTACGAGTCGTTCGCCGCGGCCCGTGTGGTGCGTGAGCTGCGCGGGATCGTCGGGAGGGGCAAGCGGCGGGTGACGCGCGTGGCCGGGCAGCGGGCCAGGCGCGCCGTGTACGCGGCCCGGTCGAGGCGGCCCCTCGATCCGCATCTCGCCGTGTACTCGGCGTTCTCGCACCGGGGTGTGCTGGGCGATCCGGCGGCGATCCACGCGAAGGCCGGCGAGATCGCCCCGCACATGAAGGGCGTGTGGGTGGTGCGGGAGGACGCGGTGGACACGCTGGCGCCCGGCATCGACTTCGTGACGCCGGGCTCGCGGCGCTACTACGAGGTCATGGCGCGGGCGACGTACTGGGTGAACAACGTCAACTGGCCCGGCACCCTGGCCAAGCGCCCCGGCAGCGTGCACATCCACACCCATCAGGGCACGCCGCTGAAGTACATGGCGGCCGACCTGCTGACCAAGCCCGGCGCACGGCACGGCTTCGACGTGCCGAAGATGCTGTGGCGGGCCGACCGCTGGGACCACAGCCTGGTGGCCAACCGGCACTCGGAGCTGGTGTGGGAGCGGGCCTACCCGTGTCACTTCGCGTCGGCGCGGACGGGCAGCCCGCGCAACGACGTGCTGGTGAACGCGGGCGCGGAGGCCACTGAGGCGGCCCGCGCGCGGCTCGGTGTCCCGGCCGGGCACACCGTCGTGCTGTACGCGCCGACCCGCCGCGACTACCGCCGTGGCGGCCATGTCGACCGGATCGACCTGGCCCGGTTCGCCCGGGACCTCGGCCCGGGCCACACCCTCGTCGTACGGCTGCACCCGTCGCTGTCCACGGGCATCGCGCGTGGGATGGGCCTGGCCGAGCTGCACCGGCGGGGCGTGCTGATCGACGCGACGGACGAGCCGCACGTCGAGGACGTCATGCTCGCGGCCGACGTCCTGGTCACCGACTACTCCGCCCTGATGTTCGACTACGCCAACCTGGACCGGCCGATCGTGATCCACGCCGACGACTGGGGGGCGTACACAGCGAGCCGGGGCGCCTATTTCGACATCACCGCCGACGCGCCGGGCCATGTGTCGCGCTCCTACCGGGAGTTGGCGTGGCTGTTCGCCTCCGGGACCTGGCAGGACGCGGAGTCGGCGCGGCTCAGGCGGGGATTTCGGGAGCGGTTCTGCGAGTTCGACGACGGACTGGCCGCCGAGCGGGTCGTACGGACGCTGATGCTGGGTGAGGTGATGGCGGGGCCGGCGGCGGGACGGGTCCCGGGTCCGGCGACCGCGCCCTCACTCCTGGACGCCCACTGACAGGATCACTCGATGAGGTGAAGTGAGGCAGTGTCGTTGACCCCATTGGGAACATACGACAAATGCCCCGAACCGATACGACCTCACCTGTCGGAAAGGCGGCCGTCGGCACTCTCGTCCGGAGGAGGGTGCGCGGTGTCACCGCGCTGCGCGGCGGTCGCGGCCCGCGTCCGACGCCGTACCAGGTCTTCGGCTTCCTGTTCTTCCTGGTGATGCTGCTGGCGTACTGGGCCGTGCCGCTGTGCTGCGACGCGGGCCAGCACGCGGCGGTCGTGGAGCGGCTGAAGGCCGATCTGCTCCATCCGCGCCATCCGATGGCGGACCTGCCGGGCGCTGGCAGCCCGTACTACTCGCCGTACGCCCTCGCACAGGGCGCCTTCGCCCGGCTGACCGGGCTGGGCGGCTGGGAGGTGGTGCGGCTGGCCGGGGTGCTGAACCTGGCGGTGCTGCTGACGGGCATCGGCCGTTTCGTGCGGGTGCTCACGCCGCGGCCGTGGGCGCCGGTGCTCGCACTGGGCGCGATGACGCTGCTGTGGGGGACCGAGCGGGCCTGGTGGAGCGGGTACCTCAGCCTGATGTCGATGACCGGCAACCTCGGATACCCGTCGGCGTTCGCCATCGGGCTCACCTTCTGGGCCTGGGCCTGGACGGGGGCGCGGGCCCGTGGGCAGGGGCTGGTGCGCTACGTCGGGCCGAGCGGGCTGCCGGGGTTCGCCGGGTACGCCGGGCTCGGCACGCTGTACGCGCTGATCCTGCTGATCCATCCGATCACCGCGGCCGCCGCCGTGCTGGGGGCGGTGGCGTTCGTCGCCGGGTGGCAGCGGGGGTGGGGGGCCGCCGTGCTGGTGCGGTGGGCGGTGACGGCGGGGGTGGCGCTGCTGGTCGCCTGGTCCTGGCCGTACTTCGATGTGTTCGCGCTGGCCGGGGACCGCAGCGTGGACTGGATGCACCGGCGGCTGTACGAACAGCTCCTCGGGCAGTTCTGGCTGGCGCTGCTCGGGCTGCCGGCGCTGTGGCTGCGATGGCGGGACTCCCGGCGCGATCCGCTGGTGCTGCTGTTCGCACTCGACTGCCTGCTCGTGGCGTACGGCTGGGCCGGCGGCCACTACACCTACGGCAGGATCCTCGGACTCACCCTGGTGCCGCTGCAGTTCGCGCTGGCGGTGGAGCTGGCGGCGCCCCGGCCCTGGAGCAGGGCGCGCCGGGTGCTGGGCGGGGCCGCGGCGGCCGGGGCCTGTGTCGGGTTCCTGACCGTGCAGGGCGGGGCGGTGGTGCCGCGGGCACTGGACCCGGTGGGGCTGGAACAGCCGTCGCGCTGGCCGTCGTACGCCTGGGTGGCGCGGCACGTCGGCAAGGGCGAGGTCGTGATCTCCGACGGGCACCACGCCCCGCGCTCGATCCCCGGGTACGGGCCGGACCTGGCCGCGCCGATCTGGCCCGATCCCGCCCTGGACGAGCGGGACCGGGAGCGCCGGCTCGCCGATGTCCGCGCCTACCTCTCCCCCGCGTCGACCCGCGCCGAGCGCACGACCGTCGCCCGGCGCTATCACGCGCGCTGGCTGTTGCTGACGCGGTGGAAGCGGGTGCCCGAGGAGGCGGTGGTGGTGGCGTGGAGCCGGGAGACGGGGGAGGTACTGGCGCGGATCGGGTCCTGACGGGCGCCGGGCTTCGGGGTTCCTACTCGATGACGAGGTCGACGTCGATGTTGCCGCGGGTGGCGTTGGAGTAGGGGCAGACCTGGTGGGCCTGCTCGACCAGCTTGCGGCCGGTCGCCTCGTCCAGGGTGTCGGGCAGTTCCACGCGCAGCGTCACCTTCAGACCGAAGCCCTCGCCCTGCTTGCCTATGCCGACCTCGGCGGTGACGGCGGCGTCGGTGACGTCGACCTTGGCCTGGCGGCCGACGAGACCGAGGGCGCTGCCGAAGCACGCGGCGTAACCGGCGGCGAAGAGCTGCTCCGGGTTGGTGCCCTCCCCGTTGCCGCCAAGCTCCACCGGCGGGGCCAGCTTCAGGTCGATCCTGCCGTCGTTGGAGACGGCGCGACCGTCACGGCCGTGGGTGGCGGTGGCGACAGCGGTGTAGAGCGCGTCCATGGGAACCATCCCTCTCGATTCGTGGTCCGGCGGCTCCGTTGGCGGCCCCGGACGACCACAAGTAGAGCACACAATTCAATTGCACACAACTAAATGACGGGCAGGGGCTACCCTGGAGGCATGACGACCACGCCCACGGCGGACTGGCTCCGCCTCGACCAGCAGATCTGCTTCTCCCTGCACGCCGCCTCACGCGCCTTCGGCGGCGTCTACCGCGTGGTCCTGAAGGACCTGGGACTCACCTATCCGCAGTACCTGGTGATGCTGGTGCTGTGGGAGCACGGCGACCTGCCCGTGAAGAAGCTGGGCGAGCATCTGCGCCTGGACTCCGGCACGCTCTCGCCGCTGCTCAAGCGTCTGGAGGCGGCCGGCCTGGTGCGCCGGGAGCGCAGCGCCCGCGACGAGCGCTCGGTGGAGGTGCGGCTCACCGAGGAGGGCGTCGCGCTGCGCGAGCGGGCGCTGCAGGTGCCGCGCCGGATCGCCACGGCGACGGGCTTCGACAAGGACGCCATCGGCGCGCTGCGGGAACAACTGGACCAGCTCACCGAGGCGCTGGACGCGGCGGCGCTGGAGGAGCAGGGGCGCGACGCCTGACCGGCGTGGCCGCCATCGGTGCGCCAACGACCGCTCCGCACTCCCCCACCCGGCACCGGCAGCCACTGCACCTGTCCGGCCTGTGCCCGCGACATCGCCGTCAGCGGCAGCAGCGCGACGCCCACGCCCGTCACGGCGGCTCCCCAGGCGGCCCGCGCCCGCTTCGGCGCCCGCGTCGCCGCGAGCGTCACCGCATGCGCGCACACCACCGTGCACGGCGTCCACGCCCTGCACCAGCCGCCAGATCTCCGGCAGCGACCGACGCGCGACCTGGTACGTCACCCCCTCGTCCCGCCACATGCCGTCCCGGTCGAGGCCCCACAGCCCGAGGCCGAGCATGACGGCGACGGGCCCGCACACGGCGACGACGGGGACCGCGCCACGCGGGCAGCCGCTCCTTTCCGGCTCCTGTTCCGCGTTCCACAGGACCGATTTTGTTCTATTAACTGACGATTATTTGTCATTGACGGCATATCTCCGCGAGTACGGCATACACCCGGCCTACGATCCCGGTGACGCACCACTTCCGCCCCGAACCGCCGTCGCCCGCCAGTGAACCGGAGCCCGGACGCCGCCGTCTTCCGGCTCGGGCCACAAGTCCCTGTCAGCGTGCGGTAACCCACCATTCCTACGACTCCGGAACGCGGCCCCATGGACCCTCACGCCCCGCACACCGCGCCCGTACCGCGGGTCGGCGTCGTGGTCGTCGGCTACAACGACGCCGCGCACGTGACGGCCGCCGTCCGCTCGGCGCTAGCCCAGGGTCCGGTCGTCCGTGAGGTCGTCGCCGTCGACGACTGCTCGACCGACGACAGCGCGGAACTGCTCACGCGCCTCGCCGCGACCGAACCGCGGGTGCGGGTGGTCCGGCGCCGGGTCAACAGCGGCGGCTGCGGCAGCCCGCGCAACACCGGCCTTGACCGGGTGACCTCGCCGTACGTGATGTTCCTGGACAGCGACGGCATCCTGACGCCGGGCGCGGTCGACGCGCTGCTGAGGGCGGCGACGGACACGGAGGTGGCGGGCGGGCTGTGCGTGCGGCGGGAGCTGCCCGAGGGGCGCGAGACACCCTGGGAGGCCGCCCTCTACGCCACGCACGCCGTGTACGAGCGCCCGGCGCAGCGCCCGCGCCTGGTCCACGACACGCTCTGCGTCAACAAGCTCTACCGCACCGACTTCCTTCGCGAGAGGGGCATCCGCTTTCCCGAGGGCCGGTTCCGCTACGCGGACTTCGTCTTCAGCGCGCGCGTACTCGCCGCCGGCCCGCGCATCGCCCTCGTCCCGAACCGGGTGTACGTCCGGCACGTACGCCGCTGCGCCGACCGGCCGCCCACCTCCGTGGACCGGACCGGCATGGCCGACTGGCGGGCGCGCACGGAGGCGAGCCGGGCGGCGTACGAGATCCTGCTGGGCGCCGGGTGCAAAGAGCTCGCGCGGGAGGCGCGGGCGAAGTTCCTCGACCGTGAGCTACGGACATACGCACGCGAGCTGGAGTCGCACGACGCGCACCACCAGCGCGCGTGGTGGACGCTCACGCGGGCCTATCTCGCCGAGTACGACGCATCCGACTGGGAGCACGACCCCGCCGCGCCCGGCTGCCTCGTCGGCCGTGTCGTCCTGGCCTCCCCCGAGCCCCGTGACCTGCCCCGCATCCGGGACCTGGCCTCCCGCCCGGCCCGCCTGCCCCCTCCCTACGCCCACGCCCCCGACGGCACGCCCGTCTGGTCGGCCGGCCTCCCCCAGATCACCCTCGAAGCCCTGCTGACCCGCCCCGTCCGCTTCCTCCCCCTCGCCGTCGACGCCGAACTGCGGCCACGCGCGCGTGACGCCCTTGTGCGGCTGCGTCTGCACGAGCTGTACGGCCGGGTGGCGCAGGCGGGGCCGGAGGCGCTGGAGGTGGAGTGGCGGTGCCGGGCGACGGGGCGGACGGCGGGGCGGGGTACGACGGTGCGGCTCGCGGCCGACGGTGACGGGAGCACGGGCGTCTTCTGGTCGGCGGAGGTGACCTTCCGGTGGGCCGCGTTCGCGGTCGGCCGCAGGCCCGCCGACGGGGCGCGCGCGTGGGAGCTGCGGCTGCGGGTGCGCTTCCGGGGCGGCGCGTACCGCGAGGTCACGGCACAGGTGCGCGCGGACGCCGAACTGGCGCGCCGGTGCGCCGTGGTGGGCGCCCGGCACGCCGTCGTCATCGTGCAGCCGTACACGACAGACTCCGGGGCGCTCGCGCTACGCGTGGCCCCCGGTTTACGGGGAGTCATGTCAGTTGTCCGTGACAGACTCCGCCGCCTGCTTCACTGTCACTCACGACCACAGGCCCATTGACGAGGGGACGGCCGCACATGTCCTGGCTGATCACCGGCGGCGCCGGTTACATCGGAGCGCACGTCGTACGGGCGATGACCGAGGCGGGCGAGCGCGCCGTGGTCTACGACGACCTGTCCACCGGCATCGCCGACCGCGTGCCCGACAGCGTCCCGCTGGTCGTCGGCTCGACCCTGGACCGTGAGCGCGTCGCCCGCGCCATCGCGGCCCACCGCATCACCGGTGTCGTCCATCTCGCGGCGAAGAAGCAGGTCGGCGAGTCGGTCGAGCTGCCGCTGCACTACTACCGGGAGAACGTCGAGGGCCTGCGGATCCTCCTGGAGGCGGTGACCGCGGCCGACGTGCGGTCCTTCGTCTTCTCCTCCTCGGCGGCGGTGTACGGCATGCCGGACGTCGAGCTGGTGACGGAGGAGACGCCGTGCGCGCCGATGTCGCCGTACGGCGAGACCAAGCTGGCGGGCGAGTGGCTGGTACGGGCGACCGGCCGCGCGACCGGCCTGTCCACGGCCTCGCTGCGCTACTTCAACGTGGCCGGCGCGGCCACCCCCGAACTCGCCGACACCGGCGTCTTCAACCTCGTCCCCATGGTCTTCGAGAAGCTGACGGAGAACGCGCCCCCGCGCATCTTCGGCGACGACTACCCGACCCCCGACGGCACCTGCATCCGCGACTACATCCACGTCGTCGACCTGGCGGAGGCCCATGTGGCCGCCGCCCGCGCCCTCCAGGGCTCGCCGGGCCACGCCCTCACCCTCAACATCGGCCGGGGCGAGGGCGTTTCGGTGCGCGAGATGATCGACCGGATCAACGCCGTCACCGGCTACGACCGTCCGCCGACCGTCACCCCGCGCCGCCCCGGCGACCCGGCCCGCGTCGTCGCCTCCGCCGACCGCATCGCCACCGAACTGGACTGGAAGGCCAAGCACGACGTCCAGGACATGATCGCGTCGGCGTGGGCGGGGTGGGTACGGCAGCATCCGGACGCGGCACGCGACTGACCCGACCTCGCCGGTGCGCGAGCCGCCCCGGCGGGCGGCTACGAGTTGTTCAGATACGTCAGCACCGCCAGCACCCGGCGATGTCCGCTGTCACTCTGCGGCAGGCCGAGTTTGAGGAAGACGTTGCCGATGTGTTTGTGGACGGCGCGTTCGGTGACGACGAGCGTTTTGGCGATGGTCGCGTTGTCGTGCCCCTCGGCCATGAGGGCCAGCACCTCGCGTTCGCGCGGGGTGAGGGAGTCCAGCGGCGAGCCGGCGCGGCGCGTCAGGAGCTCGGTGACGACCTCGGGGTCCAGGGCCGTGCCGCCGGCCGCGACCCGCTCCAGGGCGTCGAGGAAGTCGTCGACCCGGCCGACCCGGTCCTTGAGCAGATAGCCGAGGCCGCTCGCGCCGCCGGCGAGGAGCTCGGCGGCGTACTGCTCCTCGACGTACTGGGAGAGCACCAGGACCGGCAGTCCGGGCAGTTCCTCGCGTGCTGCGAGTGCGGCGCGCAGCCCCTCGTCGCGGAAGTCCGGCGGCATCCGCACATCGAGGACGGCCGCGTCGGGACGCTGTTCCAGCAGGGCGGGCAGGATCTCGGGGCCGGTGCCGGCGACGGCGACGACCTCGTGCCCGGCCGACGTCAGCAGCAGGACGAGGCCCTCGCGCAGCAGGGCGTTGTCCTCGGCGATCACGACTCTCACGGCAGTTCCGCCTCTACTCCGGACAAGGCTCCGCACCGGTCACCGTGCGCGGTGACACCGCCTCGCTCGACGGGCGGGCGCTGCGCGCAGCCTACTCACAGCGCCTTGAGGGCGTGTGCGGTGGCACGGGAGAGAGCGTCCAGATAGCCCTTGGGCACCTTGGGGCTGCGGATCACCACGGAACGCCAGTACAGCGGGCCCGAGATCAGGTCGAGGGCCAGCTCCTCGTCGATGCCCGGACGCACCTCGCCGCGCTTCTCCGCGGCCATCACGATGCCGCTGGCCACGCTCGCCTGCCCGTCCCGCAGCGCCTTCTGCACGGCCTCGGCGATCTCGGGGCTGCGGGCCGCCTCGGCCTGGAGGTCCGGGAGGATCTGCGAGGCCAGGGGGTGCCGCAGGGCGCGCGCGGTCACCTCGTACAGCAGCCGCAGATCGCCCTGGAGGGAGCCGGTGTCCGGGACGGGCAGCCCCATCACGGCCACCGCCGACACCACGTCAAGGACCAGGTGCAGCTTGGACGGCCAGCGCCGGTACACCGCGGTCTTGCCGACGCCCGCCCGGCGCGCGATGCCCTCGATCGACATGCGCGCGTAGCCGACGGCCGCCAGTTCCTCGAAGACGGCCGCCCGGATGGCCTCGGTCACGTCCTCCCGGAGCACGGCCGCCCCGGCCGGGGCCCGGCGGCGCGCAGGCGTCTGCGGCTGGTCGGCGTTGCTCGTCATGCGGACCAGCATAGGGCGTTACGACGATACGGTCCCGTCCCTACGTCGCCGGCATCTCACTGACGCCACGACGATACGGTCCCGTCCCCACGTTGCCGTTACCTCGCTCACGCCACGACGAAACGGTTGCGTTCCGACGCCCGATCGCCCTACGCTCACGTTGCGACGATACGGTCCCGTCCCGACGTAAGAAGACGTGAAGAGTCACGTAAGAGAACGTCGCCGCACCCCTCCCCCCGAGCGAAAGCAGCGGATGTGAGCCAGGTCCTCGACACACCGCCCCCGACGACGCCCGCCCCGGCCCCGACCGACCTCGCGGCCCTCGCCGCCCGGCACGGTCTCGCGGTCAGCGGTGCCCGCCCCTCCCTGCCCGAGTACGTCCGCCAACTGTGGGCGCGCCGCCACTTCATCAGCGCCTTCGCCACCGCCAAGCTCACCTCCCAGTACAGCCAGGCGAAGCTCGGCCAGGTCTGGCAGGTGATGACGCCGTTGCTGAACGCGGCGGTGTACTACTTCATCTTCGGCCTGCTGCTCAACACCAAGAAGGGCGTGCCGGACTACATCCCGTTCCTGGTGACGGGCGTGTTCATCTGGACGTTCACACAGAGCTCGATCATGGCGGGCACCCGCGCGATCTCGGGGAACCTGGGCCTGGTGCGGGCCCTGCACTTCCCGCGGGCCGCGCTGCCGATCTCCTTCGCGCTCCAGCAGCTCCAGCAGTTGCTGTTCTCCATGGCGGCCCTGGTCGTGATCCTGCTCTGCTTCGGCATCCCGGTCACCGCCTCCTGGGTGCTGGCGTTCCCGGCGCTCGTGCTCCAGTTCACCTTCAACGCCGGCGTCGCGATGGTCATGGCCAGGATGGGCGCGAAAACGCCGGACATCGCCCAGCTCATGCCGTTCGTACTGCGGACCTGGATGTACGCGTCGGGCGTGATGTTCAGCATCACCACGATGATGAGCAAGCACAAAGACCTGCCGTCCTGGGTGACCACGGCCCTTCAGTGCAACCCCGGCGCCGTCTACATCGACCTGATGCGCTTCGCGCTGATCGACAGCTTCCACGCGAACCAGCTCCCGCCGCACGTGTGGGCCATCGCGACGGGCTGGGCCCTGCTGGCAGGCGTCGGCGGCTTCATCTACTTCTGGAAGGCTGAGGAGACGTACGGCCGTGGCTGAGAACACCACCGACAACATCCCCACCGTCATCGCCGACGGCGTCGACATCGTCTACCGCGTCAACGGCACGGGCGCCGGCCGCGGTTCCGCCACCGCCGCCCTCAACCGCATCCTGCGCCGGGGGCAGGCCGAGAAGGCAGCGGGCGTGCGCAAGGTGCACGCGGTCAAGAACGTCTCCTTCGTGGCGTACCGGGGTGAGGCCATCGGGCTCATCGGCACCAACGGCTCCGGCAAGTCGACGCTGCTCAAGGCGGTCGCGGGCCTGCTCCCGGTGGAGAACGGCCACATCTACACCGACGGCCAGCCCTCCCTGCTCGGCGTGAACGCGGCCCTGATGAACGACCTCACCGGCGAGCGCAACGTCTACCTCGGCGGCCTCGCGATGGGCATGTCCCGTGAGCAGGTCAAGCAGCGCTACACGGAGATCGTCGACTTCTCCGGCATCAACGAGAAGGGCGACTTCATCACCCTGCCCATGCGCACGTACTCCTCCGGCATGGCGGCCCGGCTGCGCTTCTCCATCGCCGCCGCCAAGGACCATGACGTGCTGCTGATCGACGAGGCGCTGGCGACGGGCGACCGCTCCTTCCAGAAGCGCTCGGAGGCCCGGATCCGCGAGCTGCGCAAGCACGCGGGCACGGTGTTCCTGGTCAGCCACAACAACAAGTCGATCCGCGACACCTGTGACCGTGTCCTGTGGCTGGAGCGCGGCGAGCTGCGCATGGACGGGCCGACGGACGAGGTGCTGAAGGAGTACGAGGCGTTCACGGGCGACAAGGCGGCCAAGCCGAAGCCCAAGCCGGCGCCCGCCCCTGTTCCCTCGTAAGGCGCGACTCAGGGGCATCCCGTGGATGCCGCAATCGTGAGCGCCCCGGGCTGTGACAGCCCGGGGCGCTCCGACGTGACTACGCCTCACACACGCATACGGCTCACGTGTGCGTCCGCAGCAGCGTCCTCATCGTGCGCATCGCCACCGACAGGTTCGCCAGGTCGAACTCGTCCGACCCGCGGATCTCCTCCAGGGTCGTGCGGGCCCGGCCGAGGATTGCGCCGTTCTTCTTCTCCCACGTCGTGAAGCGCTGCTCGGGCGTCGCGGTGCCGTTGCCGGCGGCCAGGACGTCCGAGGTCAGGGCCGCGTGGGCGGCGTAGAGGTCCTCACGGATGGAGGCGCGGGCCATGGACTGCCAGCGGTCCGCACGCGGCAGCTCGATGATGCGGTCCATGAGCTGGGTGATGTTCAGCCGGTCGGCGAGGTCGTAGTAGACCTCGGCGACGTCCATCGGGTCCTTGCCCATGCGGTCGGCCACCGAGACGATGTCGAGCGTCGGGAAGGCGGAGGAGAACCCGGCGACCCGCGTGGCGAGTTCGACGGGGACCCCGGCGCCGGTCAGCTCGTCGTGGATCTGCTGGTACCACTCCAGATCCTCGCCGCGCAGCAGCTTCGGCAACTGCGACCACACCTGCTCGACGCGCTCGCCGAAGAAGTCGACCGTGTCGGCGAGCTGGAGCGGCTGCGGCCGGTTGTTGAGCAGCCAGCGCGTACCGCGCTCGACGAGGCGGCGCGAGTGCAGCCGGATCCGGGTCTGGACGGCGGCCTCGACCTTGTTGTCGAGCGCCTCGACCGCGTCCCACACCTCCGCCGAGCGGAAGATCGCGCGGGCCACGGTCTGCGCCCGGACGATCTCCTCCAGCGAGGCGCCGGTCTCCTCGCGCAGCCGGTGCAGATACGTCGTACCGCCCGTGTTGACCGTGTCGTTGACCAGCACGGTCGTGGTGATCTCACGGCGCAGCGGGTGGCTGACGAGGTACTCGGGGAACTGCTCGCGCAGCTCGGTCGGGAAGTACGCGTGCAGCAGGGTGCTCAGGTACGGGTCGTCCGGCAGCGTGGTGTGCAGCAGCTCCTCGGCGACCGTGATCTTCGTGTACGCCATCAGAACGGCCGTCTCCGGGCCGGTCAGGCCGTGGTCGGCGTTCAGGCGTTCGCGGATCTGGCGGTCGGTGGGCAGGAACTCCAGCGCCCGGTCCAGGCGCCCCTCCCTGACCAGGTGCTTCATGAAGCGCTGCTGGGCGTGGAGCATGGCGCTGGACTGGGCCAGCGCGTTGGCGATCGCCGTGTTCTGCGCGTAGTTGTTGCGCAGGACCAGACGGCCGACCTCGTCGGTCATCTCGGCGAGCAGCTTGTTGCGCTGCTTGACGGTCATGTCGCCCTCGGCGACCAGACCGTTGAGCAGGATCTTGATGTTCACCTCGTGGTCGGAGGTGTCCACGCCCGCGCTGTTGTCGATGGCATCGGTGTTGATCTTGCCGCCCTGCCGCGCGAACTCGATCCGGCCGAGCTGGGTCAGACCCAGGTTGCCGCCCTCGCCGACGGCCTTGACCCGCAGGTCGGCGCCGTCGACACGGATCGCGTCGTTGGCCTTGTCGCCGACGTCGGCGTGAGTCTCGGTGCTCGCCTTGACGTACGTACCGATGCCGCCGTTCCACAGCAGGTCCACCGGCGACTGGAGGATGGCCTTCATCAGCTCGGCCGGGGTCATCTTGGCGACCTTGCCCTCGATGCCCAGCGCCTCGCGGATGTGCGCGTTGACCGGGATGGCCTTGGCGCTGCGCGGGAAGACGCCGCCACCGGCCGAGATCAGCTCGGTGTCGTAGTCCTCCCAACTGGAGCGGGGCAGCTCGAAGACGCGGCGGCGCTCGGCGTAGGAGGTGGCCGCGTCCGGGTTCGGGTCGATGAAGATGTGCCGGTGGTCGAAGGCGGCGACCAGCCGGATGTGCTCGCTGAGCAGCATGCCGTTGCCGAACACGTCACCGGACATGTCGCCGATGCCGACGACCGTGAAGTCCTCGCTCTGCGTGTCCACGCCCAGCTCACGGAAGTGCCGCTTGACGGACTCCCAGGCGCCGCGGGCGGTGATGCCCATGCCCTTGTGGTCGTAGCCGGCCGAGCCGCCGGAGGCGAAGGCGTCACCGAGCCAGAAGTTGTACTGCTCGGCGACCCCGTTGGCGATGTCGGAGAAGGTCGCGGTGCCCTTGTCGGCGGCGACGACGAGGTAGGTGTCGTCCTCGTCGTGCCGTACGACGTCGGCGGGCGGCACGACGTCGCCGGCCACCATGTTGTCGGTGATGTCGAGCAGCGCCGAGATGAACGTCTTGTAGCTCGCCACGCCCTCGGCCAGCCACGCGTCCCGGTCCACGGACGGGTCCGGGAGCTGCTTGGCGACGAAGCCGCCCTTGGCGCCGACCGGCACGATGACGGTGTTCTTCACCATCTGCGCCTTGACCAGGCCGAGGATCTCGGTACGGAAGTCCTCACGCCGGTCGGACCAGCGCAGGCCGCCTCGCGCGACCTTGCCGAAGCGCAGGTGCACGCCTTCGACGCGCGGCGAGTAGACCCAGATCTCGAATGCCGGGCGCGGCGCGGGGAGGTCGGGGATGGCCTGCGGGTCGAACTTCATGGAGACGTAGTCGTGCGGGTGACCGCCGGCCGCCTCCTGGAAGAAGTTCGTCCGCAGCGTCGCCTTGATGACGGTGAGGAAGGACCGCAGGATCCGGTCCTCGTCGAGGCTCGCCACCTGGTCGAGCGCCGCGTCGACCTCTTCGAGCAGCGCGTCGACGATCTCGTGGCCCGCGCGCTGGCGGTCCGGCGACATCCGCGCCTCGAACAGGGAGACGAGCAGCCGGGTGGTGTGGACGTTGTTGCGGAGGGTGTCCTCCATGTAGTCCTGGCTGAAGGTGGAACCGGCCTGGCGCAGGTACTTCGCGTACGCCCGCAGCACCATCGCCTGCCGCCAGGTGAGCCCGGCGCCCAGCACGAGGGCGTTGAAGCCGTCGTTCTCCGCCTTGCCGGTCCAGGTCGCGGCGAACGCCTCCGAGAACCGCTCGCGCGCGTCGTCGCCGAGGTACTCGCCGCCGGCCGTCGGGGCCATGCGCAGGCCGAAGTCGTAGATCCAGGCGACACTGCGGTCGGAGCAGCGCAGTTCGTAGGGCCGCTCGTCGACGACCTCGACGCCGAGCCGGCTGAGGACGGGCAGGACGGCGGACAGGGAGACGGCCGCGCCCTTGCGGTAGATCTTGAAGCGGCGCTCCTCGGGGGCGGCGCCGACCGGCTCGTACAGGCTCAGCGAGAAGTTGTTCTCCTCGGTGAGCTGCTCGATGTGCACGAGGTCGGAGACCGCCGCGCGCGGCGAGTGGTCGGCCTTGTAGCCCTCGGGGAAGGCGTTGGCGTAGCGGCGCGTCAGCTCGGCGGCGCGCTCCTCGCCCAGTTCTGCGTTGAGCGCGTCGGCGAAGCCGTCGGCCCAGGAACGCGCGGCCTCGACCAGGCGGGCCTCGATGCGCTCCTTGTCGGCGTCGGAGAGCTGCGGCAGCTCGGTGCCCTGCGGGACACGGACGACGAAGTGCAGCCGGGACAGGATCGACTCGGTGTTCCAGGCGGTGAAGTCGACGCTGGTGCCGTCGAGCTCCTCCTTCAGGATGTCGATGATCCGCAGGCGCACGCCGGTGGTGTAGCGGTCGCGGGGCAGGTAGACGAGGGCCGAGTAGTAGCGGCCGTACTCGTCCTGGCGCAGGTACAGCCGCAGCCGGCGGCGCTCCTGGAGGTACAGGACGGACGTCGCGATGCGCTGGAGCTCGGGGACCGGGGTCTGGAAGAGCTCGTCGCGCGGGTACGTCTCCAGGATCTGGAGCAGGTCGCGGCCGTCGTGGCTGTTGGGCGAGAACCCGGCGACCCGCAGCACGTCGTCGACCTTGCGCCGGACGACCGGCACTCGGCGGACGGACTCGGTGTAGGCGGCCGAGGAGAACAGACCCAGGAAGCGGCGCTCGCCGATGACCTCGCCGTTCGCGTCGAACTTCTTCACCCCGACGTAGTCGAGGTACGACGGCCGGTGCACGGTCGCCCGGCTGTTGGCCTTGGTGAGGATGAGGAGCTTGTGCTCGCGGGCCTTGGCGCGGGCGTCGGCGGGCAGCCGCTCGAAGGACGGGCTGACCGGGTGGCTGTCGGTCTCGGAGTGCTGCGGGTCGGAGCGCAGGATGCCGAGGCCGGTGCCCGGCACGGCGGCCAGCGAGTCGTCCTCGCGCAGCTCGTACTCGCGGAAGCCGAGGAAGGTGAAGTGGTCGTCGGCCAGCCAGCGCAGCAGCTCGCGGGCCTCCTCGAACTCCTGATCACGCAGGTCGGAATGGGGCTCCCGGGGCAGCTCGTCGGCCATCCGCAGGGCCAGGTCCCGCATCTTGCTCCAGTCCTCGACGGCCTCACGGACGTCGGACAGGACGCGCAGCAGGTCCGCGGTGATCTGCTTCAGATCCCCGCGGTCGGACTCACGGTCGATCTCTACGTGGATCCAGGACTCGGTGTGGGTGTCGTGCGGCAGTTCGCCGGTGGGCGCCGCGGTGAGCACCTCGATGAGCTTGCCGGTGACGTCTCGGCGGACGAAGACCTGGGGGTGGATGACCACATGGATCCCCCGCCCCTGCCGCGTCAGCTCGTTGGTGACGGAGTCGACGAGGAAGGGCATGTCGTCGGTGACGACCTCGACGACGGAATGGCTGCACATCCAGCCGTTCTCTTCGACGGTGGGCGTGTGCACCCGCACGTTGGCCGTGCCCTGGGGGCGGTTCTCGGCCAGCCGGTAGTGCGAGAAGGCGGCTCCGAAGATGTCGACCGGGTCGCGGTCGGTGAGGTCCTCGGGGGCGGTGTGCAGGTAGTAGCGCTGGATGAACGAGAGAACGGTGTCGTGGTCCGGGGTGCCGGGGCTGCTCTCGTCCGTGGTCCCAGTCGGTAGGTACTCCCCGACCGGGCTGTTCTCAGCTACCCGGGCGGCCCTCTCGAGCAGCTCGGCCTTGGCTTCGTCCAGCTTGGTCTGCATTGTCCTCTGGCTCCTGTCGCGCGCCGTTGCGTGACGTTGAAGGAAGTACGGTCTCTTCCCCTCCGGTGTAACGCCGCGACGCGGGGTGTCCGGTCTGCTTCGACGCTATGCCGCGAGGTGAGATGAGCGGGGGTATATGAGCCAATCTTGAGCTGCCCCGGGGGTGTGACGCTGCTCTCCGCGACGCCCTGACCCGGGGTGCACATGGCCTACCGGGAGCTCTCTCGGCTCCCGCCCGCCCGCGAGGACCAGCGACTGCCGCCCGGTCACGGATGTCGTCCGTGCTCACCGGGCGCAGGGCAGGGGCAACAATGCCCCCGCGAGCTATCGCGCTGATCACGCCACTAAGGCTATCGCTCCTTACAGGGCCTCCGTCATGAGCCGTATGTGTACAAAACCAGGGGGAGAACTTTGACGTTCTGCACAGGGGCAAACGGTGCGGGGTGGGCGTAACTGGCGGGGTCGGACAGCAAGGGGGAGCCTGAGGTGTAGGGCCGGGGCGGCGACCGGGGCCCGGAACCGGGCCGGAATCCCGCCAACCGGACGCCACCCGTGTCCGAAAACAGGCGCCGCCCGAAGACGGTCGGGTCGCAGCCCGCTCACCCGGGGCGGCGGGCAGTCGTACGGCTGGGGCGGTACGGGTGTGACGGCACGGGCGGGAGCGGCGGTGCGTACGGGCGGGCCGGCAACCCGCGCCGCGCGAGCCCTTGGCAATCCCCCGGTGCCGAGGCACGTTGCCCAGGAGGCCGGCCCGACGGAGCCGCAGACCACGGCGGAGAAGCAGGCCACGGCCGAGCGGCAGGACGGCCGAGCAGCACGACGGCCGAGAAGAGGAGCGCACCCGACATGACAGCGAAGATCCTCATCGTCACCGGCGACGCCGCGGAGTCCTTGGAGGTTCTGTACCCCTACCAGCGCCTCCGCGAGGAGGGCTACGACGTCCATATCGCGGCCCCCACCCGCAAGAAGCTGCAGTTCGTCGTCCACGACTTCGAGCCGGGCTTCGACACCTACACCGAGAAACCCGGCTACACCTGGCCCGCCGACCTCGCCTTCTCCGAGGTCGACCCCGGCGACTACGTGGCCGTCGTCATCCCCGGCGGCCGAGCCCCCGAGTACCTGCGCAACGACCCCGAACTCCGCAAGATCCTCAAGTCGTTCTTCGATTCCGACAAGCCCGTCGCCCAGATCTGCCACGGCCCCCTGCTCACCGCCGCGATCGACAGCCTCCGCGGCCGCCGCGTCACGGCGTACCCCGCCCTGGAACTGGACATGCAGGCCGCCGGCGCCACCTTCCAGGACGCCGAGGCGGTCGTCGACGGCACCCTGGTGTCGTCCCGCGCCTGGCCGGACCACTCCGGCTGGATGCGAGAGTTCCTGACCGTCCTGCGTGCGAAGGCACCGGTGACCTGAAGGCACCCGTGCACCACATGGCGCGGCGCACCGAGTGACCGCTTGGGGCGCCGCGCCGCTCGCTGCTCATGCGGCCGGGTGCATCAGGTCTGGTTCACGCGGCTTGGTTCACGCGGTCGGGTTCACGCGGTCGGGTTCACGCGGTCGGGTTCACGCAGCCAGGGTCACGCGACCTGGATCATGCGGCCAGGGTCACGCGGCCAGACGTTCCGCCTCCGCGACGGCCTCCCCCAGCGTGTCCACCACCGGTACGCCGACCGCCTCGAGGCTCGCCCGGCTGTGCGACCCGCCGGTGTAGAGCACGGCCCGCGCCCCCACGTGCAGCGCCGCCACCCCGTCGTCGGCGGCGTCCCCGATCACCACCGTGCGGGCGGGGTCCACGCTCGCGAGCGCCTTGATGTGCCGCACCATGTGCTCGGCCTTGCTGCCCCCGGACGGCCCGGTCCGCCCGTCCACCCGTATGAAGTGCTCCTCGATCCCGAACCCGCGCACCAGCGGAACGAGCTCGTCGTGCCCGTACATGCTGAGGATCGACTGGCTGCGCCCAGCGGACCGCCACCGCACGAGCAGGTCCCCCACGCCCTCGGTGAGCCCGCATCCCACCCGGTGCTCCGTGTAGTACCGGTGGAAGGTCTCGTCCATGACCTCCCACTCGGCGTCGGTCGGCAGCCGCCCCAGCAACCGCTCGTAGAACTTCGGCACCGGCACGCAGTACAGCGTCCGGTACTGCTCCATCGTGATCGGCTCCAGCCCGAGCTCGCCGAACGCCGCGTTCGTCGCCCCGATGATCGCGTCATTGTCGTGGAACAGCGTCCCGTTCCAGTCCCAGACGATGTGCGCCCCTACTTGCATCCCCATGCCAAAAACCGTACCCGCCACCACTGACAATCATGAGAGCAGCAGGTCGTCGGGGCGGCACCGGGTCAGGGCCGGGTCGGGGCCTGGCTCAGTCCGCGAGCCCCACCAGATTCGGAATCTCCTGGGTGGCGAACCACAGCAGCTCATGGTCCTCGGCCCCGTCCACGACGAACTGCGCGTCGTCGTCCCCGCCGTCCGCCGCCTCGAGCGCCTCGGCCGCCGCCGCCACGTCCGTCTCGGCGTCGTCCGCGTCGACATGCACGGCTGCCGCCTTGGCCAGCGCCACACCCCGGGCGATGCGTACCTCGCCCAGCGCCGAGGGGTCCAGCCCACGGTCCGGGTCGGCGACGGCCGCCCCGTCGGGCACGTCGACGGCGACCACGACCCGGCGCCGCACGGCCCCCGCGTCCGCCGCGAGCAGCCGCAGCGAGGCGAGCGCGGCCCGGTTCAGCGCCGCGTACTCCAACTCCTCGATGTCGTCGGAGAGATACCACTCGCGCAACGCGGGCGTGACGGCGTAGGCGACGAGCTGTCCGGCCCCCAGCTCTCCCGTCTTGTAGGCCTCGGCGAGACCGGGGAGGGTCAGAGGGACGTAGACGCGCATGACTGACCGCTTTCGTGTTCGTAGGGCTCCGCAGGCACCCGGAGAGGGCGGTCCCGCGCCTCCCGGAGGGCCTTCAGGATACGTGCGGGTGTCCCCTTTCGAGTCCCCGCCATCACCCTCCGGGGCGTCCACCGCGGTCCGTGAACTCACCCTGAGCTCCCTTGCCACCGCTGCCTTCCGCGCCCGCCCATCACCCGGATAAGTGAAGATTCCGGCCGCCCGGCGCGAGCCCTCGCTTCCTTGCCGCAGGCTCCCTCGGCCCCGTACAAGATCACCATCCACGAAGTTACTGCCCGGTATCTTCCGGGCCCGCCGAACGGGGACCCCATGCACAAGGTCATGACCAGGACGCAGCACCGCCTCGGCACCCGCCCACCGACCCGCCGCGACACCCGCCGCCCGGCCGGCTCCCCGCCCCGCACCCCGAGCGGTGGCCTGCCCCGTACGGCATCCCCCGGAGGCCGCCCGCCCGGTTCCCCCGGCACGACCGCCTCGCGCGCCCGCACCAGGCCCGCGGACACCCGCCCACCGGCCGCTGCGACCCCCACGCCGGTCACCTCCCGCCTCACGGCAGCGAACGGGCTCCCGGCAGCCGACAGCCTCCCCGCAGCCCACACCGCCCCGGCGGGGCCCGTCACCGCCGTCCCTCAGCCCCGCCCCACCGACGTCTTCGCCGACCGCCTGCTCCTGGTCCTGAGCGGCCAGCGCCCGGTCCACTCGATGCTCCGCCACACCGCGGGCCGCGCCTACGACGAACTCGCCTGGCTGGCGGAACGCGGCCCCCTGCGCACCCGCGGCACCCGCCCCGTCGTCCGCGACATCGGCTACTTCGAGCCCCGACCGGGCGCCATCGAGGCCTTCGCCCGCATCGGCGCCGGCGACCAGCTACGCGCCATGGCATTCCGCCTCGAACAGGGCGGAGACCTCCGCTGGCGCTGCACGGCGGTGGAACTGGGCGGCCCACGCATGCCACACGCCGACGACGCCTGACAGCCGTCCAGGACCCGCCACAGCCGCCGGGGCCGCCCACAGCCGCCCCAGACCGCCCAAAGCCGCCCAGGCCACCCACAGCCGCCCACAACCGCCATAGGCCGCGCACAAGCGAAGGGCCGGGCCCCCGAAGGAGACCCGGCCCTCTCAGCCGCTGTACGGGCGCCGCTACGCAAGCACCGTCACCGTCTTGTCAACGGCGGTGCCACGTCACAGGCGCCCGCCGGCGTCACTTCTTGCGGCGACGCCCGCTGCGCGCCTGCTTGCGACGCTCCGCACGCGTGAGGCCGTCGGCCTCGGAGCGCACCGGCTCGTCGCCGTTGTCGAAGTCGCCCTCGATGATGTCGCCCTCGCCGTCCACCTTGGGCGCGGTGTAGTGCAGCCGGTCCGGACGGCGCGGAGCCTCAAGCCCCTTGGCGCGGATCTCGGGACGGGCGCCCGCCTGCGCCGGCACCGCGTCCTTCTTCTCCAGGTCGGCCACCGGCTTGGTGTCCTCGACGGGGACCTCCTCGACCTGCTGCTCGACCTGGACCTCCAGGTTGAACAGGTAGCCGACGGACTCCTCCTTGATGCCCTCCATCATCGCGGTGAACATGTCGAAGCCCTCGCGCTGGTACTCGACCAGCGGGTCCTTCTGCGCCATCGCGCGCAGGCCGATGCCCTCCTGGAGGTAGTCCATCTCGTAGAGGTGCTCGCGCCACTTGCGGTCCAGGACCGACAGCACGACCCGGCGCTCCAGCTCCCGCATGATCTCGGAGCCGAGCTGCCCCTCGCGCTGCTCGTACTGCGCGTGGATGTCGTCCTTGATGGACTCCGCGATGAACTCGGCGGTCAGACCGGCCCGGTCGCCCGCCGCCTCCTCCAGCTCGTCGACGGTGACCGCCACCGGGTAGAGCTGCTTGAAGGCACCCCACAGCCGGTCCAGGTCCCACTCCTCGGCGAAGCCCTCGGCGGTCTCCGCGCCGATGTACGCGTCGATCGTGTCGTTCATGAAGTGCTGGACCTGCTCGTGCAGGTCCTCGCCCTCCAGGACGCGGCGCCGCTCGCCGTAGATGACCTCGCGCTGGCGGTTGAGGACCTCGTCGTACTTCAGGACGTTCTTACGGGTCTCGAAGTTCTGCTGCTCGACCTGCGACTGGGCGGACGCGATCGCGCGCGTGACCATCTTGTTCTCGATCGGCACGTCGTCCGGGACGTTCGCCATCGACATCACGCGCTCGACCATCTGGGCCTTGAACAGGCGCATCAGGTCGTCACCGAGGGAGAGGTAGAAGCGGGACTCGCCCGGGTCGCCCTGACGGCCGGAACGACCGCGAAGCTGGTTGTCGATACGCCGCGACTCGTGCCGTTCGGTACCGAGCACGTACAGGCCGCCGAGCTCCTCGACCTCTTCCTTCTCGGCCTTGACCGCCTGCTCGGCCCGCTCCAGGGCGGCCGGCAGGTACTGGGCCCACTCCTCGATGTGCTCCTCGGGGTCGAGGCCCTGCTGACGCAGCTCCGCCTCGGCGAGGTCCTCGGGGTTGCCGCCGAGCTTGATGTCGGTACCACGGCCGGCCATGTTGGTGGCGACGGTGACGGCGCCCTTGCGGCCGGCCTGGGCGACGATGATCGCCTCACGGTCGTGCTGCTTGGCGTTGAGCACCTCGTGCTGGACGCCGCGCTTGGAGAGCTGCTGCGACAGGTACTCGGACTTCTCGACCGACGTCGTACCGACGAGGATCGGCTGGCCCTTCTCGTGCTTCTCGACGATGTCGTCGACGACCGCCTCGAACTTCGCGACCTCGGTGCGGTAGATCAGGTCCGACTGGTCATTGCGGATCATCGGCTTGTTCGTCGGGATCGGGACCACGCCGAGCTTGTAGATCTGGTGGAACTCCGCGGCCTCGGTCATCGCCGTACCGGTCATGCCGGAGAGGCCGGGGACCTCCTTGCCGTCGTGGTCGTGACGCTTGTAGAGGCGGAAGAAGTTCTGCAGGGTGATCGTGGCGAGCGTCTGGTTCTCGTCCTTGATGTCCACCCCTTCCTTCGCCTCGATCGCCTGGTGCATGCCCTCGTTGTAGCGGCGTCCGGCGAGGATACGGCCGGTGTGCTCGTCGACGATCATGACCTCGCCGTCGATGACGACGTAGTCCTTGTCCTTCTTGAAGAGCTCCTTCGCCTTGATGGCGTTGTTCAGGTAGCCCACCAGAGGCGTGTTCACCGACTCGTAGAGGTTGTCGATGCCCAGCCAGTCCTCGACCTTGGCGACACCGGCCTCGTGGATTGCGACCGTGCGCTTCTTCTCGTCGACGTCGTAGTCGCCGGTCTCCTCAAGACCCTTGAGCGGGTTGCCCGCCTCGCCCTTCTTCAGGCGCGTGACCAGCTTGGCGAAGTCGCCGTACCACTTGGTGGCCTGGTCGGCGGGACCGGAGATGATCAGCGGCGTACGGGCCTCGTCGACGAGGATGGAGTCGACCTCGTCGACGATCGCGAAGTTGTGGCCGCGCTGGACGAGTTCGTCCTGGGACCACGCCATGTTGTCGCGCAGGTAGTCGAAGCCGAACTCGTTGTTCGTGCCGTACGTGATGTCGCACGCGTACTGCTCGCGGCGCTGGGCCGGCGTCATGTTCGCGAGGATGCAGCCGACGTTCAGGCCGAGGAACTTGTGGACGCGGCCCATCATCTCGGAGTCGCGCTCGGCCAGGTAGTCGTTCACCGTGATCAGGTGGACGCCCTTGCCGGACAGCGCGTTCAGGTACGCGGGCAGCGTGCCGACGAGCGTCTTGCCCTCACCGGTCTTCATCTCGGCCACATAGCCGAGGTGAAGGGCAGCGCCGCCCATGATCTGAACGTCGTAGTGCCGCTGGCCGAGGACGCGCTTGGCGGCTTCACGGACCGTGGCGAAGGCCTCGGGCAGCAGGTCGTCGAGGGTCTCACCATCGGCGTAGCGCTGCTTGTACTCATCGGTGAGGGCCCGCAGCTCGGCGTCGGAGAGCGCGACGAAGTCCTCTTCGATGGACTTGACCTGGTCCGCGATGCGGTGCAGCTTGCGCAGGATCTTGCCTTCGCCTGCACGCATGATCTTCGAGAGGACGGACACGGGGGTTGGTCTCCTTGCCGGTCGGGCCTGGGACGGTCGGTTTCCATTTGACTTGACTGAGCAACGGCCATCGTATGCGAGGACCCTGCCGCGCCGGGAGCCTGCCGAGGGCGAGGAGCGTCCGCTGCTTCAAATCTCCGTCAAAGGGGACAACGGACGGGGGTCGCGGATGGTGCCGCGTTCCACCCATGAATTGTGCGAAACGCGACCGCGTGCTCACTCACCGCATAAACATTGGCGCTTGCGATGAACCCGCGAGGAGAATCGGCCGATGGAACCCGTCACGCTCACCACCGACCGTCTCCTGATGCGCACGGTAGGCCCGAAGGACACCGACGCGGTGTACGAGGCCGCCCAGGATCCCGACATCCAGCGCTGGACCACGATCCCCTCCCCTTACCTGCGCGAGCACGCCGCCGGCTTCACGGACGAACTGGTCCCGGAGGGCTGGAAGAACGGTTCGATGTTCACCTGGGGGCTCTTCCTCCCCGAAGGGGAGGACCTGGTCGGCATGCTCGGCCTCACGATGCGTTCCATGAGCGAGGCCGAGATCGGCTTCTGGGGCACGAAGCAACACCGCAGGAACGGCTATGTCACCGAGGCCGTACTCACCGCGGCCCGCTGGGCTTTCGTCCGGCTTTCGATCGACCGCGTGGAATGGCGCGCGGAGGTCGGCAACGGGCCCTCCCGCGCGGTGGCCGAACGGGCCGGGTTCACCCTGGAGGGCACCCTGCGCTCCGCCATCGTCCACCAGGGCGTACGCCGGGACTGCTGGGTGGGCTCCCTGCTCCCGTCGGACCTGGCGCTGCCGTCGACGGCACCGTATCTGCCGCCGAGGGACCAGCCCGCCCAGCACCCGTTCGGCAGTCACTGACGGACCCCGGCGACCGAATCCCCAGCTCAACCCACGTTGTCAGTCCCGAGCTCTAGGGTGCGGACCATGACCACCCTGCGCCCCACCACCGACCTGACGGCCGACGAGGCCCGCCGCATCGCGCTGCGCGCACAGGGCTTCCTCGGCGCTCTCGACCGCAGGTCAGGCGTCCGAGGCATCCTCCGTCACCTCGGCGCGGTTCAACTCGACACCATCTCCGTCCTCGCCCGCTCCCACGAGCTCATCCCGTACGCCCGCCTGGGCGCGGTGAGCCGCAAGACGGTCGAGAAGGCGTACTGGACCACTGCGTCCACCGGCACGCCTCCGGCACGACCGCACGCCTTCGAGTACTGGTCCCACGCGGCGTGCATCCTCCCCGTCGAGGAGTGGCCCCACT
The DNA here is from genome assembly GCF_055609385.1 of Streptomyces sp. NPDC036764. Lineage (NCBI taxonomy): Bacteria > Bacillati > Actinomycetota > Actinomycetes > Kitasatosporales > Streptomycetaceae > Streptomyces > Streptomyces sp. NPDC036764. Next base: position 402,355 of record NZ_JBVJPT010000007.1, read on the forward strand.
TCGCGTTCCGCCGCCGCGCCTACCGCAACCGGCCGCACTGGAGCCACGACCTCCCCGACGGCGCCTACGACCAGGTGATCAAGCAGCTCCGTGCCGAGGGCCCCCTCACGGCGACCGAACTGGGCGGCGCGAAGCGCACGAGCGAGTGGTGGGACTGGTCGGGCGCGAAGGTCGCCGTCGAGCGCGCCCTGATGTACGGCGAGGTGGTCTGCGTCGAGCGCCGCGGCTGGAAGCGCGTCTACGACCTCGCCGAGCGCGCCATCCCGCAGACGCTGCTGCACGACGAACTGGACGACACCGAGTGCCTGCGCCGTCTGGTCCGCCTGGCCGGCCAGTCCCTCGGCGTCGGCACGCGCGCGGACATCGCCGACTACCACCGTCTCAAGGGCGAGCAGGTCGACTCGGTGATCGCCGACTCCGGTCTGGTCCCGGTCACGGTCGAGGGCTGGGGCAAGCCGGCCTGGGCCGACCCGGCGGCCCTGGAGACACCCGCGCGCGGCCGCCACCGTACGACGCTGCTTTCCCCGTTCGACTCCCTGATCTGGGAACGGGCGCGCACGGAGCGGATCTTCGGCTTCACACACCGCCTGGAGGCGTACGTACCGAAGCAGAAGCGGGTCTACGGCTACTTCGCGATGCCGGTCCTGGCCGGCGGTCACCTCGTCGGCCGCGTGGACCCGGCCCGCGAGGGCCGCACCCTGGTCGCCAAGCAGGCCACCGTGGACGGCCCGAAGGCGGTCCCGGCGGTGGCGCAGGCCCTGGTCGAGGCGGCGAGCTGGGTGGACTGCACGGACGTACGGGTGGAACGGGTCGACGCCCCGGAGCTGCGCGAGCCGCTCGCCAGAGAACTCGCCCGCTTGACGGGGTGACCCTCAGGGTCCTCAGGAACCGCTGCGGGCCCCCGGTCCGGACTCAGCGGATCTCGAGGATCTTCTCCCGCATCGCGTAGACCACGGCCTCCATCCTGGAGTGAAGCTGGAGCTTCTCCAGGATGTTGCGCACGTGGTTCTTCACGGTGTTCTCGGAGATGAACAACTCCTTCGCGATATCGCGGTTGTTCATGCCCGTGGCGACGAGCTTGAGGACCTCCAGTTCGCGGTCCGTCAGCCGCGGCGCGGGCACGAGCCGGCGCTCGTCCGTCCGCTGGATCATCGACTTGAACTCGGTGAGCAGCTTCGACGCCATGGACGGGCTGATCTGCGACTGCCCGTCGGCCACCGCGCGGATGGCCGTGGCCACCTCGTCGGTGGAGATCTCCTTGAGGAGATAGCCCGTCGCGCCCGCCTTGATCGCGTCGTAGAGGTCGGCCTCCTCATCGCTGATCGTCAGCATGATGATCTTCGCGCTGGGGGCCACCTCCTTGATGGAGGTGCAGGCCTCGATCCCGCCCCGCTTGGGCATCCGCACGTCCATCAGAACGATGTCCGGCAGCAGGTCGGCGGCCTTGTCGACGGCCTCCGCGCCATCTCCCGCCTCCCCGACCACCTGGATGTCCTCCTCGGCCGCGAGCACGATCTCCAGTCCACGGCGGAACAGGGCGTGGTCGTCCACGACGAGGACTCTGATCGGCTCCTTGCGTGGAGAGCCCGCGTCAGGGCCCATGCCGACGACGTCACCGTCGGCATCCTCGTCCCGCATCGGTCCGAAGCTGTCCGCCATCGTTCCTCCCCCTGAAGGCTGCGGCTGGTCATTTGCCATCGCCAACCCAAGGCAGCGGCCCACCGGTTGGGCCGGTGCGGCCATGATTTCATGCCCGGCCGACACTCCGGTGACGAGCGGGGCGCGAAGTGGTCGCACACCGGTGCCCCTGGGGGCGCACACGCGCTCCAGGGGCACCGGCTCAGCCGTCAGCCGGGTGGGTCAGCCGCCCAGCGTGCCACCAGCCGCGGGAGATTGCGCCTGGGTGACCATCGGATCCGTGTTGAGGTGGATGACCCCGTAGTCATAGGCGTGCCGCCGGTAGACGACACTCGGTTCCTTCGTCTCGGAGTCGACGAAGAGGTAGAAGTCGTGTCCGACCAGCTCCATCTCGTAGAGAGCCTGGTCGAGGGTCATCGGGGAGGCGACGTGTGTCTTCTCGCGTACGACGAGGGGCCCTTCGCCCTTGACCTCCAGCGAGCCGATCTTCTTGGTGGGAACTCCGTCCGGCTCTTCTTCCTGGAAGGTGTGGCCGTTGCCGTTGAGCGTCGCCGCGCCCGGAACGTGGTCGGGGACCTCGGCCGCCGTGAGTCGGCGTGCACCTCGGCGCGAGAAACGCTTGTCGTGCTGCTTGCGCAGCCGGGCATCCAGCTTCTCCGCCGCCAGATCGAGTGCCGCGTACGGGTCGCTGGCCGCTGCCTCCGCCCGGATCACCGGACCACGGGAGCGGAGCGTGATCTCCACTCGATCGCTGCGGTCGGCCTGTCGCGGGTTGGGCTCCTTGGACACCTCGACGTCGAGGCTGATCACCTTGGCATCGAGCCTCTGGATCTTCTCCAGCTTCAGCTTCTCGGCCACGTGCTTGCGGAACCGCTCGGGCACCTCGGTCTTGCGGCCTTTGACGACGATGTCCACGCAGAACTCCGTTCCCGGATCGCCCCGCTCCATCGGCGGAGCATCTCCCTTTTGCACCAGGCCCCGGGGAACCCCGGAACCTCGGACTCGGTGACTTCCACCTCCTCCTCCCCCATGGGCAAGATCTCCACCCCATGGCCGCGGCTGATTGCGCAAAACCCGCGGCACGGCATTCGGATATGGCGGGGATGGCCTGCGCCTTTCCCTCACAACCGAACATATCTCGCCCGGACGGATGTCGTCACCCTCTACTGCGGCGTACCTCCGTTCAGGTGAATTGACCCTCTCGTTACCTGCAACGATGCAAGTTCTCAGTCAGTTCCGGTTTATTTCGAAAGAATCCGGAGGCGCAGCGACCACGGCCGCGCAGATCACGTCATCGGGCCGTCCGGTGCCCATGATTCCCGGCACCCCACGCCTCCGCCGCACAGCGCCCTCCGTCGATCCGGCCTTCCGTTCCCCTGTGCTTTCCCGACTTCCCGCTCGATACACAACGGTTGACCCGTCACCACACCCTGCGGGCTCCGCAGTCCCCCATCTATACGCGTCCACCTCCCTCACCGTTCCGCCGTACACGCTTCGTCCTTCCGCGCCGAGCACATCTCCCCGCCCCGGTCCGCGAGGGCCCGCCGCAGCAGCCCCTGCGGCCATCGCCGCTCGCAAGGCCCGCGCCGCCTCCGTCAGGGACGCACCCGTCGTCATCAGGTCGTCGACGAGTACGACCGGACCGCCGCCCACGAGCAGCCGGCCTCCCCCGGGAGCGACCGTCAGTGCACCCGCGAGATTGTCCAGCCGCTGCCGGGAGTTGAGCCCCGACTGATCGACCACCGCACGCCCCTGCCGCAGCACGGCGAGCACCCGGGCCGGCGTCCCGGCCCGCCGCAGCTCGCCGGCCGCCGCGAGCGCGATCCGCCGCGCCGGATCATGGCCCCGTGCCCGCACGGCACCCCGTGCCGACGGAACCGGCACGAGCAGCACCGGCCCACCAGCGGCCCCGGGCACCCGGCCCGCCTCTTGTGCCCGATCCCGGGAGCCGGCGGACCGCACGGCCCGCCCGGACACACCGCCGCCACCCGCACAGGCCTCCCGCAGCCCCGCACGCACAGCCCCGGCCAGGGCCGTCCCGAGCGGCGCCGCCAGTGCCAGCGCGCCGCGTTCCTTGTGGGCCAGCAGCACGGCCCGCACCTCGTCCGCGTACCTGGCCGCCGCGTGCACGACCGGCAGCCCGGACGGCTCCGGCACCGGTCGCACCCGGCTCGGTGCGGTCCCGCTCAGGACGGCACGGCACTCCGGGCAGAGCACCGTGCGAGGCATCCCACAGCCTCCGCACTCGGCCGGCAGCACCAGATCGGTGAGGTCCCGCCACCACCCCCGCATGCCCACCACTGTGCCAACGCCCGAGCCGACCGACCACCCCTGTGGATAACTCCCTGTGGAAAACTCCCGGCCCGTACTCAGATGCCGTCCACACCCATTTCCGTGCCGGAGCAGTGCCGGATTCCCGCACCTCCGAATGCCGTGGACTGGCACCGAATGCCACCGAATACCCGCCGGACAAAAGTAAAACGGCCGCTTTCGGCCGGAGTCCCACTCCGACCGAAAGCGCCCGCCACACTCGCCGCCGCCACACCCGCGGCCGCCATACGCGCCGCCGTCACGCCCCGACGGCCGGCCCCGGACGGATCCTCACCCCGGATAGACCGGCGCCGTCCCGTCCGTCACGACCTTCTGCCACTGCGCCCCGGCCGGCAGCCGTACGATCCCGTCCTCCGAATAGCCGGCCAGCGGCAGCCGCGCGTCCTCGGACGCGGTGATCTCCTTCACGCCGCTGAGCGCCGCGGGTGCCGGCCCCTCCGGAGTGGAGCCGTCGACCTGCACGTACCGCATGGTCTGCACGCCGCCCTTCTCCCGCCCGACCACGACGAGCCGGCTGTCACCGGCCCACGACATGGCCGAGACCTCCTCCAACGCGGGCGTGGCGGACCGCAGTTCGCGCACCGAGACGGCCGGCCGGTCGCCCGCCTTGCCGTCCTCGCTCCGCTCGATCCGCCCGATCAGCAGCGACGACTTCTCGCCCTGCTTCACCACGAGCGCGATCCGGACTCCGTCGGCGGCCACTCGTACGGACTCGATACGCCCCTCCAGCCCCGTCGGCATGTTCACGGCCACCGGGTCGCCCACGCCCTCCTTCAGCAGGAGCAGCCGGGAGTTGTCGGGATCGCGGTCGGCCACCCACAGATCGCCCTGGGCGTCCCAGCTCGGCGCCGAAAGCCGCTCGTCCGCCGTCTTGCCGGCACTGGTCAGCTCGGGCCCGCCGAGCGGGCCGCCCGACACCAGTGCCCCGACGTAGAGGTTCTTGCCGTCGAGACCGACACCGGCCGCCATGTCCTCGTCCCGCGACACCCCCACCGACTTGAGCTGCGTGTCACCCTCGCCCAGGGCTCCCGGTACGGGGTCGGGCTTCGTGTCGTTGGTGGCCGCGGCCAGCCGTACCAGCCGGTGCTTGTCGTCGAGGAAGTACAGATAGTCGGCGCGCTCCACCGACCCGCGCACGGCGACAGCCTCCGCGCCGTCCTCGGTCAGCGTGCACAACTGCCGGCCGCCCGCCCGCAGCACGACCTCGTCCACGGTGGGCGTGAGGTTCTGGAGGGTGAACAGCAGTTGGGCCGCCATCTCGTTGCACTTGGTCAGCCCGACACGTGCGGCCTTGTCGTTCAACGGCACGGTCAACCGGTTCTGATCATCGGTCGTCAGCGTCGTGACGTTCTTCAGCGCCGTACCGGTGGGAAAGCTCGATCTGACCACCGGATTGAGCCAGCTCGTGGGCCCCTTGAGAAGGGAGCGCACGGTCTGTGTCATGGGGTCGACGTTGCGGCGCACATAGACCGGGTCGGCGACGGCCGCCGTGTGCGGGGAGGTCCCGAGCGTGGTGTTCGTGGCGAAGTAGTACTTGTCGACGGACATGTAGTTGCGCTGGAAGTCCGACTTGCCCATGACGACACCGCGCGGCGGCACGTCGATACGCCACTGCTTGGTCTTCTTGTCCCGCGTGAGGTGCATCGCCTCGCTGTAGCCCCCACTGGCGGGTGCGTACGACTGCTGAGCGTCGACCGTGGCGACCTTGGCGCCGCTCAGCCGGTACGAGAGGTTGTCGGTCTCCTCCCGGCCGCCCACGCGATCCATGTCGGCAGCCGGCCCGTCGGCGAGCACCATCGTGGACAGCAGGGGCCGCCAGTTGTCCGACGCCTCCTTCGTCAGGTACTTGCGCGCGATCTCGTAGTCCGGATCGTCGCTGGTCAGCGCCTCCAGGAAGCCCGACACGATCTCCGACGACGAGGCGTCCTCGTGCGGCGGCATCGCGAAGACCCGCACCTGCGCCTCCTGTCGGGGCGTGGACTCCACGCCCCGCAGATCGCCGCTGTCGGGCATCGAGGCACACCCGGCCAGCAGAACGGCACCACAGGCGACGTAGGCCGCCGCGCGCCCCGGCCTGCGCCGGGCGCCCCCCTCGCGGTCAGCGCCCACGAGATGCCTCCCCATGCTTGCTCGACTCCTCGGTGTGCCCGCCTTCCTCGCTCGGCGGTTGTTGTGTCTCGGGCTCGTCGTCCTGGCGCCGTGCACCCGCCGCCGGCCGGGGGACCACTCGTGCGCCGTTGCCGGGCAGTGCCGTCGGATCGGCCTTGGGGGCCGCGGAGGATCCAAGGCGAGGGGCGATCGGGTCCCTCGACGGCATCGCGGCCGCCTGGTCGCCCTTGTGCTGAGCCGGCACCGTGGCGGCCTTCTCACTGCCGCCGCGCGGCAGACCGGCGTCATTGAGTCCGCGGTTGCGCCGCGAGTCCTTGGGCTCCAGGGGTATCGGCGAGCCCCGTAGCGGCTCGTCCGCGGTCCGCGGCAGCGTCAGCCGGAACTGCGAACCGCCCCCCGGCTCGCCCCACGCCTGGAGCCAGCCGCCGTGCAGCCGCGCGTCCTCCAGCGCGATGGACAGCCCCAGACCCGTACCGCCCGTCGTACGCGCGCGTGCCGGGTCGGCCCGCCAGAAGCGGCTGAAGACGCGGGTCGCCTCGCCGGGCTTGAGTCCGACGCCGTAGTCGCGCACCGCGACCGCGACCGCCCCACCCGCCGAAGCGAGCTTGACGACGACGTCCCTGCCCTCGCCGTGCTCGACGGCGTTGACGACGAGGTTGCGCAGCACGCGCTCGACCCGCCGGGCATCGGCCTCGGCGACGACGGGCTGCTGGTCACCGACGACGCGTATGTGCGTGCCCTTGCGCTCGGCGAGCGGCTCGGCCCCGCTGACCACGCGCCGCACGACCTCCCTGAGGTCGATCGGCTCGGCCTCCAGCGCCGCCGCGCCCGCGTCGAAGCGGCTGATCTCCAGCAGATCGGCGAGCAGCGACTCGAACCGGTCCAACTGGTCGGCCAGCAGCTCCGCCGACCGCGAGGTCACCGGGTCGAAATCCTCCCGCGCCTCATGGATGACGTCTGCCGCCATACGTACGGTCGTCAGCGGCGTCCGCAGCTCGTGCGACACGTCGGACACGAACCGCCGCTGCATCCGCGACAGGTCCTCGAGCTGCTGGATCTTGAGCTGAAGGTTCTGCGCCATCTTGTTGAAGGCCTCGCCGAGCCGCGCGATGTCGTCCTCGCCGGTGACCTTCATCCGTTCCTGGAGCCGCCCGGCCGACAGCCGCTCGGCGATCCCGGCCGCCATCCGCACGGGCGTGACGACCTGGCGCACCACGAGCCAGGCGATGGCCCCGAGGAGTACGACCACGAAGAGCCCGGCGGTGGCCAGCGTCCCCTTGACCAGGCTCAGCGACTTCTCCTCCTGCGTGAGCGGGAAGAGGTAGTAGAGCTGGTACGGGTCGCCGTTCGGGTCGTTGACCTGCTTGCCGATGACCAGGGCCGGCTGGGACTCCTTGTCGGCGGTGGGGTTGTAGATGATGCGGGTGTAGCTCTGGAACGGCCCCGTGCTGCTGTCGATCCGCTCGCGCAGGTCCTCGGGCACGCTGCCCGTCGGGTTGACGTCACCGGAGGCTCGCGGTCCGCGCCCACCGGTGTCGCCGCCCGCGGAGGCAGGCAGGGTCACCACGTCGAAGGCGCCCTGACCGCCGCTGGAGAGCGAGGAGACGAGATCGCTCATCCACTGGATGACGTTCTGCTCGGAGCGCTCGCCCGCCGCCGCACCGTCGTCGACGGTCCCGGCCGCGGCCTCGTCGGCGCTCTTCTTGGCCGCCGCGAAGCCGCCCGTGGCCTGGCTCTGGGAAGCCTTCACCTTGGCGTCCAGCAGGCCGTTGCGAACCTGCCCGATGACGACGAAACCCAGCAGCAGGACGACGCCGAGCGACATCAGCAGCGTCGTGACGACGACCTTGAGCTGGATGTTGCGCCGCCACAGCCGCATGACGGGCAGCAGCGGCCGGCGCATCCAGCGCAGCACCAGCCGAAGGACCGGGCTGCCCTGGACTCCGCCCTGAAGCAGCCCACCCTCGAGAAACCGTCCCCAGCGGGAGCCCGCCGGCTTCCGGCCGACAGGCCGCTCCGGACGGGCCCCGGTCCGACCGAGGGCCGCAGCGGCACTGTCCCCGGACATGTCAGCTCGGCCCTGCCTTGTAGCCGACGCCACGGACGGTCACCACGATCTCCGGCCGCTCCGGGTCCTTCTCGACCTTGGAGCGCAGCCGCTGCACATGCACGTTGACCAGCCGGGTGTCGGCCGCGTGCCGGTAGCCCCACACCTGCTCGAGGAGCACCTCACGCGTGAACACCTGCCACGGCTTACGCGCCAGCGCGACCAGCAGGTCGAACTCCAGCGGCGTCAGCGCGATCGACTGCCCCTCCCGCTTCACGGAGTGCCCGGCCACGTCGATGACCAGGTCACCGATGGCGAGCTGCTCCGGCGCGGGCTCCTCGGACCTCCTGAGCCGCGCCCGGATCCGGGCCACGAGCTCCTTCGGCTTGAACGGCTTCACGATGTAGTCGTCGGCGCCGGACTCCAGACCCACGACGACATCGACGGTGTCGCTCTTCGCCGTGAGCATCACGATCGGCACCCCGGACTCCGCCCTGATCAGACGGCACACCTCGATGCCGTCCCGCCCGGGCAGCATCAGGTCCAGCAGCACCAGATCTGGTTTGGTCTCGCGGAATGCGGCCAACGCCTTGTCGCCGTCGGCTACGAAAGACGGCTCAAAACCTTCACCACGCAGCACAATGCCGAGCATCTCGGCCAGTGCGGTGTCGTCGTCGACGACAAGGACTCGTCCCTTCATAAACGACATCATCCCATTCTCATAACAGTGGCGAAGGCTCAGGTGAGGTAGGTCACCGGCCAGTGACCTTAGTCGTAGGCGGTCGCCACTGTCTGCCCTTGCTTTCACCACAGGGCGTCACCTTTAGGCGGGTCTGTCCAACTCTGCCCGCCCGATTGATTCCGGCCGTTACGTCACAACGCCCGCGTCACCTGCCGCGACCTGGCACACAGCTCGGCCAGCGCCTCGGCCGTCACCGGCGACACGACCCCTTCCTCCGTGACGATCGCCGTCACCAGCTCCGGCGGCGTCACATCGAACGCCGGGTTGTACGCCTGTGTCCCCAGCGGTGCCACCGGAATCCCGCCTCCCGGCTCCCCGCCCGCCATCGGCGCCTGAGGCGCGGCGAACTCGGTCACCTCGAACCCGGGCCGCTGCTCGACCTCGATGGACGCCCCGTCCGACGTGTCCGGATCCACCGTCGTCAGCGGCGCCACCACGATGAACGGCACATGGTGATAGCGCGCGAGCACCGCGAGCGGATAGCTCCCCACCTTGTTCGCCACCGATCCGTCCGCCGCGATCCGGTCCGCCCCGATCAGCACCGCGTCCACCTCTCCGGCGGCGAACAGTGAGCCCGCCGCGTTGTCGGTGAGCAGGGTGTACGCCATCCCGTTGCGCGCCGCCTCGTACGCCGTCAGCCGCGCGCCTTGCAGCAACGGCCGCGTCTCGTCCACCCACAGCCGCCTGAGCCGCCCGACCCGCTGCGCCGCGAGCGCCACCGCGAACGCCGTACCCTCCCCGCCCGACACCAGCGCTCCGGTGTTGCAGTGCGTGAGGATGCGGTGCCCACCGCCGGGCAACAGCTCGTCCAGCAGCGCCAGCCCCCGCTCCGCCATCCGTGCGCTGGCTTCGGCGTCCTCCTTGTGCAACGCCCGCGCCGCACCCAGCGCCGCAGCCGCCGCCTGCTCGACGTCCCCACCGCCGGCGAGCGCGGCCCGGTACGCGTCCTGGGCCCGCCGCACACCGAGGGCGAGATTCACCGCCGTGGGCCGGGCACTCGCCAGCGACTCCGCGGCAGCGTCCACGTCGAAGCCACGCGCGGCGGCGAGCGCGACGCCGTACGCCCCGGCGATCCCGAGCAGCGGCGCCCCGCGCACGGCGAGCGAGCGGATCGCCTCCACCAGCGCGGACGCGTCCGTACAGACCAGCTCGACCTCCTCGGCCGGCAGCCTCGTCTGGTCGAGAAGGACCAGTACGGGACCTTCGGGTGGTTCGTCCCATCGGATCGCCGGAATCTCGATCGGCCTGCTGTCCTCGCCGGATTGCGCGTGCTGATCAGCCATACGGTCAGTCTGCCCCGTGTACGGCGGACAATTGAAGGTGCGCAGCCCATACCGCGGCCGGTACCCATCCGACCACCCCATGGCACGATGGCTGCCAACCTGCCGCCGCGACCGCGGACGGGCACCGTGAAGGAGCGACGATGAAAGACACTCCGGGCTGGGCCTCGCCCGGATCCGCCCCGTCCGACGGACAGGAACCCGGCGCGTCCGGTCCTGCCGAGCCCGCAAACCGCCCCGACCCCGCGCAGCAGCCGGGAGCGGACCCACAGGGCTCCGGCCCGAAGTGGTCCAAGGAGCAGCCGCCACCCGGCCAATGGTCCGCCCCGACCGGGGCACCGGCGCCCGGCCAGACCCCACCACCGCCACCGCCCGGCCCGGGCTGGGGCGCTCCTCCCGCCGGTCCCGGAGGCCACGGCGGCCACCCGGGCTACGGTCCCGGCGGAAACAGCGCCTGGGGAAGCGGCTGGGGCGGACCTCCGCCCGCGGCCAAGCCCGGCGTGATCCCGCTGCGCCCGCTCGGCGTCGGCGAGATCCTCGACGGCGCGGTCTCCACCATGCGCACCTACTGGCGCACGGTCCTCGGCATCTCCCTGGCCGTCGCGATCGTGACGGAGATCCTCGTCATCCTCCTCCAGGGCTTCGTCCTGAACGACCGCACCAGCACCGATGCCCTCAACGACCCGAACGCCAGCCTCGACGAGCTGACCCGTGCCATGGGCGACGCCATGCTCAGCTCCAGCGTGATCTTCCTGATCTCGATGATCGGCGCGATCGTGGCGACGGCTCTGCTGACGACGGTCACCAGCCGAGCGGTGCTGGGCAAGTCGGTGACCACGCGGGAAGCCTGGCGCGACGCCGGCCCTCAGGTGCCGCGCCTCTTCGGCCTGCTCTTCCTGCTGCTGCTCATGACCTTCGGCGTGGTCTTCGCGGGCGCCCTGCCCGGCATCCTCGTGGCCGCCACCGGAGCCGGCGGCGCAGGCGTGGCACTCACCATCCTCGGCGTCATCGGCGGTTTCATCGTCGCGCTGTGGCTGTGGTTCCGCTTCTCCCTCGCCTCCCCGGCGCTGATGCTGGAGAAGCAGGGCATCGTCAAGGCACTGAGCCGCTCCGCCAAGCTGGTCCGCGGTTCCTGGTGGCGGGTCTTCGGCATCCAGTTGCTGGCCACGATCATCGCGAACATCGTCGCGGCGATCGTCGTCATCCCCTTCACCTTCCTCGCCGCCGCCCTCAGCGGCGACGCCGGCGCGAACATCCTGGACGGCACAACCGACCTCGGCTGGACGTTCCTCATCGTCAGCGGCGTAGGCTCGGTCATCGGCTCCATGATCACCTTCCCGATCACGGCCGGCGTCACCGTCCTGCTCTACATCGACCAGCGCATCCGCCGCGAGGCCCTCGACCTCGAACTGGCCCGCGCGGCCGGCGTCCAGGACTACGGCACCAACACACCGGGGAGCTGAACGGGTGGGCTTCGCGGGGGGAGTTCTCACAACGGCGTCACCACTGGCGGACACAGCCGTACGCACCTTGCTCGACGCCGGCGACGCAACCGTGCGCACGATGATCGGCGCCGCCGGCACATCCGTACGAGCACTGTCGCGCTCCGCCGACACGCCCGTACTGTCGCTGCTCGCGCGCTCCGACGACGAACCGCCCCTGACCATCCCGCGCGACCCCGCGAGGGAAGCGGCACGGCGCGAGCTGTCCAAAGGCATGTACCACGAGAACGAACCCAGTTGGTTCCAGCGCGCCCTGGACGCCGTCTGGGACTGGGTCGAGGACCTGTTCAACAGCGCCTCGACCGTGACGCCCGGAGGACCGCTCGGCCTGGTCGTCGTCATCCTGGTCATCGTGGCTGTGCTCGGCGCCCTGTGGTGGCGCCTGGGCACCCCACGCCGCCAACCCACCTCCTCCGCCGCCCTGTTCGACGACCGCCCCCGCAGCGCCGCCGAACACCGCGCCGCCGCAGAGGCACACGCCGCCCAGGGCCACTGGAACCAGGCCGTCCAGGAACGCATGCGCGCCATCGTCCGCTCCCTGGAGGAACGCGCACTCCTCGACATCCGCCCGGGCCGCACCGCGGACGAGGCCGCCGCCGAAGCGGGCCGCTCACTGCCCGCCCACACGGACCGACTGCGCGCCGCCGCCCGGGACTTCGACGACGTGACATACGGCGGCCGGACCGCGACCCAGCAGGCGTACCAACGCATCGCGGAACTCGACCACGACCTGGAGAACACCAAGCCCCAGCTCGCGAGCAGCGCCCCCAGCACGGCGCACAACGCCCGCCAGGGAGCCGCCGGATGACCACCGAGGCCACGCCCCCCTCCACCTCGGCCTCGCCCACCGCCCGCCGGCTGTGGACCCGCGCGCGAGGCGTCGCCCTCGCCGCCGTGCTCCTGCTGGCGGCCGCCGTCGTGATCGCCACGATCCGCTCCGACGCCCGGCACGGCGCCCTCGACCCGCGCTCGGCCGACCCCAAGGGCAGCCGGGCCGTCGCCGAACTCCTCGCCGACCGCGGCGTGGACACGCGCGTCGTCACCACCCTGGACGAGGCACGTGAAGCGTCCGCAGCGGACACCACTGTCCTGGTCGCCGCCCCCGACCTGTTGACGCACCGTCAACAGTCCTGGCTGCGCTCGGCCACCGCAGCCACCGGCGGCCGCACCGTCCTCATCGCCCCCGGTAGCTGGTCCGTCGAACGCCTCGTCCCCGGCGTCACCGCGGACCCCGCCACCAGCCTCGACTCGGAGCTCGCCCCCGACTGCGCCCTGCCCGCCGCCCAGCGCGCCGGCACCGCCGACCTCGGCGGCATCCGCTACAGCACGACCCACCTCAACGCCGACGAGTGCTACCCCAGCGAGCGCCTGGCCACCCTCCTGCGCGTCCCGGAGACCACCGGGGACGGCGACACCGTCGTCCTCGGCGCGCCCGACATCCTCTACAACGAACGCCTCGACGAGCAGGGCAACGCCTCCCTCGCCCTCCAACTCCTCGGCTCCCGCCCCCATTTGGTCTGGTACCTCCCCTCACTCTCCGACACGTCGGCCGCCGACGAGGACGACGAACGCAGCTTCTTCGACCTGCTCCCCTCGGGCTGGCTCTGGGGCACACTCCAGCTCTTCATCGCAGCAGCCCTGGCCGCCCTCTGGCGGGCACGCCGACTGGGCCCCCTGGTACCCGAGAAACTCCCCGTGGCGATCCGCGCCTCCGAAACCGTCGAAGGCCGCGCCCGCCTCTACCGCAAGGCGAACGCCCGCGACCGCGCGGCCGCCGCTCTTCGCTCCACCACTCGCACGCGCCTCGCCCCCCTTGTCGGTGTCCCCGTCTCCCAGGCGCACGCGCCCGAGGCCCTGCTCCCCGCGCTGTCCGCCCACCTCCACAACCACGGAGACGGACAGACCCTGCACACTCTCCTCTTCGGCCCGCCGCCCGGCGACGACGCGGCACTCATCTCCCTCGCCGACCAACTCGACGCCCTCGAAAGAGAGGTACGCCGTCCATGATGGACCCGACCACTGACAACGCCGGGAACACCGGGGACCCGGGCACCGCCCGCGCCTCCCTCGAAGCCCTGCGCGCCGAGATCGCAAAAGCCGTGGTCGGCCAGGACCCCGCCGTGACCGGCCTCGTCGTCGCCCTCCTCTGCCGCGGACACGTACTACTAGAAGGAGTCCCCGGGGTCGCCAAAACGTTGCTCGTCCGCGCCCTCGCATCCGCACTCGAACTCGACACCAAGCGCGTCCAGTTCACCCCCGACCTCATGCCGAGCGACGTGACGGGCTCCCTCGTCTACGACGCCCGCACCGCCGAGTTCTCCTTCCAGCCCGGCCCGGTCTTCACCAACCTCCTCCTCGCGGACGAGATCAACCGCACCCCGCCGAAGACCCAGTCGTCCCTCCTGGAAGCCATGGAGGAACGCCAGGTCACGGTCGACGGCACACCTCGCCTGCTCCCGGACCCGTTCCTGGTCGCGGCGACCCAGAACCCGGTCGAGTACGAGGGCACCTACCCCCTCCCCGAAGCCCAGCTTGACCGTTTCCTCCTCAAGCTCACCATCCCGCTCCCCTCCCGCCAGGACGAGATCGACGTCCTCACCCGCCACTCCGAGGGCTTCAACCCACGCGACCTCCGCTCCGCCGGCGTACGCCCTGTAGCAGGCCCGGCCGACCTGGAAGCGGCCCGCGCGGCAGTGGCCAAGACGACCGTCTCCCCCGAGATCACGGCCTACGTCGTCGACATCTGCCGAGCCACCCGGGAATCACCGTCCCTGACCCTGGGCGTCTCCCCGCGCGGCGCCACGGCCCTCCTCGCCACCGCCCGCGCCTGGGCCTGGCTGACCGGCCGCGACTACGTCATCCCCGACGACGTGAAGGCCCTGGCCCTGCCCACCCTCCGCCACCGCGTACAGCTCCGCCCGGAGGCCGAGATGGAAGGCGTCACCCCCGACTCCGTGATCAACGCGATCCTCGCCCACGTCCCCGTCCCCCGCTGATGGCACTCACCGGACGCGCCGCACTCCTGGCGGCCCTTGGCTCCCTCCCGGTAGGCATCTGGGACCCGAGCTGGACGGGCATCCTCGCGGTCAACGCCCCCTTGGCGGCAGCCTGCGCCTGCGACTTCGCACTCGCAGCACCGGTACGTCACCTGCGCCTGACCCGCTCCGGCGACACCTCCGCGCGCCTGGGCGAGACGGCCGACGTCACCCTCACGATCACCAACCCGTCCGGTCGCCCCCTCCGTGCCCGCCTCCGCGACGCCTGGCCCCCCAGCAGTTGGGAGCCCGGCACGGAAATGGCGGCCTCCCGCCACCGCGTGACGATCCCGGCCGGCGAACGCCGCCGGATCATCACGCGTCTACGCCCCACCCGCAGAGGCGACCGCCAGGCCGACCGCGTGACGATCCGCTCCTATGGCCCCCTGGGCCTCTTCTCCCGCCAGGGCACCCACAAGGTCCCCTGGACGGTACGGGTCCTCCCCCCGTTCACAAGCCGCAAGCATCTGCCTTCCAAACTGGCCCGCCTGCGCGA
This sequence comes from Streptomyces sp. NPDC036764, assembly GCF_055609385.1. Classification (NCBI taxonomy): domain Bacteria; kingdom Bacillati; phylum Actinomycetota; class Actinomycetes; order Kitasatosporales; family Streptomycetaceae; genus Streptomyces; species Streptomyces sp. NPDC036764. The sequence goes on from NZ_JBVJPT010000007.1 coordinate 417,535, forward strand.
ACTCGACGGCCGCACCAGCGTTCTCACCCGAGGCGAGGGCACAGAATTCGACAGCCTGCGCGAGTACGTCCCCGGCGATGACACCCGCTCCATCGACTGGCGCGCTACGGCCCGACAGACCACGGTCGCGGTACGCACCTGGCGCCCCGAACGCGACCGCCACATCCTCCTCGTCCTGGACACCGGCCGAACCTCAGCCGGGCGAGTCGGCGACGCCCCACGTCTCGACGCCTCCATGGACGCGGCCCTACTCCTGGCCGCCCTGGCCTCCCGAGCCGGCGACCGCGTTGACCTCCTCGCCTACGACCGCCGAGTACGCGCCTTGGTCCAAGGCCGCACCGCAGGCGACGTCCTGCCCTCCCTGGTCAACGCAATGGCCACACTCGAACCGGAACTGATCGAGACGGACGCCCGAGGCCTTACGGCCACGGCTCTCCGTGCAGCACCCCGCCACTCCCTGATCGTGCTGCTCACGACCCTGGACGCGGCCCCGATCGAAGAGGGCCTGCTTCCTGTCCTCCCCCAGCTCACCCAACGCCACACAGTTCTGCTCGCATCAGTAGCGGACCCCCACATCGCCCGTATGGCGACGGCCCGTGGAAACACGGATGCCGTCTACGAGGCCGCAGCCGCCGCCCAGGCCCAAAACGAACGCCACCGCACAGCAGATCAACTCCGCCGACACGGTGTAACGGTCGTCGACGCAACACCGGAAGACTTGGCGCCGGCCCTGGCAGACGCATATCTGGCCCTAAAGACAACGGGGCGCCTCTAATTCGAAGTATCCGCAAGGACCCTCTGCCGGAGGGCTCTCGCATAGCCCTTAAACGCAGAAAGGCCCACGCCATAACGGCGTGGGCCTTTCCTAAAATTTGTTCGGCGGCGTCCTACTCTCCCACAGGGTCCCCCCTGCAGTACC
>NZ_JBVJPT010000008.1:0-91932 GCF_055609385.1 Streptomyces sp. NPDC036764
AAACGCCCGGTTACATTCCGAACCCGGAAGCTAAGCCTTACAGCGCCGATGGTACTGCAGGGGGGACCCTGTGGGAGAGTAGGACGCCGCCGAACAAATTGTGAAAAAAGGCCCACACCATAATTGGTGTGGGCCTTTTTTGTTTTTCCGTTAGCTTGAGTCGTATGAACTACGTCATCCGATCCATCCGTGCGGACGAGTGGCCGGCCGTCAAGGAGTTGCGGCTCGCGGCGCTCCAGGACCCGGTTGCCCACATCGCCTTCCTCGAGACTCACGAGGAAGCGCTGGCCCGGCCCGACTCCTTCTGGATGGAGCGGGCCGCCGGGGGCTGTGAGGGCGCCGACGGCGCGCAGCAGATCATCGTCGAGGCACCGGACGGGCGGTGGGTCGGGACGCTGACCGTGCTGATCGAGCAGCCGGGGACGACCGACTGGGCCGGGTATCCCGTGGAGCGGATGCAGGGGCATGTGGTCGGGGTGTTCGTGCGGCCCGAGGAACGAGGCAGCGGGCTGACCGAGGTGCTGTTCGATGCCGGCCTGGAGTGGGCCTGGGGACGCGGCGCCGAGCGGGTGCGGCTCATCGTGCACGAGGACAACGGGCGAGCCCAACGCCTCTATCGGCGGGTCGGGTTCGTACCGAGCGGCCTTCTCGTGCCGTTGTCCGGGAGCCCGGAGGAGAAGGAGCTGGAGTTCGTCCTCGAGCGGCCGTAGGAGCGCCCTGGCGAGTGTGTGCCCGTCGGCTATACCGGGAGCTCGTCGTGCGGCCAGCGGGAGCGGGCCTGTTCGCGGGACCGGAGCAGGGCCAGGGTCGGCATGCCCCGGTCCGCTCCGGTTGCCAGCAGCTCCGGCAACTGGGGAAGCGGAGCCACGGCGGCGACGTCGTCCAGGACGAGCGTCATTGGTGGGTCGAGGCGACCGGAGGATGACCGTTCGGCCATGCGCCGGCCGCGCTCGACCACGCTTGCGGCGAGGGCCGTCAGGAGTGGCATGGCGCCCGGGTTGGCTCGGGGGTCCTCGATGGATTCACCCACCACATAAAGCGTGCCCCCTTCATTGACGAAGGAATCCAAGGTGAGGTCATCAGTTCGGTTTGGAGTGCAGGACTCCCGGATGTTGACCATGGAAAGGGCGACCAGCGCCCTGGTGGTCAACTCCTGTGCCATGTCACGGCGTTCGGGGTGGGCCGTGAGAGCGGCCTCGAGTTCGCCGGCGGAGCCCGGGGCCGCCTTCGGGTTCGTGCGGAGGATGCGTACGGCGTCCTGGATCTGGGTGCCCTGGGACCAGCGGTGGACGTGTCGGATGGTGCGGCCGTCGACGGCGGCGGCGTGGAGGTAGCTGCGCAGGAGCGTTTCGGCCGTGTCGCTCACCGCTTGGTCGAGGCGGGAGGTGGGGCGGACCGGGGTCAGGAGCGCGGCTGCCCTCAAGACCGCTGTCTGCTTGTCCTCGCAGCCCGCCGTGGGGGTCCAGTGGAGGCGGGCCGGGGTGTCACAGAGATGGGTGGGGTCGTAGAGGAGGACGGGGCCGAGTTTGCCGCGGGCGTCCTTGGTTTCCTGCCAGAGGGCCGGGTTCGAGGTGATGACTAGGGCGGGGCCCTCCGCGTCGCGTACGGCCTGGGCGGCGGTCGTCTGGCGGGTTTCTCGGGGGGCTACGAGGATCTTCTCGTGGCCGGCGCCCGCCCGGGCGGTGAACACGGGGGTGTGGGGCGCCTGTGGTGCCGTGGGGGTCGCTTCCGCGCTGCCCTGGGCCTGCTCCTGCGCGACCGTCGTCGGTGATGCTGCGTCAGGGCGCACCTCCAGCGGGCGGTTCTCGCTGTGCCGGACGCCCGTCGGCTCCGATTCCCTGCGCGGTGCCGGCACCTCGCCATGTACCGGCGCGGGAGGCGGCCCGGAGGTCGAGAACTCCGGTTCACCCGCAGGTGCCGTCTTTCCCGCGCGCCGCCCCGCTCTGACCGCCCGCCAACGGGCCACCGTCCCCAGCACGAACACCGTGAGCACGACGAGGATCATGAGCTGGCCGATGAACAGGCCCCAGAACAGGCCGTAGCCGGAGAGCCGTCCGGCCGGTGTGTCGGGCCAGGCGCCCGGGATGTCGTGAGGCTCGGCGATCAGGGAGCGCATCGCGAGCGGTGTGCGGGTGAAGGTGACCCCGGACGGCCAGGTGCCGTGGGTGAACCAGGCCGCCAGGCCCGTCGCCGTCCAGACCAGCAGCGTCATGCCGAGGAGGAAGGCGAGCATGCCGATCAGGAGGCCGTCGGGGATGCCTCCTTGGCCGTCCCGTTGGTCCCGGTGGCGCCGGCCGTCGCGGTGGTCGTCCGGTCTCACGCTGCCCCCTACGCCACCGTCGATTCGGAGTCGCCCACGTGTTGCTCCACGAACGCCGCCGCCCGCTCCTCGGCCTCCAGCTCGGCGGCGCGCAGGGCGTCGTCGTTCAGGTCGCTGGAGGACTCGGTCATCGCGCGGTCGGTGAAGACGAGGGGGCGTTCCGTCTCGGTGACCAGGTGCTTGACGACCTGGACATTGCCGTTGACGTCCCACACCGCGATGCCGGGGGTGAGGCTTGGGATGATCTCCACCGCCCAGCGTGGCAGGCCCAGCACGCGGCCCGTCGCCCTTGCCTCGTCGGCCTTCTGGGCGTAGATCGTCCTGGTCGAGGCCATCTTGAGGATCGCCGCCGCTTCCTTGGCGGCGGCTCCGTCGACGACGTCGGACAGGTGGTGGACCACCGCGACGAAGGACAGGCCGAGCCGGCGGCCGAACTTCAGCAGCCGTTGGAAGAGCTGGGCCACGAATGGGCTGTTGATGATGTGCCAGGCCTCCTCGACCAGGAAGATGCGCTTCTTCCGGTCGGGGCGGATCCAGGTGTGTTCCAGCCATACGCCGACGATCGCCATCAGGATCGGCATGGCGATGGAGTTGCGGTCGATGTGGGACAAATCGAACACAATGAGGGGCGCGTCCAGGTCGATGCCGACCGTCGTGGGGCCGTCGAACATGCCCCTCAGGTCACCGTCGACCAGACGGTCGAGCACCAGCGCCACGTCCAGGCCCCACGCCCGTACGTCGTCTATGGCGACGTTCATCGCCTCCGCCGACTCCGGCTCGGGGTGGCGTAGCTGCTCGACGATGTCGGTCAGGACGGGCTGGCGTTCGATGATGGTCTCGTTGACGTAGGCGTGCGCGACCTTGAGCGCGAACCCGGAGCGCTCGTCGAGGCCGTGGCCCATCGCGACCTCGATGATGGTGCGGAGCAGCGCGAGCTGGCCCGTGGTGGTGATTGCCGGGTCCAAGGGGTTGAGGCGGATGCCCTGGTCGAGCGCGGCCATCGGGTCGAGCCGGATCGGCGTTATGCCCAGCTCCTGCGCGATGAGGTTCCACTCGCCGGCGCCGTCCTCGCCCTGGGCGTCCAGGACGACGACCTGGCGGTCGCGGAAGCGGAGCTGGCGCAGGACGTACGTCTTCTCCAGCGCCGACTTGCCGTTGCCGGACTCGCCGAGGACCAGCCAGTGCGGGGCGGGGAGCTGCTGGCCGTAGAGCTGGAAGGGGTCGTAGATGTAGCCCTTCCCGGAGTACACCTCGCGGCCGATGATGACGCCCGAGTCGCCGAGGCCGGGGGCGGCGGTCGGGAGGTAGACCGCCTGCGCCTGGCCCGTGGACGTGCGCACCGGAAGCCGGGTCGTCTCGACCTTCCCGAACAGGAAGGACGTGAAGGCGTCGGTGAGGACGGACAGCGGGTCCCGCATCAGGTCCTACCTCCGAATGCCGGTGGCGAAGGGGAGTGTGTTGACGAATGCCCGGTGATGCTCGCGGTCGCACCACTCCAGCTTCAGATACGACTTTCCGGCGGACGCCCGGATGGTCCGCTTGTCGCGCGCGAGGGCCTCGGGGGAGCGGGAGGAGACGGTGATGTAGCCGACCAGGTTGACTCCGGCGGCACCGCTCGCGAGGTCCTCTCCGCGCTGGTCGAGGCGGGTATGGGCGGCGACATCGCGCGGGTCGACGGTGCGGTTCATCTTGGCGGCGCGGCTCGCCTCGGCCTCGTCGTTGGTCTTCTCGGTCAGCATGCGCTCGATGGCGATCTCGGTGGGTTCGAGGTCCATCGTGACGGCGACCGTGCGGATGACGTCGGGGGTGTGGACGAGCAGGGGCGCCAGGAAGTTGACGCCCACCGGGGTCATCGGCCACTCCTTCACCCAGGCCGTGGCGTGGCACCAGGGGGCGCGGGTGGACGACTCGCGCGTCTTCGCCTGGAGGAACGTCGGCTCCATCGCGTCCAGCTCGGCCGGCCAGGCATTACGTTTCGTCATCGCCTGGATGTGGTCGATCGGGTGGTCCGGGTCGTACATGGAGTGGATGAGGGAGGCGAGGCGGCCCTGGCCGAGCGGCTGCCGTACGCGGATGTCCGCCTCCTGCAGGCGCGAGCAGATGTCGGTCAGCTCGCGCGCCATGACGACCGCGAGACCCGCGTCCCGGTCGACCTTGCCGCCGCCGTGCGGGCGGGACGCGCGGGCCATCGCCAGGGCCTCGGCGGCCAGTTCGCGGGTGAAGTGCATACAGGCGACGAGGTAGGCGCGGTGCTGCTCGCTGCTCGTCGACACCATGGACTGGAGCTGGTCGTAGGACTGCTGGAGCCAGGCCGGGGAGCGCTCGTCGCCACGTACGGAGACGTCCTTGGCGTGGGCGTCCGGGTCGGCGGGCAGGGTGCGCGCGAGCATCTGCAGGCGGGTGACGAAGCCGTCCCCGTTGGCGACGTGCTTCAGCAGGGTGCCGAAGCGGTCGACGAGTGCCTCCTGGTCCTCGGAGTCGCGCAGGCCGACGCCGGGGCCCTCGATCTCGATGGCCGCGGTGACCGTGCGGCGGTCGGCGTGCAGCAGCACGGCGATCTCGTCGGGCCCGAACGGGGCGGCCAGCCAGGTGATGCGGCCGATCCCCGGCGGCGGACCGACCTCGACCTCACGCCCGTCGCCGCGCGTGCCGGCCTCGATCGCGCCGGAGCGGTAGGCGGTGCCCTGACGCAGGGTGCGCTTGTAGCTGCGGTTGATCTCGAACCACTTGTAGAAGGTCCGGTGCTTGTACGGCACGTAGACCGCGGCCAGCGCGAGCAGCGGGAAGCCGGTCAGCAGGACGATGCGCAGGGACAGGACGGGGACGAGGAGTCCGCACATCATGCCGAGGAACGCGCCGACGATGATCAGCGCGATCTCGCCGGTCTCACGGTTGCGTCCGACGACCGCGTTCGGCCGGGCGCGGCCGATCAGATATGTACGGCGGGGCGTGACCGAATGGGACACGTGGGACTGCGTCGTCAACGCCCGTCACCTCCTGAACTATTGCTGTTGCGGGTGTTGCTGGCGTGCGGGGTGTTCACCGGGCTGCTCGAGCGGGGTGCGGGTGCGGCGGAGGGGACAGATCCGCCGCCTCCGTTCGAGGAGCGCGAGCTGTGCGCGGCTACGCCGCCGGAGGCGGGGTTCGAGGGGCGGGCGCCCGACTGGCCGCCGCCGCCGTTGTTGTCCGCGCGGGAGCTGTGGGTCTTGATGCCCTGGGCGACGAGGGTCGCCGGGGAGCTGATTACGGCGGCGGCCTTGCCCTCGGCGCCGCGCATGATGCGGTTGTTGCGGGAGCCGGCGATCTCGTCGCCGAAGCCCGGGACGAAGCGGTAGATCATCGCGCTGGCGAAGATGGCGAGCAGGATGATGGCGAGGCCGGAGACCACGGCCGAGAAGGCGTCGGGGCCGTCGTCGGCGGACAGCGCGCCGGCCAGGCCGAGGACGATGACGATGACCGGCTTGACCAGGATGACGGCGATCATGATGCCGGCCCAGCGGCGGACATGGCCCCAGAGGTTCTTGTCGACCAGCCCGGCGTAGACGACGGTGCCGAGGAGGGCGCCGACGTAGAGCAGGGCGGCGCGGATGACGAGCTCCAGCCAGAGGATGCCGGCGGCGAGGATGCTCACCAGGGAGACGACGATCAGCATGATCGGGCCGCCGCCGATGTCCTCGCCCTTTTCCAGGGCGCCGGCGAAGGTGCCGAAGAAGGTGTCCGTCTGGTTGCCGGTCGTCTTCGCGAGGACCTCGGTGACGCCGTCGGTCGCCGATACGACGGTGTAGAGGATCAGGGGGGTGAACGCGGACGCGAGGACGGTGAGCCAGAGGAAGCCGATCGCCTCGGAGATGGCGGTGGTGAGGGGGACGCCTCGGACTGCTCGCTTGGCGACGGCCAGGAGCCAGAGCAGGAGGGTCAGGATCGTCGACGCCGCGAAGACGACCGCGTACTGCTGGAGGAACTTGGCGTTCGTGAAGTCGACGTTCGCGGTCTCCTGCACGGCCTTGCTGAGCTGCTTGACGGTCCAGGAGGCGGCGTCGGCGCAGCCCCTGGCGAGGGAGGAGAGGGGGTCGAGGGTGGAGGTGGGGTCGGTGAGAGACCGCCCACCACCGCCTCCGCCGGAGCCGCCGTTGTCTTCTTGGCAGTACTGCTTGGCGGGACCGATGAGAAGGTCACAAGGGTCGTCGCTCGCGGTGGGTGTCGGCGTAGGCGTGGGGGCCGCGTAGGCGCGGGTGGCCAGCAGCACGGCGCTGGTCTGTACAGCGGTGACCAGAGCCGTGAGCTTCAGTACGCGTCGCGGGCTACCGGGCATACGTGAACCCTCCGTACTCCTCGATGGCCTTGCTGATCTCGTCGGAGCTGGCGGCTCTGTCGTCACCGGGCACCGGCGCCGGGCCGTCCTTCTGCGTGTCCGCGGTGATCTTCCAGTCTCCGTTGGCCCATTGCAGGTCGAAGGTCCAGGTCTTCCAGGTCGGGCTCACTGGGTCGGTCGAGCCCGGGCCGGACATACCGATGAGGCCTACGTACCAGACCGAGACCTTGGCGCGGCTCTGGCTGAACTGGTCGACCGTGGTGCCGACGGGCACAGTGCGCGACACGAACGTGCTGCCCTCGGGGGCGTTGCCGTCTGCGTCCAGGCCGAGCTTGCTGAGGAAGTCGGCCGTGTATGCCTGGTCCATCGCGCCCTGGAGCTTCGCAGCCGCCGCAGGCGTGTAGATGGTGTCGACGATGCCGTGCCGGCTCTCCTTGCTGAACATGCCGGTCGAGCCCAGCGTCACCGCATAGTTGGCCGCCGCGCTCTGCGCCCCCTGTTCGTCCCGGGCGAAGCCTCCGGGGATTCCTGCTGCCTTTCCGTCCACCGGGCGGGTCCCCGTGGCTGCCGTTGTCGAGGAATTCGGCCGGTTTTCGTCGCCGTCCGGGGAAGCGGACTCGTCGCCTCCGCGGTTCGCGAAGGCGATCGCGGCGATGAGGAGGACCACTACGCCGACGACGGTGACCAGGCTCCGGGACGACGAACGGCCACCCCGCCGTGCGCCCCCGTACACGTCACCGCTGCTCTCGGGCAGCCGCGTGCGGGTCTGACCGGTGCCTCCGTAACCGCCGGAGGTCTCCCGCTCGTCTCCGAGACTCATGCCGCGTACGCCCCCTCGACGTCGGACAGATACACGTAGGAGTACGACGGTAGCCGTGCTGGTTCCCGCATGGGTGCGGTGTGGTGACTCGACATCAGGGAAACGCAACCTCAGCCGGTGGGCACGACGGGTGGGTGGGGGACTAGGGGGACCGGGCGTGCCCGGAGCGGACGGAGGGGGTCGGGGGTGCCTGGGCGGCTATACCGCCATGCCGTACACGATGGTGAACAGCGTGCCCAGTGAGCCGATGATGAAGACACCCGTCAGACCGGCGACGATCAGCCCCTTGCCCTGCTCGGCGCTGAATGTGTCGCGCAGGGCGGTGGCGCCGATACGCTGCTTGGCCGCGCCCCAGATGGCGATGCCCAGGCAGATCAGGATGGCGACCGCCATGACGACCTGGATCATCGTCTTCGCTTCGTTCCCCAGTGCCCCGAAGGGGCCCCAGTCAGGGGCGATCCCGCCGATGATGGTGTTGATGTCGCCCTTGTCGGCTGCAAAGAGCATGTAAGTCACCGCCCCTGATGGGTAGTTCCGCAGTCCCCTGCGGTGCGCAGAGGTCAGCCCTCATTCTCGCCGACAATGCTGCCGTCGTATGTCGACTTGGCGTCATTGATAGGCGGGATTCGTACGAATCTCGTACGGTCACTCTGTGTATCACGGCAGGTCACGCCGGGCAATGAGGCCTGAGCGGAACCTGTCGTGTGGTTCTGTCGTTAGCCCTTTTCACGCCGGGTGCCGTTTCTGGCGGCTGGTCGGGTGATTGGTCGTGCCGGTGTTCTGCGGGTGAAGGCTATCCCGGGATGGTGAACCGGCCGTCGCTGGGTTGGTGTCGCGGCTCGGCGCGGTCGCGGGTGGTGACGGAGCGTCAGCGGGGGTTGTCCTCGGCGACGTTAGTCGTGATCAGGAGCAGGGGCTGCTTGGCCGGGGCGTCCTGTTGTGGCGTCAGGCCCATCGCGTCCGAAGCGTGAGGCGCGCCTTGTCGCCGCAGGCGTGCGGTGGTGTGGCGGCCGCGGGTTCGATGCGGCTGGTCGCGCAGTTCCCCGCGCCCCTACGGGCGCTCGGTCATCGGGGCTTCAAGCCGTTGAGCAAGTGGTGGACCAGGCCCTCCACGCCCGCCAGGGCCGCGTCCGGGGGCAGCCAGCCCGCCGCGATGAATCCCGCCATGCCGTGGAGGGCGGCGCCCGTGACGAGGTTGAGTTCCTCGGGGTCGCCCTCGATGATCTCGCCGCGTTTCTGGGCGTCGGCGAGGACCCGTTCCAGGCTGCCGACCGTCCGTTCGACGGCCGCGGCCATCTGCTCCGAGGCGTCCGGCTCGTGCTTGCGGGCGTACATCAGCTCCAGCAGCTCGGCGTTGTCGATGGCGAAGCCGAGGTAGGCGCGGGCGAGCGCGGTGAGCCGGGGTTCCAGCGGGAGCGCCGGGTCCTCGGCGGCGTTCAGGGTCCGGCTGAGCCGGTCGTACCCGGCCAGGGCGAGGGCGTTGAGCAGGGCCTGCTTGTCCTTGAAGTGCCGGCCCGGGGCGGCGTGGCTCACGCCGACCTCGCGGGCCAGTTCACGCAGTGACAGCGAGCCGACGCCCTTCTCCCGCAGGGTGCGTTCGGCTGCCGCGAGCAGGGCGGCGCGCAGGTCTCCGTGGTGGTAGGGGCGGGTCTCGGGCATGCGGACCATCGTAGCTTGATGTAGTCGCCGCCATCATTGTTGGCGTCGTCACCATTGTTGTCGTTGACAGCATTGTTGGCGGCGCCTACATTCGTTTGCATGGCTGACAACACGAAGACCAACAGCAAGAGCAAGGCGTGGGACGTGGGCCGGCTGCCCGATCTCGTCGGGCGCACGGCAGTCGTCACCGGGGCCAACAGCGGCATCGGACTCACCGCCGCCGCGGCGCTGGCCGGCGCGGGCGTGCATGTCGTGTTCGCCGTACGGGACCTGGAGCGGGGCCGGAAGGCGGCGGCGACCGTGAGCGGCAGCACCGAGGTGCGGCGGCTGGACCTGGCGGATCTGTCGTCCGTGCGGGAGTTCGCGGACGCCTGGCAGGGGCGCCCGCTGGATCTGCTGATCAACAACGCCGGCGTGATGATGCTGCCGCAGCAGCGGACGGCGGACGGCTTCGAGATGCAGTTCGGCACGAACCATCTGGGCCACTTCGCGCTGACGAACCTGCTGCTGCCGTACGTCACCGACCGGGTGGTGACGCTGGCGTCCGGCGCGCACCGCTGGCCCGGCGCGCGGATCCGCTTCGAGGACCTGAACTTCACGTCCGACTACAACCCGAACCGGGCGTACGCCCAGTCGAAGCTGGCGAATCTGCTGTTCACGCTGGAACTCCAGCGGCGGCTCGCCGAGGCCGGCTCTCCGGTACGCGCCCTCGCCGCGCACCCGGGCTACGCGGCCACCAACCTCCAGAGCCATGCGGGGAGCCCGGTGATGCGCGGGTTCATGAAGATCGGCAACCGGTTCTTCGCCCAGGACGACCGCGCGGGCGCGCTTCCGACGCTGTACGCCGCGACGCAGGACCTGCCCGGCGCGAGCTACGTCGGGCCCGACGGGCTGGGTGAGCTGCGGGGTGGGCCGACGCTGGTGGGTCGCAGCGCGGCGGCGAGCGACGCGGACGCGGCGCGGCGGTTGTGGACGGTCTCTGAGGAACTGACGGGAGTGATCTGGCCGTTGGGAGCGAGTGAGCAGGCGCCGGCCGGGCAGGTGGCGGCCGAGCGCTGAAGCGCCCCGCCGCCGCCCCCGCCGGGCCCCGTACGGCCTACGACTCCGGGCTGAAGCGCCCCCGCCGGGCCCCGTACGGCCTACGACTCCGGGCTGAAGCGTCCCCGCCGGGCCCCGTACGGCCTACGACTCCGGCTGGGTCACCGTAAGAGCCCAGCGAATGTCGTCCGACGATGCGTCGACGCCGATCGAGAAGGACCCGAAACGGACCACACCGGGGTCCATCGTCACCGAGCCCACTCCGGCCTCCCCGGCCGGGCAGTCGACGGAGAACGCGGCGACCTCCGTCTCCTGGGACATCGTCACCCGCACATCGCCACCCCCTTCGCACGCCACCGTCAGCACGGTCGGCAGACCCTCCCACGCACCGCCGGACGCGACACCGCCGTCCCCCGTGTGCTCCGGCACCCACACCAGGCCGTCCGGACCGGGATGCGGCAGCAGAACATCGGTCGCCGCGCCGGCGGGACCCACCGCGGCGCCGGTCAGCGCACCGGTCACGAGCACCGTCACGGCAAGGGCACGGCTGATTCGTCTCACGATTCGTTCCCCCTGAACTCGGCTTGGTCATCGGCCTGTTGGCCGGCCGCCGCACAGTTTGCCGGGTCGGATGACCTTGCGCCTGAGTTTCCGTACTCAGGGGTAGGCCGTACTCGGAGGTGGTCGAGCGATGGCGATGCCCAGCCTGCTCGGGGTGTTCGCGCACCCGGACGACGAGGCCCTGTTCTCGGGCGGCGTCCTGGCCCGGCACGCGGCGTCCGGCGCGCGCACCGCCGTGGTGACGGCGACCTGGACCCCGCACACCCGACGCGGCGCCGAACTCGCCGAGTCACTGCGGATCCTGGGTGCCGGCGAACCGAGGATGCTCGGCTACGCCGACGACCGGGTGCCGCACTCCGCCCCGGGCAGCCCGCGGCTGTGCGCCGCGCCACTGGACGAGGCGGTGGGCCGGCTGGTCGCCCACATACGGCTGTTCCGCCCGCGGATCGTGATCACCCACGACGCATACGGCGGCCTCACCGGCCATCCCGACCATGTGCACACCCACCGCCTGACCACCCTCGCCGTCCGGGCCGCCGGCCTCGAACGGCTCAACCCGGACGCCGGCACCCCCTGGCAGCCGGACGCCCTCTATCTGGCCACGCACCCGCACTCGGCCCTGGACGCGCTGGGCGAACTGGCCCGTGCGGGCAAGGGTATGAACACGGTTCCGGACGATTGGGTCAGCGCGACCGTCGACGTGCGGCCCTGGCTGGAGCGGAAGTGGGCCGCCGTACTGGCCCATCGCACCGAAGTGGAGCGCGGGGCCGCGCCGGGGCTGCTTGCCGGCTTTCCGCGGGCCGTGCGGGAAGGGATCCTCGGCACCGAGTGGTACATCCGGCAGGAGATGGCCCTGTCAGCGCTGTCGGGTCAGACCGGGCTGACCGTTTGAGCGGGTCGGCGGGGCGGGGGCGGATGGTCCGTCGGTGGGCAGGGTTGCCCGGAGAGACTGTGCGGTGGTGGCCGGGTCGTAGTCGTCGGGGACGCCTTCGACCAGGATGATGTCGCCCTCGATGTGCCGTGCGCGCAGCGGTGCTATCGCCTGGTAGGCGGGTGAGTCCCACCAGGTCCGGGCCTGCGCGATCCCCGGGAAGCCGATCACCACGACGTGCCCGGGCCAGTTGCCCTCCTTCGTCTCGTGCGGTGTGGCATGCACCAGGAAGCGGCCGCCGTACGGCTCGAAGGTGGCGGTGATGCGCTCGATGTACTCGGCGATCTCCGGGTGCGGGGCGGCGTCCCGGAGGTGGGCTATGGCGTAGGCGGGCATGGTGTCCTCCCTGGCGGTCGGGCTCGGTCCCTCTGCCGACGATCGTGGCAGGCGGGTCCTGCGGAGGCGATTACGCGGGAGGTAATGCCCGGGCGGCGTTGGCCGCTCGGTGTGCGTCGTGGGGTGTGTCGTGGTGTGCATCGTGGGGTGGGGCGTGGTGTCCGTCCGTCAGTCAGCCGGGCCCGGCGTCTGACGTTTCTCTCACCTTCGTGCGTCACAGTGACCCCCGATGCCCCGGACACAGCGCACCTCGCGCCTTCCCCTGTACGCCGCCGTCGCCCTGCTGGCCCTCCCGTCGGCCTCCGCCGCGGCCGCCGGCGCCGGTACGGGGCCCTTCGGCGTGACCGTCACCACCGCGGCGACGGCGCAGAGCGCGCGGGTCGGCGCCCTGTTCACGGCCGGGCGGCGCGACCGCCTGCGCGGCGGCCACTTCTGTACCGCGTCCGTCGTGCACAGTCCCGGGCACGACCTCGTCGTCACCGCCGCGCACTGCCTGAACGGGAAGACCGAGGAGAGGCTCGTGTTCGTGCCCGGCTACCGGGACGGCGTGGCGCCGTACGGGGTGTGGACGGTCGGGAGGTGGTTCCTGCCGGACGGGTGGGCCCGGGGGCGCGACGAGAACAGCGACGTGGCGTTCGCGGTGCTGGACCGCCGGGGCGGCAAGGGGGTCGAGGACGCCGTCGGCGGGAACCGGTTCGCCGCCGGCACGGCCACCGGAGCCACCGCGGTGACCGTCACGGCCTACCTCAACTCCCGGGAGGCACCGGTCAGTTGCACCAACAAGCCCCGCCCTCGCAACCGTACGCAACAACGCATCTCCTGCCCCGGATTCGGCGGCGGGTCGAGCGGGAGCCCGTGGGTGAACGGGGACGGGCAGGTCGTGGGGGTGCTCGGCGGGCACGACAGCGGAGGGACCACGGCCGACGTGTCGTACAGCGTGGCGTTCGGGGCCGAGGCGGCGCACTTGTACGACGAGAGTGCCGGTTGCCGCGAGTCCCATGTGGGAAGCTCCTAGACTGGCGCGGGCGGACTCCCGGCGGGCGAGGGGCGGTTGACGGTGCGTAAGGCATGGATCGTGGCGGGTGCCGCTCTCGCGGTGGGCCTCAGCTTCGTGATGCTGCTCGTCGTCGGGGTCTTCATCGTCGCCGGGAACCTCGCCGGCGGGGTCGGCGGAGCGTCGAAAGCGCTGGCCAAGGGGGCCGTGCCGGCCGCCTACCGGGACATCGTGCAGAAGTGGGGCAACCTGTGCCCCGCCATCAACCCCGCGCTGCTCGCCGCCCAGCTCTACCAGGAGAGCGGCTTCAACCCGAAGGCCAAGAGCCCGGCGGCCGCGCAGGGCATCGCCCAGTTCATCCCGGGGACGTGGGCCACGCACGGGGTCGACGGGGACGGCGACGGCGACCGTGACGTCTGGGACCCGAAGGACGCGATCCCGTCGGCCGCGTCGTACGACTGCAAGCTCGCCTCCTATGTGAAGGACGTGCCCGGCGACGCGACGAAGAACATGCTCGCGTCCTACAACGCCGGGGCGTACGCGGTCATCAAGTACGGGGGCGTGCCGCCGTACAAGGAGACCCAGAACTACGTGAAGACGATCACGACGCTGGAGGAGAGCTTCGCCGCGCCGGTCAGCCGGGTGGATCCCAGCAAGCAGGCCGCGGGGGCCATCTACTACGCGCAGAAGAAGCTGGGCACGCCCTACCTGTGGGGCGGTGAGGGCTCGGCCGCGGACGGCGGGCGGTTCGACTGCTCGGGGCTGACGCAGGCCGCGTACGACAGCGTCGGGATAACGCTGCCGCGCGTGGCCAACGACCAGTGGAACGCGGGCGCGCATCCGGCCAGGGAAGAGCTGCTGCCCGGGGATCTGGTGTTCTTCTCCGACGACCTCAGCAACTCCCGGGCCATCCGGCATGTCGGTATTTATGTGGGCGGCGGGTACATGATCGACGCGCCGAGAACGGGTGCTGTGATCCGGTTCGACCCGATCGACACCCCGGACTACTTCGGGGCCACCCGAGTGACCGCAGATGGCGCGAAAGCGCTGCCCACGACGGTATAGACGGAGCGTGAACCCACCCCCTGAGCTGCGGCGATGGGTCTCTCTTCGATAACGTCTGCGTGATCATTCAGTGGAGTGTGGAACGTATCAACAGGGGCCGTGCGTTCCTGGTTTCGTAGCCGGATCTACAACCACGGGGGTGGGCGGGACGGCGTACGCACGATGCGCCGATAGACGATGAAGGGGCCGCGGCATCATGGCTGGACTCGCAGAATCCGGGTCGAACCCCGACGTCGAGCTGCTCTACGACATCAATGGCCTGGCCAAGGACGCGCCGCGGTGGTTCGACCGGGTCATGGAGTACGTCGGTGAGTACGGGCTGCTGCTCGCCCTGATCGTGCTCGTGGTGTGGTGCTGGTGGTCCGTGCGGCGGCGCGGCGACGAGGATGCCGCCTCGTCCGTGGCCGCGCTCGTGTGGGCTCCGCTGGCCGCCGCGGCCGCCGTGCTGGTGAACGTGCCCATACGGGGGTTCGTCGAGCGGCCCCGGCCCTTCAACGACCACCAAGGGCTCGAGGTCCTGGTGAGCGGCAAGACCGACTACTCCTTCGTGAGTGATCACGCGACGATCGCGATGGCCCTGGGCGTCGGGCTGTTCGTCGCGAACCGGAAGTTCGGGCTCGTCGGCATCGGGCTGGCGCTGCTCGAAGGGTTCTGCCGGGTCTACATGGGCGTGCATTACCCGACCGACGTCGTCGGCGGGTTCGCGCTCGGCACCGCCGTCGCCCTGCTGCTGTCGCCGCTGGCCATGGCCCTTATGACGCCGCTCATGTCCGCCATCGAGCGGTCGCCGCGGGGCGGATGGCTGATCAAGGCGCGGGGGCGGTCCGGGAAGGGCGGGCAGGAGGCGCTGATTCCGGGGGCCCGGACGGAGAGCGCGGGGACTGAGGAGCGGGATCTGGCGGCCTAGCGGGCTCGCGGGTCGGCGGCCTCGACGTCCAGCGTCCTCGCGGTCCAGCGGCCTCGACGTCCAGCGTCCTTGCGGTCCAGCGGTGCACGCCGGTCATCGGATTCGCGGTGACCGGCGTCCCGTTCGGCCGGCGGTGTGGTGACCGGCGTCCTGTTCGGCCGGCGGTGTGGTGACCGGCCCGTGCCGCGCTAGAGCGCCTGCGGGTAGGTGAAGAAGCCCTCCGGGTCGTACTGCTTCTTCAGTTGTGTCAGGCGCGTCGCCGCGTCCCCGTAGTACGCCTTGCGCCAGTCCCGCAGGGTCGGGTCGGCGTAGTTCTGGTACGCGGCGCCGGAGGCGTACGGGCGCATCGCGTTGTGGGCCGACGTCAGCCAGGACTGGACCGTGGAGCCCGTCGTGCCGGCGGGCCAGGAGGCGATGTACTGGGCCAGCATGCGGGAGCGGCGGTGCACGAAGGCCGTCGAGGTGGGGGAGACGCGGTTGATCGCTCCGCCGAGGGCCGTGAGGGCGATGCTGCCGGCGCCGCCGCGGACCGACTGCATCTGCTTCAGCAGCGCCTGGATGCCCGCGGCCGAGATCGAACGGTCAAAGAAGTCCGACTTCGCCGTGTATGTCTCACGGACCAGTACGCCCTGCGGGGAGCGGCCGGGGGTCGAGCCTGGGAGGTGGCACTGCGCGTCGGTGCTGAAGGACGAGCAGCCGGCGTAGATCTCCATCGCCTCCTCGTAGGAGTGGCGCTTGAGGGAGACGCTGCGCGCGGGGCCCGGGCCGCCGGGGCGGTCGGCCAGGCGGTCCACCGCGTTCTGGAGTTCGCCGTAGGTGCCGAGGGAGAACGCGGCGACGGCGATGGTCGGGTTGCCGCCCGCGTGGTTGGCCAGGTGCAGGGACGACCAGATCTCGTCGGGCTGGCTCGGGCCCCACTCCTGGAAGGACTTGATCAGCGCGGCCGCCTTCGACCAGGGCCAGGTCATGTACGCCTTGACGGCCTGGGGGGCGGGGTGGGTCTTGAAGTGCAGTTCCGTCACGATGCCGAAGTTGCCGTTGCCGGCGCCGCGCAGGGCCCAGAAGAGGTCCTTGTTGGTGGTGGCGTTGGCGACGAGCTGCTTGCCGTCGGCGGTTATGAGCGTGGCCTGGGTCAGGCTGTCGCAGGTCAGGCCGTAGGCGCGGGAGGTCACGCCCTGGCCGCCGCCGAGGGTGAGGCCGGAGACGCCGACGGTGGGGCAGGAGCCGGCGGGGATGGTGGTGCCCTTGGCGGCGAGGGCCCGGTATACGTCGATGAGCTTGGAACCCGCGCCGACGACCGCGGTGTTGCCGCTGGCTCGGATGCGGTTGAGCTTGGAGACGTCGATGATCAGGCGGTTGTCGCCGGAGGACCAGCCCGCGTAGGAGTGGCCGCCGTTACGTATCGCGACCTTGAGGTGGTGGGCGCGGGCGTAGGCGAGGGTGGTGCGGATGTCGTCGGGGTGGGCGACGTAGGCGACCGCGGCGGGCTTCAGGGTGTCGAAGCGGGTGTTGTAGAGCTGGTGGGCCGACTTCCAGTCGGCGTCGCCCGGGCGGATGAGGCGGCCGTCGAGGTCTCGGGCGAGGGCGGCCCAGTTGGCGGGGGCGGCGGCTGCGCCGGCGCGGGTACTGGTGCCGGTGGCCATGGTGCCGATGGCCGTGCCGCCGGCCTTGGTCTCGCTGCCGTTGCAGGCGGTTGCCGTCAGGGCGGTGAGGGCTGCTGCGGTGCCGCCGATGAAGGTACGCCGTTCCATGTCGCCTCCTGGGGGGTTACGTGGAACGAGACGAGGGGGTGAGGGGCGGGGTTCCATCACGCGACGGCTGTTTGCTCGGGGCACGGATTCTCGCCCCCGCCGCCCCTACCCTCCCCCACTCTCGGCTTCGCTCGAGCGGGGGGACCCCCATCGTCCCCGGGGGCTGTCGTCCCCGGACCCCCGCATCGGCCTGAACGGCCTCGTCCGCAAACGCCGGACGGGCTGAAAAACGCGGACCCGGCACCTGGAAGCTGTGAGTGGGCGAGATTTACGACCTGACGTCCCTCTACGGGAATCCCAGATCTACGACCCGACGTCCTAAAGGAACGCCAGGTTCACGACCCCGTACGCCCCCGCCGCCACCAGCGCTGCCGCCGGCATCGTGATGAACCAGCCGAGGACGATGTTCTTGGCGACGCCCCAGCGGACGGCGTTCACGCGCTTTGTCGCGCCGACGCCCATGATGGCCGAGGTGATGACGTGGGTCGTGGAGATGGGGGCCTTGAAAAGGAAGGCCGTGGTGAACATGATCGACGCGCCGGTGGTCTCCGCGGCGAAGCCCTGCGGGGGGTCGAGTTCGATGATCTTGCGGCCGAGGGTGCGCATGATGCGCCAGCCGCCGGCGTACGTGCCGAGGGAGAGCATGACGGCGCAGGCGATTTTCACCCACACGGGGATCGGGTCGCCGTAGTCCTCGACGTCGGCGATGACCAGGGCCATCACCACGATGCCCATGGTCTTCTGCGCGTCCTGGAGGCCGTGGCCGAGGGCCATGCCGGCGGCCGAGACGGTCTGGGCTATGCGGAAGCCGCGCTTGGCCTTGTGCGGGTTGGAGCGGCGGAAGATCCACATGATCGCCGTCATGACCAGGTAGCCCGCGCACAGACCCACGATCGGCGACACGAACATCGGGATGACGACCTTTTCCAGGACGCCGTTCCAGTACACCGTCGTCCCGCCGGCCAGCGCCGCTCCCACCATGCCGCCGAACAGTGCGTGGGAGGAGGAGGACGGCAGGCCGAAGTACCAGGTGACGAGGTTCCAGGTGATCGCGCCCACCAGTGCCGCAAAGAGGATGCCCATCCCCTTCGAGCCCTCGGGTGTCTGGATCAGGCCCTCACTGACCGTCTTGGCGACGCCGGAGCCGAGGAAGGCGCCCGCGAGGTTCATCACCGCGGCCATCGCCAGCGCCGCACGCGGGGTCAGCGCACGGGTCGACACGGACGTGGCGATGGCGTTCGCCGAATCGTGGAAGCCGTTGGTGTACGTGAAGAAGAGCGCGACCGCGATGGTCACGACCAGGGCGAAGGTGTCCATTAAGGGTTCAGGACTCCTTGACGGCGATGGTCTCCACCGTGTTCGCCACGTGCTCGAAGGCGTCCGCCGCTTCCTCCAGCACATCCACGATCTGCTTGAGCTTGAGGACCTCGATCGCGTCGTACTTGCCGTTGAAGAGGTGGGCGAGAAGCTTGCGATGTATCTGGTCGGCCTGGTTCTCCAGGCGGTTGACCTCGATCCAGTACTCCGTGAGGTTGTCCATCGTGCGCAGGTTCGGCATCGCCTCGGCCGTCAGGTCGGCCGCCCGCGCCAGCACCTCGATCTGCTGCTCGACGCCCTTGGGCAGTTCCTCGACGTTGTAGAGGACGACCAGGTCGACGGCCTCCTCCATGAAGTCCATGATGTCGTCGAGGCACGATGCGAGGTTGTAGATGTCCTCGCGGTCGAACGGCGTGATGAACGAGGAGTTCAACTGGTGGAAGATCGCGTGTGTGGCGTCGTCACCTGCGTGTTCCGCGGCCCGCATACGTTCTGCGATCTCGGCCCGGCCGGCGGTGTCCGCCCCGAGCAGTTCCATCAGGAGTTTCGAGCCCGTGACGATGTTGTCCGCGGATGCGGCGAACATGTCGTAGAAGCTCGTCTCCCGGGGGGTCAGACGAAATCGCACGTGGGGTCCTCAAGAAGCATCGGTTTCGGTCAGGCTGATGCTAAGTGCATCATCCGGCCACGGCTAATGGGCCGTCCTCCAGTGTCGCCCATGAGGCACAGTGGTCGGCACGGGGGCTGCCCAGTGGTCCAGTCCAACGACCGCTCGCGGCGTCGGCCACAGGCCCTATACCCAGCAAAGTTCGGTACGATATACCCAGTAGGGGTATAGAAGCGGTCTACGTCTGGAGGACGCGATGACGACCACCGAGGCCGGCGCTGGTGCGACCTCCGCCGCAGACCAGAGCGTGGAACCGGCCGTCGAGGAAGTCGTGACCGACCACGACCGGGGCATCCACGGCTACCACAAGCAGAAGGACGAGCACCTCAAAAGACTGCGCCGAATCGAGGGCCAGATCCGGGGCCTGCAGCGCATGGTCGACGAGGACGTCTACTGCATCGACATACTCACGCAGGTGTCCGCCTCGACCAAGGCCCTGCAGTCCTTCGCCCTCCAGTTGCTGGAGGAACATCTGCGCCACTGCGTCGCCGACGCGGCCCTCAAGGGCGGTGCGGAGATCGACGCGAAGGTGGAGGAGGCCACGAAGGCGATCGGCCGGCTCCTGCGGACGTGACCGCGTGGATGTGACCGAGCGGATGTGAGGGACGGCTCACTCGGCCGACGTGTTCCGTTCCTCCGCGACCCGCAGCACCTCGTCGATGCTTTCCAGGCTGAGCCGGTCCTCCCGGGCGGCCGAGGCCGCGATGATCAGCTCTCCGCACAGCTCGATCTCGGCGAGGGCCACGTGGTCCTGAACTGCCGTACCGCCGACCGGAGCCACGTGCATCACCTCTTCTCTGCCGTTACCGACTTCCTAGAGTAGGGAGCGGCCTACACACCGCGCATGGCACGGACGGGCTAGTTCTTGACGCCCGTCACGCGCGCATTCACCGACCCCCACTATCCGGCGATCTTGCCGGCGTAGATGTCGCCGCGGTCCGGCAACCGTACGTCGACGGGGGCCCCGAAGTCGTACAGCAAGGTGGTCGAGGCGACGGCGACGGCGTCTTGCTGCTGCCCGTTGACGAAGCTGAAGCGGTGTCTGACCTTGCGGATCCGTCCGTCGTCGTCGAGGAAGACGTCGAACGGCACCTGGTCCGTGGCGAACCCTTTCGCCGCCGCGGCCAGGGAGTCGGCGTTCCCGTCGGACGCCTTCTGCGCGGCAATCCCCAGGTCAGCGGTGCCCCGGTAGTGCCGCACCGGTGTGCCTGCGACCTCCTCGTCGCCCACGTACGTCGCCGTCCGCGCCCCGCGCAGCACCTCGGCGGCGGCGAACGGGTCGGTGGCCCCGCCGGTGACGAGGTTGCCGTCGGACAGGGACCGGGTGTCGACGCGGACCCATTTGTCGGCGGGTACCCCGGCGCCGCGGTTCTTCATGAACAGGGCCCCGGGAGCCAGCAGCTCCATGATCGGCCGGTGCGCGGTGGCACCCGCGGGATCCTGTGGAAGCAGGACCCTCAGCCGCCCCAGTTGCCGGCGGAAGTCGTAGACGCCCTCGCCGCGGATCGTGACGCGGGTGCCGCCGGTGGCCATCTCCATCGACGTACGGGTCTTGGAGCTGCGGGTCCCGGCCAGGGTGTCGGCGGCGCGGCGCACGACCTCGACCGCGCCTTCGCCGTGTGCGTCCTCGGCGGCGGCCCCGCTCTGCGCGCATCCGCTGCCGGCGAGGCAGACACACAAGACCCCGGCCGCGACGCCCGCCCCACGCTTTCTGTGCTGCTGCCGCTCCGTCATCGCCTGCCTACCCCCAGCCGGTACGTCCGTCACGGGCCCCCCGTCGTTCCGGTTAACGACGGGTAGGTGCCCTCGTCACGCACGCTGGCGGGGTTGGGCTTACTTGCCTTGGGTAACGTTGTCGGCGTGGCGCAGAAGGATGGACCGACCTCCCCTACGAAACCTGGCTACCTCTCAGAGCACCGCACGTCGATGATGGAGAAGGGGCCGTTCTGTTCGGCTCGCTGCACCTGCGGCTGGCGGGGGCCGGCGAGACGGGCGCGGAGCCTGGCGAGGACGGATGCGGACGGTCACGTGCGGGGCTGAGACGCCCGGTGCGGGTCGCGGCAGGCGTACCCGTCCGAACACAGATGCGGGCCCGCCCCCCGGGAGCCGGGGGGCGGGCCCTTTATCTGCCTCGCGGTGGCACCGCCATGCAGCACCGCGAGGGGTTCGTGTCGCCCGAAGGCGGCCGGATCAGCCGAAGCGGCCGGAGATGTAGTCCTCCGTGGCCTGGACCGACGGGTTGGAGAAGATGCGCTCGGTGTCGTCTATCTCGATCAGCTTGCCGGGCTGGCCGACGGCGGCGAGGTTGAAGAAGGCCGTGCGGTCCGAGACACGGGCCGCCTGCTGCATGTTGTGCGTCACGATGACGATCGTGAAGCGCTCCTTCAGCTCACCGATCAGGTCCTCGATCGCGAGCGTCGAGATCGGGTCCAGGGCCGAGCAGGGCTCGTCCATCAGCAGGACCTTGGGCTCGACCGCGATGGCGCGGGCGATGCACAGACGCTGCTGCTGACCGCCGGAGAGGCCGGAGCCCGGCTTGTTCAGGCGGTCCTTCACCTCGTTCCAGAGGTTGGCGCCCTTGAGGGACTTCTCCACGACGTCGTCGAGCTGGGACTTCTTGTACGAGCCGTTCAGCCGCAGACCGGCCGCGACGTTGTCGTACACCGACATCGTGGGGAAGGGGTTCGGCCGCTGGAACACCATGCCGACCTCACGTCGCACGGCCACCGGGTCGATGCCGGCGCCGTACAGGTTCTCGTCGTCGAGGAGGACCTTGCCCTCGACGCGGCCGCCCGGCGTGACCTCGTGCATGCGGTTGAGCGTGCGCAGGAAGGTGGACTTGCCGCAGCCGGACGGGCCGATGAAGGCCGTCACGGAGCGGGGCTCGACGGTCATCGAGATGTCCTCGACGGCCAGGAAGGAACCGTAGTAGGCGTTGAGGCCGCTGACATCAATGCGCTTGGCCATTTAGATCACTGCTTCTTTCGAATCCGAGTCGCTGACTGTTCAACTCTTTGGCCGCGTCAGCGACCGGTCTTGGGGGCCTTCCAGCGGGCGATGCCGCGAGCCACCAGGTTGAGGATCATGATGAAGGCGATGAGCACCAGTGCTCCCGCCCAGGCGCGGTCGTAGGCCGGCCCCTGACCGCCACTGTTCGTGAACTGCAGGTAGATGTAAACCGGCAGCGACGCCTGCGGGTCCTTGAACGGGTTGGTGTTGATGAAGTTGGTCACCCACACCAGCAGCAGCAGCGGAGCGGTCTCACCGGTGATACGCGCGACCGCGAGCATCACACCGGTGGTGATACCGCCGATGGACGTCGGCAGGACCACCTTGAGGATGGTGCGCCACTTGGGCACGCCCAGCGCCAGCGAGGCCTCGCGCAGCTCGTTCGGGACGAGCTTGAGCATCTCCTCGGTGGAGCGGACGACCACCGGCAGCATCAGGATGCACAGGGCCATCGAGCCGGCGAAGCCGGAGTAGCCCATGTCCAGGGTCACGATCCAGAGGCTGAGGATGAACAGACCCGCGACGATCGACGGGATGCCCGTCATGACGTCGACGAAGAAGGTGATGGCCTTGGCGAGCTTGCCGCGCCCGTACTCGACCAGGTAGATCGCGGTCAGCACACCGATCGGCACGGAGATCGCGGTGGCGATGCCGACCTGCTCCAGGGTGCCGAGGAGGGCGTGGTAGATACCGCCGCCGGGCTCGGTGTCGGAGACCACACCCATCGAGTGGCTGAGGAAGTAGCCGTCGAGGACCTTCACACCGCGCTTGATGGTCTCGTACATGATCGAGACCAGCGGGATGGCGGCGAGCAGGAACGCGACCCAGATCAGGCTGGTGGCGGTGCGGTCCTTGGCCTGGCGGCGTCCCTCGACGCCCGCGGAGATGCCGTACGACCCGACGATGAACAGCAGCGCGGCGATCAGGGCCCACTGGATGCTGCTGTCCAGCCCGGCGGCCGCGCTGATGCCGAAGCCGAGGGCGACGGAGCCCGCGGCGACCGCCCAGGGGAACCACTTGGGCAGCGTGGCGCCCTTCAGGGAGCTGGGGCGCTTGTCGGAAAGGGTTGCGTGGCTCATGCGTTGGCCCCCGAGAACTCCTTGCGCCGCTCGATGATGATGCGGGCGGTGCCGTTGACCAGCAGGGTGATGACGAAGAGCACCAGACCGGAGGCGATGAGCGCGTCACGGCCGTTCTCGGTCGCCTCGTTGAACTTGCTGGCGATGTTCTGGGCGAAGGTGCCGCCGCCCGGGTCGAGCAGGCTGGCGTTGATGTCGAAGCTCGGCGACAGGACCATGGCGACGGCCATCGTCTCGCCGAGCGCGCGGCCGAGGCCGAGCATCGAGGCGGAGATGATGCCGGAGCGGCCGTAGGGCAGGACCGACATGCGGATGACCTCCCAGCGCGTGGCGCCGAGGGCCAGGGCCGCCTCCTCGTGCATCTGCGGGACCTGACGGAAGATCTCGCGGCTCACGTTGGTGATGATCGGCAGGATCATGATCGCGAGCAGGATGCCGACGGTGAACATCGCGCGGGGCGCGCCGCCCTGCCACTCGAAGAGGCCGGTCCAGCCGAGGTACTCGTCGAGCCAGCCGTACAGCCCGCCCAGGTGCGGCACCAGGACGAGGGCGCCCCACAGGCCGTAGACGATGGACGGCACGGCGGCGAGCAGGTCGATCACGTACGCGATGGGGCCGCCGAGCTTGCGCGGGGCGTAGTGCGTGATGAACAGCGCGATGCCGAGCGAGATGGGAACCGCGATGGCGAGCGCGATGATCGACGACACGACGGTGCCGAAGGCCAGAACCGCGATGCCGAACTGCGGCGGGACGGCGGTGGGGTTCCACTCGAACGTCGTGAAGAAGTTGGCCTCGTCCTTGCTGATCGCGCTGGCGGCGCGAATGCTCAGGAAGACGGCGATGGCCGCCATGACCACGAGCAGGAAGATGCCGGATCCGCGGGAGAGCGCGAGGAAGACGCGGTCACCGGGACGGGTGGCGCCGCGGGCGGCGCGATTCTGCTCGGTCTCGGACGGCTGGGGTGCGGGGGGAGGTGTGTCGTTCTTTGTTGATATGTCCATGGGGTTCTCCGGTCTGCGGAGCCACCGGGCGGGGTGGCTCACGGCGGAACCGCCCGAGATACGGGAGGCTCCTGGCGGCGGTGCACCGGACGATGCGGCCCGCTCCGGTGTGGAGCGGGCCGCACTCAGGGTTAGCTCAGGCCCGAGATGGTGCTGCGGACCTTGGTGGCGATCTCCGCGGGGAGCGGGGCGTAGCCGGCGTCGGACAGCAGGCCCTGGCCGTCCTCGGAGGCGATGTAGGTCAGGAAGGCCTTGGTGGCGGGGAGGCTCTCCGCCTTGTTGCCCTTGTCACAGACGATCTCGTAGGTGACCAGGGTGATCGGGTAGGCGCCGGCGGCGGTCGGCTTGTAGTCGAGCTCGAGCGCCATGTCCTTGCCGGTGCCGACGACCTTGGCCGCGGCGATGGCCTTCGAGGCGTTCTCGGTGGACGCCTTGACCGGCTCGGCGGCCTGGGTCTTGACGTCGACCGTCTTGATGCCCTTGGCGTAGGAGAGCTCGAAGTAGCCGATGGCGCCCGAGGTCTGCGTCACCTGCTGGGCCAGGCCGGAGGAGCCCTGAGCGGACTGGCCGCCCTTGGCCTGCCACGACTTGCCGCCCTCGTACTTCCAGTTGTCGGGCGCGGCGGCGATCAGGTACTTGGTGAAGTTGTCCGTGGTGCCGGACTCGTCCGAGCGGTGGAAGGGCTGGATCTGGAGGTCGGGGAGCTTCGCGTCGGGGTTCAGCGCCGCGATGGCCTTGTCGTTCCAGTTCTTGATCTCGCTGTTGAAGATCTTGGCCAGCGTCGGGGCGTCGAGGACGAGGCTGTCGACACCGGGGACGTTGAAGCCGACCGCGATCGGGCCGCCGACCATGGGCAGGTCGATGGCCTGGCCGCCGCCCGTGCAGGCGGTCTTCTTGGACTCGGTGATCTCCTCCGGGTCCAGGGCGGAGTCAGAACCGGCGAACGCGGTCTGGCCCTGCAGGAAGGCGGTGACACCGGCACCCGAACCGGTCGGGTTGTAGTTGAGCTGAACGCTCTTGCAGGCGGCGGTGAACTGCTTGACCCAGGCGTCGATCGCGTTCTTCTGCGCGGACGAGCCGGACGCCTGGAGCTGACCGCTGGCGTCCCCACAGTCGATCTTGCCGGCGGCCGGAGCGCTCGCCGAGGCGTCGCCGCCGTTGCCGGTGTCGTCGGAGCCGCACGCCGTGAGGGCCAGGGCGCCGGAGACGGCGAGAGCGCCGAGAGCGAGGACGCGCCGGTTCTTGCGCTGAAGCTTCACTTGAGGGAGTTCCTTCCGGGAGCCGCCGTCCTGAATTCCGGCGGCGTGCGAAGAATGAGTGATGCGGACGCGTCCACCGAGGTGCGGCCCGTCATCTTGCACGGCCGAAATTAGGCAGATCAGGTGAAGGCGCCGAAGGGCGTAAATGAACGAGGGGTGAACCCCTGGGTACGGCTGGGTGAGGTAACGGAAGGCTTACGTTGAGGACACGGGTGTATTCCGAGTCTTTGTCGGGGTTGATTCGGACTAGGCCAGCCGAAGCGACTGCAGCAGAGCGTCCACAAGGGAGCGGTCCCTCGGTTGGGTCAGACGCACCCGGGCGGCCGTGGGGGAGAGCCACAGGACCCGGTCCACCTCGGCGTTGGGCGCGAAGACGCCGGGTCCCGCCTCGGCCGCCCAGTAGCGGACCTCCTTGGGCCGGCCGTTCGCGAGATACCGCATCGTCGGCAGCCCGGCGCCGGGCTCGGCGGAGTGCCCCGTCTCCTCCAGCACCTCGCGCAGCGCGCCCGCCAGGGGGTCCTCGCCGCGTTTCAACTTGCCCTTCGGATGCGACCAGTCGTCGTACTTCGGTCGGTGGACCAGGCATATCTCCACCTCACCGTCTACCGGCGAACGGCGCCACAGGACACAGCCGGCCGCATGGACCGTGAGGTCATTCGCGTGAGTCACCGGTTGTCTGCCTCCTTCGGGACTGCCTGTGGTTCAGGGGTTCCCAGGGCGGGCCTCAGGGTCGCTAGGGCGTGCCCACGGTCTGCCTCTGCCAGGACTGCTGGAACGCGAACCGCGCCGCCTCCACCTCGTGGCGCTGGTCGGCGTGCAGGACGCCGAGCGCGTACGCCGTCGCGGGGGCGATGCGCGGGGTGCGCGCGGCCTGGGCCGCGGCGGCCGCCGCCTCGGAGGCGTCGCGGTGCCGGTTGAGCGACTGGCCGGCCGCCAGCAGCCGTACGTCCACCTGGGCGGAGTCGCCGTGCAGGACCTCGCGGGCATAGCGGTGCAGGCGCAGCAGCAGCCGGACCTGGTGCCAGGGCGCGTCCTGCGGATGCGGGGCCGGGTCCGGGGAGAGGCCGTGGATCAGGGCCTCGGCGTTGTACGGGCTGCCCGCGGTCACCAGGGGCAGCGCCGCCACCGCGTCGGTGAGCCGCTCCTCGGCCGCGGCCGCGAGGGGACGCAGGTCGGCGGTCGCCGCGGCCGGGGTGAGCGGGACCTCGCTGGCCAGTACGGCGATGCTGTCGGCGACGGCATGGAAGCGGGAGGAGCCGAGGGCCTGGAGGGCGGTGCTGTGCGCCCGGGTCCGGGCCAGGGTGAGCTGGCGTTCGAGCAGGGCGCCGGCTTTGGCGGCGCCCACCGTGAGGTTGCCGCGCTCCGGGCCGGCGGCCGGGTGGGCCGCGGGCCCGGTGTCGCCGGAAGCCGCCTTCTGCGGGGCGGCCGCCGCGCCGAGCGTGCCCGTCTGCGCCGGCACTGCCGCCGCCCCCGACAGCCGGTGCAGCGCCAGCAGCAGACGCTCCAGGCGGGCCGCGTAGGCGTGCTCCAGCGCCAGCGTGCCGGACAGCCAGGCCAGCTCGGGGCGGATGGCCTCCGACCAGTCGGCGTCCAGCAGCGGGCGGAACGTGTGCAGGCTGGCGCTGATACGGCGGGCCGAGCGGCGCAGGGCCCGTGCCGCGTCGACGGACTCCTGCGTGCCGTTGTCCCCGGCGCGCGCCTTGTTGCGCGCCGGGGCACCTCCGTCGCCGCCGTTCTCCCGGTGCAGGCGCAGGGCCCGGAGGAACTCCGTGGCCTGGGCACGCAGGTAACACGCCAGGGCGTCCCCGAAGGGGGCACCACCCTGGTCGAGCGCAGTCGAGAGCTTGGGTGACGCCCCGGCCGTGGGGTCCGTCGGATCAAGGTGTTGCTGTGCCACGCCGGCGCCTCCGGGCGTCTATGAGCATCTCCTGGACGTTGCGCAGGGGCTGGCCATCCGCGTCCGCCGCGTGCCGGGTCCACTCGCCGTCCGGGCCCAGGTGCCAGGACGCGGTGGTGTCGGACATACCGGTCTCCAGGAGCCGGTTCAGCGCGGCGCGGTGGGCCGGGTCGGTGACCCTGACCAGGGCCTCGATACGGCGGTCGAGGTTGCGGTGCATCATGTCGGCGCTGCCGATCCACACCTCGGGTTCGCCGCCGTTGCCGAAGGCGAAGACCCGGGAGTGCTCGAGGAAGCGGCCGAGGACCGAGCGGACGCGGATGTTGTCCGACAGTCCGGTCACGCCCGGGCGGATCGCGCAGATGCCGCGGACCCAGATGTCGACGGGCACACCCGCCTGGGACGCGCCGTAGCAGGCGTCGATGAGCGCCTCGTCGACGATGGAGTTGACCTTGATGCGGATGTAGGCGGGACGCCCGGCACGGTGGTGCTGGACCTCCTTGTTGATCCGCGCGACCAGCCCGTCGCGCAGGGACTTCGGGGCGACCAGCAGCCGCCGGTAGGTCTCCCGCCGCGAGTAGCCGGACAGGCGGTTGAACAGGTCGGACAGGTCCGCGCCGACCTGCGGGTCGGCGGTCAGCAGGCCCAGGTCCTCGTACAGCCGCGCCGTCTTCGGGTGGTAGTTGCCGGTGCCGACGTGGCTGTAGCGCCGCAGCGTCTCGCCCTCTTGGCGGACCACCAGCGACAGCTTGCAGTGTGTCTTCAGGCCGACGAGGCCGTAGACGACATGGCAGCCGGCCTCCTCCAGCTTGCGCGCCCACTTGATGTTGGCGTGCTCGTCGAAGCGGGCCTTGATCTCGACCAGGACCAGGACCTGTTTGCCGGCCTCGGCGGCGTCGATGAGCGCGTTGACTATCGGGGAGTCGCCGGAGGTGCGGTACAGGGTCTGCTTGATCGCGAGGACGTCAGGGTCGTCGGCGGCCTGCTCCAGGAAGGCCTGCACGGACGTGGAGAACGAGTCGTACGGGTGGTGCAGCAGCACGTCCCGGTTGCGCAGCGCGGCGAAGATGTCCGGCGCGGACGCCGACTCGACCTCGGCGAGATCGCGATGGGTGCCCGCGACGAACTTCGGGTACTTCAGCTCGGGCCGGTCGATGGAGGCGATGCGGAAGAGGCCGGTGAGGTCCAGGGGGCCGGTGAGCGGGTAGACCTCGGCCTCGCTGATCTTCAGCTCGCGCACCAGCAGGTCCAGGACCTCCTGGTTGATGTTCTCCTCGACCTCCAGGCGCACCGGCGGGCCGAAGCGGCGCCGCATGAGCTCCTTCTCCAGGGCCTGGAGCAGGTTCTCGGCGTCGTCCTCCTCGACCTCCAGGTCCTCGTTGCGGGTGACCCGGAAGGCGTGGTGCTCCAGCACCTCCATGCCCGGGAAGAGCTCCTCCAGGTGCGCGCCGATGACGTCCTCGATCGGGACGAACCGGCCGGGGGAGGCCTCAAGGAAGCGGGAGAGCAGCGGCGGCACCTTCACCCGGGCGAAGTGCGGGGTGCCGGTGACGGGGTTGCGTACGCGTACGGCCAGGTTCAGCGACAGGCCGGAGATGTACGGGAACGGGTGCGCCGGGTCGACCGCCAGGGGCGTGAGGACCGGGAAGATCTGGTGCCGGAAGAGCGTGAAGAGGCGGGCCTGCTCCTTCTCGGTCAGCTCGCTCCAGCGCACGAGGTGGATGCTCTCCTCCGCGAGCGCGGGGGCGACGTCCTCGTGGTAGCACGCGGCGTGCCGGGCCATCAGCTCGCGGGAGCGGGCCCAGATCATCTCCAAGACCTCGCGCGGCTGGAGGCCGGACGCGGAGCGGGTGGCGACACCGGTGGCGATACGGCGCTTCAGTCCGGCCACGCGGACCATGAAGAACTCGTCCAGGTTGCTGGCGAAGATCGCGAGGAAGTTCGCCCGCTCCAGGAGCGGGGTGTTCGGGTCCTCGGCGAGTTCGAGGACGCGTTCGTTGAACGCGAGCCAGCTTCGCTCCCGGTCCAGGAACCGGCCCTGGGGCAACTGGACACCTTCGATCTCGGTGACCTCGTACGCGTCGAGGTCGGCGTCGATATCGGGTTCCAGATCGGAGACGACCGCCGAGACCGTGTGCGGGCGGTGCGCCGCAATGGAGCCCACGGAGGGCTGCGCGTGCTGGACCGGGGCGTTGGAGGACTGACTCATATGCCCATTGTTCCGCGCATCGAGCCCAATGGGCGCGTCGGAAAGAGCGGGCGGGAGTGTCGAGGGGAGGCGTCGTGCGTCCCCGTTCCTCGCGCTCGCCTGCGCGGGAAGCGAAGGCTCTGGCACGGCGGCGGTCATTGGGTGAGCGTCGCAAGCCCGTCTGAACCAATGGTTACGGAGACATGGCGTGTGGGATAGCGGGGGGCGGCTCGCGGGCGTCTACGTGATCGCACGTGTGTCCAGACCGCACGTCCCTCCCCCCGTGGAGGGACGTGCGGCGGAATCTACGGGGTGCGGCGGCGCAGCAGCCAGAAGGCGGCGAGGGTCGCGGTGGCGGCGACGGCGAGAACGATGCCGGTCTCGACGAGCTGGAGCGGCCAGAAGTGCGACTGGGGGTGGAAGGTGGCGGTGAGGGTGGTGGAGCCCTTCTCTTCGGTCCAGCCGATCTGCCAGTCCGAGCGGGGCAGCTCGAAACCGCCCTCGGTTCCGCTGCGGGTGATCGTCGGCCACAGGTCCTCGCGGAAGGTCTCCAGCACGGCGCACAGGACGATCGCGCTCGCGAAGCCCACCCCGGCGGCGGGCAGGGCCCGGCCCAGCAGCAGTCCGGCGAGTGCGCCGAGGGCGAGACCTGCCAGGGCGTACGCGACGGCCGTCGGGCCGGTGCCGACGAAGACGTCCGCGTCGTACCAGTCCCCGACCAGGTCGGGGGCGCTGTCCCCGCGCGCCCAGTTGTTCAGCAGCACGACCGCGCCGGTGCCGGTGGTGAGCAATACGGCCGGGACGGCGAGCTTGGCGGCCAGCCAGCGGGCCGGGACGACCGACTGGGTCCAGGCGAGCCGGGCGGTTCCGTTCTCCACCTCGCGCCCGATGAGCGCGCCGCCGGCCCAGGCGGCCACGAGGAGGACCGCGTACGTCAGGGCGGTGGCGATCAGCCCGCTCCAGCTCGAGTAGACGTCGTCCACGGTGATCGTTTCGAGGGACGCGCAGGCGGGATGGCCGCCCTGGGCCGGCGTCGTGCACGGGACGTTGCCCTTGCGGGCCTCGTCGCCGATGGCGTGCATCCAGATCAGCGCGGCCGTGGCGCCGGTCAGGCAGAGCGCCCAGAAGACGAGTGCCGTGCGGTGTACCCGCAGGACGGCCCAGACCAGGCCGCTCGGCCCGCGCGAGGGGCCGGTGGCCGGGGCCGTCGCGGCGGCGAGGGCGGCGGTCATACGGCGGCTCCGGTACGGCGCTTCAGCAGCCTGAAGGCGATCAGCACCGCCAGGGCCGCCACCGCGAGGACGATGCCCGTCTCCACGAGCTGAAGGGGCCAGAAGTGGGAGGAGGGGTGGTAGTCGCGGTAGAAGCCGACGATGTCGTGCTCGGCGAGGCACTTGACGTCGTCGACGCACATGGGGTCCTGGACGCGGGCGCCGGTGGAGGTGAGCGCGCCTTCGCCGAGGACCATGCCGATGTACTCGGGGTACCCGTCCTTGGCGGTGAGCGTCTCGACCGGCCACAGGTGCGGGCGCAGGCTGACGAGCCAGGACGCGAGGACTGCCGTACCGACGACCGCGGTGCCGAGCGCCGGCAGGGCGCGGCGGTGGAGCAGGCCGGCGAGGACACCGACGGCGAGGCCCAGGAGGGCGTAGGCGGTGGCGAGGGTGCCGTTGGCCTCGAAGGTGGTGCTCTGGTACCAGTCGCGTGAGCCCATCGCCAGACGGAGCTGTCCGTCCGTCGACCACATCAGGCGGTGCAGCAGCGTGAGCACGAGGGTGCCGGAGGCGAGCAGGGCGGCCGGGACGGCGAGCTTGGCGGCCAGCCAGCGGGCCGGGGAGACCGACTGCGTCCACGCCAACTGGGCCGTGCCGTTCTCCAGTTCGCGCCCGATCAGCGACCCGCCCGCCCAGGCCGCGGCGAGGAAGGGGGCGATGCCGAGCACTCCGGCGCCGAGGCTGCTGAGGGTGTCGTACCGGGTGTAGGCGGAGCCGATGTCGTCGCAGCCCAGGAGCGGCTGCCCCGAGTCGCACCCCATCTTGTGGAACTCGGCCCAGGCGGCGTCCGCCCCCGGGCCGTACGCCCACAGCAGTGCTCCCGCGCCGAAGGCGACCAGCAGCACCCAGAACCACAGCGCCGAGCGGTGCACTCGCAGCATCACCCAGAGCAGTCCGCGCGGGCCCCGGGAGGGCGCGGCGACGGCGGCCGTCTCGATGGTCGTCACGGCGGTCATACGGCGGCCTCCCGCACGTCGTCCAGGCGCAGGGCCGGGGCCTGCGGGGCGCGCAGGTGGGCCAGGACCAGCTCTTCCAGGGTCGGGACGGTGGCCTGCCAGTTGGCGTCGAGCGGGCCCTCGGGGCGTACGAGTGCGGTGAGTTGGCGGCCCGTGGTGCGGGACTCGATCACGGTGTGCGGGTCCAGGGGCGCGTCGGCCCGGCCGGTGACCAGGCGGTGCGCGGTGAGCATGTCGTCCAGCGGGCCGGCGAGGCGGACCCGGCCGGCGCCGAGCAGCAGGAGGTGGTCGCAGGAGCCGTCCAGCTCGGCCACGACGTGCGAGGACATGACAACCGTGGTGCCGTGCTCGGCGGCGTCCGCCATGAGTGTGGCCATGAGCTGATGCCGGGCCAGTGGGTCGAGGTCGGCCATCGGCTCGTCCAGGAGCAGCAGTTCGGGCCGCTTGCCGAGGGCGAGGGCGAGCGCGACGCGGGTGCGCTGGCCGCCGGAGAGGGTGCGGATCCTGGCGTCCGGTTCGAGTTCGCCCTCGTCGACGATCCGCTCGGCGGCCTTCGCGTCCCAGCGGCCGGGGTTGAGTTCACGGCCGAAGCGCAGGGTGTCGGCGACGGTGAGCTGGGGGTGCAGGGGCTTGTCCTGGGCGACGTACGCGAGTCGTTCGCGGACCGCTGCCGGGGCCTGGCCGAGGACGGTGATCGTGCCGTCGGTGGGGCGAAGCAGTCCGGCGGCGATCGAGAGCAGGGTCGACTTGCCGGCGCCGTTGGGTCCGACGACGGCGCACACGCTGCCCGCCGGCAGTCGGAAGGTGCACTCGTCCAGTGCCGCCTTGCGCCGTCGCCCGAACGTCCTGCCCAGCGCGGCCGCCTCGATGGCGGTCTCGGTCATGACTCGTCCCCCTTGAAGTGCGTGTCCAGTACGGAAGTGAAGAGAGCGTCCACGTCGTCGCGGTCCAGCCCGGCCGCGCGGGCCCGTGCGGCCCAGGCGTCCAGTTCGGTGCGCAGCGGCGAGTCCGCCGGCGCGGTGTTCAGTCCCCGTCGCACGAACGTGCCGAGCCCCCGCCGCGCCTCGACCAGGCCCTCGCGTTCCAGTTCGCGATAGGCCTTGAGCACGGTGTTGGGGTTGATGGCGGTCGCCTCGACGACCTCGCGGGCCGTCGGCAGCTTGTCGCCCGGCTCCAGCAGGCCCAGACGCAGGGCCTGTTTGGTCTGCTGGACGATCTGCACGTAGGTGGCGACGCCGGAGCGCCGGTCTATGCGGTACTCGACCATCCGTTCCACCACCCTTTCACTAATTGAGTAGTGAAAGGGTGGTGCAAGAGAAGGGGCGGCGTCAAGATCGCCGCCCCTTAAGGGAGTTATGTCGGTTATTTGTACCGGGAATCAGGTCTCCGTGCGGTACATCAGGTCCGTCTCGTACGTCGTGAACCCCAGCCGCTCGTACACCGACACCGCCGCCTTGTTGTCCGCGTCGACGTAGAGCATCGCCGTGGGCAGCCCCTGGGCCGCCAGGTGCCGCAGGCCGATCGTCGTCAGGGCCTTGCCCAGGCCACCGCCCTGCGCGCCCGGTCGCACCCCGAGCACGTACACCTCGCCGAGCCCCTCCTCCGCGTGGACCTTCGTCCAGTGGAAGCCGACGAGTTCGCCGTCCTGTTCCGCAAGGAAGAATCCCGCCGGGTCGAACCACGGCTCGGCCTTGCGGTCGTCGAGGTCGCGCTGGGCGAGGGAGCCCTGCTCGGGGTGGTGGGCGAAGGCGGCCGCGTTCACCGCGAGCCAGGCCGCGTCGTCCCGGCCGGGCACGAAGGTGCGGACCGTGACGCCTTCCGGGAGCACCGGGTCCGGCAGGTTCAGATCCGCCAGCGGGCGGCGCATCTGGCGCAGTTCCCGGAACAGGGTGAGGCCGAGCACCTGGGAGAGATGGCGCGCGGCCGAGTGGCCGCCGTGGGCCCAAACCCGCAGCCGCTTGCCGGACGCGCCGAGCAGGGCCGAGCCGAGCGCGCGGCCGTGGCCGTGGCCGCGGTGCGAGGGGTGGACGACGAGTTCGGCGGCCGGTGCCTCCACCGGGTCGGTGTCCTCCAGTTGGGCGTAGCCGACGAGTTCGCCGCCGACGTTCAGCAGCAGATGCGAGACGCCCTCGCGCTCTCCTCCGCGCAGTTGCAGCCGGCCCTGCTCGGACACCGCCTGCTGCCCGTCGTTCCGGGCGGCCTCCGCCAGCAGCTCCAGTACGGCCTCGGTCTGCTCGGGGGCGAGCGCGGAGTAGGTCTCGATGGAACGGGTGGGGAGGGGGTGTGCGGTGTCGTCGCTGGTCATGCGTACGAGGGTAAGGGGCGGTCCGGGCAAAGTCCCGGCACGGAAATCAAGGACGGCGGCAACATCAGACGCAACCAGGCTGTAACCAGGAACCCCCTGTCGCGCTACGCGCGTTGACTCTAGGCTGCCGCCCGACGGGGCCATGTCATTCATGACGCACAGGTCATCCACGACCTGCGTGTCTTTCACGACTCACAGGGGGGCGGATGTCAGCCACATCCCACCAGCACCACCGCAGACGCCGTACGTACGCTCTGATGGCGACCGCCGCGACGCTCGCCACCGCGGGCGCGCTGGCCGCGGCGCTCCCGGCCACGGCGTCGGCGGGGGAGAGCTCCGAGAAGCACGGCGGTGGTCACCACTTCAGCCGGTACCAGGACGTCCAGCTCCTGTCCTTCAACGACCTGCACGGCAACCTTGAGCCGCCGGCCGGCTCGTCGGGCCGGGTCACCGAGCTCCAGGCGGACGGCACGACCAAGACCATCGACGCGGGCGGCGTGGAGTACCTCGCCACCCACCTGCGCCAGGCCCGCGAGGGCGAGAAGTACTCCATCACCGCGGCCGGCGGCGACATGGTCGGCGCCTCCCCGCTGATCTCGGGCCTCTTCCACGACGAGCCCACCATCGAGGCGCTGAACAAGCTCGACCTGGAC
Organism: Streptomyces sp. NPDC036764; assembly: GCF_055609385.1. NCBI lineage: Bacteria > Bacillati > Actinomycetota > Actinomycetes > Kitasatosporales > Streptomycetaceae > Streptomyces > Streptomyces sp. NPDC036764. The sequence continues at coordinate 34,300 of NZ_JBVJPT010000008.1, forward strand.
GTCACCTCGGTCGGCAACCACGAGTTCGACGAGGGCGCCAAGGAGCTGGCCCGCCTGCAGAACGGCGGCTGCCACCCGACGGCCGGCTGCTACACGGACAAGGAGTTCGAGGGCGCCGACTTCCCCTACCTCGCCGCGAACGTCCTCGACGAGAAGACCGGCAGGCCGATCCTCAAGCCCTACTGGGTGTGGAAGAAGAAGGACGTCAAGATCGGCTTCATCGGCGTGACCCTGGAGGACACTCCGGGCGTCGTCTCCGCCGAGGGCGTCAAGGGCCTGAAGTTCAAGGACGAGGTCGAGACGATCAACAAGTACGCCAAGGTGCTCCAGCGCCAGGGCGTGAAGTCGATCGTCGCGCTGATCCACGAGGGCGGGCAGCCGGCCTCCGGCGCGTACAACTACAACTGCGACGCGCCGGGCGCGGGTGACGGCATCTCCGGCCCGATCGCCGACATCGCCAAGAACATCACGCCGTCCGTGGACGCGCTGGTCACCGGCCACACGCACGCGGCCTACGTCTGCACGATCCCCGACCCGTCGGGCAAGCCCCGCATGGTCACCTCGGCCGCGTCCTTCGGCCGGCTCTACACCGACACGACGCTGACGTACGACCGCTTCACCGGCGACATCGCCCGTACGGCCGTGAAGTCCGCGAACCGCGTGGTCACCCGGGACGTCCCCAAGGCGCCCGACATGACCGAGCTGATCTCCGGGTGGAACACCCTCGCGGCGCCCATCGGCAACCGCGCGATCGGCTACATCGGCGCCGACATCCCCAGCACGGGCACCGAGTCCCCGCTCGGCGACCTGATCGCGGACGCGCAGCTCGCGTACGGCAAGGAGCTGGACCCGGAGACGGACCTGGCGCTGATGAACCCCGGCGGCATCCGGGCGCCGCTGACCTACGCGGCCAAGGGCGCCGAGGGTGACGGCGTGGTGACCTACGCCGAGGGCTTCACGGTGCAGCCGTTCTCCAACACGCTGAACCTCCAGGACCTCACCGGCGCACAGCTCGTCCAGGTGCTCAAGGAGCAGGTCAGCGGCACGAACGCGGTCTCCCCGAAGATCCTCCAGATCTCCTCGGGCCTGACCTACACGCTGGACCTGACGAAGTCGGGCGCGGACCGTGTGGTGACGGACTCGATCAAGCTGAACGGTGCGGCGATCGACCCGGCGGCCACCTACCGCGTCGCGATGAACAACTTCCTCGCGGGCGGCGGCGACGGCTTCCCGACGCTGGGCCAGGGCACCAACGACCTCGTCGGCACGGACGACCTGACGGTGCTGGAGAAGTACCTGACGGCCAATTCCACGGCCACGAACCCGATCCAGCCGCCGGCGGCGAACCGGATCACGGTCGTCAAGTAGCAACTGCCGTAATCCGTGCGGTGGTTCATGCCTCAAGTATGTGAATTGGCGTGAACTAGATCGCAAACCCCCGGTAGAGGTTGCGGGTGGGGGGAGTGCGCATGGTCGGATGGGCCGATGCGTTCCCCCCACCACATAACGGCGCATCCCTATATAAACCCCTACGAGCAACTCGGCGGTCTGGACGAAGGCCCACTGGGCGACAGTCCGCTGGAGGAGTTCCTCGTCGAGGACACGGAGCGTGCGCGGGAAGAGGCGGAGGCCCAGGATGATCCCTGGGCCCCGCCCAACCACCGCAAGGGCAGCCGGCGCAAGCGGCGCGGCAGCCTCGCGGGCCTCTCCTTCGCGATGAAGTCGGTCGTCGCGATCCTCGTCCTCGCCGCCTTCCTCACCCTCGCCGACCGCTGGGCGCTGCTGTACGCCGAGCGCAGAGCGGCGGACACCCTCAAGACCCGGCTGAAGCTCACGGCCGCTCCCGAAGTCGAGATCGACGGCTTTCCCTTCCTCACCCAGCTCGCCGACGAACGACTGGACTCGGTGAAGGTGACCGTCCCCGACCTGGCCGCCGACCGGGTCTCGCTCGCCCAGGTGACGGCGACGGCGACAGACGTACGGCTGGACACCGACGGCCCCACCTCGGTGCGCGGCGCCGACGTCCCGCGTCTGGAGGGCGACGTCCTGCTCTCCTTCGCCGACCTGAACCGTGAACTCGGCGCGTCCCAGGTGACGTTCACCGGCGAGGGCCGCGACCGGGTCCGCGCGCGCGGCACCCTGCCGGTCGCCGGGCACGACCTGCGGCTGCGGGCCGAGGCCCGGATCGTGCGCAACGGCGACCGCGGCATCGCCACGCACATCGGCGGAATGCGCCTGGACATCGGGGACCTGGCCACGTACCGGCCCGGCGCCCGCACCTCGGAGGGCCTGCACCTCAGCCGCGAGTCGGTGGCCCGTCTCGCCCGCGAGACCCGCAAGGCGAAGGCGCTGCTGTCCGTTCCTGCGGTGGTACGGCGCCTGGGCGTACCCGACTCCCTCGTCCGCGAGGCGCTGCGCAACGAGTCCAAGCTCACCGAGCTGGTCGGCACCCCGCGCTTCCTGCATCAGGCGATGCGCCTGAACCTCATCGACCTGGCCCTGGACCACCCCCAGGTCCTGGCCCTCCTGGGCTTCGACCCCGCCCTCCTGGACGCCCTGCCCCGCCTCACCCGCCCGGTCCTCACCGACCAGCTCTCCCTGGGCTTCCGCCTCCCGAAACCCCCGAGCGGCCAGGTGCGACTGCGGGACGTGCGGGTGGAGAAGGACGGGATCAGGGTGCACCTGGAGGGCGCCGACCTGGCGGTGGGCCGCTGACGCCGTCGGCCTCGGCCTTCGGGGCCGGCTGTCCTCGGCCTGGCTACGTGCCCGCCCCCGGCATGCTCGGCATTCGCCGACCCCGAGCACGCCGGGTGCCTCGGCCGCTTCCGGAGGTCAGGCCAGGCGGCGGACGCGCTGGTTGGTCAGCTCGTAGCGGGCGCCGACGATGGCCAGTCGGCCGGTGGCGACCTTCGCGGCGAGATCGGGCTCCGCGGCGAGCCGGGCGCGGACGGCACGGACGTTGACGTCGATGGTCGAGTCGACGCGGGCGTCGCCCTCCTTCGTGCGATCTATGTTCGGGGCTATCTGGTCGGCGATGTACTGGATGTGGGCCGGCAGCCGCTCCCCGGACTCGTCCGCCTCGACGGCGGCCTTCACCGCACCGCACGACTGGTGCCCGAGCACCAGCACCAGCGGTATGTCCAGTTCCAGCACTCCGTAGGCGACGCTGCCGAGCACGGCCTCGTCCAGGACCTCGCCGGCCGAGCGCACGGTCATCAGGTCCCCGAGCCCCTGGTCGAAGACCAGCTCCGGCGGTACGCGCGAGTCGATGCAGCCGAGGACGAGGGCGAACGGATGCTGACCCGACGTCAGACTCTGCCGCACCGCGGGCGATTCGTCGGGGTGGCGCTCGCGGAAGGTGCGCCAGCGCAGATTCCCGGCGGCCAGCTCACGCAGGGCCTCGTCGGGCGTGCCCGGCCGGGGACGGGAGGTGGGTGTGGGGGTGGCGGACGCGGGAGCCGCGCCGAGGGCGGCGGTGGCCCCCAGTGCGGCGGCGCCGGTGAGCCCGAACCGCAGGAGTGCGCGGCGGGCGGGAGAGGGAAGGGCGAACCGCTTGTGGGCGGCTGCGGTCGGCTGGGCGCCGACGGAACTATCAGCGTTCACGGGCAGGAACGTACGCTCGAATGACCGGACATCAGTTCGTGTTACTGAATCATGGCCGGGCGCGGGAATCCCATGATCGATTGTTGGCCCGCTCTTGGTGTTCTCCCGCGCCCGCCTTGACCTTCGGTGGCCTACTTGGTGCAGGTGTCGGGATCCAGCTTCTCCTCCACCTTGTCCTCACGGCCGTCGGGCTGGCCGTTGGGCAGGAGCTTGTCGGAGACGCCGTCGATGTAGTAGCCGTACGAGTAGATCGTCTTCCAGCCTGCGTCCCGGCCGCGCCAGGTGTGCGCGGTGACGTCGTCGCCGCCCTTGTTCCACTGGTAGTCCTCGACTTGGAAGACCGGGTTCACGCGCACCACGCGCTGGTACGGCGTCCATGTCACGGCCACCTGGCTGCACGGCGGAACGGTCTTCTCGCTGCGGGTCTCGAAGGAAGAGGTCTTCTCCCAGCCCCACTCGTAGCCGGCGCTGCCGCCGACGCCGCCCGAGAAGATGCTCTTGGCGAGGGAGAGACTGATGGTGCCGCCGACGCTCTTCTTGGCGAACGTCTTGGTGCTGTAGCTGCTGACGAAGGTCTCCTTGTCGTCCTTCGAGCCCCGGTTGCCGATCCACCGGGAGGTGCGGATCGTCTCGCCCTTGGTCGACCAGGTCGAGGCCTCGGCGTAACCGCACCAGCCGCGGAACAGCTCCCACGGCCCGGCGGGCTTCCACAGCCCGAAGACGTCCCGCAGGTACTCGTCCTGCGTCTTGAACTCGCCGGTGTCGACGTTGTAGGCACCGTAGACGCCGGTCAGGCTCGGCTCCTGACCGCAGAGCCGCTCGATCATCAGGTCGGTGTTCCCGGGGTCGACGCCCCGGACGTTCTGGGCTCCGCCGGGCCCGGCCGCCTCGGCGGAACCGGCACCCGCCAGCACGCCGGATATGGCGAGGGCGGCGGAGACGATGTTCAGGGCGCTCTTCTTGAGCGTCGATGTGCGAATGAGTCGCATGGGGGTTGGCTCACTCCGTTGGTCTGTGCACAGGCGGCACCGGGCAGGCGCCTGCCTGTCTGACAGCCAGGAAGATTTCAGAGAACCCGCGAGTAGGGTCTGGATCGCTGAGGATGACAGGACATCGACAGCTCGTACGGCACGGAGGCAGGCACTCCGTCCGTCCGGTCAGACGACCTCAGGGGGCGGAGTCGGCGCCCCCGGCAGGCGTACCGTCGCCACCGTGCCGCCGTCCTGCGCGTGGGAGAGGGTGACCTGGCCGCCGGCCTGCTCGACCGTGCGGGCCACGATGGACAGGCCGAGGCCCGAACCGGGCAGGGCACGCGCGCTCGGGGAGCGCCAGAAGCGGTCGAAGACGTGGGGGAGTTCGTCGGCGGGGATGCCGGGGCCGTGGTCGCGGACGGTCAGGACGCCGTCCACCAGCCGGACCTCGACGCTCCCGCCATCCGGGCTGAACTTCACCGCGTTGTCGAGGATGTTGACGACCGCGCGTTCCAGGGCCGCCGGCTCCGCACGGACGTACCAGGGCCGGAGATCGGAGGTGATCGTCAGCTCCGGGCCGCGGAGCCGGGCCCGGCGCAGGGCCGCCTCGACCGTGTCCTCCAGCGAGATCACCTGGACGCGCTCGCCGCGCTGCGCCTCCGAGCGGGACAGTTCCTGCAAGTCGCCGATCAGGGCGGCCAGTTCGGTCATCTGCGCCTTGACGGAGGCGAGCAGGGCCTTGCGGTCCGCCTCGGGGATCGGGCGGCCGGTCTCCTCGCTGCGGGTGAGGAGCTCGATGTTGGTGCGCAGGGAGGTGAGGGGGGTGCGCAGTTCGTGGCCGGCGTCCGCGATGAGCTGCTGCTGGAGCTCGCGGGAGCTGGTCAGGGCGGAGGTCATGGAGTTGAAGGAACGGGAGAGGCGGGCCACCTCGTCCTCGGAGTCGTCCTCGACCGGGATGCGGATGTTCAGGTCCTCGGTGCGGGCGACGTGTTCGACGGCCTCGGTGAGCTTGTCGACGGGGCGCAGACCCGCGCGGGCCACGGCGAGCCCGGCGGCACCGGCGCCGACCACTCCGACGCCGGAGACGAGGAGGAGGATCAGGGCGAGGTCGTTGAGGGTGGACTCGGTGCCCTTGAGGGGGACCGCGAGCTGCAGGGCGACCCCCTGCCCGTCGTTCTGGTCCACGCCCAGGTACCGGGTCAGCACGCGTACGGCGTTGCCGTCTTCGTCGGTGCCGTTGCGGAAGTAGACCTCGTTGGCGTTCCCAGCCTTGATCACGTCCTGGTCGGAGCCGGTGACCTTGACCGTGCCCGGGGAGGTCTGGTCGACGCAGGGGTCGCCCTTCTCCTTGATCGCCTGGACGTAGTCGTTGCGGCCCGGGAACGCCTGGGTGTTCTCCAGCGGGCTCTGGGTGCAGCTCTGGAGGAGCGAGGCGACCGTGCCGGGCCTGCGTGCCATGTCCTTCAGGTCGGCGTTGAGCTGCTCGTACAGCTTCCCCTGCACAATGAACCAGCAGGTCACCGACACCGCCGCCACCGCGAACGCCACCGCCGCCGCCACCAGCAGCGCCAGCCGGGACCGGATCGGCAGGGAGCGGAACCGGCGCAGTACCTTCCTCACTCCGCCCCGCCCTGTCGCAGCACATACCCCACGCCCCGAACCGTGTGCACGAGCCGCGGCTCGCCGGCCGCCTCGGTCTTGCGGCGCAGGTACATGACGTACACGTCCAACGAGTTCGACGTCGGTTCGAAGTCGAAGCCCCACACGGCCTTGAGGATCTGCTCACGCGTCAGCACCTGGCGCGGATGCGCCATGAACATCTCCAGCAACGTGAACTCGGTACGGGTCAGCTCAACCGGCCGCCCGCCCCGCGTGACCTCCCGCGTCGCGAGGTCCATACGCAGGTCGGCGAAGGTCAGCGCCTCGTCCTCGGCGGCCGCGTCCGCCCCGGCCGCCGCCGCGTACGAGCTGCGTCGCAGCAGCGCGCGGACCCGGGCGAACAGCTCGTCCAGTTCGAACGGCTTGACCAGGTAGTCGTCGGCCCCGGCGTCCAGCCCGGTGACGCGGTCGCCGACCGTGTCACGGGCCGTCAGCATCAGGATCGGCGTGGTGTCACCGGCGCCGCGGATGCGGCGGGCGGCGGTCAGGCCGTCCATGCGGGGCATCTGGATGTCGAGGACCACGAGGTCGGGCCGGTAGGCGGTCGCCTTCTCCAGGGCGTCCGCGCCGTCGACCGCGACCTCGGTGTCGTACCCCTCGAAGGCGAGGCTGCGCTGAAGTGCTTCGCGCACCGCCGGCTCGTCGTCGACGATCAGGATGCGCTGGGGGTCACGGTCGCCATCGGCGGGGCTCATGGGCTCGGGATCCTCGGGTGGGGTGGGAAAGGGGCTGGGACGGAGGAGGGCTGAGCGGGCTCGAACGGCTTCAGCCTCGCACGTTCTCAGCCTCGTACGGTACGGCGACGGCCACGGGCCGCGGCGGTCCGGCGACCCGCGCGCGGGCGGGCGGTCGCCAGCTCCGGCGCCCGGGAAGGAGCCGTCGGCGCGTGCAGGGCGCCGGCGACCTCCAGGGCCAGAGCGATGTCGGCGGCGCCGGCGGGCGTGCCGGCCGCGGTGTGCTCGACCTGCGTGATCATGAGCTGCTCCTTCGCGTTGCGTGGGGCTCAGTTCTGCGAACCCGACCGCAGCTTCGCCAGGTCGGCCTTGACGGTGTTGATCGGGATCGCGAAGCCGAGGCCCACGCTGCCCGCGTTGGACGAACCCGAGCCGGCGGCCGAGTACATCGCCGAGTTGATGCCGATGATGTTGCCGTTCATGTCGATCAGCGCGCCGCCGGAGTTGCCGGGGTTCAGGGACGCGTCGGTCTGGAGCGCCTTGTACGTCGTCGTGGACGAGCCGGTGTCGCCGTTGAACTGCTGACCGCCGAACTCGAACGGCCAGCCGCCGCCCTGCTGCTGTTGCTGCTGGCCCTCGTCCGTGGAGACGGTCACGTCACGGTCGAGCGCGGAGACGATGCCGCTGGTGACGGTGCCGGTCAGGCCCTCGGGGGAGCCGATCGCCACGACCTCGTCACCGACCTGGACCCCGTCGGAGTTGCCGAGGGTGGCCGTCGGCAGCCCGGAGGCGTTCCGGAGCTTGATCAGCGCCAGGTCCTTGCCGCTGTCGGTGCCGACGACGTCGGCGGTGTACTGCTTGCCGTCGCTGGTCGTCACCTTGACCGTGGAGGCGCCGGAGACGACGTGGTTGTTGGTGATGATCTCGCCGTCGCCGGTGATGATCACGCCGGAGCCGGTGGAGGAACCGGCGTTGGACTGTGCGTTGATCTCGACGATGCTCGGGCTGACCGCCTTGGCGACCCCGGAGACCGTGCCCCTCTGGCTGGAGGGGACGACGTTGGTGCTGGTGGAGCTGGAGGCGGCGACGGTGTCGTTGCCGGTCAGCTCCTGGATGCCCAAGGCCGTGCCGCCGCCGATCGCCGCGGCGACGATGGCCACGGCGGCGAGGAGGGCGACGGGTCCGCGAGGCCGACGCCGCGACTTCGGCGGCTGGGCGACGGGCTCGGCGAGGAGGGTGGTGTGCGCCGACGGCTGGTGCGCCGGCGGGGGCGGCCACTCCGGGTTCACGGGGGAGGAGGCCTGCTGCTGGTACGGGTTCTCGTACTCGCCGCTGCGGCGGAAGCTCTCGGTCATGGAAATGAGCATGTCGCCCGACCATGAGAGCTTCCTGAGCGCCGGCTGAGAAGCCCGGCAGAAGGTCGTATGCCCGATGTAAGGACGCTTCTGGCAGCGGGCCGAGCCTTCTCAGATTGGCTTAAGGGAAGCCCACCCAGGGGCGCGGGGAACTGCGCGAGAAACCACACACGACCGCGAGCCGACCGACAACAGAGCCCCCGAGCTTCTAGGCGCAGCCGCAAGACCGCCGCAAGACCAACCGCGACGGAAACACCTTCAGCCGCTCTCGCCGGGACCCCGCGACCCGCAACCCGTCGTCGAGCACCAGATCCACCGCGGCGCGAGCCATGGCGGACCGGTCCGAGGCGACGGTGGTGAGCGGCGGATCCGCCAGCGCCGCCTCCTTGATGTCGTCGAACCCGGCGACGGCCAGCTCCTCCGGCACGTCGATCCGCAGCTCGCGCGCCGCGCGCAGCACACCGATGGCCTGGTCGTCGGTGGAGCAGAAGATCGCGGGCGGACGCTGGGGCCCGGCGAGGATGTCCAGCGCTATGCGGTACGCGTCGTAGCGGTTGTACGGCGCCTCGAACAGCCGCCCCTCCGTGGGGATCCGCGCCTCCGCCATCGCGCGCCGCCACCCCTCGACGTGGTCGGAGACCGGGTCGCCGACCGCGGGGGTCTCGGCGGTGCCGCCCATACAGGCGACGTACTCGTAGCCGTGCTCCAGCAGATGGCGTACCGCGAGCTGGGCGCCGCCGAGGTCGTCGGTGACGACGGCGACGTCGTCGATTGCCTCGGGCCGCTCGTGGAGCAGGACGACCCGGGCGTCCCAGGCCTCGATCTCCGCGGCGGCCAGGTCGTTCAGCGCGTGGGAGACGAGGATGAGCCCCGAGACGCGCATTCCGAGGAACGCCCGCAGATAGTGGACCTCGCGCTCGCCGACGTAGTCGGAGTTGCCGACGAGAACCATCTTTCCGCGCTCGGCCGCGGCCCACTCGACCGCGTGGGCCATCTCCCCGAAGAAGGGCTGGCGCGCGTCCGGGACGATCAGGCCTATGAGATCCGTGCGCCGCGAGGCCATCGCCTGGGCGACCCGGTCGGGCCGGTAGCCCAGCTCCTTGATCGCGGCGAGAACGCGCTCGCGCGTGGCCGGGGCGACCGGCCGGGGTCCGTTGTTGATGACATAGCTGACGACGGCAGTGGAGGTCCCTGCCAGCCGCGCAACGTCATCGCGAGTCACCTTGGCCACGCGCGGAGTCTACGCGGATGGACCCGCTCTGGGCAGGGCGTGAAGGACCTCCCTTGCCGCCCGCCCGGCGCCTTCTCGGTGCGAAAGGGACGCCGAAGCTGCCCGCCCCGGCGTCCGTCGGCTCTTTCTACGCCTCGGCCCGGACCTCGGTGCCGTCCAGGGCGCCCGCCTCGTCCGCATCCTCCGGCTTTGCCTGGGCGGCCTTGGCCTTCGCTTCCTCGGCGGCCCGGTCGATCTTCTCCGGAGTAACGAATCGATAACCGACGTTCCGGACGGTTCCGATGAGTGACTCGTGCTCGGGCCCGAGCTTGGCGCGCAGTCGTCGTACGTGGACGTCGACCGTCCGGGTGCCGCCGAAGTAGTCGTAGCCCCAGACCTCCTGGAGGAGCTGTGCGCGCGTGAAGACGCGGCCCGGGTGCTGGGCGAGGTACTTCAGGAGCTCGAACTCCTTGAAGGTGAGGTCGAGGACCCGGCCCTTGAGCTTGGCGGAGTAGGTCGCCTCGTCGACCGACAGGTCGCCGTTGCGGATCTCCATGGGGGAGTCGTCGTTGACGATCTGCTGGCGGCCCATGGCGAGCCGCAGCCGGGCCTCGACCTCGGCCGGGCCGGCGGTGTCGAGCAGTACGTCGTCGATGCCCCAGTCGGCGGTGACGGCGGCGAGGCCGCCCTCCGTCACGACGAGGACCAGCGGGCAGCCGGGCCCGGTGGAGCGCAGGAGCTGGCACAGGCTGCGCACCTGGGGCAGGTCACGCCGGCCGTCGACGAGGATGACGTCGGCGCCCGGGGTGTCGACGAGGGCGGGGCCCTCCGCCGGAGCCACGCGCACGTTGTGCAGCAGCAGGCCGAGTGCCGGGAGCACCTCCGTCGACGGCTGGAGGGCATTGGTCAGGAGCAGCAGTGAACTCATACGTCTGGTTCCTCCTCGGTCCCTGCGAGGACGCGTGTGGTACTTCACCTGCTCTGCGATCCCGGTGGCCTCGTACACCGCGGTCACCTGGAGTTTCCCGCTTCGTATACAACGCTTCCGAAAGCACAAAAGGACCCGGGGGCTACGCTGCCCGAGTCCTCTGTCCAGCAGAATAGCCGACATGGGCGCTGGTACGGCAGGTCATGTGGCACGATCGACGGTTCGTCCGAACTCTGAGACGACCAGACGTACACCTTTGCGGACGTTTCTGTACACCGACGACGGGGTGACGATCGATTCCGTATACGACCCGGGAGCAGTCGTATACGACGCCTCACGTCCATCTGCCGGTGACCTGGCGTTCGTCGTCGCCCACGGCTTCACCGGCGACGTGGACCGGCCGCATGTTCGACGGGTGGCGGAGGCGCTCACCCGGCACGGCGCCGTCGTCACCTTCTCCTTCCGCGGCCACGGCGCGTCCGGCGGCCGCTCGACCGTCGGGGACCGCGAGGTGCTCGATCTGGCCGCCGCGGTGCGCTGGGCCCGAGAACTCGGACACACGCGCGTGGCGACCATCGGCTTCTCCATGGGCGGCTCGGTCGTGCTGCGGCACGCGGCGCTGTACGGCCGTACGGGTGTCGGCAGCGCGGAGGTCGGGCCGTCCGGCCGGAGCGGGGCGGGCACGGACGCGGTGGTGTCGGTGAGCGCACCGGCGCGCTGGTACTACCGGGGCACGCCCCGGATGCGCCGGCTGCACTGGATGGTGACCCGGCCCGAGGGACGTCTGGTGGGCCGCTACGGCTTCCGCACCCGGATCCATCACCGGGGCTGGGACCCGGTGCCGATGTCCCCGGTCCAGGCGGCCGCGCACATCGCCCCGACGCCGCTGCTGATCGTCCACGGCGACCTGGACGGCTACTTCCCCCTAGACCACCCCCGCATGCTGGCCGACGCCGCCGGTGACCACGGCGAACTCTGGCTGGAGACCGGCATGGGGCACGCCGAGCACGCGGCCGCCGACGAGCTGCTGGCCCGGATCGGGGACTGGGCCGCCGGCCGGGCGGGCTAGCCTGGTCGCTGCTCACCGCCCCTCGCTTCCCGGCGGTGATCACGTCGATCGATTGAGGAACCAGATGGCAAAGGTCACGGTGCGCTACTGGGCCGCCGCGAAGGCCGCAGCCGGGGTCGCCGAGGAGCCGTACGACGCGGCCACGCTCGCCGAGGCGCTCGACGCGGTGCGCGAGCGACACCCCGGGGAACTGACGCGCGTACTGCAGCGATGCTCGTTCCTCATCGACGGTGACCCCGTGGGCACCCGCGGACATGAGACGGTACGGCTGGCCGACGGCGGCACGGTCGAGGTGCTCCCGCCGTTCGCAGGAGGGTGAGATGACCAACCAGCCGTATGAGGGCGGGGCTCCCTATCAGGGCGCCCGGCACGGGTCCCAGCAGGACCACGAGGGCTACGACCCGTACCAGCGGCAGGCGCCGCAGGGGTGGCCCGCCCAGCAGCAGCCGTACGACGATCAGCAGGCCGCCCAGCAGTACACGCAGCAGTGGCAGGGGCAGACCTGGGAGACCCAGGTGCAGCAGCCCGTGACACCGGCCCCGGCGGAGGACACGGCCTATGTGCCGCCGCAGGGGAGCACGGCGGGTCCGTACGCCGGGTACCAGGGTGTCGCGCAGTACCAGAGCGGGGACCACCAGGGCGCCTACGCGTCCGGCTATCAGACGGGCGGCTGGGACGGCACGCACCAGGCCCACGCCGGGCAGCAGCACGTCCAGGCTCAGGAGCACGCGCCGGCTCATGCGCAGCCGCACGCACAGCCCCAGCCCCAGCCCCAGGCTCCTCAGTCCGACACCGAGGCCGGGCAGGGCGAGGAGGACGGCTACGGTCCCGCGACCCTCGCCGGGAACCCCCGGGTCACCGACGCCCAGCGGGCCCGCCTGGAGGGCCGCTCCCCGATCATCGAGCCGGGGATACAGCCGGCCGGGCTCACGGCCCTGCTCGGGCTGCTGCTCGCGGTGGCGGCGGCGATCGGGTCGTACGCCCTGCTCGTCCCCCTGGTCGCGCTTCAGGCGGTGACGGCCGCGGGCTGGTTCCGGCTGAACGGCATGTGGCCCGCCCGGCAGGGCATCGCGCTCGCCTTCGCGGGGGCGGTGACGGCGGACGTCGCGCTGCTCGTCGCCGACCGCGCGCCCGCGGCGATCCTCGGCACGCTCGGCGTCTGGGTGCTGCTGACCCTGGTGCTTCAGCTCCGTTCGCACGCCGACCCGGACGAGCGGATGTACGGCCTGATGGCGACGGTGGCCTCGGCCGCCCTGTCGATCGTCGCGGCGGGATATCTCGCGGCCGAGGCGGACGCGGTGACCGTGGGCGCGGTGGCGGTCGCTGTCGCCGTCGTCGTGCGCGCGCTGCCGTTGCCGACGCCTGCCTCCGTGGCGGTCGCGCTGCTCGCGGGCGCGGGTGGCGGGGCCGTCGTCGGTGCGATGACCGGGGTCGGGTCGGGCGGGGCGCTGCTCGGCGGGGGCGCGGCGCTGTGCGCGCTCATCGGCCACCGCGTGGCCAGTTACGACTACCCGTCGCGCTTCGTCCACTTCACGGCGGGCGTCGCCCTGCCGCTGGCCGCCGCGGCGCCGGCGGTGTACGTCCTGGGCCGGGCGCTGACCTGAGACGCAAGGGCCCGGCCTGTCACAGGTGATCGACAATCTCCCGGCCGGGCCCCGTCCCAGGGTTACCCTCGCGCTGGACGGCCACCCGGTCGTCCAAGACCGTCGTCGTCCGTCACCCACGTGGTCGACGACCGCTGAGGTGGGGGGAACACCACAACATGCGCGCCCTGCGGATACTGCTCATAGTCGTCGTGATCCTGGGCGGCCTGTTCGTGCTGGCCGACCGGCTCGCCGTCGGGTTCGCCGAGGACGAGGTCGCCGCGAAGGTCCAGACCCGCGAGAACCTCGCCGACGCCCCTGACGTGTCCATCAAGGGCTTCCCGTTCCTCACCCAGGTCGCGAGCGGCTCACTGGACGACGTCGAGGTCGGCATGGAGGGCTTCGAGGCCACCGCCGGAGCCGAGGGCAAGTCGATCCGGATCGACGACCTCAAGGCGAACATGAAGGGCGTCGAGTTCTCCGGCGACTACAGCTCCGCCACCGCCGCGACCGCGACCGGCACCGCGTCCGTCAGTTACGCCGAACTGCTGAAGACCGCCAAGTCCGAGCCCACCCAGGTCGCCCCCGGCGTCACCGCCAGCGTCGTCGGTCTCTCGGACGGCGGCAACGGCAAGATCAAGGTCGCCGTCGAGGCCACCGTGCTCGGCACCAAGCTGCCCAACCCGGTCTACGTCCTGAGCTCGGTCACCGCGCAGGGCGACACCGTGCGGGTGAAGGCCGACACCCTGCCGAACTTCGGCGGCGCCGACATCGCCGAGAACCGGGCCCGTGCGATCACCGACTTCGAGCAGAAGATCGACGGTCTGCCCGGCGGCATCCAGCTCGACAGCGTCCAGGCGGCGAAGGACGGCGTCGAGATCACGGTGCGGGGTTCGAACGTCCGCCTCGCCGGGTAGTACGGCGAGCGGCGGTGCACGTGGCGCGTCGGGCCGTGGCGGACGCGCCTCGTCCAATTAGCGAGACGGTGTCGTCCGTACCGTAGATGTGACGCGCGACGCAGACGGCCGGAAGCCATGCGGCGGCAGTTCCGACGGCTTCCAAATCCCATATCCCGGACGATCGTGTCTCAGAATACGACACACCGGTGACACGCCTGCCTGTCGCTCCCTACGATCGAGGCCATGAAGCGACAGGCGGATCTCACGAAGCGGCGGGCAGTAGACCTCTGCCGCGTTGCCGCCATGCTCTGTCGCCCCTTCTGAGCGGAAGCTCCGACTTCCGCGTTTCCCCCTGCCCTGACCAGGGCACAGGTGCGCCGTCTCGACATGAACCCGCGCACCCCCTCGCACTCGCACGCCCCGCCGCAACTGCCCCGGAGGAGAAAGAGCATGAGCCGCAGCGACGTCCTCGTCGACGCCGACTGGGTCCAGGAGAACCTGGACAACCCCGGTATCGCGATCGTGGAGGTGGACGAAGACACGTCCGCCTACGAGAAGAACCACATCAAGAACGCGATCCGCATCGACTGGACCAAGGACCTGCAGGACCCGGTCCGCCGCGACTTCATCGACCAGGAGGGCTTCGAGAAGCTCCTGTCGGCGAAGGGCATCGCCAACGACACGCTGGTGATCCTCTACGGCGGCAACAACAACTGGTTCGCGTCCTACGCCTACTGGTACTTCAAGCTCTACGGCCACGAGAACGTCAAGCTTCTCGACGGCGGCCGCAAGAAGTGGGAGCTGGACGCCCGCGAGCTGGTCGAGGAGGTCCCGGAGCGCACCGAGACCACCTACCAGGCCAAGCCGCAGAACACCGCCATCCGCGCCTTCCGCGACGACGTCGTGGCGGCCATCGGTTCGCAGAACCTGGTCGACGTCCGTTCGCCCGACGAGTTCTCCGGCAAGCTGCTCGCCCCGGCGCACCTGCCGCAGGAGCAGTCGCAGCGTCCGGGCCACGTCCCGTCCGCCCGCAACATCCCGTGGTCGAAGAACGCCAACGACGACGGCACCTTCAAGTCGGACGACGAGCTCAAGGAGCTCTACGCCGAGGAGCAGGTCGACCTGGCGAAGGACACCATCGCCTACTGCCGTATCGGTGAGCGCTCCGCGCTGACCTGGTTCGTGCTGCACGAGCTGCTCGGCGTGGAGAACGTCAAGAACTACGACGGCTCCTGGACCGAGTACGGCTCCCTCGTCGGCGTCCCGATCGAGCTCGGCGCCAACAAGTAACCCACCCCTCGCAGGCAAACCCGACCGGCCTTCCTTCCGGTCAGACCCCAATCTGGAGAAAGACATGTGTGGAGCGAAGGCCGGCGGCCCCGACGCCTCGACGATCAAGCCCGGTGAGACCACCATCCAGGGTCAGGTGACCAAGGACGGCGAGCCCGTCGTCGGCTACGTCCGACTGCTGGACTCGACCGGCGAGTTCACCGCGGAGGTCCCCACCTCCGCCACGGGCCAGTTCCGCTTCTACGCGGCGGAGGGCACCTGGACCGTCCGCGCCCTGGTCCCCGGCGCCACCGCCGACCGCACGGTCGTCGCGCAGCAGGGTGGCCTCGCGGAGGTCGCGATCGCGGTCTGACGCGACTCGGTTCCTGAAAGGGCCGCATCCCTTGGGTTGGACGCCGGGGATGCGGCCCTTCGGCATGCCCGCGGCCTGTCGGTTCCGGGCCTACCCTGGACGTATGTACGCACGGCGACGTCATCTCTACTTCGCCATGATGGGGACGTGCATCGCCCTCTTCGTCCTGGCGTGGGGTGTCGTGCGCCTGTGGTCGATTCCGGTGGCCGTGGGCATGTGCGTGGTCGCCATGGTCATCCCGCCGCTCGCCGCGATGG
The DNA here is from genome assembly GCF_055609385.1 of Streptomyces sp. NPDC036764. Classification (NCBI taxonomy): domain Bacteria; kingdom Bacillati; phylum Actinomycetota; class Actinomycetes; order Kitasatosporales; family Streptomycetaceae; genus Streptomyces; species Streptomyces sp. NPDC036764. The sequence continues at coordinate 50,150 of NZ_JBVJPT010000008.1, forward strand.
TCGCCAACCGGCGGGGGCCGGAGGACCGCTGGTGGGACGACCCCTCCGGCGACCCGAAGTCCGACGAGTGGTGGGACGAACTGGACGGCAAGAAGCGGCCCCACCCGTAGAGGTCGTCAGAGGTCGTCTCAGTAGACGAGCGCCTGCGTCTCGTCCGCCATCGCCTCCTGCACGAACACCTGCGCGCCCGCGATGCGTACGCCCTCGATGACGTCCTTCTCCGTGATGTCCCGGCGGGCCGCGCACTGGGTGCACAGGGTGAGCCGGCCGGCCGCGAGGACGGAGTCGATGAGGTCGGGGAGCGGGGCCGCGTGCGGCAGTTCGAACTCGGCGGCCCGGCCCGGGAGGGCGAACCAGGCGGACTCGCCGGTCAGCCACACGGAGACGTCCACGCCGGAGGCCACGGCCACCGCCGCGACCGTGAACGCCTGTGAGCAGCGTTCGGGGGCGTCGGCCCCCGCCGTCACCTTGATCACCAGCTTGTTGGCCATGGCCGAATCGTAATCAACGCCGTTGCAACCCCGGACGTTACCCGTCGGTCTCCTGTGCGCAGCGCATACGGAATGCGCGCTTCACGTTCTGTGGGGGACGTCTTGGATGTACCCGAAGAAGTAGGAGAGGCAGGAGGAGCGGCTGACGCACCGGTTGTGCCGGTTGCGACGGCTGCCGCGGCCGCAACCGGCGGCGCGGCGGATCCCGGTCCGGCCGAGGAGCCCGCCGCTCCCCGGCCCCGCCGGCGCGGGCGTACGGCGCTGCTGCTCGCCGCGTCCGTCGTGCTCGGGCTCGTCGGCGGGACCAGTGCCGGTTACCTCGTGCAGGCCGACCGCGAGCCGACGAAGCTGCCGCCCCTGTCCCAGCCCGTGGTCAAGCAGGCCAAGGGCGAGGCCGAGCCGCTGTCGGCCGCCGAGGACCGGCGGCTGAGGACCGACGGCGACCTGCGCAAGCTGCTGCTCCAGCGCCCCAAGGGCGCGCGGGACACCGTGTTCGAGACCGGCACGGACGGCTGGATGGACCTCGCCGAGTTCGCGGACACCTATGAGGATCCGGACGAGGTCTTCGGCAACCTCATCAGCGACGAGTTCCGCCGCGGTGCCGTGGCGAGCTGGCGGACGGGCAGCACCTCCAGCGTCGAGATCCACCTGGTGCAGTTCCGCCAGGAGCAGACCCTGGCCGCCGCCGCCCACGCCGACGACGGCCACTACTGGGCCGAGGACGAGCCCGACACCCGTAGCTGGGCCATCCCCGGCACGGGCGACGGCTTGGCGTACGTGCACGGCAGCCCCGAGCAGGAGGCCGGCTTCCTCCCGGTGTACTCGGCCGAGGCGCACGCCTGGCGCGGTGACATCGCGATGGACATCTGGGTCTTCGACACCAAGCCGATCTCCAAGGAGAAGATCATGGACCTCGCCAAGCGCCAGGTGGGACGGCTGTGAACGAGACACCTGAGAGCCCCGAGGCCGTGCAGAGCCCGGAGGCCGTGCAGAGCCCGGAGGCCGTGCAGAGCCCGGAGGCCGTGCAGAGCCCCGAGGTCGTCCAGGCCCCCGAGGTCGTCGAGGCCGTCCTGGCCCCCGAGGCCGTCCGGGCCCCGGAGAGCCTTGAGGGCTCGCCGACCCCCGCCCGCCGGCGCCCGCGCGGCGCGCGTATCGCCGCCGTCGCCGGGACCGTCCTGCTGCTCGGCGCCGTCGTCGCCGGTGCCGGGTACACCGTCGTGACCGTCCAGGACGCCGACCGGGACCCGGGCCTGCCGACGTGGAAGTTCCCCAAGTCGGCCGCGGCCGACGACAAGGCGGACGGCAAGGCCGACGAGGCGGCCTCCGGGCTGCGCGGGCTGCTGCTGCCGTACGACGAGAAGGGCTACACCCGGGGCCCCGACCTCGGAGAGTTCGGTTCCGACGCCGAGCTCAGCGGCCGTCAGGCCTCCGCCCTGCGCGACGAGTCCCTCAAGGACCTGCCCCGCGCCGATCGCCGCCGGATGCAGAAGGAGTTCGACAAGAAGCCCATCAAGGGCATGGTCATGCGCAGCTACTACAACGCGGACGGCCAGGCGATCTACCAGAAGAAGGCCTTCTTCGTCAGCGTCGTACTGGCCCGCATGGAGAGCCGTGACGCCGCCAAGGACGTCGCGACGTCCCAGAACGAGTTCGTCTCCGACCTGCACATCTTCCGCAAGGGCCCGAAGGTGCGCGGACACAGGAACGCCGAGTGCTTCCTGACGCCCAAGGGCCTCGACGAGAAGCTCGACCGGGTGTACTGCACGGCCTACTCGGGAGACGTGCTGATCAGCGTGACGGCGTCCGGCGTCAGGCCGGTCGACACGAACAGCATCGGGATGTTCGTCACCGAGCAGCTCGACCGCATCGACGACCCGGGGAAGGCCGTATGACCGAGCAGCAGCCCATCGCGACGGCGCCCACGGCCGACGTACCGCCGATGCCGCCCGCCCCGCCCGTGATCGACGCCGTACCGCCCGTGCAGAAGGACCGCCGTGTCCTGCGCGCGGTCCTGCGCTGGACCGCGGCCGTCGCCGTGCTCGCCGCCGTCGGCGCCTCCACGGCGTACGGCATCACGCGGATGGAGCGCACCGACGTTCCCGGTCTGGCGACCGAGACGGACGGCCGCTGGACCTACCCGGAGATCACCAAGCCGCCGCTGCCCGCCGGCCGTCCCGCCCCGTTCGCCGAGGCCAACGCGGCCTCCGCCCACTACGCCGACCTGCGCGCGCTGCTGCTGCCGTCGCCCGTGGGAGCCAAGGCCGACAAGGCGCTCGCCGGACGCGGCGGCTGGCTGGCGACGAAGGACTTCCTGTCGGCGTACGCGTCGAAGGAGGACCGGGACAGCCTCGGCCAGGTGCTCAAGGACCACGGCCTGCGGCACGTCGCCGCTCGCGGCTGGACCACCCCGGACGGCACCCATACCCGGATCTACCTGCTCCAGTTCGACTCGGGACAGGTCGCGGACGTGCTCCAGCAGGACCACCTGACCAGCTACGACTCGCCCAACCACGCCCTGCGCGGTGCCGCCGAGGTGCACACGGACGAGGAGTTCCCCAGCGAGGCAGTGGTCATGAACGTGCGGCACTACTCCTACACCGAGGCCAAGCCGTACGGCGCCGAGCAGGTCCGGCAGGCCTACCTGGTGTCGGGAGACGTCGTGGGCCTGGTGGTGCACTCCCGAAAGGGCGGCGCGGCGGCCGTGCCGTTCCAGCAGACGGTGATCCTGCAGAGCCAGCTTCTGGACTGACCCCGCGAGGGCGTACCTCACAAGGAGGGCCGGTCCCCGGCCGCGTAAGCTGGGGCCCGGCCCTTTACGTACCGCACAACCTCCGCTCAATCGAGGAGCACCCCGTGGAGATCTTCTTCGAAGCCCTGCTGGCACTGGTCTGCGTCGGCGTCCTCGCCTTCGCCGGACTGACCGTGAAGAAGCTGTACCAGGGCCAGCGCTGACCCACGTCTAGGAAACGCCGCTCATGATCGAGATTCCGTCCGACCTCCACAAGGACCTCGTCCCGCTCGCCTTCCTGCTCGGCAACTGGGCCGGCGCGGGCGTGCACGACTTCCCGGGCTCCGAGAAGTGCAACTTCGGGCAGGAGGTCGCCTTCACGCACGACGGCCGTGACTTCCTGGAGTACCAGTCCCACACCTGGGTCCTGGACAACGACGGGAACAAGGTCCGTCCCCTGGAGTCCGAGCACGGCTTCTGGCGCATCGACGCCGACCGCAAGGTCGAGGTGACGATGGTCCGCGACGACGGCGTCGTCGAGATCTGGTACGGCGAGATGGCCGCGAAGAAGCCCCAGATCGACCTGGTCACGGACGCCGTGGCCCGCACGGCCGCCTCCGGCCCCTACACCGGCGGCAAGCGCCTGTACGGCTACGTCAAGAGCGACCTGATGTGGGTCGGCGAGAAGCAGACCCCCGAGGTCGAGCTGCGCCCCTACATGTCGGCCCACCTGAAGAAGGTCGTCACCCCGGAGGACGTCGAGCGCTGGGCCAAGGCCCTCCCGGACGACATGCCGGACGACGGCATCGCCTTCTTCAAGTAGGCGGCCGACTTCAAAGAGGCATCCGACCGAGTGGCTCTAGACTTTCCGGTGTGGTGAGCACCGACTGGAAGAGCGACCTCAGGCAGCGCGGCTACCGGCTGACGCCTCAGCGTCAGCTTGTCCTGGAAGCCGTGGACACCCTTGAGCATGCGACCCCCGACGACATCCTCGTGGAAGTGAGGAAGACGGCGTCGGGGGTCAACATTTCCACCGTGTACCGGACCCTGGAGCTCCTGGAGGAGCTCGGGCTGGTCAGCCACGCCCACCTCGGGCACGGCGCGCCGACGTACCACCTGGCGGACCGCCACCACCACATCCACCTGGTCTGCCGCGACTGCACGAACGTGATCGAGGCCGATGTCTCGGTGGCCGCCGAGTTCACGGCCAAGCTGCGTCGCGAGTTCGGCTTCGACACCGACATGAAGCACTTCGCGATCTTCGGCCGGTGCAAGGACTGCGCGCGCAAGGGCGCGACCGGCAAGAGTTCAACTACCGAGTCGTAGGGTTGTCCCCATGAAGAGCCCCCTGCTGACCCTTCCCGGCGCCGTGCCCGCCGAGGGCGTGGACGAAGGCGTCGCCGCCCACTACGGCGATCTGTTCCGCGAGCAGCGCGCCCTCGCCGACGGCACCGGCTTCGTCGACCTGTCGCACCGCGGAGTCGTCGCCGTCACCGGTGACGACCGGCTGAGCTGGCTGCATCTGCTGCTCACCCAGCACGTCAGCGAGCTGCCCACGGGCGAGGCCACCGAGGCGCTGATCCTCTCCGCGCACGGCCACGTCGAGCACGCGCTGTATCTCGTCGACGACGGCACCACCGTCTGGGCCCATGTCGAGCCAGGCACCCAGCAGGCGCTGATCGCGTACCTGGAGTCGATGAAGTTCTTCTACCAGGTCGAAGTCGCCGACCGTACGGATGACTTCGCGGTCGTGCACCTGCCCGCCGGATCCATCGCCGAGGTGCCCGAGGGCGTCGTCGTACGCGAGACGGCGTACGGCCGCGACCTGTTCCTGCCGCGGGCCGACCTGGAGTCCTACGCCGAGAAGGCGGGCCCGGCGGCCGGCATCCTCGCCTACGAGGCCCTGCGCGTCGAGCACCACCGCCCGCGCCTCGGCTTCGAGACCGACCACCGCACGATCCCGCACGAGCTGGGCTGGATCGGTACGGCGGTGCATCTGCAGAAGGGCTGCTACCGCGGCCAGGAGACGGTCGCCCGCGTCCAGAACCTCGGCAAGCCCCCGCGCCGCCTGGTCTTCCTGCACCTGGACGGCAGCGAGGTCCACCTGCCGGCCCACGGCACCGAGATCCACCTCGCGGACGAGGGCCCCGACGGCCGTAAGGTCGGCTTCATCACGACGTCCGTACGGCACCACGAGCTCGGCCCGGTCGCACTGGCGCTGGTGAAGCGGAACGTGGCCGTGGACGCGCCGTTGATGGCGGGGGAGACGGCGGCGGCCCAGGAGGTCGTGGTCGAGCCGTAGGCCGGGCTCTCGGGTCCGTCTCCCTGGCTCTCGGGGCCGTCTCCCGGGCCCTCACATCTCCAGCAGCACGGTGAACGGGCCGTCGTTCGTCAGGGACACCCGCATCTTGGCGCCGAACCGGCCCGTCGCCACCGTCGCGCCCAGGGCGCGCAGTTGGGCGACGACCTCGTCGACGAGGGGCTCGGCGACATCGCCCGGGGCAGCGGCGTTCCAGGTGGGCCGGCGGCCCTTGCGGGCGTCGCCGTACAGGGTGAACTGGCTGATGACGAGGAGCGGGGCGTCGATGTCGCTGCACGACTTCTCGTCGTCGAGCATGCGGATCGACCAGAGCTTGCGGGCGAGTTGGGCCGCCTTCTCCTTGGTGTCCTCGTGCGTGACCCCGACGAGCACGCACAGCCCCTCGCCGGTGATCTCCCCGACCGTCTCGCCGTCCACGACGACACTCGCGCCGTCCACCCTCTGCACCACAGCTCGCATGGCGCCATCATGCCGTCTGCACGGACGTGCCTCATAAGGGGCTTCTTTTTTGCTCCTTAACCCCCCATCTGGGGCTGTTCGTGGGCACTCGGTCACATTGCGGCCAGTTGTGATGGCACCATGCTCCTCACAGCCGGTCGAGGGGACGGTAGAGGCACATGAGCACACCGAGTACCGAGCAACCGCCGGGGGCTGTCGTGTTGACCCACGCGGCCCAACTGGACGGCCTGCGGCCGCCCACACAGCGCACCGCCGACGATCCGGGCCCCGGCCCGCACGCACGGCTGCCCGTGGAGCCGCCCGAGCACGACCTGACCTTGCTCAGTCTGCCCGAACTGCGCGCCCTGCGGCGGGACGCCCAGCGCGACGAGGCGGACCTGAGTTATGTACGGCGCTTGCTGCAGGGGCGGATCGACATCCTGCGGGCGGAGCTGGCGCGGCGCTCCCCGGCGGGCGCGGCGTCCGTCGTGGACCGCCTCCCGGAGATCCTCACCGACGCCCCGGCCCGCCAACGCTCCTCCGCCCGCCATGTGACGCTGGGCACTCCGCAGAGCGAGGAGTACCGGCGGCTGGCCGCCGAGATGCTGGCCGAGGTGGAGCTGTCGGACCTCCAGGCACGCACGGACGCCGAACTGAGCTCCGCGATGGGGCGCCTCGTGCGCTACGAGCAGCAGGTGTCGGGCCGCCGCCAGCGCTTGCAGCGGACGGCGGACGAGTCCGGCGGGGAGATCACCCGCCGGTACCGGGAGGGCGAGGCACAGGTGGACGATCTGCTGATGTAGCCGGGGCGGGCCGATGGCCGTGGAGAGCCATCCACAGGCTGTGGAGGATTCGCCGGATCGAGTGGGTGGGGTGTCGGCGGTCGACGGCCGGCGGTCGGCGGTCGGCGGTCGGCAGGAGTTGACCGCCGGGTCGGCCGGTCGCCGAGGCGCCGGGTTCCCGGAGTCTCGGGTCGGCCGTTGGCCTGCTTGCTCGCCGGGGCGCTGGGTGTCGGCGGTTGGTCGGAGTTGGTCGCCGGGTGGGTCGCTCGTCGGTGCCGGGAAAAATTCGGCGACACCCCGGATTCGCCGACCTACCGTGGCCCCATGAGCCGTCCCGTATCCCACATCGACGTCCGCTCGATCACCGAGTCCGACATCCCCGACTGGAGCCGGGCCCTGAACACCGGCTTTCTGCGCCCGCCCGACGTCGCCGAGACGGAGGTCGCGGACCGGGCGTCGTACATCGTCCCGGCCCGCACCCTCGGTGCCTTCGACGCCGGCCGCTGTGTCGCCACCTTCCGTTCCTTCGCGCAGGAGATCACCGCCGTCGGCGGCGCCACCGTCCCCGCCGACGCCATCTCGAACGTCACCGTCACCCCGACCCACCGACGCCGCGGCCTGCTCAGCCGGATGATGGCCCACGACCTGGCGGCCGCGAAGGACCGCGGGGACGTCGTGGCGACCCTGATAGCCGCCGAGTACCCGATCTACGGCCGCTACGGCTTCGGCCCCGCCACCTGGACCGCCGAGTGGACCGTCGACGTCCCCCGCACCGGCCTCGACCCCAGATGGGCCGGCCCCGAGGACGGCGGCCGTATCGACATCGTGGACGGCGCGGAGGTGCGCAAGATCGGCCCGGAGCTGTTCGAGCGGGTGCGCCGGGCGCAGCCGGGTGCCGTCGACCGGGACGAGCGGTGGTGGCAGGTCAGCACCGGGGCGGTGCGCCTGGACCGGTCCCCGTGGACGGAGCCGTTCTTCGCCGTGTACCGCTCGGCGGGCGGCGAGGTCGAGGGGCTGGTGAAGTACAAGGCGGACGACCACTGGGGTGACGGCAAGCAGCCGCTCAACACGGCGTCCGTGACCTGGCTGATCGCGGCGACGCCGGAAGCGGAGCGCAACCTGTGGCGCTACCTCTGCTCGATCGACTGGATCACGACGGTCAAGAGCGGCTGGCGGGCCCCCGACGACCTGCTGCCCTTCTTCCTGCCCGACCCGCGCGCGGCCAGGATCACGACGCTGGCGGACTGGCTGTGGGTGCGGATCCTGGACGTCGTACGGGCTCTGGAGGCGCGTACGTACCAGGGGCAGGGCGAACTGGTGCTGGAGGTCGTGGACGGGGCCGGGTTCGTGGGCGGGCGCTACCGGCTGCAGGCGGCGGCGGACGGGTCGTCCTGCACGCCGACCACGGCGGCCGCGGACCTCACGCTCGACGTCGCCGACCTGGGTGCCCTGTGGCTGGGCGACGAGTCCGCCGTACGGCTCGCCGCGCTGGGGCGGGTGCGGGAAGAACGAGCGGGCGCCGCCAAGGTGGCCGACGCCCTGCTGCGTACGTCCAGGCGGCCTTGGTGCCCGGACATGTTCTGAGACTCCTCTCTGCCGACGACTGGTCTGCTCATCCGTAGCGAGCTGTTCGGTTGTGGTTGTTGATCAGCGGTGCCTGTTCAGTTGCTGCTGTTCAGTTGTGGCTGTGCGATCGATGTTCAGTTGTCGATGTGGAGTTGTGACTGTGCTGACCGTCCGGGCTCCCGGCTCCCCTCCGGAAGGGAGCCCGGCCGGCCGAACCTGGTCCCCGGGCCTTCGTGAGAAGACCTAGTGGGCGAGCAGCATGACGAGGATCACCGCGCCGATGCCGCCGATCATGGTGTTCTTGGCCTTGATACCGATGGACAGGGCGAGAAAGGCGATGATGCCCATCGGCCCGTACTTCCACTGGATGAGTTGCTCGAATCCAATGACGAGCGCGGCGACGGCGAGGTAGACGAGCGGCATGCAGGTCTCCCTTCGGGGACGATGGTCGACAGAACCGACGCTTGTGGCCAACACTCTTGAAGCTTGACCATGTTGCTTAAGTTGGCGACCAACTTCACTGTACTTATCACCGCTTGGAAGCGACTCATAACCACCTTCCCGGGAACTGCCTAAAGATGGCGGGAAGTTGTAGGGTTTGGTCGTGGAGCCGAATCATGCCTCCGTCAACGGACGGAAGAGGTCACAGCGGCCACAGAAGTCACACCGGGAGGTGGCCGACGAGCTGCGCGCCCGGATCACCTCGGGCGAGTTGCGGCCCGGCCAGCGCATGCCCACCCAGGCCAGGCTCGCCGACGAGTTCGGCGTCGAGCGCGGAGCCGTACGGCAGGCGCTGCGCATCCTCCAGTCGGAGCATCTGCTCACGAACGTCTCCAAAGGCGCCCCGGCCACCGTCGCCCCCGACCTTGGCAAGGCGCTGACCGGCCCCGGAGCCCCGCCGGCGTCCACCATGGTGGCCCTCGCCCCGCGTATCGCGTCCGCCTTCGCGGCCCCGCACGTGGAGATCGACGCCCTGTGCCTCACCGCGGTCTCCCTCACGCTCGCCATCGGCGAACCGCTCCGCCAGATCCACGCCGGACGGCTGAAACCGGCCAAGGTCGACTTCCGTGTGCTGCTGCCGAGCCGGGACATCCCGCTCGCCTTTCCCACGCCCGTGGACGACTCGTCCGACGACGTCGACTTACAGCTCCAACGCCGCTGGCTGGCCCAGCGCAACGCCCAGGGCCAGGTGCTCCGGCACAACCTGCTGGCGCTGCGGGCCACGCACGGCATCGATGTGCGTGTCACCTTCCGGGCGCTGCCGTTCACGCCGCCGGTGAAGCTGTACCTGCTCAACGGCACGGAGGCGCTGTTCGCTTACTACACGCTCAGCCGCCGCGAGGTGGAGATCGGGCAGCAGCATCTGGAGATGTACGACGCTCCGGGCATCCAGTCGACGCTGTTCGCCTTCGAGCAGGGGGCCGGGCTGCGGGACATGACGTTCGTGGAGCAGTCGCACGTGTGGTTCAACGCACTGTGGGAGACGATCAGTTCGGAGCTGGTGCTCACGAGCTGATCGTCCCCCACAGCGTTTGATCCGGGGTTTTCATAGGGCGGGTCCCGAGACCAGGATCGCGAGGACGACGGCCCCTATGGAGCTGACAGCCGGGCTCTTGGCCTTGATGCCTATGGTGAGCAGCAGCAGGCCGATGATGCCGGTGGCGCCGTACTTCCACTGGAGGGTCTGTTCGACGCCTACGACGAAGACGGCGGAGAGGAGTGCGAGGACGGGCATCGGTGTTTCCCCCTTCGGGCTGCTGGGAATGGAACGATTACTTCCGCCAACTCAACCAACTTGGCACCAACTCTGACTAAGTTGTCCCCACTTGGCCCCTACTTTGAAACAAGCTACAAACAACTCCCAATAGATGGGTGCGAGTTGTAGCGTTTTGGTCGTGACCCAGGAGAACGTGGCAGTGAACGGCAGCAGGAGACTCTCGCCCCAGGAGATCGCCGACGTCCTGCGGGAGCGGATCCGCGTCGGAGAGCTCAAGGCGGGCGACCGCCTGCCCACTCAGGCCGAGCTGGCCGAGGAGTTCGGCGTGGAACGAGGCACCGTACGCCAGGCCCTGCGCGCGCTCCAGGAGGACGGCCTTCTCACCAACGTCAGCAAGGGCAGCCCGCCCCGGATCGCCCTGCCCACCACCACGCGGGGCGCCCCCCAGCCGACGATGGTCAGCCTGGCGCCCCGGCTGACGGAGGCCTTCGCCGCACGGCACGTCCGCGTCGACGTCGTCTGCCACACCTCCGAGACCCTGATGCTGGCCCTCGGTGAACCACTGCGCCTCATCCACGAGGGCTCGATCCACCCCGAGTCGATCGACGTCCGCATCCTGCTCCCGTCGCGGGACATCAACCTCGCGTTCCCGGTACTGGTGGAAGGCCGCGGCGAGGGCGACCCGGTCCACGACCGCTGGCTGGCGATGCGCAACGCCCAGGCGCAGGTGCTGCGGCACAACCTGCTCGCCATACGGTCCACGCTGGGCATCGATGTGCGCGTAGCCTTCCGCGCCTTGCCCTTCACCCCGCCGGTGAAGCTGTACCTGCTCAACGAAACAGAGGCGCTGATCGGGTACTACGTCCTCACCGAGCGGCAGGAGGAGTACGAGAGCCAGACACTGGACATGTACGACGCCCTCGGCTCCAAGTCACTGCTGTTCTCGTTCGTCGAGCAGGCCGGTCAGCGCGACGCCGCGTTCGTCGTGGAATCCCAGAAGTGGTTCGACGCCCTCTGGGAAACCATCACGACTGACCTGACACTCTCCTAGTGACTTCTGATACGAAGCAGACTGAACCCGTGACCGCAGAGACAGAGAACGACACGGAACGGTTCCGGGAACTGATCACGCGCGCCCGCGTCGTGCTCTGGGACTTCGACGGACCCATCTGCCGGCTGTTCGCCGGGCACAAGGCCGAGCTGGTGGCGAACGACTTGGTGGAATGGCTGGAGGGGCGGGGACTCCACGGACTGCTGACGGACGACGAACGGGAGTCCCTGGACCCGCATGTCGTCCTGCGCGCCGTCGACCGCCGGCACCCCGGCAGCGACCTGGTGGCAGAACTGGAGGAACGTCTCACCCTGGAGGAACTCCGAGCCACCTCCTCTGCGATGCCCACCCCGTACGCCGATCCGCTGATACGCACCTGGGCGGCGATCGGATCCAGACTGGCCATCGCCACCAACAACTCCCCCCGGGTGGCCTGTGCCTATCTCGAAAGCCGCGGGCTGCTCTCCAGCTTCAGCCCCCACATCTACGGCCGCACCCAGGACCTCCACCACCTCAAGCCGGACCCGCACTGCCTCAACCGGGCCCTGAGCGCCATGGGGGCGGCTCCCTCGACCGCCCTGATGATCGGTGACGCGCCGTCGGACCTCGCCGCCGCGAAGAGCGCCGGCGTGCCCTTCCTGGGCTACGCGCGTAACGGCTCCAAGGAGAAGCTGTTGCGGGAGGCGGGGGCCACCTCCGTCGTGGATTCGCTGTCGTCGGTACTGAGCCTGCTCCGCGAAATGGCCTGACCCACCAGCCCGCGACACCCGACCGACTCTCACGGCGATCGGACCGCCGGCGCGGGCATGACGATCACCAGGCGAGTGGTGAAGACTGGATGGATGCCTCACGACCCCGGCGGACTCCTGTTCGTAGCGCTCGGTCTCATCCTTGTCGCTGCCGGCTATGTCTGGAGGGGACGTGTCCTGCGCCCCCTCTCGGCGAAACGGGCCCAGGCGGCCGTGATCCGGGACCGTTCCAGAACCCTGCTGCGCTCTGCGGACATGGCGATCGCCGAAGCGCGCCGCCTGGCCGCACGCGGCGAACCAGCCATCGTCACGGTCGGAGACGTGACCAGGGTGGCGCGCCGGCACTACGGGCACCTCTTCGTGGAGCGCGAAGAGGCAGCCGCCGCCCTCCGCCAGCGCTATGAGGCCGCCGACTGCCGGGTGGACTGCATGACCGACGCTTTCAACTGACGGCCTCCTCGGCGAGCGCTTGATGCCAGGGGCGCCGGAGCCGGGCGCGCGAGTAGCTCCGAACGGGTTGTCTCCGTCGTGGCGTGGTCCGGAGCGAACAGGTTGGGGCAAACCGGCGGTCGTCGCCCGGACGTGCGCGAATACCTTTGTGCAACGTGCCACAAGGGCCGGAAAGTTATGCACTTGTGGGCAAGATCTTCAGTCCGAGGCGCTAATCTCGGCCACCGTGCCCCCTCTGCCCCACGGAGCGCGCCTGTCGCTCGCGCACCGCCTTCTGGAGTCCCGTCGACTCCGGGGCAAGAGTGAGGTGCTCACGGGTCATCACAACACCAACTATGTGCTGCGGGTAGGGCTTTTGCTGGCCCTGGTCATCGGTGTCATGCCGTTCACGCGGTTCAAGTACCGGGTGCCGCTGAAGACGGTCGAGGTCGTCCCGCGCATCTGGCCGCGAGAGGCCGATGTCCTGGAAGTCGTATGCCGGTATCTGCGCGAGGTGCCGCGCTGCCTCGCCGTGCTGGGTGAGCTCGGCGACCGCTCCCTGCACCGGTACCTCAGGGGCAAGGCGCTCAGCGAGTGGAATCCCCACGGCGCGATCGACGAGAAACTGATGCGGGAGTTCGCGGCGTTCTTCGTCAGGACCGCCAAGGTGCCGGTCAAGGAGCTCCCGCCGGCCCCCGAGGGCTGGCCGGCCGACGGCGACAGCGACGCGTTCCTGCACTGGCTGGTCGACTTCACCGAGCAGCGCGTGCACCAGCCCAACCGGGACCGGTTCGGTGACCTCTTCGACGCGGTGGGGATTCCCCAGGACGCCATGACGGCATTCAAGGAAAGGCACCAGGGCCTGACCTCCCGTCCGTTCAAGCTCCTGCACACCGATGTCCACCGCGCCAATGTCGTGGTCCGCCGCGGCCGGATCTCGGTGATCGACTGGGAACTTGCGATATACGGAGATCCCCTGCACGACCTGGCGACCCATGTCGTACGGATGGGCTACGGGCGGCCGGAGCGAGACCGCATGGTCGAGCTCTGGGCCGAGGCGATGGCGGAGGCCGGCTGCGCCGAGCTCACCGCCGGTCTGCGCGAGGACCTGGACACCTATCTGGACTTCGAATACGCGCAGTCGGTTTTCCCCGATGTCATGCGCGCGGCGCTCGATCTGCCGGCCCATGCGGAGGAAGAGCACTTCCGGGCCGCGGGCGAGCGGGTGAGCCGGGCCATGACCCGGGCCCGTCGGCCCTTGCGGCTCGTGGCGGTGCCGGACCGCGAACAGATCGTGGAAGCCCTGCGGAAATGGCACAGCCTGTCCGCACCGACCGTGGCTTCGTGACCGCGACCCCTTCCTGAGGGCGCATCCCAGTGGGCACCATGAGCGGGCTCGATTCAAGTCGCGCGCTCTCAGGGGGAATTGGTGTCGGATTCAGGGCGCTCATGGAGCGACAGACTCACGGAGGGGTGGGGCCGTGCGGAGTCCACCCTCACCCGGCTGTTCCTGGTCGCGGTCTTCGTCCTCGGACTGGTGGCCCAGTTCGTGAAGCCTGTCGGGGACGCGCTGGCGGACAAGGTCTATCTGGGCGGGGCGCTGCTCACCGTCGTCGGGTTCGTGCTCTACGCCGAGGTGCAACGGCTCAACGCCGCCCACACCGCACGGGCAGAGACCGAGGAGGCCCTGGACACCGTGGTGCGACGGCTCGACGGCGAGGTGCAGCGGCTGGGCGCGGTCATGCGGCCGCGGGCGGGAGAGGTGGTCACGCCGAGAGAGCTGGAGCGCGAGTTCCAGCAGGCGCTCGAGGCCGGGGGAGAGGTCCGGCTGACGGCGATGGGTTTCACCGGCGAGACATTCGCCACCCCGCTCAAGAACATTCTTCAGGGGCTGGCCAGGGACCCGCTGCGAAATGTGAGCCTGCGGGTCCTGGTGCCCGACTTCACTCGGCCGATCGAGGTCCCCGGACTGGTGGACCCCGAGGGCAAGGTCTCCGACGCCCCGGAATTCCGCGCTCATCTGCGGCGGCAGAGCGCGGAGTACGAGCGCAGCCTGAAGCACCAGATACGCCGGATGGCCGTCGCCGAGCGGGGGACGCTCACGGTCGAGTTCCGGGTGCTGCACATGTCGCCCTGGCTCAAGCTCTACTTCATCAACAACGACGTCGTCTACGAAGGCATCTACGACAAGATCGACCTGCGGCCCGATCCGTGGGCGGCCGAGGCGGACGCCGACCGCTCAGGACCGCACACCTCCGACGGCCGGCTGCTGGACCTCATCGGCTACGACTCCCTGCTGACCCGGTGGTCGACGGACGGCGGCGAACCCGCCCGGAAGGTCATCGCGCGCCGCCGCGAGCTCTTCGAGACGCTGTGGAACGCCGCGCGGGACCCGGCGCACACGCCCCCTCTCCCCGCCCGGCCCGACGCTCCCTGACCGCGGATGGGCGCCGCGTAGGCTCGCCTGCATGAGCGACACAGGCACCTCAGAGATCGGGCTGCGGGAGCGCAAGAAGCGGCGGATGTACGAGACCGTGTCCGAGACCGCCATCCGGCTCTTCATCGAGAAGGGCTTCGACGCGGTGTCCGTCGCCGAGGTGGCCGCCGCCGCCGAGATCTCCAAGCCGACGTTGTTCCGGTACTTCCCGGCGAAGGAGGACCTCGTCCTGTACCGGATCGCCGATCACGAGGACGAGGCCGCGCGGGTCGTGCGGGAGGGGCCCACGCCGGTCGAGGCTCTGCGGCGGCACTTCCTGGACGGGATCGAGCGGTGCGATCCGATCACCGGCCTCAATGATCATCCCGCGGTGCTCGCCTTTCACTCGCTGGTGTACGGGACCCCGGCCCTCGTCGCCCGTATGTACGGCTACCTGGAGCGCTCGGAGGCCGCGCTCGCAGAGGCGCTCGGCGGTGGGCTCGACGCGCGGCTGGCAGCCGGGCAGATCGTCGCCGTGCAGCGGATCCTCGCGCAGGAGAACTGGCGGCGGATCTCGGCCGGGGAGCCGGTGGCCCGGGTGAAGAAGGACGCGGTGACGGCTGCGGAGCGGGCGTTCGGGCTGCTGGAGGCCGGGTTGCCGCCCTCGGTCGGCCACGGGCAGCCCGTGTGAGGTCGAGTAAATAATTTAACTCGGTTGCTTTATTTCGGTACGCTTCCTGGAATGACGCCAACCGACCCCGCCCTGCGGCACACCCTCATCCGCGAACGCGCCCACCACGACCGCTGCCGCACCGCCCTCGCCGGCATGGTCGAGGGCGCCGACGAACAGGTCGTCATCGGTGAGAACGCCTCCGCGTCCGGCGCCGACGCCGAGGTCCTCGGCCACCGACTGCGCAGCCAGGCCAAGGCGCTGCACGAACTGCCCGAAGGGCCGCTGTTCTTCGGGCGGCTGGATTTCACCGGCGGCGAGCACCAGGCGCTGCACATCGGCCGGCTGCGGATCAGCGAGCACCCCGCCGAGCCGCCCCTCGTCGTCGACTGGCGCGCCCCCGTCTCCCGCGCCTTCTACCAGGCATCCGCCCGCGCCCCGCAGGGCGTGGCCGTACGCCGGCGATTCGGCTGGGCGCCGGGCAGCCGCGGGGAGTCCGGCGACCTGACCGGCCTGGAGGACGAGCACCTCGACCGGGGCGAGTCCAGGGCGAGCGAGATCGTCGCCCGGGAGATCGAACGCCCCCGCGTCGGGCCGATGCGGGACATCGCCGCCACCATCCAGCCCGACCAGGACGATCTCGTACGCGGCGACCTCGCCGTCTCCCTGTGCGTGCAGGGCGCCCCGGGCACCGGCAAGACCGCCGTCGGCCTGCACCGTGCCGCGTATCTGCTCTACACCCACCCGCAGCGCATCCGGCGCGGCGGTCTGCTGATCCTCGGACCCAACCGGACCTTCCTGTCGTACATCTCCGCGGTGCTGCCCGCGCTCGGCGAGACCGGCGTGCGGCAGTCCACCCTGCGGGACGAGATCGCCCGGCATCCGGTCAAAGGTGCCGACGGGCATGAAGCGGCCGTCGTGAAACACGACGGGCGGATGGCGGAGGTGCTGCGGCGGGCGCTGTACGCCCGGGTCGGCGCGGGCCCGGGCGGTGGCGGCCCGCTCGCCGTGCCCGAGGGCTCGTACCGGTGGCGGGTCTCGGAAGGGCGGCTGTCGCGGATCCTGGCCGGGGTGCGCGACGAGGAGCCGCCGTACGCGGTGGGGCGGGAGCGGGTGCGGACCCGGATCGTGCGGGTCATCCAGGAGCAGGCCGAGCGGCGCGGCGGGCCGCCGGGTGCCGCGTGGGTGCAGAAGATCTCGCGGGCGCGGGAGGTCGGGGCGTACGTCGACGCCGTATGGCCACGGGTCCGGCCCGAGGAGGTCGTGGCCCGGCTGTTCATGGAACCGGACGCGTTGGCGGCCGCCGCCGACAGGCTGCTCGACGCCGAAGAGCAGAAGGCGCTGCTGTGGGACAGGCCGCCGCGGTCGTGGAAGTCGGCCCGCTGGTCGGCCGCCGACCTCGTGCTCCTCGACGAGGTGGCCGGGCTCATCGAGCATCCGCAGGGGTACGGCCATGTCGTCGTCGACGAGGCGCAGGACCTGTCGCCGATGGAGTGCCGGGCGATCGCGCGTCGGGCCGCGTTTCGGCTCGTTGACCGTGCTGGGGGATCTGGCGCAGGGGACGACGCCGTGGGCCGCGCGGTCCTGGCGGACGGTGCTCGGGCATCTGGGGAAGCCGGACGCGGCGGTCGTACCGCTCACGACCGGGTTCCGGGTGCCGGGGGTGGTGCTGGAGCTGGCCAACCGTCTGCTGGAGCGGGTGGACGTGGAGGTGCCGGCGGCCCGTTCGCTGCGCGGGGACGGGGAACTGCGGTTCCGGGAGGCCGGCGGCGATCTGCCGGGCGCGGTCGTGGGTGCCGTACGGGACGCGCTGGGCCGGGAGGGGTCCGTGGGGGTCGTCGCTGCCGACGCGGATGTGGCCCGGGTGCGGGAGGCGCTGGGGGCTGCCGGGATCGAGACCGGCGGTGCGCAGGAGATGGCGGCGCGCGTCGCCGTCGTACCGGCGAGCGTGGTGAAGGGGCTGGAGTACGACCATGTCGTCGCCGTGGAGCCGGCGGCGATCGTGGAGGCGGAGGAGCGGGGGCTGCACCGGCTGTATGTGGTGGTGACGCGGGCGGTGGCGGGGCTGGAGGTGGTGCATGGGAGGCCGTTGCCGTTCTGAGCGGGTCGCGGTTACGGCCCCCATGCACCGTCGCTCTTATGCGGCGGCGTCCAGAATCGGGATCAACTGCTCCTCCTCGTAGGTCAGATGCGCCTCCAGCTCCGTCGTGAGGCGCTCCACTTCGCGGGTGGCCGCGTCCGGATCGGCGTCCTCGTCGCCCACGACCCGGCGCAGATCCTCGACCAGCTCGGCGATCCGGTCGTGCTCGTCCCGCAGTCGGGCCAGTGCGGGCGCGAGCTCGGGGTGACGCTCCTCCAGGAACGGGAACATGGCGAGGCCCTCACCGGTGTGGTGGTTGTGGAGACCGGCGCAGAAGGTGAGGCAGTTGACACGGAGTTGGGCGCCGAGGGTGCCCCCGGTGCCCTTCGCGGCCCCCTCGCGGCCGGCGTTGCTCATCTCCTCGCGGATCAGCGCGAGTTCGCGACGAAAGGCGTCGTGGACGACCTTGAGGGCCTCGCCCATGGAGGACGCGTTGATTTTCCCGGGGCCGCCCTCGGCAAGGCTGTGCAGAGCGATCACCGGGATCACCCGATCCGTCTTCTCCTGGTACGCCGCCCAGCCAGGATCCGCCTCCACGGCCCGTGCGAAGACCCGGTCCCGCTCCTCGCCGTCGAGGACGTCCGCCCGCGCCTCGTAGGTGAACGCGCCGCTCTCCACGGTGACCCGCGGGTTGGCGACGAGGTTGTGGAACCACGCCGGGTGCCGGGGCGCGCCCGCGGCCGAGGCGATGATCAGGACGCGGTCGTCGTCGGGGAGGTAGCCGACGGGGGTGGTGTGGGGGCGGCCGGTGCGGGCGCCGGTGGTGGTGAGCAGAAGGAGCCGGGCGCCTTCGAAGTAGCCGCCGACGCGGCCCTTGTTGGCGCGGAACTCTTCGATGACCTGCTGATTGAAGTCATTGGGCATGCTCAGGTTTCTCTGTCTCTTTCTCTTCGGTGGGTTCCGTTCGGTGGGTTCCGTACGGAAGGGAGGTGAAGAGAAAAGAGAGGCGGACTCCTGGCCCGCCGCCACGACCTCAATCAGAGGCCGGGCAACACCCAACTCGCTCACGGCACAAGGCCGACCCGGCAGTCATACCGGTGACAGTAGCGCAGTTGCCCCGCATGGGGTGATCCTGTTTTTCGATGCTCCTCTTCCTCGACGTCGACGGGACGCTCATCCCGTTCGGAGCGGAGCGGCCGTACCCGCGGTACGAGCCGCCCCGCACACTGCCCGGCCCGCCCGCGCACCCCCTGCTCACCCGCGTCGACCCCGCCCTCGGCGCTCGCCTGAGGCAACTGGCAGAGCTCGGCTGCGAGCTCGTATGGGCCACGACCTGGCTGGACGACGCGAACGCGGCCATCGCGCCCTGGCTCGGCCTGTCCCCGCTCAGGCTGGTGGACTGGCCCGACGAGGACGCGGAACCCTGGCTCGGGCCTCGCGCCCCGCACTGGAAGACCCGCCCGCTGGTGGCCTGGGCCGCGGGCCGCCCCTTCGTCTGGGTCGACGACGAGATCTCGGACGTGGACCGGGCCTATGTGGCCGCCCATCACCCCTCACCCGCCCTGCTCCACCGCGTCGACCACCGCTGCGGACTAACCGACGACGACTTCGCGGCGCTTCAGGAGTGGATCACCGCCGGCTGGATCACCGCCGGGAACGGCCCAGGAGCTCGGTGACCCGCATGAAGCCGTCCGTCCCGTGACCGAGCCCGATGACCCGGCGGGCCTGGCCCTCGGCGGCGCGGATCACGGCCGCCTCGATGCCGTGGGACTCGGAGGCCTGCACGATATGGGCCATGGAGGAGGCGGCGGAGGTGATCGGGTTGAGCTCGCCGGAGTATGTGCCGGCTTCGACGTCCGCCGCGAACTCCTCGAAGAGCGGCGGCAGGATCGCACCGATGCCCTGCGCGAACGGGGCCAGCTCCCGCGCCGTGATGCCCTCGGCGCGGGCCACGGCAAGAGCGTGCGCGTAGCCGGCCATCGCCGTCCAGAAGATGTCGAGCAGCGCGATGTCGTAGGCGGCCGCCCGGCCGGCATCCGTACCGAGGTGGGTGTGCGTACCGCCGAGCGTGTCCAGGACGGGACGGTGCTCGCGGTACAGCTCCTCGGGGCCGCTGAGCAGGAACACCGCCTCGGGGGTGCCGATCGTCGTGGTCGGCGTCATGATCGCGCCGTCCAGGTAGTGGATCCCGTGCCCGGCGGCCCATTCGGCGGTGTCCCGGGCACGGGCCGGGGTGTCGGCGGTCAGGTTCACGACCGTGCGGCCCTTCAGCGCGGCGGCGACGGCGTCCTGACGCAGGACGGCGTCGGAGGCGTCGTAGTTCACCACGCACACGACGGTCAGGGCGCCGGCGGCGACCGCCTCCGCGGGGGACGCGGCCGCCGTCGCACCACGGCCGACGAGCTCCCGGTCCCGTCCCGGGGTGCGGTTCCAGACGGTCACCCGCAGCCCGGCGTCCAGAAACGCGCCGGCCAGCGCCCGGCCCATCGGCCCCAGCCCGAGGACGGTGACGGCGCAATCGTGGTCGTAGGTGGGCATGACTCAACTCCCTGTAAAGTGACGATAGTTGATGAATTGATGACAAAAGGGGTGGGGGAATGACGCGTCGACGCCAAGATCCGAACGTCTGTGGAGTGACCGCCGCGATCGCGGTGATCGACGGCAAGTGGAAGACGCTGCTGCTGTGGCTGTTGGAGTCCGGCCCGCACCGCCCCGCGGAGCTGCGCCGCCGGGCCCCCGGCCTCAGCGAGAAGGTGCTGACCCAGGCGCTGCGGGAGATGGAGACGGACGGACTGGTGCACCGTGAGGTGTACGACGTATTGCCGCTGAAGACCGTCTACTCCCTGACCGGCTTCGGCCGCGAGCTGGCCGAGGCACTCGCCCCGCTCGCCGACTGGGGCCACCGCCGCCTGGAGCGGCTGACCGAGACCCAGCCGGCCTCCTGACCCGCACGCCACCTCCGTCCGCCGCCGCGTCGATCACCCGCATCAAGGGTCGGACGGCGGGGGCGCGCTGCCAAGTAGGCACAAATAAGTGGGTACGGCGGTTCGCGTGAGCGGGTACGACGGTCGCCGTCGCCCCGCCTTACGGCTACGACCGCGCCAGCTCCTCCCGGAACCCCTGGCGCCACGACGGATAGCGCGGCTCCCAGCCGAGCTCCCGCCTGGCCTTGGCGTTGGAGAACCCGCGCCCCTCGGTCATCATCGTCACCACCACGTCCCCGGCGAGCAGCCGAGCCAGCCACTTGGGCACCCGCAGCGGAGGCTTCGCGCCCGCGCACTCGGCGAGATACGGCAGCCACTCACTGGCCGGCGCCGGCTCGTCGTCGACGATGTTGAACACGCCCCGCGCCCGCTGCTCCACCGCGAGGAGGGTGGCGCTCGCCGCGTCGTCCAGATGCACCCAGGAGCAGTAGCCGGTACCGCCCCCGACCAGCGGGAACTGCCGCTTGCGTACCAGTTCGACCTGGTCGTCGGTGGCGCCGGGCCCGTAGAAGCCGCCGTACCGCAGGACCGTCCCGTCGGCCTTGAGGACGGTTTCCTGGATGTGCCGGATCGCCTCGCCCAGCGCGCGCAGCTTCCCGGTCTCCACGGGCAGCGGGTCCTCCTCGGTCTTGACCCAATTGCCCTCGCGGACGCCGTTCCAGATGGCGGCGCTCTGCGCGACGACGTGCGGGACGCCGGTCGCCTCCGCGGCGGCCAGCAGATGGTCGGTGCCCTCGGTGCGCAGCCGGTTGGTGTCGGCGAACCACCGGTCGAAGTGCCTGATGTCGGGCTTGCCGGAGTGGGCGACGGAGATCGCCGTCATCTGGTGCACGATCACGTCCGGCCGCGCCGCGGCCACCGCCTCGCGGACCGACGCCGCGTCGAGCCCGTCCATCACTACGCCCTGCGCGCCCATCCGCCGCACCAGGTCGAGCTTGGCCGCGCTCGTCGTCGTGGCCGTCACCTGATGCCCCCGCTCCACGAGCAGCGGCACCAGCCTCCGCCCGATGACGCCGGTACCGCCCGCCACGAACACCCGCATGACTCTCACCGTCCCTTTCGCGGAATACCTCTACGAAGCCTTGGACGAGCCGGGCCGCCCGTTCTGTGACACGGCGATGAGTTCCGCGCGCCGAGCCGGTCTGCCCGCAGGAGACTCCTCGGAAGGAACCGGGAAACGGATTCCGGAAGGAAGTGATGACCCATGCCCACCAGTTCCGCATACGCCAAGGTCAACGGCGTGGAGATGTACTACGAGCTCCACGGCGCCGCTCGCGACAGCGGTACGGGCGCCGCGGACCCGGACGTCGCCGACCGGCGTCCGCTGGTGCTGCTGCACGGGGGCGTCACCACCATCGGAATGTCCTTCGGCGCCGTGCTGCCCGCCCTGGCGGCCGACCGGCACATCGTGGCGCCCGAGCTCCAGGGACACGGACACACCGCCGACACCGACCGTGCCCTGACGGTGCCGAACCTGGCCTCCGACGTGGTCGCACTGCTGGACGAGCTCGGCATCGGGCAGGCCGACTTCCTCGGGTACAGCCTCGGCGGGCTGACCGCGCTGGAGATCGGGATCCGGCACCCCGGCCGGGTGGGACGGCTCGTGCTCGCCGCGACCCAGTACCACCAGGACGGCGTCCACGACGAGGTCCACGCCGGCGACTTCGACTCGCCCCGGCTGCCCAGCCAGGCCGACTTCCAGGAGATGGCCGAGGCGTACGCCGCGTGTGCGCCGCATCCCGAGCACTTCCAGGACTTCCTCGGCAAGATCTCGGTCGCCGCGAACGCCCCGCTGCCGTGGAACGCCGACGACCTGCGCACGGTGGAGGCACCCACGCTGCTGGTCATCGGCGACCACGACTTCGTACGCGTCGAGCACGCGGCCGAGATGCAGCGTCTGATTCCCCGGGCCCATCTGGCCGTGCTGCCCGCGACGACGCACATGACCCTGATGCGGCGGACGTCGGTGCTGCTGCCGCTGCTGAACGAGTTCCTCGACTGAGCGGCGGCCGGCGGGCGGCGGGAACACCGGCTACAGCACGCGGAGGTTGGTGAGCGGGATGTTCCATTCGTTCCGCTCGATGTTCCCGGTGCCGTCCCAGTCCGCGGCCGGTACCGCGAACAGCGTCAGCCCGGCGACGACAGTGGCCAGGACGGCGACGACACGACGCTTCACGATTGCCTCCTCGACGACGGCGGTACGGCTCACCCTGCGTCGCCCCGACGGCCCCGCCCGCCCGGACACGCCGCCCGGCCGACGGGTTCAGCCGCTCGGTCGCGACGACGCCACCGCGACGGACGGGCATCGGCGTGCGGAAGCGCCTCGGACGGACGGGCGTCGGCGTGGCGTGGCGCACTTTTGCAAGCGGGTGCTTGCAATAGTTAGCGGGGGTGCGGCAAGGTGGAGGCATGGCATCGCTCAACGTCGGCAATCTCGGTGAGTATCTGCGCGAGCAGCGGCGCAACGCGCAGCTCTCGTTGCGGCAACTCGCCGACGCCGCCGGGGTGTCCAATCCGTATCTGAGCCAGATCGAGCGCGGGCTGCGCAAGCCGAGCGCGGAGGTGTTGCAGCAGGTCGCCAAGGCGCTGCGGATCTCCGCCGAGACGCTGTACGTCCGCGCCGGCATCCTCGACGCCGAGCGGGACCGGGACGAGGTGGAGACGCGCGCCGTCATCCTCGCCGATCCCACGCTCAACGAGCGGCAGAAGCAGGTGCTGCTCCAGATCTACGAATCCTTCCGAAAGGAGAACGGGTTCGGGATATCCGTCGAGGCGGATGGGGACTCGGACACGGACCAGGGCGCCGTGCGGACAGTGGTCGAAGCGGTCCGGTCCGCCGGCTCGGATCCGGGTTCCCACAAGTCCCCGGACGCCCCTGGATCCGGCGACGGCGATGCCCGGTCCGACGGCACGGCGGACGCCCGGAGCGACGACGCCGGCGTACGACGCAGCCGTACGACCCGCAAGAACGGCACGGCCGACGGCGGCCGCGAGTCCGCCGCGCGCCGTAATCGCACGACTCGCACAACCCGCAGCACCCGCACGACCCGTACGTCCGACGGCAGCGACGCCGACCCGGAGAACCCGACCGACCCGCAGTAGTCGGCCGGCTGGCCTGAGCCGCCGTACGCGCGACGCGCACCGGCGAGCAGCAGCCGTCAGCCGTCCGTCCGACCGCGGGACCCAAAACCCTCACCTCGAAACAACCCGGGAGGACCAGCAAAATGGCCATCACCGACGACCTGCGCAAGACCTTCAGCGACCCGACCCCGCTCTACTTCGCCGCCGGCACCGCCGACCTCGCCCTCCAGCAGGCCAGGAAGGTGCCCGCCCTGGTGGAGCAGCTCCGCTCCGAGGCGCCGGCTCGGTTCGAGGCCGTTCGCAGCACCGACCCGAAGACCGTCCAGGAGAAGGCCGCCACCCGCGCCAAGGAGGCGGGCGCCAAGGCCAAGGAGGCGCAGGAGACCCTCCAGGCCAAGGTCAACGAGTTCGTCACCAGCCTGGACGCCGACGTCAAGAAGTTCGGCAGCAACCTCGACGCGGACTTCAAGAAGTTCGGCAGCAGCATCGACGCCGACCTGAAGAAGTTCGGCGAGAGCGCCCAGGACTTCGCGCTGCGCACGCTCGGCGTCGCCGCCGAGTACGCGGTCAAGGCCCGTGAGACCTACGAGAAGGTCGCCGAGCACGGCGAGCAGACCGTGAAGACCTGGCGCGGCGAGGCGGCCGAGGAGATCGAGGACCTCGCCATCGCCGTCGAGCCCAAGACCGAGCCGGTGGAGGTCAAGGAGGACAAGGCCGAGGCCAAGTCCGCCGAGGCCAAGCCCGCAGCCGAGGCCGCCCCGGCGAAGAAGGCGACCGCCAAGAAGGCCCCGGCGCGCAAGACCACCGCCAAGAAGACGACCCCGCCCGCCAAGTAACACGGACGGGTGAAAAGGGACCGCAGAGCACGGGCCGGGCACTTAGCGAGTGCTCGGCCCGTTGTTCGGGTAGCGGTCCTGGGGTTGCGGGTACGGTGACCGCGTGGATACAAGTCGAACCGGGTGGTGGACGTTGTGCTGATGCAGGGCTTCGCGGGGTTCATGTGGCTGCTGAGCATGGCCCTGATCCTTTTCAGCGGCTTCGCGCTGATCGACGCGGCCGTCCGCCGTGAGGACGCCTACCGTGCCGCGGACAAGCAGACCAAGGTGTTCTGGCTGATCATCCTCGGCCTCGCCTTCGTGGTGAACCTGATCTTCAACATCCTGTCGTTCCTGCCGATCATCGGCCTCATCGCGACGATCGTCTACATGGTCGACGTCCGCCCCGCGATCAAGGGCCTCCCCGGCGGCGGCCGCAGCAGAAGGGGTTCGAGCAGCGACGGCCCGTACGGCCCCTACAACGGCGGCCGCTGATCGACGCCCGCGAGAACCGCGCCCCTCAGGGGCGCGGGGAACTGCGCGACCAGGCACCAGCACCCGGCACACGACAGCACCCCTGCGGCGGGCCTCCGCACGGCGATACCGCCCGGCGGCGGGCCTCCGGACGGCGATGCCGCCCGCTCACGCCGTCCGATCGAGCAACAGCACGGCCACGTCGTCCGTCAGCTCACCGCCATTGAGATCCCGGACCTCATTGACGGCCGCCCGCAGCAGCGCCTCCCCGCGCAGCCCCTCCGCAAGCTGCCGCCGGACCATGGACACCATCCCGTCCTGCCCCAGCCGCTCCCGGCCCTCACCGACGCGCCCCTCGATCAGCCCGTCGGTGTAGAGCATCAGGCTCCACTCGGCTCCCAGTTCCACCTGCATCCGAGGCCACCGGGCCCCGGGCAGCAGCCCGAGCGCGGGCCCGTTGTTGTCGTACGGCAGCAGCCGCGCCGCCCGCCCCGGCCGGGCGAGCAGCGGTGAGGGATGGCCCGCGAGGCACAACCCGGCGCGTCGGCCGTCCGGCGCGATGTCCACGGTGCACAGCGTCGCGAAGATCTCCTCGTCGGACCGCTCGTGCTCCAGCACCTGCTGCAAGGTGCCCAGCAGCTCGTCCCCGCACAGCCCGGCCAGGGTCAGCGCCCGCCAGGCGATCCGCAGCTCCACACCGAGAGCGGCCTCGTCCGGCCCGTGGCCGCAGACGTCGCCGATCATGGCGTGCACGGTGCCGTCGGCGGTGCGGACGACGTCGTAGAAGTCACCGCCCAGCAGGGCACGCGAACGCCCGGGCCGATACCGCGCGGCGAACCGCAGCGACGACCCCTCCAGCAACGGCGTGGGAAGAAGCCCCCGCTCCAGACGCCGGTTCTCCTGCGCCCGCAGCCGTCCCTCGGCGAGCCGACGCTCGGCTGTGTCGGAACGTTTCCTCTCCACGGCGTAGCGGATCGCACGGCTCAGCAGCCGACCGTCCAGTTCGTCCCGGAAGAGGTAGTCCTGCGCGCCCACGCGCACGGCATCGGCGCCGCGCTCGGCGTCACCGGAGGCGGTGAGCGCGAGAACGGCGTGGCGGGGCGCGAGCTCCAGGACGTGCCTGAGCACGGCCAGCTCGTCGTCGTCCGCGCCGCGGCCGGGTGCGGCCAGGGCGAGGTCCAGCAGGATGCAGTGGACGTCGTCGGTGAGCAGCCGCTCGGCCTCGGTGAGGTTGCGGGCGGTGCGCACCCGGATCGGCCGGCCGGCCGAGTCGTGCAGCTCGGGCACCATCGCGGAGCCGCCGGGATCGTCCTCGATCAGCAGCAGCGTCAGAGTGGTTTGGGTGCTGTTCTCGACCGTTTCTTCCTTACGCGGGGTCACCACACGGGTGCTGCCGCCTGGGGACGCGGCCGGCGCCTGACCAGTCTCCACGGCCGGGATCGCTCTCTGCCGCGGTACGGGTACGGGCATCGTCTTGAGTTCCTTCCCTCCCCCCGAGGGCACGGCGGGAACGAGGGACCTCGATCCACCGACGGGGACCATAGCGGGTGTCGGCGCCGCAACGGAATGGTGTGGAGCACGCCATATGGTCGCTGGCCGCTGTCATATGCCGCGTTCCGTACCGCAGTTGGACAGGGTGGCACCGTGACAGGGATGACGAACGTCACGTCGGGGTGGCGTTTGGCAGGGATGTGACGTGGGATGGGTCACGTGGCCCGAGTCACGACCCTTATGTCACAAGACGCCCTGAATCCTTACGCATCGGGTCGAACCACCCCGAGGATCCGCATCGACCCGGCCCCCGCGATCGTCACCGTCCGCCCCGGGCGCGGGGCGTGGATGATGGCGCCGTCGCCGATGTACAGGGCGACATGGCTGGCGTCGGCGTTGTAGATGATGAGGTCGCCGGGGCGCATGTCCTTGACGTCGATGCGCTGGAGCTGCTTCCACTGCTCCTGCGAGGTCCGCGGAATACCGCTGCCGGCGCTCGCCCAGGCCTGGGACGTCAGTCCTGAACAGTCGTACGTCTTGGGGCCCTCGGCGCCCCATTCGTACGGTTTACCGAGCTGGGCTGTGGCGTACTCGATGGCCTTGCGGCCCTGCTCGGAGGCCTTGCCCTGGATGTCCTTCAGGACGCCGGAGTCCAGCCAGGCGGTCTGCGCCTTGCGGGCGGCCTCCTCCTCCAGCTCGGCGAGGCGCTCCTTCTCCTCCTTCTCGAGCTGGGACTCGAGCTGTTCGGCCGCCTTGATCTGCTTCTCGATCTTCTTCTGGGCGGCGGCCTTGGCCTTGCGGCCGGCCTCCAGCTTCTGCCACTGGGCGGAGGCGTCCTTGGCGTACTGCTCCAAGTCCTGCTGGGTGCGGGTCATTTCCGCGAGCAGCCCCTTGGTGGCGCGCTGCCCCTGAATCACCCGCCCGGCGCTGTCGAGAAAGTCCCGCGGATCATCACTCAGCATCAGCTTGGCCTCGTCGGGCAGCCCGCCCGACCGGTACTGCGCGGCCGCCGCGGAGCCGGCTCGCTTCTTCAACTCGGCCAGCTTCTCCTGGCCTTTGACGATCTTCTTGGCCAGCGAGACGATCTCGCTGGACTGCTTCTCGGCCGCCTCCTCGGCGGCGTTGTACTCGTCGGTGGCGACGGACGCGGAGTGGTAGAGCTTCTCCAGCTTCTGGCGGACCTCCTCAAGCTCCTTGTTCGACACGGGGATCGGCGACGAGGAGGGTGAGGCGCTCGGTGACGGAGGGGGGGAGGGTGCCGCGAAGGCGGTGCCCGGTGCCGCCAGCACGGTGACCGCGCAGACGACGGTCACGGCCACGGCGATCAGGCCGCGCTTGCCCGTACCCATACCTGTGCCCCCAAACTGATGTCCCGTCAGTAACTTACGAGCGTCCGGGGGATCGTGCCACGACGGCGCGCAAAGTGACAGAGGTCTGCTTCCCCCCTTTCCCGCCCCGCTATGACGATCTCCCCGCCTTTGTGACGAACGACTCGCCGAGATCGTTCCGTGATCCGGGGGCGGGCAGGGAAACGAGAGGGAAAGGCCCGACGACACAAGGCCGACCTACCTCAGCGGGGCCAACGCCTCCCACCGCACGGTCACTTCCCCCTGCCGCCACCGCCCCGGCCCGTCCGTCACCGGCCAGTCGACCGAGAGGTCCCGCACCGCCCGGATCCAGCGCTGACGGGCGCCGTACGAGGCGTAGGGCGCCGCCGCCGCCCAGGCCCGGTCGAAGTCCCGTAGAAACGCGTGCACCGGCTCACCGGGCACATTGCGGTGAATGAGGGCCTTCGGCAGCCGCTCGGCGAGATCCGACGGCCGCTCCAGCGACGCCAGCCGCGCGGCGAACGTCACCGTGCGCGGCCCCTCCGGCCCGAGCGCGACCCACACATGCCGGCGCCCGATCTCGTCACAGGTCCCCTCGACGAGCAGCCCGCGACCGGGCTCCAGCCGCGCACAAAGCCGCTCCCAGACCGCGAGGACCTCCCCCTCCTCGTACTGCCGCAACACGTTCGCCGCCCGCACGAGCACCGGCCGCTGCGCGATCGGCACCTCGAACCCACCATGCCGAAACACGAGCCCCTCCCGCTCGTACGGCTTGGCGGCGGCGACCCGCGCGGGCTCGATCTCCAGCCCGACCACCCGCACCCGAGGCGCCACGGCCCGCAGCCGCCCCAGCAACTCGACGGCCGTCCAGGGAGCAGCGCCGTACCCGAGATCAACCGCAACGGGTTCGACGACCCGCCGCAACTCGGCGCCGTGCGCATGGGCGATCCAGCGATCCATACGGCGCAGCCGATTGGGGTTGGTGGTCCCGCGTGTCACCGTTCCCACGGGGCGGGCGGCGCGGGCAGTCATGCACAAGAGGGTATGCGCCCACCCCACAGCACAGCCCCCACGTCCGGCGCCTGCGGCTCCGTCGTGGCCGGTCGCGCAGTTCCCCGCGCCCCTGGCGGGGTGGCAGGCGGCCTGCGCCACGAGGGGCCGCGGGCTTCCACAGCGTCCGGCGTCTGCGGGTCCGTCGTGGCTGGTCGCGCAGTTCCCCGCGCCCCTGGCGGGGTGGCAGGCGGCCTGCGCCACGAGGGGCCGCGGGCTTCCACCGCGTCCGGTGGCTGCGGGCCCGTGGGGGCTGGTCGCGCAGTTCCCCGCGCCCCTGGCGGGGTGGCAGGCGGCCTGCGCCACGAGGGGCCGCGGGCTTCCACCGCGTCCGGTGGCTGCGGGTCCGTCGTGGCTGGTCGCGCAGTTCCCCGCGCCCCTGGCGGGGTTGCAGGCGGCCTGCACCGAGACGCACCCGCGGCCGCCCACGGCGTAAGGAACCGTGCCGGCGATGGCGCAGCACCCGCGTACGGCGGTAAGGGGACGTGCCGGCGATGGGGCAGCACCTGCGTACGGTGGCAAGGAACCGTGCCGGGGCTGGCGCAGCACCCGCGTACGGCGTAAGGGGACGTGCCGGGGGGTGTCCGCCCGCAGCGGCGGGCGTCAAGAGACGGCGGCCTCCCTGCCCGACAGCAACCGCCCGACCGAGGACGGACACCCCCCGGCGCGGCCCCGACCCACCCACCGGACCGTCGGCGCCACACGCACCCCCACCCACCCCGCACAGGCGCCGCAGGCCCCGCACGCACCCAGCCCCCGAACAGTTGAGCGACCCCCAGTAATTCCTAGGCAAAAACCACCCCGCCAGGAATGGGAACCCCTCCCTCCGGCGTTGCACCGCCTTGGAGGGCGCTCAACCCTCCGTCCGGCATGCCCGCAGCCAAGGAGGACCGCCACGTGAGCCAGTACGTCAGCAGGCTCGGGCGACGCTCCCCGTCGGCCCCCTCCCGACTCCGGCTCCACCGCCGCCCCCGCCGCGTAGCCATGCTCAGCGTGCACACCTCCCCGCTCCACCAGCCCGGCACAGGCGACGCCGGCGGCATGAACGTCTACATCGTGGAGCTCGCACAACGCCTCGCCGCGATCAACATCGAGGTCGAGATCTTCACCCGCACCACCGCCACGGACCTCCCACCCACCGTGGAACTCGCCCCCGGCGTCCTCGTCCGCCACATCGACGCCGGCCCCTACGAGGGCCTCAACAAGGAAGACCTCCCCGCCCAGCTCTGCGCCTTCACCCACGGCGTGATGCAGGCATGGGCCGGCCACCGCCCCGGCTACTACGACCTCGTGCACTCCCACTACTGGCTCTCCGGCCACGTCGGCTGGCTCGCCGCCCAACGCTGGGGCGCCCCCCTGGTGCACGCCATGCACACCATGGCCAAGGTCAAGAACGCCAACCTCGCCGACGGCGACACCCCCGAACCCGCCGCCCGGGTCATCGGCGAGACCCAGATCGTCGCGGCCGCGGACCGCCTCATCGCCAACACCTCCGAAGAGGCCGAGGAACTCGTACGCCACTACGCGGCCGCCCGCGACAAGGTCGCCGTCGTCCACCCGGGCGTGAACCTCACCCGCTTCTCGCCCGCCGACGGCCGAGCCGCCGCCCGCGCCCGCCTGGGCCTCCCGCAGGACGCCCTGATCCCCCTCTTCGCCGGCCGCATCCAGCCCCTGAAGGCCCCGGACATCCTCCTCCGAGCGGTGGCCGTCCTCCTCGACGAGCACCCCGAACTGCGCTCCCGCATCCTCGTCCCGATCGTCGGCGGCCCCAGCGGCAGCGGCCTCGCCAAGCCCGAGGGCCTGCAGAAGCTCGCCGCCCGCCTGGGCATCGCGGACGTCGTACGGTTCCGCCCGCCCGTCGGCCAGGAGCAGCTCGCCGACTGGTTCCGGGCGGCATCGGTGCTGGTCATGCCGTCGTACAGCGAGTCCTTCGGCCTGGTGGCCATCGAGGCGCAGGCGGCCGGCACACCCGTACTGGCCGCAGCGGTCGGCGGCCTGCCCGTCGCGGTCCGGGACGGCCGTACCGGGTTCCTGGTCCAGGGGCACAACCCGGCCGACTACGCGCGCGTACTGCGCGCCTTCGCCGACGAACCGCACCTGGTCCCCCGGATGGGCGAGGCGGCGTCCCGGCACGCCCAGTCCTTCGGCTGGGACACCGCGGCGGCGGCCACGGCGGACGTCTACGCGGCGGCGGCCCAGGCCCATCGCCGTCGCGTACGCTCCCACCATGGGTGACGCACAGGACGTACAGAGGGCGGCGCAGGTCGTCGAGGGGGCCCTGAAGGACGCCGACCTGGAGTGGGAGAGCCCCGCCCCCGGCAACTACGTCGTCAAGCTTCCCGGCACGCGCAAGCTCTCGACGACCGTGTCCCTGCTCGTCGGCCGCCACTCCCTGTCGGTGAACGCCTTCGTCATCCGTCACCCCGACGAGAACGAAGGCGGCGTCCACCGCTGGCTCCTGGAGCGCAACCTCAAGCTCTACGGCGTGAGCTACGCCGTAGACCGTCTCGGCGACATCTACGTCACCGCCAAGCTCCCGCTCGCCGCCGTGACCGCCGACGAGATCGACCGCCTCCTCGGGCAGGTCCTGGAAGCGGCGGACGGCGCCTTCAACACCCTCCTGGAACTCGGCTTCGCGTCCGCGATCCGCAAGGAGTACGAGTGGCGCGTGGCGCGCGGCGAGTCGACGCGGAACCTGGACGCGTTCACCCATCTGATCCAGCGGCCTTCGGAGTGACGTAAGCAAGTCCGCACCAACGCCCCCCACGCGACCCCTTAACGCACCCCGCACCCCCCTTAACCGCACCCCGCAAGACCCCCCAACTCACCCCGCACGACCCCTTCCGCACTCCCAAGGGGCCGTGGCATGCTCACGGCCATCGCACTTCTGAACGTCGTTCACATCCATGAAGAGCCGCATGGAGGGCGTACGGACATGGGCAATGCGCATCTCACCAGACGGGCCCTGCTCGGCGGGGCCACGGCCGTGGCACTCGGCGCGACGACCGCCGGCGTCGCACAGGCGGCCACCGCAGCAACGCACACCCCTCAAGCAGCCGAAGCCCCACCCCCGGGGAAACCCCAGGCGCGCCCCCAAGTCCCACCCGTCTGGCACGAGTTCACGCGAACCCCGTACACCCACCCCCAGATCCCCCACATAGGCCGGGCCGGCCACCGAGGCGGAGCCCTCCGCTTCCCCCGCCCCCGAGTCGTGGCCGACGTACGCGACTTCGGCGCCGTGGCGGACGGAACGACCGACTCCGCCCCCGCGATCAACCGTGCCATCGCCGCCGCCGGAAGGGCCGGCGGTGGCACGGTCACCATCCCGCCCGGCACGTTCCGCATCGACGACGTCATCCGCATCGGCCACTCGAACGTGGTCCTGCGCGGCGCCGGCAGCACCCGCACCAAGCTGTTCGCCACGCGGAACCTCACCGAGCTGATCGGCCCCTACGGCTCCCGCTACGGCGGCGACAAGTCGTCCTGGTCCTGGGCGGGCGGCCTCATCTGGCTGGCCCCGACGGCCCGTTGGGACTCCCTGGTCTCCGCGATCAGGGCGAAGGCCTGGCCCTTCGAGGGCTGGACGGGCAACCGCCGCGACGAGTGGCGCACCCTCACCACCCTCGCCCCGGCGCGCCAGGGCTCCTGGACGGTGACGGTCGCCGACCCTTCCTCGCTGCGCCCCGGCGCCCTGGTCCTGCTCCGCCTCGCGGACGACGCCGGCCACACCCTCCTGGAGCACATGTGCGGCGGCGGCCCCGGCCCCGAGGCGTACACCTGGGACGACAAGACGAAGCTGACGTCGTACGTCCCCTACGAGTGGCCGGTGCGCATCACCCGCGTACAGGGCCGCAAGGTCACCCTGGAACGCCCGCTCCCGCTCGACGTCCGCCCCGAATGGGACCCGCGACTGACGACTCACGTGGGCGAGCTGACCGGATCGGGCGTCGAGGGCCTGACCCTGGAGGCCGTGGAGACCCCGCAGCAGCCGCACCTCCTCGACAAGGGTCACAACGGCGTCGTCTTCCAGTGCGCCTACGACTGCTGGGCCGACGACGTGACGGTCCGCCACGTCGACAACGGCTTCGGCCTGGTCGCGGCCTCCGCCTGCACGCTGAGGCACACGCGCGTGGCGGGCCGGGGCGGCCACCACCCCTACTTCTGCCGCGAGGGCTCGCACGACAACCTGATCGAGGACTTCACCATCGAGGCCCGCACCACCCCGGCGCCCACGGGCACCCAACTCCACGGCATCAACGTCGAGGGCCTGTCCTCCCACAACGTCTGGTCACGCGGCGACATGCGGATGGGCACCTTCGACAGCCACCGCGGCCTGCCCTTCGCCAACGTCCGCACCGACATCACCGTCGACAACAACGGCCGCCACGGCGGCGACGCGAGCGCGGGGCCCCTCTTCGGCGCCCGCTTCACCCACTGGAACATCCGGGTCACGAACGGCCGCGCGGGCATGATCCGCCTCGACGGCCTGGCGCCCTACTCCGCCACCGTCGGCCTGGGCGAGGTCAGGGAGTTCGACCAGATCGACGTCCCCGACTTCGCGGGCGATCTCCACTCCCGACTGGAGCTCTACGGCACGACGAACGCCGTGCACCCACCCAACCTGTACGACGCTCAGCGCGCGCTGCTGCGGTAGCGCCCCGGAGGCACCCCCACCAGCTTCCGGAAGTGGCGGCTGAGATGGGACTGGTCGTAGAACCCGGTCGCCACGGCCACCTCGGCCGGCGACCGGCCCTCCAGCAACAGCCGACGGGCCCGGTCCACGCGCCGCGACATCAGGTACTGGTGCGGGGCGATGCCGTACGCGGTGCTGAACGCCCGTACGAGATGGGCGGGATGGGCCTGCACGAGTGCCGCGGCCTCGTCGAGGGCGATACCCGGGACCACGCGCTCGTCGAGGAGCTCACGCAGCCGACGGGCGAGGGCGGGATCGCGGCGCGGGAAGCCGGTGACCGTCCTGGGCCGCAGATGGGTGCGCAGCCGGTCCCCGATGAGGGTGAGCCTGCTGTCCGCCTCCAACTCGTCACCGGGCTGCGCGAGCGCGGCGTGGAGCTGTCCGACACGCAGCCGCAGCACGGGATCCGCCAGGTCGGGCGAGTCCACCGCCGGACCGATCAGGTCGTCCGCCAGCCGGGTGCTGTCCAGATAGAGGACCCGCTTGCGGAAGCCGTGCGGGGTGGCGGGGGAGCCGTTGTGCGGAACGTGCGGCGGCAGGAGCGACACCGTGTCGAGCGGGGTGCCGTGCTCATGCCGGTCGAGGTCGTAGCGCACGGCACCGTCGTCCACGATGAGCAGCGTCCAGGCCTCATGCACGTGCATCGGGTACGCGTACTCGGTGAAGTGGGCGTGGAAGACCTCGGTGACGCCCGGTACGGAGGGGCGCCACGCGGAGACTTCCTGGCGATCCCGAGCGGCGGCCATGCAAAGAACGTACAAGACGCAGGTGTACGGCGCCCGCGAGTCTCGTCGCATGAGCACTGAAGCACCCGTTCGTTTCGACACCAAGATCGCTGTCCTGCTGCGCGAGGACCTGGAGCCCTGGCAACGGCTGAACGTCACCGCGTTCCTGGTCAGCGGCCTGGGAACACAGCTCCCGGAGGTGATCGGCGACCCCTACGAGGACGCGGACGACGTCCCCTACCTGCCGATGTTCCGCCAGCCGGTCCTGGTCTTCGAGGCCACGAAGGAGACGCTGACGACGGCCCACACCCGCGCGCTGTCCCGCGCCCTCCCGCGCGCGATCTTCACGTCCGACCTCTTCACGACCGGCAACGACCGCGACAACCGGGCGGCGGTGCGGGCGGTGTCCACCGGGGACCTGGACCTGGTGGGGCTGGCGGTGTACGGGCCGAGGAACGCCGTGGACAAGGTGATCAAGGGGGCGCGGATGCATCCATGAGGTCAGCGTGGGCGCCTCTTCGGGGGCTGCTTGCGCTTGAGGGAGACGCGCAGGCGTTGGGCGTCGTGGGTCTTGCCCAGGCGCGCCAGGACCAAGGCCAGGCTGAGGGTGACGTTGTGATGCAGGCGGTGGTCGGTTCCGAGCGACTCCCGAACGCGACTTCTTGTGGACCGCAGGAGTTGCTCCGCCTCGGTGTACCGGCCGACGTTGATGAGCGATCTGCCGACGTTCATGGCGCTGCTGAGCGTGTCCTCGTGTCTGTCGCCCAGCAACTGCTGGCGCCGCGTCAGGACTTCCGCATGCACCTGCATGGCCTCGACGTGTCTGCCGAGTTCGGACAGGACGCCACCCATGTAGCTCGTGGCGGCGAGGGCGGTGGGATGGTCCTCGTGCAACGCCCGCCGGTGTCGGGCCAGGACGTCCGTCAGCACCTGGTGGGCCTCGTCGATGCGACCGAGTTCCATCAGGGCGTATCCGTAATTGGCGACGGAGCGGAGGGCGTCGATGTGGTCTTCGCCCAGAGTCGACTCGCGACGTGCCGCCACGTCCTTGAGGATGGTGCACCCCTCGGCCTCCCTGCCCAGCCCGCCCATGACGATGCCCAGATCGTGGGTCGAGCTCAGCGTGTCGGGATGGTCCTCCCCGAGCACGCGGCGCCGTCTGTCCAGGAGGTCCTCGATGAGCGGCAGCGACTCCTCGTACCTGTCCATCTCGTTCAGGGCCACGGCCACCATGTGTGCCGCGCGCAGCGTGTCGGGATCGTCCTCGCCCAGCGACGTCCTCCACTCCTCGTACATGACCTCGGCGAGACCGAGGGCCGCCTCGGGCTGGGCGTAGCGTACGAGGTAGATGGAGGCCTTCAGTAACGTCGGCCGCAGCTCGGCCCTGCCGATCATCGCGTCCAGCGTCGCCGTCAGATGCTGGGTGAGCGATGCCCACCCCGGCCAGGCCTCCGGCAGTTCGGGGTCCCCGGGGTCGACCGCGGCCAGCAACCCGGCCACGTCCCCCACCGGCCCCCCGGCGTCGTCGGCGGTGCGATGACGCATCACGGCCTGCGTGAGACGGTGCACCTGGAACGCGTCGGGCCCGACGATCGCCAGCCCGTACTGGGCGAGCGGCTGGAGCGCGTTTCTCGGCCAGCGGATGTCGTTCGGGTCCCCGGGCACGCTGGTCAGCGACCCGCGGGCCTCGACGAGCCACTTCGTCGGAATGGGCTCGGGTCCGAGAAACGCCGCGAGGCGCAGCAGGGCCGCCGCCTCCGGACGGTCGGTGTCCAGCCGATCGGCCGCGATCGTGACCGTCGCCGCCACGGAGACCGGATAGTCGTATATCTCCCCGTCGCTGAGGAGTTCCGCGGTGTTGGTCCGCAGCAGTTGGAGGTAGTGGTCGGGCGGTGTCCCCTCGCTGAGCGCGCCCGCGGCATGCGCCAGCGCCAGGGGCAGGTCGCCGAGGGCGTCGGCCAGCGCGTCCGTCGTCCGGTCGTTCAGGGTGGGCAGTTGACGGTTGAGGTAGGCGATCGACTCCTCGCGGCTGAACACTCCGAGGGCGAGACCCGGCGCGATCTTGTTCCAGGCGGGGTCGCGCGCGGTGATGAGCACATGACCCGGCCCTTCCGGCAGCCAGGTGCGCAGTTGTCGCGGATCCTCGGCGTTGTCCAGGACGATGAGCCACCGGTCGCTGGTGCGCAGGTGGTCAAGGGCGTACTGCGCGTTGACCTCGGCACCGGCGTCCGGCTTGGCCACATCGACACGCGCCGCGAGTTCCGCGTACCGGGCCGGTACCTGCTCGACCTGTTCGGCGTCGATCCACCACACCAGGTCGTACTGCCCGGCGAAGCGGTGCGCGTACTCCAGCGCGAGCTGGGTCTTGCCGACGCCGCCCGGACCGTGGAGCACGCGTACCGCGGACCGGCGCTCGCCGAGCAGCCCGCCGCGGACCTTCTCGATGATGTCGTCGCGACCGGTGAAGTGCGGGTTGCGCCCCCGCTGTCGTACGTCCCATACGGCGGGATCGTGAAGAGCGGACGGGAAGCGGGGCTGCTGCACCCGGGAGGCCGACGAGCGAGGCTGCTTGCCGGCCCGGGAACCCTTGCCCGCCGCGCCCGGGAAGGCCGGCGAGGTCGTCGGGACCTCACGGCCGCGCACGGCCTCCAACAGCGTCGTGAGGGCGGCCGCCTCCTCCAGGTCGTGCAGCTCCTGGCGGATGCGCGGCCGGAGGATCGCGGGCAACTGCCCCGCCTCCAGGGGCTCGACGACGAGCGGCACGAAGCGGTCCCGGCCGGCCACGGCGGCGGTCCACTCCTCCTCGGTGTACCGGCCCGGCGCGAAGTACTGCGGGGAGAACAGGGCGACGACCGCGGAGGCCCGCTCAAGCGCCTCGGTCATCTTCTTCACGAAGTCCTCGCCGGTGCGCCAGTGCCAGAGATCGAGTTCGATCTCGTAACCGGCGTCCCGCAGATGCCAGGCCACCCACTCCGCCCACTGGCCGTCGTGCCCGGCATGACTGACGAAGATCAGCTCGGAACTGTCGCTCATGCCTGTCTCCCACCCCAGCGGCCCCAACGGCCCCCGTACCGCGCCTCCTTGTATACCCCGTGGGATGCGTGCTCAGCAGGCGGTCGGTGTCAGGCCGTACGGACTTCGGCCTCCGCGTGGGCGGGCGAGGCGTCGGCGGCCTGCGTGGAGACGGCCGGCAGCCTGCGCGTCAGGGCGCCGTAGCCGGCCGCCGCCGCCGTCCCGGTGACCGCGCACAGTCCCCACAGCCACTCGGCGCCGAAGTGGTCGATGACGAAGCCGGACATCAGCGGGGCGATGAGGGCGGCGGCCGACCAGGACAGGGTGTACATGCCCTGGTAGCGGCCGCGTCCGTGGGCGGGGGAGAGGCGGACGACTAGGCCGGTCTGGGTGGGGGCGTTCAGCATCTCGCCGAGCGTCCAGACGCACACCGTCAGCGCGAAGACGCCGACCGACCCGGCGAAGGCGGTGAGGCCGAAGCCGTATCCGGCGAACAGGGACGACACGATGAGGATCCGCCCCGCGTCCCGGCGCTCGATGAACCGCGTGACCGGGATCTGGAGCGCGACGATCAGGACGCCGTTGACGGCGATGGCGAGGCCGTAGTCGGCGGGCGAGAACCCGGCGTCGCCCATGGCGATCGGCAGACCGACCGAGCCCTGCTGGAAGACGAGGGCGACGAGGAAGGACAGTCCGACGACGGCCATGAAGCGCCCGTCGCGCAGCACGGTCCCCAGCCCGACCTCCTCGTCGGCCTTGCCGGTGTCGGCCTTCTCGGGCCGGGACTCGGGCAGCTTCACGAAGATCACGACCGCGCAGACGGCCGTCATCCCTGCCTCGATCAGGAACCCGGCGAGGTAGCTGACCTCGGCGATGAAACCCGCGGCCATGGAGGAGATGGCGAAGCCGAGGTTGATGGCCCAGTAGTTGAGCGAGAAGGCGCGCACCCGGTCCTCGGGCCGCACGATGTCGGCCATCATCGCCTGCACGGCGGGCCGGGAGGCGTTGGAGGCGGCGCCGACCACGAAGGCGACGGCGGCGATGGCGACGGGGTGGTGCACGAACCCGAGCACGGCGACCGACACGGCGGTGGAGGCCTGGGCGACGAGCAGGGTCGGCCGCCGCCCGAGCCGGTCGGTCATGACGCCGGCACCGATCGACGAGACGACGCCGCCGAGTCCGTGGAGGGAGGCGACCAGGCCGGCGTAGGAGGCGGAGTAGCCGCGGTCGAGGGTGAGGTACAGCGCCATGAAGGTGGCGACGAAGGCGCCGAGCCGGTTGACCAGGGTGCTGGTCCACAGCCACCAGAACTCGCGGGGAAGCCCGGCTACGGTCTCTCGGGTGGCGCGTCGCACGGCGGCGAGTGGCATGGGGGTCCCCACGGATGTAGCCGGACACCGGCAGCGGATGTAAGTAGCCAAGGAGGCATCCGCAACTTACAAACTCGGGGGTCGGGCAGGCCACTCAATTAACAGATCCCGTCAACCGTCCGCCTGCTGGGCGGGCCGCATGGGGGTGGAATACGTCGATTACGCTCTGAGGCATGGCCGACGCACCGTACAAGCTGATCCTCCTCCGCCACGGCGAGAGCGAGTGGAACGCGAAGAACCTGTTCACCGGCTGGGTGGACGTCAACCTGAACGAGAAGGGCGAGAAGGAGGCAGTCCGCGGTGGCGAGCTCCTGAAGGACGCCGACCTTCTCCCCGACGTGGTCCACACGTCCCTCCAGAAGCGGGCGATCCGCACGGCACAGCTCGCGCTGGAGTCGGCCGATCGCCACTGGATCCCGGTCCACCGGAGCTGGCGCCTGAACGAGCGCCACTACGGCGCCCTCCAGGGCAAGGACAAGGCGCAGACCCTCGCCGAGTTCGGCGAGGAGCAGTTCATGCTGTGGCGCCGTTCCTACGACACCCCGCCCCCGCCGCTCGAGGACGGCACGGAGTTCTCCCAGTCCTCCGACCCCCGCTACGCGACGATCCCGCCGGAGCTGCGTCCGCGCACGGAGTGCCTGAAGGACGTCGTCGTCCGGATGCTCCCCTACTGGTACGACGGCATCGTCCCGGACCTCCTGTCCGGCCGCACGGTCCTGGTCGCGGCCCACGGCAACAGCCTCCGCGCCCTGGTCAAGCACCTGGACGGCATCTCCGACGCCGACATCGCGAGCCTGAACATCCCGACGGGCATCCCCCTCTACTACGAGCTCGACGCCGACTTCAAGCCGGTCACCCCGGGCGGCAAGTACCTCGACCCGGAGGCGGCCGCGGCGGCGATCGAGGCGGTCAAGAATCAGGGCAAGAAGAAGTAACCCGACCTGATCAAGGCCCCTGCCTGCGGTTTTTCCGCTGGTGGGGGCCTTGTTGCTGGGCTGGGACCGTCTATGGGCCGTGAGCTGCTTGATCGGGCCGTCAGGTGGGGCGACGCCAGCGGCGTACACGGATGTCGAGGACGATCAGTAGGGCAGCGGGAAGGCCAGTCTCGATGAGGGGCGCGACTTCAAGGTCGGAGTACCCGGCACCCTTGCCGAGCGTGCGCCGGAATGGTTGACCGCGCTCCAGCACCCAAAGACCCGTGCGAGTCGCCGCCGCCCGCGAGTGAGGTCGTGCACGAACGTCGCCGGCTCCTCGGCAACGCCGGTCTTGGACGGTCTTGTTGACCCCCTCCTGAGGCATGGCCCGGGTGAAAGTCAGGTGCGGGCATCCGGCACTCGCCGGCCCTTGCCCGGCCACTGTGCCGACGAGCACGCATATCCGGCCAGGGATAGAATTGGCGTGAGCTCCGATCAGCAGACATTTCTTCCGGGGCCCGCGGTTTTTCCGGTCCCAGACAGGGCCGTTACGGCTCATATCGCTCCGCGCCTCCGCGTCGCGCCGACACTCCTCTTGAGTCGGCCAAGCACCCGGTACATGAGCCCTTGCCGGACAGGACGGAGTAACTCCGATGCCCGACGCCCTGCAGTTCGTGCGCACGTCGGCCTTGCGGGATCCATGGCGTGCGGAGATGCCCGACATCACACCGCCCGAAGAGGCCTCGTCATGACCAACCCGCAGCAAACGCCTCCTACTCCAGCAATTCGTCTCATCTTCGAGTACGAGGGCGATTCGGTGCGCCTCGTCTTCCAACAGCCGGTCGATACGGTCATCAGCGGTTTCGACACCGTCGCCGAAACGGGTTCCGGCGACTACGTCGTCGAGACGCGGGACGACCGCGGGCAGCGCCTTGACCGTGTCCCCGCACGGGGAGCCTTCCTGGAGAGCGCCGAGGTCTTCCCGGAGGACCACACGGAGCCGATCATCCGGGTGAACGTGGAGGCGCGCGGCGCGTTCACCGTGATCGTTCCCGCACCGGCCGAGGCCGCCCAGGTCGCCGTGGTCCGTGTCGCGCCTTCGGGAGGCGAGGCGCTGCGGGACGTCGACCTCGCCACCTTTCGGCTCGAGCGATAGCAGACCGTGATGACCACGTCCGACGGCACCGTCCAAGGCCGCACCCAGATCCACGGAACAGCACCACGCAACCGGGCGTTCACCATCGTGCTGCTCGGCGACGGCTTCACCGCCGCTCAGCAGACCGCGTTCAACAACGCCTGCACCTACTTCGTCACCGGACTGACCTTCACCGCGCCGTTCGACAAGATCGGGCGGGCGATCAACATCTGGCGGGTCAACGTCACGTCCACCGACTCGGGCGCCGACGATCCGGTCGCCACCGGCGGCACCGGCGCGACGGCCCGCACGTACTTCGACTCCACGTTCGGTGCGAACGGCGTCAGACGGCTGCTGGTCTGCAACAACTCGACGGTGCTCCAGACAGCGGCCGCTCAGGTCCCGGAGTTCACCGTCGCGCTCGTCGTGGTCAACTCCACGATCTACGGAGGAAGTGGCGGCTCCGTCGGCACGTACTCCCTCGCGGACGGGGCGACCGAGATCGCCGTTCACGAGGTCGGCCACACGGCGTACGGACTGGCTGACGAGTACGCGTACTACGCCGACGAGAACGAGACGGGGCACGACTACCACCCGGCCCCCGGTGAACCGGCCGAGCCGAACGTCACGCTGAACACCTTCCGCACCACTTTGAAATGGGGCTGGGCGGTCGCCCCGACCACAGCCCTGCCCACGATGTCCAACCCGAACTGCGCGAAGGTGGATACAAGGCCGAGCACGGTTCCCGCCGGAACGGTCGGCTGCTTCGAGGGCGCGCACTACTACCACTGCCGGGCCTTCAGGCCCGAACACAACTGCAAGATGCAGGAGTTGGGTAACCCGTTCTGCCAGGTGTGCTGTCAGGCGATCCGGGCCCGGACGAAAAGGGCCAAGAACATCTGCGCACTGAGTCCGATGAAGGATGCCGTGTACCGGTACGACGGCTCGGGAACCTCCTGGACCAAGATCGGTGGCGCCGCGGGCCAGATCTACGCCGGCGGCTGGGGACTCGTCGCCACGAACCCCAGTTCCGGCGACCTGTACCGCTACCTCGGCAGTCCCGACATGTGGCAGTACATCGGAGGCGCCGGAGCCTCCTTCGCCGTCGCCCCCGACACCCTCTACGGACTGACTCCGAACAGGGATGCCGTGTACCGGTACGACGGCCAGGGGAGCTCCTGGACCAAGATCGGTGGCGCCGCGGGCCAGATCTACGCCGGCGGCTGGGGACTCGTCGCCACGAACCCCAGTTCCGGCGACCTGTACCGCTACCT
>NZ_JBVJPT010000008.1:92026-147945 GCF_055609385.1 Streptomyces sp. NPDC036764
CTACCTCGGCAGTCCCGACATGTGGCAGTACATCGGAGGCGCCGGAGCCTCCTTCGCCGTCGCCCCCGACAACCTCTACGCACTGACTCCGAACAGAGATGCCGTGTACCGCTACGACGGCTACGGAACCTCCTGGACCAAGATCGGCGGCCCCGCGGGGCGGATCTACACCGGAGAGTGGGGACAAGGGCTCGTTGCTACGAATCCCGACTCCGGCTCCCTGAGAAGCTACCTCGGCACTCCCGGCACCTGGAGACTCACCGGAACGGCCGGGGCCTCCTTCGCCGTCGCCACCGACTCCGTCTACCGACTGCACCCGAACAGCTATGCCGTCTACCGCTACACCGGCATGGGAATCTACTGGACCAAGGTCGGCGACGCCGCACACTCCATCGTCGCCGGCGACATATAGCGAGGCCTTGGCCTGCGACGCCCCCGCACACGGCCGCCCCACTGCGGCCGGTTCACGAAGCGGCGCGACTGCAGTTCAGGGGTGTGGCCGCTCTGCCCACCAGGCCCGAGGTCGGCGTCCGAGACGGGGGTGATCCTCCCGGTTTCGACCGCCTTGCCCGTGCGGCCGGGAGAGAGTTTCAGGGACTCGATGCGGGCACCGTTTCTTGGAGCTCGACACGGCCCCGCTGATCCCGGCAGAAGTGTTCCCTGTCGCCCCGCTGCAAGACCTTCGACGGCCGCACCGACGCGACGACGGCTGGTCGCCGTGGACGTCCCGCCCACCGCCGATCTCGCTGAGCCCACCGCGCCTGACCAGCAAACCCAGCTCACCAGGATCCCCGACAACACCCAGGGCAAGAAGAAGTAACCCGACCTGATCAAGGCCCCTGCCTGCGGTTTCTCCGCTGGTGGGGGCCTTGTTGCTGTGTTGGGGGCGTCAGTTGGGCGGCAGGGTCGCACCCCGGGCTTCCGACGCCCGGAACTCGTGCTGCGCCGCGAGCAACCGTGCGCCCCTCTTGGGCTGTCGGAACCCTCTACGAGCTCCGTTTTGCCCCCTACGCTGGAGAGCGGTCGGAGGGTCCGCTGGCACCGATGAAGCGGGGTTCGGCGTGGTGGAGGCCGGGCATGACCCGAGCGCCACGGGGGATGGGGGACAGCGATGCCTGAGGCTCCGGAGTCGATCTTTGTCAGCCATGCCGGGCCCGATCGTCAGTGGGCGGAGTGGGTCGCCTGGCGCCTGGGAGAGGCTGGGTACCGGGTCGAACTCGACGTGTGGCACTGGCGCACCGGCGACAACTTCGTGGACAAGATGAGCAAGGCCCT
The DNA here is from genome assembly GCF_055609385.1 of Streptomyces sp. NPDC036764. Taxonomy (NCBI): domain Bacteria; kingdom Bacillati; phylum Actinomycetota; class Actinomycetes; order Kitasatosporales; family Streptomycetaceae; genus Streptomyces; species Streptomyces sp. NPDC036764. The sequence continues at coordinate 93,302 of NZ_JBVJPT010000008.1, forward strand.
GGCGAAGGCGACGGCATTCGTTGCCTTGTTGTCGCCCGAGTACTTCTCCGCGGGGCGGTTCACCGAAGATGAGTGGACGGCGGCGCTGGCCCGCAGGAACCGCTTCGTCCCGGTGGTCATCGAGCCGCTGGAGGCCGGGGAGTTACCGGCGATCCTGGCACCCCTGCTTCGAAAAGACCTCCACGGTCTCGACGAGACGGCGGCTATCGCGGCCCTCGTGGAAGCGGTCACAGGTCCGCTCGCTCCGTCCGGCGCACCGGCGTTTCCCGGCGCCCCAAAAACGGGGACGCCCGCAGCCCGGACCGTTCCAGTCCTGCCGCAGCCGCGGTTCCCCTCGAGTACCGGCCTGCCGTCTGTCTGGAACGTGCGTCGCCGCAACCCGCATTTCACCGGCCGCGAAACGTTGATGGACGACATACGAAGGAAACTGCTCGCCGAGCGGTACACCGCCGTCCAGGCACTTCACGGAATGGGCGGCATCGGCAAGACCCAAGTGGCGTTGGAATACGCGCATCGCTTCGCCGGCCAGTATGACCTGGTCTGGTGGGTCGACGCAGAAAAGGCAGCGCACGTTCCGCAGAGGTATGCGGAATTGGCCGCACGACTGAACGTGGTCCAGCCCGGTGCCGATGCCGCCGCGAACGCACACCATGCGATGCAGCGCCTCACCACGTTGGATCGCTGGCTGATCATTCTGGACAACGCCGAGGACATGGCAGCGTTGGAGGAATGGCTGCCCGACGGGACCGGACACGTCCTGATCACTTCCCGCAACCCTGCCTGGAAGCGGATCGTGCCCGGTCTCGGCATGGACGTATTCGCCCGCCAGGACTCCCTGGACTACCTGACAGGTCAACTTCCGGCCCTGGATTGCGAGCAGGTCGACTCGCTCGCCGAAACACTGGGAGATCTCCCTCTCGCCCTCGCCCAAGCAGTCGGCGTGCTGACCGACGGCATGCCACTGGCCGCCTATCAGCAGCGGCTGAACGCGAACACCGCCGCTTTCCTGGACCAGGGCGACACCCCCGGGTACCCCGCATCGCTGGCTGCCGCCGTCACCGTCGCCACAAAGGAGCTCAATGCCGACCACCCCGATGCGGCAGCACTGCTGACTCTTTTGTCTTTTCTCGGCCCGGACCCTATCCCCACCTCTTGGTTGGTTGACGCGCGCAGTCGGCTGACCACGATCCCGGGCGACGCGGAAAACCTCCTGTGGCCTCAATCCGCCCTGAAGCCACTCGCCCGGTACGGCCTTGCACAGGTCGACAACGAAACGGTGGAAATCCACCGCCTCACCCAGGCCATCACGCGTGACCAGATCGGCGAGCAGGACAGGGCCGCGATTCACAACGATCTCGCAGCGCTGCTGTCCGGCGCCGACCCCGGCGACCCCGAACTCCCCTTCACCTGGCCGCACTGGGCCCGGCTCACCTCACATCTCACAGCGGCCCACCTGACGATCACAGACACTCCCGCTCTGCGACCGACCCTGCTCAGGGCTGCCCGCTACCTCGTCCAATGTGCCCAGCCACGCGCAGCTCACGACCTCGCCAAAGCCCTGTACGACGCGTGGGTCGGTGCACTGGGCGCCGACCATCCCGACACCCTCCAATCCGCCCAGGAACTTGCCGATGCCCTGTATGACCTCGGCCGTTACCCCGAGGCCCGCCAACTGATCGAGGACACCATGGCGCGGCGCCGGCTGGTTTTGGGCGAGGACGACCCCGAGACCCTGCGCTCCGCCCACGATGTCGCGAATTCCCGGCTCGCACTCGGCGAGAAGGCCGAGGGGCGTCGCCTGATCGAGGACACGTTGGCGCAGCGTCGGCGGGTGCTGGGGGAGGACCACCCCGACACCCTCCGCTCCGCCCGGGATCTCGCGGTCACTCTCCAGGATGTCGGCGAGCACACCGAGGGGCGTCGGCTGACCGAGGACACGTTGGCCCGGCGTCGGCGGGTGCTGGGCGAGGACCACCCCGACACCCTCCGCTCCGCCCACGATCTCGCCGTCACTCTCCAGGACGTCGGCGAGCACACCGAGGCACGGCGGATGCTCGAGGACACGTTGGCCCGGCGTCGGCGAGTGCTCGGAGAGGACCACCCCGACACCCTTGACTGCGCCGACAGCCTCGGGGGCTCCTTGCACGAGCTCGGCGAGTACGCCGAGGCGCGCCGGACGCTCGAAGACACGCTGGCCCGGCGTCGGCAGGTGCTGGGGGAGGACCACCCCGACACCCTCCGCTCCGCCGACAACCTCGGGGGCACCCTGCACGAGCTCGGCGAGTACACCGAGGCACGCCGGATCGACGAGGACACCTTGACCCGGCGCCGACGGGTGCTGGGCGAAGACCACCCCGACACCCTCCGCGCCGCGCACGATCTTGCGGTCACCCTGCACGCGCTCGGCGAGCACGCCGAGGCACGCCGGATGCTTGAGGACACATTGGCCCGGCGCAAGCAGAGCCTTGGCGCGGACCACCCCGAAACTCTCCGCTCCGCCGACAGCCTCGCGGGTTCCCTGCACGAGCTGGGCGAGTACACCGAGGCGCGCCGGATGGACGAGGACACGCTGGCCCGGCGCCGACGGTTGCTCGGCGAAGACCACGCCGACACCCTGCGCTCCGCGCACGATCTCGCGATCACCCTGCACGAGCTGGGCGAGTACGTCGAGGCGCGCCGGATGAAGGAGGACACGCTGGCCCGGCGTCGGCGGGTGCTGGGGGAGGACCACTCCGACACCCTCGACTGCGCCTACAGTCTCGCGATCACCCTGCACGAGCTGGGCGAGTTCACCGAGGCTCGCCGGATGAAGGAGGACACGTCGGCCCGGCGCCGGCGGTTGCTGGGCGAAGATCACCCCGACACCCTGCGCTCCGCGCACGATCTTGCGATCACCCTGCATGCGCTCGGTGAGTACGTCGAGGCGCGCCGGATGAAGGAGGACACGCTGGTCCGGCGTCGGCGGGTGCTGGGGGAGGACCACTCCGACACCCTCGACTGCACCGACAGTCTCGCGATCACCCTGCATGCGCTCGGTGAGTTCACCGAGGCGCGTCGGATGAAGGAGGACACGCTGGCCCGGCGCCGGCAGAGCCTTGGCGCGGACCACCCCGACACCCTCCAGTGCGCCTACAGCCTCGCGATCACCTTGCATGCGCTCGGTGAGTACACCGAGGCGCGTCGGATGAAGGAGGACACCTTGGTCCGGCGTCGGCGGGTGCTGGGGGAGGACAACTCCGACACCCTCGACTGTGCTTTCAGCCTCGCGATCACCTTGCATGCGCTCGGTGAGTTCACCGAGGCGCGCCGGATGAAGGAGGACACGCTGGCCCGACGCCGGCAGAGCCTTGGCGCGGACCACCCCGACACCCTGCGCTCCGCGCACGATCTCGCGATCACCCTGCATGCGCTGGGCGAGTACACCGAGGCGCGTCGGATGAAGGAGGACACGCTGGCGCGGCGTCGGCGGGTGCTGGGGGAGGACCACTCCGACACGCTCGACTGTGCTTTCAGCCTCGCGATCACCCTGCACACGCTCGGCGAGTTCACCGAGGCACGCACAACGGACGAGGACACGTTGGCCCGGCGTAGGCGGGTGCTGGGCGCGGACCACCCCGACACCCTCGACTGCGCCTACAGCCTCGCGATCACCCTGCATGCGCTGGGCGAGTTCACCGAGGCACGCCGGACGCTCGAGGACACGTTGGCCCGGCGTCGGCGGGTGCTGGGGGCGGACCACTCCGACACCCTCGACTGTGCCTTCAGTCTCGCGGTCACCTTGCACGCGCTCGGTGAATACGTCGAGGCTCGCCGCATGCTCGAGGACACGTTGACCCGGCGTCGGCGGGTGCTGGGCGCGGACCACTCCGACACCCTCCAGTGCGCCGACAGCCTCGCGGCCATCCTGTACGCGCTCGGCGAGCACACCGAGGCGCGCCGGACGATCGAGGACACGTTGGCCCGGCGCCGGCAGAGCCTCGGCGCGGACCACCCCGACACCCTCCGCTCCGCGGACGATCTTGCCGTCACCCTGCACGAGCTGGGCGAGTACACCGAGGCGCGCCGGCTGAAGGAGGACAATTTGGCCCGGCGTAGGCGGGTGTTCGGAGAGGGCCACTCCGACACCCTCGACTGCGCCTTCAGCCTTGCGATCACCTTGCATGCCCTCGGTGAGTACGTCGAGGCACGCCGCACGATCGAGGACACGTTGGCCCAGCTCCAGCAGGGCCTCGGCGAAGATCACCCCGACACCCTCTAGCCTGCCCTGAGCTGCCTCTAGAACTCGGAAGTTGGCCGTCCATCGATGATTCCGCCAACCCAAGGAATAGCCAGGGTTAAGTGATGGGTTGGGCCGCCGCCGGTGCACAACCCCCCACACGCCCCCTCTGTCTGATGCGGGTGAAGTCACCACTCAAGTCATCAAGCGTGGGGGGAAACCACACCATGCGCATACGCGCCACTGTCGCCACCACCACCGCCGCTGCTCTCAGCGCCGCCCTGGCAGTCACAGCCCTCGCCGTTCCGGCCGCCGGGGCCGAGCAGGACGACACACCTACGTACATCAGGGACATCGAGGTCAACCAGGACCGCGACTACACCGTTGTCGTCGAGGCCGCACGGAAGATCGCCTTTCCGGTCTCCGCGATTGTCAGCGACCCGTCGGGCATCCGGAGCGTGTCGTACGAGCTGTGGCACGGAGCGAGCGAGCAAGAGGCCGACGGGCGCCTGGTGCAGGTCGGGTCCGGCCGCTGCGTGAAGATCGACGAGACCTGGTCCAAGTGCGAGGCCGTCGTGGTCGCCGATCCGTACGTCAACCTCCGCAGCAACGCCCTCGCCGGCGCCTGGAGCGTGAACGTCGTCGCCGTCGACGGCGCGGGCAACGTCACCCGCAAGGAGGGCATGGCCCGCATCAAGCGCAAGACCCACCTGTCCCTGGCCGACGCCACCCCTGAGCCGGTGAAGAAGGGCAGGAACCTCACGGTCAAGGCCCGGATGATCGTCGCGAGCTGGGAGAAGCACAAGGACGTGCCCCTCATCGGGCACCAGGTGCTGCTCCAGTTCCGCAAGGGCACGAGCGGCGCCTTCACCACGCTGAAGAAGGTCAAGACCGACCGGAACGGCTGGGCCACGACCACCGTGCAGGCGACGGCGGACGGCCAGTACCGCTACCACTTCGCGGGTACGTCCCTCACCCAGGCCAGGTCCGGCCTGGCCGACTTCGTCGACGTGAGGTGAGCCCGGACCGGTGAAGTGACTGTGACGTGAGTGGACATCCCCTGCCGCCATCGCCGGGCAGGGGACCTGCTTGTGTTCGACGTCGGCTCATGGCCGGACTGGCCGCGTGCCGCGGGGGCTACGGGTGGTGGGGGCGGGATGAGTGGGCGTGTGAAGGCGTGGCTGGCCGGTGGTTGGCTCGTCCTGGTTGTCGCCGGCTGGTCAGTCACCGAGTCGATCAACGACGGGATCGAGCCGACGTCGGGTCCGCGTCCGGAGCCGTCGTCCTCAAGTTCTCCGGAGTGCCCCGTGCCACCCGCGCCGACGCCGCCCACCCCGGCCGCCCCCATGTCATCGACCGGCTCGTCGCACGAAGACCTCGACGCCTACGCCGAATCAAAACCCGGCGTCACGATCACCGCATACGCCTGCATCACCTCGGACTAGCCCCGGACCAGCCCCGCCAAAGTGCCGCCGCGCGGCCGCGCACGGCAAAGGGCCCCGGCGCGCCATCCGCACCGGAGCCCTCACCGTCGTACGAGATCCACGGCGTCCGAGGCGTCTACGGCAGCCATGCGCCGTACGCCACGGACCTCCGCGTCCTACACCCTCACCCGCACTGACAAGGGTTCCCCGACTGGCACCCGCACCCGCAGCCCGAGCCGCAGCCGCAGGCGCCGAAGAGCGGGAGGCTCCTGATGTCGGCGGGCTGCTCGGTCGGGAGTTCCTGGGTGGGGTCGGGCGTGGTGCCGGGAGTGCTGGGGGATTCGGCCATGGTCCCTCCTCGAGGCTGGTGCCTGTGCCCATTCCATGCCCGCCCTACTGGGCGCATCAACGGCGCACAGAGGCTTGCACACGCCCCGAAAAGCTCTCCCGAGCCCGCTCACGGGCCCCCACCGAGCCCGCTCACAGGCCCACGCCGGACCCACGCCCGGCCCACACCGGACCCACGCCCGGCCCACGCCGGACTCACATCGGACCCAGGGGACCTACGCCCCCTCGCCCCCCGAAACCGGCTGGATGTCGGGCTGGATGTCCGGCTGGAGCTCGTCCGCGTGCTCACCCGTCACCAGGTAGACCACCCGCTTCGCCACCGCCACCGCATGGTCGGCGTACCGCTCGTAGTAGCGGCCGAGCAGCGTCACGTCGACCGCCGTCTCGATGCCGTGCTTCCAGCGCTCGTCCATCAGGTGCTGGAACAGCGTGCGGTGCAGGAGGTCCATCGCGTCGTCGTCCTGCTCGAGCTGCATCGCGAGGTCGACGTCCTTGGTGACGATGACCTCCGCGGCCTTCGCCATCAGGCGCTGCGCGAGCTGGCCCATCTCCAGGATGGTGGCGTGCAGGTCCTGCGGAATCGCACGTTCCGGGTAGCGCAGCCGCGTGAGCTTCGCCACGTGCTGGGCCAGGTCGCCGGAGCGCTCCAGGTCCGCCGACATGCGCAGCGAGGTGACGACTATCCGCAGGTCCGTGGCCACCGGCTGCTGGCGCGCCAGCAGGGCTATGGCCCGGGCCTCCAGGTCGTGCTGAAGGTCGTCGACCTTCTCGTCACCCTCGATCACGCTCTCGGCCAGCTTCAGGTCGGAGTCGAGGATCGCGGCCGTGGCGCGCCCGATCGCCGAACCGACCAGCCGGGCCATCTCCACCAGACTGTCGCCGATCGAGTCCAGTTCCTCGTGGTACGCGTCCCGCATCAGGGTCCCTCTCTTACGTATGCCTCGGGGGTTCCGGGCGCCAGGAGACTGTTGTCCGTCCGCCGGCCCTGTCGTCGGACAGGCAGTCTTACCGTCATGACCTCCGACAGTAAGACCGTCACGAAAACGACAGTCGGACTGTCGTGAAACCGCCAGTACGATCTCGCGATCTCTACGCTAAACCGACCGTGTGATCTATGCGCTGAACTGGCCGTGCGAACCCCACGCCCCCACGATCCGGTCCGTACGCGTCCGTTTCCGCCACCCCAAATGAACCAACACTGGCTCCAAGGTGAACTCTGGGCGACGAGTGTTCGAGCTCGCACTCCGACGGCTGTGGGCACGGCCGGGGCCATGCCTAACCTGGGTGCATGGACGTGAACGCGGCGGTCGCCGCAGCGGCAGCGATCGCCGGGGTTCTTACCGGTGTCATCGCCATGCTGGCGTTCCGCTGGAGCGAACGCGACCTGAAACGACCCACTCGAACCTCTTTGCACACCGACCCGGTCCTGCCACCCGGCGTGGACACGGTCCTGTCGGTGCTGCGCTCCTCCGCGGTCGTCCTCGACGAAGGGGACGCCGTCGTCAAGGCCAGCTCGGCGGCGTACGCCCTCGGTCTGGTGCGCGGCGGCAAGCTCTCAGTCGAACCCATGCTCCAGATGGCCCGCGACACACGGCGCGACGGCGAGATACGGCAGGTGGAGCTGGACCTGCCCCGGCGCGGCACCGGCCGTGGCGAGGCCCTCGCCGTGTCCGCCCGGGTGGCGCCGCTCGGCTCCCGGCTCGTCCTCCTCCTCGTCGAGGACCTCACCGAGGCCCGGCGGATAGAGGCGGTCCGGCGCGACTTCGTCGCCAATGTGAGCCATGAGCTGAAGACGCCGGTCGGCGCCCTCTCCCTGCTCTCGGAGGCGGTCATGGACGCCTCCGACGACCCGGAGGCCGTGGAGCGCTTCGCCGGGCGCATGCAGATCGAGGCGACCCGGCTCACCAACCTGGTGCAGGAGCTCATCGACCTCTCCCGGGTGCAGAACGACGACCCGCTGGAGGACGCCGAGCCCGTCCGTGTCGACGAGCTCGTCGCCGAGGCCATGGACCGCTGCCGGCACGCGGCCGGCACGAAGCAGATCACCATGGCCGCCGGCGGCACCGAGGACCTCAGCATCTGGGGCAACCGGGGCCAGCTCGCCGCGGCGCTCGGCAACCTCGTCGAGAACGCCGTCAACTACTCGCCCGCCCGCACCCGCGTCGGTATCGCCGCACGCCGGCTCACCGCACCGGGCGGGGATCACATCGAGATCGCCGTGACCGACCAGGGCATCGGCATCTCGGAAAAGGACAAGGAGCGCATCTTCGAGCGCTTCTACCGTGTGGACCCGGCCCGTTCCCGTGCTACTGGTGGCACCGGCCTCGGTCTCGCGATCGTCAAGCACGTGGCCGCCTCGCACGGCGGGGAGGTCACGGTGTGGAGCTCCGAGGGACAGGGCTCCACCTTCACCCTCCGGTTGCCGGAGGCGGGTGCGGCCCGCGACCGCGCACAGCAGCACCCCGATCTCGACGACGAGGCCGGGCAGCCCGCACTATCGAAATCCCCCACTTCCCCCGACTCACCTGCGTACGAAACGCTTTCCGCCCCGGAGGTCCTTCCGTGACCCGAGTGCTTGTCGTCGAGGACGAGGAGTCCTTCTCCGACGCCCTGTCGTACATGCTCCGCAAGGAGGGCTTCGAGGTCGCGGTCGCGACCACCGGGCCCGATGGACTGGACGAGTTCGAGCGCAACGGCGCCGACCTCGTCCTCCTCGACCTGATGCTGCCCGGCCTGCCGGGCACCGAGGTCTGCCGCCAGTTGCGCGGCCGTTCGAACGTCCCGGTGATCATGGTCACCGCCAAGGACAGCGAGATCGACAAGGTCGTCGGCCTGGAAATAGGAGCCGATGACTACGTCACCAAGCCGTTCTCCTCGCGCGAACTGGTCGCCCGTATCCGGGCCGTCCTGCGCCGCCGCGGCGAGCCGGAGGAGGTCACCCCGGCCGCTCTGGAGGCGGGCCCGGTCCGGATGGACGTGGACCGCCACGTGGTCACGGTCTCCGGCTCCAAGGTCGACCTCCCGCTCAAGGAGTTCGACCTCCTGGAGATGCTGCTGCGCAACGCGGGCCGCGTGCTGACCCGTATGCAGCTCATCGACCGCGTCTGGGGTGCCGACTACGTCGGTGACACCAAGACCCTCGACGTCCACGTCAAGCGGCTGCGCGCCAAGATCGAGCCGGACCCGGGCGCGCCGCGGTACCTGGTCACGGTCCGTGGCCTCGGCTACAAGTTCGAGCCGTAAACCGAGCACGGACGACAGGACAAAGGGCGGGGCCCCGGATTTCCGGGGCCCCGCCCTTTTCCACACCTGTGGAGCCGTTTCCACGGCGACCAGGGCGCCGTACGGCGGTCAGTGACCGGCGGCCGACTGGGAGGCGGCATCGGTCACGTTCGGCGAGCCGGCCTCGTGGCCGCCCTCCGCCCCGGCACCCGTGGTCTCCGACGAGCTCGCGGTGGCACCGCCGGACGGGGTGGCCTCGGTGCCACCGGTCGGGGTCCCCGTCGGCGAGGACGTCGACTCCGGCGCGGCCGGGACCTCGCTCGGGCCCCAGCTCTCGAAGTAGTGCTCGGCGGGCACGACGAACGCGCGCAGGCTCACGTCACCGGTCTTGCTGAAGGTGAAGGTGATCTTCTGCGCGTTGCCGTCCTTGACGGCCTCACGGCTGCTCGGCAGCACCGCGGAGGCGTTGTCCTTGCCGCCGAGGATCAGTTGGCCGCCGGCCGGGATGGTCAGGCTGCCTCCCTTGGCGGCCTTGAGCTCGGCGGTCTTGCCGGCGTCGTCCACCTTGATCGCGTCCAGCGTCTGGGCCGTCTTGCCGGAGTTGAACAGGGTCGCGGAGATCGCGGCCGGTCCGGTCGACTCCAGGTCGGGCTGGGTGATGACGAGGGCGTTCTGGATCTTGATGTCGCCGACGGAGGTGGCCGCGTTGTCCGGCTTGATCTCCAGCGTCTGGGCGTCGTTGCCTGCGGCGCACGCGGCGAGCGAGGTGATCGAGAACGCGAGGGCGGCGGCAGCGAGTGCGCCGCGTCGAAGGCTGCTGCTCACGGCGGCGGCAACTCCTTGACTCGAACGGGGGGCGCGTAAAGCCGCCCTAAGTGTCTGTCAGCGGCCTTAGGTTACCGAGCCGTTCCCGCGCGACCGCACCCGACCCTCCCCTCGGGGGCCGAAGTGCCGTCGAAGTCCCACTTCCATCCCCGTCTCTTCACCCACAAGTGGCCCGGGAGTCACATTGCCCGGACGCTCGTCCGTCATTCACATAAGCCCCTCGCAAGCGGCCGCGCAAAATTTCCGTGAAGGAATGCGCGACCCTCCCGGAATTGATCACCGACTGGGCCGCCCGGCCGGACCGTGATCAATTCCTGGATTCGTCCGGTACCGACTCGGGACGCCGAACGGAGTAGCGGAAGTCGCACACTTGGAACCGGACATTTGTGTACGTTCGACCAGTCGGAGGCGCCGCCGGATGTGTGTAACGTGCGCGTTTCTCTGTGTCCGTAGAGCCGCTCCCACCTGCGAATACCTTCTTCCGGTCGGCCCGCGAAGCACGTTCCTGTTGGAGTTGTCAAGCCCCGAGATATGCCCTGACCTGCGAAAACGCCATTCAGAACCCGCCGTTTCCGTGTTACCCTGGATAGCCACGGAAGGGGTACCTGTCACATGACGTTCAAGGTTGGCGACACCGTGGTCTATCCCCATCACGGGGCCGCGCTGATCGAGGCCATCGAAACTCGCCAGATCAAAGGCGTGGACAAGACCTACTTGGTGCTGAAGGTCGCCCAGGGTGACCTGACGGTACGTGTGCCAGCGGACAATGCGGAGTTCGTCGGCGTGCGTGATGTGGTCGGTCAGGACGGGCTGGACCGGGTCTTCGAGGTGCTGCGCGCGCCGTACGCCGAGGAGCCCACGAACTGGTCGCGTCGTTACAAGGCAAATCTGGAGAAGCTCGCCTCCGGCGATGTCATCAAGGTCGCGGAAGTCGTGCGTGACCTGTGGCGTCGTGAGCGCGAGCGCGGACTCTCCGCCGGTGAGAAGCGCATGCTCGCCAAGGCCCGCCAGATTCTGGTGAGCGAGCTCGCCCTCGCGGAGAACACCAACGAGGACAAGGCCGAGGCCCTGCTCGACGAGGTTCTCGCATCCTGACGCGGTCCATCCGCCTCAGTTCATTCAGCGCAGTGCTGTGTGGCTTCTAAAAGTGCCGCGGTGCCCGATGACGTAATGCTGTCGCCGGGCGCTGCGGCATGTCCGGTCGCGGGCGCTGTTCTACCTGCCTCGCGCGCCTTGCTCGGGGGTGCCCCCGATACTTGACGTGCCGGGCCCGGCAGCAGGCTCGACCGACTGTCACGGAAGGGTCCGGTCAAGGCTCGCGCCCGGCACTCCCCCAAGCTCTCGACTTCACTCGAGCAGGGGCACCCCCAGGGCCATACCCAAGTAGGCCGAGCACACAAACCTGACAGGAACCGATGTCTGACGATTCGCGCCCTTCACCCTCGGAAGCCGGTGGCGCAGCCCGTACGGCCGTGGTGATTCCGGCCGCAGGAAGGGGCGTACGCCTCGGTCCTGGCGCCCCCAAAGCACTTCGCGCGCTGAACGGCACACCCATGCTCATCCATGCGGTCCGTGCGATGGCGGCGTCCCGTGCCGTCTCCCTGGTGGTCGTCGTCGCCCCGCCCGACGGCGCCCCCGAGGTCAAGAGCATGCTCGACGCGCACGCGCTGCCCGAGCGCACCGACTTCCTGGTGGTTCCCGGCGGCGAAACCCGCCAGGAGTCCGTCAAGCTCGGCCTGGACGCGCTGCCGCCGGACTTCGACATCGTCCTGGTGCACGACGCGGCCCGCCCGCTGGTGCCGGTGGACACGGTGGACGCGGTGATCGAGACCGTACGCGACGGAGCGCCCGCCGTGGTGCCCGCGCTGCCGCTCGCGGACACGGTCAAGGAGGTCGAGCCCGCGCGGACGCCCGGCGCCCCCGAACCGGTCGTGGCCACCCCGCGGCGCGCGCGCCTGCGTGCCGTACAGACCCCGCAGGGCTTCGACCGCGCCACGCTGGTCCGTGCGCACGAGACGGTGACGGACGAAGTCACCGACGACGCCGGCATGGTCGAGCAACTGGGCCTCACGGTCGTCGTGGTCCCGGGCCACGAGGAGGCCTTCAAGGTGACGCGCCCGCTGGACCTGGTCCTGGCCGAGGCGGTCCTGGCCCGTCGGAGGCTGAACGATGGCTTCTGAGCCGATGACGCCGCTGCCCCAGGTCGGCATCGGCACCGACATCCACGCCTTCGAGGAGGGCCGCGAGCTGTGGTGCGCGGGCCTGAAGTGGGAGGGCGAGGGCCCCGGACTCGCCGGCCACTCCGACGCGGACGTCGTCGCCCACGCCGCGTGCAACGCGCTGTTCTCGGCGGCCGGCCTCGGTGACCTGGGGCAGCACTTCGGCACCGGGCGCCCCGAGTGGTCGGGTGCCTCCGGCGTCGTACTGCTCACCGAGGCGGCCCGGATCGTGCGCGAGGCGGGCTTCCGCATCGGCAACATCGCGGTCCAGGTCGTCGGCCCCCGCCCGAAGATCGGCAAACGGCGCGACGAGGCGCAGAAGATCCTCTCGGATGCCGCCGGCGCGCCGGTGTCGGTGTCCGGGGCGACGACCGACGGGCTGGGGTTCCCCGGCAGGGACGAAGGGCTGATGGCCGTGGCGACGGCGCTCGTGGTGCGGACCACGATCTGACTGTTATCCACAACCGTCCGAGGCACCGGGCATCGCCGACTACCCTGGACCCGTGACCATTCGCCTGTACGACACCAGCGCCCGGCAGATCCGTGACTTCACCCCGATCAAGCCGGGTTGTGTCTCGATCTACCTCTGTGGTGCCACCGTGCAGGCGGCCCCGCACATCGGGCACATCCGCTCCGGCCTGAACTTCGACATCATGCGCCGCTGGTTCGAGTACCGCGGCTACGACGTCACGTTCATCCGCAACGTGACGGACATCGACGACAAGATCATCTGGAAGGCGGCCGACCAGGGCCGCCCCTGGTGGTCCATCGGCTACGAGAACGAGCGGGCCTTCAACGACGGCTACACAGCGCTCGGCTGCCTCCCGCCGACGTACGAGCCGCGAGCCACCGGCCATGTCACCGAGATGGTCGAGATGATGCGCACGCTCATCGAGCGCGGGCACGCGTACGAGGCCGACGGCAGCGTCTACTTCGACGTGCGCTCCTGGCCGTCGTACCTGGAGCTGTCCAAGCAGGACCTGGAGGAGATGCGGCAGCCCGCGGAGGAGGGCATCTCCGGCAAGCGGGACCCGCGTGACTTCGCCATGTGGAAGGCGACCAAGCCGGGCGAGCCCGACTGGGAGACCCCGTGGGGCCGCGGGCGTCCCGGCTGGCACCTGGAGTGCTCGGCCATGGCGCACAAGTACCTGGGCAGCGCCTTCGACATCCACGGCGGCGGGCTCGACCTGATCTTCCCGCACCACGAGAACGAGATCGCCCAGGCCAAGGCCTTCGGCGACGAGTTCGCCCGGTACTGGGTGCACAACGCCTGGGTCACCATGAGCGGCGAGAAGATGTCGAAGTCGCTCGGCAACAGCGTGCTGGTCTCCGAGATGGTCAAGACCTGGCGCCCGATCGTCCTGCGCTACTACCTGGGCACCCCGCACTACCGCTCGACCATCGAGTACAGCGAGGAGGCCCTGCGCGAGGCCGAGTCGGCGTTCGCGCGGATCGAGGGCTTCGTGCAGCGCGTGGTCGAGAAGGCCGGCGCCGTCGAGCCGTCCGCGGAGCTGCCGCCCGCCTTCGTCGAGGCCATGGACGACGACCTCGGTGTCCCGCAGGCACTGGCCGTCATCCACACCACGGTCCGCCAGGGCAACAGCGCGCTGGCCGCCGACGACAAGGAAGCCGCCGTGGCCCGCCTCGCCGAGGTCCGTGCCATGCTCGGCGTCCTCGGCCTGGACCCGCTGGACCCGCACTGGGCGGGCGAGTCCGACCGGGGCGAGGATCTGCACGGCGTGGTCGACAGCCTCGTACGACTGGTCCTCGACCAGCGCGAGGCCGCCCGGGGGCGCAAGGACTGGACGACCGCGGACGCCATCCGCGACCAGCTCAAGCAGTCCGGCCTCGCCATCGAGGACGGCCCCGACGGACCACGCTGGAGCCTGGGCCCGCGCTGACCGGCCCCGGCTTCCGGAAGATCGATTGTGCCGCCCGGCCCCCCGGGCGGCACACTTCATAGACGTACGTACGACACACCCACGACAGACAGGTAGGTCATGGCCGCGAACAACCGCCGCATGTCCGGCAAGAAGGGCGCGCAGGTCGGCAGTGGCGGCCAGCGGCGCAAGGGTCTCGAGGGCAAGGGCCCGACCCCGCCCGCCGAGATGCGCAAGGGACACAAGAAGAACCGCGTCGCCACCGCCAAGGCCAAGCAGACCGCACGCCGTCCCGCTCCGCGCGGCCGCGGCGGCAAGGGCACGTCCGAGCTGGTCGTCGGCCGCAACCCGGTCGTCGAGGCGCTGCGTGAGGGCGTCCCGGCCTCCACGCTCTACGTCCAGCAGTTCATCGACAACGACGAGCGCGTCCGCGAGGCCCTGCAGCTCGCCGCCGAGCGCGGCGGCATCAACCTCATGGAGGCCCCGCGCCCCGAGCTGGACCGCATGACGAACGGCCTCAACCACCAGGGCCTCGTCCTGCAGGTTCCGCCCTACGAGTACGCCCACCCCGAGGACCTCGCCGCCGCTGCCGCCGACGCGGGCGAGGACCCGCTCATCGTGGCCCTCGACGGTGTGACGGACCCGCGCAACCTCGGTGCCGTGGTCCGCTCGGTCTCGGCCTTCGGCGGCCACGGGGTCGTCGTACCCGAGCGCCGCGCGGCGGGCATGACGGCCGGCGCCTGGAAGACGTCCGCCGGCACGGCGGCCCGTACGCCGGTCGCCCGCGCCACGAATCTCACGCGCGCCCTGGAGGCGTACAAGAAGGCGGGCATCGCGGTCGTCGGTCTCGCCGCCGACGGCGAGGCGGAACTCGGCGACCTGGAGGCCCTTCAGGGCCCGGTGGTCATCGTGGTCGGCAGCGAGGGCAAGGGCCTGTCCCGCCTGGTCGGCGAGACGTGCGACTTCCGCGTCCGCATCCCGATGCCGGGTGGCGCGGAGTCCCTCAACGCCGGTGTGGCGGCGGGGATCGTGCTCTACGAGGCGTCCCGCCGACGGGTCTGAACAGACATGCGTGGCGTCACCCGTGCGGGTTAATTCTGGTGACAGTGGTGCGACCTGCGCATCCTTGACGGGGTCCGGACAGATCGGACCGGTCAAAGCAGTGTCCTAACCACACGTCACTCGGTTAGTTGAGTGTGGACACCAGAACACCCCGCACACCCACGGGGGACCGCTCGTCGGGATACGACGACGCTCCCGCGCTGAGCATGGTGAAGGTGCCGAGCGATCCGGCGCAGATCATCGTCAATCACGCGAGCTTCCGCGTGCTGCTGGGCGCGTCGACCGGGCGCACCAAATCTCAGCGGATCGCACGGCACTTGAGCGCCACCGAGAACACCGCCCTCATGCCGCTCGTCAACGCGGGCGGCAGAGCGGGCGCGGCATCGGGCGCCCGCCGCCGGGTCGCCGTCTGGAACGGCACGTCCGCGCCCGACGACACCGGCGCCCACCGGCTCCTCCAGGCCGTGCGGGACGGCAGCGTCCGCCACGGCGAGGAACCGGTTCCCGCCGGGGGCGGCACCCAGGTCATCCCGCGCGTCGACGTCGGTTACGACGACGGCTACGAGGACGAGATGGCGCGGACGGTCGAGACCCCGATCGTGGGCGCGCAGCGCACGCACGAATCCCTCGAAACCCGGCTGCTGCCCCACATGCGCACGGTCGAGAGCGCCTACGACGAGGAATTCGCGTACGCCGCGGAGGACTTCGTCGACGAGGAGCAGCCCCACGGCCCGGACGACGACGCCGACGCATCGCCCAGGCGACTCGGCGGCGACGACCCCGCGCGGCACGCCTACTACCCGGGCCGCCGCATGAACCTCGGCGTGGTCCTGCTCCCCCTCCGGGTCTTCCTCGGCTTCATCTCCATCTACGCCGGCATGGGCAAGCTGTGCGACCCCGTCTACTTCGACGGCGGCAAGCGCGGCTCGATGGTCAAGTGGCTCAACACGCTGCACCCCTGGGAAGTGGCCGAACCCCTCCGCCAATTCGCCCTCGAACACCCCGTCGGCTCCGGCCTGGTCATCGCCTTCTTCCAGGTCATCGTGGGCGTACTGACGGTCCTGGGCTGCTGGCAGCGAGTCGCCGCGGTGGTCGGCGCGCTGCTCTCCGCCGCGCTCCTGGTCACCGTGAGCTGGAAGAGCGTCCCGGTCTACGACGCCCCCGACATCATCTATCTCGCCGCCTGGTCCCCGCTGATCATCGCCGGCGCCCCCGTCTACTCCATCGACGGCCGCCTCGCGGGCATGGCCTGGCGCCGCCTCGGTCCCCGCTCCGACATCTGGGAGCTGCGCAACTACGTGCTGCGCCGTGGCGCCCTGATCACGGCGATCGTCACCGGTCTGACCCTCCTGATCGGCTCCCTGCTGGGTGGCGCGGTCCGCGACGCCGACCGTGTCGTGGTCCCCGGCCCCGGCGAGGCCCCGCGCAACGAACTGCCCGGCTCCCCCCTGCCGGAGGAGTCCGACAGGCTGCACGACAGGTCGCCGTCCGCCTCCAACTCGCCCACCCAGGGCGCGACCTCGGGCGCGGCCACCCCGTCCGGAGCGGCGACCACGCCGGGCGCCACCAGCGACACGGGCACGGCGGGTGCCGGTACGCCCAGCCAGACGCAGGGCACGGAGGGCCAGGCCCCGCCCCAGCAGACGGCTCCCGCCGACGAGGCCCCCAGCACCAGCACCGGCCCCACCTCCGGAGGCCCCACCTCCGGAGGAGGCTCAACGGGCGGCTCCTCCGAGGACGAACCCGGCCTGGTAGGCGGCCTACTGGGCTGACCGCCTCCGGAACACCATGGGCCCCGGCCGCTCCCAGCGTCCGGGGCCCACAGCCATGCCCACCCAACTCACCGAGCCCGCCAGCGCCCGGGCCTGCGGCCCCCAGACCCCCGCAACGGCCCTGAACGGGACTCGTCCTCAAACGCCGGACGGGCTGAAAGATTGCGCACCGACGCGGGCGTGCGACCGGCCCCACACACCGGTGTACGGCGGCTGCGGGTCCGTGGGGGCTGGTCGCGCAGTTCCCCGCGCCCCTGGCGGGGTTGCAGGCGGCCTGCGTCAGGACGTGGCCGCATCCGTGTCCGGCGTCTGCGGGTCCGTGGGGGCTGGTCGCGCAGTTCCCCGCGCCCCTAGGGGGTTGCGGGCGGCCTGCGTCGGGACGTGGCCGCATCCGTGTATGGCGGCTGCGGGTCCGTGGGGGCTGGTCGCGCAGTTCCCCGCGCCCCTGGCGGGGTTGCAGGCGGCCTGCGCCACGAGGGGGCCGTGGGCGTCGCCCGCGTCCGGCGTCTGCGGGTCCGTCGTGGCTGGTCGCGCAGTTCCCCGCGCCCCTGGCGGCGTGGCAGGCGGCCTGCACCGAGACGCACCCGCGGCCGCCCACGGCGTAAGGAACCGTGCCGGCGATGGCGCCGCACCCGCGTACGGCGGCAAGGAACCGTGCCGGGGCTGGCGCAGCACCCGCGTACGGCGGCAAGGGGACGTGCCGGGGGGTGTCCGCCCGCAGCGGCGGGCGTCAAGGGACGGTGGCCTCTCTGCCCGACAGCAACCGCCCGACCGAGGACGGACACCCCCCGGCGCGGCCCCGACCCACCCACCGGACCGTTGGCGCTACGCGCACAACCACCCACCCCGCACAGGCCGCCGCAGGCATCAGCGTCCCAGAGCCGCCAGTTCCTTCGCCGCCTCGGTCAGGTCCTTCGCCGTGTCGATGGCGCGCCAGTACGCACCCTGCGGAATCGGGAACCCGGCCAGCCGGCGCTCCCGGGCCAGATGAGGGAACGTCGTGCGCTCGTGGTCGCCACGCTCAGGCAGCAGGGAAGCGAAGACGGGCGAGAAGACGTACACACCCGCGTTGATCTCGAACGTGGACGGCGGAGACTCGATGAAGTCCGTGATGTGCCCGAAGCCGTCCGTCTGCACCGCGCCCCAGGGAATGCGAGGCCGAGCGAGCGCCAGCGTCGCCACCGCGTCCCGCTCGGCATGGAAGTCCGCCATGTCGCGCAGCGAGAACCGCGTCCAGATGTCACCGTTCGTCGCGTACCACGGCTTGTCCGGATGCGGCAGATGCGCCGCCGCGTACTTCAGACCGCCACCCCGCCCCAGCGGCTCCGTCTCGACGACAGTCGTGACCCGCACTGGAAGATCGGCCGACTTCAGCCAGTCCTGAAGCACCTCGGCGAGATGCCCACAACTGATCACCACATCCGTCACGCCCTCCTCGGCCAGCCACACAAGCTGATGGCCGATGATCGGCGTCCCCGTACCGGGGATCTCGACCATCGGCTTGGGCCGATCGTCGGTGTACGGACGCAGCCGGGACCCCTGGCCCCCGGCCAGGACGACGGCTTGAACGGGGCGGGTCGCGGCGTTCGGATCAGTCATGCCCGAACTGTACGCGGCGCCCCGCTCACGGCATTCGTCGGCAACGGTTCCTTAATCCGCCGTTACCGTCCGGAAGCGCAGTGTTCCTCAAAGGGCTAGCTGTGCGCCGCGGCGACACCCGAAGCGAACGCGGTGTCGCACACCGGCCGCGAATAGGACTGCGCCCGAGTCGGCCCGTACACACGAACCGCCGCACGACCGAGCGCACGGGCGATCGAGGCACAGTGCCGGGCGAGCGACGGCCGCTCGTCGACGGCCTGCTGGAGGTGGGTGAGCGCGACGCTCGGGTTCTTCTCCTGAAGCTCGGTCAGCAACTGGTCGCGCAGCACGTCCTGAGGGGCGCGCGGCGCGGTGTTCTTCGCGGCACCCGCGCTCGAGACGTCGGTCGCGGTGAGCACCGAGTCCGAGGGGTCCCCCGACCAGTTGACCCGGGTGACCGCGAGGGTCCCGGAGAGCACCAGGACGACGGGCAGGACAAAGGCGATGGTGCGGCCGAGCTGGCGGGCAGGGCCCCGGTGGCCGCGTCGTGTCTGTTGGATGGTGGAGTGCTTCACGCGAGTGAGGGTAGCGTTCGGTACTGATATGGCGACATTTAGTCACCGGTTCGGGGGACGAAGAGGCCCTCAAACTCAGGCGGCATGTTGACGCACAGCGCTCGAAATGACCGGTATGCCGGGGTATTTGTCGACAACGAAGAGGGCCCCGCAGCGCTCTGCGGGGCCCTCTTCGTCAACCTGGGTGAATTACCCGGGGTTGTACTGCCTCAGTCGGACAGCCGCTCGCCCGTGGAGGTGGAGAACACGTGGGTCTCACCGGAACGCGGGACGATGTGCAGCGTGCTGCCCTTTTCCGGCACGTCACGGCCGCTGACACGGACGACGAGATCCTTGGAGTCCTCGCCCACCTTGGCGGTGCCGTAGACGTACGCGTCGGCGCCGAGCTCCTCCACCACGTTGACGGTGACCGCGAGACCCTGGTCCGACTCGGAGCCGGCCACGTCGAAGTGCTCGGGGCGCACGCCCACGGTGACGGTCTTGTCGGTGGTGGCGGAGAGCGCCTCACGGTCCACCGGTACGACCGAGTTGCCGAACTTCACGCCGCCGTCGGCGATCGGGACCTCGACCAGGTTCATGGCCGGGGAGCCGATGAATCCGGCGACGAAGAGGTTGGCCGGACGGTCGTACATGTTGCGCGGGGTGTCGACCTGCTGGAGCAGACCGTCCTTGAGGACCGCCACGCGGTCGCCCATCGTCATGGCCTCGACCTGGTCGTGGGTGACGTAGACGGTGGTGATGCCGAGACGGCGCTGGAGCGAGGCGATCTGCGTACGGGTCGACACACGGAGCTTGGCGTCCAGGTTGGACAGCGGCTCGTCCATGAGGAAGACCTGCGGCTCACGCACGATGGCGCGGCCCATCGCGACACGCTGGCGCTGACCACCGGAGAGGGCCTTCGGCTTGCGGTCCAGGTACTCGGTGAGGTCGAGGATCTTCGCGGCCTCTTCGACCTTCTTGCGGATCTCCGCCTTGTTCACGCCGGCGATCTTGAGCGCGAAGCCCATGTTGTCGGCGACGGACATGTGCGGGTACAGCGCGTAGTTCTGGAACACCATGGCGATGTCCCGGTCCTTGGGCGGCAGGTGCGTGACGTCGCGGTCACCGATGCGGATGGCGCCGCCGTTGACGTCCTCGAGCCCCGCCAGCATGCGGAGCGAGGTGGACTTGCCGCAGCCGGACGGGCCGACCAGTACGAGGAACTCGCCGTCCTCGATGTGGATGTCGAGCGCGTCCACGGCGGGCTTTTCGGTGCCCGGGTAGATCCGGGTCGCCTTGTCGAACGAGACAGTGGCCATGGTGAAGGGCCCCCTTCTACCGGCAGGAACGTGCCGGACGATCCGTTGTAGGAAGGTGGTTGTTTTAGTCCACATGTGCGGACTGGCTCTGGACGGTACCTGGCGTTCGCCTGGTCTGTCAGTACCCGGGGGCATGTGAACTTCGCGGAAATTTTCGACAGGACCATCTCGGAACCTGGGTACACTGCACGGGCGCGTGCGTGACCGCGCGTGCAGGCCTCCTTAGCTCAGTTGGTCCAGAGCGGCTGTCTTGTAAACAGCAGGTCGTCGGTTCGAATCCGACAGGGGGCTCAGTCTGCGGGGCGGTTGTCGATGACACCGCCCCGCTTCTCATTTCCCCACACCCTTGTCGGGTGAATTCCAGCGCTTCATGTCCCCATAGGGACACGGGACATGCGCCTGCGTGGAATAGGATCCCGGATCGCTACTGCTAGTGTTCGTGTCGTCACAGTAGGCAATCAGCCTCAATGTACATGTAATGAAATCCGAGGGTTCCATGCGCAAGCTTCACCAGGTCATGATCGCCGCAGCGGCTGCCGGCGGCCTGTCCGCCATCGGCGCCGGTACGAGTGTCGCCTACGACGCCACGCCGTCGGTGTCGGACCTTTACCGTCCGTACCAGGAGTGCAGCCCGCAGACGGTTGCCGCGACCGACGTCCCGGTCGCCGTGCTCGGCCTCTCCGAGACCTTCGACACCACCTGCGGTCAGTTCAACAACGCCTTCACCGGCTGAGGTCGGCGGCGTAGTCGTGCGCGACGCTTTCCGCGGGCCCCTTCGGGGACGTCCCCGAAGGGGCCCGCTCATGTGCGGATGCCCGGAGCACGAGCACGCTCCAGCGGCCCGTACGCGGTCGCGGCGACCCTGATGAACTCCGGTGCGGCGATGTGCGGTTGGTAGGACGCGGATCGGTCGCCCTCAGGTCAGTCCTTCGTTTCCTAAGCGAAACGGCCCCGAGTGTCCCGGATGTGTCGGGCGCCGGGGTCCGTCTCTGCGACACCCCCAGGGCCCGGCGTGGCCGTTCGCGGTGTACGACGTCCGGGCACACCCCCACAAAGGAGACGCAACACATGTTCAACGGCAAGAAGTTCGTGGCTGTGTCGGGGCTGCTCGGCGGCCTCGCCATGACCTGTTTCGGCGCCACTCAGGCCCACGCAGCGGGCCCGGGTGCCTGCACCCTCGACCCCGGGGGGAACATCATCTGCACCCAGCAGGTCACGGGCCAGACGCCCGAGGGTGACGGCTTCATCCTGCGCAGGACCGTGAACTGCCAGCCGTCGCAGCCCTTGACCCTGCCCACCCCCGGCGTGCTGTCCAACGGGCAGACGAGGATCGGCCCGCACATCACCTGTGCCGACGCCGAGACCCCCGCTCCCGTGGCGGCCCCCACCACCAACGACACCAGCGACCGGGACGACAGCAGCCCGTTGCTGGCACGCCTGTTGGGCTGAGCGTCTTCTTCGGCGGATGGCCGGACCGGGCAACCGGGTCCGGCCATCCGCCGTTTTCGCGCGTCCACGACCCACTTCCCGGCAAATGGGTGACCGGCCCTCAACGCCCGTGACCCGACAGCGGGGACGGGTCGTTTTCCTTTCAGAGAAATCGGTGTGCGCACCGGTGCCTTGTCATGGCCCGACACGACACGGAAGAGACAGAGGTCCCAAATTGCTACGGTTTGCGTGTATATGCTCACATTAAGTAGTCAAGCCAGGGCTTCGCGCCCGGAAGAAAGGGTCAAACTATGCGCAGGTTTCAGCGCGTTGCAGTCGTAGCGGCTGCCGTCGCGGGACTGTCCGCCTTCGGTGTCGGCGCCGGTAGCGCCTTCGCCCACGAGGACGACTCCGACGGTCAGACGGTCACCGCGGTCGCCACCTCGACGGCCAACGCCGTCGCCAACTGGGGTGCCCCGTACGACAAGACCGCCGCTGCTCCGGTGGCCGCCCCGCAGGCTGCCCCCCAGGCCGCGCCGGAGGTGGCCCCGCAGGCCGCGCCCGAGGCTGCCCCCCAGGCTGCGCCGGAGGCCGCTCCGCAGGCCGCGCCGGAGGCCGCTCCCAAGGCCGCCGCTCCCGAGTACGGCTACGGCGAGTACACCGCTCCGTACGCCGCCCAGTAAGTAGACCCCGAGTGTCGATGGGCGATTCTCAGGGCACAGCCGCATCGACATCCGTCGGAACACCGTATGCACGGCGCACGATCTGAACGCTCCCGCTCCTGGATCAGGGATCAGGTCGGGCTGTTCAACGGTGAGCTGGACAACACCCTTAGCAACGCAGCCCGGACGCGCGGCAGACCCATCAGGGGAGCGCGGCCGGGCTGTGTCATTTCCGGACTCCTCCAAGGCAATCCGAGCTTCTCCAAGGCAAAAGGAACGCAGCACATGATCGCTCGACAGAAGATCGCCACCGTCTCGGGGCTCCTTGGAGCTCTCGCCGCGCTTTACGGCACCGCGGCGCCGGCGTACGCCGATGACCCCAAGGCCAACTGCACGATCACCGCCCAGGGAGACATCGTCTGCGTCAAGAAGAGCGAGGTCGTCCACAAGGACAAGCGCAACGGGTACGTCATCCAGCAGAAGCAGGACTGCTCCACGGTCGAGCGGCCGCGCTTCATCGGGCCGGAGGAGGGCATGGCGAACGCCGGGTCCGTGAAGAGCGGGCCGGTCGTGGAGTGCAACAACCGGGCGAAGCTGCCGAAGGGCCTGAAGCTCCCCAAATTCGATTTCTGACGCATTGACGCACAATGCCGGATCGGAAGAAATTCCGATCCGGCATTCTTTTCTTATTTATACGACCGTGGTGATCGGCCGGGAAAAAGACCGGTGCCCCGGCCGTGCGGCCGGGGCACCAGGGGAACGGTCTGTCCTACGTCACTTGCCGAAGGCGCTGTTGTTACAGCCCATGCTCGAGCCCAGCGAGGTCTCCTGCGCGCCGGGGTTGCCCTCGCCGTTGAGCAGGTTGCCGCCCAGGCCGTTGGCGATGCCGACCTGGCCGAGGATGTCGACGTTGGCGTCGTGCGAGCGGCAGGTGCTGCTCTGCATGATGTTCAGGCTGGTGCCCTTGCTGCCCTTGCTGCCCCAGTCGCCTCCGTCGGCGTGGGCGGCGCCGGACCCCAGAAGTCCGACGGTGCCGAGAGCGGCGACCAGGACGGCGGCCTTGCGGAGCTTGTGCATGTTCATCTCCGGTGGAGTGGAGTGGGTCGATCTGGTGCAGATCGACTTCGTACAATTACGGAGGCTAATAGGAAATATTCCAACGCAATCTGCGGCACGCCGAATTCCGAAAAGACTCACTATCTTGGCCGATCGCGATGAAATGTTCTGTCGAACGGGCCAATCCGGCGCAAAGAAGAGTCCCGGCACCGGGCGCGAGGCTCGGTACCGGGACTTTGATTCCCGCTTCGGCCGGCTGTGCGGCCGTCAGTGCCTTAGAAGGCGCTGTTGTTGCAGCCCATCGAGGAGCCCAGGTGGGTGTCCTGCGCGCCCGGGTTGCCCTCGCCGTTGAGCGCGCTGCCCAGCAGGCCGTTGAGGACGCCGACCTGGCCGAGGACGTCGACGTTCAGGTCGTGCGACTTGCAGTTGGAGCTCTGCAGGACGCTGAACTTGTCGCCGCCCTTGCCGCCGTGGCCGCCGTGGCCGTCGGCGGTGGCCGTCCCGGCGCCCAGGAGGCCGACGGTGCCGATGGCGACGACCAGGACGGCGGCCTTGCGAAGCTTGTGCATGTCATCTCCGGTGGAGTGAGGTGGGTGCGATCTGTGCGAGATCGACTTCGTACAGTTACCGGAGATTAATACGAAGTATCCGGACATATATGAACGACGCGCCGACGTTCGTGATCTCGTACCGGAAGCACCCAGAAGTCGCATCACATGCGAACGGGCCCCAGGCGCCGGCCGTCGCACCGGAGGCCTGGGGCCCGTGGCCGAAAAGCGCGCCTCAGCGCGTGTAGCGGGCGTGGGCCAGGGAGTTGGCCTGGCTGTTGGCCTGGTCGCAGTCGACACCCTCGGTCTCGGCGGCGGCCAGCACGGCGACCGGGACGGCAGCGTTGAGCAGGGACTGCGGGCTGCACTCCTGGTACGGGCGGAAGAGGTTGGCCTGCTCGATCGGCCCGGAGGGTGCGACGGTCGGCTGCGGGTTGACCTGCGGGCTGATCTTGGGGCTCAGTTGCGGGTTGACCTGCGGGGTGACCTCGGCGCCCTGGTGGGGCAACGACGCCGGCCGGTGCGCGGTCGGCACGTTGGAGCGCTGCGCGTTGGCCTGCGAGTTGGTCCACGAGGTGGCCTGGAGGTCCTGCTGCGGAGCGGGTGGCGGAACGGAGCCGTAGCCGATGGGGGCGTCGGCGACGCTGGGGCCGACGCCGATGGCCGACAGACCACTGGCTGCTGCTACGACGAGCGCGACCTGGTGAAGCTTGCGCATGGAACCTCGGCCCTTCATTGACCTGTGCATGAACGTACGGAAATGCGACTGCGATGGACCATCGCTCTCTCTCCTTGTGCGGAACGAGGCAACCGGGAATCCAGTCACGTGAGTGGGACCGGGGTCACCCGATTGCCGGAGGGTGTGTAAATCCGATGGATGGCAATGGAGTGACGGAATTAAGGATCCCGTGACCCGGCCGAGGAAATGTCGTTGCCAGCTAAGAGAGGGCAGCGGCAGGAATCAGTAGAGAGGCAACGGGTTCCGCTGCCGGCTCCGGCGTGAAGTCCACATGACAGCTCAGGCATTACCCCTGTAAGGGCGCAGTACGAATATCAGACTGAGCACACGCAAGACTGCACTGAATACAACGGATTTCCCTGTACAGGTAATGAAGGGCCGAGGGTTCCATGCGCAAGCTTCACAAGGCCGC
Organism: Streptomyces sp. NPDC036764; assembly: GCF_055609385.1. NCBI lineage: Bacteria > Bacillati > Actinomycetota > Actinomycetes > Kitasatosporales > Streptomycetaceae > Streptomyces > Streptomyces sp. NPDC036764. The sequence goes on from NZ_JBVJPT010000008.1 coordinate 118,566, forward strand.
GCTCGTCGTCGCAGCGGCCGGCGGTCTGACCGCAATCGGCGCCGGCGTCAGCGAGGCGGCCGACTATCCCGTCGGGTACGCAGGTGCCGCTCCGGCGCCCGCTCCCGAGTACCCGGCACCTCAGTACGCTCCCGCTCCGCAGTACGCCCAGCCCCAGTACGCCCCGGCTCCGCAGTACGCCCCGGCGCCGCAGTATGCCCCGGCGCCCCAGTACGCCCCGGCTCCGCAGTACGCTCCCGCTCCGCAGTACGCGCCGCCCCAGCACAGCGCGCCGCAGGTCACCGCGGCGGCCCGGTCGGCCGGTTACGCCCAGGCCTCCCGGCCCCAGTACCAGCCGCAGCAGGCTCCCCAGTACGCGGCTCCGGCGCCCGCCCCGCGTGAGCAGACCGGTTACGCCACCGCCTCGGCCTCCTCGGGCGGCTTCGCGGAGGCCGGCGTCCCGCAGCACTCCGCCCCCCAGCAGTCGGCTCCGCAGGTCATGCCGCAGGCGGCCCCGCAGGTCATGCCGCAGGTCGCTCCGCAGGTCTCCGCTCCGCAGGTCTTCAACCCGGAGCCCCCGCCGCGCGTCGCGCCGCAGGTGAACCCGCAGGTGAACCCCGAGGTGAACCCGCTCATCAACCCGCTGACCACCAGCACTCCGCAGGTGCCCGGGCTCGGTCTCGGACAGGTCGCGGCGCCGCCCGTGGGCCAGCTCGGTCTGCCCCGGCTCGGCTGACGGCCGTATCCCAACCGGCTGCCGTTCCAACCTCATTCGCTGCACACCCCTTCCGCTCGATCCAACGGAGAAGAAATGCGCAAGCTCCACAAGGCCGTCCTGGTGGGCGCCGTCCTCGGCAGTGTCGGTTCCCTCGGCATGGGCACCGCCTTCGCCCACGGTGAGGCGGCGGCCCACGACGTGGACATCACGCAGGGCATCGAGTGCCGCTCGCACGACATGAACATCGACGTCCTCGGCAGCGTCGGCGCCCTCAACGGCGTGCTGGCCAACGCGCTCAACGGTGAGGGCTCCCCGGCCGCGCAGCCCAGCCACCTCGGTTCGGACATGGGCTGCAACAGCTCGGCGCTCAAGTAACCGTACGAAGCGTCCGGTTCAACGCCCGCTCCGTCACGGGGCGGGCGTTGGACTTGCGTGCACGCCGAGTGAAAGGCGACCTGTCGCATGAGACTGTCCTGTGCCGACGAGATGCTGCTGCTCAACGGGTGTCCGGGAGTCATCGGCCTGGCGACGGTCCTCTCCGGCGAGCGGCCCGACGCGGAGCGGGTGCGGGCCCGTGTCGTGGAGCGCTGGGCGGGTCTTGAGCGGATGAGCTGTGTGCTCGACAGGGCGTGCGGACGGCGTGGGTGTGCGCGGTGGGCCGTGCCGGGGCCGTTCGATCCTGTCGTGCAGGTCGCCGAGGAACGGGCCACGCTGGACGAACTGTGGGCCCGCAGCGTCGAGCGGCCGCTCGCCGACGGGGTGCCGCCCTGGCGGCTGTTCGTGATCCCGGACACCGCGCACGGCGGTGACTTCGCCCTGGCGCTGGTGGCCCAGCACGCGCTGCTGGACGGAAGGTCGCTCGCGACGCTGATGCGTTCGCTGATGGACGACCCCGGGCCGGCGGGACAGCGGGAGAGGCCGGTGCCGTTGCCGCGCAGCGGGCTGCGTGCGGCCGGCCGGGAGCTGAAGGTGATGTCGGCCGCGGGACAGGCCCTTCCGACGTGGCCGCCGGGGCAGACGTATGCCTCGGTGGCGGTGAGTGAACTGCCCGCGCACATCGTCCGGTCCGCGCGCCGGCAGCCCGCCGACGGCCGCGGCGCGACGCTGAACGAGCTGCTGGTGGGCGCGGTCGCCGGGGCGCTGCGGGCCCAGTACGGGCCGGTGCGGCGGTGGCGGGAGCGGGACCTGCCCGTGTACACGGCCGTACCGTGCGATCTGCGCGGCCGGGGGAATCCGGGCGAACTCGGCAACACCCTCACGGTGGTCCGGGTTCCGCTGCCCGTCGACGTGGACGGTTCCGTGGCGCGGCTGCGGGCGTGCCAGGACGCGATGGCCGGCGTGCCCGAGCGGGCCGCCGTACACGCCACCGTGCTGTTCCCGGTGGCGGAGGCGGCGCGGCGCACCGGCCCCTGGGTGACCAGGCTGCTGGCCGGCCGGGGGCGCCACTCCTGTTTCGCGGCGACCGCGACCACGGCCATGAAGTGGCCCGGCGGGCCGAGCACCTTCCAGGGCCGCCGGCTCGTGCGCACGGTCGGGCTGCCGCCGCTGCAGTACCCGGGCACCGTCAGCTTCGCCCTGGCACAGGCAGGGGACGCGTTCACGCTCACCGCGGTGGGCAACGCGGGTCCGGACGACGCGGGTCGGCTCGCCGACGCGGTCGTCACGGAGTTCGAGACATGGGCTCGGACGGCGACGCCGTCAGTGCTCTGACGGCACCAGGAGATGGAGGCAGTTGCATGGAAGCCGAGCGCCGGGACACAGGTGACGTATGGGAAGCGCTGCGCCCGTTGTGCGCGCAGGTGATGTCGGTGCCGCAGGAGGCGGTCGTGCCGCAGGCCCGGCTGGTCGCCGACCTGGGAGCCGACAGCCTGGACATCACCGAACTGGAGGCGGCGTCGGAGGAGTTGTTCGGGGTGACCCTGCGGGGGACCGACAAGTCCGCCGTGGCCACCGTGGGTGACGTCGCCGAGCTCATCGTGCGGCTGCGCGCCGGTACGTCCGACGCCCACAGCACCCTGGCCCGATGACCGGCCGGCACGCCGTCGCCGTCACGGGCCTGGGCGTCCGCTGCGGCGCCGGGGCGACGCCCGAGGAGCTGTGGGAGAGCCTGATCCGCCGCCGGTCGGCGAGCACGCTGCACGCATTCGACGACGAGGGCACCGTCGTACACCCCGCGTGTCCGATGCCCGGCTTCGACCCCGCCGGGTATCTGACGGTCAAGGAGACCCGGCGGGCGGACCGGTCGGTGCAACTCGCCCTGTGCGCGGCCGCGGACGCCGTCCAGGACGCCGGCGGGCTCCACGCCCCCTCCCGCAGGCGGGCGGTGGTCACCGGTACCGGCTACGGCGGGGTGATCAGCCAGGAGGGCGGCATCGGGCATCCCGACGTGCTCTACGCGCCCCGGCTGATGCACAACGCGGGGGCGTACTGGATCAGCGCCCGGTTCTCGGTGACCGGGCCGAGTCTGACGATCTCCACCGCCTGCGCCTCCGGGACGCACGCCGTGGGCGAGGCGATGCAGATGATCCGGGCCGGGTCCGCGGACGTGGTCGTGGTGGGCGGGCACGACAGCCCGCTGACCCCCACGACCGCGCTCGCCTTCGGGCGGGCCGGGGCGATGGTCACCGAGTGCGAGGATCCGGCCGCCGCGTCCCGGCCGTTCGACGCCGGGCGGCAGGGGTTCGTCCTCGCCGAAGGGGCGGCGTTCCTGGTGCTGGAGCGACTGGACCTGGCCCGTGCGCGGGGCGCCCGCATCCACGCCACGCTCACCGGGTACGGACGTACCTCCGACGCCCATCACCTCACCGCGCCGCATCCCGACGGGCTGGGTGCCGTCGCGTGCATGGAGCAGGCGCTCGCCGACGCCGGGACGACGGCCGACGCCGTCACCCACGTCAACGCGCACGGCACCGGCACCGAGTTGAACGACCTCGCCGAGGCGCGGGCCATCACGGCCGTGTTCGGGTCGCGCAAGGTGCCCGTGACCGCGCCCAAGGCGGTGACCGGGCACGGGCTGGGGCTGGCGGGAGCGCTGGAGGCGGTGATCACGGTCCTGTCGGTGCGGGAGGGGCTCGCGCCGCCGACCGCGCACCTCACGCAACTGGACCCGCGGTGCGAGCTGGACATGGTCACCGGCGAACCGCGCAAGATCCCGGACGGGCCGGTGATCAGCAACAGCTTCGCCTTCGGAGGCCACAACGCCTGTGTCGTCTTCGACTCACCCCACGTCTGAGCGGCGCGGGCAGGCCCTAGGGGGACTTGGGAACGGGAGGCTGTGGAAGATGAGGCTGACGGCCATCGAGGAAGGCCATCTGCGCAACGGGCTGCCGGGGACCGTCGGCATCGCCGCGGTGTTTCCCGGAGAACCGTTCGATCTGGCGCGGGTACGGACCAGGGTCCAGGACAGATGGGGCGCCCTGGAGCGGATGAGCCTGGTCCCGGTGCCCCCCGCCGGGCCGTCGGCGGTGTCCGGCCACCGGTGGTCGTCCGCCCGGCCGTTCGAGCCCGCCGACCATATCGCCGTGACCGACCAGGACGTGGACTCCCTGCTGGCCGACGGTGTCACGCGTGCGCTGCCGGCCGAACGGCCCCCGTGGAAGCTGCTGGTGACACAGCACCCCACCGCGGCGGGCGAACAGGCCGTGGTGCTGCTCGCCCATCACGCGCTGCTCGACGGCAGGTCCCTGGAGACCCTCTTCCGGCTGCTGATGGACGACGCCGCGCCGCCGCGCCCGCCGGCACCGGCCGAGGGGACGTGGCAGCGGCCGTCGGTGCGGCTCGCCGCCGTGGGCAGGGAGCTGCGGCGCATCGGGGTCGCCGGCCAGCCCGTCCCGGCGTCCTCCGGCGGCGCAGCGGGGCCGTCGGTGGCCGTGGTGCGGATCGACCCGCAGGTGATGCGCGCGGCCCGGCGGCAGCCGGCGGGCGGGCGCGGGGCGACGCTCAACGAACTTCTGCTGAGTACGTACGCCGGTGCCCTGCGCGCCTGCCACGGGCCCCTGCGGTCCTGGCCGAAGGGGCCGACCCCGCTCTACGCGACGGTGCCGGTCGATCTGCGGACCCGGCACGACGCACAACGCCTCGGCAACGGCGTCACCGCGCTGCGTATCGCGCTGCCCGTCGACCTCGACTGCCCGGTGGCCCGGCTGCGGGCCTGCCAGGACCAGGTCGCGGCGTTCGAGCACCGCTGCGAGGCGCATCGCGCGATCCTTCCCGCGCTCCAGGGCGCGGCGCGTACCGTGCCGTGGCTGGCCGGGGTGATGGCCCGGCGTCTGGCCCGTCCCGAGCTGACCACGAGCCTGTGCACCGCGTTCAAGTGGCGGGACATCCCCAGCCACCTGCACGGGCGTCCCCTGTCGCGCGTGGTGCCGCTGCCCCAGCTCTCCCCGCCGGGCACGGCGAACCTGTGTCTGGTCCACACCGCCGACGCCTACACCCTGACCGTCGTCTGCCATCTGCGCACGGGTGACGCCGAGCTGATCGGTGCCGCCGTGGTGCGGGAGCTGGAGGCGGTCGCGGGGTGCGGGGCGCCTGCCGCGCGGGCCGTCGAGGGCCTTCGTATGTCCTGAGTCCCTCGGGCGTTCGGGGGCCGGGCCCGCGCTACGGCTTTCGTGCGTCGTGGCTGAGGGCGCGGGCCAGTCGGGGGCGTGTCAGGGCGTCGGCGCTGTCGACGAACTGGTCCACCGCGCCGACGGGCGGCATGTCCTTCAGCATCGGGTCGCCGATGCGGGCGAGCAGGGCGGCGGTGAAGCGGTCGGCGCGCAGGACCTTGAAGGGGCGGCAGTGGTACGGGCGGGTGGTGGGGGCGACGCGGTCGGTCAGCCGCAGGTCGTTGTGCTGGTGCGCGACGATCTCGTAGGCGTGCGCGAGATGGCGTTCGCGGGTGTGCCAGTCCGTCGCGGCGAGCGCTGCCGTCAGGACGGGGGCGAGGCGGGGTCCGGCGGCGGTGCCGGCGAACGCGCTGCCGAGCCACTTGCCGTACGGCGGGTAGCGGCGGTCCATCAGCAGGCACAGCCGCATCAGGTCGCGGGCCAGGCGGGCGGCGATGACGGCGGAGCCCAGCTCGTCGCCGACCTCGCCGGCGCGGCCCACGAAGGCCTCCTCCTGCGCGATGCGCTGCCACTGGCAGGCCAGGACGTACAGCCAGACGTCGTGGGGGTACCAGCGCAGCGCGCGGCGTAAGGGCGTGAGGGTGTGCAGGCCGTCGTGGAAGACGGCGCCGGCGGTGACCTCGGCGAGGAGCTGGGTGGGGGTGGCCAGCCAGTCGGCCGGGGTGAGGCCCTGGGCCGGGTCGAAGCCGAGGGTGTCGGTGAACCAGGCGGAGGTGCCGGTCACTTCGACGCGGTGGTGGACGGGCCCTTCGGTGGCGCGCATGACGCGGATGTCCCGGCCGGCCTCCCCGGTGAGCGCGAAGTTCGTGGGGTGGCCGAGGAACGTCTTCGGGAGGTGCTCGGCCAGCAGGTGTCTGATCCGGGCGGCGTGCCGGGGCACGTCGTGGCGGTGCAGGAACACCTGAAGGCGCGGGCCCCATTCATGGTCGGCGGAGCGCGGGGTGTCGTGGCCGAGCACCTCGGAACCGCTGCCGATGCGGGCGGCCGAGTGGGGGACGCCGGGGGCGGCCTCCTCCAGCAGCGGACGCACCGCGTCGGTGTAGAAGCGGCGGGAGAGTTCGAGACCGGGGACGAACTCGGCCTCAGGTGTGGGGGAGTTGGAGGGGTGGCGCATATTCGTGGGGCTCATGCCAGGGAGCCGTGCCCAATCGGTGGGCGGTCATGCGCACGACGTTCACACCGTCGTGGGCCGGGGGTCGGAGCCGAGCTTCGTCAGCGCCTCGTCCGTCAGGCGGTACACCGTCCACTCGTCCTGGGGGCGGGCGCCGAGGGAGTCGTAGAAGCCGATGGACGGGGTGTTCCAGTTCAGGACGGACCACTCCAGGCGCTGGTAGCCGCGTTCCACGCAGAGCCGGGCCAGTTCGGTGAGCAGGGCCTTGCCGTGGCCGGCGCCGCGGGCGGTGGGGCGGACGTAGAGGTCCTCCAGGTAGATGCCGTGGACTCCGCGCCAGGTGGAGAAGTTCAGGAACCAGATGGCGCAGCCGACGGTCTCGCCGGTCGCGTCGTCGGCCGCGATGTGGGCGTGGGCGGCGGGGCGGTCGCCGAAGAGGGCCTCGTGGAGCTGCTCCTCGGTGGCCTTCGCCTCCTCCAGCGCCTTCTCGTACTCGGCGAGCTCGCGGATCAGGGCGTGCAGGGCGGGAATGTCGGAGGGTGTCGCGGGTCGGATCATGTGGCGAGGCTAGCGGGGGTGGTTCCGCAGGCGCCGCGCGATTTCCATGTGCGCGTCGAGCGGGGCGTCGTCGTCCTCGATCTGCCACAGGGAGTTCTGGAGCACGCGGCCCAGCGTCCAGGCGCGGGCCCGGGCCCGGTCGAGGCCGAGCACCTCCGTCATGGCGTCGAAGCGCCACACCACCTCGTCCGCGTCGAAGCGGTTCCACAGCGCCGGGAAGAGGTCGAACCCGGGGTCGCCCGCGAGCGGCTTGGGGTCGATGGCGAGCCAGGGGGCCCGGTCGGCGGCGAGGACGTTCTCGAAGTGCAGGTCCCAGTGCAGCAGCCGGTCGCCGGGCTCGGCGGCCACCTCGCGCACCGCCGCAGCGCAGTCGGCGAGCAGGCGGCGGGCGTCCGGGTCCGGGAGCGGCTCCAGGGCGGCGGGCGTGTCGTCCAGCATGGCTTCGGCGATGTCGCCGAGGCGGCGCAGGCCCGGCGGGGCCGGGGTGCTGGTGAGGTGGGCCAGCAGACGGGCGACGACCAGGGTGGCCTCGCGGGAGTCCGGCAGGTCGTCCAGGAGGCGGTCCGAGTCGAGCCGCTCCAGCAGGAGCGTGCCGGTCTGTTCGTCGCTCTGCAGGAGCCGGACCGAGCCGTCGCCGCCCCACGCCCGCAGCGCGACCGGCTCGCCGACGGTCTCCTCGTCGACGTCCTGGAGCTTGAGCACGGCTCGTGTCCCGTCGGCCCGCAGCACGGGCAGGACCAGCGCGCAACGGCCGTACATCGTCGGCCCGTCCAGGCGCAGCTCCCAGTGCTCCAGGAAGCGCGTGGCGCGTTCGGCGAGCGAGGCGACGTAGGCGCGGCCCGCCTCTCCGTCGTAGCGCACGTGCTGGGCGACGAGCTCGTCCGGAATGTCGATCACTTTGCGACCCTACTGGGGTGCCGGAATCGCCTCACGCGAATTAACGTCCTCGCCATGAGCAGCTCGGTCAGTGACGCCGTGAACGGCGGGATCTCCTTCTGGTACGCGGACGACGGTCTCCCTGCGGCGCGTGAGCCGCTCGGCGGGGACGCCTCCGCGGACGTGGTGATCGTGGGCGGTGGGTACACGGGACTGTGGACGGCCTACTACTTGAAGAAGGCGGTTCCCTTCCTGCGGATCACCGTCCTGGAGCAGAAGTTCTGCGGCTACGGCGCCTCGGGGCGCAACGGCGGCTGGCTGTACAACGGCATCGCCGGCCGCGACCGGTACGCCAAGCTGCACGGCCACGAGGCGGCCGTACGGCTTCAGCGGGCCATGAACGACACCGTGGACGAGGTCATCGCGGTCGCCCGGGACGAGGGCATCGACGCCTGCATCCACAAGGGCGGGGTGCTCGAAGTCGCGCGTACGCCCGCCCAGTTGGCGCGGCTGAAGGAGTTCCACGCGCAGGAGCTGGCGTACGGCGAGAAGGACCGGGAGCTGTACGACGCCCGGCGGACCGCCGAGCGGATCAGGGTGGCCGACGCGGTCGGCTCGACCTGGACGCCGCACGGGGCACGCGTGCACCCGGTGAAGCTGGTCAAGGGGCTCGCGGCGGCCGTCGAGGCGCTCGGCGTGACCATTCACGAGCTGACGCCGGTCACCGAGATCCGGCCCAAGCACGCGGTCACCCCGTACGGCACCGTCCGCGCGCCCTACGTCCTGCGCTGCACCGAGGGCTTCACCGCGAACCTCAAGGGCCAGCACCGGACCTGGCTGCCGATGAACTCCTCGATGATCGCCACCGAGCCGCTGACCGAGGAGCAGTGGGAGTCGGTCGGCTGGGACGGACGCGAGACCCTCGGCGACATGGCGCACGCCTACATGTACGCCCAGCGCACGGCCGACGGGCGGATCGCGCTGGGCGGGCGCGGGGTGCCGTACCGCTTCGGGTCGCGGACGGACAACGACGGGCGCACGCAGCCGGAGACCATCGAGGCGCTGCGGGACATCCTGGTCGGCTTCTTCCCGTCGCTGGCCGGGGTGCGGGTCGAGCACGCGTGGTCGGGGGTGCTGGGGGTGCCGCGCGACTGGTGCGCGACCGTCACCCTGGACCGCACGAGCGGGCTCGGCTGGGCGGGCGGTTACGTCGGCTCCGGTGTCGCCACCGCGAACCTCGCGGCGCGGACCCTGCGGGACCTGGTGCAGATCGACTCGGGGCAGGGCGTGCGCACCGAGCTCACCGAACTGCCGTGGGTCGGGCACAAGGTGCGCAAGTGGGAGCCGGAGCCGCTGCGCTGGCTGGGTGTGCACGGGCTGTACGCCGCGTATCGGGCGGCGGATCGGCGGGAGTTCAGTACGCCGAGTGCGCGGTCCTCGCGCGCGGCCCGGGTGGCCGATCGGATTTCCGGGCGGCACTGACGGCGTGGGGAGGGTGGGGGAGGGGCTCCGCGGTCCGAGGGGGCCCCTCCCCCCGTTTGCGGGGTGCTCAGGCCACCGGCTCCGGCGTCGGCGTCTTCTGCCGGGTCCCCTGCTTCGGGGCCTTCGCCGTCACCATCAGGGTCGCGACGAGGCCGGCCAGCAGCATGATGGCGGCGGCCCACCAGATGGCGACCGTGTAGCCGTGCACGATGCCCTCCTTGGTGACCAGGGCCCGGCGGGCCGGGTCGGTGAGATGGGCGGTGATGTAGGCGGCGCCGCTGGTGGTGGCGACGGTGTTGAGGAGGGCCGTGCCTATCGAGGCGCCCACCTGCTGCGAGGTGTTGACGGTCGCCGAGGTCACGCCGGAGTCCTGCGGGGCCACGCCCGCCGTCGCCGTGGCGAACACCGGCATGAAGACCAGGCCCACGCCGAGGCCCATGAGGATCAGGGCGGGCAGGATGTCGGCCGCGTACGAGGAGTGCACCGTCATCCGGGTCAGCAGCATCATGCCGATCGCCGCCAACAGGGCGCCCGGGCCCATGAGCACGCGGGGTGCCACCCGGGCCAGCAGCCGGGCGGCGATCTGGGTCGAGCCGATGATGATCGCGGCGGTCAGCGGCAGGAAGGCCAGTCCGGTCATCACCGGCGAGTAGTCGAGGATGACCTGGAGGTAGTAGGTCATGAACAGGAACAGGCCGAACATGCCGATCACGGCGAGCGCCATCGTCAGGAAGCAGCCGGCGCGGTTGCGTTCCTTGATGATGTGCAGCGGAAGCAGTGGCACCGGGGCCCTGGTCTGCCACCAGACGAAGGTCGCCAGGAGCATGACCCCCACGGCGAACAGGGTCAGAACCATCGGGTCGGTCCAGCCGCGCGGCTCCGCCTCGGCGAACCCGTAGACGATCGCGACCAGGCCGCCGCAGCCGAGCAGCACGCCGGGCACGTCGAGGCGGGCGCCCGCGTGGCGGGGGCTGTCGGGGAGCAGGGCGAGCGCGCCGAAGACGGCGATCGCGGCGATGGGGACGTTGACGTACAGGCACCAGCGCCAGTCCAGGTACTCGGTGAGCAGTCCGCCGACGATGAACCCGATCGCGCTGCCGCTGCCGGCCAGGGCGCCGTAGATGCCGAACGCCTTGCCGCGCTCCTTGGGGTCGGTGAACGTCGTCGTCAGCAGGGACAGGGCCGACGGGGCGAGGACGGCGGCGAAGACGCCCTGGAGGGCGCGGGCGCCGAAGAGCATGGTGGCCGTGGTGGCGGCACCGCCGAGCGCGGAGGCGGCGGCGAAGCCGACGAGGCCGATGACGAAGGTGCGTTTGCGGCCCACCAGGTCGGCTATCCGGCCGCCGAGCAGCAGCAGTCCGCCGAAGGCCAGGGTGTAGGCGGTGATCACCCACTGGCGGTTGCCGTCGGTCATGCCGAGGTCGGCCTGTGCGGACGGGAGCGCGATGTTCACGATGGTCGCGTCCAGGACGACCATGAGCTGCGCGAGCGCGATGATCACCAGTCCCCACCAGCGGCGGGGGTCCGTGTCTCGGGCTGATTCACCCGTTCGGGTGATGGTCACCTGGTCAGAAGACCATGGTTCGGGGTGTGTCGCATCTGGGGAGTGCTTGTGGCCGGTCACGGCTCCAGCACCACCTTTCCGGTGGTCGCGCGGGTTTCCAGGGCGCGATGGGCGGCCGCCGCCTCGGCGAGCGGGAAACGCTGCACGGCCGGGGTGAGCCGGCCCGCGGCGGCCTCGGTGAGGGCGCGCAGTTCGAGGGTCTGTACGGGGTTGGGGCCGCCGGCCCTGCGCATCATCGCGGGGCCGAGGACGTTCTCGGAGACGCCGTCGACGAGGTAGGGCTCGCCGTCGTGCAGGCCCTGGCCCGACCAGCCGAAGACGAGGTGCCTGCCGCCGGGCGCGAGCAGGGCGACGGACTCGCGGGCCACGTCGCCGCCGACGCCGTCGAGGACGACGGTGGCGCCGCGGCCGCCCAGGAAGGCGCGCACCTTCCCGGGCCACGCCGGATCGGTGTAGTCGACGGCGAGATCCGCGCCGTTCTCCCGCACGCGGGCGGCCTTCTCGGGCCCTCCGGCCAGTCCCACGACGACCGCGCCCGCGTTCTTGGCGTACTGCACGAGCAGGGTGCCGATACCGCCGGCCGCCGCCGGGATCACGGCCACCGCGTCCGGGCCGAGCTCGGCGAACTGGAGGATCCCCATCGCCGTACGGCCCGTGCCGATCATGGCGACGGCCTCGGCGAAGTCGAGGCCCGCCGGGATCTCGTGGACGCGGTCGATGCCGGTGACGGCGAGCTCGGCGTACCCTCCCGGCGCGAAGCCCAGGTGGGCGACGACGCGCTTGCCGAGCCACAGTTGCGCGACGCCCTCGCCGAGGGACTCGACGACTCCGGCGACCTCGCGGCCGGGGATCGTGGGCAGTGCGGGCAGCTCGGGTGCCGGGCCCTGGACGCCCTCACGCAGGGCCGTGTCGAGGAGATGGACGCCGGCCGCCGCCACGGCGATCCGGACCTGACCGGGTCCTGGCACGGGGTCGTCGGTCATCTCGAGGGCGAGGTTCTCGGCCGGGCCGAATGTGTGCAGGCGGATGGCGTGCATCGGGATCCCCCATCGCTTGGAACTCGCGTCTGTACGGCCGCCCGGCCCGTCACCGGGGCGGCTCGAAAATGCTCCAACCTCAAGCTCGCTTGAGGTCAAGGGCGTGCCGGCCGAGGGCCAGGGACACCGCCGTCAGCGCGCTGTTGAAGGAGACCTCGGACAGCACGCCGGGGGCCGCGACCTGATCGCCCGCCAGATAGACGCCGTCACCGCGATCCACGGCCGGGCGGTCCCGCCAGCAGGTGCCGGGCAGGTCGACGGCGCCGGTACGGCCGTTCGCCACGGCCTCGCTGCGCCAGGTGACGCGCTCGCGCCAACCGGGGAAGCCGAGGTCGAGGAGCTGCTCGGCACGGGCGATGCCGTCGGCCCGGGACTCGTGCGGGGCGATCGGGATCTGCCCCTGGATGAGCTGCTCGCCGGCCGGGGCCAGGGAGCGGTCCTGCGCGGTGAACCGCTCCAGCCACCCGGTCTCGTCGAGGTCGGAGACGACGAAGGCGTCCCCGCGCCGGGTGCGCACGGCGAGGTCGATGAGTGCCGTACGACCGCTCGTCCAGGTCAGGGAGCCGTCCCCGAGGAGGCGGCGGGCGGCGTCGAGCGAGGTGGCGACGACGACGGGTGCGTCGGTCGTGAGGTCGTCGAGGCTGTCGACGCGCGAGAGGGTCTCCATCCGCACCCCGAGGTTCCACGCCCGGGCCGCCATCCGGTCGATGAGGTTCGCCCAGCCGCCCTTCGGATAGTGCGCCTCCGGCGGCAGCTTGGTGGCCCGGCGCAGCCGCTCCCGCACGAACGCGGCGGACAGGGAGCCGGGGTCGTGGTGGAACAGCGCGACGGCGGAGTAGTGGGCGGCGGCACGGGCGCCCTCCTCGCCGGCGATGCCGGTCGCCCACGTCATGAAGTCGACGTCGACGGGCGCCGCCGGCAGGGCGGGCCGCAGCAGCTTGAGCATGGCGAACGGCGGGGTGCGGCGCAGGACGCCACGGTGCCGCAGCCTGAGCCGTGCCGCCTCCAGGGGTGAGATCGGCGCGAGCGGGCCGATGAGGTCCCGCTGTTTGAGCCAGGCCCAGTGCGGGCCGCCGCTGTACAGGGCGTGCGGTCCCTCGTTCGTCCGGTACGGCCCCTCGGCGGTCCGCGCCCGCCCGCCGAGGGTGTGGTGGGCCTCGTACACGGTGACCTTGGCGCCCGCCTCGGCGGCGGTGATGGCCGCGGTGAGTCCGGCGAAGCCGCCGCCGACGACGGTGATGCGGTGCATGGCTGGGGGTCTCCCTCGCGCTCGGTTCGCCTTGCTTGCCTTCTTCTGCGAGTACGACGGCGCGGGGGCACCGGAATGTGACATCACCGGTGTCCGCGCTGGTCGTGGGGGTGGGCGCGGGTCGGGTCGGGCGGAGGCGGGGGATTGTCAGTGGCGGGGTGCAGCATGGGGGCATGGCGAGGAGAGCGATGGGTGCGAGCGGCGGCGCGGGCCGGGCCGGCGGGCCGGGCAGGGACGGCGTGAAGGGGGCGCGGCGGCCGGAGCTGCGGCTGCCGGCGCTGGAGCCGTTCCGGGACGGGGAGTTGGAGCCGGACGGGGACTACGACGGCCTGGAGTTCCGCGAGGAGGACCTCACCGGGCACGACGGCGCGGGCGCCCGCTTCATGGACTGTGCGCTGAAGGGCTGCGTCCTGGACGAGACGCGGCTGCATCACGCCCGGATCCTCGACTCGGTCCTCACCGGGCCACGCGGGGTCGGCACCGACCTCGCCGAGTCGACCCTGCGCGATGTGGAGCTGGTCGATGCCCGCCTCGGCGGAGTGCAGTTGCACGGTTCCGTGCTGGAGCGGGTCGTGATCCGCGGCGGCAAGATCGACTACCTGAACATGCGCAAGGCCAGGCTCAGGGATGTCGTCTTCGAGGGCTGCGTCCTGGTCGAGCCGGACTTCGGGGGCGCCCGCCTTGAGCGGGTGGAGTTCGTGGACTGCGCGGTGAAGGGGGTGGACCTCACCGGGGTGACCCTGGCGGACGTGGATCTGCGCGGGGCGGCGGAGCTGGAGATCGCGCGGGGTGTGGAGCGGCTCGCCGGGGCGGTGATCAGTTCGGGTCAACTGCTGGATCTGGCACCGGTGCTGGCGGCCCAACTGGGGATCCGGGTGGAGGGCTGACGCCCGTGCCGTCGCCCCGGGTGGCCTCACCCCACCCGGGGATAGCGGGCCTGGAGTGTCCAGATCGCCGGGTTCTCGCCCAGGTCGTCGTGCAGGTCGATCAGGTCGGCGAGCAGGTCGTGCAGGAAGTCGCGGGCCTCGCGGCGCAGTTCCGTGTGGGCGAAGGACAGCGGGGACTCCTCGGCCGGCATCCAGTCCGCCTCGATGTCCACCCAGCCGAAGCGGCGCTCGAAGAGCATGCGGTCGGTCGACTCGGTGAAGTCGAGTTCCGCGTGTTGGGGGCGGGAGGCGCGGGAGCCCGCCGGATCCCGGTCCAGCCGTTCGGCGATGTCGCACAGGGCCCAGGCGAAGTCGAGCACGGGCACCCATCCCCAGGCTGTGGACAGTTCCCGGTCCGCCTTGGTGTCGGCCAGATAGACGTCTCCGCAGAACAGGTCGTGGCGCAGGGCGTGGACGTCCGCGCGGCGGTAGTCCGTCTGCGGGGGGTCCGGGAAACGGTTGGAGAGGGCGTAGCCGATGTCGAGCACGGAGGTGATGGTGTCACGGCCGCGCTCATAGGATCACTGGCGTGTCCCGTTCCGCACCTGTTGTCCCCGCCCGCCCGACCGCACGGGTTCCGTCGGCCGCCCGGATCTCCCGGGCCGGCGCCTGCGGCCTGCTCGCCCTCGCCCTCACGGCGTGCGGCGGAGTGCACGGCACCCCCGGCGGTTCCGGCGCGCGCGATCCGTACTTCCCCAAGGCCGGCAACGGCGGCTACGACGTCACCCACTACGGCCTCGACCTCGCCTACGACCCGGACGAGCGCCACCTCACCGGCACCGCCGAGATCACCGCACGCGCCGGCAAGGACCTCTCCGCCTTCGACCTCGATCTGAAGGGGATGGACGTCGAGAAGGTGTCGGTGGAGGGCCGGCAGGCCCGCTGGAGCCGTAACGGCCAGGAGCTGGTCGTACGGCCGCACGACGACCTCGACGAGGGTGAGACCTTCCGGGTCACCGTCCGCTACTCCGGAACCCCGCAGACCCTCACCGACCCCGACGGGTCCGAGGAGGGCTGGCTGCCGACCGGCGCCGGCGCGCTCGCCCTCGGCGAGCCGACGGGGTCCATGGCCTGGTTCCCCGGCAACCACCACCCCTCCGACAAGGCGGCGTACGACATCTCGGTCACCGTGCCGGACGGGCTGGAGGCCGTGTCGAACGGCGAGCTGGCGGAGCGGACCACCCGCGAGGGCCGTACGACGTTCCACTGGCGCACGGCCGAACCCATGGCCGGCTATGTCGCGACGCTCGCCATCGGCGACTACGACATCGCCCGGTCCACGGTCACCACGACCGAGGACGACCTGCCCGTCTACACCGCCGTGGCCCCCGGCCAGAAGGGCCCCGCGCGCAAGGTGCTGACCCGGATCCCCGAGATCATGGAGTGGGCGGAGTACAACTTCGGCCCGTACCCCTTCTCCTCAACCGGCGCGATCGTCGCCGACGAGGGCGATGCCGGCTACGCCCTGGAGACCCAGAACCGGCCCGTCTTCCCGGGCGCCCCCGGCACCGAACTGCTCGTCCACGAGCTCGTCCACCAGTGGTTCGGCAACTCCGTGACGCCGAAGACCTGGCGGGACATGTGGCTGAACGAGGGCTTCGCGACCTACGCGGAGTGGCTGTGGGAGGAGGACAACGACGGCGACTCCGCCCAGGAGACCTTCGACGCCCTCTACGACCACGGCGAGGACGACCACGAGGGCCTTTGGGACTTCCCGCCCGCCAAGCCCACGAGCGCCGCCCGCATCTCCGACCCGCCCGTCTACGAACGCGGCGCGATGGTCCTGCACAAGATCCGCCAGAAGGTCGGCGACGACACCTTCTACGACATCGTCCAGGGCTGGGCGGCCACCCACCGCCACGGCAACGCGGACACCGACGACTTCACGTCCTACGTGGAGAAGAAGGCCCCGGACGAGGACTTCACGACCGTCTGGGAGGACTGGCTGTACGGGGAAGGGCGGCCCGAGCACCCGTAGCGGCGGCCCTCCCCGTCAGGCGGCCCGCTCAAGGTCCCGGCGCATCGCCGCCCGCGCGGCCCAGACCGCCTCGGCGTGCTTGAGCCGCCGCTCCTGCAACTCCGGTGAGCCGAGCGGTGGCTCACCCGAGGCGAACACCTCCTGGAGGTCCCGCAGCGTCGAGTAGACGTCCTCCAGGACGTCCGACATCTCCTGCGGAGCGCAGATCAGCGCCGTCTCACGCGCCTCGTCGCAGCCCGACGCACGGAACGCCTCCTGTACGGCCGCCTGCCTCGCCCCGTCCTCCACGTGGCGAGCGGCGGCGGCCGCGTGCATGGCCTCGTAGGCGAGCCGGTATTTCGTCAGCACGTTCACATAGATCTGCCTGCGTTCCTGCCGGGTCCGGTCGGCCAGGTCGCGGCGCCAGCGGGCCCGGTCCGCCAGCAGGGTCGAGCCGATGCCCACGAGCGCACCCAGGGCGGTCCCGGCCAGGGTCGTGAAGTCCACGTCGTCGTTCCGCTCGGGTCAGGTCTCGTCGGCGACGGGGGAGGAAGCGGTGGACGACGCGGTGAGCTGCTTCTGCAGGACCGTGCACGGGCGGTCGAGCTGGCGGTCGCGGCCGTAGGCGATGGTGTCGTAGCCGAGGGCCGTCCAGAAGGCGAGGGCCTTGGGGTTGTTGTCGAGGACGGCCAGGCGTACGGCGGTGCGGCCCGCTGTGCGGAAGCGGTCCTCGACGAGGGTGGCCAGCCGTCGGCCGAATCCCCGGCCGTGGGCCGTCGCGTCCACCATCAGCAGCCCGATCCACGGGTCCGGGTCGACCGGGTCCGGGTGCTGGGCCAGGGTGATGGCGATACCGACCAGGCGGCCCTCACTGCGGGCGAGCAGCACCTCCGCCCCGGGGGCCGCCAACTCGTCGGCGAGCGCGGCGGCCACCTGCTCCGGGCGGATGTCGTCCGGGTCCGGGAAGTCGCCGCTGAGCGCGTGGAATTCGTGGTTGGCGGCGTAGAGGGCGGTGAGTTCGGTGAGGACCGCCGACGGGATGTCGTGGTCGGAGGTGAGGGGGAGGGGGTCGAGGATCATTCGGGCAACTTATCGAAGCCGTCTGCCGGGTGATCTGTGACGGGTGACCTGTGCCGGGACCTGCGTCGCGGGCCTGCGCCGGGCGACCTCTGCTATCCCGTCGCTCGCGACGCAGCCCGTGCCGCCCGCGCAACGCCGGAACCCCCGGCCGGAGCCGGGGGTTCCAGGGTGGTGCGGGGTGCTCAGACGTTCACGCCGAAGTCCTGGGCGATGCCGACCAGGCCCGAGGCGTAGCCCTGGCCGACCGCGCGGAACTTCCACTCGGCGCCGTTGCGGTACAGCTCGCCGAAGACCATGGCGGTCTCGGTGGCCGCGTCCTCGGAGAGGTCGTAGCGGGCGATCTCGGCGCCGCCGGCCTGGTTGACGATGCGGATGTACGCGTTGCGGACCTGGCCGAAGTTCTGCGAGCGGTTCTCCGCGTCGTAGATCGAGACCGGGAAGACGATCTTGTCGACGTCGGCCGGGAGGCCGGCGAGGTTGACGTTGATCGCCTCGTCGTCGCCGGCGCCTTCGCCGGTGCGGTTGTCACCGGTGTGGACGATGGTGCTGTCCGGCGTCTGCTTGTTGTTGAAGAAGACGAAGTGGGCGTCCGAGTAGACCTTGCCCGTGGGGTTGACCGCGATCGCGGACGCGTCGAGGTCGAAGTCCGTGCCGGTGGTGGTGCGGACGTCCCAGCCGAGGCCCACGGTGACGGCGGTCAGGCCCGGAGCCTCCTTGGTGAGCGAGACGTTGCCACCCTTGGACAGGCTTACAGCCATTGTTGGGAGTCCCTTCCCTCGTTGCGGTACGGCTAGAAGCTACAGCTACCCCTATCAACGCGGAGAGGGGTACCTCAGGTTCCAGGTGTCTTTACTTTCTTTGCCAAAGAGCACCCGTAGGGGAGACACGGGATATTCGCGTGACGTGGACCGGACAGACGCGCGACCATGGACGGCATGTCCGGTCCTTACGTCATCCGTGGCTCCGTCTCGCTCCCCGAGGCCGAGCTCATGTGGCGTTTCTCCAGGTCGAGCGGGCCGGGTGGCCAGCACGTCAACACCAGTGACTCACGGGTGGAGCTGAGCTTCGACCTCGCGAAGACCGAGGCGCTGCCCGAGGTGTGGAAGCGGCGGGCGCTGGAGCGGCTGGCCGGAAAGCTCGTCGACGGCGTCCTCACCGTGCGCGCCTCCGAGCACCGCTCCCAGTGGCGCAACCGCGAGACCGCCGCCGTACGCCTCGCCGCGCTCCTCGCCGAGGCGAGCGCCCCGCCGCCCAAGCCGCGCAGGCCGACCCGCATTCCCCGCGGGATCAACGAGCGCCGGCTGAGGGAGAAGAAGCAGCGCTCCGACACCAAGCGGGGTCGGTCCGGCCGGGACTGGGGGTAGGCGCCGGGCCGGGAGTCACATTCGCGCCGCGCGATCCGTCAACGCAGTGACGACGGACGGATCGCGACGAGAGGCTGCGACTGATGAGCGCCGATGGCACCGGCACCGACGACCCCGATTTCCTCGCCCAGCGCTTCGAGACGTACCGCGGCCATCTGCGGGCCGTGGCGCACCGCATGCTCGGATCGACCGCCGAGGCCGAGGACGCGGTGCAGGAGGCGTGGTTCCGGGTGAGCCGTTCCGACACCAGCCGCGTCGACAACCTCGGCGGCTGGCTGACGACCGTCGTCGGCCGGGTCTGTCTCGACATGCTCCGCTCCCGCAAGTCGCGCGCGGAGGAGCCCCTGGACACCACGGCGGCACCAACCGGCGGCTCGGTCGCCGGCTCCGCCGCCTCCGCCTCGCCGCCGGCCGACCCCGAGCAGGACGCGCTCCTCGCGGACTCGGTGGGCATCGCCCTGCTCGTCGTACTGGACACCCTGACGCCCGCCGAGCGGCTCGCGTTCGTGCTGCACGACCTGTTCGGGGTGCCGTACGAGGAGGTCGCGGCCGTCGTGGACCGTACGCCGGCCGCCGCGCGGCAGCTCGCCAGCCGGGCCCGGCGCCGGGTGCAGGGCGCCGAGGTGCCCGAGCACGACCGGGCCCTTCGGCGCCGGCGGTGGGAGGTCGTCGACGCCTTCCTCGCCGCCGCGCGCGAGGGCGACTTCGAGGGGCTGCTCGACGTCCTCGACCCGGATGTCATCGCCCGCTCCGAGGCCGGCGTGACGACCGGCGCGGCGGCGGTGGCACGGGGCGCCTCGACGTTCGGGTCGGCCGCCCTGGGCGCGCGGCCCGCCCCGGTCGCCCGGCACGCGCTCGTCGACGGCGCGCCCGGCTGCGTGGTGCTGGCCGGCGGGCGGGTGGAACGGGCGCTGCGGTTTGCGTTCGTACGGGATCGGATCGCCGTGATCGACATCGTCACGGATCCGGCGCGGGTGGCCCGGCTGGACATCGAGCCGATCTAGAGCCGGCCCGGCGGGGCGGGACGTCCGAGGGGGCCGGCACCCGCCCCGCCTACAGCTCCAGCACGCCCACCGTCTGGTCCCCGGACGTCTCCCCGGTGGGCCGGAAACCCAGTCCCGTGTAGAAGCCCTCCGGGCCGTCGGGGCCGGGGTGCCAGGTGACGTAGAACTCGGTGACGCCGCGGCGGCGCAGCTCCGTGGCCACGCATTCGACGGCGAAGCGACCGTAGCCCCGGCCCTGTTCCCCGGCGGCGATGTTCAGCCGCCACAGGCCCGAGCGGCGCAGACTGCCGTCGCCGCGCCAGTCGATGTCGAGGAAGGCCATCAGGAAGCCGACCGGGCGGTCGCCGTCGACGATCAGACGGGGCCAGGCCACGCCCTCGGGATGAACGTATGCCTCCGCGAGGGACTGCATCACAGGGGAGACCGCGTGTTCCTGGTCGGGGCGGACCCGTATGCCTGTAGCGGCCTCGAAATTTCCAGGTGTGATGTTTTCGAGGCGGGGTGCGGAAGTCGTCGGCGTCATACCGGGACGGTATGCCGGACGATCACTCGCGGGCCACGGGAATTCGACCGCCGTATCCGCCGCGGAGATCATCCCAACTGCCGGTAACGGCCCCGGAAATAGGTCAGCGGACGACCGTCCGCACTCGGCAGCGAGGCCGACAGGACGCGCCCGATCACCAGGGTGTGGTCGCCGGCCGTCACCCGCTGTTCGGTGCGGCACTCCAGCGTGGCGAGGGCGCCGCCCACCAGAGGGGCGCCGCTCTCCTTGCCGCGGACGTAGGGGATGTCGGCGAACAGCAGGCGGTCGCTGACCCGGCCCTTCATCGCGAAGCGCCCGGCGATGTGGCGCTGGCTCTCGGTGAGGACCGAGACCGCCCACAGCGGCTGCTCGTCCAGCAGGTCGTCCATACGGGCCCCCGTACGCAGGCTGACCAGCACCAACGGCGGATCCAGGGACACCGACATGAACGCCGTCGCCGTCATGCCGACGTCCTCGCCCGGCGGCGCGTGCGGATCGTCCGGGTCCAGCGGCGGCTCCACCGCGGTCACCAGGACCACGCCGGCGGCAAGCCGCGACATCGCGGCACGGAACTCGTCGTCGCTCACTCCCTCAGCATGCCCAAAGGGGCCCCGGGAGGCGGGGAGGACGGCGGTCAAGGGCTGCGTGGGGAGAGAAGTGTTCGGCACGCCGGAAACGCTAATGTCGGTCCCGCACGCCCCACATCGGGCCTGCGCCCGAGAACGGACCTAGGACTCCCGACGGAGTCGTGCGGAACTGTTCGCGGCCGTTTCGTGCCATCTCCACGCACGCACTCAGTTTGCGTCCAGTAAACACACAGGAAAAACGCAGAAACACCGCTCAATTGTTCACCTTTACCTGTGACTTGAGTCACAAGAGCCATTAATTGTTGACCCTGTGTACCGAGTGGGCAGCGCGCTGTGATTCAGTGGCGGGGAACTAGCAAGGGAAGTTACGCCGGAGTAGAACCCTTGATTCGCTGCGAGGTCTCGGGGGGAGGGCGAGCATGGAGACCGAGTCGGAGCCGTACGTCCGTCTTGCGACCCTGCGGCAACTGCACCAGGTCATGGCGGACATGAACACGGCCCGCAGCCTGGCGGACACGCTTCAGACCGTGGCCGACGGCGTCGTCACCGGCCTCGGCTACGAGCTCGCGTGCGTCAACCTCGTGCGCCCCGACGGCGATCTCGTCGTCGCCGCCTTCTCCGGCAACCCCGCCGCCGAGGCCCTCATCACCGGCCGGGTCGGCTCGCGCGAGGCGTGGGAGCGCCGGCTGAGCATGGGCGAGCACTGGGGCGACCTGGTGTTCATACCGCACACCGAGGGCTGGATCCTCGACGACGACGACGTCCCGCAGTGGTACACCGACGGGCCCGCGCCCCGCTTCGAGGACGAGTGGCACCCCTCGGACCGCCTGTTCGCGCCGATGTACACGCCCGGCGTGCCGGGCGGCGCGTGCGGCGAGCTGATCGGGGTCCTGTCCGTGGACCGGCCGCGCAACGGCCGGCTGCCGGGCGCGTGGGGGCGCGAGGCGCTCCAGATGTATGCGTTCCAGGCCGCCATCGCGATCAGCAACGCACGTCTACGCGCGAATATGCAGCGGGCGCTGGTGAGGCTGGAGCGCGAGCAGCAGGCCCTGCGCGCGAGCGAGGAGAGCTTCCGGCAGGCCTTCGAGTACGCCCCCTCCGGCATGGCCATCGCCGAGATGGGCGGCGACCAGCACGGCCGCATCCTGCGCACCAACGACGCGCTCTGCCGTCTCCTCGGCCGCCCGGCCTCCGCGATGCGCCGCTACTCCTTCTCCGACCTCGTCCACCCCGAGGACATCGGCACGCTGCTGCGGACGTCCGCCGAGGGGGGACGCGCGGAGCTCAGGCTCGGGCGCCGGGACGGTTCGTACCTCTGGGTGTCGCTGCGCAACAGCGTCGTCGCGGACGCGGCCGACGGCCCCCGCTTCCTGCTGACCCACGTCGAGGACATCGAGGAGCGAAAGCGCCGCGAGCTCCAGCTCGCCCACCGCGCCTCGCACGACTCGCTCACCGGCCTGCCGAACTCCGCCGAGCTGCGCTCGCGCCTGTCCGCGCGGCTGTGCAGGCGCCCCACCCACGCGGGTGCCCTGGAGTCCATGGACGCCGCGTACGGCCACCCCGCCGTCTTCGACGCCAACGGCCACGGCTTCGACTTCCCGGGCGTGGCGGCGCTCGAGGCCTACGACCACCACGTCCATGCCGTCTCGCCCGACGAGAGCGAGCGCGACGACGGCACCAAGGGGCTCGCGGTGCTCTTCTGCGACCTCGACGGCTTCAAGTCGATCAACGACCGGTTCGGGCACAACGCGGGTGACGCGGTGCTCATCGAGGTCGCCCGGCGTCTGACCCGGCAGGTCCGCGACGGCGACACCGTGGCCCGGCTCGGCGGCGACGAGTTCGTGATCCTCGCCAACGGGCTCGGCCGTGCCGACGCCCAGGACCTCGCCGTTCGTCTGCGCAACGAGATCATCCAGCCGATCCGGGCCGAGGGCCGTGCCGTGCGGGTCGGGGCCAGCTTCGGCATCGGGTGGGCCCACTGCGGGATGACCGCGGACGAAGTGTTGAAGTCCGCTGACGAGCGGATGTACGTAGAGAAACGATCTCGTCCCAAACAACACAGACGGGCGGGATGAATCCCAGGTCAGCGAGCTGATGCGGTCTGAGTCACCCGTTTGGGCCAGCAGGAGCGGGTAGGCTCGCCATTCTGACCGTCCTATCGCAACGCCCGCACCTGGTGAGGAGTACCAAGGGATGACGTCCGGCAACAACGGCGCCAGCACGCCCGAGGACGACGACCCGTTCGGCTACCTCTACGCCGACGGGCAGGCCAACGGAGCCCAGCCGCCGTCCGGTGGCTACGGCTACCCGAACGCCGTCAACCGGGTACGCGCCGTCGGCCAGCGCCAGTACGGCCAGCAGCAGCCGGCGGCCGCCCCGATACCGCAGCAGGGCGCCTACGGCCAGCCGAACGCGCACTACGCGGCACCGGAGACGCTGCCCGGCGGGGCGACCACGGTCCAGCAACAGCAGCCGTCGTACGGCGGAGGGCGCGGCCGGGGCCCGAACACCAAGGGCCTCCTCATCGGCGCCATCGCCGTCGTCGCGGCGGTCGTCATCGGCATCAGCGTGGCGATGCTGGGCGGCGACGACGACAAGGACAAGAAGGACAACGAGGCGGGGTCGACGCCGACGCAGTCCCAGAGCGCGGAGTCGAGCCCTTCGGCGAGCAGCGGCGCCGGGGACCAGGTGGAGCTGCCGAAGATCGACGCGAAGGCACTCCGCCTGGACGGCGGTGCTGCCACGGCTTCCGACTTCAAGGGTGCCAAGGCCGACGGCGGCGTCTACGTCACCAACTTCAACCAGGTCGGCGCCAAGGTCACGTGGTCCGTCAGCGACATCGAGAAGGCCGGCACCTATCGGCTGTACGTGCGCTACGGCGTCCCGGGGAAGGACGCCAACGCGACGCTGCTGGTCAACGGCACGGCCAACACCCAGCCGCTGAACATGGAGAACTTCGGCAACACGCCCGAGGGTGACTGGGAAAAGGGTTGGAAGACCACCTGGGCCAACGTGAACCTGAACAAGGGCACGAACACGATCGAGATCGCCTGCAACGACGGCAACCAGTGCGACGCCGTCCTGGACCAGCTATCGCTGACCACGGAGAGCGACAACTGAGTCGTGCGACGGCGGCCGTCCTCGACACTGCGTCGAGGACGGCCGCCATCGTTTCGGAGCCGTGCAGCGGTCAGGTCACTCGACGCGGCCCCACTCAAGGCACCGGGTCGCGGCGTACGCCTTCTTGCCGTTCCAGCGCACCTCGTGCCAGCGCTTCTCGGTCGGCGAGGTGCTCGTGCACTTGTAGCTGCCGGCGTCGACCGCACTACAGCCGGCGACCCAGCACTTGACGATCTTTCCCTTCTTCAGGGTGCCGACCTTGAGGGCGGTGGTGCTGGGCTTCTCCCGGATACTGACGTCCCGGTCGTTGTTCCAGCCGCCGCCCCACTCCTGTGCGGCCGCGCTGATGGTCAGGGCGTCCGCGGCACGGGCGGTGGTCCCCGGGTCCGCGGTCGCCGCGCCGTTCATGGTCGCGACGAGCCCGACTGAGGCCAGGCCGACGGCGGCGAGGCGCGCGAACTTCCTTGCGTTGTACATGACTTCCCCCAATGGAAGTGGATCCCTGGTCAGGTGGATCCGTGATCACCGTTGATCATATAGGGCGACAGGGGCATGCCAGGAGGAAATTTTCAGGCCGCGGTGACCTCCCCGGTCACCGCCACCCGGTTCTGGAACTCCTCGTACGTTCCCCGGTCGAACTCTCCCGCCACCGGTGACACGACGCTCGCCGCGCTCAGTGCTGTCGCTCGGGTCAGGCGGTCCGGCCAGGGGAGTTTTTCCACCAGGCCCGACAGCAGGCCCGCCACCGCCGCGTCGCCCGCGCCTGTCGGGTTGCCGTGCAGGCGGGTGGGTGGGGTGGCCCGCCAGCGGCCCTCGGGGGTGAGGGCGAGCAGGCCGGCTTCGCCGAGGGAGGCCACGACCGCGCGGGCGCCTCGCCGGCGCGCGTCCTGCGTGGCGCGCAACGGCTCGTGGGAGCCGGTCAGTTCGGCCAGCTCGTCGGCGTTGGGCTTGATGATGTCCGGCCGGGCGGCGACCCCGCGGCGCAGCGCCTCGCCGCTGGTGTCCAGCAGGACGGGTACTTCGGCCGCCTTCGCGGACCGCACCAGGCCGGCGTACGCGCCCACCGGCACGCCCGGAGGCAGGCTGCCGCACAGGGCCACCACGGAGGCGGACGCCAGCAGGTCGTCGTACGCCTCCTGGAAGGCCGACCACTCGGCGGCGGTGACCGTCGGGCCGGGCTCGTTGAGCTGGGTCGTGTCGCCGGTCAGCTCGTCGACGACGGCGATGGTGCGCCGGGTCGCGCCGGTGACCGGCACCAGGGCGTCCACCACGCCGGGGACGGCGGTGAGCCGCTCCTGGACCACCCGCCCCGTCGCGCCGCCCGCGAAGCCCGTGACCGTCACCTCGTGCCCGAGGGCCGCCAGCACCCGGGCCACGTTCAGCCCCTTGCCGCCGGGGCGTTCGGTCACATCGGAGACCCGGTGGGAGGCGTGGGGCCGCAGCGCCCGTACGCGATAGGTGATGTCGAGCGCGCTGTTCAGCGTGACCGTGAGGATCACCTGTACCCGACCTCCCCCGAAGAATTCAGCATGCGTGCGCCGTCCGTCCGCCGGTTGTTCCCTCCGGCCGACGCCGATCATGCCAAACGGGCGGCAGTCGTCCCAGTCTCGCAGGACAACTGCCGCCCCCAACAGGCGGACACATCACCCCAGTTGGGGATCGATCACCCATTCACCCCGGCGCATGACGCCCTTCACGTCGAAGTCGGAGTCCAGTACCACCAGGTCGGCGTCCTTGCCGGGCTCCAGTGAGCCGATGCGGTCGTAGCGGCCGAGCAGCCTGGCGGGGTTGGCGGACAGGGCCGCCACCGCGTCCTCGATCGGCAGCCGGTCGACGGTGACCGCACGCTTGAAGGCGCGGTCCAGGGTGAGGGTCGAGCCCGCGATCGAGCCGCCCTCGACCAGGCGGGCCACCCCGTCGGCGACCTCGACCTCCAGCGGGCCGAGCATGTAGCGGCCGTCGCCGAAGCCGGCCGCGTCCATCGCGTCCGTGATGAACGCGACCCGGTCCGCGCCCGCGTGATGGAACGCCAGTTGCAGGGACGCCGGGTGCAGGTGCGTGCCGTCGTTGATCAGCTCGACCGTCACCCGTTCGTCCTCCAGCAGGGCCGCGATCGGGCCCGGCTCGCGGTGGCCGAGCGGCGGCATCGCGTTGAACAGGTGGGTGGCGACCGTGGCGCCCGCCTCGATCGCCTCCACCGTCTGCTCGTACGTCGCGTCCGTGTGCCCGATCGCCGCGATGACGCCGCGCTCGGCGAGCAGCCGTACGGAGTCGATGCCGCCGGGCAGTTCGGTGGCGAGGGTGACCATCGTCGCGTGGCCGCGGGCGGCGTCGATCAGCTTGCGGACGTCCGCCGGGGCCGGATCGCGCAGCAGCTCCTCGGAGTGCGCGCCCTTGCGGCAGGGCGAGATGAACGGCCCTTCGAAGTGGATGCCCGCGATGTCGCCCTGCTCGGCCAGCTCGGACAGCAGGCCCGCGCGCCGGGTGAGGAAGTCCATGTCGCCGGTGACGGTGGAGGCGACGAGGGTGGTGGTGCCGTGCAGGCGGTGGGTGTGGATGCCCTGCAGCACCTCCTCGGGGGTGCCCGAGGTGAAGGAGGCTCCGCCGCCGCCGTGGTTGTGGATGTCGACGAAGCCGGGAATCACGTAGTGGCCGGTCGCGTCGAGCACCCGGGCGTTCTCCGGGGCCGCGGCGGCGATCCGGGTGCCGTCGACGATCACTCGGCCCTCTTCGAGGGTTCCCGTCGGCATGACCACGTTGGCGCCGGACAGGATGAGGGGCACCTTGTCCGTCGCGGGCTGCGGGTGCGTGGTGGCTGGTCGCGCTCCCGCGGCGGTAGCCGCATATTCAGCGCTGTCCCGCGCCCCTAGGGCGTTCGCCATCAGGGGGTTACCTCCGTACGGTCGGTGTTGTCGAGGAGATCCCAGGCCAGTAGCCCGGCGCCGAGGCATCCCGCCGTGTCGCCCAGGGCCGCGGGGACGATGGACGGCAGCTTCTGGAAAGTGACCCGCTGCCGGACGGCGTCCCGCAGTGGTGTGAACAAGGTTTCCCCCGCCTCGGCGAGGCCGCCACCGATGATCAGGGTGCGGGGGTCCAGCAGGGTGAGGGCGGTGACCAGGCCGTCGGCGAGGGCCTCCACGGCCACCTGCCAGATCCGTACGGCGTTCGGGTCGCCGGACGCGACGGCCTTGGCGCAGTCCGCGGCGTCCGCCTCCGGGTCCCCGCAGGCCGTGGCCCACGCCTCGCTCACCGCCGCGGCGGACGCGAACCGCTCCAGGCAGCCGCGCTGTCCGCACGGGCAGGGCGTGCCGCCCGGCCGTACGACGATGTGGCCGATCTCGCCCGCGAAGCCGTGCGCGCCCGCCTCCACCCGGCCGTCGATGCCGATGGCGCCGGCGATCCCGGTGCCGAGCGGCACGAAGAGGAATCGGTCGGCGCCCTTGCCCGCGCCGATCCGGCCCTCGGCGAGACCGCCGGTGCGCACGTCGTGGCCGAGGGCGACGGGTACGCCGCCGAGCCGTTCGGCCATCAGGCGGCGCAGGGGTATGTCCCGCCAGCCCAGGTTGGCCGCGTAGGCGGCGATGCCCCGCTCCTCGTCGACGATGCCGGGGACGGCGACGCCGACGGCCGCGGCGGGCTCGCCGAAGCGCTCCTCGCCGTGCGCGCGCAGCTCGGCGGCGAAGTCGAGGATGCCCTCGACGACCGCGTCCGGCCCGCGCTCGCGCCCGGTCGGGCGGCGGGCCTGATGGAGCAGCTCGCCGCTCTCCCCGGCCAGGGCGGCCTTCATCCCGGTGCCGCCCACATCGAGGGCGATGACGTGTCTCACGGGGGACAGTGTGGCTTGCGCACCCGCGAGAGGTCTAGTCCACTTACGTGGTGTAGACCTTATGGGGGCAATATGTATGACGTTTCGAAAATTTCGAACATGGGCGTGGGGCGGTTTGGCGTGCAGGGGCGTAGTCGTGGTCGTAGGCGTACGGGAGCGATGGCGGCGGTGTCCGCGCTGGGCCTGACGGCGGCCCTGGGAGGCTGCGGGCTGACCGGTGACTCGGACGAGGTGACGCTGCGGCTGGTCGCCGCGGACTATGGGGACAACGACTCCAACGGTTCCCAGAAGTACTGGGACAAGCTCGTCACGGCCTACGAGGCCGAGCACCCTGGCGTGAGCGTCGACGTCACCGTCTACTCCTGGAACGACGTCGACGCCAAGGTCAAGGAGATGGTCGACGCCGGGAACGCGCCGGACATGGCGCAGATCGGCGCGTACGCCGACTACGCCGCCAAGGGCCTGCTCTACCGGGCCGACGACCTGCTCTCCATCCCCGTGCAGGCCGACTTCGTCGCCCAGTTCGCGGACGCGGGCCGGGTGAAGGATGTGCAGTACGGCATCCCGTTCGCCTCCTCCACGCGGCTGCTCTTCTACAACAAGACGCTCTTCGAGAAGGCCGGCATCTCCGCGCCGACCACCTGGAAGGAGCTGGCGGCCGACGCCGAGGCGCTCAAGGCGGAGGGCGTGAAGACGCCGTACGCGCTGCCGCTCGGTGCCGAGGAGGCGCAGGCCGAGACGATGCAGTGGCTGCTCAGCGGCGGGGGCGGCTACACCGACAGCGACCTCGGCACGTACAGCATCGACTCCTCCGAGAACGTCGCCACCTTCGACTGGCTCAAGAACAACCTGGTCGGCAAGGGCCTCACCGGCCCGGTCGCACCCGGTGAGCTCAACCGGGCCGATGCCTTCTCCGCCTTCGCGGCCGGTGACGTCGGCATGCTCAACGGCCATCCGTCGCTGATGCAGATGGCCCAGAAGAAGGGCGTGAAGTTCGGCATGGTGCCGATGCCCGGCGTGGAGGGCCCGAGCAAGGTCTCCATGGGTGTGGCGGACTGGATGATGGCCTTCAAGGAGAACGGCCACGCCGACCAGGTGGGCGAGTTCCTCGACTTCGTCTACGACAAGCAGAACGTCCTGGACTTCTCCCGCGAGTACGACCTGCTGCCCGTCACGAACTCCGCGTCCGCGGTGATGACCGGCGCCGCCCAGGACGCCGACCTCAAGCCCTTCCTGGAGCAGCTCCCGCTCTCCGAGCTCTACCCGGTCGGCCGGACGTCCTGGGCCGAGGTCAGTGCGGACATCAAGAAGCGGATCGGCAAGACCGTCGCCTCCGGCGGCAGCCCGTCGGCGATCCTGGGCCAGCTCCAGTCGACGGCGACCCGTGCGGAGAGCGCCGAGTAGCGGCCGTTGTCGGTGGCGGGGGTTACGGTGCGAGCCATGGACCAGCACCAGGACCCGCCCGAGGCCGCCCTCGCCGACCGAGAGCGGGCCATCCTCGCTCTGGAACGCCGGGGCTTTTCGGGCCCCGGCGTCAAGGAGCGTGCGATCCGCGAGGAACTGGGCCTGGCCCCCGTCCGCTACTACCAGTTGCTGAACGCCCTGCTGGACGACCCGAGGGCCCTGGCCCACGACCCGGTCACGGTGAACCGGCTGCGGCGGGTGCGTCAGGCACGGCGGGAGGAGAGATGAGCCGAGCGGCGCGGGAGAGCTGGGCCGAGCGGCGCGGGAGAGCTGGGCCGAGCGGCGCGGGAGAGCTGGGCCGAGCGGCGCGGGAGAGCTGGGCCGAGCGGCGCGGGAGAGCTGGGCCGA
>NZ_JBVJPT010000008.1:148041-376562 GCF_055609385.1 Streptomyces sp. NPDC036764
CCGAGCGGCGCGGGAGAGATGAGCCGAGCGGCGCGGGAGAGCTGAGCCGAGCGGTGCGGGGGAGCTGGGCCGAGCGGCGCGGGGGAGCTGAGCGAGGGGTGCGTGCGGCCTCCGCTGGATAGGGTCGCTGTATGGCCAGTGACAAGGACAAGGATCTGACCGACCCCGCCCCCGACCCGGCCGACCCCACGGCCCCCCTGCCGACCCCCGCGACCGCGCCCGGCCGTGACGGGCTCGCCGCCCTGCTCGCGCGACCCGAGCGGGCGCTCGTCGCCCTGGACTTCGACGGCACGCTCGCGCCGATCGTGCCGGACCCGGAGCAGGCGCGGGCCCACCCCGACGCCCTGCCGGCGCTCGCGGCGCTCGCCCCCAAGGTCGCCGCCGTCGCGGTGATCACCGGCCGGCCGGCCGACGTCGCCGTGCGGTACGGCGGATTCGCCGGGATCCCCGGCCTTGAGCACCTCGTCGTGCTCGGGCACTACGGCGCCGAACGCTGGGACGCCGTCAGCGGTGAGGTCACCGCGCCCGACCCCCACCCCGGCGTCGCGGCCGTGCGGGCCGAACTGCCCGGCGTCCTCGACGCGAACGGCGCCGCGACCGGCACCTGGACCGAGGACAAGGGGCACGCCATCGCCGTGCACACCCGCCGCGCCGCCGATCCCCAGGGCACTTTCGAGGCCCTGCGCGGCCCCTTGGCCGACCTGGCCCGGCGCAACGGCCTGATCGTCGAACCCGGCCGCATGGTCCTGGAACTGCGCCCGCCGGGCATGGACAAGGGCGTGGCGCTGAGCGAGTACGTCCGGGAACTCGGCGCCGAGTCCGTCCTCTACGCCGGTGACGACCTCGGCGACCTGCCCGCCTACGCCGCCGTCGACAAACTCCGCTCCCACGGCACCCCCGGCCTGCTGGTGTGCAGCGGCAGCGAGGAGGTCACCCAACTGTCGGAGCGGGCGGACATCGTGGTGGACGGCCCGGCGGGCGTCGTACGGCTACTACGAGCCCTCGCCGACCGGGCCGGCTGACCGGCCCCCCGTTCAGGCGGACGGGCCGGGCCGTTCCTCCAACGCGTGCAGTTGGTCCAGGAACCACTGGGCGGGCGGTAGTGCGGTTGCGGCGGCCGCCAGGCGCTTCGAGCGCTCCGCCCGTTCCTCCGGACGCACGGTCAGTGCCTCGTGCAGTGCCCGTGCCGTGCCGATCACGTCGTACGGGTTGACGGTGATCGCGTCCTCGCCCAGCTCCTCGTGGGCCCCGGCCTCCCGCGACAGCACCAGGGCGCACCCCTCGTCGGAGACGACCGGCACCTCCTTCGCGACCAGGTTCATGCCGTCCCGGATGGGGTTGACGAGCGCCACGTCCGCGAGTCGGTAGGCGGCCAGCGAGCGCGCGAAGTCGTCCTTGACGTGGAGCACGACCGGGGTCCAACCCGGCGTCCCGTACTGCGAGTTGAGCTCGTCCGCCACCCGCTGCACCTCGGCCGTGTAGTCCCGGTACACCGCCAGGTCCTGCCGCGAGGGGTAGGCGAACGCCACGTGCACCACGCGCTCGCGCCACTCGGGGCGGTCGTCGAGGAGCTGCCGGTAGGCGAGCAGACCGCGCACGATGTTCTTCGACAGCTCGGTCCGGTCGACCCGCACGATCGCCCTGCGGGCGGTCCCGTCCGGGGCCGTGCCGATCTCGGCGCGGAGCGCGGTCATCCGCTCCTCCACGTCCGCCCGGTGGGAGCGTTCGCGCAGGAAGTCCGCGTCCGCGCCCAGCCCGTGCACGCCGATCCGCGTGCCCCCGAGCCCGTCGGCGAACCGGGCGGCGCAGCACGCCTCGAACGCGTCCGCCCACCGCCGGGTCAAAAAACCCAGCCGGTCCGCGCCCAGCATCCCGCGCAGCACCTGATCGGCGATGTCGTCGGGCAGCATCCCGAAGTACTCGGGCGGCGCCCACGGCGTGTGCGAGAAGTGGCCGATCCTGAGGTCGGGGCGCAGCTCACGGAGCATCCCCGGCACCAGCGTCAGGTGATAGTCCTGCACCAGCACCGCCGCCCCCGGCGCCGCCTGCCCGGCCAGCGCCTCGGCGAAGGCGCGGTTGTAGGTCACGTACGAGGTCCACTGGCGCCGGAACTCCGCGTCGAAGACCGGCTCCAGCGGCGTCTGATAGAGCATGTGGTGGACGAACCACAGCACCGAGTTCGCGATGCCGTTGTACGCGTCCGCGTGCACGTCGGCCGGGATGTCCAGCATCAGCACGCCGTCCTCGCCGACCCCGCGCCGCACCGCCTCCCGGTCCCCGTCGGACAGCGCCGAGCACACCCACAGCGCGCCCGCGTCCGGCCCGATCGCCGACAGCCCGGAGACGACTCCGCCGCCGCCGCGCTTGGAGTTCAGCGAGCCGTCGTCGCCCACCGCGTACGAGACCGGGCCGCGGTTCGACGCGACCAGCACCTTGGCAGCACCCGGCGCACCCGGCCCATCCTGCGCATCCTGCGTGGAAGCCATAAGCCTCAACCTAGCCCTCCCCGGAAACGCTCAAACGTGCGGTTCCGCTCAGTGGGGGGCTCTTGTACGCCCTGTATACGGCCGGATTCCGGCGTTTACGCGACCTTCCGCGTCGCGTACTCGGCGATCTCCACCATCGGCGGCCGTTCCTCGGTGTCCACGGAGTACGTACGCGGCTCGAAACCGTCCTCGCCGCGCTCGAACTGGGTCAGCGACGGCCGCACCAGATGCCCGCGGGCCAGCCGCAACTGGGCCGTGCGGTAGATCGCGGCGGACATCCGGCCGAGCGCCTGCCCGTCCTGGTGCCGGTGCTTGCGCACCCCCACGTCCACCTGGGCGAGCGCGTCGAGCCCGACCAGATGCAGCGCGTCGACCAGCATGCCCAGCTCGATGCCGTACCCGACGGGGAACGGGAGCTGTTCCAGCAGGCTGCGGCGGGCCGCGTACTCGCCGCCGAGCGGCTGCACGAAACCGGCGAGCTGCGGCCAGTGCATGTTCAGCAGCGGGCGCGCCATCAGCTCCGTGACCCGGCCGCCCTGCCCGGCGGCACCGCCGAGCGGACGGTCGTACATCGCCTTGACCAGGTCCACGCCGGGGTCGGTGAGCAGCGGGCCGACGATCCCGGAGACGAAGTCGGAGGAGAACTCCTTCAGATCGGCGTCGATGAAGCAGACGACGTCGCCGGTCGTGACGAGCAGCGAGCGCCACAGCACCTCGCCCTTGCCGGGCACGGCCGGGACGCGCGGGAGGATCTCGTCCCGGTGCACCACCCGGGCGCCCGCGGCTGCGGCCACCTCGGAGGTGCGGTCGGTGGAGCCGGAGTCGACGACGACGATCTCGTCGACCAGCGGAACCTGCCGCACGAGGTCATGGGCGATGATCGAGACGATGTCGCCGACCGTCTCCTCCTCGTTGAGCGCGGGCAGCACGACGGAGACCGACTGGCCCGTGCGCTGTTTGGCGGCCAGGATGTGATGCAGCGGGCGATCGGTAACGGACCAGGAGCGGCGGCTCAGCCAGCGCTCGACTTCTTCCAGCACGGTCGGCGGCTCCTCACTGTCGGAACGTTTGTGATCCATCTCGCGGTTCGGACGGCTATCTCAACTGTCCTGGCGTTCGGTTACAGTCTTGAACAACGCGGGTGACCATCGCATGTCCGAGGTCAACCGTCGTCCACAACCGAATACCGCTCATCCAGAGGGGCAGAGGGATACGGCCCGATGAAGCCCCGGCAACCCTCCAGTCGGTTCTCGTAGATCAGCGTCGATCGTCACAGTTGATCGTCTGCGCGAGGCTCCCGGCTAGGGAAGGTGCCAAATCCGTCTCACGGCGAGATGCGTCGTGAGGAAGATGAGGAGAAAGGGCCTCGCCTCACATGGCTGCGCAGACTGTTGCAAGCACCACCGAATCCACCGTAGACCTCGGCCCCGCCGCGGCGCTCTCCTGCCGCGAGTGCGGCCACCGGGTACCGCTCGGCCCGGTCTTCGCGTGCGAGGAGTGTTTCGGCCCGCTGGAGATCGCCTACGACTTCTCGGCCTACGACACCGAGGAGCTCCGCAAGCAGATCGAAGCGGGTCCCGCGAACATCTGGCGTTACGCGCCGCTGCTGCCCGTCCCGGCCGACGTCGCCGACAAGCCGAACCTCAACCCCGGCTGGACCAAGCTCGTCAAGGCCGACAACCTCGCCGGCGAGCTGGGTGTGACCGGCGGCCTGTACATCAAGGACGACTCCGGCAACCCGACGCACTCCTTCAAGGACCGTGTCGTCGCCCAGGCCCTGGAGGCCGCCCGCGCCTTCGGCTTCACCACGCTCTCCTGCTCCTCCACCGGCAACCTGGCCGGCGCGGTGGGTGCCGCGGCCGCCCGCGCCGGCTTCCGCTCGTGCGTGTTCATCCCGCACGACCTGGAGCAGGGCAAGGTCGTCATGGCCGCGATCTACGGCGGCGAGCTCGTCGGCATCGAGGGCAATTACGACGACGTGAACCGTTTCTGCTCCGAGTTGATCGGCGACCCGGCCGGCGAGGGCTGGGGCTTCGTCAACGTCAACCTGCGGCCCTACTACGCCGAGGGCTCCAAGACCCTGGCGTACGAGATCTGCGAGCAGCTCGGCTGGCGGCTCCCGGACCAGTTGGTCGTCCCGATCGCCTCCGGCTCGCAGCTCACGAAGATCGACAAGGGGCTCCAGGAGCTGATCAAGCTCGGGCTCGTCGAGGACCGGCCGTACAAGATCTTCGGTGCGCAGGCCGAGGGCTGCTCGCCGGTGTCGACCGCCTTCAAGGCCGGCCACGACGTGGTCCGCCCCCAGAAGCCGAACACCATCGCCAAGTCGCTGGCCATCGGCAACCCGGCCGACGGCCCGTACGTCCTCGACATCGCGCGCCGCACCGGCGGGTTCGTGGAGGATGTGACGGACGAGCAGGTCGTCGACGCGATCAAGATCCTCGCCCGGACCGAGGGCATCTTCGCGGAGACCGCCGGCGGGGTGACCGTGGGCGTGACGAAGAAGCTGATCGAGAGCGGTGTCCTCGACCCCACGAAGACCACGGTCGTCCTCAACACCGGCGACGGCCTCAAGACCCTCGACGCGGTGGCCGGTACCGGCCTCACCGCCACCATCCGCCCGAACCTGGACTCCTTCCGAGAGGCTGGCCTCGCATGAGCGTGACCGTTCGCATCCCCACCATCCTGCGCACCTACACCGGCGGGCAGGCCGAGGTCGCCGCCGATGGTGCCAACCTCGCCGAGGTCATCGCCGACCTGGAGAAGAACCACACGGGGATCGCCGCCCGGGTGCTGGACGACCAGGGCAAGCTGCGGCGCTTCGTCAATGTCTACGTCAATGACGACGACGTGCGTTTCGAGCAGGGCCTGGAGACGGCGACCCCGGACGGTGCGGGCGTTTCCATCATCCCGGCCGTCGCCGGCGGCTGACAGAATGACCGATCATTACCATCGGTAACACGGGTTACTGAGAGTTCACCGAATTGCCCCCTCCGTGAGAGAAGCGGAGGGGGCAATTCTGTGTGGTTGAGCGAGGTACAGTTGGGGAACGTGCCGCCGATCTCCGAGTCGGTTGCCCTTGATTCTTGCCGTACGCCCGACAAGAAGTAGCCAAAGTGTGCGGGTTTTTTGCGGCTTCTGTTCCTTTTGTCAGGTCCGACTTGACCTGAAGTCAGGGGAATTGTCCCCACATTCCCGACCGGTCGTGCCCGGATTTCTCGTCCGATTGACCTGTTGCAGACGGCAGTTGGGCAGATACATTCAGCCGCGGTCGACGCGTTCCGGCGCACGCCCCCGACCGATGGGGGGTGAGGTCTGACCCGGATCCGCGAAGTGTGGATCTGTGCAAGGGCCAGTAATAGGGGAGTTAGGCATGGCTCAGGGCACCGTCAAGTGGTTCAACGCGGAGAAGGGGTACGGCTTCATCGCGGTCGACGGTGGTGCGGATGTTTTCGTCCACTACAGCGCGATCCAGATGGACGGTTACCGCACCCTGGAGGAAGGCCAGCGGGTCGAATTCGAGATCTCGCAGGGCCAGAAGGGGCCGCAGGCGGACATGGTCCGTCTGGCGACCGGCTGAAGCACGCGTCGACTAACAGCAGCGACGTACTTCTTCGAAGGGCCCGCACCTCCCGGGGTGCGGGCCCTTCGCCGTGCTCAGAACCCGTTCGCGGTCCGTTCGCGCCCGGCGGAGCGCCCCGCCCGATCCCCGAGAGCCGCTTGCACTCGCATGGGTCGAGTGCTAATCATTGCGTTAGCACTCTGAAGGTGAGAGTGACAACGAAGGACCGGGTCGGTGAGGCCCGCAGGCCGGGTGGGGCAAGGAACCACGAGGCCGGCGAGCCGTCCGTCGCGGGCGCGGGCGCGGTCCGAAGGAATCACCCCCAGTCCTGGAGGGACCACTTCACATGGCCAAGATCATCGCGTTCGACGAGGAGGCGCGGCGCGGCCTCGAGCGCGGCATGAACCAGCTCGCGGACGCCGTGAAGGTGACGCTCGGCCCCAAGGGCCGCAACGTCGTCCTCGAGAAGAAGTGGGGCGCCCCCACGATCACCAACGATGGTGTCTCCATCGCCAAGGAGATCGAGCTCGAGGACCCGTACGAGAAGATCGGCGCCGAGCTGGTCAAGGAAGTCGCCAAGAAGACGGACGACGTCGCCGGTGACGGTACGACCACCGCGACCGTTCTCGCCCAGGCCCTGGTCAAGGAGGGCCTGCGCAACGTAGCCGCCGGCGCCAACCCGATGGCCCTCAAGCGCGGTATCGAGCGCGCCGTCGAGGCCGTCTCCGCCGCCCTGCTGGAGCAGGCGAAGGACGTCGAGACCAAGGAGCAGATCGCCTCCACGGCCTCCATCTCCGCCGCCGACACCCAGATCGGCGAGCTCATCGCCGAGGCGATGGACAAGGTCGGCAAGGAAGGCGTCATCACCGTCGAGGAGTCCCAGACCTTCGGTCTGGAGCTGGAACTCACCGAGGGTATGCGCTTCGACAAGGGCTACATCTCGGCGTACTTCGCCACCGACATGGAGCGTATGGAGGCGTCGCTCGACGACCCGTACATCCTGATCGCCAACTCCAAGATCGGCTCCGTCAAGGACCTGCTCCCGCTCCTGGAGAAGGTCATGCAGTCGGGCAAGCCGCTGCTGATCATCGCCGAGGACGTCGAGGGCGAGGCCCTGTCGACCCTGGTCGTCAACAAGATCCGCGGCACCTTCAAGTCCGTCGCCGTCAAGGCCCCGGGCTTCGGTGACCGTCGCAAGGCGATGCTGAACGACATCGCCATCCTCACCGGTGGCGAGGTCATCTCCGAGGAGGTCGGTCTCAAGCTCGAGAACACCTCCCTGGACCTGCTGGGCCGTGCCCGCAAGGTCGTCATCACCAAGGACGAGACCACGATCGTCGACGGTGCCGGTTCTTCGGACCAGGTCGGCGGCCGTGTGAACCAGATCCGCGCCGAGATCGAGAACAGCGACTCGGACTACGACCGCGAGAAGCTCCAGGAGCGCCTGGCGAAGCTCGCGGGCGGCGTGGCCGTCATCAAGGCCGGTGCCGCCACCGAGGTGGAGCTCAAGGAGCGCAAGCACCGCATCGAGGACGCCGTGCGCAACGCCAAGGCGGCCGTCGAGGAGGGCATCGTCGCCGGTGGTGGCGTGGCCCTGCTCCAGGCCTCCGGTGTCTTCGAGAAGCTGGAGCTGGAGGGTGACGAGGCGACCGGCGCTGCCGCCGTCAAGCTCGCCCTTGAGGCCCCGCTGAAGCAGATCGCCGTCAACGCCGGCCTCGAGGGCGGCGTCGTGGTGGAGAAGGTCCGCAACCTCACCCCGGGTCACGGCCTGAACGCCGCGACCGGTGAGTACGTCGACCTGGTCGCCGAGGGCATCATCGACCCGGCGAAGGTGACGCGTTCCGCGCTGCAGAACGCCGCGTCGATCGCCGCGCTGTTCCTCACCACCGAGGCCGTCATCGCCGACAAGCCGGAGAAGGCCGCCGCGCCTGCCGGTGGCGGCATGCCGGGCGGTGACATGGACTTCTGATCGACCTCGGGGGCCCTGGCCTCCGGTTGATCAACGTCCTTACCGAGGGCGGCACCCCCTGTTGCGACAGGGGGTGCCGCCCTCGGTGTTTCGGCGGCTGCGCGTGGTTCGTGGTTGCTCGCGCAGTTCCCCGCGCCGCTAAGGGGCGCGGGGAACTGCGCGACCAGCCCACACGTACCCGCACCCGCACACGAAACAGAACCCCCTCCTGGGAATGCGCGACCTCACACCCGTCGTTGCTTAATGTGGTGCAACAATGCGTACGCACATACCGCTCGGTATAAACAGAACCCGCTTCCCAGGAGCTCCTACGTGACCGTCACCCAGCCCGCCGCCTCCCGCGCGGCCCAGATCCTCTCCCGGCCGACCGCGATCAACGGCCTCACCGTTCCCAACCGCATCGTGATGGCGCCGATGACCCGCATGTTCTCGCCGGGCGGCGTTCCCGGGGAGGACGTGGTGTCGTACTACGCGCGCCGGGCCGGTGCCGGGGTGGGGCTGATCGTGACCGAGGGGACGTACGTCGGGCACGAGTCGGCCGGTCAGAGTGACCGGGTGCCGCGGTTCCACGGCGAGGAGCAGCTCGCCGGATGGGCGAAGGTCGCCGACGCGGTACACGCGGCGGGCGGCACCATCGTGCCGCAGCTCTGGCACATCGGCATGGTGCGTCAGCAGGGCCAGCCGCCCTACGCGGAAGCCCCTGCCGTCGGCCCCTCCGGGCTGCGCATCGGTGCCGCCGAGGCCACCGGCAGGGCGATGACCCGCAGCGACCTGGACGACGTGATCGGCGCCTTCGCCGAGGCCGCCGCGGACGCCGAGCGCATCGGCTTCGACGGCGTGGAGATCCACGGCGCCCACGGCTACCTCGTCGACCAGTTCCTGTGGGAGGGCACCAACCGCCGCACGGACGCCTACGGCGGTGACGCGGTCGCCCGTACCAAGTTCGGCGCGGAGATCGTGGCCGCCGTACGCGAGCGGGTCTCCCCGGACTTCCCCGTCATCTTCCGCTACTCGCAGTGGAAGCAGGAGGCCTACGACGCGCGCCTCGCCGAGACCCCGGAGGAGCTGGAGGCCATCCTGGCCCCGCTCGCCGCGGCCGGCGTCGACGCCTTCCACGCCTCCACCCGCCGCTACTGGATCCCGGAGTTCGACGGCTCCGACCTCAACCTCGCGGGCTGGACGAAGAAGCTGACCGGCAAGCCCGCCATCACCGTCGGCTCGGTCGGCCTGGACGGCGAGTTCCTGGGCGCGTTCGTCGGACAGGGCTCCGGGCTCAAGGGCCTCGACGACCTTCTGGACCGGCTGGAGTCCGAGGAGTTCGACTTCGTCGCCGTCGGCCGCGCGCTGCTCCAGGACCCCGAGTGGGCGGCGAAGGTGCTGGAGGGCCGCTTCGGTGACCTGGCGCCGTACGACGCGGCGTCGCTGAAGTCCCTGAGCTGAGCCCCGGCTCGCGGCTACCGTCGGAGAGATGAGGATCCTTCATCTCTCCGACACCCATATCCGGAAGACCGACGCCCCCGACAGGCACGGTGTCAACGCCACCGACTCGCTGCGGCTGTTGCTCGCCGAGCTGAGGCACCTGCGGGGCGTCGACGCGATCGTCGTCACGGGGGACATCGCGGACGACGGCGCCGTGGAGGCGTACACGACCGTACGGGAACTGGTGGGCGAGTTCGCGCGGACGCTCGCCGCGCCGGTCTTCTACACGACCGGCAACCATGACGAACGCGTGGCCTTCGGCAAGGTGCTGGGCAGCGGTCATGCGGAGCCGGAGCTGGTACTGGACTCCGCGGCCGGTGAGCGGGCGGCCGTGAGCACGGTCGGGGGCGTGCGGCTGGTGACGCTGGACTCGCTGGTGCCGGGGAAGGTGCACGGCCGGCTGGGCTCGGCCCAACTCGACTGGCTGAAGGGCGTGTTGAGCGCCCCGACCCAGCAGGGCACCGTCCTCGCCCTCCACCATCCGCCGATCGCCCTCGACATCTCGGCGACCCAGCCGGTCTTCGGCCTGCGCGACCCCGGCGACCTCGCGGCGGTGATCCGGGGCAGCGACGTACGCCTCGTCCTGGCCGGGCACTACCACCTCCAGCTCTTCGGCTTCCTGGCCGCGGTGCCGGTCTGGGTCACCCCCGGTGTCGTCAGCCGCGTCGACCTGACGACGGCACCCGGCACGGAACGGGTGGTGCGCGGGGCGTCGGCGTCGCTGGTGGAGCTGGGCGGAGCGGACGGGCCGCTGTTCCACACCTTCCACGCACGCGATCCCCGGGCGCACGAGACGGTGTACGAGCTGGACGAGGGTCAGGTGCGGGCGATGGTGGATCGGGAGGGCTGAGCCGGGTACGCCTTGGCCCGGAGCGTGATCGGCGCCCGGGCGGGGGCGTGACCTGCGTCCGGGCGGGGGCGGGACCTGGGCCCGGGCGGGGCGTGACCTGCGTCCGGGCGGGGGCGGGACCTGGGCCCGGGCGGGGCGTGACCTGGGCCCGGGCGGGGCGTGACCTGTGTCGCTTGAGTAAGTCAATCAACTGACTTAAGGTTGCCTAGGTCAATCAGTCAGGCCGGTCGGCCACCTTCCTGCTCGTACGCCCACGGAGGCTCCGCCATGTCCCACGCCCCTGCTCCTCCCGCCGAGGCGGGCGGCGGCGCCCTGCCTCGGTCGAACGCCGTGGTGGCGGTGCTGGCCTTCGCCGGAATCGTCGTCTCGCTGATGCAGACACTGGTCATCCCGATCGTCCCGGAACTGCCCAAGCTGCTGGACGCCCCGGCCTCGGACACCGCCTGGGCGGTCACGGCGACGCTGCTCGCCGCGGCCGTGGCGACGCCCGTGATGGGCCGGCTCGGCGACATGTACGGCAAGCGGCGGATGCTGCTGGTCAGCGTCGTCCTGCTGGTGGCCGGCTCCGTCGTCTGCGCCCTGAGCGACGCGCTGGTCCCGATGATCGTCGGACGCGTGCTCCAGGGCCTGGCCTCCGGTGTGATCCCGCTCGGCATCAGCATCATGCGCGACGAGCTCCCCGCCGAGCGCCTCGGCTCCGCCACCGCCCTGATGAGCGCCTCCCTCGGCATCGGCGGCGCGCTCGGCCTGCCCGCCGCCGCGCTCATCGCGGACAACTTCGACTGGCACGTGCTGTTCTGGACGTCGGCCGGCATGGGTGTCGTGGCGCTGGGCTGCGTGCTGCTGTTCGTGCCCGAGTCGAAGGTGCGCACCGGCGGGCGCTTCGACCTCGTCGGCGGCATAGGCATGGCGGTCGGGCTCGTGTGTCTGCTGCTGGGTATCTCCAAGGGCGCCGACTGGGGCTGGACCAGCGGCACGACGCTCGGTCTCTTCGTGGCGGCCGTGGTGATCCTGCTCGCCTGGGGCTGGTGGGAGCTGCGCACCGACCAGCCGCTGGTCGACCTCCGTACGACCGCCCGCCGTCAGGTGCTGGTCACCAACCTGGCCTCGATCGCGGTGGGCTTCGCGATGTTCGCGATGAGCCTGGTCATCCCGCAGCTCCTCCAGCTCCCCGCCCAGACCGGCTACGGCCTCGGCAAGTCGATGCTGGTCGCGGGCCTGTGCATGGCGCCGTCGGGCCTGGTCATGATGGCGACGGCCCCGGTGTCGGCGGCCATCTCCCGGGCCAAGGGCCCCAAGGTCACGCTGATGATCGGTGTCCTGATCGTGGCCGTGGGCTACGGCCTCAACATCGTCTTGATGTCCGAGGTCTGGCACTTCATCCTGGTCGCCTGCATCATCGGCGCCGGTGTCGGCTTCGGCTACGGCTCGATGCCCGCCCTCATCATGAGCGCCGTCCCCGCGTCGGAGACGGCCGCCGCGAACAGCCTCAACACGCTGATGCGTTCCCTCGGTACGTCCACCGCGAGCGCCGTCGCGGGCGTGATCCTCGCCCAGATGACGACGGACCTCGGCGGCTACGCCCTTCCGTCCGAGAGCGGCTTCAAGGTGGTCCTGGCCGTGGGTGCCGGGGCGGCACTGCTGGCGTTCGTGGTGGCGTCGTTCATCCCGAAGCAGGGGTCGGCCGCCGCCGGGGAGCCCGTGGCGCGGGCGACGGCGGAGCCGGCGGGAGCGACCGCGAAGTAGCGGCTACAGGTTGCCCAGCGGCTCGATGTCGACCTTCACCGGAGTGCCCCACACGCGCAGCACCTCGTAGTCGGTGAACTCGTGCACGAGCCGGTAGGCCATGGCCGGGCGCGGGCCGCGGCGCTGGGCGGCGAGATAGAGCTCGGCCTCCCGGCGGTCGCGCCGCGGCGTGCCGCAGAGCTGCCACTCCTGGCCGTTCCACAGCTCCGGCAGCCAGCGCTGCTGGGGCTGTGGGCGGTCACCGCGGACGCCGTAGCGGGAGGGCGCGGAGTGCTCGGGGGAGTGGGGGGCCGCCGGGCCGGTGCCGTTGTACTCGGAGCGGCGGGCCGCCCGGCGCCGCGTCTCGCACAGCAGGCACAGGTCCGGGGCCGCGGGGTCCACCGGGCCGCCCGGGTGCTCAGGACACCGGGTCGTCCGGGCGGCCGTCGTGACACTCTCGTCCAGCAGGTCGAGGGCGCGGCGCAGATCCGCCTTGACCTCGTGCAGCCTGGTGTCCGGCGTGTCGACGGTGAGGGCCTCGCCGTGCTCGCCGAGGAGGCGCAGTGCTCGGCCCAGTGCCGTCAGTTGGGCGTGGTTCATGGACCCCAGTCTGTGCAGTCCCACGCCCTTCGCGCCACTCTCAGCCCATGCTCTTCGCGCCGTCCAGGGACTCCCGGAGGATGTCGGCGTGGCCGG
The DNA here is from genome assembly GCF_055609385.1 of Streptomyces sp. NPDC036764. NCBI lineage: Bacteria > Bacillati > Actinomycetota > Actinomycetes > Kitasatosporales > Streptomycetaceae > Streptomyces > Streptomyces sp. NPDC036764. The sequence continues at coordinate 160,809 of NZ_JBVJPT010000008.1, forward strand.
CGTGCTGCGCCGTCTCGGCGATGATGTGCAGCAGCACCCTGCGGGCCGACCAGTGGGCGCCGGGCTCGAACCACGGGGCCGTGGGCAACGGATGGGCGACGCTCAGGTCGGGCAGGGCGGCGACCAGCTCGTCGGTCCGCCGGGCCACCTCGGCGTACTCGTCCAGCACACCCTTCAGGGTCTCGCCGGGCAGCATGCGGAACTCGTCGGCCCGCCGGGCGAGGTCCTCCTCGGTCATGGCGCTGAAGTCGCCCATGGCCGACGGGCCGCGCTGGATGAATTCCGCCCAGTTCCGCTCCGTCGACGTGACGTGCTTGATCAGACCGCCCAGACACAGCTCACCGGCCGTGGTCCGCTGCCCCGCCTGCTCGTCGGTGAGGTCCCGGGTGGTGAACCGCAGGAAGTACCGGTGCTTGGCCAGCGCCTCCAGGAGGTCGGTGCGCTCGTCGGTGACGGTTTCGTTCGAGGTCTCGTTCATGAGGACTACGGTAGGAACCGATTAGGTCAGATCCTGTCCGCAATGACGAAGGCGCTCACATCGATGTCCGAAAGCTGAGCGCGCGGGCCGGCCGGGCGGCGCGGTCGCCGTGTCAGGCGCCCTCGGCCAGGGTGGTCAGGCGGTCGTACTGGTCCGGGGAGAGGTGTACGTCGGCCGCGCCCACGTTCTCCTCCAGGTGCGTGACACTCGCCGTCCCCGGGATCGGGAGGATCACCGGCGAGTGGGCGAGGAGCCAGGCGAGGGTGACCTGGGTCGGCGTGGCGTCGGCTTCCTTCGCGATCGCGGCGATCCTTGCCGAGCGCGCTCCCGACCGGCCCGCCGCCGCCGGCCGCCAGGGCAGGAAGGCGATGCCCGCCTCCTCGCACGCCGTGAGGACGGGCTCGTGCTCGCGGTCGAGGAGGTTGTACCGGTTCTGGACGCTCGCGATGTCCACGACGGCGCGCGCCTCGGCGAGTTCGGCGGCGGTGACCTCGGACAGCCCGATGCGGCCGATCTTGCCCTCGTCGCGCAGGTCGCGCAGGGCGCCGAGCTGGTCGGCCAGGGGCACGCCGGGGTCGAGGCGGTGGAGCTGGAGCAGCTCGATGCGGTCGAGGCGGAGGCGGCGCAGGGCCTCGTCGACCTGGGCGCGCAGGTCGGCGGGCTCGCCCGCGTACCGCCAGCCCTCGGCCGAGGTGGTGTGGCGGATACCGACCTTCGTGGCGATCACGAGGCCCTGCGGGTACGGGTGCAGGGCCTCGGCGAGGAGATCCTCGTTCGCTCCCCAGCCGTACATGTGCGCCGTGTCGATCAGTGTGACGCCGAGTTCGACGGCCCGCCGGGCGACCGCGAGCCGGCCGGCGCGGGCCTCGTCGGTCTCCGGCCGCAGATGCATGGCCCCGAATCCGAGCCGTCCTACTTCCAGGTCGCCGCCGATACGGAACGTCTTCGGTGCCGTCATGCGGCCACGCTAACAGGGGATTTGGTCAGCGCCCCGCCGATTTCAGCGCCGCTCGCAGGTGGCCCTGGGAGTCGGCCAGGAGCCGGGTCGCGGTGGGTCCGTCCGTGTCGGCGAGCAGGATCAGGATCGCCGTCTTCACCTCGTCGCCCGCCTCGGCCAGGGCCCGTTCGATGTCGGTGTCGTCCGCGCCGGTGGCCAGGGCGACGATGCGGCGGGAGCGGGCGCGCAGTTTGTCGTTGGAGGCGCGGACGTCGACCATGAGGTTCCCGTAGGTCTTGCCGAGCCGGATCATCGTGATCGTCGACAGCATGTTGAGGACCAGCTTCTGGGCCGTGCCCGCCTTGAGGCGCGTCGAGCCGGTGAGCAGCTCCGGGCCCACGACGACCTCGATGCCGTGCTCGGCCGCCGCGGCGAGGGCGCTGTCCGGGTTGCAGGACAGGCCGATGGTCAACGCGCCCTGGCGGCGGGCGTGTTCGACGGCGCCGATCGCGTACGGCGTGCGGCCGGAGGCCGAGATGCCGACCACCGTGTCGGCGGGGGTGAGCACGAGGGCGTCCAGGTCGACGCGGGCCAGGTCCTTGGAGTCCTCCGCCCCCTCGATGGAGGTGACCATCGCCTCCGGGCCGCCCGCGATGAGGCCGACGACATCGGCGGGGTCGGTGTTGAAGGTGGGCGGGCACTCGGAGGCGTCGAGGACACCGAGGCGCCCTGCGGTACCGGCACCGGCGTAGATGAGGCGCCCGCCGCGTGCCATGCGCTCGGCGACGGCGTCGATGGCGGCGGCGATCTGGGGCAGCCGGGATGCGACGGCGGCCGGCACGGAGGCGTCCTCGCCGTTCATGAGCCGGGCGATGTCGAGGGTGGGGAGCTGATCGATCTCGGCGAGCTCGGGCCGGAACGCCTCGGTGGCAAGGGTGTCCAACTCGGCGCGGAGATCACGGGCGTTGGATGCAGAGGTCATGAGCAGGCGGCTCTTTCTGATGTGCGGTGTCCTGTCCGGCCTTCAGGGGCGCGGGGCTGTGTTCAATTTGCGGCTACCGCCGCGCGGGCGTGAGCAGCCACAACGGACCCGCAGAAATCCCGCAACCGTCAGGCCCGCGGTCTATCTGCGATGCCGATGTGCCAGTGCCTCGTAAGACGCGGCCAGTGCGGGAGCCGCGGTCTCATAGGTCCGCTGAGCGACTCCCACGAACAGACAGTCCACGACGAGAAGCTGACTGGTCCGGGACGACATCGCGGCGGGCCGCAGCTCGCTCTCCCGTGCCGTCGACGTCGTGAGGATGTGGTCGGCGTACTGGGTCACGGCCCCGTCCGGCCGCCCGGTGATCGCGACGGTCGTGGCCCCGCGCTCGAAGGCGACCCGCAACGGCTCGATGACGTCACCGGTGGACCCGGAGTGGGTGATGGCGATGGCCACGTCCCCCGCCCGCAACTGCACAGCGTTCGTCACGGCGAGATGCGGATCGCTGTGCGCGTGGGCTATCAGCCCTATCCGCAGCAGCTTCTGAGCCAGATCCTGCGCGACCAGCCCCGACGCCCCGACGCCGTACACGTCGATGCGGCGGGCGGTGGCGGCGGCCGACACCGCCGCGCCGAGCTGGACCGTGTCGAGGCCGGCCGCCGTGTCGGCGAGGGTCTGCTGCTCGTCGTAGGCGAGCTTGGCGACGACGTCCGCGATGGGGTCGTCCACCGCGATGTCGGTCGTGATGGCCGGGGCGCGGCCCGACTGCTGCTGGGCGGCCAGGCCGGCCAGGGCGAGGCGCAGGTCGCGGTAGCCGGGGTAGCCGAGGAGGCGGGCGGTGCGCACGACGGTGGCCTCGCTGGTGCCGGTGAGTTCGGCGAGGCCGGTGACCGTGAGGGCCGCGCAGCCCGCCGGGTCGTTCGCGACCGCTTCGGCGACGCGCTGCATGGAGCGGGTCATCGACGGGGCGAGCGTGCGCACCTTGGCCGCGAGGGCGGCGGGCGCGGGAGCACGGTCGAAAGTTTCCTTCACTTCATGAGGCACACTTGAAAGGTATTTTCAGGTCCGGGCCCTGGTCAAGAGTGCGCACAATAGGAGCATGGAACCCGTTACTCCGCTGGAACAGGCGCTGCACACCGCCCGCGCCCTCGTGCTCGCCGACCTGGTCGCGGGCGAGGTCGCCGAGGCGGACGTCGTGTCGCTGGTCGAGGAGGCGGTCGTACAGCGGCGCTGGTGGGTGGAGCAGTGGCCGGACGGCGTGGAGTTCGTGGCGGGGCTGGTCGCCCAGGACGTACAGGACGCCCTGCTGGACCGGTACGGCCGCTGGCCGTTGTGCCCGGTGTGCTCCGGCGGTGACCCGCACGCGCTGGAGGTCGAGCCGGAACTGGGGCCCGATCCGCACTGGGTGTGCCACCAGGCGGGCGTGAAGGTCGCGGCGGTGGGCTCGCTGGGGCCGGCCGTCGCGGGCGGGGCGCCGTCCTCGTGATCTACATCGATCCGCCCACCTGGCCGGGGCACGGCCGGATGTGGTCCCACCTCGTGAGCGACGTCTCGTACGACGAACTGCACACGTTCGCCGAGGAGTTGGGCGTGCCCCGGCGGGCGTTCGAGCGAGATCACTACGACGTCCCCTCGCACCGGTACGCCGACGCGGTGCGCGCCGGCGCGGTGGAGGTCAGCAGCCGTGAGGTGGTGCGGTTGTTGCAGGAGGCCGGGCTGCGCAGGCCGAAGGGGCGGAGCTGGGGCTGACGCCCCTTCGGTCCGGGCCCGCTAGGCGAACTGGCCGGGCTGGTAGGAGCCGGCCGGCTGCTGGACGATGACGTTCATCCGGTTGAAGGCGTTGATCAGGGCGATCAGGGACACCAGGGCGCCGAGCTGCTCCTCGTCGTAGTGCTTGGCGGCGTTCTCCCAGACGTCGTCCGGTACTCCGCCGGCCGCGTCGGCGATACGGGTGCCCGCCTCCGTCAGCTCCAGCGCGGCGCGCTCGGCCTCGGTGAAGACGGTGGCCTCCCGCCAGGCGGCGACCAGATTGAGGCGGACGGTGTCCTCGCCCGCGGCGACGGCGTCCTTGAAGTGCATGTCGGTGCAGAAACCGCAGCCGTTGATCTGGCTGGCGCGCAGGGTCACCATGTTCTGCGTCGCGACGGGCAGCGACGAGTCGTGGATGACCTTGCCCGCCGAGGCGATGTACTTCACGAACTTGCCGACGGTCGGGATCTCAAGGGCGTTCAAACGGGCGCTCATGGCGAACTCCTCAGCCGTTGCTGTTGGCCGTTGTGGGTGGTTACACAGCTATGACGGAGGGGGTCGGGCGGATGTGACGGGGAGGGATGTGGCCTAGGTCACTCGCTGTGCACCCCGCGGGAGTGCTCGGTCCGTCGCATGGGGTACCAGGTGTCACCGGCCGGCTCCGGCGGGTCGGACAGGTTCCAACTCCACGACAGCGTCGGTGTGATGCGCAGGTAGTGGCCGTGGCCCACCATGCCGGTCCGCTGGACGGGGCCGTCCGCCGTGCCGTACACCCGGATGCCCTGGGCGACGAACGGATCGACGGAGAGCATGCCGTCCACGACGAAGGCCACCTTGTCGCGGCCGTGGCCGACATTGCGGAACTTACGGGTGCCGAGGACCTCCGCGCGGGGGCCGCCCACCCAGAAGTGGGTGCCGTCGAATTCCAGGGCCACCGGGACCACGTCGGGCTGCCCGCCGGCGCAGAGACTTGCGAAGCGGGCGAGGGGGTTGGAGGTCAGATAGGTGATCTCCTCGTCGGTGAACGACATGACGGCTCCCTCGGCGGCGCGGGTCGGACACGCGACAGGCTAGGCCGTGGCGGACCGCCGCCTGCGGACGTAGAGCCGCAGTTCCCGGTCCATGTCGTGCTCCTCGTACGCCGTCCGCTCCTCCTCGATACTCGCCCGCACGTAGCCCGCGCGCGTGGCGACGCCCTGCGAAGGTGTGTTGTCGACGTGGATGGCGGCGTGGAGGAGGTGCACGTCGTCACGGGCCAGGGCCCACTCCGACAGTGCGCGCAGGGCCTCGGTCGCGTAGCCCTGGCCGCGGGTGGCCTCGGTGAGGTCGTAACCGACCTCGGCGCTGCCGTCCTCGTCCGGTATGCCGTGGAATCCCATGCCGCCGATCGCGCGGCCGTCCTGTCGCCGTACGAGAACGAACAGCCCCCACTCGGGCCGGTGCACGCCCTCCGCGTACGCCTTCACCACCATGCCCGCGGCGTCCCGCGTGCCCTGGAAGGGGCCGCCGTCGACCCACTCGAAGCCGCCGTCCCCGCCGGTGTGCAGGTCGGTGGCGGCCGCGGGGGTGACGCCCTGGAGGGTGAGGCGGTCGGTGGGGATGACGAGGTTGTTCTGCCAGCGCCACTCGGTGACGGCCGGACGGCCCGGGAGGTCGCGGCGGCCGGTGGCCCACAGCAGGGTGTGCCAGTGGTCGGGGCCCGGGCGGACGTGCGGGAAGATCGTCGTGAGGACGAACTCGGGGAGTTCGGCGGGCGGTTCGTACGTCAGCCCCAGGCCCTCGGCGATGTCGTACGTGTGCAGCAGCACCTCGGCGATCCCCATCGCGGCGAAGCCCTCGCGGTTCGCGCTGCGGAAGGGGTACGGGTGGAAGGCGCGGGCCTCGCGGGGCGTGGTGCGGATCGTGGCGGCGAACAGGGCGCCGGTCGTCTCGATCACCTGGAGCAGGCCCTCGTTGTCGGTGCCGGCGTCGAGGGTGATCTCGAAGGGGACGTAGGCGTCCTGGGCGCGGCCCGCCAACTGGCCGGCGTAGGCGATGAGGTCCTCCGCGATGTGGAACGCCGTCTGGTGGCAGTTCCACTCCAGTCGGCCGGCCCGTACGGCCGCCCAGTCCCGGTCCGCCGCCGTGCGCAGCAGTGCCACGCAGCTCGCCACGGCCTCGCTCGCGCGTTCCCCGCCCATGTGTCGCATGTGCGGCAGGCTACGGGCCCGGGTCGGTCAGGGCGACAGCATTTCCAGCTCGCCGGCGAGGTTGTAGCGGGCCGTGGCCTCCCACTCCTTCTTGCCGTGCGGGGTGCGGAACAGGCCCGGCAGATCGAGGAGTTGGCGCAGGATCGCGGCACGGCCCTCGCGGAAGGCGTCGTTCGGGACGAAGTGGTACTCCTCGCGGACGGCGGCCGTATAGGCGGCGTACACGGAGGGCGGGGCGGCGAGGATCGCGAGGTCGGCGTCGCACAGGACCTGGCCGTCGCGGTCGTCGGGCGCCGGGTCGTGGGTGACGGTCAGGCGCACGAGTCGGGCGACCTCGGCGGTGCGCTCCGCGGGGACGCCGGCCTCCGGGAGCGCGCGTTCGGCGAGCCGGGCGGAACGCTCCTCGTTCTCCGAGCGGTCGGGGAGGTAGACGGCGTCGTGGAACCAGGCGGCGAGGCGTACGACGTCAGGGTCGTCGGCGTGGCCGGCCAACTCGTCGACGCGGTCCAGGACCGCGGTGAGGTGGGTGAGGGTGTGGTAGTGCCGCTGCGGTTCCTGCCAGCGGGCGAGGAGGTTGTCGGCGTAGGGGGTGGGGTCGGGGGCGGCTTCGATGGGCTCGGGGGAGCGGGCCGCGTTGAGGGCTTGGGCGAAGCGGGTGCGGAGGGCTTCGAGGGTGTGGGGATCGGCCATGGCGTCATTGTGACGTGCGTGGCACGGGGTGGTCGATGGCCGACTTCGGGGTCGGGGGTGGTGACGGGTGGGGGTGCGGTGCGGGTGGGTGGGGGGCCGGTCGCGCAGTTCCCCGCGCCCCTGAGGGGGTTGTGGCTGGGGGTCGCTGATCAGTTCTGTTGGGGCATTGCCCGGCCTCGGGGGTGGTGACGGCTTGGGGCGGGCTGCGGGTGGGTGGGGGCTGGCCGCGCAGTTCCCCGCGCCCCTAGGGGGTAGCGGCTGGGGCCGGCCGATCAGTTCCGTTGGGACGTTGCCCAGGCTCTGGGGTGGTGGCTGCTGGTGGCGGGCTGGGGGTGGTCTGTGGCCGGTCGCGCAGTTCCCCGCGCTCCTGAGGGGGTTGTGGCTGATGTGGCGGAGCAGGGGGCTGGGGTGTGGTGTGGGCTGATCTCTGGTGGGCAGGCGTAGGCTGGGATTGGACTAGACCTGTTTGGGCTAGACCTTTAGCGTCGTCGAATGCCGAGGAATGGGGTCCCATGAGCAAGCGTGCAGTCCTGGAGGTGATCGCCCTCGGCGTCGAGGACGCGGTCGCCGCCCAGGCCGGAGGTGCGGATCGGCTCGAACTGGTCACCGACATGGCGGCCGACGGACTGACCCCGCCGGTGGAGACGTTCGCCGCGATCCGCGCCGCCGTCGACATCGACCTGCGCGTGATGCTGCGGCTGGCGGACGGATTCGCGGTGGGGGACGTCGAGCGGCTGGTGCGCACGGCGCGGGCGATGCGGGACGCCGGGGCCGAGGAGTTCGTGCTCGGGTTCCTCGACGGCGACGGCGGGGTGGATCTGGAGGCCGTCGAGCGGGTGGTGGGTGTGCTGGACGGGTGCCGGTGGACCTTCCACCGCGCCATCGACCGGGCCGCCGACCGGGACGCCCTGCGCAAGCAGCTCGACGGGATGCCGGGGCTGGACACCTACCTCACGGCCGGGGCGGCGGCGGGCGTGGACGACGGTCTGCCCACCCTGCTCGCCGAGGCGGAGAGGGCGGGGGAGCCCGGGTACGAGCAACGGATTCTGGTGGGCGGCGGACTACGCCTCGACCACGTGCCGACGCTGCTGACCGCCGGCATCGACGCCTTCCACATCGGCGGCGCAGCCCGCCCCAACGGCTGGAACGCCCCCGTCTCCACGACCGCGGTCGCACAATGGCGAGCAGCACTGGACGGACTCGCGTAGGGCCGGGAGGCAGGGAGGGCCGGGAGGCAGGGAGGGGCGAGAGGGCAGGGAGGGCCGGGAGGGGCGAGAGGGTCAGGAGGGCCGGGCGCGCCGATCTCCCGCCCCAGCGGCACCCCCCTCAGGGGCGCGGGGAACTGCGCGACCGGCCACAGACCACCGGCAGCCCGCTACCAGCAGCCGCCACCCCAGAGCCTTGGGCAGTGTCCCGACGGGAACTGATCGGCGGGCCCCCGGCCGCACCCCCCTAGGGGCGCGGGGAACTGCGCGACCGGCCACAGACCACCGGCAGCCCGCTACCAGCCGCCACCACCCCAGAGCCCGGGGCAGTGTCCCGACGGGAACTGATCGCCGAGCCCCAGCGGCAACCCCCTCAGGGGCGCGGGGAACTGCGCGACAAGCCCCCACCCACCCGCACCGCACCCCCAGCCGTCACCACCCCCGACCCCCCCGGCCCCTCAACCCAACTGCACCGGCAACCCCGCCGCATGCACCACCACCAACCCCGAAACCGCCCTCGTCAGGGCGACATACAACCGTCGCAACCCCGTGCGTTCGTCCGGCTCGCCGTCCACCACGGCCTGGGGCTCGTCCAGGACGACGTAGTCGTATTCCAGGCCCTTCGCGAGGGACGCGGGGACCAGCGTCAGGCGGGTCTCCTGGGTCGTCTCCTCGCCGGGGGACAGGTACATGAGCCCCGCCTCGGCCAGCGCCTCCGACAGCGCCGGAATCCGGCCATCCGCGGCGATCAGGCCGACCGACCCCTCATGCCGCAGCAACTCCCCGCACGCGGCGACCACCTCGCCCGCCCCCGACACCGTACGGACCTCGAAGAACCCCGGGTTCTCACGGATCGACGCCACCGGAGCCAGCCCCGGCGCGATGTAGGGAAGAAGCCGGGAGGCGTACGCGATCACGTCCGTCGGGACGCGGAACCCGGCCGTCAGCTCCTCGATGACCCCCTCCGACTTGCCGAGGTGCGACAGCGCCTCGTCCCAACTGCGCGTCGCCCACGGCGTCGTGCCCTGCGCCAGATCACCGAGGATCGTCGCCGAACCGGTCGTACACCGACGTCCCACCGCCCGGTACTGCATCGGCGACAGATCCTGCGCCTCGTCCAGGACGACATGGCCGAGCGACGCCGTCCGGGACACGAGGTCGGTCACCTCGTCGATCAGTACCGCGTCCGCCGCCGACCACTTCGCGGACTTCACCGACCGCACCGGCTTCGCCCACAGGATCGTCTTCTGCTCGTCCCCCGACAGGATTCCGGCGGCGTGTTCGGCCAGGAAATCCTCGTCCGTCAGCAGCCGCAGCACCAGTTTCGCCGGGTCGACCGGCGGCCAGATCGCCTTCACGGCCGCCTTCACCGCGCTGTTGCGGGCCACCGCGTCCTGCACCCGGTCGTCCGGCGCCTCGCCCGACCGCTCCATCTGCACCAGCACGGCGTGCGCGATGCGCTGCGGAAGGGCCTCGCGGGCGGCGCCGTACCGGATGTCGCGGTCCAGCAACTCCCGTACGGTCTCTTCGAGTTCGTACGCCGCGACGCGCCAGCGGCGGGATCCGCGGACCACGACCACCGCCTCCGTCGGCATCGTCACGTGCGAGTAGACCGCCCGCCGCAGCACCTCCGCCATCCGCGCGTCCCCCTTGACCACCGCGGCCGGTGCGTCGTCCGTGCCGCGCACCTCGACGTGGGCGACCAGGTCGTCGACCGTGGCCTGGCGGACCGTCAGCTCGCCGAGCGCCGGCAGCACCTGCTCGATGTAGTGCAGGAAGGACTTGTTCGGCCCGATGACGAGCGTGCCGGTGCGGGCGAGCCGCTCGCGGTGGGCGTAGAGGAGATAGGCCACCCGGTGCAGACCCACCGCCGTCTTGCCGGTGCCCGGGCCGCCCTGCACACACACGGTCCCGCCGAGCCCCGACCGTACGATCTCGTCCTGCTCGGGCTGGATCGTCGCCACGATGTCGCGCATCGGACCGACGCGCGGACGCTCGATCTCCTGCTGGAGCAGCTTGCTGGTGCGGGCAGCCTCCTGCGGGTCCGAGAGGTGCTCGTCCTCGTACGCCGTGAGATCGCCGCCGGTGTAGCCGAAGCGGCGGCGCAACGCGATGTCCATCGCGTCCTTCTTGGACGCCCGGTAGAACGGCTGCGACACCGGCGCCCGCCAGTCGATGACCATCGGGTCGCCCTCGGCGTCGTGCACATGCCGGCGCCCGATGTAGAAGCGCTCGCCCTCCGCGCCCTCCGCCTCCTCGGCGCCCGGGGCGTGCAGGTAGTCGAGCCGGCCGAAGAACAGCGGGGTGTCGCTGAGGTCGGCCAGCGCCTTGATGCGCTCGTCGATCTGGCGGGCGAGGACTTCGGCATTGACCCAGTTCGCGGTGACGTCGCTGATGTCGAGGGACTCGACGTCCTCCCGCATGGCGCGCAGGGCGGCACGGGATCCGGCGAGGTGGGAGCGCTCTCGGGACAGCGGGTCGAGGGAGTCGAGCGGGTCGTCGACGGGCGTGGACAAGGGGGTGCCTCCGGAGGACCTGCGATGGGTGGTCGAGAGGGCCGGCCGGTTTCCGTCCGGGCGGCAGCACTCCGTGAACGGAGGCGGGCAAGAGCGGAGATTTTAGGTGAGCACGCGAGACGGACGCCAACGATTTTCCCGCCCCGGAATGAATCGCCAGGCCCCGGAAGAACGAATCGCCAGGCCCCGGAACGGATCACCCGACCCAGGAAGAACGAATCGCCGGGCCTCGGAACGGATCACCCGGCCCCTGAACGAAGCTCCGTCCCCTAGGGGACGCGGCCCTCCTCCTTGGGGGTACGCGGTCCGTCCCGAGACGTACGCGGACGGTGTGCGGCTTCGGTCCGCAGGCCGATGCGGCCCTTATGTGCGCGAACGCATCATGGAAGACATGAGCGCAGCAACCATCCACCCAGCCCCCGCGGGCCCCCGCGGAGCGACAGCGCTCCAGGGGAGCCACCGCCACCGCTTCGGCGAAGCCCTGCGTGCCGTCAGGGTGTTCGCAGGCGCAGCCTTCGACGTGATCGTCCTCGGTGAGTACGGAGAGGAAGCGGGCGTCCGCCGTAAGTGACGGTCCAGGGACGCCCGTCCCGCCCTGCTAGCCCTCCGCGAGAATCTCGTCGGCGTCGACGATCCGGTACGCATAGCCCTGTTCCGCCAGGAAGCGCTGGCGGTGGGCGGCGAAGTCCTGGTCGAGCGTGTCGCGGGCGACGACCGAGTAGAAGTGCGCCTGATGGCCGTCGGCCTTGGGACGCAGGACCCGGCCGAGGCGCTGTGCCTCCTCCTGGCGCGAGCCGAAGGTGCCCGAGACCTGGATGGCGACCGTGGCCTCCGGCAGATCGATCGAGAAGTTCGCGACCTTGGACACCACGAGCACGCTGATCTCGCCCTGCCGGAAGGCGTCGAAGAGCTTCTCGCGCTGCGCGTTGGAGGTCTCGCCCTTGATCACGGGGGCGTTCAGATGCTCTCCCAGCTCGTCGAGCTGGTCGATGTACTGGCCGATGACCAGGGTCTGCTGCCCCGCGAACCGGCGGACGAGGGCCTCGGTGACCTTCCGCTTGGTGTCGGTCGTCGCGCAGAAGCGGTACTTCTCCTCCTGCTCGGCGGTGGCGTACGCGAGCCGCTCGGCGTCGGTGAGATTGACGCGGACCTCGACGCAGTCGGCGGGCGCGATGTACCCCTGCGCCTCGATCTCCTTCCACGGCGCGTCGAACCGCTTCGGGCCGATCAGCGAGAACACGTCCGACTCACGCCCGTCCTCCCGGACCAGGGTCGCGGTCAGGCCGAGCCGGCGCCGGGCCTGGAGATCGGCGGTGAACTTGAAGACGGGCGCCGGGAGCAGGTGCACCTCGTCGTACAGGATGAGGCCCCAGTCGCGGGAGTCGAAGAGCTCCAGATGCGGATAGACACCCTTCCGCTTGGTCGTCAGCACCTGGTACGTGGCGATGGTGACGGGCCGGATCTCCTTGCGAGTCCCGCTGTACTCGCCGATCTCCTCCTCGGTGAGCGACGTCCGCTTCACCAGCTCGTGCTTCCACTGCCGGGCCGAGACGGTGTTCGTGACGAGGATGAGCGTGGTCGACTTGGCCTGCGCCATGGACCCGGCACCGACGAGGGTCTTGCCCGCGCCGCAGGGCAGCACGACGACGCCGCTGCCGCCGTGCCAGAAGTTCTCCACGGCCTGCTTCTGGTACGGCCGCAGCGCCCAGCCGTCCTCGTTCAGCTCGATCGGGTGCGCCTCGCCGTCGACGTATCCGGCGAGGTCCTCGGCGGGCCAGCCCAGCTTCAGCAGCGTCTGCTTGATCTGCCCGCGCTCGGAGGGGTGCACGGCCACGGTGTCCGGGTCGATGCGCGCCCCGACCAGCGGCGCGATCCGCTTCGAGCGCAGCACCTCCTCCAGCACCGGCCGGTCGGTGCTGGTCAGGACGAGGCCGTGCGTGGGGTGCTTGGAGAGCGTGAGGCGGCCGTAGCGGTCCATCGTGTCGGCGATGTCGACCAGCAGGGCGTGCGGCACGGGGTAGCGGCTGTACGTGACCAGCGCGTCCACGACCTGCTCGGCGTCGTGCCCGGCCGCGCGCGCGTTCCACAGGCCCAGCGGTGTCACCCGGTAGGTGTGGATGTGCTCGGGCGCCCGCTCCAGCTCGGCGAACGCCGCGATCGCCCGACGGCACGCGTCGGCCTGCTCGTGGTCGACCTCCAGGAGCAGGGTCTTGTCCGACTGGACGATCAGTGGTCCGTTCACGTGGGTCCGTCCTTCCGCTCACCACTCGACCAAACGTCCAGTGTGCCTGATCGTTCCCGAAGCCCCGCAGGAGTCGTACGGAGTCCTACAGGATGTCTTTTCATTCCTGTGAGTGGTGTGGTTTCACCTAAACGGCCCTGGCTGCGAAGAATGCCGGGTGTGCAGGCCATCGACCGTGAACCGTCCCCGCCGACCACCACCCTCGGATACGCCCTGTTCGCCACCCGCTGGTTGCAGGCGCCGCTCTACTTCGGCCTCGTGGCCGCGCAGGGGGTGTACGTCTACAAGTTCTTCAACGAACTCTGGGCCTTAATTCTCCGCTGTGTGACCGGTCAGGCCACTGAGACCTACGTCATGCTCGCCGTGCTCAAGCTCGTCGACGTCGTCATGATCGCGAACCTGCTGATCATGGTGATCGTCGGCGGCTATGAGACCTTCGTGTCCCGCATCGGCCTCCAGGGCCACCGTGACCAGCCCGAATGGCTCTCGCACGTCAACTCCAACGTACTGAAGGTCAAGCTCGCCACGGCCATCGTCGGCATCTCCTCGGTCCATCTGCTCCAGATGTTCGTGGACGTCCACCGCACCTCGCACCACTCGCTGCTGTGGGGCACGGTGATCCACATGGCGTTCATCGCGTCGGCGGCGATCCTGGCGTACATGTCCGGTCCGATGGCCGCGCAGGCCGAGCGGGCCCATCACCAGACGCACCACGAGCGCGCCCCCGAGGAGCCCGCCGCGAAGGTCTTCGTCCCGGCGCAGGCCGCCTCGCGCGAGGACGAGCCCAGCGCCGAGGAGCGGCTGCGGGCCGCCGGGTTCCCCGCCCGCAAGCTGCTGGAGGACTTCGACTCCGAGCACCCGCGCTCCTTCGACCGGGAGACCGTCGCCCGGCTCGGCAAGCTGGACTTCGTCACCGCCGGACGCAACGTGGTCTTCGTCGGCCCGCCCGGCACCGGCAAGACGCACCTGGCCGTCGGGCTCGGGGTGCGGGCCTGCCAGGCCGGGCACTCGGTGCTGTTCGCGAGCGCCGCCCGGTGGGCCGCCCGGCTGGCCGCAGCCCGCGACGCCGGACGGCTCGCGCAGGAGCTGTCCGCGCTCGACGCGCACGCCCTGCTGATCGTCGACGAGATCGGCTACACGCCCTTCGACCCGGAGGCCGCCGCGCTCTTCTTCCAGTTGGTCGCGCACCGCTACGAGCGGGCCTCCCTGATCGTGACCAGCGATCGTCCGCTCGCCCGCTGGGACGAGGTCTTCGGCGGCCCCTCGGCGCTGGCGATGGCGGACCGGCTGGCCCACCACGCCGAGCTCGTACGGATCGAGGGCGAGAGCTATCGGATGCGCCGCGCTACTTCAGCGTGGGCAGACTGACGTTGTTGATCAGCGGTCCTTCGATGGTGAGTCCCTCGGTGACCAGGGACTCGCCACCGGCCGCCGGGAGCGGCAGCGGCAGCGGCAGTGCGGAGGGGGCCGCGGCGGCCGCCGGCGCGAGGGCCGTGACCAGGGCCGCGGCCGCCGAGAGAGCGGCGACGGACAGGGCGGTACGGGTGCGGGCGGTGCGCTCGGAACGCATGGGGACCTCAGAGCCTTTCGGGTGGGGGAGGGCGGGCCGGCCCTGGTTCGCCGGGACCGGCCCCATGGAGTGCGTCAGACCTGTGGGGTCTCGACGACCAGCCCGGCGATGTCGACGCTGACTGCGGCGGCCTGTGTGGTGAAGGCGCCGATCATCAGGGCCGCTGCGGCCAGGACGGTGGCAAGACGACGCGCTGTGCGCATGGGACAACTACCTCTCTGCTGCGCTCACTTGAGCGTGATCAGGACATCGGGTGGCTGCCCTGCGCCGCGCGACGGAATGCGGAGAGGCCCGAAAGGTCCCTCAAGAGTTGGAAAAGCCCGGCGTGGCGTGCATGAACCGCCGCGTACGCCCGGACGAGTGAGCCGGCGGACCTCTCCTCGGGGCTGCCGCAGCCGTCCTCAGACCTGGTCGTCCGCGAGTTCGGCGACACCCGTGATCCGGTGCAGCGGGTACGTGCGCACCTCGTCCGCGGTGTGGTCGTACGCCGTCACGAACCCGCCCTCGACCCGCACCGGCGCGATCACCCGCTGACTCGCGGAGCCCTCGGCGTTGACGTACCCGATCCACAGCGACTCGCCGGTCAGGACGGCGGCCTGCATGGTCGCGAGGGTCTCGGCGGACGTGGTGCGCGGCAGCTCGCCCCCGGTCATCGCGGGGGCGGTCCCGCTCGGCTTGCGCGGTGTCGTGGAGGCGAGGTCGCCCGCCCGGATGGCGCGGATCGCTGCGGCCAGCAGCGTGGCGTCCGGCGTCGGCGGGCCGTCCGGGACCGGCTCGGGGGCCGAGCGCGGCGGGGTGCGGTGGGCGTCGGCACGGGTGATCAGGACGTCGCCCTCCGCCGACTCGGCGGCCGGCGCGAAGCCCATCGCGCGCAGCCCCTCCAGCAGCCCGGCCGGGTCCGCCTGGGCGGCCAGCACGGTCGGCGCCAGGCGGCGCAGCCGCAGACCGGCGGCCCGCTTGTCGGCGAGGATCTCGTTCAGCACCGCGTCGTCGTCGCAGCGGACGTACGCCGAGGCCGCGCCCACCCGCAGATGGCCGTGCTTACGTGCCACGTCGTCGATCAGATACGCCAGCGGCTGCGGCACCGGAGTGCGCGCGTGCTCGGCGAGGAAGGCGTGCAGGTCGGAGGCGCTGCGGCCGGCGTCCAGCGCGCGGCGCACCGAGCCGGGCGTGAACCGGTACACCGTCGCCCCGCCCTTCGACTCGACGTCCGCGAGCACGTCCAGCATGTCGGCGAGCGGCCGCCGCAACGGCCCCGGCGCCACGGCCGTCAGGTCGGCCTGCAGGAGGACGTGGTCCAGCGGCTCGGGCAGCAGCGGGGCGAGCAGGCGGGCGGCGGCAGCGCAGGCGACGGCCTGCTCGGCGGGGGAGAGGGGCTCGGGCGGGCCGGCCGGGCGGGGGTGCTCGTGATGGACGGGCAGCTTGTCGCCGGGGCCGTGGGACGCGGCCGAGAGGCCGGTCGCGGACGTGACGGTGGTGGTGTCGCGGGTCGCCGCGGACGGGCCGGTGGCCGAAGGACCGGAGGCCCGGCCCGAGCCCCCCGGCTTCCCCGCGGACCCCGCCGCGGGCGCCCCCAGCAGCGCCCGCCCGTGCGCCGACAGCGCCCCCCGCCCCGTCACTCCCAGCAGCTCCGCCTCGTTCAGCGTCCACCGGGCGAGGCGGCTGCGCAGATCGTCCTCGCGCTGGGGGCCCCGCAGCGGGCGCTCCCAGCGCAGCCGTGCCAGCACCGACTCGGCCGCCGGGGAGGCGCCCTGCGGCAGCCCGGCGAGCAGCGTCAGCACCCGGTGCCGCACCTCGGGCGCGGCGGAGCGGTCCAGGCCCGGGCCGAGCGCCGACAACGTACGGTCCTTCGCGTCCCGCCCGCCGATCACGCCCGCCGTCCGGGTCGCCGTCAGCCACGCCTGAGCCAGCAGCGCCCAGCGCTCGGCGGCGGGCTGCTCCAGCCACTCGTCGTAGGCGGGCGTCGCCGCGAACCGCTCGTCGGCCTCGCCGTCGGAGGCCAGCAGGCCCGCCGCGTAGGCGAGTTCGGTCCAGAAGGCGGCCACCGGCTCGGGCACGTCGAGGGCGACGGCGGTGCGCTTGAGGTCGCGCACGCTCAGACCGCCCGCGCGCAGCACCGCGGGTCCGCCCTCGTCCCAGTCCTTCAGCAGCTCCTCGACGGTGGCCAGCGCGGTGTACGCCTGCCCGGCCGCCGTCGCGTCCACAACCTGTGGACTGTGTGTCGCGGCCGGCTCGACGGGCGGCGGCAGCGGCTCGGTGGCGCGGTGCGCACGGCCCGCCCGCAGGTGCAGGGCGACCTCGCGGGGCAGTACGACCGTGCCGGGCGCCGTCGGCAGGAGGAGACCGCGGTCCAGCAGCCAGCGCAGGCGGGCCGCGGGGTCGGCGGTGACCTGGCCGTACGGCGGCCCCCAGACCAGACGGGACAGGACCTCCCGGGACTCCTCCGGGGCGCCTGCGAGCAGGGCCGCCATGCGCCCGCGGTCGGTGAACAGCGCGGTGAGCGACGACACGGCGGACACCGCGTCGTGGGTCGAGGGCAGCCCGGCCGTCGTGACGATCTCCTGGATACGGCCCGGCGACATGCCGGACGTCGCCTCCTGCACGGTCGGCCCGAGGCCCGTCGGCGAGGGGTGCTGCGGGGAGGGAGCGAGCAGCTCGCGTGCCGTGCGCACCAGGCGCAGCCGGTCGTCGGCGCCCCACACCAGGGCCTGCTCGCGCAGGGTGCGCAGAGCGTGCGGCAGCGCGCCGGCGACCGCCTGGTCGCCCTCGTCGCCGGCCATCAGGGCGAGCAGCTCGCCGTACGCCGCCGGATCCGCCGCCACGGCCAGCGCCTCCGCGGTCTGCAACGCGAAACGGTCCAGCCGCTCCAGGGCACGCACCACGGAGGCCCGGGTACCGGCACGGGTCGCGAGCTGCGTGAGGTCGGTCGGGACGGGGGTGATGAGATCGGGCCGGCTGCGCAGGAGCACGGTCAGCGAGGCGTCGTCCCGCACGCGGAGATCCTCCGCGAGGGAACGGGGCGGTGTGGCCGGGTCGCTCATCCTGCCCACGTTAGCGGGTGGGGCGCCGGGGCAGGGGGTGTGCCGGTCGGCCCGATCGCCGCCCGCCCGGCGAACGGAACGTTTCGCAAATGACGGCCGGATGAACATCATCCGGAGGATTCCGAGGTCCCCGGCAACACCTCGCCCCCACTCGTCACCCTGGGCTCTCGGTCAACTACTTCACAGCTCAAGGGAATTGGGGGGACACGATGAGCGAGCAGGCCGAGCAGTGGATCGCGATCCTGAGTCTCGCGTTTCCCGTCGCCGCGTTCCTGTGGGAGTTCGCCATCGTCGGGCGCAAGCGGCTCGGCTATCGGGTGCAGATGGACACCCTCGCCGCGGACGCGGCCGACAAGCCCTACGCCGACGTGCTGGCGGACATGCGGCACGACGGCCACCAGCTCAAGGACCCCTCGTTCGTCCTGCTGCGCATCGAGAACGCCGGATCCACCAAGATCGTCTCCGACGACTATCTGGCCGACCCCGCCGACCCCTACGGCATCAAGGTCACCTTCCGCGACCGCCGCGTCGCCGCCGTGGTCCTCACCGACCCGAGCAACAACGCGCTGCGCGACTTCTTCTTCGAGGAGGTGACGGAGGGCGACACCGTCCGCACCGTCGCCAAACCCGGCTTCCGCCGCAACAACAACGCGGGGCACCGCACGGGCACCATCCGGCTGCCGAAGGTGACGCTGCCCCGAGGTGCCGAGTACAAGGTGCTCGTCGTGCTGGAACGCTGGCCCGAGGACCACAGCACCGACCCCTTCCCGGACCCCGTCGTCCAGGGCACCGACGGCCAGGAGCGCTGGTACGACCCGCTGATACGGCTGCTGAGGCTGAAGGCGACCAGGACCGAGAGCCATGTCTTCGCCTCCCGGCCCGCATGGTGGGTCATCTGGATCCTGATCGCGGCCGTCGCCGTACAGGCCAACTTCACGCTCTTCCTCCGCGACGACAAGCGGCCACCGCTGGACTGCGTACAGGGCACGCTGCACCTGCACGGCTCCACCGCCTTCGCCCCCGCGGTCAGGGCCGCCGCGGACGACTACCTCAAGCGGTGCGACGGCGCGGACGTGCACATCCCGCTCGCGGACGACACCTTCAAGGGCAGCACCGACGGCGTCACCGACCTCGACAAGGCCGGCAAGGAGGCAGGCATCCCGGTCGGCGAGGGCCTGCCCGACCACCTCTCCTTCACCGACGGCCTCGCCTCCGACGGCCACCCCCGGCTGATCCCCAAACCCGTCGCGCTGTCCGTGTTCACCCTCGTCGTCAACAAGGACGCGGGCGTGGAGAACCTGAATCTGGACCAGGTACGTGCCGTCTTCGCCGGCCGCGTCCAGAACTGGTCCGACATCGGCGGCGACGACGTACCCGTCCACCTCATCAACCGCGACCCCGGCTCGGGCACCCGCAGCACCCTCGTCGCCAAGGTACTCGGCGGCAAGGAACCGCCCCAGTTCACCGAGACCGACTGCGCCGCCCTCAACCCGAAGCGGTACGGCCGCTGCGAGGTCACCGGCACGGACACCATGCTGAGCACCACCGCCTCGACCGCCGGCGCCATCGGCTACAGCGAGGCCACCGCCGTGGACGGCCACAAGGCCGCCGAAGGGCTGGTCAAGGTGACGATCGACGGCAGGGAACCGACCGCGCAGGGCGTCGAGGCCACCAACTACCCCTACTGGCAGACCGAGTTCGCCTACACCTACGGCGAGCCCCCGGCCGGCTCCGTCGCCGCGGCCTTCCTGAACTTCCTCACCCAGCAGAGCGGCCGCGACATCATCCGCGATCACGGCCACGGCCTGTGCTCCGAAGTGCAGAACTCGGGCGAGTGCCGCCCGGTCTGACCCACCTCACCTGTCCTGTCCTGCGCTAACGTCGTCCCACCGGGCATCCAACGCACCCACCCCGGAGGGGACTTCGTGGGGATCGAGAGCGACCAGGTCGTCTACGAGTATCTGAGCCGTGTCGGCGACGTGGCCCAGCAACGGCAGTTGCCGTCGTCCACGCGCATGCGCCTGGTGAACGAACTGCGCGGCGAGATCGACCGGCGGCGCGCCAAGGCGCCCGTCGACAACCCCGCCGCCGTCCGCCGCATCATCGCCCGCCTGGGCACCCCGGACGAGGTCGTCGCGGCCGCCGGGGGCACCTCCGCCGCCCCGCAGGCGCCGGTCGCCCCGGTGCCCGCACAGCCGACGGGCCGGGACGTGGAGGCCGGTGAGAGGCGCCCCAGGGGCCTGCGCCGGATGGTGCCGCGCCCGCGCCCCGCCGAGCCCTCCCCGGCCCGCGACGACGCCCCTCCGCCGCCGCATCTGGCCGGCATCGCGGACCTCGGCGACAGCGCGCTCCAGCCGGACTGGTGGCGGGTCGACAGCACTCCCTTCGGTCCCGGTGAGGACGTGCCGGGATTCACCGGCGGCATCGAGATCCCGGAGATGCTCAGACGCCCGCCCGCGAAGGACGAGACGCGGCTCGCGAAGAAGGAAGCCGTCGAGGAGCCGGCCGCGGTCGAGAAGGCCGAGGAGGACGAGCCGAAGGCCCGCCGCCGCCTCCTCCGCCGGCCCACCCTGCCCTCCGGCCGCTGGAGCAACCCCCTCCTGCTCGTCGCCGCCGCCCTCCTCGTCGCCGGCGCGGTCCTCGGCAACCTCCTCGCCCTGCTGCTCGGCTGGCTCATCGCCTGGGGCTCGCGCCGCCTGAGCGACGCCGAGACCAAGTGGGCGGTGATCATCCTGCCCGCCCTCTCCCTCACCGCGGGCGTGGTCTGGCTCTGGGGCCGCACCAACGACCGCTGGGGCACCCCCATCACCGAGGGCCACACGAACGCCGCGATCGCCGAAACCTGGCCCTGGGTCCTGCGGGGCGCGGCACTGGCATCGGCCCTGTTCATCGCCTGGCGCTCACAAAAGCGCCCTTAGGGGCGCGGGGAACCGCGCGACAAGCCCCCACCCACCCGCAGCCGCCACGCAACGCACAGCCCCGAGCCGCTGGGCGCACATCACAGTCCGGCGTCCACAAAAGCGCCCCTGAAAGGGGCGCGGGGAACTGCGCGACCAGCCCTCACCCACCCGCAGCCGCCACGCAACGCACAGCCCCGAGCCACTGGGCGCACATCACACCCACCCGGCGTCTGCCCGCAGGGCCACCTGGGCACAATGGCCCATATGGCACTCACCGTCGGCTTCGACCTCGACATGACCCTCATCGACTCCCGCCCCGGCATCCACGCCTGCTACACGGCGCTGGCCGAGCGGACGGGGACCCACATCGACGCCGACCTGGCGATCACCCGGCTCGGGCCGCCGCTGGAGGAGGAGTTGATCAACTGGTTCCCGGCGGAGCAGGTCGCGCGGATCGCCGACGTGTACCGGGAGATGTACCCGACGATCGCCATCGCCGCGACACCC
Source organism: Streptomyces sp. NPDC036764 (assembly GCF_055609385.1). Classification (NCBI taxonomy): domain Bacteria; kingdom Bacillati; phylum Actinomycetota; class Actinomycetes; order Kitasatosporales; family Streptomycetaceae; genus Streptomyces; species Streptomyces sp. NPDC036764. The sequence continues at coordinate 181,815 of NZ_JBVJPT010000008.1, forward strand.
GCCCTGGCCGGCGCCCGCGAGGCGATAGCCGCCGTACGCCGGGCAGGCGGGCGCGCGATCGTCGTCACCGCCAAGTACGAACCGAACGCCAAGCTGCACCTGGAACACCTCGGCATCGACCCGGACGCGGTCATCGGCAACCTCTGGGCCGAGCAGAAGGCGGAGGCCCTGCGCGAGTACGGCGCGAGCGTCTACGTCGGCGACCACCAGGGCGACATCCGTGCCGCCCGCGCGGCCGACACCCTGGCGGTCACCGTGGCGACCGGGCCGTACACCGCCGATGAACTCGGCGCGCTCGGCGCGGATGTGGTCCTCGCCGATCTCACCGAGTTCCCGGACTGGCTGGCCGGCTACCTCGAAGCGCCGCGCGCCTGACGCCTTCCGGCCGCGATCGAGCGGAACACTCCGGCACCGGCGACGAGGAATCCGACCCCCATCAACATGCTCAGTCCGAACATGTATGTCGGAAATGGCGTCGTGCCGAGCAGGAACGGGGCCACCGTGACCAGAGTGGCCACGGCACCGATGAAGAACACGACCGCACCGGCACGGATCAGTCGGTCGCCGGGAGCGGCGGAATTCGTTTGGGTTTTGTCACGCACCGGACCAGGGTAGTTCCCTGCGCGAGGGAACAACCGGACGACGTCTTGTCACCGGCCCGGGGACCATTAGCCTTGGTACCGGCGGGTCGTGGTCGACCCGCTGTAGTGCTATCAAGAGCCGTTTTCAGAAGCAGTTTTCCGACGAGTACGAGGACGAGGACAGACGTGCCTACCGGCAAGGTCAAGTGGTTCAACAGCGAGAAGGGCTTCGGCTTTCTCTCCCGCGACGACGGCGGTGACGTCTTCGTTCATTCCTCGGTCCTCCCCGCCGGAGTCGACGTACTCAAGCCGGGACAGCGAGTGGAGTTCGGCGTCGTCGCCGGTCAGCGAGGTGACCAGGCGCTTTCGGTCGTCATTCTCGACCCGACCCCGTCCGTCGCGGCCGCCCAGCGCAAGAAGCCGGACGAGCTGGCTTCCATCGTCCAGGACCTGACGACCCTCCTGGAGAACATCACCCCGATGCTGGAGCGGGGCCGCTATCCCGAGAAGGCGGCCGGCAAGAAGATCGCCGGCCTGCTCCGCGCGGTCGCCGACCAGCTCGACGTATAGGACGTACGGACGCCGCAGAAGTGGCGGATCCTCGGTATTTCTAGGGGAAATCCAGTGCACCCGGGCCGAGGGGCGGTACCAGCCCCTCGGCCGCCGCACGCGTGAGCAGCCCGCGTACGGCCGCGTAGCCGTCCTCGCCGAGGCCGGCCGTGAACTCGTTGACGTACAGGCCGATGTGCTGGTCCGCGACGGCCGGGTCCATCTCCTGGGCGTGCTCCATCACATAGGGACGCGAGGCCTCGGGGTCGTCCCAGGCGGCGCGCACCGACGTACGGATGGCGTCCGCGAGCCCCGCCAGTGTCCCGGCGCCCAGCGACCGTTTGGCGATGATCGCCCCGAGCGGGATCGGCAGCCCGGTGGTGTTCTCCCAGTGCTCGCCCATGTCGGCGAGCTTGTTGAGCCCGTAGTTCTGGTACGTGAAACGCGCCTCGTGGATGACGAGTCCCGCGTCGACCTTCCCGTCCCGCACCGCAGGCATGATCTCGTGGAACGGCAGCACCACGATCTCGCCGACTCCGCCGGGCACCGTGTCGGCGGCCCACAGCCGGAACAGCAGATACGCCGTCGACCGCTCGCTCGGCACCGCGACCGTGCGGCCCGTCAGGTCGACCCCCGCCTCCCGCGTCAGCACCAGCGGCCCGCACCCCCGGCCCAGCGCGCCGCCGCAGGGCAGCAGCGCGTACTCGTCGAGGACGTACGGCAGCACGGCGTACGACACCTTCAGCACGTCGAACTCGCCGCGCTCAGCCATGCCGTTGGTGATGTCGATGTCCGCGAAGGTGACGTCGAGCGCGGGGGCGCCGGGGACGCGGCCGTGGGCGAGGGCGTCGAAGACGAAGGTGTCGTTCGGGCAGGGGGAGTACGCCATCTTCAGCGGCTCACTGGTCATGTGGGTTCCAACTCTCCAGTACGGGCGCGAGCTTCCCGAAACCCTCCGCCAGGGAGGCCAGCGCGTCGCCGATGCGCCACGCGGCCCGGTCGCGGGGGCCCACCGGATTGGAGATCGCGCGCAGCTCCAGCACCGGCGTGCGATGCGCGGCGGCGGCCTCGGCGACGCCGAAGCCCTCCATGGCCTCGGCCAGGGCGGTGGGGTGGCGCTCGCGCAGCCACGCGGCCCGCACGGCGGTGCCGGTCACGGTGGAGACGGTGAGGACGGCGCCGGGGCGCGCGCCGGTGGCGGCCGCGATTTCTCGTACGAGTGCTTCCGGCGGACGGTGGGTGACGGTGCCGAAGCCCAGTTCGGTGACCGCCAGGAAACCGTCGGGGGTCTCCGCGCCGAGGTCGGCGGCCGTGATCTCGTCGGCCACGACGAGGGAGCCGACGGGGGCGTCAGGGGCGAAGCCGCCCGCGATGCCGGCCGAGACGACCAGGGCGTAGGGGGCGCCTTCGAGGGCGGCCCTGGTGAGGGCCGTGGCCGTGGTGGCGGCGGCGAGCGCGGGGCCGACGCCGGCGGCGATCACATCGGCGCCGGGCAAGGCGAACGCCCCGGCCACCGCGTCCCGCTCGGCGGGGACCGCGGTGGCGACGAGGACACGTACGACAGACGTGGTTAGCTGTCCTTTTCCAGCTTGAAGGACCACAGACCCGTCACGTTCTGCTCGCCCTCCTTGATCGACACCAGCGTGGAGTCACCGCTGGCGCCGTACTGGGCGTTGAAGAACACGCTGCCCGGGACGGTGCGGTAGGTCTTGGTGCTGGAGTCGGTGAGCGGCTGGCCGTTCATGAGGATCGTCCAGCCCTCGTCGGCGATGTCCGGGTCGACACCGAAGCGCACGGTGTCGTCCGGGTCCACCTTGATGGACTCGATGTCCTTGTCCTTCAGGCACTGCGCCAGGTCCGCGGTCTTCAGGGCTTCACCCTCACCACCGCAGGTGGCCTCCGAGTGGACGGAAGCGGTGCCGACGGTGACCGTGGCCAGCGGCGTCGGCTTGTCGCAGGCCGACAGGACGAGCAGTCCGGCGGAAACGGCGCCGGCGGCGGCGAGCGCGCGGCGGCGTCGCACAACGGATTGCAGCGTGGTCATGGGCGAAGGCTATCGGGCGCGTGTGACGGTCCGACTACGTGGGGGGCGGCGTGCCGTATGTCACGGTGGCGCGGGGGGCTTATGTCGCGAAAGCGTCCGGACGCGTCCGAACGCGTCAGGTCACCCGTGGGCGCCCATGGCCGCCGTGCCGGGCCGAGCCGATCAGGCCCTTGACCGTGGTCACCCAGCCCGTGGCGACGATCGCCGCGCCGACCAGCAGCCCCAGGGAGCCCCGTAGCGGCAGCACGATGCCGATGGCGCCGCCGAGCACCCAGCACACCTGGAGCAGCGTCTCGGAGCGCGCGAAGGCCGACGTACGCACCAGCTCCGGCACGTCCCGCTGGATCAGCGCGTCCAGCGACAGCTTGGCCAGCGCCTGCGCGAACCCGGCGACGGCCGCCAGGCACGCCACCATGACGGCGCCGAAGAAGATCGCGGCGGTGATCGCCACGGCCAGCACGAACCCGACGACGGTCACGATGATGATCTCCGGCGCCCGGGACCTGAGCGACGCCCCGACGGCCGTGCCCAGCGCGTTGCCCGTGCCGGCCGCGACCGCGACTATGCCCAGCGACACGGCGGCGCTCTGGCCGGACATCGGGTGCTCGCGCAGCAGGAACGCGAGGAAGAAGATCAGGAAGCCGGACAGACAGCGCAGGGCGCAGTTGGCGCCGAGGGCGTGGGTGACGGCGATGCCGACGGTGCGCAGGCCGGGCCGCTTGACCGGCCGGCGGTGCGGCCCGTGCAGATGCTGCTCGTCGGCCGCGAGGAGCGCGGTGTCCTCGCCCTTGGCCGAGTCGACCTTGTGCGGCAGCGTGAAGGACAGGAACGTACCGGCGATGAAGATCACGAAGGCGCCGTACAGCGGCCAGCGCGGCCCGATCGCCTGGAGCCCCGCTCCGATCGGGGCCGCGACACCCGTGGCGAGGAGGCCGCCCAGGGTGACCCGGGAATTCGCCTTCACCAGGGAGAAGCGGGGTGGCAGCAGACGGGGCACCACGGCGCTTCTGACGACGCCGTACGCCTTCGAGGCGACCAGCACCCCGAGAGCGGCCGGATAGAGCTGGAGATCGCCGCTGACGACCGCGCTGGACAGGACCAGGGCGAGTAGCGCCCGGGCCAGCATCGCGCCCGCCATGGCCGCGCGGCGGCCGTGCGGGAGGCGGTCGAGCAGGGGGCCGATCACGGGGGCGAGGAGCGTGAACGGCGCCATCGTGATGCCGAGGTAGAGCGCGACGCGCCCGCGGGCCTCGTCGGTGGGGACCGAGAAGAACACGGTGGAGGCGAGGGCGACGGTGATCATCATGTCCCCGGCGCCGTTCACACCGTGGAGCTCGATCAGCTTGCCGAGGCCGGACTCGCCGGCGCCCTGCGCGTGGGTGGCCTTGCGGATGCCGCGCGCGGGGCCGGTGAGCGGGAAGTGCAGGGCACGGCCCACCGCGCGGAGGGAGCCGCCGATCCGGCCCGTTCCGCCACCTCGATCACGACCGCCCTTGGCCCCGCCGACACCGGTGGCTCCTCGGGGCGACCTCGCGGTTGCCACGACGCAATAGTGCCCCGAGATGGGGGTGGGTAGTGCGGTTACGGCGCGTATGGGGGCCAAGCTCTCGCGCTCGGCGGGTAGCGCGGAGCGCCGAGAAGCAACGTCGGTGTAGGCCCAGCGCCCGCGAACAGGTAGCGTGCGTATCTCAGCCATCCCGCACAATGGATGACGTAGGTGCGCCCGAGCGCGATTCGGACGCGGACGTTGACGCGGCCCACAGGTCCGCTCCGTTCGCTCCGCCGCCTTCAGGCAGCCGCACCCGAGAGACGGCGTAGGAGAGAAGCGATACCTGTGAGCGCAGCGACAACGCGAAGCCGCACCCCCGACCGTCTGTGCGCCGAGGCCGTCGACCTCGCCCGCAGTGCCGCCGAGGAGGCCGCCGCGCCCGGCGTGGTGGGCGAGCACGCGGGACTGGCCTCCGAGGGCGACCGCGTTGTCACGCACTACTTCGAGTGCAAGGAGTTCGGGTACCGCGGCTGGCGCTGGGCGGTCACCGTGGCCCGGGCGTCGCGCGCGAAGGTCGTCACGCTCGACGAGGTGGTCCTGCTGCCCGGCGCGGACGCGCTGCTGGCTCCCGAGTGGGTGCCGTGGAGCGAGCGCCTGCGCCCCGGCGACATGGGCCCGGGCGACCTGCTGCCCACGGACGCCGAGGATCTGCGCCTGGAGCCCGGGTACTCCGGCGAGGACGAACTGGCACCGAACGCGCCCGTCTCGGAGGAGATGGCGGAACTGGTCGAGGCGGAGGACGCGGAGGTCACCGCCGGCGGCCCCGCGAACCTCCCCGTGGTCCCCTCCCGCGGCTCGATCACCTCGGTCGCCGAGGAACTGGGCATGCGCCGCGCCCGCGTCCTGTCCCGCTACGGCCTGCACGTCGCCGCGGACCGCTGGGAGGAGTCGTACGGCGCCAAGACCCCCATGGCCCAGGCGGCGCCCGCCTCCTGCGTCACCTGTGGCTTCCTCACCCCGATCGGCGGCTCCCTGGGCCAGGCCTTCGGCGTGTGCGCGAACGAGTTCTCCCCCGCGGACGGCCGGGTCGTCTCCCTGACCTACGGCTGCGGCGGCCACTCCGAGGCCGCGGTCATGCCCAAGCCCCCGCGCCCGGCTCCCCCGGTGATCGACGAGACCCGCGTGGACCCGTTCCCGCTGCGTCCGGCACCGGACTCCGGGTCGGTGTCGGTGGGGGCGGACGGGGACTCGGGGGAGCTGGGGCACTCCTAGGGGTCAGGCGGTCGGCGGGTCGGTACCTCCGGACGACCTCCCAGGTCGGCTTCCCAGGACGGCTTCAGGCTGAAGTTGCGGACGCGGGCGACGAGTTCGGTGGATGCGCTGTCCGGAGCCTGCGTCCGAGCGCTGATCGATAAAGCGAGTGCGGGTGTTCGAGCCGGCGCGGTAGGTTCCTGCCTGTTCGAAGGGGGACCACGTGACGAAGCTGAACCAGATCATCGCTGTCGAAAAGGGTGTCAAGAGCAAGTCGCTCCAGGACATCACCGCGGCGCACCACAAGGTGCAGAAGCCCGCGCTGCTGGCCGGTATCTCGCGTACGTACCAGCCGAAGGACGAGGAGGGCGAGCAGTTGCCGCCGGAGTCCACGCGCGTGCAGGTGCAGGCGGAGGACGTGCTGCGTGAGATGTCCGCGTCGCTGACCCGGCTGTTCGACGTGACCGCCACGAAGGACTGGGCCAACTGCTCGGCGCGCGCCGACGTCACGGTCGACGGGCGGACGATCGTCGCCGACGTTCCGGTCAGCTACCTCCTCTTCCTGGAGAAGCAGCTCACCGACCTGCACACCTTCGTCAAGAAGCTTCCCACGCTCGATGCCGCCGAGTCCTGGTCCCACGACCCGTCCACGGACTGGTGGAAGACGGACCCGGTCCGCACGATCCGTACGAAGAAGGTCCCGCGCAACCACGTCAAGGCGGAGGCGACCGAGAAGCACCCGGCGCAGGTCGAGGTGTACTACGAGGACGTGCCCATCGGGTACTGGACGACCGTGAAGTTCTCCGGGTCCCTTCCGGCGCGGCGGGTCAACGAACTCGTGGAGCGGGTCGAGAAGCTCCAGCAGGCCGTGAAGTTCGCCCGCGAGGAGGCCAACGGCGCGGAGGTCACCGACCAGCGGGTCGGCGACGCGGTGTTCGGCTACCTGTTCGGCTGACGCCGGCCACGGGTAGCATCCACGATCGCCCCCGCGTGCGAGCGCGGGGGTGCGCAACAGGCGCGGGCCGGAAATGAGGACCGGTTCGCGCGATGAGCGCAAGCTGAAACTGACGTTCAGCCTGAAGAAGCGGTGACAGTGAAGGTTCGAATCCTTCCCCCGGCATTACGACACCCATCCGGGCCGGGGTAGCCCAATATGGCAGAGGCAGCCGCGATCAATCTCAGACTCTCGCTCCAGTCTCAGCATTGCCGCCGATCGCCGGATCGACCGAGGCCGGACGAACGCCGTCGGATGCGAGTTCGACTCTCGCCTGCAGCTCTCTCGTGCTGCGGTAGTTCAAAGGAAGAACACGACGGCATGATGACTGATCCGTCCTCTTAAACGCCGCCGGCGTGCGCAATTGGGTGGCATCCCCAGGGGCCCGGGAGCTGGATACGACTCCCGGGCTCCGCCATGTTCCGGGGCGGGCGAGATATGGCGCTGTTCTTTTCTGAAGCAGGGGTACGACGGGCACGCCGCGGCGTGCTTCAGCATTATGCCGATCCTCGGCTTCGTCGGAGGTCAACGGATTCGTGGGGCTCTCGGTGAGACGGTTCCACCGCTCGCAGTAGGTCCAGCTCATGGCTGATTCATCCCTTGCCGCGCTGGGAGTCATCGCCACGCCACAGTGATTTGTCGGCGGATCGCTTCCAGCCATTGCCCAAGTGACATCCCCTCCGGCGGCAGAAGGTCGAACCCCAAGGCCGTGGTTGCGGTGTCGAGCTCCTGTTCCGAGGTCACCATCGTCAGAAGCTCGGTGATCTCCAGCGCCGCCTGTGCACGGTCTTCCGGCACGGCTTCGATGACGTACTCATCGATAGCCGCCTCGGGAGAGGCATAGAACTCTGAGTAATTCTGGTGCAAGTAGGCGCCGAGGAACTGGCTGAGCTGGGGGAACCGCTCGTTCCATTCCCAGGCGTTCTGCGGGTTCATCTGGGGAACCCGTGACGGGTCTTCCGGGAACCGGATGAGATGGTCCCTGGGCGATACGCAGGCAGTCCTCCACGCTGGTGCCCATCGGAGGGCGGATGTGCGGAATGTTATCCACGTCATCTGCGATCTCTTCGGAGAAGAGTCCGACGAAGAGCAGCTCATCGATTTGCTGGACGGCTGTTGACGCGCGTGCAGGGTCCCGGGCGGCGATTCTGAGGTAAGAGGCCAGACCAGGACCTGGGGTTTCTGCGGTGTCGGAGAACGTAGGGCCGGTATTCGCATAGGCTGCTAGCAGACCGCTGAGTTCATAGAATCGCGGCTCTGAGGGAAATTCCTGACCCATACAACATATCCTCAGCGTTCGCGTCTGATCAGTGAGGCGTATGCGCCGAAAGTCGGAATCGGCTCCCAGTTGGAGGAGACATCGACTCCGTGGCGGCTTTCCTTCGATTCGCCGCCTTCCTCCTCGACCGCCCGCTGGATGACGCCATCGGACGTGAACTCGTACGTCTCGGTGCGGTCCGCGTCCGCGTACCCGCCTCGCTCCTGAGAATTGCCGTAACTGTACGAGGTTGCTGTCTCCAGGAAGAAGGATCCGTTGATGAGCGTGAACGTGTAGTCCAGCGTGTCGCGACCGTATTCGTCCATGAAGATGACCGAGCCGTAGCCCGTCTCCAGTCGAATTTCCACCCGAAGGGTCGGTGCGGACTGCTCGGCAGGGGAGGCGACTGCGGTGTACAACTTGCCTGAGACGTGCCGGGCCTGAGCCTGCTCGGGCGTCAGAGGGTTCATGGGTGTCTCGGCGAGGTTGTTCCACTGCTCGCAGTAGGTCCAGATCATGGCTGATTCAGCCCGTGCCCTTCGGTAGCCGGTAGACGAAACCCTGTACGTCTCGGATTATCACGCCGTGGTTCGCTGCTTCCCTGAGCGCCCATTCTGGCACAGGCTCTGTCTGGACGGGGACTTCCAGATAGTATTTTCCCTTCAGGGGTCTTCCGATCAACTGCGGGTATTCTGCACGGGCCTTAGGTGTGTCCGGGATCTTTGTTCCTGCCTTGTACTTCTGGTTGATCTCGCGCAGATAGTCCTTGAATGACTCTGGCTTGATCTTCGATATCTGCGTCTGTTTGCGGGAGACGATCTCCTTTCCGGGTCGGTATGAGTCGAGGACTTTTCCGTTTTCCAGGTATACCTCGTTGGCCGGGTAGCGTGGCCAGTTCTCCTTGTTGAATTCTCGTCCCGCGTTCCACTTGTCACGCAGCCACTGCGGGAGGCCTTCGCTCTTGCCGCCGCCCGGATCGCTCGCGCCCGGTGCCCCGCCACCGACCGCCATCAGGACGACACCGGCGGTACCAAGGACGCCGGCGCTGAGAGCCGCCTCGGCTGTCAGGGCGCCGGCCGCTCCGCCTCCCGCCAGGGCGAGCCCCCCGGGTGGGAACAGGGCGAGCAGGGACAGCAGGAGAAGGGCGAAGCCGAGGTAGACCAGGAAGGTGTTCAGGGCGTCGAGGAGGTGGAGGGTGCGGATGGTGCTGCCGTCGGGGCCCGCTTCGCCCAGGGCGCGCCACAGCAGGAGGGCGCCGGTGGTCCCTGCGCCCAGTGCCGTTCCGAAACGGAAGCGGTGGGCCGCCAGCACTTCTCCCAGGGGCTGTGCCGACGCCGGTCGCCAGGTGCGTAAGAGGGTGACCAGTTGGTAGGCGATCCACGCCAGGGCGGCTGTCGCGAAGCCCATGAGGATCTTCGGCCCTGCACCGGTGCTGAAGAACTCCTGTAGCCCGGCGGTGGAGGTGAACGAGCCGACGCCCAGGAACAGCAGCGAGGGAAGCATCAGCACGCACGGGATCAGGAGCAGCCATCTCCCGCGGGAGCGTCTCGCCGCTCGGGTCGCCTTCAGCCAGGGGCGGATGTTCAGCGACTGCCAGGCGCGCTGGTTGTCGGACGCGTCCATCCGGGCCGTGATCCCCGCAGCCACGCGATGCAGGTCGGCGGTGGCCTCGGGCGGCGCCGACGCGGCGGCGTACAGCAGGGAGCGCCGCAGCCTGACGTAGCGCAGGACGATCAGCAGGCTCCAGGGCAGACGCCGGGCGGCGTAGCGCAGCAGTGCTCCCATGCTGTCGCCGTCGGCGCGCTCCGACGCGAGGAGCACCTCGGGCATGGCGCGCTTGCCGCGGTGGAGCCGGCGCAGGTCCGCGGTCATGGCGAGGGCCAGGCACAGCAGGGGTGCCGCCCACGCCGTCCCGTTCAGGGATTCGAGCCAGTCCTTCGCCGCGCCGGAGTGTTCCTGCACCGCGTAGTTGTTCACCGTGTGGTGGACGACGGCTGCCGCGATCGGGAGCACCGACAGCAGGCGTACCCAACCGCGAGTGCGCCACAGCAGACCCACCCCGAAGCCGGCCATGGCCGTGAACACCAGGTGTGTGAACGTCTCCGTGACCGGAGTGCCGCCCAGGTCCAACTGGCTGAACGGCGCCGGAAGCCAAGCGGTCAGCACCTGCGAGCCCCGGCACATACGGCGGGGACAGGCTGTCGGGGACGATCCAGCCCTCGCCGCGAGGGATCGCACGGTCCGCGTCCAGGCCGAACCGGAGTACCGCCTCCAGCAGCCCGAACCCGGCGCCCAGGGCCGCACCCACCACCACGAAGTCGGTCAGACCCCACTGCCGGCGGACCCGCGGACTCGACCCCGCGAGCAGCAACGGGGTGACCTTGAGCAACTCCTCCACCCAGGGGGCCACGGTGTAGCCGGTGGTGTTCACCACGGCCACCAGCGACTGCCCCGACTGCTCCGCGTAGATCCGGGTGTAGGCGAGCTGCACCAGCGCCGTCGCCACCCCGCATCCGTACACGCCCACCGCGAGCGCCAGCAGCACGGTCGACAGGCGCACCGAACGCGTCGGCCAGGAGATCGCGAACAGTTGGAGCACACCCCAGACGGCGGCCACCGCCATCATCAACGTCACGCCAGGCCCCCGATGCACTGGAACGCATTTGATTCGCGATCGTGAACGTGATGCTAGGTAGTCAACTGCCGGTGCTGCAAGGGAGTTGCGAGACGGATGAGGCGGCCTGGCGTGAAGATCGCTGCCGTAAATCACCCACCGGCCCCCGATGCCCTAGACCCGGCCCGCGGAGCCGGTCCACGGAACGCGTGCCCGGAGCGGGGCCGGTGGGCGGCGCGCCTGCGTCTCGTGAGCGGTACCTTCATCATCACGCCGATGAGGAGAGTCAACGTGAGCAAGTTCGTGCGGCCCGCGGCCGAGGGCGCCGACCCGTTCGGTACGGCCCGTCTGCGTCGCGGCGTGCTGGATGCCTGGGCGACCAGTCCGGCCCGGTTCCGGGAGGACGCCAACGCCGAGGAGGACCTCGTCCTCGGCGGGTACCGGGACCGCCTCGTCGTCGAGCTCGCTCAGAACGCCGCCGACGCCGCCGCCCGGGCGGGTGTTCCGGGGCGACTGCGGTTGACCCTGCGTGAGGACGTTCTCGTCGCCGCCAACACCGGCGCTCCGCTGGACGCGGCCGGTGTGGAGTCGCTGTCCACCCTGCGCGCCTCCGCCAAGCGGGACTCGGCTGCCGTCGGCCGGTTCGGTGTCGGGTTCGCCGCCGTCGTCGCCGTCACCGACGAGCCGGCCGTGGTCGGGCGGCACGGCGGTGTGCGGTGGGCGTTGGCCGAAGCGCGGGAGCTGGCTCAGGAGACCGCCCGGCACAGCCCCGGCCTCGGGGACGAGATCCGCCGGCGGGACGGGCATGTGCCGCTGCTGAGGCTGCCGTTCGCCGCCGAGGGCACCGCCCCGGACCCCTACGACACCGTCGTCATCCTCCCGCTGCGCGACACCGCGGCCGCCGACCTCGCCGAGCGCCTTCTGCACGCCGTCGACGACGCGCTGCTGCTCGCCCTGCCCGGCCTGGAGGAGGTCGTGATCGAGGTCGGCGACGACGAGCCGCGCACGCTGCGCCGCCGCGTCGACGGCCCCTTCACCGTCGTCGAGGACTCCCGGGCCGGCGTCACCCACTGGCGCACGTCCGCCGCGCACGGCCCGCTCACGCCCGAACTCCTCGCCGACCGGCCCGTGGAGGAGCGGCTGCGCCCCCACTGGTCGCTCACCTGGGCCGTGCCCGTCAACGCCGCCGACAGCACGCCCGACCGGCCCCGCACCGCCCCCGTCGTCCACGCGCCGACGCCCAGCGACGAAGCCCTCGGTGTCCCGGCCCTGCTCATCGCCTCGTTCCCCCTCGACACCACCCGCCGGCACGCCGCGCCCGGCCCGCTGACCGACTTCCTGGTGCAGCGCGCGGCGGACACCTACGCCGAACTGCTCGCGCACTGGCGCCCGGTGAGCGAGGGCATCATCGGCCTCGTGCCGGGCCCGCTCGGCAAGGGCGAACTGGACGGGGCCCTGCGCCAGGCGATCCTGGAGCGACTGCCCCGGACTGAGTTCCTCCCGCCCGCCCACCCGGCGGTCCCCCCGCCCGCCCTCCCGCCCTCCGGCGAACCGCACGAAGTCGACTCCGAGCTGCCCGAGTCGCTGCGGCCCCGGGACGCCGAGGTCGTCGAGGGCGCCGGCACGGACACCGTGCGGGTGCTGGCCGAGGTGCTGCCGACCCTGCTGCCCGCCGGGCTCGAACGGCGGGTGGAGCTGCGCACCCTGGGCGTCGCCCGCGTCCCGCTCACCGACGCGATCGACCGGCTGGCCGGGCTGGAGAAGGAGCCCGACTGGTGGCGGCGGCTCTACGACAGCCTCGCCGGCGTCGACCCGGACCGGCTGTCCGGGCTGCCGGTGCCGCTCGCCGACGGCCGCACCGCCATCGGCCCCCGGCAGATCCTGCTGCCCACCCCCGACGCGGTCCGGGTCGACCCCGAGATGCTGGCCCGCCTCGGCCTCAAGGTCGCCCACCCGGACGCCGCGCACCCGCTCCTGGAGAAGCTCGGCGCCCTGCCGGCCACACCCCGCGCGGTCCTCACCACGCCCCAGGTGCGTGCCGCGGTCGCCGCCTCCCTCGACGACGAGGGCGGTGTGAGCTGGGAGCAGGACGCGCCCGACGCCGAGGAACTGGCGGACACGGTCCTGGCGTTGGTGCGCGACGCGGGCCTGGAGCCCGGCGACGAGCCGTGGCTGGGTGCTCTCGCCCTGCCCGACGAGGAGGGGGAGCTCGTGCCCGCCGGTGAGCTGGTCCTGCCCGGCAGCCCCTTCGCCGAGGTCATGCGGGAGGACGAACTCGCCGCCGTCGACCCCGAGCTGGCCGAGAAGTGGGGCGAGCAGCCGCTCGCGGCGTGTGGTGTCCTCGCCAACTTCGCCCTGGTCCGCGCCACGGACGTCGTCCTCGACCCGGACGAACTGGAGCCGCGCGAGGGCGACTTCGCCGAGCCGGACGACGCGGGTCTGCTGGACGCCGTCGACGTCTGGTGCGAGGACATCCTCGACCGGTTCCCGGACACGCCCGTGCCGCCGGTCGCCACCGAGCTGATCGCCGTACGCGACCTGGACCTGGTGGACGACGACAAGTGGCCGCAGGCCCTCGCCCTGCTCGCGCAGCCGCCGCTGCGGGACGCGCTGACCCAGCAGGTGCGGATCCTGCTGCCGGACGGCACCCACGAGGTCGTACGGCCGTACACGGCCTGGTGGCTGCGCGGGAACCCGGTGCTGGACGGCCGCCGCCCGGCGGGCCTGCTCGCCTCCGGCGGCGACCCGCTGCTGCGCGGTCTGTACGACGAGGCCGACGCGACCGGCTTCGAGGACGAGCAGGTGCTGCGGGCGCTCGGCGTGCGCACCTCCGTCGCCGCGCTGCTCGACGAGCCGGGCGGCGCCGCCGAACTGCTGGACCGGCTCGCCGACCCGGAGCGTGCCGTCACCGCCGCCCAGCTCCACGCCCTCTACGGCGCCCTCGCCGACCTGGACCCCGAGCAGGTGACCCTCCCGGACGAGCTGCGGGCCGTCGTGGACGGGCGGGTCGAGGTGGTGGACGCGGCGGACGCGGTGGTCGTCGACTCGCCCGACCTGCTGCCGTTCACCGAGGGCGTCCCGCTGCTCCCGGTCCGGCCGGCGCGGGCCGCCGAGCTCGCCGAGCTGTTCCAGGTGCGGCGGCTGAGCGAGTCCGTCACCGGCGGGGTGGACTCCGAGGGCACCGAGCACGACGTACCCGAGCCGGTGCGGGTGCTGCTCGGGGCGCGCACTCCCGAGTCGTACGTCGAGCACGAGGAGCTCGTCGTGGACGGCGTGGAGATCGACTGGCGGCTGAGCGACGACGGCGCGCTGCACGCGGCGACCCTGGAGGGCGTCGCCGCCGGGCTGGCCTGGGCGGCGGGGCAGTGGCCCCGGCGGTTCGAGGTGGCGGCGCTGCTGGAGGATCCGTCGCGGACGGGGGAGCTGGCGCGCGACCGGTGGTTCGACTGATCTTGAAATTTCCCGCACAAATTTCTCACCGGACGTACAACCATTCGCATGCGTCACGGATCTGATCACCCGAGTCAACAGACTCTTTGATCACTCCACGTGGGGGAAACAACACATGCGCATGCGTGCCACCCTCGGCGTCGTCACCGGTGCCCTGGCCCTTTCCGCTCTCGCCGTCCCGGCCGCCCAGGCCGACGAGGTCGAGGGCGACACGACGATCTCGAACGTCGTCGTGAACGGTGGCAAGGCGCCGGTCGTCGGCTCGACCGCGAAGAAGACCATCACGGTCTCCTTCACCGCCAAGGACAACTCGGGCGTCGACTGGGCCCAGGCGATCCTGTACCACGGTGCGACCATCGAAAGCTCCGACTCCGGCGCCGTGGCCAACAGCAGCGACGGCCGCGCCACCTGCACCGTCGTCAGCGCCACCTCGTCGAACTGCAAGTCCACCTTCGACCTGGAGCCGGGCGTCAACCTGATCAACAGCGTGGCCGGCTCCTGGAAGGTCTGGGCGATCGCCGCGGGCAACGACGCCGACTACGTCCAGAAGGACAACGCCAAGAGCTTCAACGTCCAGCGCGCCTCGAAGCTGACGGTCAACGCCTCGCCGGAGCCGGTGAAGAAGGGCAAGACCATCACGGTCACCGGCAAGCTGACCCGCGCCAACTGGGACCGCGGCACGTACAACGGCTACGCCACGCAGCCGGTGAAGCTGCAGTTCCGCAAGAACGGCAGCAGCACGTACACCACGCTGAAGACCGTCAAGACGAACTCGACGGGCGACCTGAAGACGACCGTCACCGCTTCCACCGACGGCTACTTCCGCTACAGCTTCGCGGGCACCACGACCACCCCGGCGGTCAACGCCACGGGTGACTTCGTCGACGTGCAGTAGGGCCGTTTGTCACGAACTCCCGGGCGCCGTCCGGGGGTTCGTGACGAAGGTCACGAAGATTCCCGGCCGGCGAGACAACCGGCGACCCCGGGCGCGTATCTGATCACATGGGTCAACAGGCCCCACGATCACCGGGCCCCGAGGTGACCTGCGGGGCCCCTTTTCCGTACCAGGGGAACGCATGCGCATCAGAGCCACCGTGGCCGCCGTCTCCGGCGCCCTCGCCCTCTCTGCCCTCGCCGTCCCGGCCGCGCAGGCCGACGATTCCGGTGCCTTTCGCGCGGACGTCGCGAAGGTCCGCCAGGCCGCGCACGCGGCGTCGGCCAGGGCCGCGGGCAAGCCGTACGCCCTGAACGTCTCCTTCTCCAACTTCAAGATCGCCAAGGCGGTCAAGGCGGGCACGACCAACCACGTCGCCACCACGGTCACCTACACGCTGACCCACGGCGCGGACGTCAACATCGCCGCCCGCGACTTCGTCACCGACCCGATCATCTACCGGGGCTCGTACACCCGGCCGGACAACATGCTCTACGGCAACAAGCCGGCCAAGTGCACCGCGACCGACGCGACCACCGCCACCTGCAAGGGCACCATCGACGTCTACCCGGGCGACCACGAGCTGCGCAACACCGACGCCGGCACCTGGCGGGCCGCCGCCGAGGCCACCGCGTTCAACGGCCAGGACCCGGCGGGCGAGACCTTCGACATCACCAAGGTCGGCTACAAGGGCCAGAGCGGTCTCGGCAGCACGCTGATGCAGCGCGTCTCGAAGCTGACGGTGGACGCCTCGCCGGAGCCGGTGACGAAGGGCAAGACCATCACGGTCACCGGCAAGCTGTCCCGCGCCAACTGGGACCGCGGCACGTACAACGGCTACGTCGAGCAGCCCGTGAACCTTCAGTTCCGCAAGAACGGCAGCGACACCTACACCACGGTCAAGACCGTGAAGACCAACGCGACCGGCAACCTCAAGACCACGGTCACCGCCACCCAGGACGGCTACTTCCGCTTCACCTTCGCGGGCACCACGACGACTCCGGCGGCCACCACGGCGGGCGACTTCGTCGACGTCCGGTAGCCATCGCCACTAGTCCGGGAACCGGCGGTCGACCCATCTCCACGCAACCTCCAGGGCGACCGCCGCCCCCGCCGAGATCCCCACCGCGATCCACGGCATCGTCATCCCGACCAGCTTCAGCGCGAAGAACTCCTGAAGCCACGGCACCACCAGCACCACGAGGAACCCGAGCCCCATCGCGGCCACCAGGGCGACGCGCCACCAGGTGTAGGGCCGGGCGATGATGGCCAGCACCCACATCGAGATCAGGAAGAGCGTCAGCGTGGCGACGCTCGTCTCGGCGTCCAGCGAGCCCTCGCCCGTGTAGTAGTGCCGGGCGATCAGATACGTCCCGAAGGTCGCGATCCCCGCCACCACGCCGCCCGGGATCGAGTACCGCATGACCCGCTGTACGAAATGGGGCTTCGCGCGCTCCTTGTTGGGCGCGAGGGCCAGGAAGAACGCGGGGACGCCGATGGTGAGGGTGGACAGCAGGGTCAGATGGCGCGGCAGGAACGGGTACTCCACCTGCCAGAGCACCACCATCAGGGCCAGCAGCACCGAGTAGACCGTCTTGACCAGGAACAGCGTCGCCACGCGCGTGATGTTGCCGATGACCCGGCGCCCCTCGGCCACCACCGACGGCAGCGTCGCGAAGCTGTTGTTCAGCAGCACGATCTGCGCCACGGCCCGCGTCGCCTCCGACCCCGAGCCCATCGCCACGCCGATGTCGGCGTCCTTCAGGGCGAGGACGTCGTTCACGCCGTCGCCGGTCATGGCGACGGTGTGCCCGTGGGACTGGAGCGCGCCCACCATGTGCTGCTTCTGCTGCGGGGTGACCCTCCCGAACACGGTGCCCTCGTCCAGGGCCGTCGCCATCGCGTCCTTGTCGCGGGGCAGCGTGCGGGCGTCGACGGTCGTGCCGGTCAGCCCCAGCTTGCCCGCCACCGCCCCGACGGACACCGCGTTGTCCCCGGAGATCACCTTTGCCCGGACGTTCTGGTCCGCGAAGTAGCGCAGGGTGTCGGCGGCGTCGGGCCGCAGCCGCTGCTCCAGTACGACGAGGGCGGTCGGATCGGCGCCCTCGGCCACGTCGGGATCGTCGAGGTCGCGGCCGGCCCGGGCCAGCAGCAGCACCCGCAGCCCCTGCTCGTTGAGGCGATCGGTTTCGGCCAGGGCCGGGTCGTCGTCGGGCAGCAGCACATCGGGGGCGCCCAGCAGCCAGGTGCCGGCCTCGCCGTCGCCCTCGCTGAAGCTCGCGCCGCTGTACTTGCGGGCGGAGGAGAAGGGCAGGGACTCGGTGCAGCGCCAGTCATCGGCGTCCGGGTAGGCGTCGATGATGGCTTTCAGGGAGGCGTTCGGGCGGGGGTCGGACTCGCCGAGGGCGCCGAGCACCTTGCCGACGTACGCCTCGTCGTTGCCGTTCAGGGTGCGCAGCTCGGTGACGTCCATGCCGCCCTCGGTGAGGGTGCCGGTCTTGTCCAGGCAGACGGTGTCGACGCGGGCGAGGCCCTCGATGGCGGGCAGCTCCTGGACGAGGCACTGCTGGCGGCCGAGGCGGATGACGCCGATCGCGAAGGCCACGGAGGTGAGCAGGACCAGCCCCTCGGGGACCATGGGCACGATGCCGCCGACGGTCCGGGCGATGGAGTCGTCGAGGTCCTTGTTCTTCACGACGAGCTGGGTGACGATCAGGCCGAGCGCGGCCGGGATCATCATCCACGTCACGTACTTGAGGATGGTGGAGATGCCGGAGCGCAGCTCGGACTGGACGAGGGTGAAGCGGGACGCCTCCTCGGCGAGCTGGGCGGCATAGGCCTCGCGGCCGACCTTGGTGGCCTGGAAGGCGCCGCCGCCCGCGACGACGAAGCTGCCGGACAGGACCGGATCGCCGGGCCGTTTGACGACCGGGTCGGCCTCGCCGGTGAGCAGTGACTCGTCGATCTCCAGCCCGTCGGCCTCGACGCACACGCCGTCCACCACAACCTTGTCGCCCGGCCCGACCTCGATCAGGTCGTCCAGCACGATGTCCGAGGTGCCGACCTGGGCGGCGACGCCGTCCCGCCGCACGGTGGGCCGTGCCTCACCGATCACCGCGAGCGAGTCGAGGGTCTTCTTCGCCCGCCACTCCTGGATGATCCCGATGCCGGTGTTGGCGAGGATCACGAAGCCGAACAGGCTGTCCTGGATCGGCGCGACGAACAGCATGATCAGCCACAGCAGGCCGATGATCGCGTTGAACCGGGTGAAGACGTTGGCGCGAACGATCTCGGCCATCGACCGGCTGGAGCGCACCGGCAGATCGTTGACCCGGCCCTGCGCGACCCGCTCGGCCACCTCGGCGGCGGTCAGCCCGCCCGATGCCACCGGGACGGCGGCGGGGCGCACGGGATTGTCCACTTCGGTGCCCGCGTCGGCATGCGTCATGCATTCGACGGTACGTGCGGATTTACGCCTTCACCCGCCGAGTGGGCGGAAGTTCCGACTTGGGGAGGACGGGGTCTCGTGCCCTGGTTGTAGGGCGCGGTGCCTCAGGACGACTGGGGTTCGCCGGTCGTTTCCCTGGGCTCCGCGGTGGCGGCCGCCGCGCGCTTGAGAGCCGCGTCGCGCCTGCGGACGTACCAGATGCCGATGAGCCCGAGTCCGCCGCCGGCCAGGCAGGTCCACACCCACCAGGTGTGGCCGTGGTCGTCGAACCAGCCGTAGAAGGGGAGCTGCGCGAGGAAGAGGACGAACCAGAGGATCGTGCCGCCGACGATGGTGGGGACCACCGGCCCCTCCAGGGGCTCCGGCGCCTCGTGCTTGATGGGTCCCGTGAAAAATCCGACCATGGAGGACAGCTTACGAGGCGATCAGATCTACGCGCGGAGATAGCCGATCGGGGCTTTATATGTTCATACTGAAACGGTTTGTGTCTGACCACTTCTCTTCGTAGGAAACACCAAAAGAATGTCCACCTCGGCTCCTGCCAAGGCCCCCACCCCTGAACAGCCGGGAGCCGGGCCCTCCAGCGGCGCACTCGACCGCTTCTTCAAGATCTCCGAACGCGGCAGCACACTGTCCCGTGAGATCCGCGGCGGTTTCGCCACTTTCTTCGCGATGGCGTACATCATCGTGCTGAACCCGATCATCCTCGGCAGCGCGAAGGACATGTACGGCCATCAGCTCGACAACGGCCAGCTCGTCACCGCGACCGCCCTGACGGCGGCGTTCACCACGCTGCTGATGGGCGTCATCGGCAATGTGCCGATCGCGCTGGCGGCCGGTCTGGGCGTGAACTCGGTCGTCGCGCTCCAGCTCGCGCCCCGGATGTCCTGGCCGGACGCGATGGGCATGGTGGTCCTGGCCGGTTTCGTGGTCATGCTGCTGGTCGCCACCGGTCTGCGCGAGCGCGTCATGAACGCCGTGCCCTACAGCCTGCGCAAGGCCATCTCCATCGGTATCGGCCTGTTCATCATGCTGATCGGCCTGGTCGACTCCGGCTTCGTCTCGCGCATCCCGGACGCCGCCCACACCACGGTCCCGCTCCAGCTCGGCGCCGACGGTCACCTCAACGGCTGGCCGGTGCTCGTCTTCATCCTCGGCGCG
Source organism: Streptomyces sp. NPDC036764 (assembly GCF_055609385.1). NCBI lineage: Bacteria > Bacillati > Actinomycetota > Actinomycetes > Kitasatosporales > Streptomycetaceae > Streptomyces > Streptomyces sp. NPDC036764. Next base: position 201,588 of record NZ_JBVJPT010000008.1, read on the forward strand.
CTGCTCACCCTCGCGCTGATCGTGCGCAAGGTCCCCGGCGCGATCCTCATCTCGATCGTGGCGATGACCGTGCTCGCCGTCGTCATCGAGGCCGTCGCGAACGTGCCGTCCTGGGGCCTGACGACCCCGAAGTGGCCCGGCAACCCCTTCGACAGCCCCGACTTCGGCCTGATCGGCCAGGTCAGCCTGTTCGGCGGCTTCGGCAAGGTCGGCGTGCTGACCGGCATCCTCTTCGTCTTCACGGTCCTGCTGTCCTGCTTCTTCGACGCCATGGGCACGATCATGGGCGTCAGCGACGAGGCGAAGCTGACGGACGCCCAGGGCCAGATGCCGGGCATCAACAAGGTGCTGTTCGTCGACGGTGTCGCCGTCGCCGCGGGCGGTGCCAGCTCCTCCTCGGCCACCACGGCATTCGTGGAGTCCACGGCCGGCGTCGGCGAGGGCGCACGCACCGGCTTCGCGAACGTCGTCACCGGCGCGCTCTTCGCCGTGGCGCTGTTCCTGACGCCGGTCGCCACCATGGTCCCGTCGCAGGCGGCCACTCCGGCCCTGCTCGCGGTCGGATTCCTGATCCTTGCGAACTCCGTCAAGGAGATCGACTGGGCCGACTACACGATCTCGATCCCGGCCTTCGTGACGATGGTGATGATGCCGTTCACCTACTCGATCACCAACGGCATCGGCATGGGCTTCATCACCTTCGCAGTGCTGCGCCTGGCCGCCGGCCGGGGCAGGGAGGTGCCGGTGGCGATGTACGTCGTCTCCGCCGTCTTCGCCTTCTTCTACCTGATGCCGGCGCTGGGGCTCACGTAAGGCCGTAGAACTTCTCGGTCTCATCGACGGCGGACTGGAACCGCTCGTCGAAGTCATCACGGATGAGCGTCCGGACCACGTAGTCCTGGACGCTCATTCCTCTTTTCGCCGCATGCTCCTTCAGTCGCTCGAGCAGCTCGTGGTCTATCCGCAGGCTGAGCACGCTGGTCCCCATGGACACGAGGGTTGCCTCATGTGCGGGTCCGGCGTGTCACGTTCCGCCACCGGATCACCCGGATGAGTGACACCGTACCCGGTGGTCTTTAGTCAGGGTAATGAGTTACGCTAAGGAACATGTCGGACCTCACCCATGGCGACGACGCTGCCGCCGTGAACTCCCTGCGCTCAGCCGTGATGCGACTGTCGCGTCGGCTCAAGCATCAGCGGGTCGACGAGTCGCTGAGCCCCACCGAGATGTCGGTGCTGGGCACCCTCTCCCTCTGCGGCAAGGCCACCCCCGGTGAGCTGGCCCGCAAGGAGCACGTCCAGCCGCCGTCGATGACCCGCATCGTCGCGCTGCTGGAGTCCAAGGGCCTGGTCCAACTGGAGCCGCACCCGGAGGACCGGCGCCAGAAGGTCGTCACGAAGACGGAGCAGGCCGAGGCGATGCTCGAGGAGAGCCGCCGCAAGCGCAACGCCTTCCTGGCCACCCTGGTCGAGGGCCTGGACGAGGACGAGTGGGCGAAACTGCGCGCCGCCGCCCCCGTGCTGGAGAAGCTCGCGCATCTGTAAGCAGTCGTCGCAAGGAGGCGAACACTTTTGAGTTCGGGACCCGGAGCAAATTCCGCACCCGCACCGACCGCACCTACTACCCCCTCCGGCCCCCGCAAGTCCTCGATGTTCAGCTCGCTGAAGGTCCGGAACTACCGGCTGTTCTTCCTCGGCCAGGTCGTCTCCAACACCGGCACCTGGATGCAGCGCATCGCCCAGGACTGGCTGGTGCTCGGCCTCACCGGCTCCGCCACGGCCGTCGGCATCACGACGGCCCTGCAGTTCCTGCCGATGCTGCTCCTCGGCCTCTACGGCGGCGTCCTCGTCGACCGTCTGCCCAAGCGCCGCACGCTGCTCGTCACCCAGTCGGCGATGGCCCTCACCGGGATCGCGCTCGCCGTCCTCACCCTCACCGGACACGTCCAGGTCTGGCACGTCTACCTGGCCGCCTTCGCCGTCGGCCTCGCGACCGTCGTCGACAACCCGGCCCGGCAGTCCTTCGTCTCCGAGATGGTCGGCCCGGACCAGCTCCAGAACGCGGTCAGTCTGAACTCCGCGAACTTCCAGTCGGCCCGGCTCGTCGGCCCCGCCGTCGCCGGACTGATGATCACGGGTGTCGGCACGGGCTGGGCGTTCCTCGCCAACGGCCTGTCCTTCGTCGCGCCCATCGCCGGTCTGCTGCTGATGCGGGCGCGCGAGCTGTACCCCGTGCGGCGGGCGCCGCGCGGCAAGGGGCAGATGCGGGAGGGCCTGCGGTACGTCGCCGGGCGCCCGGAGCTGATCTGGACCATCGTCCTCGCCGGGTTCGTCAGCACCTTCGGCTTCAACTTCCCGGTCTATCTGTCGGCCTTCGCCGACGACGTCTTCCACGCGGGCGCGGGCTCCTACAGCCTCTTCAACACGCTGATGGCGGTCGGCTCCCTGGCCGGCGCCCTGCTCGCGGCCCGGCGCGGTACGGCCCGGATGCGGGTGCTGGTCGCGGGGGCGGTGGCCTTCGGCACGATGGAGATCGTCGCCGCGTTCGCTCCCTCGCTGTGGCTGTTCGCCCTGCTCATGGCGCCCATCGGGATGTTCGGCATGACGGTGAACGTCACCGCCAACTCCAGCATCCAGATGGCCACCGACCCGAGCATGCGGGGCCGGGTGATGGCCCTGTACATGATGGTGTTCATGGGCGGAGCGCCGCTGGGCGCCCCGATCGCCGGCTGGATCACGGACGCGTACGGCGTCCGGGCGGGCATGGCGGTGGGCGGCGCGATCACCGCCGCAGCCGCCGTGACGATCGCCCTGGTCCTGGCCCGGATGGGCGGCCTGCGCCTGTCGGTGGGCTGGAACCGCGGCCACCCGCACGTCAGGTTCGTGCCCCGGGAACAGGAACAGCTCGCCGCCGCGGCGTGAGCCACCGGGGGAGGGCCGGAGCGCGAAGCCCGGCCCTCCCGGCCGGTGGGCCGAACCGGGTCACACCCGCCGGGCCAGCACCTGCCCCGGCCAGCCGTTCGTGCCCTCGTAGGTCTCGGTGCGGACGAAGCCGTTGCTCTCGTAGTAGCGGACGAGTCCGCCGTCGCCGCCCGCGTAGCAGTCCACCCGCAGCAGCGAGACGCCTGCCCGCCGGGTCACCTCGGCGGCGTGGGCGATCAGGGCGCTGCCCGCGCCGTGGCCCTTGAAGCGGCGGTCGGAGGCGAGCCAGTGGATGTAGCGCTCGGGTTCGCCGGGCGGCGCGAGGTGGGACAGGGAGGGGCCGGGGGAGTCGGTGAGGGTGAGGGAGGCGGCCGGCACGCCGTCGACCTCGGCGACGAAGAGGCTGCCCTCGTCCACGTTGCGGGTGACGGACTCCACGGTCCGCGGGTTCTTCGACAGGGGCTCGGTCCCCCACTGCCCGGTGCGACCCTGCCCGGCCAGCCACTCGACGCAGCTATCGAGCATGCCCAGTATCACGGGGATGTCGTCGGGCCCGCCTTCTCTGATGGTGATCGACATCCCCCCATGGTGCCAGGCTGGACCCATGAGACTCTTCGCAGCCGTGCTGCCACCGCAGGACGTGGCCCGTGAACTGGCCGCCGAGGTCGCCGAGTTGCGGGGGCTGCCCGGTGCCGACGCGCTGCGCTGGACCGGCCTACCCGGCTGGCACTTCACCCTCGCCTTCTACGGCGAGGTCGACGACGACCTCGTCCCCGAGCTGTCGGAGAGGCTGGAGCGGGCCGCCCGGCGCACCGCCCCCTTCCCGCTGGCCCTGCGCGGCGGCGGGCAGTTCGGGCACGGGCGAGCCCTGTGGGCGGGGGCCGAGGGCGACCTTCAGACGCTGCGGCTGCTGGCGGACCGCAGTGAGGCCGCGGCGCGCAAGGCCGGGGTCCCGATGGGCGAGCACCGCCGCTACAAGCCGCACCTCACGCTTGCCAGGAGCCGGTCGGCGGTGGACGTACGCCCGTACACGACGGCGCTCGACGCGTTCACGAGCCGCACCTGGACGGTGGACGAGCTGGTGCTGATGCGCAGCCACCTGCCGAGATCCGGGGTCGCGGGCGAGCAGCCCCGCTACGAGGCGGTCGCCCGCCGGCCGCTCGGGGGCGCCGGTTAGGCTCGACGGCGTGGACCCGAAAACCCGAAACCGGATCATGGCCGGTGCGCTCGTGCTGATGTTCGTGCTGGTGGCGCTGGCGGCGGCCCTCGGCAAGTGACCGAGCGCCCCCGCCGCGCCCACACGCTCTCCTACCAGGCGAACGCCTCCGGAGACGGCCCAGGGCCGGGGAAGATCTCGTCCAGCCCCGCCAGCAGCTCGTCGCTCAGCTCCAGCTCGACCGCCCGCAGCGCGGACTCGAGCTGCCCCGCGGTGCGCGGGCCGACGATCGGGCCCGTCACGCCCGGACGGGTCAGCAGCCAGGCCAGCGCGGCCTCGCCGGGCTCTACACCGTGCTTGTCGAGCAGGTCCTCGTACGCCTGGATCTTCGCGCGCACGGCCGGGTCGGTCAGGGAGTCGGCGGCCCGCCCGGAGCCGCGGCGTCCGCCCTCGACCTCCTTCTTGATCATGCCGCCGAGCAGTCCGCCGTGCAGCGGCGACCACGGGATCACGCCGAGGCCGTACTCCTGCGCGGCCGGGATGACCTCCATCTCGGCGCGGCGCTCGAAGAGGTTGTAGAGGCACTGCTCGCTGACCAGGCCGATGGTGCCGCCGCGCCGGGCGGCGGTCTCGTTGGCCTGGGCGATCTTGTAGCCGGGGAAGTTGCTGGAGCCCGCATACAGGATCTTGCCCTGCTGCACGAGGACGTCGATCGCCTGCCAGATCTCCTCGAAGCCGGTGGCCCGGTCGATGTGGTGGAACTGGTAGACGTCGATGTGGTCGGTCTGCAGCCGCTTGAGCGAGGCGTCCACGGCACGCCGGATGCTCACCGCCGACAGCTTGTCGTGGTTGGGCCACGCGGCGGTGCCGTCCGGGGCCATGTTGCCGTACACCTTGGTGGCGAGGACGACCTTGTCGCGCCGCTCGCCGCCCTTCGCGAACCAGTTGCCGATGATCGTCTCGGTACGGCCCTTGTTCTCGCCCCAGCCGTACACGTTCGCCGTGTCGAAGAAGTTGATGCCGGCGTCCAGCGCCGCGTCCATGATCGCGTGGCTGTCCGCCTCGTCCGTCTGCGGACCGAAGTTCATGGTGCCGAGGACGAGCCGACCGACCTTGAGTCCCGTGCGTCCGAGCTGCGTGTACTTCATGCAGTGCACGCTAGCCAAGTGGAGTGCGCTCTAGGCAAGGGATCGAGGCCGGGACGTGCCGTCCGGGTGTTGTCCCCCCGGCGCTTCGGGGGGATCTCTCCCGTTCCGAACGGGGGGACGGCCGGGGTGAGTTGAGGCGGCTTCGTCGGTAGCGTCGAAGTCCATGGGGATGTCCAAGGATCGCAGGCACACCACACGCCGGAACCTGCTCGCGCTCGGCACCGCGGCGGCGGCCACGCCCTGGCTGGGGGCGGCTCCGGCCCGGGCGCACACCGCCACCGCCACGGAACTCGACGAGCTCGGCATCGCGGAGCTGCAGGCGCGGATGGCCGACGGGCGGCTCGACGCCGTACGGCTCACCCGTCACTACCTGGAGCGGATCGAGCGCATCGACCCGCTGCTGCACGCGGTGATCGAGGTCAACCCCGACGCCCTGCGCGAGGCCCGGCAGTTGGACGGTGCGCGTGGGCCGCGAGGGCCGTTGCACGGGATGCCCGTTCTGCTGAAGGACCTGGTGGAGACGGGGGACCGGATGCACACGACCGCCGGGTCGCTCGCCCTGGAGGGGCTGCGGCCGGCGCGGGACGCCACGGTCGCCGCGCGGTTGCGGGCCGCCGGTGCCGTCATCCTCGGCAAGACCAACCTGAGCGAGTGGGCGGGCGGGATGTCGCTCACCCACCACGCCGGATGGAGCGCCCGCGGCGGGCAGACCCGCAACCCCTACAAGCTGGACCGGTCGCCGAACGAGTCCAGCTCCGGCACGGGCGCCGCCGTCGCGGCCAACCTGTGTGTCGCCGGCATCGGCACCGAGACCAACGGCTCGATCATCGACCCCGCCTCCGCGAACTGTGTCGTCGGGGTCAAGCCCACCGTCGGACTGGTCGGGCGCGGCGGGGTGATCCCCGGTGTGCCGAGCCAGGACAGCGTGGGCCCGATGGCGCGGACGGTCCGGGACGCCGCGATCCTGCTCGGCACGCTGGTCGGCGTCGACCCGCGCGACCCGGCGACCGAGGCGAGCCGGGGCCGTTACCACCGTGACTACACCCGCTTCCTGGACGCCGACGGGCTGCGCGGCGCCCGCATCGGCGTGCCGCGCACCGTGTACTTCGGCTACGACGCCCACGCCGACGAGATCGCTGAGCGGGCGATCGCCGTGCTGCGCGAAGCCGGCGCGACCGTCGTCGACCCGGCCGACATCCCGACGGCCGAGCAACTGGAGGACCTGCCCGGCTCGATGGTCGTCCAGGCCTACGAGATCAAGCGGGCGCTCAACGCCTACCTGGCCGCCGCCCCCGGCGACCACCCGCGCGGCCTCGCGGAGCTCATCGAGTTCAACCGGGCACACGCGGACCGCGAGTTGCGCTACGTACGTCAGGACGGACTGGAGGCAGTGCATCAACTGGACTTCAGCGAACGCGAGTACGGGCAGGCGCTGGCGATCAACCACCGGCTGTCCCGCGCCGAGGGCATCGACGCGGTGCTGCGCCGGCACCGCCTGGACGCCCTGGTGATGCCGACGTCCGGACCTCCGGCCAAGATCGACCTCATCCGCGGCGACACCTACACCGGCGGAGCCTCCACCCCCGCCGCCCTCGCCGGCTACCCCGCGATCAGCGTCCCCGCCGGCTACGCCTTCGGCCTCCCGGTGGGCCTCACCTTCATGGGAACGGCTTGGAGCGAGCCGACCCTGCTGCGGCTGGCGTACGCGTACGAGCGGGTGAGCCGGGTACGGCGGCCTCCGGCATACCGACCGGCCGACGTGGGGTTCTGAGAGGGCGTCAGTCGCGGGGGAAGTCGTCGGTCTTGAGGACGAGGTCGACGACTGTGCCGGTCAGGTCGAGGTCGGTGCCGAAGTCGACCCTCGTCCGTGTGGCGTAGTCGCCGTCCTTGGGGTCGGTGTGGATGTAACAGCGGCCCTGGTAGGGATCGGCAATGACATAGACAGGTACCTCGGCGATCGCATAGGCGGTCTTCTTCGGGCCGTAGTCGTTTGCGGCCGTGCCCATGGAGATGACTTCGGCCACGAATTCGGCGTCCTCGTACTGCCAGCGGCCCCTCTCGTCCTTCTCCGCGGTGTCGCGTAGCTTGACCACGTCCGGGCAGAAGCCGTTCTGGTGGCCCGGGAAGTCGATACGGACGTCCGAGAAGACCGTGATGTCCATCCCGAACCGGTCCTCGATCGCCCGTACAATCCGGCGGATGATCTCCCAGCGGGTGTCCCGCTGCGGCGTCATATGTACGTTGCCCCCGACGATCTCGACCCTGAATCCTTCGGGGACGGGCATCCGCTCAAAGCGCTCGAACCATTCGTCCAAGCTCTTGGTGTTGGCGTCGGTGTCGGCCATCTCGATCCTGTCTTCCAGGATGGTCATCGTGGCGCTCCTCCCCGGCTGCTCCGCACCAGTGCAGCCGCGCGGTTCAACGGTACGCACAGTGACCGCGGCACGGAGAGGTAGCTCACATGCCTGCGCCGTCGGCCGTCAGACGCCGTCCTTGTACGGCTCGCCCAGTCCCCATGCCTGGTACATCGCCTCCGCGAAACCCTGCGCGATCTTGTGCTCGCCGCTCGCGTTGGGGTGGGTGCCGTCGTAGGTGTCGAGATGGATGTCGTACGACGCCGGCGGGGACGCCAGGAGCAGCGGCGAGCGGGGCTCGTCCAGGTCCGCGACCGCCTTCGCCAGCAGTTCGTTGAAGCGGGCGACTTCGGCGGCGAACGGCGCGTCCGACTCGGCGCGCACGTTCGGGATCACCGGCAGGACCACCATCCGCACCCGCGGGTTCGCCGCCCGGGCCGCGGCCACGAAGTCCCGCGCGTTCTGCGCCGTCTGCTCCGCGTTCGTGTAGAAGCCCAGGTCGATCAGGCCCAGCGAGACCAGCAGCACATCGGCCCGGCACGAGCGCACCGCCTCGCCGATCAGCGGCGCCATGTGCAGCCAGCCCTCGCCCCAGCCGGCCAGATGCGCACGGGGGAAGGCCGGGTCGCAGTCGGCGTACTCGTACGACGCGGGCGCGTCCGCTGCCTTGTCGTACAGCGTCTCGCGCGGCCCGACGAGGGCGAAGGGGCCGCCGTAGGTGTCGCGCAGGTGCTGCCACATGCGGTAGCGCCACGTGTGTTCGCCTGCGCTGCCGATGGTCATGGAGTCGCCGACGGGCATGAACCTGAGCATCCGCTCATGATGGACGATCGCTACCGATAGGTAGGGGCGGGCGGGGTGTGAAGCCTGCCACGCCGCCCGAACGGTAGGAGCGGATGGCAGGCTTGGGGCATGCGCCGACCGCTCGCCATTCTCACCGGGGTCCTGCTCACGGGTGCGTTCACCCTGCCCGCCTCGGCCGCCGCCGGTGACGAGGACTTCACGATCAAGGACCCCCGCATCACGGAGTCCAGCGGTCTCGCCGCCTCGCGTCAGCACCCGGGCATCTACTGGACGCACAACGACCAGGACACCGGCGCCTACCTCTACGCCGTCGACAGCAGCACCGGCGAGACGGTCGCGAGGATCACCATGACGGGCGTCGGCACCCCGCGCGACGTGGAGGCGATCTCCATGGGCCCGGCCAACCAGCTCTACGTCGGCGACATCGGCGACAACGACGGTGTGCAGTGGCCGTACGTCTGGATCTACCGGCTGCCCGAGCCCAAGACGCTCAAGGACCAGACGATCCGGGCCACCCAGTACGTCGTGAAGTACACCGACGGCACCCGCGACGCCGAGTCGATGGTCGTGCACCCCAAGACCGGCCGGGTCTACATCATCGACAAGCACGAGGACGGCGGGCACCTGTACGAGGGGCCGGCCGAACTCTCCCCCTCCGGCACCAACGTCTTCAAGCCCACCGTCCCCGTCGACATGTGGGCCACCGACGCCGCCTTCTCCCCGGACGGCCGCACGCTCGCCGTACGCGGATACCTCGGCGGCATCGCGTACGACTGGAACGGCGGCAAGCTCAAGCGGCTGGAGCGCATCAGCGTGCCGCTGGGCCAGGGCGAGTCCGCCAGCTACTCGCCGGACGGCTCCAAGCTCATGCTCGGCATGGAGGGCGCCGGCAGCACCGTCGTCGCCGAGGACGCCCCCGGCGCCGCCGGATCCTCCGACTCCGCCACGGGCAGCGGGAGTTCGGCCTCCTCGGACGACGCCACCGACGGCCCCGACAGCAACCTCAAGGTCGGCGCCATCGCCTTGGTCGTCGCCTGCGCCGTACTGCTCGGCCTGCGACGGCTGTTGCGGCGCAGGTGACGGGCGTGGGCCCTGGACGCGGCCGAGGTGCGGGCAGGCGGGCCCTGACAGCGTCGCCGGACCCGGCGGGTGTCTGCGGGCTGTTGGAGAAGGAACCGAAGATCCTGGTGGGCGGATGAAGCGCGTCCTGGGGTGGGTGTGCGGTGTCGCCCTGGCCCTCGTCACCGGCTTGTGGTGGGTCACCGCGAGCTCCGACCTCGCCCTGTCCGCCGGGCTGTACGGCACCCCCGGCACGTACAGGGTGGAGAGCTGCTACGACACCGACCTCTCCGGAAGGAAGTCCAGCTACGACTGCGACGGGGACTTCACCCCGGACGGCGGCACCGCAGACGCGGTGACCCTGACGGACACCGGGCGCGACTACCCGGACGGCACCGAGTTCGACGCGCGGCACGGGGTCGCCTCTCAGACGGTCCAGCGGGTCGGGTTCTGGGGCGTCGTGGGTGAGCTGTGGCAGGTCGCGATCTGCGTGACCGTCCTGGCGATCCTCGCGTACCAGGCGATCAAGCCGCGGGGACGGGCCGCCCGCCGCGAGAACCACCGCCGGGAGCCCTCACCGCGCCAGAAGGCGGCCGACAGGGTGGGGTACGCCGTCCTGGTCGCCGTCCCCGTGGGTCTCCTGAGCTGGATCGCCATGCTCGTGGAGCCGACGTCGTAGGGACCGCCGGCAGGTCGGGTACGTCTACCTCTACGTCTCGTCCGCGCGGCGCGTGACGAAGACCTCCAGCCCGTCCAGGATCCGTTGCAGCCCGAACTCGAAGTGGTCGAAGTCGGGTCCCCAGGTGTTCTCGTCGAGGGACGCCATGAGGGGGTAGCGGCCGGACGCCAGCACCTTCTCCAGCATCGGGGTCTGGGCCTGCCAGAACTCCACGTCCGTCAGCCCCGTCCGGCGCTCCGCCTCCAACTGGTAGAGCTGGGTGCGCGCGGCCCCGACGACGTACCCGTCGATCATGATGATCGCCGAGACCAGCTCGGGGTCGGACAGGCCCATCGGTTTGATGCGGGTGAGCACCTTCTCCATGCCGTCGAGGGCGCTCGGGCCGAGGATCGGGCGGGACTGGTTGACCTGGAGCAGCCAGGGGTGGCGCTGGTACAGGGCGAGCGTCGCGCGGCCCATGGCCTCCAGGGCCGAGCGCCAGGTGCCGTCGCCGAGGTCCGCCGGGTTCTCGGAGGGCCGCTGGACGCGGTCCAGCATCAGGTCGAGCAGCTCGGCCTTGCCGGGGAGATAGCGGTACAGCGACATCGTGCCGGTGCCCAGTTCGGCGGCGACCCGGCGCATGGACACCGACTCCAGCCCCTCGGCGTCCGCGACCCCGACGGCCGCCTCCACGATCTGGTCCAGCGTGAGCGCCGGCTTGGGCCCGCGGCTCGGGCGCCGGCCCGTGTCCCACAGCAGCTCCAACGTGCGGACGATGTCGCCGCTGCCGCTGGTCTCCGTACCGCTGGTGCCGCCCTTGCCGCTTGTCATGCGCTTCAGCTTAAGTCCTCCAGAAAAAACTGGGTACGGTGTACGCGCAATCGGGTACGGTGTACTCAGTTACCGAAAGGGGGACCCATGGGCGACGAGCACGACGACGGATACGCGGTACGGGCCGAGGGGCTGGAGAAGCGCTACGGCGACAAACGCGCCCTCGACGGCTTCGACCTGGCCGTCCGTGAGGGCACGGTGCACGGCCTGCTCGGCCCGAACGGCGCCGGCAAGACCACCGCCGTGCGCATCCTGTCCACGCTGGTCAGGCTGGACGGCGGCCGGGCGAGCGTGGCCGGACTCGACGTGGCTCAACGGCCGCGCGAGGTACGGGCGCGTATCGGGCTCACCGGGCAGTACGCGGCCGTGGACGAGGTGCTCACCGGCCGGCAGAACCTGGAGATGTTCGGCCGGCTCTTCCACCTGGGCGGCAAGCGGGCCAAGTTGCGCGCCACCGAGCTGCTGGAGCAGTTCGACCTGGCCGACGCCGCCGACAAGGGTGTCGGCGGCTACAGCGGCGGCATGCGGCGCCGCCTCGACCTTGCCGCGTCGATGATCCTCGCGCCCGCCGTGCTCTTCCTGGACGAGCCGACGACCGGGCTCGACCCCCGAAGCCGGGGCGAGGTCTGGGATTCCGTACGGGCGTTGGTGGCGAGCGGCACGACCGTACTGCTGACCACCCAGTATCTGGAGGAGGCCGACAAGCTGGCCTCCCGCATCACCGTCATCGACCAGGGGCGGGCCATCGCCGACGACACCCCGGACGGGCTGAAGAACCTCGTCGGCGGCGACCGTATCGAGGTCGTGGTCGCGGAGCGCTCCGACATCCCGCGGGTGGCGAAGGTGATCGCCCGGGTCTCGGACGGCGAACCCGAGACGGAGGACGGCGAGTTGCGGGTGCACGCGCCCGTCATCGACCGGGTCTCCGCCCTGACGGAGGTCGCGCGCACACTCCAGGACGAGGGCGTCCAGGTCGAGGACATCGGGCTGCGCAGGCCGAGCCTCGACGACGTGTTCCTGCGGCTGACCGGGCACCGCGCCGAGAAGGCCGAGGGGGCGGAGGAGTCCGGGAAGGCCGGGAAGGCCGGCCCGACCGAGTACACCGAGAAGACCGAGAAGGAGGCCGTCGTATGACCGCCGTCGACCTGACCGTCCCGGCCACCCGCGGCCGCGTGTACTGGGCCCTCGCCGATGTGTGGAACATCGTCCGCCGCGGCCTCACGCACTATCAGCGCCAGCCCGTCAACATCGCCTGGCAGCTCGGCTTCCCGATCCTTTCCGTCCTCCTCTACGGCTATGTCTTCGGCAGTGCGATGCAGGTGCCCGGCGGCGGGGACTACAAGGACTTCCTGATGCCGGGCATGTTCGTGATGACCATGGCCTTCGGTTTCATCAACACCGCGACGGTCGTCGTCTACGACTCGACGAAGGGTGTCATCGACCGCTTCCGCTCGATGCCCATGTCCTCGTCCGCGGTGGTCGCCGGACGCGGGGTGACCGATCTGATCATCGCCTGCGCGGAGTTGGCCATCATGATGCTGACCGCCTTCGCGATGGGCTGGCGCCCGGACGGCGGGTTCGGCTTCCTCGGCGCGTTCGGGCTGCTGCTGTGGCTGCGGTTCGCGCTGATCTGGATCGGAGTGTGGCTGGGCCTGCTGGTGCCGAACCCGGAGGCGGCGGGCGGCCTGTTCGCGGTGGCCTTCCCGCTGACGATGATCTCCAGCATCTTCGTCGCACCGCAGCTCATGCCCGACTGGCTCGGCTGGGTGGCGGCCTGGAACCCCATCTCGTCCACCGCCGCGGCCGCCCGCGAACTGTTCGGGACGCCGGTCGGGGGCGGGGACTCCTGGGTCGAGCAGCACGCGCTGCTGATGGCCGGGGTGTGGCCGGTGATCCTCACGGCGATCTTCCTGCCGCTGGCGGTGCGGAGGTTCCAGAAGCTGAGCCGGTGAGGGCCGCCGTATCAAGTGACGCGGATGCTCTTGACGTGTCCATGAGACCTGTCTTCCATGGGAGGTGCGGGGGTGGGAGCGCTCCCACCCGTTCCGGACCCGCGCCTCCCGAGAGGAAGCAGCGACATGTTCGGCAGCTTGCGAAGAGTCCTGTGCGCGGTGGCGGCGGCGCTCCTGTTACCGCTGGCCGGAGCCGGCGCGCAGCCGGCCCACGCGGCGGAGCCCGGCGCCGGCCACTGGCACACCAGCGGCCGGCAGATCCTGGACGCCGCCGGGCAGCCGGTCCGGATCGCCGGGATCAACTGGTTCGGCTTCGAGACCGGCAACAACGTCGTGCACGGCCTCTGGTCGCGCGACTACAAGAGCATGATCGACCAGATGAGGTCGCTGGGCTACAACACGATCCGCATCCCCTACAGCGACGACATCTTCAAGAGCTCCACGGTCCCGAACAGCATCGACTTCTCCGGCGGCAAGAACGCCGACCTCCAGGGGCTCAACTCCCTCGGCGTGCTGGACAGGATCGTGGCGTACGCAGGTCGGGGCGGCCTGAAGGTCGTACTCGACCGGCACCGTCCGGACGCGGGCGGTCAGTCGGCGCTCTGGTACACCGCCGCGGTCCCCGAGTCGACCTGGATCGCCAACCTGAAGGCGCTCGCGACGCGTTACAGGGGCCAGGACACCGTCATCGGCATCGACCTGCACAACGAGCCGCACGATCCGGCCTGCTGGGGCTGCGGCGACACCACACGCGACTGGCGCCTGGCGGCCCAGCGGGCGGGCAACGCGGTCCTGTCCGTCAACCCCGACCTGCTGATCTTCGTCGAGGGCGTCCAGACCTTCGACGGCGTCTCCGGCTGGTGGGGCGGCAACCTGATGGGCGTCGCGCGGTACCCGGTGCAACTGGACGTGCCGGGCCGGCTCGTGTACTCCGCCCACGACTACGCCACGAGCGTGGCCCAGCAGAGCTGGTTCAGCGACCCGGCGTTCCCCGACAACATGCCGGGCATCTGGGACAAGTACTGGGGCTACATCTTCAAGCAGAACATCGCCCCCGTGTGGGTCGGCGAGTTCGGTACGACCCTCCAGTCGACGGTGGACCAGAAGTGGCTGGCGGCGCTGGTGGACTACCTGCGGCCGACGTCGGCGTACGGCGCCGACTCCTTCCACTGGACCTTCTGGTCCTGGAACCCCAACTCCGGTGACACGGGCGGCATCCTCAAGGACGACTGGTCGACCGTGGACACCGTGAAGGACGGCTACCTGAGAAGCGTCAAGGCGCCCGGCTTCCCGGCGGGCGGAGGCGGCGACCCGGACCCCGACCCCGGCGGCGGTACGGCATGCAGTGCCGTCTACACCGTCACCAGCGACTGGGGCGGCGGCTTCAACGCCGAGGTGAAGGTGACCAACCCGGGCACCACACCCGTCAACTCCTGGAAGGTCACCTGGACGTGGCCCGCCTCCCGGCAGATCACGTCCATGTGGAACGCCACTTACACCCGGACCGCCACCGGCACGATCACCGCGTCCAACGCGGCGCACAACGGGGCCGTCCCGGCGGGCGGTTCGGTGAGCTTCGGGTTCGGGGGTACTCCCGGGGGCGGCGGCGCGCCCGCGGTGACCTGCGAGGCCGCATGAACGAAGGGCGCCCGGCGGTGGTTCGCCGGGCGCCCTTCGCGCGTTGCGGGAGAAGCGGTTACAGCTTCTCGGGAGAAGCCGTTGCAGCTTCTTGGGAGAGGCGGTTACAGCTTCTCGATCACGTAGTCCACGCACTTCGTCAGTGCCTCGATGTCCGCCGGGTCGATCGCCGGGAACATCGCGACGCGGAGCTGGTTGCGGCCCAGCTTGCGGTAGGGCTCGGTGTCGACGATGCCGTTGGCGCGCAGGACCTTGGCGACGGCGGCGGCGTCGACCTCGGCCGTGAAGTCGATCGTGCCGATGACGGCCGAGCGCTTGGCCGGGTCGGTGACGAACGGGTTGGCGTACTTGATGTCCTCGGCCCAGCCGTACAGCGTCCGGGCGGAGGTGGCCGTGCGGCGCACCGCCCAGTCCAGGCCGCCCTGGCCGTTGATCCACTCCAACTGCTGGTTCAGCAGGAACAGGGTGGACAGGGCCGGGGTGTTGTACGTCTGGTTCTTGCGGGAGTTGTCGATCGCCGTGGGCAGCGAGAAGAACTCCGGGACGTGGCGGCCGGACGCGTGGATGCGCTCGGCACGCTCGATCGCGGCGGGGGAGAAGACGCCGATCCACAGGCCGCCGTCGGAGGCGAAGGACTTTTGCGGGGCGAAGTAGTAGACGTCGGTCTCGGAGACGTCGACCGGGAGGCCGCCGGCACCCGAGGTGGCGTCGACCAGGACCAGCGCGCCCTCGTCGGCGCCGGCCACGCGCTTGATGGGCATGGCCACACCGGTCGAGGTCTCGTTGTGGGTGAAGGCGTAGACGTCGACGCCCGCCTCGGCGACCGGCTCCGGGTGCGTGCCCGGCTCGCTGGTGATGACGTCCGGCTCGGCGAGCCACGGGGCGAGCTTGGCGGCCTTGGCGAACTTGGAGCTGAACTCACCGAAGGTGAGGTGCTGCGACCTGTTCTCGATCAGGCCGTGCGTCGCGATGTCCCAGAACGCGGTGGAGCCGCCGTTGCCGAGGATCACCTCGTAGCCGTCGGGGAGCTGGAACAGCTCGCTGATGCCCTCGCGCACCTGGCCGACCAGGTTCTTGACCGGGGCCTGGCGGTGGGAGGTGCCGAGCAGGGAGGTTCCGGTGGCGGCCAGCGCGTCCAGCGCTTCCGTCCGCACCTTGGAGGGGCCCGCGCCGAAACGTCCGTCGGCGGGCTTGATGTCAGCGGGAATCTGGATCTCAGCCACGGGGTGAGGTTAGCCGTTTCGGGAAACCTGGGTGAAACCTCGTCCGTCGGGTGAGACGAGTCTGTCGTGGCCGTCTTCCCGCCGGCCGGCGCCCCCGGACCCCTGCTTCGGCCCTGAACGGGCCTCGCCCTCAATCGCCGGACGGGCTGATTGAGTGGACGCATGTCGGAACTTGAGGCAGAGCTGCGCAAGGCCGTCCGGGGTGAGGTCGGGTTCGATGTCACCTCTCGGGCGTTGACGACGATGGACGCGTCCAACTATCGACGGGTCCCCCTGGGTGTGGTCGCACCACATGACGCCGACGACGTCGCCGCCGTGCTGGAGGTGTGTCGGGACCACATGGTGCCGGTGGTGGCGCGGGGCGGCGGTACGTCGATCGCCGGGCAGGCCACCGGCACCGGCATCGTCGTGGACTTCACCCGGCACATGAACCGGCTCGTGTCCCTGGACCCGGACACCCGCACCGCCGTCGTCCAGCCCGGCCTCGTCCTCGACCGGCTCCAGGAGGCCGCCGCCCCGCACGGCCTGCGCTTCGGACCCGATCCCTCCACCCACAGCCGCTGCACCCTCGGCGGCATGATCGGCAACAACTCCTGCGGCTCGCACTCGGTGGCGTGGGGGACCACCGCCGACAGCGTGCGGGAACTGGACGTCATCAGCGGGCGCGGGGAGCGGCTGCGACTGGGGCGGGAGTGGGCCGGCGCGCCGCAGGGGCTGCGGGAGGTGGTGGACGGGGAGCTTGCCCAACTGCGCACCGGCTTCCCCGAGCTGCCCCGCCGTATCTCCGGCTACGCGCTCGACGCGCTGCTGCCCGAGAAGGGCGCCGACGTCGCCCGTTCCTTCTGCGGCAGCGAGGGCACCCTCGGCATCCTCACCGAGGCGGTCGTACGGCTCGTCGAGGCGCCACGCGCGCGTGCGCTCGCCGTGCTGGGGTACGGCGACGAGAGCGCGGCGGCCGAGGCGGCTGCCGGGCTGCTGCCGTACAGGCCGCTCACCGTGGAGGGCATGGCGGCCGACCTGGTGCCTTCGGCGCACGTACTGCCCAGGGGCGGCGCCTGGCTGTTCGTGGAGACGGGCGGGGAGTCGGAGGGCGAGGCACGCGCGCGTGCGGAGGCGATCGTGCGGGCCGCCGATGTGGTCGGGTCGATGGTCGTCACCGACCCGGGGCGGCAGCGGGCGCTGTGGCGCATCCGGGAGGACGCCAGCGGTACGGCGACCCGGATGCCGGACGGAAGCGAGGCCTGGCCCGGCTGGGAGGACTGCGCGGTGCCGCCGCGGCGGCTCGGGGCGTACCTGAGGGACTTCCGGGCGCTGCTGACCGCGCACGGGCTGCGCGGGACGCCGTACGGGCACTTCGGGGACGGCTGCATCCATGTCCGTATCGACTTCGATCTGCTGACCGAGCCGGGCATCGCCCGCTTCCGGCGCTTCTCGGAGGAACTCGCCGAGGTCGTCGTGGCGCACGGGGGCTCGCTGTCCGGGGAGCACGGGGACGGGCAGGCGCGTGCCGAGCTGCTGCCGAAGATGTACGGGCAGGACATGGTCCGCCTCTTCGAGCGGGCCAAGGGCGTGTGGGACCCCGACGACCTGCTCAACCCGGGGATGCTGGTGCGCCCGGCCCCTCTCGACTCCAACCTCCGCTTCGCCGTCCTGCCCCGGAAGCCGGTGGACGTCGCCTTCGGCTACCCGGCCGACGGCGGCGACTTCTCGGCGGCCGTCCGGCGCTGCGTCGGGGTCGCGAAGTGCCGTACGACATCGGTGGCGGGCTCGGCGGTCATGTGCCCGTCGTTCCGGGCGACCGGCGAGGAGGAGCACTCCACGCGCGGGCGTGCCCGGCTGCTGCACGAGATGCTCGCCGGGGAACTGGTGACCGACGGATGGCGCTCCACGGAGGTGCGCGACGCGCTGGACCTGTGCCTGGCCTGCAAGGGCTGCCGGTCCGACTGCCCGGTCGAGGTCGACATGGCCACGTACAAGGCGGAGTTCCTGCACCACCACTACGAGGGCCGCAGGCGCCCGGCCGCGCACCACAGCATGGGCCGGCTCCCGCAGTGGCTGCGCCTTGTGGCACGCACGCGTACCGCCTCGCTGGTCAACCTCCTCGCCGGCGTACGGCCCCTGGCGTGGGCGGCGAAACGGCTCGGCGGGATCGCGCCGGAGCGGGACATCCCGCGGCTGGCGGCACGGACGTTCAGCCGGTGGTGGGAGCGGCGGGACAAGGACCCGGCCCGCGCGGGCGGTGACCTCGTCGTCCTGTGGCCGGACACCTTCACCGAGCACCTGTCGCCGTCCGTGGGACAGGCGGCCGTACGCGTGCTGGAGGCGGCCGGGCTGCGGGTCGCGCTGCCGCCGACGGTGCGGTGGAGGACGCCGGCGGGGGGCGGCGCGGGACTGACGGTGGCGATGGATCCGGCGTCCCTCCTGCGCGGCCGGGAGCGCGTGTGCTGCGGCCTGACGTACGTCTCCACGGGGCAGCTCGACCGTGCCCGCGCGGTGCTGCGGCGCACGCTCGACCTGATGGAGCCGGTGCTGGAGACGGCCGCCCCGGTCGTCGTCCTGGAGCCGAGCTGTGCCGCGGCGCTGCGCTCGGACCTGCCGGAACTGCTGCACGACGATCCGCGGGCCCGCCGCTTGGCCGACCGGGTCCTGACCTTCGCGGAGGCGCTGGAGCGGCTCGCGCCCGACTGGACGCCGCCCCGCGTCGAACGGCCGGCGGTCGGGCAGACCCACTGCCACCAGCACGCGGTCCTGGGCGACGCGCCCGACCGGCGACTGCGCGAGGCCGCGGGGCTGTCGGGGGAGCTGAGCGGCGGCTGCTGCGGCCTCGCGGGCAACTTCGGCTTCGAGAAGGGGCACTTCGAGGTGTCGGTGGCCTGCGCGGAGGAGCAGGTGCTGCCGGCGGTCCGGGGCGCGGGTGAGGAAACCGTGGTGCTGGCGGACGGGTTCTCCTGCCGGACCCAGATGGAGCAGTTGGCGGGGGTGCGGGGGCGGCATTTGGCGGAGGTGTTGGCGGAGGGGCTGGGGAAGGGCTGACGGAGGGGCTGGGCGACGGGTCGGGGTAGCCGGTGCGGTTGGGGTGACGGGGGAGGGGGGTGCCTGGGTGCGGGCGGGTGCGGGTGCGTGGCTGGGTGCGGGTGCGTGGGGGCTGGTCGCGCAGTTCCCCGCGCCCCTGGGGGGCAGGGCCGTCGGTTCATTGGTCGGTGGCCCTGAGGGTTGCAGGGCTGTCGGTTCATTGGCCGGGCTTGCGAGGGCTGGTCGCGCAGTTTTCGATGCCGGCCGTCCCGGCCCTCCGGGCGCGTAGGCCGATCGTGAGGGAGCGGGGCGCACGAGGTGAGACCGGGCGAGGGCCCGCTTAGGCTGGATGATCACCAGCTTGTTCGACCTCCGAGGGTGCGGCCATCGGCACCCGGCCGCCCCCGCCCGGTCACCGACAGGAGCCCGTCCATGCCTCTCCTCCTCCGGCCCATCACCCGCGACGAGCATCTGGCCTTCGTCACGACCCGCCCGTCCGCCAGCCATATGCAGCTCCCGTCCTGGGGCGATGTGAAACCGGACTGGACGGCGGAGAGCGTGGGCTGGTTCGACGGGGACGGGCGCCTGGTGGGGGCGGGGCTCGTGCTCTACCGGCCGCTGCCGAAGCTGAAGCGGTACCTGGCGTATCTGCCCGAGGGACCGCTGATCGACTGGCACGCGCCCGACCTCGTGGAGCGGTGGCTGGAGCCGATGCTCGCGTATCTCAAGGGCAAGGGCGCCTTCTCCGTGAAGATGGGTCCGCCCGTCGTCGCGCGGCGCTGGAGCCCCGACGCGGTGAAGGCGGCCATCGCCGACCCGGCCGCCAGGCGGCTGCGGGACGCGGAGCCGACGTCGTACGAACCGGGCGCCCAGGACGTCGCCGACCGGCTGCGGCGGTCCGGCTGGCGGCAGGCCGAGCCGGGCGGCGAGGAGGGCTTCGCGGCCGGGCAGCCGCGCTACGTCTGCCAGGTGCCGTTCGCCGGTCGCACGCCGGACGACATCCACCGCGGCCTCAACCAGCAGTGGCGGCGCAACATCAAGAAGGCCGAGAAGGCGGGCGTGAAGGTCGTGCAGGGCGGCTACGAGGACCTGCCCGTGTTCTACGACCTCTACGTCGAGACCGCCGAGCGCGACCGTTTCATCCCGCGCCCGCTGCCCTACTTCCAGCGCATGTTCACCGCCCTCACCGCCGAGCACCCCGACCGGATGCGGCTCTACCTCGCCCACCACGACGGCGACACCCTCGCCGCCGCCACGATGCTGACCGTCGGCGAGCACGTCTGGTACTCCTACGGCGCCTCCACCAGCCGCAAGCGCGAGGTCCAGCCCAACAACGCCATGCAGTGGCGGATGATGACCGACGCCCATGAACTGGGCGCCGCCGTCTACGACTTCCGCGGCATCACCGACACGCTGGAGGAGTCCAACCACCTGCTGGGCCTGCTGCGGTTCAAGGTGGGCGCCGGCGGTGAGGCGGTCGAGTACCTGGGGGAGTGGGACTTCCCGCTCAACCGGATGCTGCACAAGGCGCTGGATCTGTATATGGCGCGGCGGTAGTCACCGGCCGGCCGACTGGCCGGCCGGCGCCGACGCCGGTTCAGGCCCTCGGGTCCACACTCTGGGACAGTGGCATAACGGGTTCACACACCTGACGAGGTCTACTAACCTGGACTCGGAAGTGCACTGCGATGAACGAACCCGAGTCGAGCCCCTGGAACGCCCGTGAGCACCCCTGACGCCGCCACACCCTCACCGACCCGCGCCCGGGCCGTCCCGGAGTCATCGACCGGTGTTCGGGCCGTCCCGGATTCATCGGCCGGTGCCCCGCGTCGCTGGGGTTCGCTCGGTCCCGTGGGCTTGGTACTGGCCGGCGGGATCTCGGTGCAGTTCGGCGGCGCACTCGCGGTCAGCCTGATGCCGAGGGCCGGTGCGCTCGGTGTGGTGGCGCTGCGGCTGCTGGTGGCGGCGATCGTCCTGCTGGTGGTCTGCCGCCCCCGGCTGCGCGGTCACTCCCGGACCGACTGGGGCACGGTGGTCGTCTTCGGCATCACCATGGCCGCGATGAACGGCCTCTTCTACCAGTCGGTCGCCCGCATCCCCCTGGGTCCCGCGGTCACCCTGGAGGTCCTCGGCCCGCTCGCCCTCTCCGTCCTGAGCTCGCGCCGCGCCGTCAACTTCGTCTGGGCCGGACTCGCCCTCGCCGGCGTCTTCCTCCTCGGCGGCGGAGGCTTCGGCAGCCTCGATCCCGTAGGTGTCGCTTTCGCCCTGGCTGCCGGCGCCATGTGGGCGGCCTACATAATCTTCAGCGCCCGCACGGGCCGACGCTTCCCCCAGGCCGACGGGCTCGCCCTCGCGATGGCGGTGGGGGCCGTACTGTTCCTGCCCCTCGGCATCGCCGAATCGGGTACGAAGCTCACCGACCCGGTGACCATCGGGCTGGGCGCGGCCGTGGCGATTCTGTCCTCGGTCCTGCCGTACACCCTCGAACTCCTCGCCCTGCGCCGCCTGCCCGCGGCGACCTTCGCCATCCTGATGAGCCTGGAACCGGCCGTCGCCGCCACCGCCGGCTTCCTCATCCTCGACCAGGCACTCTCCGCCGTACAGGCCCTGGCCATCGCCCTGGTCATCGCGGCGAGCATGGGAGCGGTGCGGACCCAGGTGGGACGGGGGAAGGTCAAGCCCGTGGAGACCGCGGCGGTGGAAGCCAAGCCCATGTAGGCCGAGCCCATGGAGGTCGAGTCCATGTAGGCCGACCCATGGAGGCTGAGCCCATGGAGGCTGAGCCCATGGAGGTCGAGTCCATGGACGCCGAACCCATGGACGCCAAGCCCATGTAGGCCGAGCCCGTCTCGGCCGCCGAACCCGTGGCAGTCGGCGACTTCCGGATCACGCCGACGGCGCGGGCCCCGGCGCCCCCTCGCGCATCAGCAGATCCCGGATGGCCAGGCCGTGCCGGGCGCGCAGTCGGCTCAGTTCCCACAGTCCCACCGCGGTCACCGAGACCGGGGCGCCGAGCATCAGCAGGATCCGGACCGGGGTCGGCACGCCCGCGTAGGCGCCCGTGAACAGGTCGACCAGGGCCAGCTCCCACACCAGTGTCATGGCCAGCAGCGGCGGCATCGTCTCGTGGATGTCGGCGGTGCGGAAGACGTGGACGAGGGCCAGGCCGACGCCCCAGATGATGAAGGGCAGCACCCATACGAAGATGACCACGCAGACGATGACCGTCACGGCCGTCATCGCCGCGTTGGTCGCGAAACGCCCGTCGACGAAGCCGGTGAGCACGACCACCGGGAACACGAACACCGCGCCGATGAGCGCCACGATCGCGCCGAAGGGCTTGGCGGCCCGGCGCAGCAACTCCCGGCGGGCCGTGGCCGGCACCAGGGAGAGCAGGATGCCCACGGCCACCGGGAATGTCACGGACAGCATCAGGACACTGATCCACGACTGGTCGGCACGCTTGTCGACGACGTCCCCGATGGAGTCCGCGATCTTGTAGGTGATCGACATCCACACCACGGCGGCCAGGCCCACGATGGTGCGGACCTTCTGCATCTGGGCGACCACGGGGTCCTCGACGATGCCCGGCCGGGACGGCTTGAACACCCTGCGCGCGGTGTGGACGGGGCCGAACCTCTGCCACAGCCGCATGAAGAGGCCGGGCGCCGGTTGCGGGTACGGCGGCTGGGGGTGGGGCGGATAGGGCTGCGGTGTGTAGGGGTGCGGGACCTGGGGCGGATAGCCCGCTCCGGGCGGCGCGGGCTGCGGCGGGTACGGGCCGGGCGACGGCGGATACGGCTGCCCGCCGTTCGGGTCGTAGGGCGGCTGCCCGCCCGGGTTCCAGTTGCTCATCCGTGTGTCTCCCCCGACGTGACCTATGTGCCTGATCGACATGTGCCTGATCCACATGTGCGCGACCGATGTGTGTGATCGACCCGTTGCTGAAGCAACAGGCGCGACGGCCGAGTGTATTGAGGGCACGCCACACCGACACCCTTCCCACCGTGAACACTTCCCAAGGGGCGCAAGCACCCTCGGCTTCAATTAATGCAAGCACGCTTGCTTGTTTTCGCTCGCGCTGCCATGCTCCTCACCACGCAGCGCCACACCGCACCACCCCGCACACCGCCGTGCCCCGAGGGAGCGCACCGTGTCCGATCCGACGCCCGTGTTCGACGATCTGCGCGAGGAGAGCGAGGAACTCGAACGGCTCCTGGTCGGTTCGAGCCCCGAGCAGTGGGCGCTCCCCACACCGGCGCCCAACTGGAGCGTCGCCCACCAGGTCGCGCACCTCGCCTGGACGGACCACTCGGCGCTGCTCGCGGTGACCGACGTGCCGGCGTTCCACGAACTGGTCGAGAAGGCCCTGAAATCGCCGGGATCCTTCGTCGACAACGGTGCGCAGGAGGGCGCTGCGCTGCCGCCCGCCGAGTTGCTGGCCCGGTGGCAGGAGGGGAGGGCCGCCCTGGACAGGGCGTTGCGCGAGGCTCCGCCCGGCGCCAAGATCCCCTGGTACGGCCCACCCATGTCCGCCGCCTCCATGGGTACGGCCCGGCTCATGGAGACCTGGGCCCACGGTCTCGACATCGCCGACGCACTCGGTGTGGTGCGCACACCCACCGACCGGCTCAGGCATGTGGTGTGGATCGGGGTAAGGACCCGTGACTTCGCCTTCGGTGTGCACGGGCTCCCGGCACCGCTCGACGACTTCCGCATCGAACTCGTATCGCCCTCCGGTGAGTTGTGGACCTACGGTCCCGAGGACGCCCCGCAGCGGGTCACCGGCCCGGCGCTCGACTTCTGTCTCCTTGTCACCCAGCGCGCCCACCGCTCCGACCTCGCCCTGTGCGCCGAAGGCCCGGACGCCGACCGCTGGTTCGACATCGCCCAGGTCTTCGCGGGCCCGCCCGGCGAGGGCCGCGCGCCGAAGGGGGCGGCCGGGTGACGCACGCACCCCGCCCGCTGCGGATCGGCAACGCCTCCGGCTTCTACGGCGACCGTTTCGACGCCATGCGAGAGATGCTCACCGGCGGCGAACTGGACGTCCTCACCGGCGACTACCTCGCCGAACTCACCATGCTGATCCTCGGCCGCGACCGGCTGAAGGACCCCGGCGCCGGATACGCCCGCACCTTCCTGCGTCAGCTCGAGGAGTGTCTCGGGCGCGCACAGGAGCGCGGCGTGCGGATCGTCGCCAACGCCGGCGGCCTCAATCCGGCCGGACTGGCGGACGCGGTACGGCGGCTGGCCGACCGGCTCGGCGTCCCCGTGCGGGTCGCCCATGTAGAGGGCGACGACCTCACCGCCGCCCACCCCGGCAGCCTCGCCGCGCACGCCTACCTCGGCGGCTTCGGTATCGCCGCCTGCCTGCGGGAGGGCGCGGACATCGTCGTCACCGGGCGGGTGACCGACGCTGCCCTCGTCACCGGCCCCGCCACCGCGCACTTCGGGTGGGGGCCCGGCGACCACGACCGGCTCGCGGGGGCTGTGGTCGCGGGACATGTGCTGGAGTGCGGGGCACAGGCGACCGGCGGCAACTACGCCTTCTTCCACGAGCACCCCAAGGACGGCGACCTGCGCCGCCCCGGCTTCCCGCTCGCCGAGCTGCACGAGGACGGCACCTGCGTCATCACCAAGCACCCCGGCACCGGCGGCTTCGTCGACGTCGGCACGGTCACGGCACAACTGCTGTACGAGACGTCCGGCGCCCGCTACGCCGGGCCGGACGTCACCGCCCGCCTCGACACCGTGCGGCTCACCCAGGACGGACCGGACCGCGTCCGCATCGAGGGCGTACGGGGCGAGGCTCCGCCCCCGACGCTCAAGGTCGGCGTCAACCGCCTCGGCGGGTTCCGGGGCGAGGTCGCCTTCGTGCTCACCGGCCTCGACATCGAGGCCAAGGCCGACCTCGTGCGCGCGCAGATGACCGACGCGCTCGCCAAGTCGCCGCCCGCCGAGGTCCGCTGGGACCTCGTACGCACCGACCGGCCGGACGCCGCGAGCGAGGAGACGGCGAGCGCACTGCTGCGGCTCGTCGTGCGTGACCCGTCCCAGGAGGCCGTCGGCCGGGCCTTGAGCGGAGCCGCGATCGAGCTGGCGCTCGCCAGCTACCCCGGCTTCCATGTGCTGGCCCCACCTGGAAAAGGCTCGCCCTATGGGGTCTTCGAGGATGTGTACGTCCCCCATGGCGCCGTCGACCATGTGGCCGTCCTCCACGACGGACGCCGGATCAATGTGCCGCCGGCCCACGACACCGTCGTACTCGGCGCGGTGCCGGAGCCGCCGCTGCCGCAGCCGTTGTCGCACGGGCCGACCAAGCGAGCGCCGCTCGGCCTCGTCGCGGGTGCCCGCAGCGGGGACAAGGGCGGCAACGCCAACGTCGGCGTCTGGGTGCGCTCGGACGAGGCCTGGTGCTGGCTCGCGCACGAGCTCACGGCCGACCGGTTCCGGGAGCTGATCCCCGAGAGCCGCCGGTTGAAGGTCACCCGGCACTCCCTGCCCAACCTCCGCGCCGTCAACTTCGTCGTCGAAGGAATCCTCGGCGAGGGCGTCGCCGCCCAGCACCGCTTCGACCCGCAGGCCAAGGCCCTCGGCGAATGGCTGCGCTCCCGTCACCTGGACATCCCGGAGAGTCTGCTGTGACCGTCCTGCCCTCCACCCTGGACACCAACGGCCCCGACTACCGGGCCAACCGCGAGACCATGCTCGCCAAGCTCGCCGACCTGGACGCCGAGCACGCCAAGGCCCTCGCCGGCGGCGGCCCCAAGTACGTCGAACGGCACCGGGGGCGCGGCAAGCTGCTCGCCCGCGAACGCATCGAGCTGCTCCTCGACCCCGACACACCGTTCCTGGAGCTGTCCCCGCTGGCCGCCTGGGGCAGCGACTACACCGTCGGCGCGTCCCTCGTCACCGGCATCGGGACCGTCGAGGGCGTGGAGTGCCTGATCACCGCCAACGACCCGACCGTGCGCGGCGGGGCGAGCAACCCCTGGTCGCTGAAGAAGGCCCTGCGCGCGAACGACATCGCGCTCGCCAACCGGCTGCCCTGCATCAACCTCGTCGAGTCAGGCGGCGCCGACCTGCCGTCCCAGAAAGAGATCTTCATCCCCGGCGGCGCCATCTTCCGGGACCTGACGCGGCTGTCGGCGGCCGGGATCCCCACGGTCGCGGTCGTCTTCGGCAACTCGACTGCGGGCGGCGCGTACGTCCCCGGCATGTCCGACCACGTGATCATGGTCAAGGAGCGCGCCAAGGTGTTCCTCGGCGGCCCGCCCCTGGTGAAGATGGCGACCGGCGAGGAGAGCGACGACGAGTCGCTGGGCGGCGCCGAGATGCACGCGCGCGTGTCGGGCCTCGCGGACTACTTCGCCGTCGACGAACCGGACGCCCTGCGCCAGGCACGGCGTGTGGTCGCCCGCCTCAACCACCGCAAGGCGTACGGCGATCCCGGCCCGGCCGAGCCGCCCAAGTACGACGCGGAGGAGCTCCTGGGCATCGTGCCCGGCGACCTGCGCACCCCCTTCGACCCGCGCGAGGTCGTCGCCCGGCTCGTCGACGCCTCCGACTTCGACGAGTTCAAGCCGATGTACGGCACGAGCCTGACCACCGGCTGGGCGGCCCTGCACGGCTATCCGATCGGCGTGCTGGCCAACGCCCAGGGCGTCCTGTTCAGCGAGGAGTCCCAGAAGGCCGCGCAGTTCATCCAGCTCGCCAACCAGCGCGACATCCCGCTGCTGTTCCTGCACAACACCACCGGCTACATGGTGGGCAGCCAGTACGAGCAGGGCGGCATCATCAAGCACGGCGCGATGATGATCAACGCGGTCAGCAACAGCCGCGTGCCCCATCTCTCGGTCCTCATGGGCGCGTCGTACGGAGCCGGCCACTACGGCATGTGCGGCCGCGCCTACGACCCCCGCTTCCTGTTCGCGTGGCCCAGCGCCAAGTCGGCCGTCATGGGCCCGCAGCAGCTCGCCGGCGTCCTGTCGATCGTCGCCCGCCAGTCGGCCGCCGCGAAGGGGCAGCCGTACGACGAAGAGGGCGACGCGGCGCTGCGGGCGATGGTGGAGCAGCAGATCGAGTCCGAGTCGCTGCCCATGTTCCTGTCCGGTCGGCTGTACGACGACGGCGTCATAGACCCGCGCGACACCCGCACGGTCCTCGGCATGTGTCTGTCCGCCATCCACACCGCGTCGTACGAGGGCGCGCGCGGTGGCTTCGGCGTCTTCCGGATGTGAGGAACCACCAGTGATCACTTCTGTGCTCGTGGCCAACCGGGGCGAGATCGCCTGCCGGGTCTTCCGCACCTGCCGTGAGTTGGGAATCCGGACGGTCGCCGTGCACTCGGACGCCGACGCGAACGCCCTCCACACGCGTGTGGCCGACGCGGCGGTACGGCTGCCGGGGGCGGCGCCCTCCGACACGTATCTGCGCGGCGACCTGATCGTGAAGGCGGCGCTCGCCGCCGGCGCGGATGCCGTGCACCCCGGCTACGGCTTCCTCTCCGAGAACGCCGACTTCGCGCGCGCCGTCCTCGACGCGGGCCTCATCTGGATCGGGCCGGCCCCGGAGGCGATCGAGGCGATGGCGTCCAAGACGCGCGCCAAGGAGCTGATGGGCGTCGAGCCGCTGCGCGAGGTCACCGAGGCCGACCTTCCGGTCCTGGTGAAGGCGGCCGCGGGCGGTGGCGGGCGCGGCATGCGGATCGTACGGCGGCTCGCGGACCTGGACGCCGAACTTCAGGCCGCGCGCGCCGAGGCCCACAGCGCCTTCGGCGACGGCGAGGTCTTCGTCGAGCCCTACCTGGAGGACGGCCGGCACGTCGAGGTGCAGATCCTCGCCGACACCCACGGCACCATCTGGGCCCTCGGCACCCGCGACTGCTCCCTCCAGCGGCGCCACCAGAAGGTGATCGAGGAAGCCCCGGCACCGGGCCTGACGCCCGAACTCACCGACTCCCTGTACGAGATGGCCGTACGCGCAGCGCGGGCCGTCGGCTACGTCGGCGCCGGCACCGTCGAGTTCCTCGTCGCCGGCGACAGCGCGCACTTCCTGGAGATGAACACCCGCCTCCAGGTCGAACACCCCGTCACCGAGGCCGTGTACGGAGTCGACCTGGTTGCCCTCCAGCTCCGCGTCGCCGAAGGCCACGCCCTCGACGAGGAGCCGCCACGCGCGCGTGGCCACGCCGTCGAGGCCCGCCTGTACGCCGAGGACCCGGCCCGCGACTGGGCCCCGCAGACCGGCACCCTGCACCGCCTCGCCGTCCCCGACGGCATTCGCCTGGACACCGGTTTCACCGACGGCGACGAGATCGGCGTCCACTACGACCCGATGCTCGCCAAGGCAGTCGCCCACGCGCCCACGCGCGCGGAGGCGATCCGCGCCCTCGCCGGCGCCCTGGCCCGCGCCGCCGTCCACGGCCCGCCCACCAACCGCGACCTCCTCGTGCGCTCCCTGCGGCACAAGGAGTTCACGACCGCCCGCATGGACACCGGCTTCTACGACCGCCACCTCACCGAACTCACCGAGTCCGCCCCCGACCCGCACGCCCCCCTCGCCGCGGCCCTCGCCGACGCCCACGCCCGCTCCCGCTTCGGCGGCTTCCGCAACGTCCCCTCCCAGCCGCAGACCAAGCGCTACGCGACGGCCGGCGAGGAGATCGAGGTCCACTACCGCCACACCCGCGCGGGCCTGGAGGCGGACGGGGTGCGCGTCGTACACGCCGATGGCGCCCTGGTCGTACTCGAAGTGGACGGCGTACGAAGGAACTTCGAGGTCGCGAGGTACGGCGACGAGATCCACGTCAACACCACCCGCCTCACCGCACTGCCCCGCTTCGCCGACCCGACGGCCCAGCACGCGCCGGGTTCCCTCCTGGCCCCCATGCCGGGAACGGTCGTCCGCGTCGCCGACGGCCTGACCGAGGGCACGGCCGTGGAGGCCGGTCAGCCCCTGCTCTGGCTGGAGGCGATGAAGATGGAACACAAGATCACAGCGCCGGCCTCGGGAACGCTGACGGCTTTGCACGCCACCACAGGACAACAGG
Organism: Streptomyces sp. NPDC036764; assembly: GCF_055609385.1. Classification (NCBI taxonomy): domain Bacteria; kingdom Bacillati; phylum Actinomycetota; class Actinomycetes; order Kitasatosporales; family Streptomycetaceae; genus Streptomyces; species Streptomyces sp. NPDC036764. Next base: position 230,396 of record NZ_JBVJPT010000008.1, read on the forward strand.
TGACGGTCGGCGCCCTATTGGCGGTAGTACAGCCCACCTCATAGGGGCGCGGGGCTGTATCAATTTGCGGCTACCGCCGCGTGAGCGCGACCAGCCACGACGAAGGAGTCACATGGCCACGATCGAAACCGACGAGCACCAGGCCCTCCGCGCTGCGGTCGCCGCCCTCGGCAAACGCCACGGCCGCACCTACGACCGAGAAACCCTCTGGTCCGAGGCGGCCAAGCTCGGCTACCTCGGCGTCAACCTCCCCGAGGAGTACGGAGGCGGAGGCGGCGGCATAGCCGAACTCTCCATCGTCCTCGAAGAACTCGGCGCCGCAGGCTGCCCCTTGCTGATGATGGTCGTCTCACCCGCCATCTGCGGCACCGTCATCGCCCGCTTCGGCACCGAGGAACAGAAACGACAGTGGCTCCCCGGCCTCGCCGACGGCACCCGCACCATGGCCTTCGGCATCACGGAGCCCGACGCCGGCTCCAACAGCCACCGCATCACCACCACGGCCCGCCGCGACCCGGACACCGGGGACTGGCTCCTCACCGGCCGCAAAGTCTTCATCTCCGGCGTCGACATCGCCGACGCGACCCTCATAGTCGGCCGCACCGAAGACGCCCGCACCGGCAACCTCAAACCCTGCCTGTTCATCGTCCCGCGCGACGCCGAGGGCTTCACGCGCCGCCAGATCGACATGGAACTGAACGCCGCCGAGAAGCAGTTCGAGCTGACCCTCGACGACGTACGGCTCCCCGCCGACGCCCTCGTCGGCGACGAGGACGCAGGACTCCTCCAGCTCTTCGCCGGCCTCAACCCCGAACGCATCATGACGGCCGCCTTCGCGATCGGCATGGGCCGCCACGCCCTCGCCCGCGCCATCGAGTACGCACGCGAGCGCACCGTGTGGAAGGCCCCCATCGGTGCCCACCAGGCCATCGCGCACCCCCTCGCCCAGGCGCACATCGACCTCGAACTGGCCCGCCTGATGATGCAGAAGGCGGCCTACCTGTACGACGCCGGGGACGACGTCGGCGCGGGCGAGGCCGCCAACATGGCCAAGTACGCGGCCGGGGAGGCCTGTGTGAAGGCCGTCGACCAGGCCGTGCACACCCTCGGCGGCAACGGCCTCACGCGCGAATTCGGGCTCGCCTCGTTGATAACGGCGGCACGCGTGGCTCGTATTGCTCCGGTGAGCCGGGAGATGATTCTCAACTACGTCTCCCACCAGACCCTGGGCCTGCCCAAGTCGTACTGACCGGCGGCCTGTCGGCACCGTGTCGCGAGGAGGAACCGTGTTCCGCAGCGAGTACGCAGACGTCCCGGCCGTAGAACTCCCCATCCACGAGGCCGTACTCGGCCGGGCCGCCGAGTTCGGGGACACGCCCGCGCTCATCGACGGCACGGACGGCACCACCCTCACCTACGAGCAGCTCGACCGCTTCCACCGGCGCATCGCCGCCGGCCTCGCCGAGGCGGGCGTGCGCAAGGGCGACATACTCGCCCTGCACAGCCCCAACACGGTCGCCTTCCCCACGGCGTTCTACGCCGCCACGCGCGCGGGCGCCTCCGTCACCACCGTGCACCCGCTCGCCACGCCCGAGGAGTTCGCCAAGCAGCTCAAGGACTCGGCGGCCCGCTGGATCGTCACCGTCTCGCCCCTGCTTCAGAGCGCACGCCGGGCCGCCGAACTCGCGGGCGGCGTGCGGGAGATCTTCGTGTGCGACAGCGCACCGGGACACCGCTCGCTCATCGACATGCTGGCCTGCGCGGCCCCCGAACCACAGGTCGACCTCGACCCGTCGGCGGACGTCGCGGCCCTGCCGTACTCCTCCGGCACCACCGGCATCCCCAAGGGCGTGATGCTCACCCACCGCCAGATCGCCACCAACCTCGCCCAGCTCGAACCGGCGACCTCGGCCGGCCCCGGCGACCGCATCCTCGCCGTACTGCCCTTCTTCCACATCTACGGCCTCACCGCCCTGATGAACGCCCCCCTCAGGGTCGGCGCCACGGTCGTCGTCCTGCCCCGCTTCGACCTGGAGACCTTCCTCGCGGCCATCCAGAACCACCGCATCACCGGCCTGTACGTGGCGCCGCCGATCGTGCTGGCCCTCGCCAAGCACCCGCTGGTCGCGCAGTACGACCTGTCGTCGCTGAGGTACATCATCAGCGCCGCCGCACCCCTGGACGCGGCCCTCGCCGCCGCCTGCTCCGAGCGCCTCGGACTGCCGCCGGTCGGCCAGGCGTACGGCATGACGGAACTGTCCCCGGGCACCCACGTCGTCCCGCTCGCCGACATGCACGACGCGCCCGCCGGCACCGTCGGCAGGCTCATCGCCGGCACCGAGATGCGCATCGTCTCCCTCGACGACCCCGACAAGGACCTCGGCGTCGGCGAGTCCGGCGAGATCCTCATCCGCGGCCCCCAGGTCATGAAGGGCTACCTCGGCCGCCCCGACGCCACCGCCGCCATGATCGACACCGACGGCTGGCTGCACACCGGCGACGTCGGCCACGCGGACGCCGACGGCTGGCTGTTCGTCGTGGACCGCGTCAAGGAGCTCATCAAGTACAAGGGCTTCCAGGTCGCCCCCGCCGAACTGGAGGCACTCCTGCTCACCCACCCCGGCATCGCGGACGCGGCTGTGGTCGGCGCCTATAACGACGACGGAAACGAGGTGCCGCACGCCCATGTGGTCCGCCAGCCGTCCGCGACCGACCTCTCCGAGGGCGAGGTCATGATGTACGTCGCCGAACGCGTCGCCCCCTACAAGCGGGTCCGCCAGGTCACCTTCATCGACGGCGTCCCCCGGGCCGCCTCCGGCAAGATCCTGCGCCGCGAACTGCGCGCGCCCAAGGAGAGCACATGACGCTGATCGGCCGCACGCGCACGCGTGCCGTCCAAACCCTCAGCCTCGACTCCCCGGCCACCCGCAACGCGCTCTCCGCGTCGCTGGTGGGCGAGCTGGCCGACGCGCTGACGGACTGCGCCAAGGACGCCGACGTACGCGCCGTCGTCCTCACCCACACCGGCAACACCTTCTGCGCGGGCGCCGACCTGCGCGACCCGCCGGACCCGGACGCGCTGGTCGGCCTGCTCCGGCAGATCGTGGAGCTGCGCAAACCGGTCGTCGCCCGGGTCACCGGCCACGTACGCGCGGGCGGCCTCGGCCTGCTCACCGCCTGCGACATCGCCGCCGCCTCCCGCGAGGCCACCTTCGCCTTCACCGAGGTCCGCATCGGGGTCGCCCCCGCCGTGATCTCCCTGCCGGTGCTCCCGCGCGTGGACCCCCGCGCCGTCGCCCGCTACTACCTCACCGGCGAACGCCTCAACGCGCCCGAGGCCGCCCGAATCGGCCTGCTCACGGCGCAGGGCGAGGACGTCGACGCCGTACTGGAACCCGTCCTGGACGGCCTGCGCAGGGCCGCACCCCAGGCCCTGGCCGAGACGAAGGCGCTGCTCACGGCTAAGGTGCTGGAAACCTTCGACCGGGACGCGGCCGACCTGACCGCGCTCTCGGCCCGGCTGTTCTCCTCCGCCGATGCCCGCGAGGGGATGACGGCCTTCCTCGAACGACGGGATCCGCAATGGGTGGTGTGAGCACAGTCGGCGACCGCGTGGACCGGGCGGACCGCGTGCCCAAACAGGACCGCAGCCGTGCCACCCGGCAACGCCTCCTGGAGGCCGCCGTGGCCTGCCTCGCCGAACACGGCTGGGCGGGCTCCACGGTCTCCGTCGTCGCCGAACGCGCCGGCGTCTCCAGGGGCGCGGCCCAGCATCACTTCCCGACCCGCGAGGACCTCTTCACCGCGGCCGTCGAATATGTCGCCGAGGAACGCTCCACAGCCCTGCGGGCCCTGTTCCCCGAGGGCGCGGCAGGCGACCGCCGGGGCGTCGTGGCCGCCCTGGTCGACCTCTACACCGGCCCCCTGTTCCGCGCGGCCCTGCACCTGTGGGTGGCCGCGTCGAACGAGGACCAGCTACGGCCACGGGTCACCGAGCTGGAGGCCCGGGTGGGCCGCGAGACGCACCGCATAGCCGTCGACCTGCTCGGCGTCGACGAGTCCCGCCCCGGCGTCCGCGAGACCGTCCAGGGCGTACTGGACATGGCACGCGGCCTGGGCCTGGCCAACCTCCTCACCGACGACGCGGGCCGACGCGAGCGTGTGGTGACGCAGTGGGGCCTGCTGCTGGACGAGGCGCTGGGCTGACGGCGCCGCGGTCACCTGTTGCCGGGGCGACCGCCGTCCGACGTCGGGCATCTGCCGTCAGTCGTGGTCGGGCATCTGCCGTCAGTCGTCGGGCATCTGCCGTCAGTCGTGGTCGGGCATCTGCCGTCAGTCGTCGTCGCCCTCGCCGCCGTCGTCGTCACCGTCCTGCCGCGCGTCGCGCTCCCGCTCCTCCCGCTGCTTCTGTTCCCGCCCCTCGCGCTCCTCATCTTCCTGCGCCTTGCGGTCGGCGGTCGCCTCCGCCGCCGGGTTCGCAGAGATGATCGGCGACGGGCTCGACTCCAGGGGCGACGTGGAGGCCGAGGCGGTCGGGCTCGGCGCGGTGTCGGACTTCGTGCTCTCCGCGGCCGTCTTGTCGGGGGAGAACCACAGCATGCCCAGCAGCATCGCGGCCGCGAAGAGCGCCGCCGCGGCGACCGTGATCAGCAGGTTCCGGGTGCCGGTGCCGGAGGCCACCCGGGGACGGGATCGGGTCCTGGACCGGGCGCCGGAGGGGGAGTGGGACCGGGAGCGGGAGACGCTGTGCGACCGGCCCGTGGATGACGAGTGCGACCGGCCCGTGGATGCGGCGTGTGACCCGCCGGTGGACGCGAAGTGGGACGGACCCGTGGATGCGGAATGCGACCGGCCGGTGGGTGAGGAGTGCGACCGGTTGCGGGCGCGGCCCGGTCCGCCGCGCGGCGACGCGGTGCCCTGGTTCGAGGGCAGCGCGTAGGTGGTCGGGTTGCTGGTCTCGCCCCGGTTCGGGCCGGAGGCACCGGCCGGCGCGGCCGGCGACGGGCGGGACGGGGCAGCAGGGTCCGGGAGCGGCTCGGAGCGGCCCAGCCAGGCGCCGTCGTCGAACCAGTCGGCGGCCTGCTGGGCGGCGGGACGGTGCTCGGGCTCCTTGGCGAGCAGACCGAGGAGATAGTTCTCGAACGCGGGCGGCAGACCGGGGACGCCCAGCTCGCGCGGTGGCACGGGGGCGGCGTCCAGATGCTGGTGAAGGATCGCGACGGCGGTGTCGGCCTGGAACGGCGGGCGCCCGGTGAGCAACTGGTAGAGCACGCAGCCCAGCGCGTAGACGTCGGAGGCCGGGCCCGCCGGCTTTCCCAGCGCCCGCTCCGGGGCGAGGTAGAGGCTCGTGCCGACGATCTGCCCGGTCGCGGTGAGCGCGGCGCCCGGGTCGTCGACGAAACGGGCGATGCCGAAGTCACCGATCTTGAGGGTGCCGTCGGCGTCCAGCAGCAGATTGCCGGGCTTGATGTCACGGTGGACGATGCCCTGCCGGTGCGCGGCGGCGAGCCCCGCGGCGGCCTGCGCGGCCATCCGCGCCACGCGCTCCGCGGGCTGCGCCCCCGACTGGGTCAGCAGCCGGGCCAGGTTGTCGCCCTCGACGAGCTCCATCACCAGGAAGAGCCGGTTGTCGTACTCGCCGAAGTCCCGCACGCCCACCACGTTCGGATGGTCGATCCGCGCGGCGGTCTGCGCCTCCAGCCGGAACCGGGACGTGGCGGTGGGGTCGGAGTCCTGGGGCAGCAGGAGCTTGACGGCCACATGGCGGCCGAGGGTCTCGTCGTAGGCCCGCCAGACCTCCCCCATCCCACCGCGTCCGATCGACGCGCCCAGCCGGTAGCGGCCCGCTATCAGCACCTGTTCCCCATCCCCCATGCCGTAAGAGGTCTCGACGCCGCAGGCCGTAACTCACCACGCAGGGACGGGTGATGGTGGGATGCCGCAGCCGCCCCAGCATACTGGCGGAGTGGATCAGTCACGTTCCGTATGCCGCCATCGACCGGCCATGGCGGGCAGGGTGCGCGCCCGCCGCCGAGCGGCACCACGCGGAGCTCTACGGCCCGCGTGATGACCGGCCCGCCGGAGGGGACACGTGCGAGGGGGACGCGTGCGAGGGTGACGCGCACGTGGGGAACGCCCGCGTGGGGAACGCCCGCGTGGGGCTCAGTGTGCGATGTCCGCGTAGCCCTCGATCTCGCGCGGGTTGCGTGAGCCCGGGCCCACATAGCGGGCCGAAGGGCGCACGAGGCGGCCGGTGCGCTTCTGCTCCAGGATGTGCGCCGACCAGCCCGCCGTACGGGCACACGTGAACATCGACGTGAACATGTGCGCCGGGACCTCCGCGAAGTCCAGGACGATGGCCGCCCAGAACTCGACGTTCGTCGCCAGCACACGGTCCGGACGACGGGCGTGGAGCTCCGCCAGGGCCGCCTTCTCCAGCGCCTCGGCGACCTCGAAGCGGGGCGCGCCGAGCTCCCGGGCCGTACGGCGCAGGACGCGGGCGCGCGGGTCCTCGGCGCGGTAGACGCGGTGGCCGAAGCCCATGAGGCGTTCGCCGTTGTCGAGGGTCTGCTTCACATACGCCTCGGCGTCGCCGGTGCGCTCGATCTCCTCGATCATGTGCAGGACGCGCGAGGGCGCGCCGCCGTGCAGCGGGCCGGACATGGCACCTACGGCGCCGGAGAGCGCGGCGGCCACGTCGGCACCGGTGGAGGCGATGACGCGGGCCGTGAAGGTGGAGGCGTTCATGCCGTGCTCGGCGGCGGACGTCCAGTAGGCGTCCACGGCGGCCACGTGCTTGGGGTCGGGCTCGCCGCGCCAGCGGATCATGAAGCGCTCGACGACGGACTGGGCCTTGTCGATGTCACGCTGCGGGACCATCGGCAGGCCCTGCCCGCGCGCGGACTGGGCGACGTAGGACAGGGCCATGACGGCGGCGCGGGCCAGGTCCGCGCGGGCCTGCTCCTCGTCGATGTCCAGGAGGGGCTTGAGCCCCCACACGGGTGCGAGCATCGCGAGCGCGGACTGGACGTCGACGCGGATGTCACCGGAGTGCACGGGGATCGGGAAGGGCTCGGCGGGCGGCAGTCCGGGACGGAAGGCCCCGTCGACGAGCAGCCCCCAGACGTTGCCGAACGAGACGTGGCCGACCAGGTCCTCGATGTCGACGCCCCGGTATCGCAGGGCGCCGCCCTCCTTGTCCGGTTCGGCGATCTCCGTCTCGAACGCGACGACTCCCTCGAGCCCGGGTACGAAATCGGACATCAGGCGGCTCCTCGTGATGTGTGCGACGGATGGGGTTGTGGGTGGAACGACCACATGTCAGTCGGCGGAGATGGGCTTACGCCGGGTGGATCCACGGTCACGGGCTCGGAATCCGGGCTTGCGGGACTCCGAACCTCGGCGGACTCGCGGTCCTCGGCGTACCCCTGTGATGCCCCGTGCGGCTGGCGGTCATCCAACCGGAACGGCACGAGAACGATACCCTCAGTGCCACCTTTTGGGGACCCCTGCGGCACTGAGTGCCATGCGGCGTTGAAGGGCACCGCGCCGGACGACGCCCGTTCGGATACGGCAAGATGACCGCGTGACCGACCGAGACGCTGTCGCCTTCGATCCCGCAGAGCCCGCCCCCGACCCCGCCGCGATGCGCAAGCACTACCGGGCCGAGGGTCTCGCCGAGGCCGACCTGGCAGCCACCCCGGTGGCCCAGTTCGCCCGCTGGTTCAAGCAGGCCGCGTCGGAGGCGCACCTCTTCGAGCCGAACGCGATGATCGTCTCCACCACGGACGCCGAGGGCCGGCCCAGCTCCCGGACGGTGCTGCTGAAGCAGTTCGACGAGCAGGGCTTCGTCTTCTTCACCAACTACGGCTCCCGCAAGGGCCGCGACCTCGCCGGGAACCCGTACGTCTGCCTGCTCTTCCCCTGGCACCCGATGGCCCGCCAGGTCATCGTCACGGGCGTGGCCCGGCGCACCGGACGCGACGAGACGGCCGCCTACTTCCGCACCCGCCCGCACGGCTCCCAGCTCGGCGCCTGGGCCAGCGTCCAGTCCTCGGTGATCCCCTCCCGCGCGGAACTCGACGCCTCGTACGCCGAACTGGCCGCCCGCTATCCCGAGGGCGAGCAGGTCCCGGTACCCCCGAACTGGGGCGGCTTCCGGGTGGCCCCCCAGACGGTGGAGTTCTGGCAGGGCAGAGAGAACCGCCTGCACGACCGCCTGCGCTATGTGGCGGAGCAGGACGGAGGGTGGCGGGTGGAGCGGCTCAGTCCGTGAGCGGGCGGGGCCGAGGCAAGGCCCCAGGACAGCAGGCGACCCGCGAGCCTGGTCCTCCACTGGAGGAGCCGGTCGGACTACCGGCGGCCCGCGGGTCGGGTGACTGCTTTGGAATGGGCCGGCTGCACGCGTCTGTCACGTGCTGGTCCGGCACCGCACTGCGTGTGGTGGCGAGCCGCTAGCCCGCAGCCACCTCGCTCGTCCGGGATTCATACATGTACCGGATCACCTCCTTTCGTGCGTGAGCCACACACTAGGAACCGCTCGGCCACCGATCAACCGGTTTTTCGAGATATTGACGCCAGCAGATTCCCCACCAGCGGATTCGCCTCGTCCCTGCGCCACGCCACCGCCACCCGGGTGCGCTCCGTGCCCGGATCGACGGCCCGGAACGCCACGCCCTTGAGGCGGATGCGGCGGATGCTGGTGGGGGCCAGGGAGATGCCGAGGCCTGCTTCCACGAGGGCGCAGACCGTCTGCCATTCGACGGCTTCCTGGGTCACCCGGGGCGTGAAGCCCGCCGTGGCGCAGAGGGCGGTGATGCGGTCGTGGAGGCCGGGGCCGGCCTCGCGGGGCAGGAGGACGAAGGGGGAGTCGGCCAGGCGGTCCAGGGGCACGGTGCGGCGCGCTGCCAGGGGGTGGCCGGCGGGGAGTACGGCCACGAAGGGTTCCGTCAGGATCGTGCGGAAGGCGAGGGCCGGGTCGTCGGCCGGGGGTTCGCGGAGCAGGCCGATGTCGATCGTCTCGGCGTGCAGCGCGGCCAACTGCGGGGCCGTGGTCATTTCCCTGATGTCCAGGTGGACGTCGGGGTAGTGCTCGCGGTGGGTGCGCAACAGGCCCGGCAGCACGGTCAGGGCGAGGGATGCCGCGAAGCCGATGCGGAGGGTGCCGGTGTGGCCGGTGGCGACGGCGCGGGCGGTGGCGAGGCCGTCCGCGAGGGCGCTGAGGGCGTGGCGGGCGGCCGGGAGCAGGGCGTGGCCGGCGGGGGTGAGGGCGATGCGGCCGGGGGTGCGGGTGAAGAGGGGGTGGCCGACCTTGGCCTCCAGGCGGCGGATCTGCTGGCTCAGGGGCGGCTGGGCGATGCCGAGGCGTCTCGCGGCGTGGCCGAAGTGGAGTTCCTCGGCCAGGACGGCGAAGGCGTGCAGTTGGGGGAGGGGGAGTTCGGGACGCTCCGGTTCTTCGGCGGCCATATCTCCAGAGGTATCACGTGGCCGTCTGCGCCGTATTAGACGTACCCCTGCGATGCGCCTAGCTTTCCGGGCATGACAAAGCAGCAGGTGGTGCGGCGGGCGGTGTCGAGCGGGTCGACCTTCGAGGAGGAGATCGGGTACGCGCGGGCCGTGGTCGACGGGGACTGGGTGCATGTGTCGGGGACGACCGGGTTCGACTACGCGACGATGACGATCTCCGAGGACGTGGTGGAGCAGGCGGAGCAGTGTCTGCGGAATGTGGGGGCCGCGCTGGAGGAGGCGGGCAGTTCGTTCGCCGACGTGGTGCGGGTGCGGTACCTGCTGCCGGAGCGGGAGGACTTCGAGCCGTGCTGGCCGGTGCTGCGGCGGTACTTCGGTCAGGTGCGGCCGGCGGCGACGATGATGGTGTGCGGGCTCGCGGATCCTCGTATGAAGATCGAGATTGAGGTGTACGCGCGCAGGGGAAGTGGCACATGTGTCTGATCTTCGGATTGTTCCGGTGGACGGCGAGGCGATGCTTCAGGAGTGGCGCCACGTCCACAACGTGATCGTCCCTCCCGCGGCCATGGATCTGGGTGAGGTGCGCAAGCGCAGCAGGCGGTACCGGCTGCGGAACGCGTACGTAGGAGATGTGCTCGTCGGCTGCTCGACCGTACGGCCGCCGGCGGGCGAGGACGCGGTGGCGACGGTCATCGCGCGCGTGCTGCCGGAGTACCGGCGGCACGGGTACGGCACGAGGCTGTTCCGGCACGGGCTCGCCTACGCGCGCGTGCTGGGCGCCAAGGTGATCGAGACATGTGTGTCGGCCGACAATGAGGACGGGCTGCGGTTCGCCAAGGCGCGCGGCTTCGTCGAGACCGATCGGTACGTGGTGGACGACGGGCCCGATCTGTGGGTGGACCTGCGGCTGGCGTAGGCGCACATCGGCTCGTACAACGATTCCTTCAATCTTGGGGAACTCGGTGTGTGCTGGGTCACGTTCCAGTTAGATGATTGCGAGTGAGCGAACCGACGTGGTGTACGTGCGGACGCAGCTTGGCAGGGGGTCCAGGTGAGTGCTTCCCGGCGTAGTGGGACCACCGACGAGCTGGGGCCGGACGAACCCGAGCGGGACGGTCCGGACGGTTCGTCGGGTGGTTCGGAGGGTTCGGCAGGCGGCTCCGATCTGTTGGCCGCGTTGCTGGACGGGATGGACGCGGCCCTGTGCGCCTTCGACGGCGACGGGGTCGTCACGCACTGGAACCGTGAGGCGGAGCGGATCCTGGGCTGGACCGCGGCGGAGGCCGTGGGGCGGCCCGGGTTCGCCGGGTGGGCGGTGCGCGAGGCCGACGCCGAGGAGGTCGAGGGGCGGCTGATGTCCGCCATGGAGGCCCCCGGGCGGCAGGTGCACGAGTTCGCGCTGCTGACCAAGGACGGCGGGCGGGTGCTCGTCCGTACGCAGTCGGCGGCCGTACGGGGGCCCGACGGGAAGCCCGCGGGGGTGTACTGCGCCTTCAGCGAGGTGCACGCGCAGATCGATCTGGAGCGGTCGATCGCGCTCAGCGAGGCGTTGTTCGAGGACGCGTCGTGGGGTGTGGTGCTGGTCGACGCGGATCTGCGGCCGGCCGTTGTGAACGCTCACGCCGCTCGTGCGCTGGGCATCGGGCGTACGTCCGTGCTGGGGCGGCCGCTGGGTGAGCTGCTCGCGCAGGGCGTCGAGGAGCTGGAGAGCGCGCTCACCCATGTGCTCGCCGAGGGTGCGCCGCCGGCGCCCGCCGAGATCTGGGTGAGCCTGCGGACGCCGGACGGTGAGCGGCGTCGCTGCTGGCGGTGCGGTTTCGTACGGCTGGCCTCGCCGCTGGCGGAGGAGCCCGTGCCGTTGGGGGTGGGCTGGCTCTTCCAGGACGTGACGGAGGCCAAGCAGGCGGAGCAGGAGGCGGCGCTGCTGCGCTTCCGGACCAATCAGCTCCACCGTGCCGCACGGGCCGCCGCGGAGTGCGAGGACCCCGCGGAGGCTGCGACGGTGCATCTGGACTTCGCGCTGGCCGGGTTCGCCGATCACGCGCTGATCGACCGGGTCGCGGGCGGGGCGGTGGCCGACCAGGCGGCGGGCGGGGAGGGCGCGGATCCGGTACGGCTCGTCCGGGTCGCCGTGACGCCGTCCGGTACGCCGGGGCCGAGCCGGCTCGGCGGGGAGGCCGGGTTGCCCGTGCGGTACGCGGAGGGGCATCCGGCGTTGCGGTGCGTGGCGCGGGCCGGGTCGGTGCGGGCGGATGCGGGGGACGTGCCGGCGCAGCGGGCCCGCGAGTGGGCCGTGGCGCGGCAGTGGCCGGCGGACGCGGTGCACGTGCTGTGCGCGGTCCTGCGCAGCCGGGGCCGCACACTGGGCGTCGTGACGTTCCTGCGCGCCTCCGGCCGGACCGCGTTCGGCCGAAGCGACGCGGTGTACGCGGAGGACGTGGCGGTGCGGATCGCTTCCGCGCTGGATCTGGCGGGAGCCGTGGAACGGGAGTAGGCAGGGCACCGGCCCCCCTGCCGGCCCCGCCTCACTGCCGGTAGAAGATCCGGTCCCCGTACTTCTCGAACACCTGCTTGTTCCAGTCGTGGCCGCCGTCGACGTTGCCCGAGCGCAGGAGCGGGGGTTCGATGCCGCGTGTGGCCAGGGAGGCGGCCGCGGTGGCCATGACGGCCTGGAGGAGGGCCGTGGTGACGACCGTGGACGCGGGGGCGAAGGGGGCGGGGATGGTGTCGAGGGTGAGTTCGGCGTCGCCGATCGCGATCCTCGAGTCGAGGACGATGTCGCAGTGGTCCTTGAGGTAGGTGCCGGAGACATGGCGGGACGTCGTCTCGGAGGCGTACGCCACCGAGGTCACGCCGATGACCTTGACGCCGAGGGCGCGGGCGCTCATGGCCATCTCCACGGGGAGGGCGTTGCGGCCGGAGAGGGAGATGATCACGAGGGCGTCGCCGTCGCGGAGCGGGGAGCTGTCCAGGACCGCGCCGGCGAGGCCGTCGACGCGTTCGAGGGCGGAGCCGAGGGTGGCGGGCATGACGTCGACGCCCACGACACCGGGCACGGCCAGCAGGTTCATCAGTGCGAGGCCGCCCGCGCGGTAGACGATGTCCTGGGCGGCGAGCGAGGAGTGGCCGGCGCCGAAGGCGAAGAGCCGGCCGTCGGCGGCGACCGTGTCGGCGAGCAGGGTGCCGGCCGCCTCGATGTTCTCGGCCTCCTCGTCACGGACCCGCTGGAGCAGGCCGATCGCGGCGTCGAAGAACTGGTCGGCCGGCGTGCTGTCGCTCATGCGGGGCCCTCCCGGGTCGCGGATGCGAATGTGTCGCGGATCACCGTGCGGTCTGGACCAGTGCGGTGTCAATACGGTGTGTGTGCCTGTGACGCCTGTGCGGGTTCGGCGGGGTGAGCGGAGCGCCCGCGGCGCGTCGCGCCCGGTGGAAGGAGCCCGCCGTACGCGGCTTCGGGCCGCCGGACGTGCGGCCATATAACCCCCTGGTTTCAACGGCTCGGCACGGTTGTCAGTGGTATCCGGCAGAATTGAGTGCAGGGCCAGCGCACGCGCCGTGGAGCTGTCTCGCTTCCGGCTGAGCTAATCGCAGAGCTAATCGAGGGGCACGTATGTCCGGACTGATCGACACCACGGAGATGTATCTCCGCACCATCCTCGAGCTGGAGGAGGAAGGTGTGGTCCCCATGCGCGCCCGGATCGCCGAGCGGCTGGACCAGAGCGGACCGACCGTCAGCCAGACGGTGGCGCGGATGGAGCGTGACGGGCTGGTGTCCGTGGCGTCCGACCGGCACCTGGAGCTCACGGACGAGGGGCGGCGGCTGGCCACCCGCGTCATGCGCAAGCACCGTCTCGCCGAGTGTCTGCTCGTCGATGTGATCGGCCTGGAGTGGGAGCAGGTGCACGCCGAGGCGTGTCGCTGGGAGCACGTGATGAGCGAGGCGGTGGAGCGGCGGGTGCTGGAGCTGCTGCGCCACCCGACCGAGTCGCCGTACGGCAACCCGATCCCCGGACTGGAGGAGCTCGGCGAGAAGGACGGCGCCGATCCGTTCCTGGACGAGGGCATGGTCTCGCTGGCCGACCTCGACCCGGGCGTCGAGGGCAAGACGGTCGTCGTGCGCCGGATCGGTGAGCCGATCCAGACCGACGCGCAGCTCATGTACACGCTGCGCCGGGCCGGCGTGCAGCCCGGCTCGGTGGTGAGTGTGACCGAGTCCGCGGGCGGTGTGCTGGTGGGCAGCGGTGGTGAGGCGGCCGAGCTGGAGGCGGACGTCGCCTCGCATGTGTTCGTCGCCAAGCGCTGACCGACGGCGGCTGTCCATCTCGAATTCTCTCCCGTGAAATTCCCGGTAAGGGAGCGGGAGTTGTGGTGATCCGTCGATCTTTTCCCTTCGAAGATCCAGTGTGCGGAATCGCAGCGCCCGGCGGATTCGCGTGCGAGGCTGTCGCGTAGGCATATGACCTGAGGCTCTTGGCCGTGACGGACAGTGATGCGTCCGGCCGGGGAGGGGGCGCGAGGATGTGCCGTGAATGTGGAGAGGGCCCCGGCGCCGTGCGGCGCCGGGGCCTGTCCTCCCCTGTGCTGACCCGGAGCCCCGAGCTCCCAGGGTCATCCCCTTCGGACCGGTTTCCCCGAGCGGTCCGCCTCCCGGTGAAGGTCTCCCCTCGACGGTGGCGATCAATCCTTGGAGGGCGTCACTCGAATGAGGGGTGTTGCCCATGGGGCCCGCATTTTCGAATATGGGTTCGATAGTCTGCGGGTGACGGGTCGGGCGGAACGTGCGCTTCATGAATGTGCGCATAAGATCACGTCAGAACCACAGGACATGCACATCGCGTGCGAGGGCATCCACGACGAGTGCGCCGCAGGTGGCACACGGTGCTCGCGAAGGCGACGGCGGAAACGGCAGATACGGCAGGCAGGGCAAGCAGGACGCGGATGACAGGACCGTCCGACTCGCGCGGTCCGAGCGGAGCTAGGGGGGCCAGACCGATGGCGCGGCGCATCGACGTGACCGGGACCGGCGGCGTACGTCTCGCGGCCTGGGAGTTCGGCGACCCTCCCAAGACCGACCCCGCGACCGAGCATGACGGCCGGCTCGGTGTCCTGTTACTGCACGGCCTGATGGGCCGCGCCTCGCACTGGGCCTCCACCGCCCGCTGGCTCTCCGAGCGGCACCGCGCTGTCGCCCTGGACCAGCGTGGCCACGGCCGCAGCGACAAGCCCGCGCAGGCCGCCTTCACCCGCGACGCCTACGTCGACGACGCCGAGGCCGCCCTCGAACAGCTCGGCCTCGCCCCGGCCGTCCTCATCGGCCACGCCATGGGCGCGCTGACCGCCTGGCAGCTCGCCGCCAAGCGGCCGGATCTGGTGCGCGGCGTGATCATCTGCGACATGCGGGCCTCCGCGCTCGGCGCGGCCTCGCAGCGGGAGTGGTCGGACTGGTTCAAGTCCTGGCCCGTCCCCTTCGCCACGCTCGCCGACGTACGCAAGTGGTTCGGGGAGGACGACCCGTGGGTCGAGCGCCCGAATCCCGCCCGGGGCGAGTTCTACGCCGAGGTCATGCACGAGTGCGAGGACGGCTGGCGGCCGGTCTTCGTGCCGGACCAGATGCTGCGGTCCCGGGAGACCTGGGTGTACGACGCGCACTGGGAGGAGCTCACGCAGGTGCAGTGCCCCACGCTCGTCGTGCGCGGGCTGGACGGCGAGCTCGGGCGGGCCGAGGCGCAGGAGATGGTGCGGGTGCTGCCGCGGGGTGAGTACGCGGAGGTGTCCGATGCCGGGCATCTTGTGCACTATGACCAGCCCGAGGGGTGGCGGGGGGCCATTGAGCCCTTTTTGGATGCGGTGCGGACGGGGTGACGCCGGGCGCCTGTGAGCTCGGTGCGGCCTGAGTGATGCCGGGCGCCCATGAGCTCGGTGCGTGCAGAGCGACGGCGGCCGCGGGTTGCTCGTGGCTTGTCGAGCAGTTCCCCGGCCCCAGGGTGCGTTGCAGGGTCCGCTATCCCTTGCTGACTGCCGTCAGGATCTCCGGGAGGCGGGCCGCCGTCCGCGGTGCCGCCAGGCGCAGTCCCAGCAGCGTGATCGCCGCCCCGTAGGCCGCTCCGCCCGGCAGCAGCAGCCAGGTCCAGTCGTCCCCGCCCTCGCTGACGTTCAGCCAGATCGTCACCGCGAGGACGGGGGCGCACAGCAGGGCGGCCGCGATCATGCCGCCGAAGATCGAGATCCAGGCCAGCCCCGACTGCCCAGGGGCGACGTTCTTGTAGCCCTCCTGCGGGATGGAGTACGGGAAACGGGCCGACGTCCACGCGCCGGTCGCCAGCATCGCGCCGAGCAGGGCCAGGGACAGCCCCAGCACCTCCGGCAGCTTGGGCCAGGCACCGAGGAACGCCGTCGTAAGGACGGTGACCAGGGTGGCGTAGGGCAGGGTGATCAGCAGCAGTGCCAGGGCCCGGCCGCGCAGCTCCACGTAGGCGTCCCGGGGCGACGAGATCGTCATCGCGACCATCCAGAACGCCGAGGTGTCCTGCCCGAACTGGTTGTACATCTGGATGCCGAGCATCCCGGCGGCGAAACAGGCGAAGTAGATCGAGCCGGTGCCCTGCAACGCGTTGAACAGCGGCACGATCAGGCCGATGGCCAGCGAGGTCACCCAGGCCGCCTTGGTCTTCGGGTCGCGCCACACATAGCGCAGACTGCGCTCCATGACGGTGCCGGTGCGGCCGGCCGGAAGCAGCCGGGCCAGGCCGGTCGGGGTCCGCTCCCGCACGGCGGACTCGGTGACCGCCTGGAGCGTGGAGCCGTCGGGAGAGGTCATCAGCCGGGTCAGATGACGCGACCACACGGCGATCAGGCCCAGCAACGCACTGGCGGTCAGCGCGAGTTGGAGAACTCCGACCCCGTACGACCCCTCGCTCACCGACCGCACCGCGGCGATCGCGGACGCCGGCGGCACCCAGCGCAGCACGTCCGCCGCCGGATCGAGTTGCGCCAGGCCCGAGGAACCGAGCCGCTGCGCCCCGAAGTTCACGACCTGCGCGCCGATCGCGATGACCAGCCCGCTCAGCACCGCCAGATCGCGGCCCTTGCGGCTGGTCAGCAGCCGGATGTTGGCGACGGCGACGGCCCGCGCGAACGCCACGCACACCAGCAGGGCCAAGGCGACGGCGATGACGGCGGCGACGTAGGCCGCCCCGCCGTGCGCGAGGGCGATCACCGAACCGGTGAACAGGCACAGGGTGAACAGCGGGCCGATGCCGACCAGGGAGGCCACGAGCAGGGCCCGGACCAGCGGGCGGGGGCGCAGCGGCAGCATCACCAGCCGCGTCGGGTCGAGGGTCTCGTCCCCGCCGGGGAAGAACAGCGGCATCACGGCCCAGCCGAGCGCGAGGACCGCGACCAGGATGACGACCACGGTGTCGGCGTGCGCGTTGCCGCGCAGCATGATCAGGCCCAGGAGCTGCAGCGCGGCGAAGAGGAGGACCACCACGGCCGAGGCGACGTATGCGGCCCGCCGGCCACCGGACTGCCGTAGTCCGTTCCTGAGCAGGGACAGCTTCAGCCGTACGAAGACCCCGGTCACGTCGGTGCTCATCGCGCCGCGCCGCCCAGCCAGTCGAGGTCGGAGGCGGCGGCGTCGCGGCCGTTCGCGCCGACGAGTTCGAGGAACGCGTGCTGCAACGAGGCGGCCTCGCCGCGCACTTCGGTGAGCGGGCCGTGGGCCCGGATGCGCCCGGCGGCCATGACGGCGACCCAGTCGCACAGCGACTCGACGAGCTCCATGACATGGGAGGAGAAGACGACGGTCGCGCCGGAGGCGGTGTAGCGCTCCAGGACGCCGCGGATCGTCTGCGCGGAGACGGGATCGACGCCCTCGAACGGCTCGTCCAGGAACAGCACTTCGGGATTGTGCAGGAGTGCCGCCGCGAGCCCGATCTTCTTGCGCATGCCGGTCGAATAGTCGACGACCAGTTTGTGCTGGGCGCCCGCCAGATCGAGTACGTCGAGCAACTGGGTGGCCCGCTTGTCGACCTCGGCTCCGGGCAGCCCGCGCAACCGCCCCGTGTACGCGAGCAGTTCGCGCCCGGAGAGCCGCTCGAACAGCCGCAGCCCCTCCGGCAGCACCCCGATCCGGGCCTTCACCTCGACGGGGTCCCGCCAGACGTCGTGCCCGACCACCTCGACGGATCCCTGATCGGGCCGCAGCAGCCCGGTCACCATGGAGAGAGTGGTGGTCTTCCCGGCACCGTTCGGCCCGACGAGCCCGATGAATTTCCCGGCGGGCAACTCAAGATCGATCCCCGCAACGGCAACTTGCTGCCCGAACCGCTTCCAGAGCCCACGCACACTTACGGCCGACGTCATGAACGCCAACCTAAAGGGGCGCGGGGAACTGCGCGACAAGCCACAACGAACCCGCAGTCGCCGACCGCGAACGCGCGGCAGATCAATAGGCGCTACCGATCCCGCCCACACGCATAGGCGAGCGGCGAGATCAACTCCTCGGCGTCCGGCAGCCACCGGTTCGCCGGCGTCGGCCGGCAGGCCCACTGCACGGCCCCCCGGGACCCGAACCGAGTGGGCGGTCCGGCGACGTACGCCCCCTCGCCGAGCGCCACCAGGTCCAGCGACCCGACCGACCACCCCAGCTTGCGCACCAGCTCGGGAACCTTCACCGACGCACCCGGCAGCACGAAGAAGTTCATCCGGCGATCCGGCGTCAACGTCACCGGCCCCAGCGGCAGCTCCATCCGCTCCATCCGGGCCAGCGCGAGGAACCCGGCCGTCTCCGGGACGGAGATCGCGTCGAAGGTACGCCCCGTCGGCAGCAGGATCGACGCGGTGGGCTGCTTCTGCCACATCCGTCGCGCCACCGTGGCGCTCCCGGTCGCCTGCGTCGCCCAGTCCGGGCGCGCGGGGTGGGCACCCGGCGCGGGGCAGGCGGCGTCGCCACAGGAGCAGTACTGCACGCCGTCGACGGCTTCCAGCCACGTCCCGGGAAACACGTCCCAGTGACGCTCCTCGGCATAGCGAACGGCGGTCTCCAGCAGCGTTTCGCCGCGCTGCTTGGGAATCTGTGCGGCTTCGGTGGCCGGGATCGTCTCTTCCACGCCCAACACAACTCCCCCACCCACCTCCGGTTACGGGCGTAGCGCGCGCGGGGGAGGAGCATTGATTCCTCATCTGGGGCGCATGGGTGCATGTGTGGGGGCGCGCGGGAGGATCCGTGGCCGGGGCTGGGTAGCCCACAGTGGGGTCGGCTTCCGCCTTTACCCCGGCAATCCTCACAAGCCTCGCATTTTCGGTATACCGACGGGGCATTGATCTTCACGGCCGGAATTTTGCGGTGCACAGCCAGTGCCCCGGCTCGGATTCGGTGGTGGAAGACACATCAACTCGGTGCGTGGGCAGGCACCGCAGCCACAGGGGGTACGCCATGGCCGCAAGGCCTCTCGTCGCGCGCCAGCCGAACGAACGGCTTCAGGCGCTGATTCAGGAAGCGGGTTGCTCGAACGCCGGGCTGGCCCGCCGGGTCAACATGTGCGGTGCCGAGCACGGACTCGATCTGCGCTACGACAAGACGTCCGTGGCCCGCTGGCTGCGCGGACAGCAGCCGCGGGGACGGGCGCCCGCGATCATCGCGGAGGCGCTCGGCCGCAAACTGGGCCGTACGGTCACGATCGACGAGATCGGGATGGCCAACGGCAAGAACCTCGCGTCCGGCGTCGGCCTCCAGTTCTCGCCGACGGTACTGGGAGCCATCGAGCAGGTCTGCGAGCTGTGGCGAAGCGACGTCGGGCGGCGGGACTTCCTGTCCGGCTCGTCCGTCGCCGCGTCCGCGCTGGTCGAGCCCAGCCGTGACTGGCTGATCTCGTCGCCGGACTCGCAGGTGGCCCGCTCGGCGGGGCCGCGGGTGGGGCCGTCCGACGTGGCGGCCGTGCGGGCGATGACGCAGGCGCTCGTAGACCTTGATCACCAGTACGGCAGCGGGCATGTGCGCCCGGTCGTCGTGCACTACCTCAACAGCGTCGTCTCCGGGCTGCTGGCCGGCTCCTACCGGGAGGCGATCGGGCGGGAACTCTTCGCCGCCGTCGCGCGGTTGACGGAGCTCGCCGGGTACATGGCCGTCGACACCGGTCAGCCGGGGCTCGCCCAGCGCTACTACATCCAGGCGCTGCGCCTGGCACAGGCGGCGGGCGACCGCGGATACGGCGGCTATGTGCTGGCCGCCTCCATGAGCCACCTCGCCGCGCAGCTCGGAAACCCGCGGGAGATCGCACAGTTGGCGCGGGCGGCGCAGGAAGGGGCGCGGGGGCGCGTGACCCCCCGTGCGGAGGCCATGTTCCATGCGGCCGAGGCACGCGGACATGCGCTGATGGGCGATGCGCGGGCCGCCCAGTTGGCGTCCGGGCGTGCGGTGGGCGCGCTGGAGTCGGCGGACGCGGAGTCCGGTGACGACCCGGCGTGGATCAAGCACTTCGACGAGGCCTACCTCGCGGACGAGTTGGCGCACTGCCATCGCGATCTCGGTCAGGCCGAGGCGGCGGCGCGGCGCGCGGAGGAGTCGCTGGCCGGGCTTCCGGAGACGAAGGCGCGGCGCCGGGCCATCGGATATGTGTTGCTCGCCACAGCTCAGGTGCAGCAGCGCGAGGTCGAACAGGCCTGCCACACCGGGCTGAAGGCCGTCGAGCTCCTGGAGACCCTGCGGTCCAACCGGGGCGCCGAGTATCTGGAGGACTTCCAGCAGCGTCTTGAGCCGTTCCGGGACGAGCCGGTGGTCAGGGAGTTCGGCGCGCGCCTGGATCTTCAGACGGCTGCGTGAAATCCCGGGGTACCTGCGTGTGAACGGCAGGGAAATGAAGGTGTCGGTGGAGTGAGGGGGCGTATATAGCGGTTGGGGGACCGAGGTGTTAGCGCGGTCACAGGGATCCCGGTCACGTCCTGGGCTGCGTAGCACCCGGATCGGCGGAGCCGGTAGCGTGAGCCGACGATTCACAAGGTCCCCCATTAGTAGGAGCCCCGGTGACGCAGAGTGGACGGAGCGAGGAGCCCTCGGCGCGGCCCGCGCGCGAAGGCATCGTGCTGCCCTCCGACGGTGGTGAGCCGCTGCTGCCGGGTATGACGGGCGACCAGGGCGGCCGGCCGACAGCGGTACCGGCCACGCCGCCGGCCGCGCCCCCGCCCTCGGCACCGCCGGGCGGCCAGGCCTGGGGCACCCCTTGGGGACCCGAGCAGAACGCGCCCGCGCAGGCCGCCGCACCGGGCGAGGCCTGGGGCACGCAGCCCGGGCAGTCGTGGGGCGGGCAGGAGCAGCAGCCGAGCCGGTCACCCCAGCAGCAGGATCAGGCGTACCAGGCGCCTCAGCAGGGCCACCAGGCTTACCAGGCTCCTCAGCAGGGCCACCAGGCGTATCAGGCGCCCCAGCAGGACCAGCAGGCTCACCAGGCTTACCAAGCGCCTCAGTCGGGGCAGCAGGCGTATCAGGCGCCCCAGCAGGGGCAGCAGGCGTACCAGGTGCCCCAGCAGGACCAGCCGTACCAGTCGTCGTCGCCGGCCCCGTGGGGCGCGGCGCCGGAGGCCGGCGGGGGCATACCGTCCCAGCCGATGCCGCAGGAGGGCGCGCTGTACGGCGGCGGGGCGCAGGGGCCGGCGGCCGGTGCGCCGTCGTACGGCCAGGGCGCTCCGGCCCCGGGCGCGCCGATGCCCGTGCCGCAGCCGACTTACGGGCAGAGCGGGGCGCCGTCCGCGCCGCTGCCGCCCGAGGGGCAGCACGGGCAGGTCGGTGCGCTGCCGCCGGCCGGGTCCACCGGCGGCTTCGGAGCCCCGCTGCCGCCCGCCGACGAAGGCGCCACCCAGTACATGCCGCCGGTCGCCGGTGCCCCCATGGGTGCCGACCACCAGGCCACCCGCTTCATCCCGCCCGTCCCCGCGGACGAGGGGGCGACGCAGTTCATACCGCCCGTGGGGCCGGGGGCGCTGCCGCCCGAGGTGGCCGGCGAGAGCACCCAGGTGCTCGGGCGGGCCCGGCAGTCCGGCGGCGCCGGACCGATGCCGCCCGTCTCCGGGAGCGACTCCGACGCCACGCAGTACATCCCGCCGGTGACCGGCGGGCCGGGCGGCGGGGAGCGGCAGCCGCTGTCCGACTTCGACAACCTCTTCCGCAGCGAGGGTCCCGGGCAGGCCCCGGCCGGGGCCACCCAGCAGATGCCGCGCATCCAGCAGCCCCAGCCGCAGTACAGCCCGCACGAGCCGGCGTTCTTCCCGCCCGGCCAGCACGGTGCGGATGACGACGACGGTGGCCGGGGCGGCCGTACCCGATCGCGGCTGCCGATCATCGCGGTCGTCGGCGTCGGTATCGCCGCCCTCGGCATCGGCGCGGGCGCGCTGCTCGCCGGCGGGGGCGGGGACGACGGCAAGGGCGACGACAACCAACCCGTCTCCGCCACGGCCCCGGCGACCGAGGGCTCCTCCTCGCCGTCCGCCGACCCGGCCGAGCAGCAGGCGGTCGCCCTGGACAAGCTGCTCGCCGACAGCGGCGACAGCCGTACCGCCGTGATCAACGCCGTGGACGACGTGAAGTCCTGCGACAACCTCGGCAATGCCGCGCAGGACCTGCGGGACGCGGCCAGGCAGCGCAGCCAGCTCGTGACCGACCTGTCCAAGCTCTCGGTCGACCAGCTCCCGAACCACGCCGCGCTGACAGCCGCGCTGACCAAGGCGTGGCAGGCGTCGGCGTCCGCCGACAACCACTACGCGGCGTGGGCGGACCAGGTGTCCGGCAACAAGAAGCTGTGCAGGAAGGGCCAGGCCCGCTCCACCGGCCAGACACAGGCGGGCAACCGCGCGAGCGGCACCGCCAGCGAGCAGAAGAAGACGGCCGCCGGGCTGTGGAACTCGATCGCCGGGAAGTACGGCCTGACCGAGCGCCAGCCGACCCAGCTCTAGTACGGGGCTCCCTACCGGCGGTCAGTTCAGGTCGGCGTTCTGGAGCGTCTTCGTCACGTCGATGAAGCCCTTGCGCGCCGCCACCAGCCGGCCGTCCCGGACGACCTGGAGGGTCACCGCGCGGTTGACCAGCCGGGGGAAGCCGACGGAGGCCAGGACGTCCTGGAACTTCCACTGGAGGGTCGGCGTCAGGCCGCCCGTGGGGACCTTCAGGCCCTCGTTCAGGGCGCCCCGTACGGAGTCGGCGTTCACGGCGTCGTCGCCGAGCGACTCGACGACCTTCTTGAACACGGTGTACGCGATCCACGTCGTCTGCACGCCGGCGTCCGCGGGGTCGATCCGGTTGTCGCCGAATGCCTGCTCGCTGATGACCTTCTTCATCGGGTCCCAGCGCGGGTCGCTCGCGACGGGGTACCAGCCGGTGATGTAGGACCCGTCGTACGTCGACGCCCCGCCGGTCGCGTTGATCACGGTCTGGTCGACGCTGCCGAGGACGGTGGCGGTGCGCACCTGCGGGTAGTCCTCGCGGGCCCGCCGGAAGGAGTCCATGAAGGTGCTGGTGCGGTCGCCGAGGGCGGGCACCACGCAGCCCTTCTCGGACGAGTCGGTGGTGGAGTAGTCCAGCGCCCGCACCGACTGGCCCTCGTACGCGGTGGCGTCCTCGTCGGCGAGCTGGTCGGCGGGGGCCGGGTGCCCGGCCGACCTGAGGCCGGAGTTGAGCAGCGGCGGCAGCTCGTCGCCCGCGATGGTGTCGGGCCGGACCAGGGCGACGGGGCCGCAGCCGCGGGCCAGCTCCCTGCCGAGGCCGGCCAGGAGGGTGGGCTGGCCGCCGTTGACGGGGTAGGAGAGCGGGCTGGTGAACTCGGCGTTGGTGACGCCGTAGCCGCCTATGTACGGGATGCCGGCGCCCTCCAGGGAGGGCAGGAAGGTGTCGCCGTACTGGCTGTAGGAGCCGACGACCGCGACGACGTTCTCCTCGACGGCGCGGTCGGCGCACCTGGCCGCGGCCACGCTGTCGTTGTGGTCGTTGCAGGTGATGACCTTCAGCTTGCGGCCGCCGAGCCCGCCGTGGGCGTTGATCCAGCGGGCGTACGCCTGCGCGAAGGCCGGCATGCCGGGCTTGTTGGTCGCCTTGGTGCCCTCGGGGGCCCAGGTCATCACGGTGATCGTGTCATCCCCGGAACCCCCCGTGGTACCGGGGATGACACCGCATCCGACGGCGAGTGACGCACACGCCACCAGTGCTGCCGCCGAGCGAGCGGCTGCTCTGACGGGCCGGTTGGTGATCATGGGGAGGAAGGTGCTGCGCATGCGTGGCCTGCCGGTCATGTTCACGCACGATTCCGCCACACAACAAACCTGCGCGTGACCCTCGGTTATCCATAGGTGACCAGAAGGTGAATTGCGGGGGCGAGTGATGCGCGAATGAACAGGAACGTACGATCGGTGACCGTGCAAGGTTCGGATAGCTCTTCCCGTCGCGGCCGTCGCTCATCCACCATGGGCGGCATGCCACTCAACGACATGCCGTGGTGGCGCTGGCGCAGCAATGTGCGCTCCGCGCTGCACATGCTCTCCGACCCGGTGTTCCAGCGGGACGTCTGGCTCGCCGGGATCGACGGGTACGGCGACGTGACCGACGCCGTGTACCGCCTGGTCGAGGACACCTGGCTGGACAACTGGTCCGCCGAGAAGTACGTGGGCACGATATTCCGGGACTCGCAGGAGGCGGCGCTCGTCGACACCGCCGTGCTGCGGGTGCTGCGGATCATGCACCAGGTCGGCCCGGACGCGCCGGTCTCCGCCTATATGGAGAACCAGCAGTGGCCGGAGGCGGTGCGGGCGGCGCGGGACGCGCACGTCCGGATGGCCATGGCCGACGGCGAGGACCCGGACGCGCCGCCGCGCACGCTCGAGGTGCTGCGGATCATGACGCGTTCCGCGTGACGGTCCCGCCCCTGCCGGGCGGACGGTCCGGGTAGCGGGACGGCTGCCCGCCGGGGGCGTGGGATATGGGACCCTGTGCTGCATGAACGAGCAGTCCACCCGAGCCGCGGTCCCCGCCGACCAGTACGTCCTGACGCTGTCCAGCCCGGACAAGCAGGGCATCGTGCACGCCGTGTCGAGCTACCTCTTCATGACCGGCTGCAACATCGAGGACAGCCAGCAGTTCGGCGACCACGACACGGGACTGTTCTTCATGCGCGTCCACTTCTCGGCGGAGGCGCCGGTGACGGTGGACAAGCTGCGGGCGAGCTTCGCGGCGATCGGTGACTCCTTCCAGATGGACTGGCAGATCCATCTGGCCGAGGAGAAGATGCGGGTCCTGCTGATGGTCAGCAAGTTCGGGCACTGCCTGAACGACCTGTTGTTCCGCGCCAGTATCGGGGCGCTGCCGGTGGAGATCGCCGCCGTGGTGTCCAACCACACCGACTTCGCCGAGCTCGTGGGGTCGTACGACATCCCCTTCCACCACATCCCGGTGACCAAGGACAACAAGGCCGAGGCCGAGGCGCAGGTCCTGGAGATCGTGCGCGGGGAGGGTGTGGAGCTGGTCGTGCTGGCCCGCTACATGCAGGTCCTCTCGGACGACCTGTGCAAGCAGCTCAGCGGGCGGATCATCAACATCCACCACTCGTTCCTGCCGAGCTTCAAGGGTGCGAAGCCGTATCACCAGGCTCACGCCAGGGGCGTCAAGCTCATCGGCGCGACGGCTCACTACGTCACCGCCGACCTCGACGAGGGGCCGATCATCGAGCAGGAGGTCGAGCGGGTCGGGCATGGCGTAACGCCGGACCAGCTCGTCGCGGTGGGGCGGGACGTGGAGTGCCAGGCGCTGGCGCGGGCCGTGAAGTGGCATGCCGAGCGCCGGATTCTGCTGAACGGGCGGCGGACGGTCGTGTTCGCCTAGTAGCTCGGGGCCGGCTGTTGCGTCGGCGGCTGCGGGTAGGTGGGGGCTGGTCGCGCAGTTCCCCGCGCCCCTTGAGGTACGTGCACTGGACGCGCCTTTAGGGGCGCGGGGAACTGCGCGAGCAACCACGAACCACCCGCAGCCGCCGACGAAACAGCCGGACCCCTTACATCCGGCTCAAGCTCGCCGCTGCGAACAGGACGTCCCTGATCGCCGTACGGTCACCGACCTGCCCCGCCGCAGCCTCTTCCGGCGGCACATGACCCGCCGCCAGCCGGCAGAACTCCGCGCCGTCCAGCGCCACATGGGCCACCTCGTGCTCCGCGGAGCCCACCGCCGCCGGGGAGTCCAGAGGGATCAGCCACTCGCCGCCGCCCGAACCCTCGATCTCCAGCCGCAGGCTCCGGCCGGGCCGGCCGGCGGGCACCAGGTGGCGGTGCGGACCGGGAGGCGGGGCCGCGAGGCCGGCCTGGCGGCGGGCCGACAGCACGGTGGGAAGCATGCGGGCCGCCAGGTCGACCATGTGGTGCAGATCGCTGCCCGACGGCGGCTCGTACGGGTAGTCCACCGCGTCGGCGATGTCCTCGGCGTGTACCCAGCACTCGAATGCGCGGTCCAGCATCGCGTCGTGCAGCGGCAGCTCGAAGTCGCCGTAGGGCACGGACAGTTTGCCGGTGCCGCCGCCCGTGAAGGACACGGTGCGGACCAGGTCGTGGGTCTGCTCCCGCCAGGGTGCGCGTACCGCGCGCGTCGGCGGGTAGTGCGAGGCCCGCCAGTACGCCTCGGTGCGCGCGGACGGCGTCGCCCGGTCCGCGGCCACGTCGCCCATCGGGTCCGCGAGGCCGAGGGCTACCGCCACCAGCCCGTCGACCGTCAGCAGATGCGCGATGACCCCGGCGACGGTCGTACGACGGCTCGTCGGCTCGTCCCCGCGGAACCACCGCAGCCGCACGGGTGCGTGCCACTCGGCGTCCCCGAAGTCCTGGAGCAGGGCGTCGAGGCGGGCCGTCTCGGCGTCGTACGGCGCCGCCCACGCGGGCACCGGGATGCGCGGCGGGCGCCGCTCCAGGCAGCCCTGGAGGACGCGGGTGCGCAGGGACGGGTCGAGGTCGAGGCTCTCGGCGGGGTGCAGCAGGCCGACGGCCTCGCGCAGCCGCAGCGCCTCGTCCGCGCAGGAGCCGCAGTCGCCGAGGTGCTCCTCCACGGCCGCCGTCTCCTCCGGCGAGCAGGCGGCCAGCGCCCACGCGCCGAGCAGTGACTTCAGCACGCGGTGGTCCAGGACGGGCGGGGCGGGCAGCGGCACCGCGTCGGGCAGCGGGCGTCCGGTGTCCTCGACGGAGGCGCGGGGCAGGGGTATGCGGGGCGGCCGGTCCGGGTCCGGCTTCGTCGCGGGGTGCTGGTCGTCGCCGTTGCCGCTGCTGTTCATGCCGTCGGCCGCGCGGGTTCCGTCCGCGGGGCCGTTGACCTCCTGGTCCTTGTGATGTGCCTCGCCCTGCGACGAGTCCTCGTACCGCTTCTTGTCGTCGTCGTTGTCGTACGCCTCGAAGCGTCCGGCCTCGTTCACGCCGCACCCCCGTATCCCGGGGGAGCCCCCGGGGCGGTTCCGGCGTCATGGGCGGTGGACAGGAGCTGCAGGCCCAGGCGCAGCCTGCGGCGGGCCTCGTCCTCGGTGACGCCGAGGTCGGTGGCGGTCTGGCGGTAGTCGCGGCGCTGGAAGTAGGCCAGCTCAAGGGCGGCGCGCAGCGGTACGGGCATGGACTGGACGATGTAGTCGGCGCGGGCGGCGACCGAGGCGTGCCGCACCTTGCGCTCCAGTTCCTCGGTGGAGCCCTGGCCGGCCTCGGCGAGGGCGGCGGTCTCGGTGGCGCGCAGCCGCTGCACGGCGAGGCGGTGGGTCAGCGTGGCGACCCAGGAGCGCAGTGGGCCCTGTTTGGGGTCGTAGCTGTCGGGGTGCTCCCAGACATGGGAGAAGACGTCGCGGGTGATGTGGTCGGCGGCGCGCTCGTCGCCCAGCACGGTGTGGGCGAGACCGTGCACGAGCGAGGCGAACCGGTCGTAGAGCTCGCCGAGGGCGGCCGCCTCGCCGCGCGCCAGCCGCTGCTGCATCTTGCGGTCCCAGCGGGGCGGTGCGTCCTTCTTCGCCATAAGGCCCCCTCACCGGTCCGTCCGGGTCCAGCGTGCGTCTGCCGTCTCCCCGAATGTAGTCGGCACGGTCGGACGCGCACGCCCCTTTGTCGCAAAGTGCGCCCCTTGTAGAGCCATGGCTGGTGACGCACCTCGCACTCGTGGTAGGGGCCTCTCGCACTCGGGCGGGGAGGCCGGCATCGCTCCGCTACCCGGTCATCACGTGATCAGACACGATCGAACAGGATCGAATGCGATGGAAACAAGCCTCTTCTGATCGGTGACCGTTTTTTGGAGGGTGTTTCAGGGAACAGCCGCTGGGCAGCCGCGCTGCAAGGAAGCGTAGGTGTCGCTTCCGTTTCAGCGAGCGAGGGGCATGGTGGTGACCTTCAAAGTGACCGGCGGCGAGCGGGGCGACTGGGCCGTGCTCCAGGTGTCGGGCGAGCTGGATCTGGTGACCTCGCCGGGATTGCGTCAGCACATCCATGACGTGGTCGCCGAGGGACGCCACAGCCTCGTCCTCGACCTCTCCGAGGTCCTGTTCTGCGACTCCAGCGGGGTCGGCGTGCTCAT
Source organism: Streptomyces sp. NPDC036764 (assembly GCF_055609385.1). Lineage (NCBI taxonomy): Bacteria > Bacillati > Actinomycetota > Actinomycetes > Kitasatosporales > Streptomycetaceae > Streptomyces > Streptomyces sp. NPDC036764. The sequence continues at coordinate 258,414 of NZ_JBVJPT010000008.1, forward strand.
AGCCGCCCGTCGGCTGATCCGCTCCTGCCAGGGCAGCCTGCGGCTGATACTCCCGGCGCAGGGCGCGGCGGAGGGTTCGCACGTGAACCGGGTGCTCGGCGCGCTCGGGGTGCGCCGGCTCTTCGACGTGCACGCCGACCTGGCGTCGGCGGTCAAGGACGAGGCCGGCCCGCTGTCCGCCTGAGCACCCCCCGGCGTACGCCCTTCCGTACGGCTGTGCCACATCGTTGTCCCAAAATTCCCCCGGTCTTGGCACAACGGCCCCTTTCCCCCGCCCGGACGGCCGTCGGCGTCGTACGCTCCGTGACAGATGCACCCGACGACGTGAGGCGGCCCGATAAGACATGGTCAGCAGCGAGTACGAGCGCAGGATCGCGGACCGGTTCGCCGGCTTCGACCAGGACGGCAACGGCTACATCGACCGGGCGGACTTCTCCGCGGCGGCCAAGGCGCTGCTCGCGGAGTTCGGCACCACCGCCCGCTCCGACAAGGGCCAGGCCCTGTACATCGGCGCCGAGGCGTTCTGGCAGGGCATGGCCGGGATAGCGGACCGCGACGGCGATCAGCGGATCACCCGCGAGGAGTTCGTGAGCGGCGCGGTCAAGCGCCTGCGCGACAACCCGGACCGGTTCGCCGAGATCGCCCGCCCCTTCCTGCACGCCGTCCTGGCCGTGGCCGACACCGACGGCGACGGAGCCGCCACCGTCACCGACACCGCGCGCGTGCTGGTCTGCCTCGGGGTACCGCAGGACGTGGCCCGGGCCGCCGCCGGCACGCTCGACACGAACGGCGACGGCAGGGTCGCGGAGGGAGAGGTCGTCACGGCCTTCGCCCGTTACTTCACCGTTCCCGAGTAGCGCTATGCCGTTGTCGAGTACCGCTCCCTGAGCTTGTACTTGAGGACCTTGCGCAGGGTCTCGTTGCGCGGAAGGGCGTCCACCACCTCCAGTTGCTCCGGCAGCTTGTACGTCGACAGCCCTTCCCCGCGCAGATACGACACCAGGGCCTGCAGGGTCAGCTCCGGGGCGCCGGCCGGCTGTTCCACGACCGCGCAGACCCGCTCCCCGCGCTCCGGATCCGGCAGCCCGATCACCGCGACGTCCCCGACGGCCGGATGCCGGTGCAGCAGATCCTCGATCTCCTTCGCCGAGATGTTCTCGCCCTTGCGGATGATCACGTCCTTCAGGCGGCCCGTCAGCACCAGATGCCCGCTGCCGGTCAGGTGGCCGAGGTCACCCGTGCGCAGAAAACCGTCCTCGTCGAAGGCCGCCGCCGTCTGCGCCGGATCCAGATACCCCTGGCACACCGCCTCCCCGCGCAGCCGCACCTCCCCGTCCACGATGCGAATCTCCATGCCCCGCGGCGGCCGCCCCTCCGTCGTCGCCAGGTTCTCCGCCGTGTCGTCCGGCGCCCCCATCGTGATCATCGGCACCTCGGTCATGCCGTACCCGTGCGTCAACTGCACGCCCATCTCGCGGACCACGGCGTGATAGACCTCCGGCGGCTTCGGAGCCCCGCCGCCCGCCAGCAGCCGCAGCGAGGGGACGGCCTTCGCGCCGTCGGGCTGCCTGCGCTGCTCGGCGAGGAACATCGAGTAGAACGCCGTCGAACCGCCCGCGATGGTGACGCCGTGCCTGCGGTACCCCGCCAGCGCGTCGGGCATCGCGAACTGCTCGAACAGCACCGCCGGGAAGCCGTACAGCAGGACCATCACCATGTAGTCGGGGCCGCCTATGTGGGCGTAGGGGAAGGCGATCGAGCCGACGTCGGCGGACGTGGGGCGCAGGGCGTGGCCGAGGCAGGAGCCGCCCGCGATCAGTGAGCGGTCGGTGTGCAGGACGCCCTTGGGGTCGGAGGTCGTCCCCGAGGTCCAGTAGATCCAGCGCACCGAGGTGCCCTCGGCGGGCGGCGGGGGCAGGACGGCGGGATCGCCGTCGGGCAGGGTGTCGTACGCCTCGAAGATCCCCTTCGCGCCGAGGCGCCGGGCCATCTCGGTGTGGTCGAAGCCCCGCCACACACCCGGCACCGCGAAGAACTCCGCCTTCGACTCCCGCAGCGCGAAGCCGACTTCGCGGTCCCGGTGGAAGGGGATGACCGGCGACTGCACGGCGCCGAGGCGGGCCAGCGCGAAGGACAGCAGGGCGGTCTCGATACGGGTGGGCAACTGCCAGGCGACGACCGTGCCGGGGCGTACGCCCATGTCGTACAGGCCGGCCGCGACGCGCTCGGCACGCGCGTGCAGCGCGCCGAAGGTCAGCGTGCGGTCGTCCTGGAGGAGGACCGGGCGGTCGGGGGTGAGGCCGGCGCGGCGGGCGAGCAGGTCCCAGAGGGTGCGGGAGGAACTCAGGGCGTGCGCGGTGTCGTTCATGACGGCCCCCTGCCACCAAGCGGTCGTGGTCTCGACGTCGTAACTGACGGTCAGTCAGATCGTGGGCAGAGCGTAGGGCGGGATGCCTTGTCGGTCCAGGGGTGCGGGACTTAGCCTTCCCATAGAGCGATATCTGACGGCTCATCAGATATGGAGGGGCCGCATGGACCTCGCGTACACGCCGGCCGAGGAGGAGTTCCGGGCGCGGTTGCGGGAGTGGCTGGCCAAGGCGCTGCCCACGCTGCCGCCGAAGCCGTCCCCCGACGACTGGCCGGGGCGCCGCGCCTACGACCTCGGCTGGCAGCGCATGCTCCACGACGCCGGGTACGGCGACGTCCACTGGGACGCCTCCCCGACCGTAAGGCTGATCTTCCTGGAGGAGACCGAGAAGGCGGGCGCCCCCTATGTGGGCGCGGGCTTCGTCGGGCTGCTGCACGCCGGGCCGACCATCGCCGCCGAGGGCACCGAGGAGCAGCGGGCGCGCTGGCTGCCGCCGATCCTGCGCGGGCAGGAGGTCTGGTGCCAGGGCTTCAGCGAGCCGGACGCCGGGTCCGACCTCGCGGCGCTGCGCACGCGCGCGCGCAGGGACGGCGACGACTATGTGGTGAGCGGGTCCAAGATCTGGACCTCGCACGCCGAAGTCGCCGACTGGTGCGAGCTGTTGGTCCGCACCGACCCCGACGCCCCCAAACATCGCGGCGTAAGCTGGCTGGCCATGCCCATGGACGCGCCGGGCATCACCGTACGACCGCTCAAGACCCTCGCCGGGACCACGGAGTTCGCCGAGGTGTTCCTCGACGAGGTGCGGGTGCCGGCCGCCAACCGGGTCGGCGCGGAGAACGACGGCTGGCGCGTGACGATGGTGACCCTGTCCTTCGAACGCGGCACGGCCTTCGTGGGCGAGGTGGTCGCCTGCCGCCGGGTGCTGCGCGAACTCGCCGCCGAGGCCCGCGGGAACGGCCGCTGGGACGACCCCGTGCTGCGTCGACGGCTCGGGCGGCTGAACGCCGAGTTCCGGGCGCTGTGGCGGCTGACGCAGTGGAACGTGAGCGAGGCGGAGGCCGCCGGCGGTGTACCCGGCGTCGGGGGTTCGGTTTTCAAACTGAGGTATTCGCACGCCCGCCAGGAGCTCTTCGACGCTGCCGCCGACGTGCTGGGGCCGGCCTCGCTGGACCTCGACCGCCCGTGGATGCCCGACAGGCTGTCCTCGCTGTCGTACACCATCGCGGCGGGCACCTCGCAGATCCAGCGGAACATCGTGGGCGAGCGGATTCTCGGGCTGCCGAAGGAGCGGTGACGGATGCGTTTCCAACTGACCGAGGACCAGCGGGCGTTGCGGACCGGCGTACGGGAACTGCTGGCACGGCGGTTCGGCCCGCAGGAGCTGAGGGCCGCCGTCGAGGAACCCGGTCGACCGGAGCGGGGGCTGTGGCGGGAGCTCGGCGCGGCCGGGTTCTTCGCGCTGAGGCTGCCCGAGGCGGCGGGCGGTGTCGGACTCGGGCTGGCAGAGGCGGTGTTGGCCTTCGAGGAGGCCGGGCGGGCGCTGCTGCCGGGGCCGCTCGTGGCCACCCACCTCGCGGCGGGGGAGGTGCCGGGCGCGGCGACCGGGGAGACGGTCGTGACGGACGTCGGCGGGTGCGGGCTGGTGGAGTGGCTGGCGGCGGCGGACGTCGTACGGGGCGACGCGGCGGGGGCCGTGCCGTTGCGGTCGGTCGATCCGCTGACCCCGCTGCACCGGGTTCCCGGCACTGCTGTGCACCGGGTTCCCGCGGCGCCCGGCGCCGACCCCGTCGCCGTACTCCTCACCGCCGCCGAACAACTGGGCAGCGCCACACGCGCGTGCGAACTCGCCGTGCAACACGCCCGGACGCGTGAGCAGTTCGGGCGGCCGATCGGAGCCTTCCAGGCGGTGAAGCACCTCTGCGCGGAGATGCTGGTGCGCACCGAGATCGCCCGCGCCGCCGTCTACGCGGCCGCCGTCACCGCCGACCCCGCCGACATCGACACCGCGCGGCTGCTCGCCGACGACGCCGCCGTGCGCGGCGCCCGCGACTGCCTCCAGGTGCACGGCGGCATGGGATTCACCTGGGAGTTCGAGGTCCACCTGCATCTCAAGCGCGCATGGGTGCGAACGCACCGTACGAGCGATGCTACGGAGAGTGAGGAGCGATTGGCCGCCGAACTTCTCGCCGAGACGGCTTGAAGGCCCCTGGTCTGCGACGTCGCCCACGGCTCCCGCGCGGATGTCGCGGATTGTGGCATACCGGAATTACGGAGCGTTGATATCGGGTTGTGTCCTACGCGTGACTCGTCACGGCCTGGAGTCGGCCGTCTGCTCCGGTACCTTGTGTGAGATGCGAGTGGTTCCGAGCACGAGCCATGCCGGAGTTGCCCTGGAGGCGGCTCCGGATCCGGCGGTGCGCGCCGTTGCTCGCAAGGCGGGAGGGCCGTCGGCCCCCGCCTGTTCGACTCCCCATGACAAGCGTCGCACAGTATGCCGCACGGGTACTCCTTCACGCTGGAATATGCCCGAAGCGCTTGTTGGGGTGACTGTACGTCAACCATGCTGTCAGCTAAGGGATTCACGTTCCGTGACCCTGGCTCCGGCCATTGATCTGGTCATGAAAAGAATGGCTAGGATCGTGGCCCTCGTGAGGCGCGGGGCTTTGTGTCCGCCGGTTCGGATGGTGTGAGCGGTGCAGGTGCTTCAAGTGACGCTGGAGATCCGGCCCGACCCCGCTGAGGTGGGGCGAGCCCGGCGGTGGGCCCGCTCGCGGCTCGCCGGGTCCGGGATAGGCGCCGATGAGCCGCTCGCCGAGACCCTGATCCTGCTCGTGTCCGAACTGGTCACCAACGCCGTCGTGCACACCGGCTGTCCGGCCGTGCTGCGCCTGTCCCTTCCCGGAGCGGCTCAGGACGCCGCCACCGTCCGCCTCGAGGTGGCCGACCGCAGCGGCCGCGCCCCCGTGCCCCGGTGCGCCGACGGCGACGCCACGGGCGGCCGGGGCCTCGCCCTCGTCGACGGCCTCGCGGACCGGTGGGGCTGGTCCTCCGAGGGCGGCGGCAAGCGGATCTGGTGCGAACTGGACCGCGACGCCGACTCGCAGGGCGCCGCCTCTGCCTACGGCAGCGGATCTTCGGCGTACGAGGGGCTCGCGTACGAGGCGGTGTGACGGGCGCACGGAGCGGCAACTCCGGCGGATTCGGTGCACGGTTGCAGAAAGCGCTGTCCCCTCGCCTCGGGTATGTGCTGGTGCGCCCGGGCATGCTTCTGTGCGCGCCGTCGAGAAATGGGGCGTAAGTAACAAATCCCCGATTAGGTGTTGACGCCGCGTGTCCGGTTGATCACGCTTGTGGTCAGCGATTCGCCGTGAGGGGACGACGAGGACTTCGGTGACGGATGCCCTTGCCGAGCGTGGGTCGTGAATCGGTGTCGGTCTTCTTCGGGGCCAGGGGAGACCGGGGAGGTACGCCGGAGTTCGGATGGCGGCGCGCGGTGTCGTGCCCGGGGCGGATGGGGCACCTCCCCGTTCGGGCGCGGCCGGGAGCTGGGGGAGCCGCGCCGCCAGCCGACCTCACCGGACTTCAGAGCACCGCCACGGGCGCGACGGGCGTCCCCGTGCCGCCGACGAACGGCTCCGGCATCGCCGACAGCAGAAACGCATAGCGGCCCTCTTGTCCACAGGCTGTGGACAACTCTTCGAGATTCCAGTTCTGGCCCTGGAGCATCCCCATCTCCACGAGGTCGAGCGCGTGCACGGGCAGCCACAAATCCTCTGTCTCGGGCGGAAATATCTCAAACGTGAGGGTGTCGTTGGCGACGGCCGCCACGTCGCGCGCGTGGAACCACTCCGGCGTGCGGATCGACAGGCCGGGCGAGGGATAGCCGTACGCGTGCTTGTCGCCGGCGAGACAGACCTGGATCTGGCCCGTCCGTACGAGCACGATGTCGCCCGCGCGCACGCGCGTGCCCGCGAGTTCCTCGGCCGCTTCCAGGTCTTCCGGGGTGACCGCGTGCCCGCCGTCGAGCCGGGCGACGCCACGCGCGCGTGCCACGTCGAGCAGCACCCCGCGCGAGACGATGTGCCGTGCCTTGTCGATGCCGCTGAACTCGGCGCCGCCGTGCGCGGTGATGGTGTCGGCGGGGCGGCCGTTGTAGAGGCGGCCCGAGTGCGAGACATGGGTGAGCGCGTCCCAGTGGGTGGCCGCCTGGAGGCCCATGGTCACGGCGTCGTCGCTGCACGCGACGGTTCCCGGGCCGAACAGCTCCTGGTTGATCTGCACCATCGTGTGCAGGGGGTTGATACGCCCGGGGATCATCCCGGTCTGCACGCCGTCCTCCTTCAGGGGCAGGGCGAGCGGGATACGGCGGCCGGTGCGGACGCAGGCCGCCGCCTCGCGGACGACTTCGTCGGTGATGAGGTTCAGGGTGCCGATCTCGTCGTCGGCGCCCCAACGCCCCCAGTTGTTCACGCGCTTGGCGATCTCGTGGAACGCGTCCGGCAGTGACATGAGTCCCTCCCCGGGGCTTGTCTCCGCGTATCTGACGGGTCGTAGAATCAAGTTGAATCTAACGGACCGTCAGAAACTGCGGGAAGGGGCCGGGGCGTGGGGAACTTCTTGGCAGGCAAGGTCGTCGCCGTCACAGGCGCCGGGCGGGGCATCGGGCGGGCGGTGGCGCTCGCCGCCGCGGCCGAGGGCGCGCGCGTCGTCGTCAACGACTACGGGGTGTCCATGGACGGCCTCTCGCCCACGAGCGAGGTCGCCGAGGCCGTGGTCAAGGAGATCGAGGCGGCGGGCGGGGAAGCCGTCGCCGTGGCCGACGACGTCTCCACGATGGCGGGCGGACAGCGGATCGTGGACACGGCGCTGTCGTCGTACGGGCGGCTCGACGGAGTCGTGTGCGTCGCCGGGATCCTGCGCGAGCGGATGCTGTTCAACATGTCAGAGGACGAGTGGGACCCCGTGGTCGCAACTCATCTGAAGGGGACGTTCACCGTGTTCCGGGCCGCGTCGGCCGTGATGCGCAAGCAGCGGGCGGGGACCTTGATCGGGTTCACCAGCGGCAACCATCAGGGGTCGGTCTCGCAGGCCAACTACAGCGCGGCGAAGGGCGGGATCATCTCTCTCGTGCGCAGCGCCGCGCTCGGGCTGCACAAGTACGGGGTGACCGCGAACGCCGTCGCGCCGGTCGCCCGTACCCGCATGTCGGCCAACGTGCCCATGGAGCTCGCGGAGATCGGGGAGCCGGAGGACGTGGCCGCGCTGGTGGCGTACCTGCTGTCGGACGCGGCTCGCGAGCAGGGGGTGACGGGGCAGGTGTACACCGTCGCCGGGCCGAAGATCGCGGTGTGGGCGCAGCCGAGGGAGCTGCGGGCCGCGTATGCCTCCGGCGGGTGGACGCCGGAGTCGATCGCGCAGGCGTTGCCCGGGTCGGTGGGGGTGGATCCGATGCCGATGCTCGCTCGGGTGGAGGCGATGGAGAGGGCCGCGCGGGAGGGGTCGCGGCCGAACGCCCAATAGCTCGGGGCTGTTGCCGGTGGACGGCTGCGGGTCTGTTGTGGCTGATCGTGCAGTTCCCCGCGCCCCTGGGGGGTTTCAGCAGTCCGGCGTCAAGAGGAGAGGTCAGTGGACTTTGAATTCGCCGCCGAGGACGAGACGTTCCGCGCGGAGGCGCGGGCGTGGCTCTGTGAGCATGCCGAAAGCGGGCAGGAACGCCGTGCCTGGGAGCGCACCCTCGGGAAAGCCGGGTGGATCGGGCTCGGGTGGGGGGAGGGCGGGTACGGGAATCGGGTCGCCACGCTCACTCAGCAGGTCGTGTGGGCCGAGGAGTATGCGCGGTCGGGGGCGCCGGCGCGGTCCGGGCACATCGGGGAGAAACTGCTCGCGCCGACGTTGCTCGCGCACGGGAGCGAGGAGCAGAAGGCGCGGTTCCTTCCGCCGATCGCGCTCGGGGAGGAGCTGTGGTGCCAGGGGTACAGCGAACCCGGGGCTGGGTCGGACCTCGCCGGGGTGCGCACGAAGGCCGAACGGGCCTCGGACGGGACGTACCGCGTCACCGGGCAGAAGATCTGGACCTCCCTCGCCCATGAGGCGGACTGGTGCTTCGTGCTGGCCCGTACCGAGCCGGACTCCCGGCGCCATCACGGACTGAGCTTCCTGCTCGTCCCCATGGACCAGCCGGGGCGTATCGAGGTGCGGCCGATCCGGCAGATGACCGGCACGAGTGAGTTCAACGAGGTCTTCTTCGACGGTGCGCGCGCGGAGCACCTGGTCGGCGGTGAGGGCGCGGGGTGGCAGGTCGCGATGAGCCTGCTCGGGTTCGAGCGGGGGGTCTCCACGCTCGCCCAGCAGATCGGATTCGCCGGGGAGCTGGCGCGGGTCGTGGGTGCGGCGGTGCGGTCCGGCGCCGTGGAGGATCCCGTCGTACGCGACCGGCTGGTGCGGCAGTGGGCCGAGTTGCGGGTGATGCGGTGGAACGCCCTGCGGACGCTGGGGAGTTCGGGCGACGCGGGGGCGCCGAGTGTGGCCAAGCTGCTGTGGGGCGGCTGGCATCAGCGGCTCGGGGAGCTGGCGGTGCAGGTGCGCGGTGCGTCGGCGAGCGCGGGGCCGCGGGAGTGGGCGCCCTCGGCGCCGTACGAACTCGACGACGCTCAGCATCTGTTCCTCTTCTCCCGCGCCGACACGATCTACGGGGGTTCGGACCAGGTTCAGCGCACGATCATCGCCGAGCGGGTGCTCGGTCTGCCCAGGGAGCCCAAGGGGGTCGTCTGATGCGCGCAGTGATGTTCGACGGCAAGCGGGTCGAGGTCGTGGACGATCTGGAGGTACGGGATCCGGGGCCGGGTGAGGTGCTGGTGTCCATCTCGGCTGCCGGGTTGTGCCACAGCGATCTGTCGGTGGTGGACGGGACCATACCTTTCCCCGTTCCTGTGGTGCTGGGCCATGAGGGCGCGGGGGTGGTGGAGGCCGTCGGTGTGGGGGTCACCCATGTCGAGCCCGGGGATCATGTGGCGCTGTCCACGCTCGCCAACTGTGGTGCGTGTGCCGAGTGCGACCGGGGGCGGCCGACCATGTGCCGGCAGGCCATAGGGCGGCCGGGAAGGCCGTTCCGGCGGGGTGAGCAGGCCGTGTTCCAGTTCGCGTCCAACTCCGCCTTCGCGGAACGGACCGTGGTGAAAGCGGTGCAGGTGGTGCGGATCCCGAAGGACATTCCGCTGCCGTCCGCCGCGTTGATCGGGTGTGGGGTGCTGACCGGGGTGGGGGCCGTACTGAACCGGGCGCGGGTCGACCGCGGCGACCGGGTGGTCGTGATCGGCGCCGGCGGGATCGGGCTCAACGTCATCCAGGGCGCGCGGATCGCGGGGGCGCTGCGGATCGTGGCGGTGGACGCCAATCCGGCGAAGGAGGCGGTGGCGCGGCAGTTCGGGGCGACGGACTTCCTGACGTCGGTGGACGGGGTGCGGGACCTGCTGCCGACGGGGGCGGACCACGCCTTCGAGTGCGTGGGGCGCGTGGAGTTGATCCGGGCGGCCGTCGATCTGCTCGACCGTCACGGGCAGGCAGTACTGCTCGGGGTGCCGGCGGCCACCGCCGAGGCGTCCTTCCTCGTGTCCTCGATGTACCTGGACAAGTCGATCCTGGGCTGCCGCTACGGGTCGTCGAGGCCGCAGCGCGACATCGCCCTGTACGCCGAGCTGTACCGGGCCGGGCGGCTCATGCTGGACGAACTGGTGACGCAGACGTATCCGGTGGAGGAGTTCGAGCGGGCGGCGGCGGACGCGGAGGCGGGGAAGGTGGCGCGCGGGGTGCTGACGTTCTGAGGTCTTCGGGGACTCCGGGGTTCCGGGGTCTCCGGGGCTTCCGGGGCTTCCGGGGGTTCCTCGGTTCGCGGCGAGTTCCCTCGGCCTGCGGTGACGGCTTGTGGCGGGGTTTTCCACAGGCCCGGAAATCGGCTGCCGTGTTGTCGGTGGGGGCGCTTACCGTCATCTGCATGACCTATCGAGACGTCGCCACCAAGCAGGTGCTGATCTGGGCGTGTACCGCCGTCGCCGCTCGTATGCCGGTCGCCATGACGCCGTTGGCGCTGGTGTTCCTGGTGCGGGAGCGGCCCGGTGGCTACACGCTGGGCGCGACGCTCGCGGCGGTCTATGTGCTCGGCGAGATCATCGGCGCCCCGGTCCTCGGGATGCGGCTGGACCCGGCGCACGGCCGGCGTCATCTGGTCGTCGGACTCGCGGGTGGGGCGCTGGGGTTCATCGGGCTCGGGATATTCGCCGACTCGCACCCCGTGGTGCTGGGGGCGTTCGCGTTCCTGGCCGGGGCCGCCCCCTCCGCGGCCGCCGGCGGGCAGCGTGCGCTGCTGACGTCGCTGGTTCCGGAACGCGCCGTGGCGCAGGCGCTGTCGGCCGAGTCGATGCTGATGTCCGGGGTGTGGGCCGTCTCCCCGGTCGCCGTCGCCGGTCTGGCCCTCGCGGTGGCGCCCCGGGTGCCGTTGCTCCTCGCGGCGGCCTGCATGGCGTTGTCGATCGCGGGCCACTGGCTGCTGCCCGCGGGCTGGGCCGGGAGCGAACAGGACGGGGACACGGGCCGGGCGAAGACCCGCGTGCTGCTGCGGGCCTGGCCGGTGTACGTCACGGGCGCGGCCAGCATCACCCTGCTCGGCCTGACCGAACTCACCCTGCCCGCACTGCTGGAGCAGCGCGGCATCGGCGTGGGCTGGTCGGGCCCGATGCTGGCGGGCATGGCCGTGGGGGCGGGACTCGGGGCGTTCCTGTACGGCCTGCGGTCGTGGCCCGGGCGGCTGCACGCGCGCAGTGCGGTGCTGATCAGCAGCATGGCGGTCTTCGTGGCGCTGGTCGCGCTCATACCGGGCGGCGCCGGGATGACGATCGCCCTCGTCGTCGCGGGCGTGCTCCAGTCGGGCGCGCTGATCACCCGCAACCTGTCTCTGCGCGAGGCCCTCCCGCAGAGCGCCCTGGCCGCCGGATACTCCGTGCTGTACGCGGCCGCCGGCGCGGGCTACGCGGCGACGGGTTCCCTCGCGGGCGGCCTGCTCCAGGTGGTCGCGCCGTCCACTGCCGTCCTGGCCGGTGTGTCGCTGACCCTGCTGCTCACCGTGCTCGGCTGGTGGGGAGAGGCCCGGCGGGACGTCTCAGGTGCGGCCGACGACCTGGCGGTCGGCCTTGCCGCCGGCGCGGAAGGTGCGCCGGTAGCTGGTGGGTGTGACCCCGAGTGCCGCCTGTAGGTGCTGCCGCATCGACTGGGCCGTGCCGAAGCCCGCGGCGCCGGCCACCTGGTCGACCGAGAGGTCGGTGGACTCCAGGAGGTGGCGGGCGCGTTCGACGCGCTGCTGGGTGAGCCACTGGCCGGGGCTGACGCCGACCTCCTCGCGGAAGCGGCGGGTGAAGGTGCGCACCGACATGGACTCCTGGTCGGCCATGTCCCGCAACTGGATGGGCTCGTGGAGCCGGCCCAGGGCCCAGGCGCGGGCCGTGGTCGTGGACGACTGCTGCGGGTCGGGGACCGGGCGGTGGATGTACTGCGCCTGGCCGCCGTCGCGATGGGGCGGTACGACCGTGCGGCGGGCCACCTCGGTGGCGATCGCCGTGCCGTGGTCGCGGCGCACCATGTGCAGGCACAGGTCGATCCCGGCCGCGACCCCGGCCGAGGTCAGCACGTCGCCGTCGTCGATGAAGAGCACGTCCGCGTCGACCTTGATCCGCGGGAACAGCCGCTGGAAGCGCTCGGCGTCGGCCCAGTGCGTGGTCGCCGGGCGCCCGTCGAGCCGGCCGGCCGCGGCGAGGACGTACACGCCGGTGCAGATGGAGGCGAGCCGGGTGCCGGGGCGGATGTGGGCGAGCGCGGCGGCCAGCTCGTCGGTGAGCACGCCCTCCTCGAAGACCGGGCCGAGCTCGTACGACGCCGGGACGATGACGGTGTCGGCGGTGGCCAGCACCTCGGGGCCGTGCTCGACCTGGATGGCGAAGTCGGCGTCGGTCCGCACGGGGCCCGGCGGCCGGATCGAGCAGGTCACGACCTCGTACAGATGGCGCCCGCGGGCGTCCTTGGGGCGGCCGAAGATCCGGTGCGGGATGCCCAGCTCGAAGGGGAGCAGCCCGTCCAGCGCGAGGACGACCACGCGGTGCGGGCGGAAATCCGACGGCGGACGGGGCTCCGGCTCACTGCTCATGGCCCGATCCTAACGAATGCTGTCCTTCGGGCCAATGGATCCTCGCCGGAGCAGGCCCGAAGCTCGTTGTCGTGACGCAGACAACCCCCGCCACCGCCGCCACCGAGGCCACGTCCCCGACGAGGCCGCCTCGTCCCCGTATCCACCGCGCCTGGTTCGTCGCCGCCGTCGCCTTCGTGACGATCCTCGGGGCGGCCGCCTTCCGCTCCCTGCCGGGGCTGCTCATCGACCCGCTGAACGACCGGTTCGGCTGGTCGCGCGGCACGATCGGGGCCGCTGTCTCCATCAACCTCGCGCTCTACGGCCTGACCGCCCCGTTCGCCGCCGCGCTGATGGACCGCTTCGGCATACGCAGGGTGGTCGCGGCGGCCCTGACCCTGATCTCGGTCGGCTCGGGTCTGACGTACTGGATGACGGCGGCCTGGCAGCTTCTGCTGTGCTGGGGTCTGCTGGTGGGACTCGGCACCGGTTCGATGGCGCTGGCCTTCGCCGCCACGGTCACCAACCGCTGGTTCACCGAGCGGCGCGGTCTGGTCACCGGCATCCTCACCGCCGCTTCGGCCTCCGGCCAGCTCATCTTCCTGCCGCTGCTGTCCTGGATGATCGAGGAGCACAGTTGGCGTCCGGCCGTCGTCACGGTGGCCCTCACGGCCCTGGCGGTCGTCCCCTTCGTGTGGCTGCTGCTGCGCGACCACCCGGCCGACGTGGGCCTGGCGCCGTACGGCTCGAAGGAGTTCGTGCCGAAGCCGCCGCCCGCGCAGGGCGCCGCCCGCCGGGCCGTGACGGTGCTCTTCTCGGCGGCCCGTACCGGCCCCTTCTGGCTGCTGGCCGGCACGTTCGCGATCTGCGGCGCCTCCACCAACGGCCTCATCCAGACCCACTTCGTGCCCGCCGCCCACGACCACGGCATGCCCATCACGGCCGCCGCCTCGCTGCTCGCGGTCATCGGCGTCTTCGACGTCGTCGGCACGATCTTCTCCGGCTGGCTCACCGACCGCTTCGAGCCGCGCCGCCTGCTCGCGGTCTACTACGCCCTGCGCGGCATCTCGCTGCTGTTCCTGCCGATGCTGCTCGCGCCGAGCGTTCACCCGCCGATGCTGTTCTTCATCGTCTTCTACGGCCTCGACTGGGTCGCCACGGTCCCGCCCACCGTCGCCCTGTGCCGTGAGCAGTACGGCGACGACAGCGCGATCGTCTTCGGCTGGGTCCTCGCCTCCCACCAGGTGGGCGCCGCGCTGGTCGCCTTCGCCGGCGGAGTCGCGCGGGACGTCTTCGGCACGTACGACATGGTCTGGTACGCGTCCGGGGCGCTGTGCGCGGGGGCGGCGCTGATGGCGTTGGTGATCCGGCGGCGGCCGGCGCCGGTCGCGATGGCTGCCTAACGGGCGGACGGGGCTACAGGAACCGCCCCTTGTGGAACAGCAGCGGTGGCTCGTCGCCGTCGCTCACCCCGAGGGCGTCCACACGTCCTACGACGATGAGGTGGTCGCCCCCCGTATGCACCGCGTGGATCGTGCAGTCGATCCACGCGAGCGTGCCCGCGAGGCGGGGTGAGCCGGAGGCGGGGGCGGCGTCGTAGGTCACCCCGGTGAACTTGTCCGCACCGCTCACCGCGAAGGCGCGGCACAGTTCGCCCTGGTCGGCGCTCAGCACGTTCACACAGAAGACGCCCGCGCGGGCGATGCGTGGCCAAGTCGTCGACGTGCGGCCGACCATGAAGGCGACCAGCGGCGGGTCGAGGGAGAGGGACGAGAAGGACTGGCAGGCGAAGCCGGCGGGGGCTGCGGGGGCGTGCGGGGTGTCCGGGCCGGCCGGGGCCGTCACGACGACCACGCCCGTCGCGAAGTTGCCGAGCACCCGCCGGAACTCGTCCTGCGGGATCGGCGCGCGCTCGTCCTCGCCGACACAGCGCAGCGCCGGGCGCGGCAGCGCCTGAACGGGCGGGGCGTCGGCCGACCTCAGGTAGCGGACGGCGGCGGCCGCCATCCCTGCGTGTCCCATCACGACATCCATTGAAACTGACGGATCGTCAGATGGGAAGGGGTGTGCGAGGGTGTGGGAACACCATGTGTGCCCTGCGCACATGGGGTGGGCAGACATGGCCGCACACCATTCCCCATTCCCCAGCGTCCAGCGTCCAGCGCTCAACGCCCAGCGCGTTCAACGCCCCTTGAATTCCGCGCTCCTGCGCTCCACGAAACTCGCCACGCCCTCCCGCGCGTCCCGCGTCGTCATGTTGATCTCCTGTGCGGCCGCCTCCGCGGCGAAGGCGGTGGTGCGGTCGGTGTCCAGTGAGGCGTTGACGAGCTGCTTGGTGAGGGCGAGCGCGCGGGTCGGGCCGGCGGCGAGGCGTTCGGCCCACTCGCGGGCCGTCTTGTCCAACTCCCCGTCCGGGATCACCCGGTTGACGAGGCCCAGCCGCTCCGCGTCCGCGGCGGTGAGCGCGTCGCCGAAGAACATCAGCTCCTTGGCGCGGTGGAGTCCGATGAGGCGCGGGAGGAGGTAGGCGCCGCCGCCGTCCGGCACGAGGCCGCGTCGTACGAACACCTCGATGAACCGTGCGGACTCCGCGGCCAGTACGAGGTCGCAGGCGAACGCCAGATGCGCGCCGATGCCCGCCGCGGTGCCGTTGACGGCGGCGATCACCGGCTTCTCGCAGTCCAGCACGGCCGCGATCAGCCGCTGGGCGCCGAGCCGGATCGTGCGGGCGACGTCGCCGGCGACGCGCTCCGTGCCGGCCGCCGTTCCGCGCAGGTCGGCGCCCGCGCAGAAGCCACGGCCCGTGCCGGTCAGCACCACGGCCCGCACGTCCGGGTCCGCGGACGCGTCGGCGAGCAGCTCGATGATGCGTTCGCGCTGGTCGGGGGTGATCGCGTTGAGAGCCTCGGGCCGGTTGAGGGTGATGCGGCAGACCTGACTGTCAGTGGCGTGCTGTACCAATGAATCGACGGAATTTCCGGATGCACGGGGGGAATCGGGCATGCTCATCTCACGGTCGGTAGTCAGGTCGGCGTCGGTAGTCAGGTCGGCTTCGGCAGTCGTCCCGGCGTCGGTAGTCACGTCGGCTTCGGCAGTCGTCCCGGCGTCGGTAGTCACGTCGGCTCCGGCAGTCGTCCCGGCGTCGGCGGTCCGCTCGTCGCGGTCGTTCATCTCAGCGGCACACCACCAGTGCGTCCAGCGCCACCGCGCCCTGTCCCCTGGGGAGCACCATCAGCGGGTTGATGTCGAGCTCCGCGAGGTCGTCCCCGAGTTCCAGGACCATGCGCTGCACCCGCAGGACGACCTCCACGAGCGCGTCGAGATCCGCCGGGGGCCGCCCCCTGACCCCGTCGAAGAGGGCCCGCCCGCGCAGCTCGGCGCACATGTCCCGGGCCTGTTCCTCCCCGAAGGGCGGCACGCGTACGGCCGTGTCGTTCAGCACCTCCACGAGCACCCCGCCCAGCCCGACCGTCACGGTCGGTCCGAACAGCTCGTCGTGCGCGGCGCCCACGACCGTCTCCACGCCCCGCTCGACCATCTGGCAGACCAGGACGCCGTCCAGGGACACGTCCTCGTAGCGGGCGATGTCGGTCAACTCGCGGTAGGCGTCGCGGACCTGGCTGGCGGAGGTCAGCCCGATCTTGACCAGGCCGAGCTCGGTCTTGTGGGCGATCCGCGCGCCGGACGCCTTCATCACCACGGGGTAGCCCACCAGCCCCGCCGCCCGTACGGCCGCGGCCGCGCTGGTCACCAACTGCTCGCGCGGGACGCGGATTCCGTACGCCCGCAGCAGTTGCTTCGCCGAGTGCTCGCTGAGCTGCTGTCCCGGGCGCATCAGTGCCTGCGCCTTGCGGTAGGACGGCGACGGGGTGCGCGCGGCCTCGTCGAAGGGGGAGCGGTAGCCGCTGACGAAGCGGTGGTGGTCGAGGTAGGCGCGCACGGCGGTGATGCAGTTCGCCACCGTGCGGAAGGTGGCCACGCGCGAGGAGCCGAGCAGGACCTCGCGGTAGGCCGGCTCGGTGCCGACCGGCGACCCCCACACCACGCAGACCAGCTTGTCCGTGCGCTCGGCGGCGTCCACCAGGTCCTGGACGAGCCGGTCGCTGAGGGGCGGGAAGGGGCCGGTGATCGGGCAGATCAGCACCCCCACCGCGGGGTCGTCGAGGATCGCGTCGATGATCTTCCGGCCGCGCCAGTCGCCGACGGGATGACCGCCGTTGTCGACCGGGTTGGCCACGCTCAGATACTCGGGTATCCACTGGTGCAGTTCGGCCTGCTTGGCCTGCGACAGTGCCGGCAGTCGCAGTCCCGCCTCGGTCGCAAGGTCGGCGAAGTGCGCGCCCGTGCCGCCCGAGATCGAATAGACGACGACGCCGTCGGCGCGGGGCGGCCGTGCGCGGGCCAACAGGGCGGCGGTGTCCTGGAGTTCGTCGAGACCGTCGACGCGGATCACGCCGTACTGCCGCATCGCCGCGTCCACCACCGCGTCCGCGCCGGTCAGCTTGCCGGTGTGTGAGGCGGCCGTACGGGCGCCGGTCTCGGTGCGGCCCACCTTGACCGCGACGACCGGCACGCCGCGGCGGGCGGCGTGGTCGGCGGCGAGCAGGAAGGCGCGGCCGTCCTTGAGGCCCTCGACGTAGGCGGCGATGGCGCCGACCTCGGGCCGCTCGGCGAAGTAGGAGATGAAGTCGGCGCATTCCAGGTCGGCCTCGTTGCCGGTGGGCGCCCAGTGGGACAGGCGGATGCCGAGCTCCTGGAGGGCGAAGACGGGGCGGCCCTGGTGGCCGGACTGGGTGATGAGGGCGATCGCGGGGCCGTCGAGGTCGTCGCGGAACCGCTCGAAGGCGTTGAGGTTGGTGTTGGGGCCCAGCAGCCGCATCCCGGACCGCTCGACCGCGGCGGTCAGCCGGTTCTGCGCGGCGGCTCCCTCCTCGCCGGTCTCGGCGAACCCGGAGGCGAAGACGACGGCGAACTTCACCTTGGTCTCGGCCAGTTCCTCGATCACCGGAAGAGGGTCGGCGACCAGCAGCACGGCGAGATCGACCTGCTCGGGCAGGTCGGCGACGGAAGGGGAGCAGGGGATGCCGAAGACGGACGTGCGGCTCGGGTGCACCGGGTGGAGCCGGGCGCCGACCCGCTCCGACCAGGCGATGAGCTGGCGGGTGACACCGGTGTTCGGCCGGCCCTCGGCGTCGGAGGCGCCGATCACGGCGACCGATTCCGGCCGGAAGAGGCGGTCCAGATCGGGCACGTCGCAGTACAGGGGACGGCCGCTGACGTCGAGATCGTCGACCTCGGCGGGCCGGCCGTGGACGGCGGGCCCGGGTTGCTCGCCACAGGCGATGACCCGGGCCCGGCGGGAGTCGGTGGTGAGGGTGCCTTGGGTTGATCCAAGCATCGGTCCGCCCGCTCCTGTGTGACAGCGATTAACTGACGCAGTGTCAGATTAAAGGAACTGACGCTCAGTCAGGAACGGCTGTGCACGCAAAGTTGAGCGGGAGAGCACTCCACGCCCGGCGGGATCGGTGCGAGGGCGACGCCCGGCGGTGCGCTCACAGCACCGCCAGCACCTCCTTCGCCACCCGCTCGCCCGACCGCACGGCCCCGTCCATGAAGCCCATCCAGTACGTGGAGGTCTCCGTCCCGGCCCAGTGGATGCCGCCGACCGGCTCGCGCAGGGCGGGGCCGTACCGGGTCAGGACGCCGGGCGCGGCGATGGAGACGGGGCCGCCGCGGGTGTAGGCCTCGTTGTTCCAGCGTTGCAGGACGAAGGAGGTGGGGGAGGCCGCTTTCGCGCCGAAGTACGTCACGTAGTCCTTCAGCACGGCCGCCCGCACCTCGGCCTCGCTCGCCGCGTCCAGCTTGCGGGCCTCGTCGGCCTCGATGAAGCCCATCAGGGCGCCGAAGGAGGCGTCGGGCGGGGAGTTGTCGAAGGTCGAGCTGATCACGCCGGTGTCGCTGACGACCTGGCCGTTGAGTCCGTCGGCGCGCCAGAAGGGGGTGTCGTAGATGGCGATGGCCTTGCCCACCGAGGCCATCGGCAGGCGCTGGGTGAGCTGGTCACGGGCGGCCGGCAGGAGGGGGTCGTAGGTGATGCGGGCGGCGATGGGCGGGGGTACGGCCACGACGACCTTCCCGGCGGTGACCGTGATGCCGTCGGCGGTCACGACGTACCTGGCGCCGGACTTGGCGATCTTGCGCACCGGGGCGCCGAGCACCACCCGGTCGCCGAGAGTGGCGGCGAGCTTGACCGGCACGAGCTGGGAGCCGCCGACGAAGCGCAGTTCCTGGGCGCCGCCCGCGGTCTCGGTGAGGCGCTCCAGGGTGCCGGGGTTGGCGGCGTTGCCGGCGGCGGCGATGTAGAAGAGGACGAACAGGAAGGAGAGTTCGCGGGGTTCGGCCGAGAAGATCGACGTGCAGGCCACGTCGAAGAGGAACTTGGCGGACGGGATGACGGCGTTGGCGCGCAGCCAGGTCTCGAAGGTCTGCCGGTCCCATTCGTCGGCCTTCGCGGCGGTCCAGGGCGCGTCGAGCGGGATCTCCTTGGCGAGACCGTCGAGCTTGGCCTGCACGATCGCGGCGTTGGCCAGCCCGGCCGCGTCGATGGGCGGGACGGAGCCGAGGATGCCGTCGGTGGCGTAGGGGGTCTTCTTGCCGTCCTTGTAGAGGAGGTTGTTCCCCGTGTTGTAGGTGGCGAAGGTCTGTACGCCGAGGGAGTCGGCGAGGGCCCTGATGCGGTCCTGGGTGGGGCCGATGAACTCGCCGCCGCCCTCGGTGACGCCGCCGCTCGCCAGGTTCAGGCCCAGCACCCGGCCGCCGACCCGGTCGCGCGCCTCCAGGACGACGACCGACTTGCCGGCGGCCACCAGGTCGCGGGCGGCGGTGAGTCCGGCGAGCCCGGCGCCGACGATCGCGACGTCGACCTCGCGGGTCGCCGCGGCGGCCGTACCGGCGCTGGTTGCGGTGAGGGCCGCGGCGCCGGCGGTGGCGGCCGCGCCGCCGAGAAGGGAGCGGCGGGAGAGTTGTCTTTCGCGTGCCACGTGCGTCCTCCGTCGTACCGAGAGGGAGTGGAGCCGGAAAGTGAAGCCGAAAAGCTGAACAGGGCTCACATTCTGGCTCCGCACGAGGGCGCGGTACAGATCTCCCGCAACTTCTGACTCACAAGTAACAGGAGATCTACGTAAGAGAGTTGAGGGTGTCTACGTCACCGGCAGTCGCGAGACCCGTCGGCCGGCGTCGCGGTCGCCGGCGATGGCCTTGGCGATCCTCTGCGCGTCGATCGCCATCTCGCGGAGATTGCCGCTGATGGGGTTGGTGAAGCCGGTGAAGTACAGGCCGGGGGCGTCGGCCGGGGTGCTGCGGCCCTGGACGACCGGCCTGCCGCGCTCGTCGAGGACGCCGAGATGGCCGACGAGGTCCTCCAGCGCACGGACGTATCCGGTGGCCGCGACGACGGCGTCCGGCGAGAGACGGGTGCCGTCGGCGAGGACGACCTTCTCGCCCTCGAAGCCGTCGACGGCGGCCACGATCTCGATGCGCCCCTTGCGCACGGCGTCGATGAGGCCGACGTCGAGAACCGGGATCGCCCCTTCCCGGACCCGGCTGTAGAGCCCGCTGTCGGGACGCGGCAGCCCCTGCTGCGACAGGTCCGGCACGCTCAGCCTCGCCATGGGCCGGGCGAGCCGGTCGACGAGCCGGACCGGCAGCCGCCGTACGAGAATGCTGGTGAACTGGGCCGCCCAGCCGGCGGTGGAGCGGCGCACGATGTGCGGCACGGTCCGTACGGCCAGCCGCACCCGGGAGGCTCCGCCCTCCACCAGGTCCACGGCTATCTCGGCACCGGTGTTGCCGACGCCGACGACGAGGACGTCGCGGCCGGCGTACGGCGCCGGGTTGCGGTACTCGCCGGCGTGCAGGAACTCGCCGGTAAAGGTGTCGCGTCCGGGCCAGTGCGGAATGCTCGGGGTGTGGTTGTGCCCGGTGGCCACGACGACCGCGGCACCGGTGAGTTCACGTCCGCCGGTGGCGCGCAGCAGCCAGCCGGAGCCGTCGGGCGCGCGCTCCACGCGGGAGACCTCGACGCCGGTGACGATCTCCAGGTCGTGGTGCTCGGCGTACTTCTCCAGGTAGCGCACGACGTCGTCGCGAGCCACCCAGCGCCCGAACCGGCGCGGCATCGGAAGCCCTGGCAGGCCCGACAGCTTCCGGGTGGTGTGCAGATGGAGGCGGTCGTAGTGCCGCCGCCAGGAGGCCCCGACCCGGTCCGACTTCTCCAGCACGACGGCACGCAGTCCCTGGGCGCGCAGGGCGTACGCGACGGAGAGTCCGCCGGGACCGCCGCCTATGACGTAGACGGGGCGGTCGGTGGCGGGGTGGTCCGTGGCGTGCTCTGCGGCGGGACGGTCCGGGTGTTGGGGGTGTCGGGGGGTGTCGGCCATGGTTCGGAGCGTAATCACGCGCCGGGTTGATGGGTCTCGGTCAAGCCCGGAATTGGTTGCGGATCGATCACGGCTGTGGGAGGCCTGGGTGAGATGTGTGACGTAGGTCTCCTGGTTGTGGTTGTGGGGTGGACTTGGCGCGAGTCCGGACATGGCGCCCTGATGCGGTCGGTGGTGGGGGAGTTAGGATCCGGCGTCATGGCCCTGACCATGAACGACGTGGACCGGTTCGAGGCGTCCAGGCCCCGCCTGGAGGCCATCGCCTATCGCCTCCTCGGCTCGGCGAGCGAGGCGGAGGACGCCGTGCAGGAGACGTTCCTGCGCTGGCAGTCCGCCGATGTCGAACGGGTCGAGGTCCCCGAGGCATGGCTGACGAAGGTGCTCACCAACCTGTGCCTCAACCAGCTCACTTCGGCCCGCGCGCGGCGCGAGACGTACGTCGGCCAGTGGCTCCCCGAGCCGCTGCTCGTCGGCGACCCGATGCTCGGCCCGGCCGACACCGCCGAACAGCGCGAGTCGGTCTCGTACGCCGTACTCGCCCTGCTGGAGCGGCTTTCGCCCAGCGAGCGGGCGGTGTACGTGCTGCGGGAGGCCTTCGAGTACCCGCACCGGGAGATCGCCGAGATCCTCGACGTCAGCGAGGCCGCCAGCCAGCAGATCTACCATCGCGCCAAGAAGCACGTCGCTCAGGGCAAGGCCCGCACCGAGGTGGACGAGGCCACTGCCCGGCGGATCGTGGACGAGTTCCTCGCGGCCGCGACCAGCGGCAGGACCGAGCCGCTCGTACGGCTGCTCACCGAGGACTCCATCGCGATCGGCGACGGCGGCGGGAAGGTCCCGGCCCGCGCGAAGGCGTTCGAGGGTGCTCTCGCGGTCGCGAAGTTCATGCGGGGCCTGTTCAAGCCGAGCGAGGCCAAGCGTGCGCTGACCGGCGGCTCGCCGCAGATCTACGGCTCGTTCGCCAACGGCGGCCCCGCCCTCCTGGCGGTGCTCGACGGCCGGGTCATCGGGGTCATGTGCCTGGAGATCACGGCCGAGGGCATCGCCGCATTCCGCAACCAGGTCAACCCCGACAAGCTCGAACGGGCGACCAGGGTCTGGGCGGCGGAGGACCACGGGGAGCCGTTGCTGCTCAGCGCGTTCTGATCGAGTGAGGGGGGAGGGGTGGCGGTGAGGTCGGCCGTCCGGCGTGGTGGAGGGTCGCATGTGATGTGAGCTGCTTCACATCGCATACCTGTCAGGAATCGGTGGGCCGCTCGGTTCAAGGGGCGAATCCGCTGAAGACAGGAGTACGGACATGCAGCACCGCATCGTCGTCATCGGGGCCGGCTACACCGGAGCCACCGCCGCCGGGCGCCTCGCCAAGCGACTGCACCGCGAAGACGTCGCCATCACCCTCGTCAACGCCGAGCCCGACTTCGTGGAGCGTGTCCGGTTGCACCAGCTCGCGGTCGGCCAGTCGCTCAAGCCCCGGCCGTTCGGCGAGATGTTCGCGGGCACCGGCGTCGCACTGAAGCTCGGGAAGGTCACCGGCATCGACGTCGACCGCAGGACGGTCACCGTGGTCGCCGCGAACGGGGCAGCCGAGGCCGAGGAACTGGAGTACGACACCCTCGTGTACGCCCTCGGCAGCGGCTGGAACGACCACGGCGTGCCCGGTACGGCCGAGCACGCCCACGAGGTCGCCAGCCGCCCCGGAGCACTGCGGTTGCGCGAGCGCCTGGCCGGCCTGGACGCCGGACAGCCCGTGGTCGTGGTCGGCGGCGGCCTCACCGGCGTGGAGGCCGCGACCGAGATCGCCGAGGCCCGCCCGGACCTCGATGTCGCCCTCGCCGTGCGCGGCGGCCTCGGTGACTGGCTGTCGCCCAAGGGACGCCGGCACCTGCGCAAGGTCGTCGACAACCTCGGCATCACGGTCCACGAGGACACCGCCGTCGCGGCCGTCGAGGCCGACCGGGTGACCACCGCCGACGGCGGTTTCGTCCCGGCCGCGGTGACCGTCTGGACCGCCGGCTTCGCCGTCCACCCGATCGCGCAGGCCACCACCCTGGAGATCACCGGCACCGGCCAGATCGTCGTCGACCGGAGCATGCGCTCGGTATCGCACCCCGAGGTGTACGCCATCGGTGACGCGGCCATGGTGATGGGCCCCGGCGACAAGCCGCTGCGGATGTCGTGCGCCTCGGGTGTCCCGACCGCGTGGCAGGCCGCCGACGCCATCGCGGCCCGGCTGACCGGCGCGAAGGTCCCGACCACGCCGCTGCGCTACTTCAACCAGTGCATCTCGCTGGGCCGCAGGGAAGGTCTCATCCAGTACGTCACCGCCGACGACCGCGCCGTGAGTGCCGCGCTGACGGGACGACTCGCCGCCGCCTACAAGGAACTCATCTGCAAGGGCGCGGCGTGGGGCGTGGCCAACCCGACGGTCGGCATCCCGGCCCGGAAGCGGCGCGTCGTGGCGGAGGCGGTGCGCAGCGGTTCGGGGGTCAAGACGGCGGCGTGACGCGGGCGGGGGAGCGGGTGCCGTACGGCCGTCAAGCGGCCCACGGCACACCGGTCTGGTGAACTCACGCATCCACCTGGCTCATCCGTTCGAGTCGAGTCCCTCGAACGAGGTATGAACAGCCAATCCTACGATGTGTGATCAAGAACATCAGGCGAGCCGCGATGACGGCCGCACTCCTTCTCATGTCCCTCGCGGCACCCGCCCCCGCCCATGCGCAGGATCGTTCCCTCGAGACGTACACGTTCCCCATCGCGACCTCGGTCCAGCTCCTCCCGATCGCCGCGGAGGTGCGGGACGGCTACGAGCGCACGAGCTTCAAGCACTGGAACGCGGGCCAGATCCCCAGCGACGGCTGCAACACCCGGGCGGAGGTGCTGCTCGCCGAGGCGGTGGACCGGCCCCAGGTCCTGCCCGGCTGCAAGCTCTCGGGCGGGCGCTGGTGGTCGTACTACGACTCCAAGTGGCTCACCTCGGCATCCGCCCTGGACGTCGACCACATGGTGCCGCTGGCCGAGGCCTGGGACTCCGGGGCGTCCCAATGGACCGCCCAGCGGCGTGAGTCGTACGCCAACGACCTCGCCGTGAATCCGTCCCTCGTCGCCGTCTCCGCGGCCTCGAACCGCAGCAAGGCCGACCAGGACCCCGCCGAGTGGCTGCCGCCGACGGTCGAGGTCACCTGCCGGTACGCCTCGGAGTGGATCTCGACGAAGCTCCGCTGGGGCCTGACCGCCGACGCCGCCGAACGCGAAGCCCTCACCCAGCTCGCGGAGGCCTGCCCGGCGACCACCGTCACCTACGAGCCCGCACCGTAGAACCAAGACCCCACCCTTCAGCGCGGGGTGGGGCCTTGGCTGCACCAAGTCCTCGAGGGTGAGCTGCCAGTTCCCGGACTCGGCGGCCGCGTTCACCGGGAGCCCCGGGATCTCAGGGCTCCCGCGTGAGCGGCTGTGCGTGGGGTCGGCGTGTGAACTTTTCGATGGCCGCCGGGGTGACGGGGGTGAAGAAGTTGACGAGGTTGCCGTCGGGGTCGCGGAACAGCAGCGATCGGTTGCCCCAGGGCATCGTGGTGGGCTCGGTGACGAAGTCGGTGACGAGGCCGGTCAGGTTCTGGTGAACACGGTCCACGTCGTCGACGAGGAACTCGGTGATCACGCTGTGGTTGTCCGCCGGGCGGGCGGAGCCCGGGGCGAACAGCGGGACGGTGCGGGTGCCGGCGATCGCGAGGGTGGCGCCCGGGGTCCTGAGTTCGGCGAAGTCCTCGGTGGCCCATGTCGCCCGCGCCCCTGTGGCTCGCTCGTAGAACTCGACGAGGCGCGCTACGTCGCCGGTGATGATGCGGATCGAGACGAAGTCCATGGGGATCTCCTTGGCTGCGCTGGAGGTGTGCACTGCGCAGGCTAGGAGAAATAGTGGACAGAATCGGTCCTGTATTCGCGCTAGCTTGTGCACATGCCTCGACCCACCGGCCGCGTGCTGACACTCCTGGAGCTGCTGCAGTCGGGCGGCACCCGGACGGTGGCCGAACTCGCCGACCGGCTCGGTGTCGAAGGGCGCACCGTGCGGCGGTATGTGGACCAGCTCATCGACCTCGACGTGCCCGTGGAATCGGTGCGCGGCCGCTACGGCGGGTACCGGCTCGCCCCCGGGTACCGCTTGCCTCCGCTCATGCTCAGCGACGACGAGGCGCTGGCCGTGCTGCTCGGCCTGGTCGCCGGCCGCCGGGCAGGGCTGACGACGACGCAGCACACGGCAAGCGAGACGGCATCGGCCAAGATCCGGCGGGTGCTGCCCAAGCACATCGCCGGCCGGCTCGACACACTCCTGGAATCCCTCGCCTTCACGGACCGGCCCGGAGAGTTCGACACCCCGGACGCCGGGGTCCTGCTCACCCTCGCCGATGCGGTGCGCCACCGCCGACCGGTCTCGATCCGCTACACCGACCGCGACGGGCGGCGCAGCGAACGCACGCTGCACGCGTACGGAATCGTCGCCCATTCGGGCCGGTGGTACGTCACGGGCAAGGACGCCCGGATCGGCGAGGACCGAACCTTCCGGCTCGATCGCATCGCGGACGCGCGGACCCTGCCCGGTTCGTTCGAGGCGCCGGCGGGTCCCGGTCCGGCACAGCGCGTGGTGTCGGGGTTCGCCACGGCCGAGTACCGGCATGAGGTGACCTTGCGGATCCACGGGACGGCCGAGCAGATCCGCGCCCACCTTCCCGCCGGCGTCGCGAACTTGGAGGAACACGCGCCCGTGGCAGGCGAGGACCCGGCGACCGAGCGCTGGATGCGCGTCGAGCTGCGGGCGGAGCGGCTCGACTGGTTGCCTCCGGTACTCGCCGCACTCGACCGGCCGTTCGTCATCGAGCGTCCCGATGAACTGCGCGACCTCGTCATCGCGCTCGCCGATCGCCTCGCGTCCTCCGCCCGCCAAGCCTGACAGCGAGGAACCGATGTCATGAGGGCGGACAGCGCGCCGCCCGCGCTCGTGCCGGACGAGACGATGCGGTCGACATCGCCGGGTATACGGCCCTTGTTGGACCGCACGTAGCGGACCGCCGCCTTGAGGTCGACGATCGCCGCCGGGGCGACGCCGTAGTACGTGCCGCCGCCGTCGACCAGCGCGCGGCCGCGCGCGCCGGGTTCGACGACAACGTACCCCGCCGCCAGCGCCAGCTTCGGAAGGCTGACCATCGCGCGCTGTGCGTTCACCATGCCGTAGCCGCCGGACGCCACCATGCCGTTGCCGCCGGACGCCACCTCGCCCGAGGGCGACGGACTCGCGGAGGCTGACGCGCCAGGAGCGCCGCCGCCCGGCATCCCCGTCGCCCCACCACCCCCCACACCCGTCGCGTCCGCAACCGACGACGGCATGTACCCGCCCACCGAGTTGGCGAAGAGGACGGGCGCGTCCGTCGCGTCCACCGCCGTGCCGTCGATCTTGACCGGCACGCTGACGTTCAGGCACTGGTACGTCTCGTCGACCGGCTTGGCGACGTACGTGATCGCCTTGTGGAAGCGGTACTCCACCTCGTGCTCGGCACCTTCGGCGTCGGTGATCGTGGTCGTCAGGGTGGTGTACGCGTCCCTGTCGAAGGCGAGCGCGCTCTCCGGCGACGTGGCCCCCGCGGCCCCGGAAACACCCGCGGTCCCGGAAGCCCCCGAGGCACTCGCGCCGCTCGACGCCTGGGCGGTCAGTGCGATGCCCCCGGCCGCCGCGACCCCCGCGGTCGCCCCGATCCCCATGACCACGCTCCTGCGCCTGACTGCCCTGTGTTTCACGGCGGACTCTCCTCGGCTGCTACGGCTTCCCTGACTGCTTCCTCGGTCCTTGCGTCAGCGAACGTAAGCTCGTGCCGACGAAATTGCCAACAATTTCGTCGAACTCATCACGGACGCACGGGCGATTGCCAGGCCCTCTTTATCTGACGTACCGTCAGATCCATGGACGCGATCTGGCTCACAGGTGCGCAATGGCTGGCCGTGCTCCGCATAGGCCTCGGGCTGTGGTGGCTGGAGAGCTGGCGGCACAAGGACAAGAAGAGCTGGTTCGAGGGCGCGGGGATCGCCTGGGCGGCCGACGTGGCCGCCAAGCACCGCTGGAGCGCCGTACGTTCCGGCTTCGACGTCGTCGTCAAGCCCCGGCCGCGGACCATGGCGTACGTCGTCCTGTACGCGGAGCTCGCCCTCGGACTCGGGCTCGTTCTCGGGTTCCTGACCCCGATCGCCCTCGTCGGCGGGCTGCTGCTCAACCTTCTCTACTTCTTCCTGATGATCCACGACTGGGCCGAGCAGGGGCAGAACTCGATGATGGCGCTGATCTCGGTGGTCGCGCTGTTCGGGATGTCCTGGCAGTCGTGGTCGGTGGACAGCGCGCTGGGGCTGTTCTGACGCGAGGGGTTCGTACCGAAGGGGCCTGGTCCGATGAGTGAGCCGCGCTACGACATTCCGGAGGCCGACGCCTTCACCCGTACCTACTGGGACGCGGCCGCGGAAGGGCGGCTGCTGATCCGCCGCTGTCACGGCTGCGGACGCGCCCACCACTACCCCCGCGAGTTCTGTCCCCACTGCTGGAGCGAGGACGTCGCCTGGGAACCCGCCGGCGGCCGGGCCACCCTCTACACGTGGTCCGTCGTGCACCGCAACGACCTGCCGCCCTTCGGGCAGCGCACGCCCTACGTTGCGGCCGTCGTCGATCTCGCCGAAGGGCCCCGCATGATGACCGAGGTCGTCGGGTGCGCGGACCTCGCGCTGCTGCGGGCCGGGATGGAGCTGGAGGTCGTCTTCCGGGACGGGGTGCCGGTGTTCCGCCCCGAAGCGGTGCCGAGTTGATCGCCGGGTGGTTTCAATGAGCCCATGACCATCGCCGGCGGACCACACCACCCCCATCCCCGTCCCCTCCCCGGGCTCCACGCGTACGGCCTGTCTCTGCGCCCCTGGGACGCGGACTCCGAGGCCGACGTGGAGAGCTGGTTCCGGGGACGCACCGACCCGGAGTTCCGGCGCTGGAACACCCCGCTGCGCATCACCACCGACCTCGACAGCGCCCGCGACTCCCTGCGCACCGCGGCCGAGAACATGAGGGACGGCACCTCGGCGGCGTTCCGCGTCTCCGACGCCGCCACCGGCGCACCCCTCGGGCACGTCGGCGTCAACGTCATCAACCGGGTCATGAGTTCCGCCCGCGTCGGCTACTGGGTGCTCCCCGAGGCACGCGGCCGCCGCGTCGCCACCCACGCGCTCGCCCTCGCCACCCGCTGGGCCCTCACCGAACTCGGCCTGCACCGCCTCGAACTCGACCACGCCGTCGGCCACGACTCCTCCTGTCACATCGCCGAACGATGCGGTTTCCGCTACGAGGGGACCCTGCGGGGCGCCATGTGGGAGGCGGGGCGGCACGACGCGTACCGGGACATGCACATGCATGGCCGGCTGGCCACGGATCCCGACGTCGGCCCGTAGCCCCGGGCGCCGGTGAACCCGGTGCTCGGCAACCCCCGCCTGGCAGTGGCCTCTTGTGTCGGGTTGGTGTCCACGGCTGAAAACGGTGCACAGCCTCCCCGGCACGCGGGATCATGAGCTATGCGCCCGGACGACTGGTACAGCACCCAGGACCTCACCGCCTTTCTCGCTCACGCCGGCGGCTTCCTGCGCTCACGCCCCGATCTGCACACCGTCCCCCTGACGGTGACCGAGACGCTGCGCACGAACGGGCTGCGTGCGTACGGCGACGAGGCGCCCGTCTTCGGCGCGCTGGAGCTGGACGGGCAGGTACGGGCCGCCTACTTCCGTACCCCGCCCTACCACCTGAACATCACCCCCCTCACCCCCGAGGAGGCCGACTCCCTCGCCGCCCATCTTCTCGGCCTCGGCCAGAGCGTCCCGGGTGTCATCGCGGCCCGCGAGACCGCCGAGGCCTTCAGTGCGGCCTGGCGCCGGCACGGGGGTGCCCGGGGCACGGTCAGACAGCGGCAGCGCCTGTACCGGCTCGGCAACCTGACCGTTCCGCAGCCCGTGCCGGCGGGCCGGGCGCGGGTCGCGGGCAAGGAGGACCGGGAGCAGGTGACGCGCTGGCACGCCGAGTTCGTCGAGGCCGTCGGTCATGTCGCCGCGCGTGACGCCGGTGCGTGGGCCGACTCACGGATCTCCTACGGCGGCGTCACCTTCTGGGAGGGCGAGGACGGCACCCCGCTCGCCATGGCGGGTGTGACCCCGGTGGTCGCCGGGCAGGTCCGGGTCGCCCCGGTCTACACCCCGGCCCCGCTGCGCGGACGCGGCTACGCCGGAGCGGTCACCGCGGCGGTCACCCGGGCCGTGCTCGCCTCCGGGGTGCGCGAGGTGCTGCTCTTCACGGACCTCGACAACCGGACGAGCAACAGCCTCTACCAGC
The DNA here is from genome assembly GCF_055609385.1 of Streptomyces sp. NPDC036764. Classification (NCBI taxonomy): domain Bacteria; kingdom Bacillati; phylum Actinomycetota; class Actinomycetes; order Kitasatosporales; family Streptomycetaceae; genus Streptomyces; species Streptomyces sp. NPDC036764. The sequence goes on from NZ_JBVJPT010000008.1 coordinate 287,786, forward strand.
GCATCGGATACCGGGCGGTGGCCGACTTCGCCGCGTACGACTTCCGCGGGGTGCGGGGCTTCTAGGCTCGCCGACGCCCGCGAGAGGTACCTCCGACGGGCGGCCTCAGGTATCTCCGACGGGCGGCCTCAGGTATCTCCGACGGGCGGCCTCACGTATCCCCGGCGGGCGGCCTCTTGAGTAAGACGGTGCGCAGCCGGTCGCGGTTGTGCGACTCGGGGACCATCTGACAGATCCGTCCGTCCATCCATGGACGGAGGAAATCTGCCTCATTGATGGATTCGCCCAACTCCACCGCACGAAAGGGTTGCTGCGTCTCATACGCAACAACCCGAGGACCCCCCACGTGCGAAGCAGTCGAATAGCTACTGTCCTGGCGGCCGGTGTCGTCGCCACCCTGGTTCCCGCGCTCGCACCGGCCACGGCGTCCGCCGCGGCGAACCCCCTGGACCAGTACCTGCGGCAGACGCCCGCCTGGCACCGCTGCGACAGAACGATGCCGGCGAACTTCCAGTGCGCCACCATCAAGGTGCCCCTCGACTACAGCCGTCCCGACGGCAAGAAGCTCGATCTCGCGATATCGCGGCTGAAGACGAGCACCAGGGCCGAGCGTCGCGGTGTGCTGCTGCTCAACCCGGGCGGACCCGGCGGTACGGGCCTGGACATGCCGCAGATCATGGCGACCGAGCTGCCGAAGAGCGTGAAGGCCAAGTACGACCTCATCGGCTTCGACCCGCGAGGCATCGGCCAGAGCTCGGGCGTCGGCTGCGGCATGACGGAGGCGGAGCAGAACTGGGAACGGCCGTACAAGGCAGCGACGTTCGCCAAGGACGTCAAGTGGGCGCGGACCGTCGCCGAGAAGTGCGACGCCAAGCAGGGCGACAAGCTGCGCCACATCACCACCCGCAACACCGCCCGGGACATGGACGTGATCCGTGCCGTGCTCGGCGAGAAGAAGATCTCCTACCTCGGGTACTCGTACGGCACCTACCTCGGCGCGGTCTACACGCAGCTCTTCCCCAAGCGCTCCGACCGCATCGTCCTGGACAGCGCCGTCGACCCGGCCAGGATCTGGCGCGGCATGATCCAGATCTGGGCGGAGGGCACCGAGCCCGCCTTCACCCGCTGGACCGAGTGGACCGCCGAGCGCGACTCCACATACAAACTGGGCAAGACTCCCGAAGCGGTCCGCAAGACCTTCTACGACATCGTCGCCCAGGCCGACCGCAAGCCCATCGAGCTCGACGGCTCGAAGATGAACGGCGACGAGATCCGCTCCATGAGCCGCGGCACGTTCTTCTCCGTGCGTGACGCCGCCGAGTGGGTCGTCCAGTTGAAGAACGCCGCCGCGGGCAGGCCCGCGTCCGGTGACCGGGCGGACCGGACGCCCACGCCCGCTCCGCCGTCGTTCGCCCGCGAGACGCCCGCGGACAACGGCACCGCCGGCTTCTGGTCCGTCGTCTGCGCCGACACCCGCAACTGGCCGCGTGACCCCGAGCAGTACCGCGCCGACGCGATCCGCGACAAGGCCAAGTGGCCGCTGTACGGCGACTTCGTCTCCAACATCATGCCGTGCGCGTTCTGGAAGAAGAGCGGCTCCGAGCCCGCCACCAAGGTCGACAACAAGGTCGGCGCGCTGATCCTGCAGAACGAGTGGGACTCCCAGACCCCGCTGGCCAGCGGCCAGGGCCTGCGCCGGGTCATGAAGGGCTCGAAGATGGTCACCGTCCTCGGCGGAGTCGGGCACGGCATCTACGGCTCCAAGTCCTGCGCGGACAAGACGGCCACGACGTATCTGACGACCGGGAAGCTGCCGGAGAAGGACGCGACGTGCAAGGCCGCGCCGGCGTCCCGTGAGCGGGCCGTCAATCCGCTGCCGCTGCCGACGGTGCGATAGGTCGTCGGTTGTGTGCGGGGGCCGTCGTGGCTGGTCGCGCTCACGCGGCGGTGGCCGCAAATTGATGACGGCCCCGCGCCCCTTTAAGGGGCGCGGCTGAACCGTCGCGGACTTCTCAGGGCCACAGCAGTTCCCGCGTCCACCCGTCCTCCGTACGGCGGTACAGCAGCCGTACATGGCGGCGGGCCGCGTCGCCCTGGAAGAACTCGACCTCGTCCGGGAGCAGTCGGTACAGCGTCCAGGACGGGACCGGGGCCTGCGGCTCGTGCTGGGCGCGTTCCCAGGCCGCCTGCGACTCGCGCGCCAACTCCTCCAGGGAGGACAGCACTTCGCTCTGCCTGCCGGTCAGGGCCGCCGCCAGCGCGCCGGTCGAGCGGGCGTGCAGGTCGGCCTGGGACTCCGCGGACGGGGCCGCCGTCACGGGGCCGCGCAGGCGCACCTGGCGGCCCTGGGCGGGCCAGTAGAAGCCCAGGGCCGCGTGCGGGCGGGCGGCGAGCTGGCGCCCCTTGCTGCTGCCCACGTGCGTCGCGAAGGACCAGCCGGACGCGTCGGCGCCGTGCATCATCACGGTCCGTACGTCCGGCAGGCCCGCCTCGTCCGCCGTGGCGAGGGACATCGTGTGCGGCTCCGTCTGCCCGGCCGCGACCGCCTCGGCGAACCAGGCCGTGAACAGCGCGAGCGGGTCGGCGGGCGCGGCGCCCGGGTCGAAGGACGGCAGCTCGACGTCCCACACGCGCAGCGACCTCAGCAGGTCATGAAGATCCGTTCCCATGCCCCGATTGTCACGTGCGGCGCCGGCTCACACCTGCCCGAGGTCCGACGAGACCCACCGCTCGGGCCGTACCCGGACGACCACCTGCTCGCCGTGGTTCTTCCAGGCGAAGTCGACATAGCCGTCGACCTTCTCGGCCGGGAGATAGCGGGCGGAGATCTCCCGGAGCTGTTCGAGGGTGGCGGGGGTCGTCCCGACGACCGGTCCCTCCACCGACACGTACCGGATCGTGGGTTCGAGCCGGTCGACCATCAGGGACAGCCGGCCCGCCGCCTGGATGAGTTCGTTCTTGCGGGAGTCCAGCCCGGTCATGATCCACAGCTCGCCGCCGGGCTCGTACTGGTACCAGATCGGCACGGTCAGCGGCGCCCGCCCCGCGCCCGCGTCGACCGCCAGCGCGGCGACATGGGGTTCGGCCAGGAACTGTTCACGCTCTTCGCGGGTCAGGGCCATGCCGGTTCCTCCCGGTCGGGTCCACGGTCGTCTCAATCCCTCCCCAGTACCAACGTCCCCGACGAGCAGAACCATCCCCCCGTGGCCGAGGCGACCCCCAAACGAGGCAGCTCCCCGGGTCCGCCCGGCCCCCACACCTGACGCTCCCCGCCCTCCCCGCGCAACTGCCGCACCGCCTCCACCAGCAGAAACAGCCCGCGCATCCCGGGATGCTGGGCGGAAAGACCGCCCCCGTCCGTGTTCACCGGCAGCTCCCCGCCCCGCACCAGCAGCCGCCCCTTCTCCACGAACGCGCCGCCCTCGCCCCTCTCGCAGAAGCCGAGGTCCTCCAGCGTCACCAGCGTCATGTAGGTGAAGGCGTCGTAGATCTCCGCGAAGTCGACCTCCTCGGGCCGCACCCCCGCCCGCTCGAAGGCGAGCCGTCCGCTGACCGCCGCCGGGCCGGTCGTGAAGTCGGGCCACTCGGACATCGCGGAGTGCGAGACGTGCTCCCCGGCGCCCAGGACCCACACGGGCGCGGTACGGCAGTCCCGTACGAGTTCCTCGGCGGCCAGCAGCACCGCCGCGCCGCCGTCGGAGCGGATGCAGCAGTGCAGCTTGGTGAAGGGGGCCGCGATCATCGGGCCCGACAGGACGTCGTCCACGGTGATCGGGTCGCGGAACATGGCCTCGGGGTTCAGCGCGGCGTTCGCCCGAGCCTGGACGGCCACCTGCGCCAACTGCTCGATGGTCGTGCCGTGTTCGACCATGTGGCGGCGGGCGGCCATGGCGTACTTGGCGATGAGTGTGTGGCCGTAGGGCACCTCGAACTGCAAGGGACCCCGGGAGCCGAAGGACAGGTTCCCCGTCCGCCGGCCCGCCTTGATGTCCGCGCGGGCCGTCGAGCCGTAGACCAACAGCACCGCGTTCGCGTGGCCGGCGGCTATCGCGTCCGCCGCGTGGGCCGCCATGACCTCCCAGGTGGCGCCGCCGACGGAGGTGGAGTCGACCCAGGTCGGGCGCAGCCCCAGATACTCGGCCACCTCGACGGGGGCGAGCGTGCCGAGGCCGGCGGACGCGAAGCCGTCCACCACCTCGCGGCCGAGCCCCGCGTCGGCCAGCGCGCGGCGGGCCGCCTGGGCGTGCAGGGCGTACGGCGTCGCGTCGTCCACCCGGCCGCAGTCGGAGAGGGACACTCCGACGACGGCGACTCTCCGGCTCCCGGAAGTCATGAGAGGCCTCCAACCCCTTGGCGTCCAACCTCTGTGCATCTCGTTACGTCCCTCCTAATATGACGGCCCGTCAGATCCGAGGGGAAGAGCCGGAGGGAAGAGCCCATGGACGCCAGCCTCACCCCCGAGCAGGACGAGATCCGCCGCACCCTCCGCGAGCTGCTCCACAGCCGCTGCGGACCCCGGGAGCTGCGCGCGGCCCTCGACACCCCCGCCGGACACGACCCCGCCCTGTGGACCGCCCTCGCCGAACAGCTCGGCCTGCCCGGACTCGCCCTTCCCGAGGCGTACGGCGGTGTCGGCTGCTCGGCGACCGAACTCGCCCTGGCCTGTGAGGAGACGGGCCGCGCGCTGGCCCCCTCCCCGCTGCTGGCCACCGCCGTCCTCGCCGCCCCGCTGATCGCCGCGCTCGGCACCGACGCCCAGCGCGCCGAGCTGCTGCCCCGCCTCGCCTCCGGCAAGCTCACCGCCGCCCTCGCCGTCCCGGGCACCGCACTCGCCGCCGCCCTCATCCTCACCGGCGACAACGGCGGCGACTGGGCAGGTGGCGGGCGCGCCGGAGGCGTGCAGGCGCGGCGGACGGAGGACGGCTGGCGGCTGTACGGGCAGGTCGAGCAGGTACTGGACGGACACAGCGCCGGGCTGCTGGTGGTCGCCGCGCACGCCGGAGGGTTCGCGCGGTCGCGGACCCTGCTGTTCCTGGTGCCGGGGGACGCCGCCGGGGTGGTGCGCGTACGGCAGACGGCACTGGACGCCACGCGCCCCCAGGGTCGGGTCCAACTCCGGGACGTGGACGCCGAGTTGCTGGGCGAGGAGGACGGCCGGGAGGTCCTGACGGCCCTCGCCTCGGCCGGCGACACGGCTGCCGCCGTCCTCGCCTGCGAGGCCGTGGGAGCCGCCGGCCGGGCGCTGGAGCAGACCGTGGAGTACGTCGGCCAGCGGGAGCAGTTCGGCCGGCCGATCGGTTCCTTCCAGGCGGTGAAGCACCGGTTGGCGGACGTATACGTCCAGGTGCAGGCGGCACGCTCGGCGGCGTACTACGCGGCGTGGGCGGCAACGTCCCGAGAGGCAACGCCCCTAAGGGGCGCGGGGAACTGCGCGACCAGCCACGACGAACCCGCGGACAAAGAACAACCTGGCACGACCCCACCCGAAGCGCGCCTCGCCCTCGCACAGGCCCTGGAGGCGCTACGCACCGCATCCGCCGAGGGCATCCAACTCCACGGCGGCATCGGTTTCACCTGGGAGCACGAGGCGCATCTGTACTTCAAGCGGGCCGCCGGGGACGACCTCCTCTTCGGCCCGGTACACCGGCTCCGCGCGCACGCCGCGGCCGCCGCCCGGCTCTTCGAGATGTCCGACCCCCAGGAGGTGGCGGTGTGATCGGCGTACCCGTGGTCGTACGAGCGGTGCAGAAGGTGTCCTCCACGCGGGGCTTCGCCAAGGTCGCCCCGCACGTCATCCCCGCTCTGGACCGCGCCGTCCACCGCCTCACCCGCGGCAAGGTGCTGCTCAGCGCCCAGATGCTGCCCGGCGTGATCCTCACCTCCACCGGCGCCCGCAGCGGCCTGCCCCGCCGCACGCCGCTGGCCTGCATGCCCGAGGAGGACGGCCGCTCCTGGATCCTGGTCGGCTCCAACTTCGGCCGCCCGGGCCACCCCTCCTGGACCCACAACCTCCTCACCCACTCCGACGCCGAGGTCAACTGGAAGGGCCACGACATCCCCGTCACGGCCCAACTGCTGGAGGGGGAGGAGCGGGCGGCGGTGTGGAAGACGGCGCTGGCGTTCTGGCCGCCGTATGCGACGTACCAGGCACGGGTGGAGCGGGAGATCCGGCTGTTCCGGATCGTCCGCAAGGATCTCCCGGGCCGGTGACCGTTACAGCGTCGCCAGGCGCTGTACCAGCATGAACGCGCCGATTCCCAGCATGGCCGCGCCCGAGGTGCGGGCGACCGCGCGGGCCGCTGTCGGGCGGGCGCCGAGGACCGCTCGGGCCGTGAGGCCGACCGTGAGGTAGACGGCGGCGCAGCAGGCCATGTGGAGCAGGCCGAGGACGGCGGTCTGGGCGGGGACCGGCAGGTGGTCGCCCTTCGTCAGCAGGAACTGCGGCAGCACCGACAGGTAGAGCAGCAGGCCCTTGGGGTTCAGGCCGCTGATCGTGGCGCCGCGCAGGAAGGCGCGGGCCGGGCTCGCGGCCACGGCCTCCTCGGCCTCCCCCGGGGTGCCCGGACGGCGCAGCACGCCCCACCCCAGCCACACCAGGTACGCGGCGCCGGCGGCGGTCAGCGCGGTGAGCAGACCCGGCTCGCTCGCCACCAGCACCGCGAGGCCGGCCACCGCGAGGACGGTGTGCAGCGCGTATCCGGTGACCAGGCCCGCCACCGCCGTCACCGGCGAGCGGCCGCGCAGCCCGGCGGAGATCGCGTACGCCCAGTCGGCGCCCGGCACGCAGACCAGCAGCAGGTCGATGGCGAGGAAGGAAATGAGCAGTCCGGAGTCCATGGTGGGGACATTAGGCGGGAATGGCCCGAAAGTGTTGTCGAAGTTTGCCCATGATCCGCAGTCGTGAGGGAAGATCTGCCTCATGGACGACGTGGACAGACAGATTCTTGCCGAGCTCCAGCAGGACGGGCGGCTGACCGTGACCGAGCTGGCCGCGCGGGTGCGGCTCAGCGTCTCGCCGTGTCACCGTCGGCTGCGGGAGCTGGAGCGGGCCGGCGCCATCAGCGGATACCGGGCCGTCGTGGAGCCGGCCGCCGTGGGGCTGAACTTCGAGGCGCTGGTCTTCGTCTCCATGCGACAGGAGGACCGGGACACGGTCGCCGGGTTCGAGGGCGCGCTGGCCGACATCCCGCACGTGGTGGAGGCGCAGCGGCTGTTCGGGGAGCCGGACTACCTGCTGCGGGTCGTCGCCGCGGACCTCGCCGCCTACCAGCGGCTGTACGACGAGAAGCTGGCCACGCTGCCGGGAGTGCAGCGGCTGACCTCGACGCTGGTGATGAAGCACGTCGTGAACGACCGGCCCCTGCCCGCGTGACGCGAGGTGCCGTGAACGGGCAGCAGGCGGTGGCCCCACCTGTGTGGACCACCGCCTGCAAGACAGGACTTGAGCGCCGCTACTTCGTCGGCTTCTTGCCGGTCACGCCCAGGTGCACCAACAGCGCCAGGTTCGGCTTGAGTTCAGCCTGCTTCACGCCCCACGTCTGGAAACCCTTCTGGTGGGAGGCCACCGCCGCGAGCATCGCGACGAGCGAGCCCGCGACCGCCGCCGGGTTGACGTCCTTGTCGACCTTGCCCTTGGACTGAAGCTGAGTGACGGCTTCCGCAAGGGAGTTGTTGACGGAGTTCAGGATCTTCATACGGATCTTGTAGAAGCGTTTGTCGCCCTCGGACGCCCCGAGGTCGACGACCCTGAGGATCGCGTCGTTCTTGCGCCAGAACTCGAGGAAGCCGTCGACGAGTTCCTGTGCCGTCTGCCAGCCGGCCTTGCCGACCCAGCTACGGCCCTCGACGAGCTCGGTCAACCCGGCGCCCTCGGCCGCCATTTGCTCGGCGATCTCCAGGACGGCGCCCTCGACGTCCGGGAAGTACTGGTAGAAGGTGGCGGGCGAAGTGCCCGCCTTCCGGGCGACATCGATGACTTTGACGTCCCGGTACGGGGAAGAGCTGAGCATCTCGCTGAGGCAGTCGAGCAGCTTCTGCCGGGTCGCCTGCCCACGCCGGCCGGCCACGCGGCCGTCGACGGTACGCACTTGTCCTGTCATGTCGTCAGCTTACCGAGGCGTGATCGGGGCGCGATTCGGCCGACTGCAAATGGGGTGCACGAGGAGCGCGAGGCTGGTGTGCCTGGTCTGCGGGGTGCGGGAGAGGCCGCTACTTTTGCCGCATGGCCGAAAACAGGGCATCCGCGAACGGAACGGGATACATGGAGGGCGTCCCGTGCTGGGTCGAAGCGCAGCTCGCGGACGTGGCGGCGGGCAAGCGCTTCTACGGCGAGCTCTTCGGGTGGGACTTCGAGGAGGCGTACGACTCCACCGTATGGGCCCGCCTGGACGGCGACCGCGTCGCCGCGCTCTCCCGCAAGACGGACGGGCGGATGCCCACCGTGTGGACGGTGTACTTCGCCACCCCGGACGCACAGGGGCTGGCCGGGCGGATCCGTGACGCCGGCGGACAGGTGGTCACCTCGCCGGCGCGGATCGGGGCGGAGCTCGGCACGGCCGCGCTGGTCACCGACCCCGAGGGCGCGGTCTTCGGGCTGTGGCAGGCGGACGGGCACACCGGATTCGGGCGCCGGCACAAGGTCGGCACCTTCGCCTGGGCCGAGCTGTACGCCCGGGACACCGAGGCCGCCAACACCTTCTACGGCGGGCTCTTCCACGACGCCCTGTTCGGGCCGGACGCCGAACCGGACTTCGGCCGGGCGGCCGTCGAAGACGTGTTTCCGGCGATGATGCCGCCTCATTTCGTGGTCCATTTCCGGGTGGCGGACTGCGCGGAGATCCTCGGCACGGTGAACCGGCTCGGCGGGCGGGTGCAGGTGCCGCCCTTCGAAACGTCGTACGGGACGGTCGCCGTCGTCACCGACGACCAGGGCGCTTCCTTCGCGGTCCTGGAACGCTGAAACGCCGACCGCACTCTTACCTTCGGCGTCCCACTATGCGAACCGGCGCTTTGCGGTGGCACCGGAGTGTGGTTTTGTCCCAAGACACCCCGTTCCGCCGTCGGGTTCGCAACCACGCCCTCGGACAGGAAGAATCGGGGTGCGTGCCGCCAAGGCGGTGCGGTGGTGAGACGCTGCACGGGGTCGCGTACATATCTGGGTGACGGGGCCCGTACGGGGAGGTGGCAGGCAGAGTGGTGGATCAGCTTACGCAGCACGATCCGCGCAGGATCGGGCCGTTCGAGGTGCTCGGACGGCTGGGCGCCGGCGGCATGGGGCTGGTCTATCTCGCGCGCTCGGCTTCGGGCCGGCGCGTGGCGATCAAGACCGTCCGTACGGAGCTCGCCGAGGACCAGCTCTTCCGCGTCCGCTTCACGCGTGAGGTGGAGGCGGCCCGGGCGGTCTCCGGTTTCTACACGGCCGCGGTCGTCGACGCCGACCCGCGCGCCGCCGTGCCGTGGCTGGCCACCGCGTACGTGCCCGCGCCCTCCCTCGAGGAAATAGTGAACGAGTGCGGGCCGATGCCGGCCCAGGCGGTGCGCTGGCTGGCCGCGGGTGTGGCGGAGGCCCTCCAGTCGATCCACGGCGCCGGGCTCGTGCACCGCGACCTGAAGCCGTCCAACGTGCTCGTGGTCGAGGACGGTCCCCGCGTCATCGACTTCGGTATCGCGTCCGGCGTATCGAACACGCGTTTGACGATGACCAATGTCGCCGTCGGTACGCCCGCGTACATGTCGCCGGAGCAGGCGAAGGACTCGCGCAGCGTGACCGGCGCGAGCGATGTCTTCTCGCTCGGCTCGATGCTGGTGTTCGCCGCCACCGGACACCCCCCGTTCCACGGGGCCAACCCGGTCGAGACGGTCTTCATGCTGCTGCGCGAGGGCCCGGACCTGGAAGGTCTCCCGGACGAGCTGCGCCCGCTGATCGAGTCCTGTATGCAGATGGAGGCCACGGCCCGCCCCAACCCGGCCGACCTCCAGGCCCAGCTCGCGCCCCACCTCTTCGGTTCCGGCTCCGACGACAGCGGTACGGCGTCCGCGTGGCTGCCCGAGCGCGCGGTGGGCCTGATCGAGTCGCGCAGAGGCGGCCGCCCGGCGGCCAAGCCCTCGCCCGCCTCCGGCCGCAGCGGCGGCCGGATCGCCCCCGCGCCGCTACCGCCCCCGCCCTCGCACGACCCGGTCGTCCCGGCCCCGCAGCCCGTCCCGGTCGGCGCCCCCGACACCGGCCCGGTCCGCCTGGCGGGCGCCGCGGTCCCCATCGGCCCCGGCCCGCGCGTCGCCGACGCCCGTGCCGCCGCCATGAAGGCGCCCCCTCCGGAGGCCGGCCTGGTCGCCTCCTGGTCCAAGCCCCGCCCCGGCGTAAACGGCACCGACCCCGCCGTCGGCCCCGCCGTGCCGCCCGTGCCCCCGGAGAACGCGGCCGGCTGGCGGCCCTGGCGTTTTCGCATGTCGAACGACGTCTGGGGTACCCCGGCCGTCGACGGAGACCTCGTCTACGTCACCTCCTTCGAGGTGCACGCCCTGGACGTGGCGACCGGCCGCCGCCGCTTCAAGACCCGGGACGTCGCCTGGTCCATGGCGGTCGCGGACGGCCGCATCCACGCCTCCGACGGACCGACGCTGTTCGCCCTGGAGTGCCGCGAGGGCGCCGACCTGTGGCGGCTGCAGACGGACGCCTGGGTCTACTCCCTCAAGGCCGAGCGCGGCACCGTCGTCACCGGCACGCGCGGCGGCGGCGTCCAGGCCTGGGAGGCGTCCAACGGCCAGAAGCTGTGGGAGATCACCGGGGCGCAGACCGACTTCGAGTCCCCGGAGGCCGGGCCGGCGCTGTACGACGGCACGGTGTACGTCTGGCAGGACGCCCGGCTGAAGGCCCTGGACGCGCGCACCGGCGACGAGCGCTGGTCGTACCCGATCGGCGACGCCGCCTCCTGTGGCGGGGTGCCGGTGCGCGTGGCGCAGGCCCACGACGGCCATGTGTACGTCTCGGCCGGCACACGCGTGCTCGCGCTCGACGTGATGAGCGGGCATGTGCGCTGGCACTTCGAGGCCCCGGCGGTCTTCCTGTGCCCGCCGGCCTTCGTGCCGGGCCCTGCGGTGACCGGCGGCGGTGTGTATCTCGCCGACTACCTCGGCACGGTCTACGCCCTGGACGCCACCGACGGCCGCGACCGCTGGCGCATCGCCACGGAGTCCCGCTCCTCGATCGAGCCGGTGCTGGTGGCCGGGGGCCATGTCCACGTCGGCAGCGGCAAGGGCCTGTACACGCTGGACGCGGTCACCGGGACGCCGAAGTGGCGCTTCCAGGCGGGCGGCGACCTCGTGGGTGCCCCGTCGGTGGCCGAGGGCCGGATCCACTTCGGCTCCACCGACCATCTGCTGTACACCCTGAAGGCCGACGACGGCCGGCTGCGCTGGAAGCTCGCCACGGGGGGCGAGATCACCGGGTCGCCCGTGGTGAAGGACGGGGTCGTGTACGCGTGCAGCAAGGATCGGTGCGTGTATGCGCTGGACGCGGAGAAGGGCACCGGTACGGCGCGTACCGCGTAGCGTCAGCGGTCGGGTGCGGCGCCGTCGTGGCTGGTCGCGCGGTTTCCCGCGCCCCTGAAGGGGCCCCGTCCGCCCCTGGCATGCATGAGCCGTCGGTGTGTGACGGCCGTCGTGCCGGTGTACGGAAGGGATCCGGACGGCGGCCGTCCCGGAAGAGCGGCCATCTTCACCGCTCTTACACGAGACGCTACGCCGGGTGAGCGCTTACCGCCATGCGGCCGCTGCTAACGTGACGTGTTCACGATCGCGACAACGGGGGTTGAAACACCGTGAAGCTTCGCCATGTCCGCGCGGTGGCCGTGTTCGTCGGAGTAGTCGTCGCCCTGACGGGCGCACGGCACTCCAGCGGCGGCGGCTGCGACAGCAACTCGAACTCCAGCAGCTCGTCGAGCGGTTCGGGCGGGAGTTACGGCGGCAGCACGCACTACGACGACGATGACGACTACGACACGGGGTCGTCCTCGGGCGGCGGTGCGCAGGCGACCGAGGGGCCGGCCGCGGAGGACACCGGGGACGTGAAGATCGAGGAGTGCGAGTACGACGCGGCCAAGGGGCTCGTCGCCCGCGTCCGCGCCACCAACAGCAGCGCGACCACGACGTACTCCTACACCTTCACCGTCACCTTCAAGGACTCGGCCGGCACGGTGCTGGACACCGCGACCTCCGGGATCCTGACCGTCGACGCGGGCGCCGGCGAGACCACCGACGTCGTCGCCCGGAAGAGCGCCTCCGGCGGAAGCTGCGAGCTGAGCGAACCGATGCGCATGGCCGACCGCTACTAGGTCACCGTGTCCTGAACGCGCGGCGCCGCGCCCGGAACAGCTCCGCCTGCCGCTCACCCGGCAGGTTCCCGAGCGCGACCAGGTGCGGTGCCTGCGCGAAGGCGTGGGCGAGGGCGGCCTCCCTGGCCGCCCACAGCGCCCGCACGGTCCCCTGCACCCCCTCCGCCGGATACCCGGCGAGTACGGCGGCGCAGTCGACGGCGGCGGCCAACGCGCCGCCGGGTTCGGTGACTTCCGAGACCAGCCCGATCTGATGGGCCCGCCGGGCCGACAGCCGCTCCGCGCTGCCCATGAGCGCCATCCGCGCGGCCTCCCCGTACGGCATGCGCAGCGCCATGAGCATCGACTCGTAGGCGCTGACCATGCCGTAGGTGGTGTGCGGGTCGAAGAAGGCGGCCGCCGGGTCGGCGACGAGGAAGTCCGCCTCGCCGAGCAGATAGAAGGCGCCCCCGCAGGCCATGCCGGTCACGGCGGCGACGACGGGCTTCCACAGGTCGTTGGACTTCGGCCCGACGCGCAGCAGTGGATCGTCGGTCATGTAGGGCGAGTCGGGCTGCGGGACGACGGCGTCCCGGTCCAGCCCGGTGCAGAAGGCCCGCTCCCCGGAGCCGGTGAGGACGACGGCCCGCACGGTGTCGTCGAACCGCAACTGACGCCAGGCCGCGACGAGTTCGTCCCGCATCGGCAGGTCGATGGCGTTGAGCCGGTCGGGCCGGTCGAGGGTGACGACGGCGACGGCGGTGTCCTTGTCGGTCGTGACGTCGACGCTCACGGCCGCTCCAGGATCCAACGCGGCAGACCGGCTCTGCCGAAGACGGCCTGCACCTTCGCGCCGATGCGGATCCGGTCCGGGGGCACGGAGTCGAGAGCCGCGTCGGGGCCGGTGACGAGGTTGCCGACGAGGCGGATGCGGGGGGCGTCGGCGAGTTCGACGACGATGACGTTGTACGGCGCCTGCGCGGCGTAGTCGGGCAGCAGGGGCGGGTGGGGGACGACGTACGACCAGATCCGCCCGTGCCCGCTCATCCGCCGCCACTCGCTCGCGAAGGACTGGCAGTGCGGGCAGCACGGGCGGGGCGGGAAGCGGGCCTCGCCGCAGTCGGCGCAGGACTGGACGCGCAGCTCGCCCTGGGCGGCGTACTGCCAGAAGGGGGCGCCGTCGGGGTCGGTGACGGGGGAGAGCATCCTTCGATCAACTCCTCAGGAGCAGCGCGGAGGTGGGCACGCCTTCGCCGGCGGTGACGAGACAGGTCGCGGCGCCGGGGACCTGGGCGGTGCTGGTGCCGCGGAGCTGTTTGACGCCTTCGTTGATGAGGTTGAAGCCGTGCACGTAGGCCTCGCTGAGCCCGCCGCCCCCGGTGTTCATCGGCAGCCGCCCGCCGATCTCCAGGGCGCCGCCCTCGGTGAACGCCCCTCCCTCGCCGCGCCCGCAGAAGCCGTAGCCCTCCAGCGAGAGCGGTATGAGCGCGGTGAACGCGTCGTAGATCTGGGCGACGTCCACATCCTGTGGAGTGAGGTCGGCGTGCTTCCACAGATGCCGGGCGGCGGTCCAGGCGGGGCCGGTGAGCGGGTCGTCGTTCCAGTAGTTGACCATGCCGTGGTGCTGGGCGGGCAGGCCCTGGGCGGCGGAGTGGACGTAGACGGGGGTGTGCCGGCAGTCGCGGGCGCGCTCGCGGCTGACGATCACGCAGGCCAGGGCGCCGTCGGTCTCCAGGCAGTTGTCGAAGAGGCAGAGCGGCTCGCTGATCCAGCGCGAGGTCATGTACATCTCGCGGGTCAGCGGCCGGTCGTACATGATCGCGTCCGGGTTCTGGTTGGCCCGGTTGCGGCAGGCGAGGGCGACGTTGAACAGGTGGTCCCGCGTCGCGCCGTACTCGTGCATGTACCGCCGGGCGAGCATCGCGATCTCGTCGACGGGGCGCAGGAGGCCGTAGGGCCGGGTCCACTGCGCCGGGGTGGGCAGTTGGGCGGTGGTGTTCCGCCACGGCCGGGGGCCGCTGCCGCGTTTGCGGGACCGCCAGGCGACGCCGACCGTCGCCTGCCCGGTGGCGATGGCGGTGGCCAGGTGCGCGACGGTGGCGCACGAACCGCCGCCGCCGTAGCCGACCTTGCTGAAGTAGGTGAGGTCACCGAAGCCGACCGCCTTCGCCAGCTCGACCTCGTCGGTCTCCTCCATGGTGTAGGAGGCGAGGGCGTCGACCTCGCCGGGGGCGATGCCGGCGTCGTCGAGGGCGGCGAGAACGGCCCGGCAGGCCAGTGTTCTCTCGTCGTCCGGAAGGTTCTTGGCGAAGGGTGTCTGTCCGATGCCGACGATCGCGGTGGCGTCCTTGAGGCCGGTGCCTGAGGTCATGCTGCGCGCACCTCCGCATGCTGAAGCGGCTGCTGACAGGGCGTCAGGCTACAGCTAATCTGACGGGTAGTCAGCTAGTGGGTCTGGAGGCCGTGGTGCGCGGTGACTTGGAGTGGGGCAGCGTTCCGGAACTTGTGCGGTCCGCGGCCGAGCGGTACGCGGACGTCGAGGCGGTGGTGGAGGGCCGCAGCCGGATCTCGTACGCCGAACTGGGCGCCCGCGTCGAGCGCTCGGCCGCGGCCTGCATGGCGAACGGCATCGCGCCGGGCGACCGGGTCGCCATCTGGGCGCCGAACACGCTGGACTGGATCACGGCCGCGCTGGGCGCGGTGTCGGCGGGGGCGGTGCTGGTGCCGCTGAACACCCGCTTCAAGGGCGGGGAGGCGGCCGATGTGCTGCGCAGGAGCGGGGCGCGGCTGCTGTTCGTGACGGGCACGTTCCTGGGGACGTCGTACGTGGCGTCGCTGCGGCGGGCGGTCGCGGAGGGGCCTGGGCTGCCGGCGCTCGAGCAGGTGGTGGTGCTCTCGGACGACGCCCCCGCGGACTTCCGTACCTGGAAGGACTTCCTGGCGAGCGGGGACGGGGTGGACGCGGCCGAGGTGCGGGCCCGTGCGGAGTCCGTCCAGGGCTCCTGGGCGTCGGACATCGTCTTCACGTCCGGTACGACGGGCCGCCCGAAGGGCGCGGTGATCACCCACGCGCAGACGCTGCGGGCGTACGAGGTGTGGAGCGACCTGGCGGGACTGCGGCAGGGCGACCGCTACCTGATCGTGAACCCCTTCTTCCACACCTTCGGCTACAAGGCCGGGGTGATCGCCTGCCTCATGCGGGGCGCGACGATGATCCCCCAGCCGGTGTTCAACGTCGGCACGGCGCTGGCGAACATCGCGGCGGAACGGGTGTCGGTGCTGCCGGGCCCGCCGACCCTGCACCAGTCGCTGCTGGACCACCCGGCACGCGACGCGCACGACCTGTCCGCGCTGCGGCTGGTGGTGACGGGCGCCGCGGTCGTGCCGTTGCGGTTGGTGGAGCGGCTGCGCGGGGAGCTGGGCGTGGAGACGGTCCTGACGGCGTACGGCCTGTCCGAGGCCAGCGGCATCGTGACGATGTGCCGGCGCGGCGACGACCCGACGGTCATCGCCTCCACGTCGGGCCGCGCGATACCGGGCACGGAGGTGCGCGTCGAGGCGCCGCCCGGCGAACCCGGCGAGGTGCTGGTCCGCGGCTTCAACGTCATGCGGGGCTACTACGAGGACGCGGCGGCGACGGCCGAGGTGCTGACGGAGGACGGCTGGCTGCGGACCGGGGACGTGGGCGTGCTGGACGAGGGCGGCAACCTGCGCATCACCGACCGCATCAAGGACATGTTCATCGTCGGCGGCTTCAACGCCTACCCGGCGGAGATCGAGCAGATGCTGGGGCTGCACCCCGATGTCGCGGACGTCGCGGTGATCGGCGTGCCGGACGCGCGGCTGGGGGAGGCCGGGAAGGCGTTCGTGGTGCGGCGGCCGGGGGCCGTGCTGACCGGGGACGACCTGATCGCCTGGGCACGGCGGGAGATGGCGAACTACAAGGTGCCGAGGGCGGTGGAGTTCGTGGGCGAGCTGCCGCGGAACGCGAGCGGGAAGGTGGTCAAGGGGGAGTTGCGGGGGAGGGGTTGAGGAACCGGCTGCTCTTGCCGTCGGCGGTCGGCCGGGGGTGCCGATGCGTTGCGGGCCGGGCTCCACGTCGGCGGTCGGCCGGGGGTGCCGATGCGCTGCGGGTCGGAGTGGGTCGTGTTCCGCCTCGGCGGTCGGCCGGGGGTGCCGATGCGTTGCGGGTCGGAGTGAGCCGGGCCCTGCCTCGGCGGTCGGCCGGGGGCGCTGACGCGCTGGGGGTCGGAGTGGGCCGGGCTCCACGTCGGCGGTCGGCCGGGGGTGCCGATGCGTTGCGGGTCGGAGTGGGCCGCGATCGCGATCCGGGCTCCACGTCGGCCGTCAGCTCGCGGCGCCGATGCGTTGCGGGCCGTGGCGGGGGCGTTTGATCTGCGCCGGGACGGGGGCCGGGGTGGTGCCCGCGCGCTTGCGCCAGGTGGCCGGGGTGTCGGCCATGACCATCGCGAGGGCGTACCAGAGCAGGGCGTCGATGCGGTCCAGGTTGGCCGGGTGGTCCATCATGCTCATCAGGAAGAAGCCGGTCAGGGCCGCCAGGCCGACCGTGCCGATGACCGACTTCGCGCGGGCGGCGCGGGCCGCCGAGGACACGGCGATCACGGCCACGGCGGTGATGGCGAGGAGCCCGAGCGGGCCCGCCTCCACCAGCCAGTTGAGCCACAGGTTGTGGGCGTGGACGAAGGTCCGCTCGCCGGGAGCGGTGGCGGATATGGCGGCGCCGGAGCGGCCGAGGCCGACGCCGAGGGGGTTGTCGGCGGCCAGCCCGAGCGCCGCCTCCCACGCCTGGCCCCGCACGCCCAGGGAGTTGCCGGCCCGGGACACGGCCCAGATGGCGCCGGCCGCGCCGAGCAGGGCGAGGGTGCCGAGGACGGCGAACAGCCGGCGCTGCGCGCGGTCGGCGATCCTGGGCGCCAGCCAGTAGGCACCGCCGAGGACGAGGAGACCGGCGGCGCCGGCGACATACCCGGCGCGCGAGAAGGTGGTCAGCAGGGCGCCGTATCCGGTCACGACGAGTACGACGATCGCCGTACGGGCCGTGCGTTCGTCCACGCACACGGCGGCGAGCAGGGCGAACGGCAGCAGCAGCACGAGGAAGGCGGCCAGCAGGTTCGGGTTGGAGAAGGTTCCGGTGGCGCGGATCAGGACGCCGTCGCCGCCCGCGTCGCAGGCGATGTCGGTGAGCAGTCCGGTGCGGCAGAAGCCGGTCGGCGTCTCGTTGGTCACCTGGGAGAAGGCGCTGGTGGCGGCGGCCGCGACGCCGGTCAGCGCGAGGAGGCCGATCGCGCGCCACGACTCGGGCTGCGTGCGGCGCACCGCGACGACCAGGTAGTAGCAGGCGATGACGGTGAGCAGGCCGCGCAGGGGTGCGGTGGGGTGGCCGCCGCGGTACGTCGTCGCGGCCGATACGGCGACGAGCAGCCCGACGGGCAGATCCAGCCGCGTCCGGAAGTCCCGCAGCCGCGCCCGCGGCCGGCCCCGTACAGGCACGGCCAAGGCGATGATCCCGAGCAGCAGGGCGAGCCGGGTCGGCGTCAGGATGCCCGCGAGCGGGTCGTCCGGGAAGAAGTCCGTGGCGGAGTCGAGCAGCACGACGGCCACCGCGCCCAGCGGGACGAACTGAACGAACTTGACGAGCGCCGACGGCTGTCCGGCGCCCGCCGCCGCGCTCTGCTCGGATGCCATGACACCCGAGCGTGGCGGTCGGGTGCGACGGCCGGGTGTCGGGAGAGGGAACGACGCGCAGAGGCTGTGGGGACGCGCCATTGCGCCCGCCTCACAGCGCACGCCGCGACAGCGACCGCCCGGCGCCCCCCCCGGACACACCTCGGCCGCGGTGGCTCCCCCTCCGAGCCGCCGCGGCCGATCCCCGTGCGATGAGGCCTACTTGTCGTTCAGGTTCAGCTTCGCGGGCCCGGCCGGCATGGCGTTGTTGAGCGTGGTGATCTTCTCCTCAGCGGCAGCCGGCTCGCTCGGCATGGCGTTGTTGAGGGTGGTGATCTTCTCGTCCGCGGCGGCCGGCTCGCTCGGCATCGCGTTGTTGTCCGGAGAGACGGTCGCGTCCTTCTTCTTGTCGCTCATGGGCTCGTGTTCCTCTGTTTCGGCGATGAGTGAGGAACGCCCGTCCGGGGATTCCCCCGCGGATCGCCGGACGGGCGTTCGGAGCCGCACAGTAATCGGTCGGGCTCCGGGTCGGACCGCCTGCCCCCCGACGCGACGGTCTGACAGGGAAGAGACTGCCGGGCGGAGATAAACGAACGCTGAACGCCCACAATCCGCAGGTCACAGACTCGAGTTCTACGCTGCCGCAGCCGAGGTGAGCAGCGCGCGCACCGCGTTGGCCTCCCCGGCGCCGTTCTGCTCGTAGAGGCTCAGGGCCTCACGCCAGCACGCCCGGGCCCGGTCCGCCTGACCGAGTGCGAAGAGCGAACGCCCAAGAAGCGTAAGGACGTTGCCCTGCATCCGGTCGCCGCCGATACAGCCCAGCGCGAGCGCCTGTTCGGCGTGCTGGGCAGCCTGCGCCGGGCGGCGGTCGGCCGCGTGCACCTCGGCGATGCGGAAGTGGGTGACGCCCTCCCATAGTCGCTGCCGATGGTCGTTGAAGATGCCGAGCGCGTCGGAGAACTGGCTGAGCGCCTCGGTGTAACGGCCCGCGCGGGTCAGGGCGACACCGAGCGCGAAGTGACCGTTGGCGAGGCGCACCGTCCGGCCGATCTCGCTGTGCACGGCCAGCCCGTGCTGTGCCATCTCCACGGCCTTCGCGATGTTGCCCATGCCCAGGTGGGCACGGGAAAGGTTGCCCAGGACGGTGGCCTCGAAGGGCCGGTTCCCTGCCGCCCGCAGACCCTCGAGGGCCTGGTCGAAGAAGACCTTGCCGTCGGCGAACCGGCTCTCGTGCAGGCAGATGAGTCCCCGGTTGTTGGCCACCCAGCTCACGGCGGTGGCGTCCTGTGCGCTCCCCGCGAGTCCCATGGCGACTCGGGCCTCCTGCTCGGCCGGCTGGATGCGCCCGGAGACCAGCAGCACATCACTGAGCACCGTACGCGCCCTGCCCTCCGCCCGTTCGTGGCCGGCGGCCCGGGTGGCCTCGCAGGTCGCCCGCGCCGTCATCTCGTACTGATGCGAGTTGGCCCCGGACTCGGTCAGGTCCTTCGCCGCCCACAGCAGATCGACCGCACGCCGCAGCCGCTCCGTCCCCGCCGCCTGCCGTACGCAGGCCAGCAGTTGCCCGGCCTCTGTGTACAGCCAGTCGAGGGCCGCCGTCCCCTCGGCGAACCGCAGCCCCGGATAGCGGGTGGGCTCCAGGTCGTCGGTCAGCCGGTCCCCGGGGTGCTCGATGGCGTACACCTGCGCGGTCGTGGCCAGATAGAAGTCCAGCAACCGCGACAACGCCGCATCCCGCTCGCTCGGCGGCCACTCGTCCCGTTCCGCGCACGCACGCGCGTAGAGTCGCACCAGGTCGTGGTACCGGTACCGGCCGGGCGCCGCCGATTCCAGGAGTGAGGTGTCGACGAGGGCCTCCAGGAGGTCCTCGGTGTCCTCCGTCGGGAGGTCCAGCACCGCTGCCGCCGCGGCCAGGGAGATGTCCGGGCCGTCGGCCAGGCCCAGCAGCCGGAACGCGCGGGCCTGGGCGGGGTCCAGGGCGCCGTAGCCCAGCTCGAAGGTGGCCTTCACCGCGAGGTCGCCCGCCTGGAGTTCGTCGAGGCGGCGGCGTTCATCCGCCAGCTTCGCCGCCAGCACCGACACCGTCCACGTACGCCGTGCCGCCAGCCGGGACGCCGCGATGCGGATCGCCAGCGGCAGGAAGCCGCACGCCGCGACCACGTCCAGCGCGGCCTCCCGCTCGGAGGCCACCCGCTCCTCGCCCACGATCTTCGTGAACAGGGACAGCGCCTCGTCCGGCGACATCACGTCCAGGTCGACCAGGTGGGCGCCCGCGAGGTCGACCATGCGCACCCGGGACGTCACCAGCGCCGCGCAGCCCTCCATACCCGGCAGCAGCGGCCGTACCTGCGCCGCGTCCTTGGCGTTGTCCAGCAGGACCAGGACCCGGCGTCCGTCCAGCACCGAGCGGTAGAGCGCGGCCCGTTCCTCCAGGGAGTCCGGGATCGCCGAGTCCGCGGTGCCCAGCGCCCGCAGGAACGAGCCCAGCACCGTCTCCGGCTCCGCCGCGCGAGGGCCGGCGCCCTGGAGGTCGACGTAGAGCTGCCCGTCGGGGAAGGCCGCACGCGCCTGGTGCGCCACGTGCACCGCCAGCGTCGTCTTGCCCACCCCGCCGATGCCCGCGAGCGCCGACACCGCCATCACCCGGCCCTCGGCCGAGGCGAGGACCTCGCCGAGCTCCGAGACGAAGGAGGCGCGGCCGGTGAAGTCCGGGACCGTGGCGGGCAGTTGCGCCGGACGCACCGGGACCGCCGCCGGTTCGGCCGTCGGCGCCGACGGCTCCGCGAGGGCCGGGTCCGCCTGGAGAATGCGCTGCTGGAGCTCCTTCAGGCCGGGGCGCGGGTCCACGCCCAGCTCGTCCGCCAGCAGGCGCCGCGTGTCCGCGTACACCGCCAGCGCCTCCGCCTGCCGGCCGCTGCGGTACAGCGCCAGCATCAGCAGCTCCCGCAGTCGCTCGCGCAGCGGGTGCTCGGCCGTCAGTGCCGTCAGCTCCGAGACCGCCTCCGCGTGGCAGCCCTGTTCCAGGTCCATGTCGAGGCGGGATTCGAGCAGTTGGAGGCGCCATTCCTCAAGACGGACCCGCTGGGCCTCCGCGTACGGCCCGGGGACCCCGGCCAGCACCTCGCCGTCCCACAGCGCCAGCGCCCGCGCGAGTGCGTCCCGCGCCCGGCACAGATCCCCGGCGCCCCGGGCCTTCTCCGCCTCCGTCGCCAGCTCCTGCGCCACCCCCAGGTCCAGCGCGCCCTCGGCCAGGCCCCGCACCGCGTAGCCGCCCGACTCGCTCACCAGGACCCCGGCATCCAGGATTTTGCGCAACCGGGAGGCGTACGTCCGCAGCGCCGCCAGCGCCTGCGAGGGTGGCTCCTCGCCCCATAGGGCGTCGATCAGCTCCGCCGCGGTCGCCGTACGGCCCTCCCGCAGCAGCAGGGCGGCGAGCAGGGCGCGTTGCTGGGGGGAGCCGGTGGCGAGCTGTTCCTCGCCGCGCCACGCGCGCACCGGACCGAGCACGCCGAAGCGCAGCGCCGCCGCCGGCTCCGCCGCATCTTTCGCGGAGCCGGGACGCCTCTGCTCCGGCACTCGCGGTACCCCGTCCATCGCCGTCCCCCTAGGGCCTGTTTACATCTCCGCCAGTTTGCCTTGTTCATGGCAGATGCGTCAGCCGTGGAGGGGGTGATCACAGCCAGGCGCGCGGGATATCACAAGGTCCTCACGCGCTCTTCGCACGGTAGTGGCCGCTCCGGCATAGCTGACGGGTCGTCAGATCGGCGCTACCGTGAGCGCCATGGACACCGAGACGACGTTTCCCCTGATCATCTCCGTCGACGACCACACGGTGGAGCCGCCCACGGTGTGGCAGGACCGGCTTCCGAAGAAGTACCTGGACATCGGACCGCGCATAGTCCGCGCGCCGCTGAAGGAGATGACCTTCCTGGGCGGGCGGTTCAAGCCCGTCATGGGCCGGCCCGGCGACGACGGGCCGATCGGCGACTGGTGGGTGTACGAGGACCTGCACCGGCCCCTGACCCGCCTCGACACCGCCGTGGGGTACAGCAGGGACGAGATCAAGCTGGAGGTCATCACCTACGAGCAGATGCGCAAGGGTTCGTTCGACGTGCCCTCCCGGCTGGCGGACATGGACGTCAACCACGTCCAGTCGGCGCTCTGCTTCCCGACCTTCCCGCGCTTTTGCGGCCAGACCTTCACCGAGGCGCAGGACCACGAGCTGGGCCTGCTGGGCGTGCGGGCGTACAACGACTGGATGGTGGAGGAGTGGTGCGGGCCCGACGCCCGCGGGCGGCTGATCCCGCTCACCCTCATCCCCCTGTGGGACGCCGAGCTGGCCGCCGCCGAGGTCCGCCGCAACGCGGCCCGGGGCGTGCGGGCCGTCGCCTTCTCCGAGATACCCCCGCACCTCGGACTGCCCTCCGTGCACACCGACTACTGGGACCCCTTCCTCGCCGCCTGCGACGAGACAGGCACGGTCGTCGCCATGCACATCGGCTCGTCCAGCCGGATGCCCTCCACCTCCGCCGACGCGCCGCCCGCGGTCGGTTCGACGATCACCTTCGCCAACTGCTGCTTCTCGATGGTCGACTGGCTGATGAGCGGCAAGTTCGAGCGCTTCCCGGGCCTCAAGGTCATGTACGCCGAGGGCCAGATCGGCTGGATCCCGTACATCCTGGAGCGCGCCGACGTCGTCTGGGAGGAGAACCGGGGCTGGGGCGGGGTCGCGGACAAGGTGCACCGGCCGCCGTCCGAGCTGTTCGCCGACCACGTCTACGGCTGCTTCTTCGACGACGCCTTCGGGCTGAGGAACCTCGACTCCATCGGCGTCGGCAACGTGCTCTACGAGACCGACTACCCCCACTCCGACTCCACCTGGCCGGAGTCCCGCCAGGTCGGCGAGGCGCAGATGGGGCACCTGGACGCCGACGTGGTCGACCGGATCGTACGGCGCAACGCGATCGAGCTGCTGGGGCTGACCGACGACGGGCTCTGGCCGGGGAGCGCATGAGGGAGCCGCGGCCCCCGGAAGGGGACCGCGGCCCACGGGTGCGCCGCCGAAGGCGTCAGCCGAGGAACACCGACGAGATCTTGTCGTCGAAGCCGACCGAGTTCAGGTCGGCGATGTTGCCCTGCACCACCTTGGACTCGCCCTTGCAGTCCTTCTCGGACCAGATCTTCAGGGTGCCGGCGGCCTGGAGGGAGGAGGCGGAGTCGTCACGGCCGACGTTCTGGCAGCCTGCGCCGGCCAGGCCCTCGGAGGGGTCGCCGAAGTTGATCTCGTCGGAGAGCGTGACGCTGCTCGCCGGGGCGGCGGTGCCGCCGTCGCCCTGCTCCTGCTCCTCGGCGGGGGTGCCCGCCTTCTGTCCGTCCGGCGTCACGCCGAACCAGGTGCCGCCCACGCCCTGCCCGTTGGTGTCGCCGGGCTTCAGGTCCTTGCTGAAGCGGTAGACCGGCCAGCCGCCGAGGGTGACCTGGAGGGTGCCGTCGTCGCGCTTGACCACGCCGACGTCGGACTTGGCCACGCCGTCGACGAAGATCCTGCCGCCGGGGGCGACCAGGACCGGCGGCCAGGTGGTGGCGCAGTCGCCGGAGCAGTTCGACTTGGAGGGGTCCGCGGTGTCCTTGTCGAAGCGGTAGAGGGTGAACCCGGCACCGTTGACCACGACCGGGTTCAGGTCGCCCGCCCGCGACGCGCTGAGCTGCACCCACTTCTTGGCGACCGGCTTGGTCGCGGGCTTGCCCGGGCGGGTCGCCCAGTCGCCGGTGCCGGGGGCCGCGTTGTTCTGCTTGGCCGTGCCGCTGCCGAAGTTCAGGCTCTGCAGGGCGGATCCGGCGCCCTCGCGGGCCGCGGAGGCGGCGTCGTCGGTGGCGTTGCAGGCGGTCAGCAGCAGGGCCGCGGCGGCGGTGGTGGCGGCGATCGCGGCGATGCGGTTGCGGATCATTCTCGAATCTCCCCGTGTCTCGGCGCCCGGACCTCCCGAGCAGCCGCCACCCAGTACGAGCCGCCCCCGGGCTGCCCTCACCCGGTGACGCCCCTGAGACATGAGCGCGACAACCCGTGGTCAATCGCACGAAGATCGCGAAATTCCGGACACCGTCGGCACGCGGAGGGCCGTGCCACGCCGGGATCGGCCCCACCCTCGGCATGCGGAGGGCCGTGCCCCGCCGGGATCGGCCCCACCCTCGGCATGCGGAGGGCCGTGCCCCGCCGGGATCGGCCCCACCCTCGGCATGCGGAGGACCGTGCCCCGCCGGGATCGGCCCCACCCCTTGTCTGTTGCGGCGCCAGACCGGACGATGGCGCCCGAGGATGTATGTGACGGACCGTCAGATCGAGGAGGGCGTGTGACCATCCAAGTCCCGCCGGACGGGCGGACGCTGTTCGGGATGCAGCTCCCCGTCCAGTCGCAGAGCACGATCTACGCGGAGCCGTGGGAGGCGGGCGCCGGACCCGACGACCTCGTCGCCCTGGCCGGCGCCGCCGACCGCGCCGGCTTCGACTACGTCGCCGCCTGCGACCACGTCGCCATCCCGCGCCGCCTGGCCTCCGCGATGAGCACCATCTGGTACGACCCGGTCGCCACCCTCGCCTTCCTCGCGGCCGCCACCGAGCGCGTACGCCTGCTCAGCCATGTCGCGGTCGTCGGCCTGCGCCACCCCCTGCTGACCGCCAAGCAGTACGCCACCCTCGATCACCTCAGCTCGGGGCGGCTGATCCTCGGCGTCGGGGCCGGGCACGTACGCGAGGAGTTCGAGGTGCTCGGCGTCGACTTCGAGCGGCGCGGACCCGTGCTGGACGAGTCGATCGACGCCCTGCGCGCCGCCCTGGGACCCGAGGAGTTCCCCGAACACCACGGCAAGCTCTACGACTTCGAGGGGCTCGGCCAGTTGCCCCGGCCCGCCCAGGAACGCATTCCGGTCTGGGTCGGCGGATCGTCCCCGGCCGCCGTGCGCAGGGCCGCGCTGAAGGGCGACGGCTGGCTGCCCCAGGGCGACCCGCGCGACCGGCTGCCCGCGCAGATCGCGCGGATCCGGCGGCTCAGGGAGGAGGCGGGCATCGAGGGGCCGTACACCGTCGGCGCCATCGTCGAGCCCCTGTACGTCGGCGCGCCCGCCTGGGACGTCGGGCGCCGGACGCTCACCGGGACGCCGGACGCGCTCGCCGAGTCGCTGCGGGCGTACCGGGCGATGGGGGTGGACCAGATCCAGGTGCGGTTCCGCAGCCGGGGCCGCAGCGAGCTCGTCGACCAGATCACCGCGTTCGGGGCCGAGGTCGCGCCCCGCCTCGACTAGGGAGAGCCATGGGCAAGCTGGACGGACGGACCGTCATCGTCACCGGAGCCGCGCGCGGACAGGGCGAGCGGGAGGCGCGGCTGTTCGTGGCGGAGGGCGCCGATGTCGTCGTCGCCGATGTGCTCGACGACCAGGGCGGGGCGCTGGCGAAGGAGCTGGGGGCGCTGTACGTCCACCTCGACGTCGGCGACGAGGAGGACTGGCGCGCCGCGCTGGCGGCCACCAAGGAGGCGTACGGCCGTGTCGACGGGCTCGTCAACAACGCCGGGATCCTGCGGTTCAACTCCCTCGTCGACACGCCCCTGGACGAGTTCATGCAGGTCGTGCGGGTCAACCAGGTCGGCTGCTTCCTCGGCATGAAGACCGTGGCCCCGGAGATGGAGGACGGCGGCACGATCGTCAACACGGCCTCCTACACGGCCGTCACGGGCATGGCGGCCGTGGGCACGTACGCCGCGACCAAGCACGCCATCCTCGGCCTCACCCGGGTCGCCGCGCTGGAGCTGGCGCCGCGGGGCATCCGGGTCAACGCGATGTGCCCCGGCGCGATCGACACCGCGATGTCCAATCCGGCTCAGTTGGACCCGGAGGCGGACGCGGAGGAGACGAGCCGGGCCCTGGACGGGTTGTACCGCAAGCTCGTGCCGCTCGGCCGGATCGGGCGGCCGGAGGAGGTGGCTCGGCTGGCGCTGTTCCTGACCTGCGACGACTCCTCCTACATCACCGGGCAGCCGTTCGTGATCGACGGGGGGTGGCTGGCAGGGGTCAGCGTCATCTGACTGACCATCAGGTATTGACCCTCCATGCGGGTGGTGCCACAGTCGTTCAAAACTGACGGTGTGTCAGAAAACTTCGGAACCGGGGACGGTGAACCGCCTTGGAATTCGGGCTCTTTGTACAGGGATACGTGGGCAAACGCGCCGAGACCGACCCGCTCGCGGAGCACAAGGCGCTGATGGAGGAGACCGAGTACGTCATCCAGGCGGACAAGTCAGGCTTCAAGTACGCGTGGGCCTCCGAGCACCACTTCCTGGAGGAGTACTCGCATCTCTCCGCCAACGACGTCTTCCTCGGGTACCTCGCGCATGCGACGGAGCGGATCCATCTGGGATCCGGCATCTTCAACCCGCTCGCCCAGGTCAACCACCCGGTGAAGGTCGCCGAGAAGGTCGCCATGCTCGACCATCTCAGCGGCAATCGCTTCGAGTTCGGCAGCGGGCGCGGGGCCGGATCGCACGAGATCCTCGGGTTCATACCGGGCGTCACCGATATGAACTACACCAAGGAGATCTGGGAAGAGACGATCGCCGAGTTCCCGAAGATGTGGCTCCAGGACGAGTACGTGGGCTTCCAGGGCAAGCACTGGCAGTTGCCGCCGCGCAAGGTCCTGCCCAAGCCGTACGGGAAGTCGCATCCGGCGATGTGGTACGCCGCCGGGTCGCCGCCCTCGTACGCGATGGCCGCGCGCAAGGGTCTCGGAGTCCTCGGCTTCAGCATCCAGAAGGTCTCCGACATGGAGTGGGTGCTTCAGCAGTACAAGACGGCGATCGTGAACGCGGAGCCGATCGGCGACTTCGTCAACGACAACGTCATGGTGACGACCACGGCGATCTGCGCGCCGACGCACGACGAGGCGATCCGGATCGCGGTGAACGGCGGGCTGCACTATCTGCCCTCGCTGGTGTTCCGGTACCACGACACCTTCCCGCGGCCCGAGGGCTTCCCGGAGTGGCCGGAGACGCTGCCCGAGTACACGCCGGAGTTCGTGGAGCTGCTGATCGAGGAGGAGCTGCTGATCTGCGGTGATCCGGACGAGGTGCTCACGCAGTGCAAGCGGTGGGAGCAGGCCGGGGCGGATCAGTTGAGCTTCGGGCTGCCGGTGGGGGTGCCGAAGGAGGAGACGTTGCAGACGATCCGGTTGATCGGGGAGCACGTGATTCCGAAGATCGACACGGATCCCGTTCACCGGACGTCCCGTTTCCGGCAGTCCGCCTGATCGCCGTAGGGCCGCGGGCCGTCGGCGGGTGCGGATGCGACGTGGCTGGTCGCGCAGTTCCCCGCGCCCCTGAAGGGCGCGGCCCCCACCCCGAATCCGAGGAGGAACCGGCATGCTCGATCACGTCATCAAAGGCGCGACCGTCGTGGACGGGACGGGTGCGCCCGCGTACACGGCCGACGTCGGCATACGCGACGGTCGTATCGCCGTCATCGGTGCCGTCACCGAAGGGGCCCGCAGCAGCGAGGACGCCAATGGGCTCGTGCTCGCTCCCGGGTTCGTCGATCCGCACACGCACTACGACGCGCAGTTGTTCTGGGATCCCTATGCGACCCCGTCGCTGAACCACGGGGTGACCACCGTGGCCGGCGGGAACTGCGGGTTCACGCTCGCGCCGTTGAACCCGGCCCGGCCCGCCGACGCCGACTACACCCGCCGGATGATGTCCAAGGTCGAGGGCATGTCGCTGGTCGCGCTCGAAGAGGGGGCGCCCTGGAGCTGGAGTTCGTTCGGGGAGTATCTGGACGCGCTCGAAGGGCGGATCGCGGTCAACGCCGGGTTCATGGTGGGGCACTGTGCGCTGCGGCGGTACGTGATGGGGGAGGACGCCGTCGGGGGGCAGCCCAGCGAGGAGCAACTCGCCGAGATCGTACGGCTGCTGCACGACGCCATGGACGCCGGTGCCTGGGGCTTCTCCACCACCCAGTCGTCCACCCACTCCGACGGGGACGGCAAGCCGGTGGCCTCCCGGCACGCCGGGCCCGCCGAGCTGCTCGCGCTGTCGAAGGCCGTCGGCGAGCACGAGGGGACGCAGATCGAGGCGATCGTCGCCGGGTGTCTGGATCAGTTCAGCGACGCCGAGATCGAGCTGTTCGTGGAGATGAGCGCCGCCGCCGGGCGGCCGCTGAACTGGAACGTGCTGACCATCGACTCCGCGGTCCCCGAGCGGGTGCCCCGGCAGTTGCTGGCCAGTGAGCGGGCGCGCAAGGCCGGCGGCCGGGTCGTGGCGTTGACCATGCCGATCCTCACGCCGATGAACATGTCGCTGGGCACCTTCTGCGCGCTCAACCTGATCCCCGGGTGGGGGCCGGTCCTGGGGCTGCCCGTGCCCGAGCGGATCGCCCGACTGCGCGACCCGGAGGTACGGGCGGAGCTGCTGCGGCACGCCGGGTCGAAGGAGGCGGGCGTCTTCCGGCGGCTGACCAACTTCGGGCGGTACGTCATCGGCGACACCTACAGCGACGCCAACCGCGGGCTGAGCGGCCGGGTCGTGGAGGACATCGCCCGCGAACGCGGCCAGGAACCCTTCCAGTGCATGGTGGAGATCTGCGCCGCCGACGACCTGCGTACGGTCCTGTGGCCGATGCCCACCGACAACGACCCCGCGTCCTGGACCATGCGCGCCGAGGCCTGGCAGCACGAGGACGTCATGCTGGGCGGCTCGGACGCCGGGGCGCATCTGGACCGGATGTGCGGTGCGCCGTACACGACCCGGTTCCTCGGGGACTGTCTGCGCGGGCGCAGGCTCACGAGCCTGGAGAAGGCCGTGAAGATGCTGACGGACGACCCGGCGCAGCTCTTCGGACTGCGCGAACGCGGCCGGATCCAGGAGGGCTTCCATGCGGACCTGGTGCTCTTCGACCCGGAGCGGATCGACGCCGGCACGGCCACCTTGGTGCACGACCTGCCGGGCGACAGTCCGCGGCTGGACTCCAGGGCGATCGGGGTGCGGGCCGTGTGGGTCAACGGCGTCGAGGCGATCCGGGACGACGTGGTGAGCGGGGCCGTACCGGGGCGGGTGCTGCGCTCGGGGCGGGACACCAGGACGGTGGCCACCAGGTGAGCTTCGAAGGATCCGACCGGCAGCGGTTGTTCGTCGGGGGCTCGTGGGTGGAGCCGGACGGCGGCCACTATCCCGTGATCGATCCGGCGACGGAGGAGACCGTAGGAGGGGCTCCCGAGGCCTCGCGGGATCAGGTGCACGCGGCCTGCGCCGCGGCCCGCGAGGCCTTCGGGCCGTGGTCGCGCACGGCGCCGGAGGAGCGGGCGGCCGTGCTGGCGCGGGCGGCGGACATCATCCACGGCCACCTCGGGCCGTACGCCGAACTCGCCCAGGCCGAGACCGGCGCGACCACGGGGACGGCCCGGGCGATGCAGGTCGGCGTCGGGGCGGCCCGGTTCCGGCGCTACGCGCGCGTGGAGCCCGCCGAGTGGGCGATCCCGCCGCAGATCAACGAGGCGGGTGGGGGCACCTCCCACGCCCTTAAGGCAGTGGGGGCGGGGAAGGCCGGTGTGATGGGCGCGCTGGCCGTCCGCCAGCCCGTCGGCGTCGTCACCTGCATCACCTCCTACAACAACCCGTGGGCCAACCCGGCCGGAAAGATCGCGCCCGCGCTGGCCATGGGCAACACGGTCGTCGTGAAACCGGCGCCGCAGGATCCGCTGTCCGTCTACCGGATGGCGGAGGCCCTGGAGGCGGCGGG
This sequence comes from Streptomyces sp. NPDC036764, assembly GCF_055609385.1. Taxonomy (NCBI): domain Bacteria; kingdom Bacillati; phylum Actinomycetota; class Actinomycetes; order Kitasatosporales; family Streptomycetaceae; genus Streptomyces; species Streptomyces sp. NPDC036764. The sequence continues at coordinate 317,557 of NZ_JBVJPT010000008.1, forward strand.
GGCGCCGGCGGGTGTCGTCAACGTCGTCTCCGGCCGGTCGGTGGAGGTCGGCGAGGCGGCCGTCACGTCCCCGGACGTCGACATGGTGAGCTTCACCGGCTCCACGGCGGTGGGCCGCCGCATCGCCGAGGCGTGCGGCCGTGACATGAAACGCCAGTTGATGGAGCTCGGCGGGAAGGGCGCCGCGGTCGTCTTCGACGACGCGGACATCGGATCGGCCGTCGCCGGGATCGGGACGACGTTCTCCTTCTACAGCGGGCAGATCTGTACGGCGCCGACGCGGGTGCTGGCGCAGCGGGGCGTCTACGACCGGCTCGTGGAGCAACTGGCCGCGTACGCACGCCGGTTGAAGGTCGGCGACCCGCGCGAGGCGTCCACGGTCGTCGGGCCGGTGATCTCGGCCGAGCACCGGGACCGGGTGGAGTCGTACGTGGAGACGGGCCGCAAGGAAGGCGCCGTGGTGGTTGCCGGCGGTGAACGGCCGCCGTACGAGTGGGGCTTCTACGTGGCGCCGACCCTCCTCGCCGACTGCACCAACGACATGCGGGTCGCCCGGGAGGAGATCTTCGGGCCGGTCGTGTGCGTGATCCCCTTCGACGAGGAGGAGGAGGGCATCGCCCTCGCCAACGACACGGAGTACGGCCTGATCGACTACGTCTGGTCCGGCGACGTCGCCCGCGCCTTCCGCGTCGCGCGGAAACTGCGGGCCGGCGGGGTCGGGGTCAACACCGTCGGGCGCAACATGGAGGCGCCGTTCGGGGGGTTCAAGCAGAGCGGGGTGGGGCGCGACGTCGGGTCGTACGCCCTGCACGCCTACAGCGAGGTGCAGGCCATCGTCTGGCCGGGGTGAGCGCCGGGGATTGACCGGCCGGCGGCTGTCGCCGGGGCGGCGCGGCGGGCAGAGTCTGCCGTATGGACACATGGTGCAGGTCAAGGGCGGCGAGGTCTGGGCTGAGGACTCCGGGGCCGGCGGGGCGGGGCCCGCTGTGGTGCTGCTGCACTCGGGGGTCGGCGACTCCCGGCTGTGGGATCCGGTCATGTACGGCCTGGCCGCCCACCGGGTGATCCGCTACGACGCCCGGGGCTTCGGCCGTTCACCCGCGCCCACGGACTCCTACGCCCAGGTCGAGGACCTCAGGAGCGTCCTGGACCACTTCGAACTGCCCCGGGTGATCCTGGTCGGCTCCAGCATGGGCGCCAGGACGGCCGTCGACCTGGCGCTCAACGACCCCGGCCGGACGGCGGCCCTGGGCCTGCTGGTCCCCGGCGTCAACGGCTACGACGGCCTGGAGTCGCAGGAGGCCAACGAGGAGATCGTGCGGCTGGCCACGGCCCGCGACATGGACGGCCTGGTCGCGTTCACGCTGCGGACCTGGGGTGCGGCGGGCCCCGACCCCGACACCGAGGCCGAGACGCTGCTGCGGGCGGCGATCCCGGCCTGGTTCACGACCCACGGGAAGGAGACCGAGGGCGCCCCGGCCTTCGCCAGGCTGGGCGAGCTCGCTCTGCCCTGCACGCTGCTGCTCGGTGAGAAGGACCAGCCCGAGGTGATCCGCTGCAACGAGGCGATGGCCGCTCGCATCCCCAACTGCGAGCTCGTGCGGCACCCGGAGTGCGATCACTTCCCGACGCTGCGGGCACCGCAGGACGTCGTACGGCTGGTGACGGAGCTGTGTGAACGGGCGCCGGCCGCCTGAGGGCGCCGCAGGTGTCAGCCGCCGAGATCCACCCGGACCGTCAGCAGGTTCGTCCCGAGGGCCCTGACGGCCGTGCTGTTGAAGCGCGGCAGGCGGCGCAGGCGGGCGACCGGGTCGTCGTCGGGCAGGAGCTGGGCCGTCCCGGTGTGCCACCGCCCCTTTATCCGCACCCGCACGCGCGGATCGGCCTTGATGTTGCGGACGTACTGGGACCGGTCACCGAACTCCGAGACCAGCCAGAAGGAGTCGCCCACCCGGCGCCCGCCCACCGGCGTCTGCCGGGGCAGACCGGAGACCCGGCCGGTGGTCTCCAGGACCGTCTGGAGGGGAACGCGGCGCAGCACCGGATTGCCGACATGGCGCTGGAAGGCGGTGGCGGCGCGGAACCTGAGCTCGGCGAGGCGGGACATGACTGTGGGTCTCCTGTCTCCTGCTGGGTACCAGGGCACGATGGTCGAACTGTTGCTTCAATGGTCACTCACGCGGCATGACGAGAGCGGGTGACTGCCGATGCGGGTCGTGACCTGGAACCTGTGGTGGCGCTTCGGCCCCTGGGAGGCACGGCAGAAGGCCATCCTCGCCGAGCTGCGTGAGCTGCGCCCCGACGTGGTCGGCCTTCAGGAGGTGTGGGCCGCCGACGGAGAGAACCAGGCCGAGTGGCTGGCCGGCGAGCTCGGCATGCACTGGGCCTGGGCCCCCTCACCCGCCCCCGACCGCTGGCGCCGGCGCATCGGCGGCGCCGCGGTCGACATCGGCAACGCCGTACTGAGCCGATGGCCGGTGACCGCGCAACGCACGCTGCGCCTGCCCGCCCCCGCCGACGTCGACGACGGCCGCCTGGCCCTCTTCACCCGCCTCGCCACGCCCTCCTGCGACATTCCGTTCTTCACCACCCACCTCACGTCCGCCCTGCACGCCTCGGCCGTACGCTGCCGCCAGGTCACAGCCCTCGCCGAGTTCATCGCCGAGAACCGGGGTGACACGCCCTTTCCGGCGATCGTCACCGGCGACTTCAACGCCTGGCCGGACTCCGACGAGATCCGTCTCTTCGGCGGCTACCGCACCTCCCCGGTCGTGCCCGGACAGGTCTTCTTCGACGCCTGGCAGTACGCCGACCCGGCCGCCCCCGCCCACACCTGGGACCGGGCCAACCCCTACGTCGCGTCCGGTCTGGAGCCGGGCGTGCGGATCGACTACATCCACATCGGCCCGCCCGGCCCCGGCGGCCTCGGCCATGTGCGCTCGGTCCACCGCGCGGGCGACGCCCCGGTCGACGGCATCTGGCCGTCCGACCACGCGGCGGTGGTCGCCGACCTGGGGAACGCCCCGACGGGCTGAGGAACCGCCGGGGCACCGCTTCGGTCAGGCAGCGGCTACGAGCGGCCCAGGAAGATCGGGTTCGTGAAGGCCGCCAGGGCTCCCGGGAGGGGGCCCACCGCCGCCTCGTGGCGGAGCTCGGCGCGGACGTAGGCCGCGTACGAGGGGGTCGTGCGCCACTCCACGACGCCCGAACCGGCCACCGGCAGCGGGGCGCTGGTGAACAGGACGCCCTGGTCGGTGACGAAGCGGACGGTGCAGCGGGGCGCGCCCGACACCTCCAGGCGGACCGTGACCGGCGTGTTCATCCCGACCTCCAACCGCTCGCCGATGCCCGCCTGTTCGGCGCGGCCGCCCGAGGCCGTGAAGGTGAGGGAGACGTTCTTGGACTCGGCGACGTAGGAGCGGCCCGCGCGGATGCCCTCCTGGATCGCCTCGCGGGTGAGGTCGTCGGCGAGGACCACCGTCTGCGGGGAGCCGACCGGATCCGGGCTGCGGTGGGCGTCGCTGTTGCCCATCGCCGGGATCCAGTCGCGGCCCTTGTCGCGCACGGACGCCACCAGCATGCCGTCCCAGTCCGCCAGCGCCACCTCGTCGTCCGGCGTCCACGGGCCGTTCCACACCTCGACCGCGTCCGCCTCGCCGAAGCCGAACTTCCAGTTGCAGCCGACGCAGGTGGCGTGCGGGTGGGCGGGCACGACGAGTCCGCCGGAGCGGCGGATCTGGCGGGCGAACTTGCCGAAGCGGTTGTCACGCGCCCGGTAACGCCAGTCGATGAACGTCCCCGGCTCGACGCCGAGGGCCAGCACATGGCCGTTGCGCGTGGTGACCTCCTCGCCCAGCATCACCAGCAGGTCGTCGCCCGCCTCGTCGGCCCAGTGCGCGTGCGCCGAGTGCGTGTTGTGCTCCGAGCTGTTGATGAAGTCCAGGCCCGCCTCGCGCGCCAGCGCGGCGATCTCCGCGGGGGTGCGGCGGCCGTCCGAGTACCAGGAGTGCAGATGGCAGTCGCCGCGGTACCAGGCGCGGCCCCGGCCCTTGGCCCGCTCCGGCGGGTACACCGGCTCCGCGGCCTCGTCCTGCTCGCCGTACGTCAGCGTGATCGTGACCTCGTAGTCGAGGCCCTGCGGCGCCACGGTGTACGGGCCGAGCACGATGTGCCAGGTGCCCTCGCGCACCGGACCCGGGATGTAGCCCGGCGTCGCGTCGTCGGCGCGGACGAAGAACTCCGTGCGGGCGCCGCCCGACCAGCCGCGGAAGCCCTTGCCGCCGAGCTCGGTGCCGCGGTCGTCGAAGATGCCGATGTCGAGGGCGTTGCCCGGGGTGCCGGCCGGCACGGACGGCTTGTCGTAGGTGTAGGCGACCTTGATCTCCCGTATGCCGTCCGGGATCTCCAGAGGGAGGTAGGCGAAGTCGGGGCCGCCGGTGGGCAGCGTGCCGCGTACCGTTCGGGTCTCCGTGTTGTCGGCCGCTTCGGCGGGGCCGCGAGAGAAGCTCACGCTTCCCAACGTAAGCGCGGCCGCCGCACCCGTCACGAACAATGCGCGTCTTCCCAGGCCGCCGTGGTCGTCCTCGCACATGCTGCTGCTCCCCAGGTCGTCGTGACTGACAGGGCGTGGTGGTGCGGTGGTGGTGCGTGCAACCCTCGTATTCAGCCGTGAACTTCCGGGCAAGGGAAGGGAATCGTCAGCCGATCGTGAGCTGACGAAGCCGCGCGGCGAATTCAGGCCGACCGGTCGGTATGGACATTGCGGCGGTCGCGCGGTAGAGATGCACCCATGCGTATCTCCGCCACGATCTTCCTCACCGACGAGACCATCACCCCGACCCGGCTCGCCCGTGAGCTGGAGCAGCGGGGCTTCGCCGGGCTGTATCTGCCCGAGCACACCCACATCCCCGTCGACCGGACCACGCCGTACCCGGCCGGCGGCGAGCTGCCGCCCGAGTACGGCCGCACCCTGGACCCCTTCGTCGCCCTCGGCCAGGCCGCCGCCGTCACCGAACGGCTCGGCCTCGGCACCGGCATCACGCTGGTCGCGCAGCACGACCCGATCGACCTGGCCAAGCAGATCGCGACCCTGGACCATCTGTCGGGAGGGCGGTTCACCCTCGGCCTCGGCTTCGGCTGGAACGTGGAGGAGGCCGCCGACCACGGCGTCGAGTGGGCCACGCGCCGCGAACTCGTCCGTGACCGGATGGCCTTGATGCGGGCCCTGTGGACTGACGAGCCCGTCGCGTACGAGGGGGAGTTCGGGTCGGTACGCGCCAGCTTCGCCTACCCCAAACCCGTACAGAAGCCGCGCGCTCCGAAGGTCAACGGCCCCCGCACGCTCATCGGCGGCGCCGCCGGACCGAAGCTGTTCACGCACATCAGCGAGTACGCCGACGGATGGCTGCCGATCGGTGGCCGCGGTCTGTCCGAAACTCTCCCCCTGCTGCGGACGGTCTGGGCCGACGCCGGACGCGACCCGGAAGCGCTCCAGGTCGTGCCGTACGCCGTGTTCCCCACCCCCGGCAAGCTCGCGCACTACGCCGAGTTGGGGATCGAGGAGGCCGTGGTGCAGTTGCCTCCGGCGGGGGAGGCGGAGGTTTTGCGAGTGTTGGACGAGTACGCCGAGTACCTGTAATCGGGCGGGCGGGCAGCCGACTCAGGGGCGCGGGGCGTATCGATGTGCGGCTCCGCCGCGTGGGCGCGACCAGCCACAACGCACCCGCATCCGGCCACGAATCGCACCACCCAGGACCGTCCCCGACCGCCCGGACCTCGAACGTATGCTCAAAGAATGACGACTCCCGCGACCCCTGGAACCGGCCCGACCGAGAACTCCCTGCGTCGCGCCCTCAAACGCGCCCGGGACGGCGTCGCGCTCGACGTCTCCGAGGCGGCCGTACTGCTCCAGGCCCGCGGCGAGGCCCTGGACGACCTCGCCGCGTCCGCCGCCCGGGTGCGTGACGCGGGCCTGGCGGCCGCGGGCCGCCCCGGCGTGATCACGTACTCGAAGAGCGTCTTCATCCCCCTGACCCGGCTGTGCCGGGACAAGTGCCACTACTGCACCTTCGTCACCGTCCCCGGCAAGCTCCGCCGCGCCGGGCACGGGATGTTCATGTCCCCGGACGAGGTCCTCGACATCGCCCGCAAGGGCGCGGCCCTCGGCTGCAAGGAAGCCCTCATCACCCTCGGGGACAAGCCGGAGGACCGGTGGCCCGAGGCGCGCGAGTGGCTGGACGCGCACGGCTACGACGACACCATCGCCTACGTCCGCGCCATCTCCATCCGCATCCTGGAGGAGACGGGCCTGCTCCCGCACCTCAACCCGGGCGTCATGACCTGGACCGACTTCCAGCGCCTCAAGCCCGTCGCCCCGTCGATGGGCATGATGCTGGAGACGACCGCGACCCGCCTGTGGTCCGAGCCCGGCGGCCCGCACCACGGTTCCCCGGACAAGGAACCCGCCGTCCGGCTGCGCGTCCTGGAGGACGCCGGCCGATCCTCCGTGCCGTTCACCTCGGGGATCCTCATCGGCATCGGCGAGACGTACGAGGAGCGCGCCGAGTCCCTCTTCGCGCTGCGCCGGATCGCGCGGTCGTACCACGGCATCCAGGAACTGATCATCCAGAACTTCCGCGCCAAGCCGGACACCGCGATGCGCGGCATGCCGGACGCCGAGCTGGACGAACTGGTCGCCGCGGTCGCCGTCGCCCGGCTCATCATGGGCCCGGCCGGCAACATCCAGGCCCCGCCCAACCTCGTCGAGGGCGAGTACGCCCGTCTGATCGCGGCCGGTATCGACGACTGGGGCGGCGTCTCCCCGCTCACGATCGACCACGTCAACCCCGAACGCCCCTGGCCGCAGATCGAGGAGCTGACCCGGCAGTCCGCGGACGCCGGCTTCGAGCTGCGGGAACGGCTGTGCGTCTACCCCGAGTTCGTCCAGCGCGGCGAGCCCTGGATGGACCCCCGGCTGCTGCCGCACGTACGGGCGCTCGCCGACCCGGAGACGGGCCTCGCGCTGCCCGACGCCGTGGTCGAGGGCCACCCGTGGCAGGAGCCCGAGGAGGCGTTCGTCTCCGCCGGCCGTACCGACCTGCACGCCACCATCGACACCGAGGGCCGCACGTCCGACCGCCGCGACGACTTCGACGAGGTGTACGGCGACTGGGGCGCCCTGCGCGAGGCCGCCGCGCCCGGCATGGCGCCCGAGCGCATCGACACGGACGTCCGCGAGGCGCTGCGGGTGGCCGCCGACGACCCGACCCGACTGACCGACGCGGAGGCGCTGGCGCTGCTGCACGCGGACGGCCCGGCGCTGGACGCGCTCACCCGCATCGCCGACGACGTCCGCAAATCGGTGGTCGGCGACGACGTGACGTACATCGTCACGCGGAACATCAACTTCACCAACGTCTGCTACACCGGCTGCCGTTTCTGCGCCTTCGCGCAGCGCAGGACGGACGCCGACGCCTACACGCTCTCCCTGGACCAGGTCGCCGACCGCGCCCAGCAGGCCTGGGACGTGGGCGCGGTGGAGGTCTGCATGCAGGGCGGCATCCACCCGGACCTGCCGGGGACGGCGTACTTCGACATCGCGAAGGCGGTCAAGGAGCGCGTGCCCGGCATGCACGTCCACGCCTTCTCGCCGATGGAGGTCGTCAACGGCGCCACCCGCACCGGCCTGTCCATCCGCGAGTGGCTCACGGCCGCGAAGGAGGCGGGCCTGGACTCGATCCCCGGCACCGCCGCCGAGATCCTCGACGACGAGGTCCGCTGGGTCCTGACCAAGGGCAAGCTGCCGACGGCGACCTGGATCGAGGTGATCACGACGGCGCACGAACTCGGCATCCGCTCCAGCTCGACGATGATGTACGGCCATGTCGACCAGCCCCGCCACTGGCTCGGCCACCTGCGCACCCTGGCCGGCATCCAGCAACGCACGGGCGGCTTCACGGAGTTCGTGACCCTGCCGTTCATCCACACCAACGCACCCGTGTACCTGGCCGGCATCGCCCGCCCCGGCCCGACGATCCGGGACAACCGGGCGGTCACGGCGATGGCCCGCCTCCTGCTGCACCCGCACATCCCCAACATCCAGACGAGCTGGGTCAAGCTCGGCACCGAGGGCGCCGCCGAGATGCTGCGCTCCGGCGCCAACGACCTCGGCGGCACGCTGATGGAGGAGACGATCTCGCGGATGGCGGGTTCGTCGTACGGTTCCTACAAGTCGGTCCGCGACCTGGTGGCGGTCGCCGAGGCGGCGGGCCGCCCGGCGAAGCCGCGTACGACCCTGTACGGCGAGGTGACCGAGGAACGTCAGCGGGCGGCGGCGGCCTCGGACGGGCATCTGCCGGAGCTGCTGCCGGTGCTGGACTGAGGAAGAGCCCGCCACGGGGGTCGGTACGATGATCCGACCCCCGCTGGAGGGGTTTCCTGAGCTGAGGAGATGCGTGCCCGTGCCTGCTCCCAAGGTCTGGGTGACCGGTCTGACGGTGGGAGCGATAGCCGCCGTCACCGTTCTCGCCGTACAGGCCGACAAGGGGCCGCACCCGACGGCCGCGAAGGCCCGCCCGAGCGCGTCGGCCTCGCCGGGCGCGAACCCCGCGCCGACGAAGCCCGCCGGGCCGGTGGCCGTGCCGGACGGCTCGGGCACCGGACGCCGGGTCGTCTACTCCCTCGGCCAGAAGCGGGTCTGGCTGGTCGACGCGAGTGACACGGCCCGCCGTACGTTCGCCGTCTGGCCGGGCACGGTGAGCCCGGACACCGGCAGTTACGCGGTGTCGTCGCGCACCATGGCCACCACGGGCTCGGACGGCGTGCAGATCGAGAACATCGTCTACTTCGCCGCGAAGTCCGGTATCTCCATCGCCTTCTCCAACGCCGTCGACGGCTCCTCGCCGCCGCCCGCCTCGGGCAAGCAGACCGGCGGGGTGCGGATGCGCGCGGCCGACGGCGCGGCGCTGTGGACGTTCGGTGAGACGGGCACGAAGGTGGTCGTGGTCAAGTAGGAGTCGCGGGAGCCTGCTGCATCCTTCGATGTACGGCAGGTTCGCCTTCGCTCATGACGATCCGGGGGGATACCGCCGCGACGATGAGTGCATGACGCACACGGACGCGCGAGTCCCGCAGACACCGCAGGCCACGCACCCCGGACGCCGGCTTCCGCTCCTCGACGTACTGCGCGGCGCGGCCATCCTGGGCACCCTCATGACGAACGTGTGGATCTTCACCGGTCCGGGCGCGGAGTGGGGAGCCCTGCAGGCCGGGACGTCCACGGGGGTCGTCGAAAGCATCTTCGGCGTGCTGGCGAACGGCAAGTTCCTGTCGCTGCTGACGATCCTGTTCGGAGCCGGCCTCGCCATCCAGTACGCCTCGGCGGAGCGGCGCGGGCAGCCGTGGCCGGGGCGCTACCGGTGGCGGGCCCTGTTCCTGTTCGCCGAGGGCACCGTGCACTTCGTCCTGGTCTTCGCCTGGGACGTGCTGATGGGCTACGCGGTCACCGCACTGCTCGTCGCCTGGCTGCTGACCCGCTCGGAACGGGCGCAGCGGAGGGTGATGTGGTGGGCGGCCGGCCTCCATCTGACGGTGATCGGCCTGCTGACGGCGGCGATGAACCTGGCCGACACGGACGAAGGCGGCGGCACGGTCTCCCAGGACGTGGTCGACCTGTACGAGCACGGCAGCTATCTGGACCAGGTCACGTTCCGTCTGGAGAACGCGTTGGCGCTGCGCATGGAACCGGTCCTGACCTTCTTCCTTCTGGTCTTCCTCTTCCTGCTGGGCGTACGGCTGTTCCGGGCGGGCGCGTTCGGCGCGGACGAGACGGGGCGCCGGCTGCGCTCGCGCCTGCTGGCGTGGGGAATCGGCCTCGGGCTGCCCCTCAACGTGGCGGCGACGCTGGCGGGCCCGGACCTGTTCCTGGCGGCCAGGTACGGCGCGGCCCCGCTGCTGGCCCTCGGCTACATCGGCCTGATCGGTGCCGTGGTGGACCGGGTACGGCGGCCGGGCCCGCTGCTGACGGGCCTGACCTCGGTCGGCCGGACCGCGCTGTCCGGTTACGTCCTGCAGAACGCGCTGTGCGTGCTCATCTCCTACGGCATCGGGCTGGGCCTCGCGGAACGGCTCGGCGACTCGGGCCCGTGGTGGGTGGTGGCACTCTGGCTCACGGTCTGCGCGGTACTCATGGTGGGCTCCACGCTGTGGCTGCGGCGGTTCTCGGCAGGGCCCCTGGAATCGGTCCAGAAATGGGCCCTGCGCCACTGAGACGGGTCAGGCGTCGGCCTGCGGGCCCTGCCCGAACGGCAGGTGGTTGACGATCAGCACGACGCCGCTGAACAGGAACACCCGCGTCGCCGCGTCGAGTCCGTTCCAGTCCCCGGACTGCCACATCGAGAACCACTCGCCGCCGATCGCGATGAACCCGGCGCCGAACAGGAGCATCAGCATCAGCAGGCCGTACGTGGAGAAGCGGCGGGCCCGGTGGTCGTCGCGGCGGAACCACAGCCAGGTGCCGTATATGAGCACGAGGGCGGCGACGGTCTCCCAGACGATGATCGCGACGTAGGCCGCGTCCTGAAGTCCCTTGCTGGTGATGGCTCTCCACATCAGGTCGTCGTCCTTGAACGTCGTGTCCATCGCCAGGACGTGCCGCACGAACTGCTGGTTCGTCCCGAAGTCGGTGATGTTCCCGAAGGCGACGAGAGCGATGTAGAGGGCGACCGCCGCGGTGAGCAGGGTGGCGGCGAGATGGAGGGCGGGGCGTGGGGGTGTCGTAGGCATGGTGGTCATCTTCCCTGTGCGGACGCTGTGTTCGGAACGTCTTGAGCCACTTCCGGCGGGAGTTGGCGCAACTCGGTGGGGGTCGGGCTCGATGTCGGCAGATCCCCTTCCGGACGACGCACGCCGGTCAGGTCCGTTCCGTCCAGCTTGACGTCCGTCAGGTCCGCCTCTCGCGGGTCCGTCCTGTGCAGATAGGCCTTGCGCAGGTCCCCCACTCATCGGCCCCGTTCAGGGAGTTGAGTGAGAATGAGCGAAGCCGGTCGGCGATGGAGAGGGGTCCGGGATGGCGCAGGCGCGGCCGTCGATGCAGGAGCTGATCGGGCGGCGCAGGCGTGCCGGGTTCGTGGGGCGGGGGGCCGAACGGGCCGCGTTCCGGGAGAACTTCGACGTTCCGCCGGAGGACGAGCGGCACCGGTTCCTGTTTCATGTGCACGGGAACGCCGGTGTCGGAAAGACCTTCCTGGTCAGGGAACTGGAGCAGCTCGCCCGGGAGAAGGGGGCGCTGACCGCCTACGTCGACGAGAGTGTCGGCAGCGTGCCGGAGGCGATGGCGGTGATCGGCCGCCAGTTCGCCGCGCAGGGACACAGGTTCAAGGACCTCGAGCGTCTGCTCGCCGTCCATCGGGAACGACGGCACGAGGCGGAGGCCGCTCTCGCCGTGCCGGAGCCCGATCCGCAGCCGCCGTCCGCCGGCAGCACGGCGGTGATGCGGGCCGGGCTGGTGGGACTGGGCATGGTGCCGGGCGTCGGTGCTTTCGCGGGGGCCCTGGACGCGGCCCAACTCGCGCAGGGCGCCGACCGTTTGCGCGCGGGGCTCAGCTCCCGCTTCCGGAGCCAGGAAGATGTGCAGCTCGTGCTGTCACCGGAGCGCGTGCTCACACCGGCGCTGCTCACCGAGCTGTCCGACGCGGCGACGGCGGCGCCCTGGATCGTCCTCTTCTTCGACACGTACGAACGCACCGGCCCGTTCCTCGACGGCTGGCTGCACGAGGTGATGACCACGGACCGCCACGGCACGCTGCCCGCCACGGTCGTCGTGGTCACCGCCGGCCAGCACCCCTTCGACACCGCCCGCTGGGGCGGCTTCGCCGACTTCATGACCGACGCGCCGCTCGGCCCGTTCACGGAGAGCGAGGCCCGCGGACTGCTCGCGGACAGGGGAGTCGTGGCGGAGCCGGTCGTCGAGGAGGTGCTCCGCCTGACCGGCGGACTGCCCGTGCTGGTCTCGACGCTGGCCGAGCAGCGGCCCGCCGGCCCGGACGACATAGGCGACCCCAGCGCCACGGCCGTCGAACGGTTTCTGAAGTGGGAGCAGGATCCCGTACGCAAGGCGGTGGCCCTCACGTGCGCGCTGCCCCGGCGTCTTGACGTGGATGTCTTCCGGGCGGCCGTGGAATGCCCGGACGAGGACGTCGACACGCTCTTCGGCTGGCTGCGGGGCCTTGCGTTCGTGGACGACCGCGGGGACCGGCCGCGCTATCACGACCTGGTGCGTGAGCCGATGCTCCGGATGCAGCGGCGGCGCTCGCCACGAGGCTGGACCGAGCGCCACGACAGGCTCGCGGGTGTCTTCGGCCGCTGGCGCGAGGAGGCGGCGAGCGGCCTGAGTGCCTATTCGGAGTGGGTGGACGAGCCGTGGCGTGAGCTGAGGCTGGAGGAGACGTACCACTTGCTGTGCGCCCGCCCGCGCACGGCGCTCGCCGGGGCACTGCGGGATCTGGTGTGGGTGTGCGGCGCCGACGAGGTGGCCGGTCGCCGATGGGCGCGGATGCTGGCGGAGGCGGGCGAGGCGACGGACGACGCCGGGCTGCGTGACTGGGGCCGACTGCTGCGCGAGGCGCTCGCGGACGACGCGACCGCGATGGCCAAGGTGGCGGACCTGGTCCTGTCCCGTCCCGGGCTGGACCCGCGCGGGCGGGCGGTCGCCTACACCTTTCGGGCGAGGGAACTGCGCGGTGAGGGGAAGTACGAGCTGTCCCTGGCCGACTACGACCGGGCGATCGAGCTGGATCCGGAGCTGATCCCGGCCCACCTCGGCCGAGGTCTCGCCCACCGCTCGCTCGACGACTTCCCGGCGGCGCTGGCCGCCTTCGACCGTGCGGACGAGCTGACCGACGCCCATGGGTCGCCCACCGCGGAGCTGATCGTCGCGGAGCGCGCGGAGACGTGTCGGCTGGCGGGCCGTTTCGAGGAGGCCGTCGCCGACTTCGACCGGGCCGTCGCCCTCGATCCGACCGACCCCGAACATCTGACCGGCCGGGCGGTGTGCCGACACGAGCTCGGGCAGTACGACGAGGCCCTCGCCGACTTCGATCAGGCACTGAGCCTCGACGAGGACTACCTGTGGGCGCTCGTGCGCAGGTCTCGGCTGCATCGAGCCATGGGGGAGTCGGACAAGGCGTTCGCGGACCTCGACCGCGCGGCCCGCATCGCGCCCGACAACCCCTGGGTGGCCTCGGAACGCGGTGACGCCTACCGATTGGCGGGCCGTTTCGCGGAGGCCGTCACCGAGCTCGGCAGGGCCATCTCCCTCAGCCCCGACTACGTCTCGGCGCTCGCGAGCCGGGGCTGGACGCAGCATGAGCTGGGCCGGCACGAGGAGGCTCTGACCGATCTCAGCCGCGCCATCGAGCTGTCCCCGGACCACGCCTGGGCGTTGGTGATGCGCGCTCGCGTGCGGGACCGACTGGCCGATCAGGAAGGCAGGTTCGAAGACCTTCGGCGAGCGGCGGAGGTGGGCACGGTCAACGGCTGGGCCGCGACCGAGGCGGGGGATGCCTACCGGCTGGCCGGGCGATACGACGAGGCACTCGCCGTCCTGCGAGTGGCACTGGAACGGGACCCGGACTACGGGTGGGCCTACAGTCGGCGCGCGCGAGTCTGCTTGGCCATCGGGCGCAGCGAGCAGGCTCTGGCCGACTTGGACCGGTGTGTCGCCCTGGACTCGCAGGCGGACTGGGCGCGCCGCACGGCCATCGACGTGCTGATGCTGTGCGGCCGTTGGGACGAGGTGTCTCCCCGGTTGACCGAGGCGGACAGGACGGGGACACCGGACACCGACCTGGACGTCCGGCGCGTGGAGATGCACCGCCACAACGGGCAGGGGCCGGAGGCACGACAGCTCGCCGAGCGGCTGAGCGAGGCCGAGCCGCTTTCCGGCACCCTGCAACTGGCGTTGACCGTCACCCGATTCGAAGGGTCGCCGGCCGCGGAGCCTCTGTGGCGAGAGTTGATCCGGTTGGAGCACGAGGACGGTGAACTGGGAGAGGTGGAACGAGCCCAGGGACGGTGCTTCATCGGCTGTGCTCTTTCCGACTGGGCCATGGCCGACCAAGGGCTGGCCGACTTCCTTGCACTGGAGCCCGGTTGGGACGAGTCGGCGTTTCTCGCGGCCGTCCTCACCGAAATCCTGCACGGCCCCGACACGGACCGAACCCGCCTCGCGCCCATCCTCGCGGCGGTCACCGAGGCCCGCGAGGCGGTACGGGCGCGTTACGCGGAATGACCCGCGAACTCCACGAACTCGGTCCACGCGCCGTCCGCGATGGCGAGCCGGGCGCCGTCCTTGTCCTTGGAATCACGGACGTGGACGGTCGCGTGAGCGGGGGATATGGCGACCTCGACGCATTCGGGGCCGTCGTTGCTGCTGTAGCTGCTCTTGAACCACTCCAGGGCGGAGGTCATGTCTCGTCTCCCAGGACTTTCTCGATGAAGGCCAGCGACTCTCGGGGCGGCAGGGCCTGGGCCCGGATCATTCCATAGCGCATATCCAGGATCTGAACCTCCCTGGGGTCACTGATCACACGGCTGTGCAACTGAGCCTCGGAGTGCCCCAGTGTCTTTCCGTCCCGGAGTTTCAACAGTTGGAGCGAGCCGCCCATGCCCGCGTGGTCCTCCCGGTCCGTGGGCATGACTTGAATCGCGACGTGCCTCAACGCGCTGATCTCCAACAGGTGTTCGAGCTGCTGACGTAGCACCATTCTGCCCCCGATCGGCCGCCGGAGGGTCACCTCTTCCTGGACAAAGGTGAGGTGCGGGGCGGGCATCCGCTCGAAGGCGCGTCGCCGTGCCATGCGCGCGGAGACCTGGCGTTCGATCTCGTCCTCCGAGTAGGCGGGCCGCCTCATCGCGAACAAGGCCCGTGCGTATTCCGGGGTCTGGAGCAGGCCGTGCATGTTGTGGTTGGCGTAGGCGCCCAGCTCGACCGCGTCGTCCTCCAGCTTCGCCAGGTCCCGAACCTTCTTCGGGTACCGGGCCCGCTCCACGTCCTCCTTCATGGCCGAGAGCATCCCGCCCGCCCCCAGCACCTCATCGGCCTTGTCCAGGAAGTCCGGCTTCGGGATCCGCCGCCCCCGCTCCACCGACGAGACCATCTCCTCGCCGTACCCGATGGCGGCGCCCAGCTCCCCCTGTTTCTTCCCTGCGGCCTCCCGCCACATCTTGATCTGCCGTCCGACCGTCCTGAGAACGGCTTCGGCCTCCTCGTCCTCCACGTCTTCCCCTCCCGACGTACGAGCCGTACGACCCCGTCGGCCGACCGGACAGTCACGCTCCGTACCGAGGTCATCGCTGTTCAGCGTAGGAACGGCTCGCCACGCTAGGTGACATGAGTCCGAATTTCCTCCCCCAAGTCACCTCTTCCACGCACCACTTCACGGTTCAGTTGTCCACGACTCGAAGGGGTGCTCGACTGGCCCGCCTGCTCGCGGAACGCCAACTGGACGACTGGGGAGTGCCCTTCGAGGGCGCGGCGCACATCGTGGCGGAGCTCGCGTCGAACGCCGTCCTCCACGGCCGCGTCCCGGGAAGGGATTTCCGGCTGCGGCTGCTGCTCCACTCCGACGGCATCCTCCGTATCGAGGTGACCGACGCCCGGGGCGACCGGATCCCGCAGGTCCGGGACGCGGTGGGCGGGGAGGCGGAGTCGGGGCGGGGGCTGCTGATCGTGGCGGCGTACGCGGACCGCTGGGGCGTCGACGAGGCGCCGGCCCCCTGCAAGACGGTGTGGGCCGAACTGAGGTCGGGTTAATCCGACCGCCGTCGGTCTACCGGGAGCGCAAGGTGGCCTCCAATGCCTCGTGGGCGGTCTTCGCGGGGTGGCCGATGGTGGCTTCCAGTGTCGGGTCGGTGGTGTTGAACTCGCCCTTGCGCGACGCCGCGAACATCGTCAAGGAGAACTCCGCGGCCGGCCGCGGCATCCCGCCGGCGACCGCTGCCGATATCCACTCGTCGTCGTCCATGACGACCCGGGTGACGGTCCGGCCGGCGATGCGGCTGAGGATGTCGGCAACGTCGGCGAAGTCGAGCGTGTGAGGGGCTGTCAGCGGCGGCGTGACCCCTTCGAGTGCACCGTCTTCGGTCAGGGCGAGGGCCGCGGCTTCCGCCAGGTCCTCGTGGGCCGTCCAGGACACCGGGCCGTCCTGCGGCACGGCGAGCGTGCCGGTCTCGAGTGCCGCGCCGATGTAGTAGCCCAGGGTGGAGGCGTAGAAGCCGTTGCGAAGAGCGGTGTAGGGGACTCCTTGCCGCTTGAGGTGCTCCTCGGTGGCCGCATGGACCTTCTGCGGCGGGAAGAGCGATGTGGGAGAGGCGGCCTGGTGGCTGGTGTACAGGATGCGTCGGGCGCCCGCTTCCCGTGCCGCGTCGATGGCGGCGCTGTTGGCGGTCAACGCGCCGTCGCCTCGAATGGCCGCGGAGACGACCAGGACGCGCTCGGCACCTTCGAAGGCGTGCTTCAGACTGCCGGGTTCGGTGAAGTCTCCCGCTCGGACTCGGACCCCGCGCTCGGCGAGGCCGGCGGCCTTGCTCACGTCGCGCACGCTGACGCCGATCCTGTCGGCCGGTACCCGCTCCAGCAGACGGTTGACGATCAGCGACCCGAGGTGGCCGGTGGCTCCTGTGACGATCAGCATCGGTGGCTCCAGGATTGTTGTTTCCAGTGGAACAAAAATAACGGTACCACTGATACTTCCAATGGATGCGCCAGCTTCTTCGGGCAGGTCGCCGGCGGCGGATCGTAGATATCAGCGATAACATCCCCGGTCACGCATGGGCGATACCATCGTCTCCATGGCACCGACCACGCAGCGGCGAGACATCACCCGGGAACGCATCGTGAAGGCCGCGGCCGGTCTGCTGCGCGACCAGGGGCCGGCCGCGGTGACCACGCGCCGCGTGGCCCAGGAGGCCGGGCTGCAGCCCCCTGCTCTCTACCGCCTCTTCCAGGACAAGGACGACCTGCTGGATGCCGCCGCGGAGCGTGTCTTCGCCGAACATGTGGCGGGCAAGCAGACCACCGCGCCCTCGGACGACCCGGTGGAAGACCTCCGCGCCGGATGGAACACGCAGATCGGCTTCGGCCTGACCAACCCGTACGTCTACGGCCTGCTGCTCGACCCGGCCCGTGCCCGCGACACCCCGGCACAGGCCAAGGGCGTGCAGATCCTCGCCGAGCGGGTGCACAGGATCGCCGCCGCCGGGCGGCTCCGGGTGAGCGAGGAACGCGCCGTCAACCTCATCCGCTCGGCGGGGATCGGAACCGTCCACACCCTGCTGACCCTGCCGCCAGGGCAAAGCGACCCGCACCTGGCCGACGCCGCCTTCGACGCGATCGCCCGCGCCATCCTCACCGACGAGCCCGCCGTCCCCACCCAGGACCCGGCGGCCGTCGTCGCGGCCTTCCGCACCCTCCTGCCGGAACTGCCCACCCTCAGCAAAGCCGAGGCCGCGCTTCTCGACGAGTGGCTGCAACGCTGATGTCACTTGGTACGGGTAAAAGCTGACCAATCGGGATCACTTCTGCGACCCCCCGCATACCGATCCGCCCCCTGAACCGACCGTCCGCGGTCGATTACAGTGACGAACTGTCGTGCGGACGGTCGCTGCAAAGGGGAGGTCTTGGTGGGTGCGATGGCCGGCGCCGTCTGGGGCCGTACCGAGCAGCAGGACTTCCGGAGCCGGGTCCGCGGCACGCTGCTCGGCGTCGCCGTCGGGGACGCCCTCGGGGCGCCCGTCGACGGGCTCGCGCTGGAGGAGATCCAGGAGCAGTACGGCGCCGAGGGCATCGCCGACCTGGGGTTCGGGTACGGGCGGCGCGGTGCCGTGAGCCATCTCACGCAGCTCACCCTGTTCTCGGTCGACGGGCTGATAAGAGCCCAGGTCAGACGGGACACCGGCGCCTGGCATCCGCCGACCGACCTGCACCGGGCGTATCTGCGCTGGGCCGCCACGCAGCGGGACTGGGGTCCCGACGAGCGCCGCAAGGACGACGGATGGCTGGCCCGCGAGGAATGGCTCTACGCCCGCCGCGACCCCACCCGCGCCCTCCTGATCGGCCTCGGCGACGAGACCATGGGCACGCTGGAGGCGCCCAAGAACTCCACCGAGCTCGGGCCCGAGGCCGTCGCCCGTTCCGCGCCCTTCGGACTGCTCGTCGGCTGGGAGCCGCAGCTCGTCGTCCAGCTCGCGGTGGAATGCGCGACGCAGACCCACGGCCACCCCATCGCCTACCTGTCGGCCGGCGCGTACGCGGTGATCGTGCACGGGCTCGCCTGCGGGGAGAGCCTCGACGGCGCCGTACAGCGGGCCCTCGCACTGCTCGCCCCGCGCCCCGGGCACGAGCCCGTGTCGGACGCCTTGCAGCACGCGCTCGGCGCCGTACGGCAGGGCATGCCCACCCCGGCGCGGGTGGAGGAGCTCGCCGCCGACGGCTCGGCGGACGGACTGCTCGCGGCGGCCGTGTACTGCGCTCTGGTCGGCGAGGACGTCCGTCACGGCCTCTGCCTCGCCGTGAATCACGACGGTCCCTCCGCCGCCGCGGCCGCCCTCACCGGCGGCCTGCTGGGCGCCCTGCACGGCGAGACCGCCCTGCCCCCGGCCTGGCTGGCCGAGCTGGAAGGGCGCCCCACGATGCTCGAACTCGCCGACGACTTCGCCATGGAGATGACCCAGGGCCCGGCGCTGCACGGACCTTCCGGGTCGTCGCCGGGGTGGCTGGCACGGTATCCGCGCGGCGGAGTTCCGTCCTAGCCGCTCTGCGGCGCGGCGAAGCGGGCCGTTGCCAGGACGGAGCCGTCCGCGGCCAGCAGTCGGGCACCGGACACGGTCTCCGGGGCGACTCGCGTAGGAGCTCCCCAGTAACCCCGGCCGGCGTCGTCGAGGGAGAACTCCCCGATGCGGACCGACGTGCCGTCCGTACGCTCCAGTCGGCAACTGACCTTCCCGGCTTCCGGGTATTCGTCGTAGCCGTCGCGTGAGCCGGCGGCCTCGGACTCCTCTTCGGCTTGGGAGCCGGATCGGGACCCGTCCGGGCCGAGGTCGACCGACATGTAGATCCAGCCCGGAGACCCGGTATAGGCGAAGATCCGGCCCACCGGTCGGTGGTCGGGGGCCAGCAAAGACGCTTCGAGCAGGCCGTGCTCCGCGCCGGAGGGCTCCGAACTCCCCGAGGAGGGAGCCGGCGCCCCCTCGATGGCCGTACCGACGGCCCAGCCGCCGAAGCCGAACCCGAGGGCCGCCGCGGCGGCGGCCGCGACCGCCACGCCCGCCCGTGGTCGCCGCCGCGTCGGCCGGTTCAGGCCCAGCCTCTGCGTCACCCGCGTCTCGAAGCCGACGGGCGGCTCGCTGTCCGGCAGGAGAGAGAGCAGTCCGTCGCCGACGAGCGTCAGCCGGTCGACGTGCTCGCGGCAGGTGGGGCAGCGGTCCAGGTGGGCGATGGCCTCGGCACGCTGCTGACCGGGGAGGACACCCAGGGCCAGCTCGTCGGCGACGCCCCTCAGCCACGCGCAGTCCCGGTCAGTCATGATCGGCTCGCTCGGGTCCGAGAACCGTCCGCAGTCTCCCCATCGCCGTCCTGATCCGCGTCTTCGCGGTGCCCAGGGGGATCCCCTCCAACTCGGAGATCTGCCGTGCGGTCATCCCGTAGATCCCGGCCATGACCACGGCACGCCCCTGCTCGCGCGGCAGGCCGGCCACCGCGGCCCGTATCCGGGACGCCGTCTCGTCGGCCACGGCCCACTGTTCGGGCGTGCGCGTCACGATGCCGAGCAGCGTGTCGAGGTCCTCGGGGGAGACCGGGGTCGCGTTGCGCGCGCGGACGGTGTCGACCGCCAGATTGTGCGTGATGGTCCCCAGCCAGGTCCTCACCGAGCCACGCCGGGAGTCGTAGACCTGCGCATGACGCCAAGCCCTTTCGAAGGCCTGCTGGGCGATGTCCTCGGCGAGCTGGCGGTCGTCGACCACGGCGATGGCGATACCGAAGACCATGCGCTGGAACCGGCGGACGAACGCGAGGGCACTCTCCGGGGCGCCGGTCGCCATTCCCGCCAGCAGCGCCTCGTCCGAGAGCCGCCCGAGTGGCAGGCCCGATCCGCGCATACCAGTGGATACGGCGAAGCTCGCCGAACGGATTCCCCCGGCGCCACGCGGGATCACGGCCCCATTCTCCCGCTTGGTGCTGTTTGCCGGAAATCCCCTGGCGCGGTCCGTCCGTACCTCTGGTCAGGAACGATTTCTCATGGAGGGCCGAGACATGGCGACGACGCTCATGACGTTCGTGCGCAGGAACGTCGGGCCCGCCCTGGCCGCCGGAGCGGCGGCGGGCATTCTCGTGGCGTGCGGAGGCGGTGACGGCGACGGTGGCGGCTCTTCGTCGTCGACCCCGGAACAAAGCGGCGAGCCGGGAGCCACCCGGGTGGACGTCAAGATGACCGACTTCAAGATGCAGTTGTCCGAGTCGACGCTGAAGGCGGGTGACTACACCTTCGTAGCCAAGAACGACGGAGGCCACGACCACGCCCTGGAGATCGAGGGCTCGGGAATGGAGAAGAAGACGCGGACGCTGGAACCCGGGGAGTCGGCGAACCTCACCATCACGCTGAAGGACGGCACGTACCAGGTCTACTGCCCGGTCGACGACCACAAGGGCATGGGCATGAAGACCGAGCTCACCGTGGGCGGCACCGCCCCGACGAACAGCGACACCAACACGTCCGGCGGCAACGGCTACTGAGCGCCTTCGACGCGAACCCGGTCAAGCCGGCAGCGGCAAGGGCGGCCCCCGGTGTGCCGGTGGCCGCCCTCTCGCTCCCTGCGCCGTTCTTCAGTCCTTCGCGCGCACCACGTCCTGCGCCCCGTCCGCCGGCGCCGGCACGGCGGCCGCCGCGGCCCCGTCGTCGTCCGTGTTGATGCGCTCGACGATTGCGAGCCGCTCCGGGGTGTCCTCCGGCTTGACGAAGCCGATGAGGATGTACAGGACCAGTGAGACCGCCAGCGGGATGGAGACCTGGTACTGGAGCGGCACCCCGCCCTCGATCTGCCAACTGATCGGGTAGTTGACCAGCCAGAAGGCGAGCAGGCCCATCGACCAGCTCACCAGGGCGGCGGTCGGGCCGGAGCGGCGGAACGGCCGCAGCAGGCCCAGCATCATCGGGATCGCCATCGGGCCCATCAGACCGGCGACCCACTTGATCACGACCGTGATGATGTCCTTGAACGTGGGGGAGTTGACCTGCGTCGCCGCCGCCATGGACAGACCGAGGAAGACGACGGTCGTGATCCGGGCGACCCGCAGCCCCTGCCCCTCGTTCCAGGCCCGCGCCCGGCGCCAGATCACCGGCGCCACGTCCCGGGTGAACACGGCGGCGATGGCGTTGGCGTCGGAGGAGCACATGGCCATGGTGTGCGAGAAGAAGCCGACGATGACCAGGCCCAACAGGCCGTGCGGCAGGAGCTGTTCGGTCATCAGGCCGTAGGAGTCCGAGCCGTCCGCCTTCTGCGACTCGACCAGCAGCGGCGACATCCACATGGGGAAGAACAGCACCACCGGCCAGACCAGCCACAGGATCGCCGACAGCCGCGCCGACCGCTCGGCCTCGTACGGGGTGGCCGTGGCCATGTACCGCTGGGCCTGGTTGAGCATGCCGCCGTTGTACTCGAAGAGCTTGATGAAGAGGAAGGCGAGCAGGAAGACGGTGCCGTACGGCCCGACCAGCGGCTCGCCGTGGCCCTGGAGCTCGGGCCGGTCCCAGGCGTCGAGGAAGCCGATGCCCTTGTCGTTCAGTTCCGCGATCACCGCGATGAACATCGCGACGCCGGCCAGCAACTGGATGACGAACTGGCCGAGTTCGGTCAGCGCGTCCGCCCACAGGCCGCCGATGGTGCAGTAGACGGCCGTGATGGTGCCGGTGATGAGGATGCCCTGGTTGAGGGACATGCCCGTGAACACCGACAGCAGCGTCGCGATGGCGGCCCACTTCGCGCCCACGTCCACGATCTTCAGCAGCATGCCGGACCAGGCCAGCGCCTGCTGGGTCTTCAGGTCGTAGCGGTTCTTCAGGTACTCCAGCGGTGAGGCCACGTGCAGTCGTGACCGCAGCCGGTTGATGCGCGGCGCGAACAGCTTCGAACCGATGGCGATGCCGAGCGCGATGGGGAAGGACCAGGTGACGAAGGACGTGACGCCGTAGGTGTAGGCGATGCCCGCGTACCCGGTGAACATCACCGCGCTGTAACCGGACATGTGATGCGAGATGCCCGAGAGCCACCAGGGCATCTTCCCGCCCGCGGTGAAGAAGTCGCTGACGTTGTCCACCCGCTTGTGCGACCAGACGCCGATCGCGACCATCACGCCGAAGTAGCCGATGAGCACGGCCCAGTCGAGACTGTTCATGTGACCCCTTCCAGGGTTCCGCCCTGTGAACGGCTCGCCCATGGTGGGTGCGCTGGCGCGGGCACGACAAGCGCACGTAGGGTCAACAGAAGGTAAAATCGTTCTGTGCGATGACCTGAGTTCAGAGATGTGAACTGCTAAATCCGCTGCAACCGTACCGTCAGCGCATCAACTCCCCGGCGTTCACCAGGAGCGACTGCCCGGTGATGGCCCGCGCCAGATCGGACGCGAGGAACACCGCCGCGTTGGCGACATCCCCGTCCGTGGCCAGCTCGGGCAGGGCCATCCGCTGCGTCAGCCGCTTCAGCACCTCCGCTTCGGGTGCCCCCTCCGTCTGCGCGGTGAACTGGACGTACGCCTGCACCGGAGGCCCCCACATCCAGCCCGGCAGCACGGTGTTGACCCGGATGCGGTGCGGGCCCAGCTCCCGGGCGAGCGAGTACATGGCGCTGGTGAGCGCGCCCTTGGAGGCGGCGTAGGCGGCCTGGCGCACCTGGGACGGCGCGGCCACGGCGGACTGGGTGCCGATGAACACCACCGAGCCGCCGCACTCCTTCAGCGCCGGCAGACAGGCGCGGGTCATCCGCAGCGAGCCCAGCAGGTTCACGTCGATCACCGACTGCCAGGTGGCGAAGTCGGCGTCCTCCAGCCCGCCGAAGTAGGAGTCCCAGGCGGCGACATGGACCACGCCGTCGATCCCCCCGAACCGCTCCCGGGCCAGCGCGGCCAGCGCCTCGCACTGCCCCTCGTCGGTGATGTCGGTCGCCCGGTACGCCGTGTGCGTCCCGTCGGGATCGAACTCGGCGGCGCTCTTCGCCAGGTTCGCCTCCGTGCGCGCCCCGAGCACGGCGTTCCCGCCGTCCCGTACGACCGCAGCCGCGACCTGATGGCCCAGCCCGGCGCCCACTCCCGAGACGACGACGGTCTTGCCGGTGAGCAGTGACATCGAGACCTCCCTGACTCTGGCGCATTATCTGACGGGGCGTCAGAGTATGGGCGTCCGAGGCAGGAAGGAAGGGAACGGCATGAGCGAGGACACCCGCAGCGAGGTGTACGCCGAACTGGCCGCCGTCGGCCCGTACGGAGTCCGCCCCGGCCACGCCCTGATCACCATGGTCGAACCGCACCCGGGCCACGAGTACGCCTACAACCGCTGGTACGAGGACGACCACTACTACGCCGGCGCGATGGCGATGCCCTGGATGTACGCGGGCCGCCGCTGGGTGGCGACCAGGGACCTGCAGCTTCTGCGCTACCCGGAGAAGTCGGCGATAGCCCAGCCGGTCACCGCCGGCTGCTACATCTCCACGTACTGGATCACCGCCGGCCGCTACGCCGACCACATGCGCTGGACCGTCGGCATCAACAAGCGCCTCAACCGCGACGCCCGCGTCTACCAGGACCGCACCCACGTCTTCACGGCGTTCCAGGACCACGAGGCGACGGTGTACCGCGACGGCGCGGCCGGCCCCCGCGACTTCCACGCCCTGGACCACCCCTACGCGGGCCTGGTCGTGCAGGTCGTCGACGCCGCCTCACCCGAGCAGCGCGCCGAGCTGCTGGAGTGGCTGCGCGCCCGTCACCTCCCCAAGCGCCTGGCGGGCTCCCCGGCCGCGCTGGTGACGGTCTTCCGGCCCACGCCCCTGCCGCTGGACCGCATGTCGTACGTCAAGCAGGTCGAGGGCGTCGACACCCGGCTGACCCTGCTGTGGTTCCTGGAGGCCGACCCGCGTCAGTGCTGGGAGCCCACCTTCACCGGCCTGGACACGGCGGTGGAGGAGGCGGGCCTTGGACGGGTGGAGCTGGTGGCGCCGTTCGTCCCGACGGTGCCGGGCACGGACCGGTACGTGGACCGGCTGCGCTGACCGGACGCGCCCCGGCGCCGGCCGGCCGGGTCAGCGCAGCTCCTCCGGGCAGGGGGTGCCGCGCGGCACCGTGTAGGGCGCGGCCAGCCGGTAGGTGCCCGCCTTCGGGGCGACCAGGGTCGTCCACCTGTCGCCGAGGGCGTCCTCCTCCGTCTCCGTCAGGCAGCCGTTGACGTTGTCGTACGACTTCGGCTCGCCGTCGGGGCGGTCCTTGGACTCCTCGGTCTCCTTCGGCGGGTCGAGCTTCTTGCCGTCGGCGTCGACGATGCTCAGCCAGGGCGAGTAGGGGATGCGGATGAGGATGCGGCCGGGCTTGCTGACCCGCATCGTCATCTCGCCCTGCTCGGCCCGCTCGACGACGGCGTTCGGCTCGGCGAGCGGCGCCGGGGCGGTCACCTGGAAGAGCTGCCAGTTGGCGTCGCCCCACACCTGCTTCAGATACGGCATGCCGCGCTGCACCAGCTCCCGCTCGCGCTCCGCCGCCGAGGGGTCCGGCTCGTCCTTGGGCAGCACCACGAAGTGCACGGCCCAGCGCTGGAGCCACTCGCGGTAGTTCGCGGAGTTGAGGGTGTCGTCGTAGAAGAGCGGGTTGCGCTCCATGTCGGCCTGGCGGTTCCAGCCGCGGGCCAGGTTCACGTACGGCGCGAGGGCGGAGGCCTCACGGTGGGAGCGGGCCGGGACGACCTCGACGCGGCCCTTCTCGGCGCCGACCTCCTGGAGCTCGTTGACGAGCGGCGCCAGCTCGCGCGCCCAGGACGCGGCCGGGGCGGCGTGAATGATGTCGTCGACGGTCTTGTAGCCGATCCAGCCGACGAAGGTGAGCAGCGCCAGCACGCCCGCGTACCACTTGCGCGAGCGGGGCACCGTATAGGGCAGCGCGGCCACCAGCGCCGTCCCGGCGAACAGCATCGCCAGGCGCGTGATGTTGGAACCGATCTGCGAGCTGACCACCCAGACCAGGACGACCGAGAGGCCGTACACCGCGGACACCAGCCGGACCGTCTTCCACTCCTCGGGCACGATCAGGAAGGTGACGACGGCGCACAGCAGCGGCAGGAGCACCGATCCGATCACCATCGGCTGGGTGCCGGAGAAGGGGAACAGCCAGGCCGACACCGCGACCACGACCGTCGGCGCGATGCCCAGCGCCCAGGCGCCCGGCCGGCGCTTCTGGAGGAACAGCGCCACCGCCACGAAGCCCACGAACAGCCCGGCGACCGGCGACGCCATGGTGGCGAGCGCGGCCAGCGGCGCCGCGCACAGCGCCTTCGCCCAGCGTTTGTAGCGCCAGCGGTACGGCCAGCAGAACACGACGGCGACCGCGCCCAGCGCGAACATGGTGCCCAGACCGAAGGTGACCCGCCCGGAGATCGCGTTGGCGATGAACCCGAAGACCCCGGCGAGCGCGGCCCACAGCGGATTGCGCACCGAACGGCTGCGCAGCAGGACCAGCGTCAGCAGGCCCGCGGAGATGGTCCCCGCGATCATCATCGTCGTACGGACGCCGAGCACCGACATCAGATACGGCGACACCACGCTGTACGACACCGGGTGCATGCCGCCGTACCAGGCCAGGTTGTAGGCCGAGTCCGGGTGCCGGCCGACGAACTCGGCCCAGGCGTCCTGGGCCGCGAGATCGCCGCCGCTGTTCGCGAACGTGAAGAACCAGACGATGTGGAGAAGCCCGGCCAGGGCCGTGACGGACAGCACCGGGTGACGCAGCAGACGCTCACGCAGGGTGCCGAGGGCGGCGGTCAGCCGCGACGGAGGTCTGTCCTCCGCAGGGCTTGGACCCTCTCCCGTGCGTGGCGCGGGTACGCGTATTCGCGGACCGGCTCCCCGTTCCGGATCGGCGTCGTCGGCGCGTGTCGGCTCCGCAGTGGCCACGTCTGAGGCACTCCCCGTGCTGTCCCGTCTTCTGTTCTGGCCGCGTCCCGTTTCCCGCGTGTTGCCGGCCCAGACCCTGAAGGTTCTCCGGTCGCGCCTTGCGAGCGACGACCTGCCCGTTTCGTGACGCTAGCACGCAGCCCGCCGACGAGCGCCGTCGGCGGGCTGCGCGAGGGTCCCTTCGGATGCCCGAGGGTCAGGCGATACGGGTCAGCTTGTCCGTGAAGCCCGGCTCGGTCAGCTCCGTCTGGAGGGCGACCGGGATCTTGACCGCGCCGCTGCTGCCGTCGCCCACGGTGAGCGTGCCCACCTGGGTGCCGGCCTTCGCGGTGTGCGGCACCTCGTCGGGCGCGAAGGTCAGCTTCACCTTCAGGCCCGACCAGCCGATCGCCGTGACGTCCTTGGTGGCGACGACCGCGGTGCGACCGCCGAGACCGTCGTCGACGTACCCGACGACGTCGCCCTTCTTCAGGATCGTCGCCGACTGAAGCGCGTCCTGCGCGGCGCGGATGAGCTGGTCGCCGCCGTCCAGCGCGGCGCTCAGGATGGTGTTCTCCGGACCGCCGGCGGGCTGGCGGACGACGGCGCCGACGATGGTCCGGGTCTCGCCGCCGATCTCCTTCTTCGCGGCGAACACGAGGTTGCCGAGGGCGGAGGTGGTGGTGCCGGTCTTGATGCCGACGACGTCGTTCTTGCCGACGAGCTGGTTCCAGTTGGAGTGGTTCGTCCCCTTGTAGTCGTCGTACGACATCATCGCGGCGACCTCACGGAAGGCGGGGAACTTCATCGCCGCCTTGGCGAGCTTCACCTGGTCCACGGCCGTGCTGACGGTGGTGTCGTTCAGGCCGGAGGGGTCGGTGTACGTCGTGTTCGTCATGCCGAGGTCCTTGGCGGCGGCGTTCATCTTCGCCACGAACGACTTCTCCGAGCCGGCGTCCCAACGGGCCAGCAGCCGGGCCACGTTGTTCGCGGATGCGATCAGGATGCTCTCAAGGGCCTCGCGCTGGGTGATCTCGTCACCGGCGGTGACGTCGACCGTCGACTCCTGGCCCGCGTTCGACTGGTCCTCCGCGAGCTGGTCGATCTTGATCTTCGGGCCCTCGTCGCCGCTCTTGAGCGGGCGGTCGCGCAGGACGAGGTACGCGGTCATGACCTTGGCGACACTGGCGATCGGAACGGGCTTCTGGTCGCCGGAGGAGCCGAAGGTGCCGATGCCGTCGACGTCCAGCGCGGCCTGGCCGTCGGCGGGCCACGGAATGTCGATCTTGCTGCCGTCGAAGGTGTAGGAGTCCTTGGCGGTCAGCTCCAGGGTGGGGGCCGGGAGCGGGCGCACCGACTGCACGACCGCGAAGACGATCGCGAGCAGGATGACCAGGGGCGTCCAGATCTTGACCCGCCGGATGGCGGTCCGGACCGCGGTGTCCGGGGGCGGCGGGGTGTTCGTCAGCTCGGCCAGCAGATCGAGCGGCGGCTTCGGCGGCAGCGGCTGCTGGGTGGTGCGCTCGGGGCCGATCTGCGGGACGGCGGCGGTGACGTCCGGGGCGCTCGGGGTGACGGGCGGCTTCGGAGCGTCCGGGGTGACCGGCGGCTTCGGAGCGTCCGGGGTGATGGGCGGCTTCGGGGCGCTCGGGGTGACCGGCGGCTTCGGGGCGCTCGGGGTGACCGGCGGCTTCGGGGCGTCCTGCCGGATGTCCGGCTTCAGCGCGACGAACTTGCTGGTGCGCTCGGCGGGAGCCTCGGGCTGGGGGGCCTTCAGCATGGTCGTCGGCTGGTCGACGGAGGGCTTGGCGGGCCGTACGGCCTTGAAGACGGCGGTCGGCTGATCGACGTGCTTGCCCGCACCACCGTCGCCCTTGGCCGCACCAGCGTCGCCCTTGGCCGGCGCACCATCCTTGGCCGGCGCGTCGGTCTTGGCGTCCTTGCCGGGAGCGGCGTCCTCGGGGGCTCCGGTGGCGGAGGCCCGGCGGGGGTCCTTCGGGGCGGCGTCCTTTGCCTTGTCGGCTCCGTCGGCGGCCGTAGCTGCCTCGGGGGTCTTGGAGGGCTCGTCGGCGTCGGCGTCCTTGGTGGAGCCTTCAGAGGCGGCGGCAGCGTCCTTGTCGGCCCCGGCGGGCGCCTCAGGGGCCTCAGACGCCTCAGGGGCCTCGTCCGAGCCGTCCTCGGCGGTCGTGGAGGCGTCGTCGTCGGAGGCCGCGGTGGCGTCCGCCTCGACATCGCTGTCGGCACTCTCGGCAGCGCCGTCCGCGTCCGACGCCGTGTCCTTGCCGTCGGTGTCCGACGTGGCCACCCAAGCCGCCACGGCGGCCTTCAGCCGGTCGTCGCTCGACCCGGACTCGGCGTCACCGTCGGTCCTGGCGTCCTGCGCGTCTTTCGCGTCCGCCTCGGCCTTCGCGCCCTGCGCCGGCTCGGCATCCGCGGCATCGCCCGCCCCGGCACGCTCGGCCACGGCATCCGTGCCTTCGGCACCGTCGGCATCCGCTGCCGCGTCTTCGGCGTCCGGGACATCCGCCTTCGCGTCCTCGGCGTCCGGCGCATCGCCCGCAGCGGTCGCCGTGCCCGCCGCGTCCTTCGCGTCCGTCTTCGCGTCTTCGGCGTCCGCCGTCGCGTCCTGCGCATCGCCCGCCGTACCCGCCGCGTTCTTCGCGTCCGCCGTCGCGTCCGTCTTCGCGTCCCCGGCCTCCGCCGTCGCGTCGTCCGCGTCGTCAGGCCCGGAGTTCCCGGCGTCCTCGGACTCCAGCTCGGCCCGCACCGCCTCCAGTTCGCGGCGGGACAGTACCCGCGTCGCCGTGTCCACGCCGCCGCGGGACGCCGCCGGCTTCTGCGGGGCCGTGGTCTCCCGGGCCACCGCGAGGCGCGGGTCGCGCTTCTCGCCGCCGCCCTCGGGTTCGGGCCTGGATTCGGGAACCGGAATCGCGCTCCCCGACGTCGGTTCTGCCGACGACTCGCGCTGCTTCGACCTGTCGGGGGACTCGCCCGCCACCGATGCCTCCTCCATGTGCCGCCGCACGGCCTCCGTGCGTCTGCCGAACCGTGAGCCGTCGCCCGGACACCGCGCCCGCACGATCCCGTGCCGCTGCCCGAACCATGTACCAGTGTCCTGTGCGCGGCCCCCCACTGACGCGGTAGACGAGAACGACATACCTACCGGTTCCCTTACGAACCGGTCACG
Source organism: Streptomyces sp. NPDC036764 (assembly GCF_055609385.1). Taxonomy (NCBI): domain Bacteria; kingdom Bacillati; phylum Actinomycetota; class Actinomycetes; order Kitasatosporales; family Streptomycetaceae; genus Streptomyces; species Streptomyces sp. NPDC036764. The sequence continues at coordinate 346,922 of NZ_JBVJPT010000008.1, forward strand.
CACTCTCGACAGACCAATGTGAGAGGGGTCACCCTGTCTTTCATCCACGCGGGGAGGCATGGATGGGCAGGAGCCGCAGAACACTTCCGGAGGAGCTTCTGCTGCTGGCGCTGGACCCGACCACGGGTACCACCGCACAGCCGCAGTCGCTCGACCTCGGTCTGGCCGGAGCGCAGCTAGTGGAGCTCGCGCTGGCCGGACGTATAGCCCCTGACGGGGATCGTATCGCCGTGGTGGCACCACGGCCGACTGGAGATCCAACACTGGACTGCGCACTGGAGTTGCTGCGAAGGCGTGGCGCTCCGGTCCGTGCCGTCCACTGGATCGGCGGGCCCCGGCTGGGGCTGCGCCAGACCTACCTCTCGCATCTGGAGCGGTGCGGCATGGTTGCCGCGGTGGCAGGCCAGATGTGCGGAGTGCTTCCGACGACTCGCTACCAGGCGACGGACACCGACATCAGCCGGGAGATCAGGGCCCGGCTGGATTCCGCGATCCGCACCGGCGTACCGCCGGACCCGCGGACCGCGGCGCTCGCCGCCCTGGCGCACGCGGTCGGTCTCGGCAAGCACCTGTACCCGGGCAACGAGGGGCGTTCCTCTCGGTCCCGGCTCAGGGACCTGATCAGGCACGACCCCATGGGCGGTCTCGTCGCGCACGCCGTGATGGACGTCCAGAACGGCGCGGCGGCCCAGCCGCGTCGCAACCCGGCCCCGGCCGGCCGGCAGGCCGCCCCCGGAGGCAGGGCCGCAGCGGAACCCGCCCGTGGCGTTCCGGTGCAGCCGCGCCGCGGATCCATGGCGCGTGTCGTGGCCCACTGAGCCGCAGTTCCACGACTCGCATCACCGGATCCGGCGCACGCACCACCTGATCCAGCACGCGCACCACCCGCACCACAGGCACGACCCGCACACCACGCACGCGAAGTGCGCCGCCGCACCGCAGTCCCCAAGACCGGTACGGGAGCCGCTGGTCCGCGCGGGGCGACGGGACCGTACGTCCGCACATCCGCACCGCCGGATGGCGTCACGGTCCCGCCGCCCCGCGCGGCCGCATGTGCGGGGGACTTGGCGAACTGGCGTGTATCCAGCGCATATCCACCGTTTCCCAGCGGTAGTAAGCACCTTGGTGGCAGTCTGCTCAACAGCAGATACGCAAAGTGGCAATCGCAGGCAGGCAGCCGGAGGTGCACGTCCCGTGGCGTCCAATGTCAATCCCACCGTCAGGCGACGCCGGCTGGGCCAGGAGCTGCGCCGGCTCCGCGAGCTCAAGGGCATGACGGCCGAGGAAGTGGCCGAGCGGCTGCTGGTGTCGCAGTCGAAGATCAGCCGTCTGGAGAACGGACGGCGCAGCATCAGCCAGCGCGACGTCCGTGACCTGTGCGGGGTCTACGAGGTGGAGGACCACCGGATCGTGGACTCGCTGATGCAGATGGCCAAGGATTCGCGCCAGCAAGGATGGTGGCACTCCTTCGGCGACATCCCCTACAGCGTCTACATCGGGCTGGAGACGGACGCGGCGAGCCTGCGCGTGTACGACCCGCAGGTCGTCCCGGGGTTGTTGCAGACCAAGCAGTACGCCGAGGCCCTGATCGCCGGGGCGCTGCCGGAGACGGCGCAGGCCGAGATCGAGAAGCGGGTCCAGGTGCGCATGCGCCGACAGGAACGAATCTCCACCGAGGAGAACCCGCTGCGGCTGTGGACGGTCCTGGACGAGGCCGCCCTGCGTCGTGTGGTCGGCAACCGCTCGCTCATGCGCGACCAGTTGGAGCAGCTCGTCGAGCAGTCCCAGTTGCCGCACGTCACCGTGCAGGTCATCCCGTTCGACATGGGAGCGCACCCGGGCCTCAACGGGCAGTACGCGATCCTGGAGTTCCCGGACGCGGCCGACTCCAGCGTCGTCTACATCGAGGGCGTCACCAGCGACCTGTACCTGGAGAAGGCGAACGACGTCCAGAAGTACAGCGTGATGTACGAGCACCTGCGGGCGCAGGCCCTGAACGTGGACCAGTCGCGGCAGTTCATCGCGGACATCGCGAAGGAATACGCGCGCTGAGCACCCGTCCGGCCGGAGAAGAGCCGCACGGTACACCGTCCCCCGGCCGGGATGGAAGACTCCACTGGAATATGCCACCCACCCGAGTGAATAGTCGCTTCGTCAGCCGATGTTGGCGAGTAGCGTCGATCACGCCACCGAACAACAAGGTTGGCGTGAATCGTCCTGCGGGATCCGGTCCGGACGCGCAGGGCGGTGACAGCAACTCAACATCTGGTAATTCGGAGCGAACATGGCAATTCGTCAGGGTGCCACGGACACGTGGACCAAGTCCTCGTACTCGACAGGTAACGGCGCGTGCGTCGAGGTCAAGTCGCCGCTCGTAGCGGCCATGGCGGTGCGGGACTCCAAGGTGCCCGAGGGCCCCGTCCTGGCGTTCCCCGCGGACGCGTGGAACACCTTCGTGGCGTCGGTCAAGGCGTAAGGGGCGGGGCTGTCTGAACCCGCACCTTCCACCGACCGGCGACCGACAACTGCACAAGCACGACAAGAGCCCTCTCGACCAGCCCGCCGTCCTTGCCGAGAGGGCTCGGCTGTGCCCCGTGGGCCGGCCGGTGCCGGCCCACGGATCAGCCGACCGGGATCACCTCACCGGGAACGCCACATCGCACACCGGATCCTGCGCCCCCGCCGCCTCCCAGTCCGCGAAGTACACCTCACGGCACGGGCCTGCCTGTTCCAGACCCTCCCGGGCGATCCACTCCTCCACCGCCTCGAAGGCGGCGAGGATCTGCGGATGGGCCACCTGGGCCTTGGTGATCCGGGTGTAGGCCAGCCTCTGGGCGGGTCGCACACTCACCTTCGTCTCCCAGGTACGGCCGTGCTTGTCGGCCCACGCCCGCGCCGCCGCCTCGTCGGCGACCGGCACACAGGACTCGGCCGGGCCGTCGCTCTCCATCGACACCTCGGAGTGGTAGACGACGAACGGCGGCGCGGTGACACCGCCGCACTCGCCCGCCGCCGCCTCCAGCCGGCCCAGCGACGCCCCGATCCAGGCCGGCAGCTCGCCCGCCAGCACATGCCGGGCCTCGCTGATCACCACCTGCTCGGGCACGTCCACCGTCTCGACCACGAACTTTCCGTACATCTCGGAGCTCCTCCCCGACAGTCGTCCACGGAGGTATTCGGCGAGGGTGCGCTGTCCCGCCACCCGGACCTCGACGTCCGCCCAGTACGCGGCGAGCCGGTCGGCGGCCGTCGCCCCGTCCGGGGCCTCCACGACCTCCGCGATCAGGGCGAGCGGCATGTCCAGTTGGCGCAGCAGTGCCACCAGACGGGCCCGCTCGACCTGGTCGGCGCGGTAGTAGCGGTAGCCGCTGGCCTCGTCGACCTGCGCGGGCGGCAGCAGCCTCAGGCGGTCGTACAGCCGCAGCGCCTTGGCCGAGAGCCGGGCCCGCGCGGCGAACGCGCCGATGGTGAGCAGTTCGTCGTCCACGGCCTCATCCTCCGTCACCGGGCGGCTCGATCCGCCCGGTGACAAGGAGGCTCAGCCCTGCCCCAGGGGCAAGGTCAACGGCCGCTCAGGCGAGCTGGCCCTCGACGGCCGCCACGAGCTCGGCGGCCTCCGGCTCGGTCTGCGGCGAGAAGCGGGCGACGACGGTGCCGTCGCGGCCGATCAGGAACTTCTCGAAGTTCCAGCGGATGTCGCCGGTGTGTCCCTCGGCGTCGGCGAAGTCCACGAGGCGCTCGTACAGCGCGTGCCGGCCCTCCCCGTTCACCTCGACCTTCTCGGTCATCGGGAAGGTCACGCCGTACGTCGCCGAGCAGAACTCCGCGATCTCGTCGGCGGTGCCGGGCTCCTGGCCCATGAACTGGTTGCAGGGCACGCCGAGCACGGTGAAGCCGCGCTCCGCGTAGCGCTCCTGGAGCTTCTCCAGGCCGTTGTACTGCGGGGTGAGTCCGCACTTGGACGCCACGTTCACGATGAGGACCGCCTGGCCGGCGTACTGGGCGAGGTCGGCGGCGCCGCCGGTGAGGGCGTTGATGTTGACGTCGAGGGGGGAGTTTTCGTTGCTGTCTGCAGTCGTCATGAGGCGGATGCTAACTCCGGTGGGTGAGCCGGATGGAAACCCGCGGGTTGAGTGTGGCCGGTCGCGCAGTTCCCCGCGCCCCTGAAGGGGCGCGTCCACCAGTACGTCTCCTGCCGCTGTTCTGGAATACAGCATGGAACGCCCGGCTCGTCGGCGCTCCACGAGCCCGGCGTCCCGCAGCACCCGCAGATGCCGCCCCACCGAACCCAGGCCCTGCCCGGTCACGGCGACCAGATGGGTCGTACTGAGAGGGGAGCCGAGAAGCACGAGTACCTCCGCGCGCGCCGATCCGAGCAGCGCCTCCAGGCTCGCCGCCGCGCGCCGGGCGCCGGGGTCGGTCAGGGCGCCTGTGCAGGCGTAGACGAGGGCGTATCGGTCGGGCTCCTCCCAGGAGACCCAGCCGGTCTTCGGGGTGACCGGCATGAAGACCAGCTCGGCGCCGGAGATCTCGCGGGGCGGGTACTCGTTGAGGTTCACCTGGAGCCGGTTCCCGCCCAGCCAGCGGGTCTGCCCCGGCCGCAGGGAGTCCAGCACCGCCGCCCAGCCGCCCTGGCTCACCCGCGCGGTCCGGGCGGCGACGTCCGCCTCCAGGATCCGCCGGCGCCGGTCCCAGGACGGCCGTACCGCCCGGGTCCAGACGTGTTCGAGGAGTGCGGCGGCACGGTCGGGAAGGTCGTCGCGGTCCAGTGCGGCGGGCAGGGGGCCGGCGAGGGAGACGGTGAGGTTGGCGCGGGCCGCGGCGGGGTCGGCCGAGCGGACCCGGGCGACGACCTCCTCGAAGGTCTCCCCGTCCTTGGGGGTGGGGGCGATGAAGTCGGCGATCCAGGACCGGCCGAGGGCGGCGCGCACGAGCTGTGCGGTCGCGGGGTCGGCGGCGAGGCGGGCGCGGTAGGCGGGCAGGTGGGCGCGGAGCCAGACCTGCTCGCCGGGGTGCGCGGGGATGCCCGCGTGCAGCAGCTTCAGGCTCGCGAAGGTCTCGGCGAACGGGGAGATGACGAAGCGGCTGCGGACGAGCGTGTCCGCGTTGAGCTGCCACCAGCCCATGAGCTCCCCCCGGTGTTTTCGCGTCCGCGCGAAACAATACGACCGCCGCTCGCACCCCCGCAGACTCCGCGCATGCGCAGCTACCGCGAGCTCTTCCGCACCCCCGAGTTCACTCCGTTCTTCCTTGCCTCCGCGGCCCAGGGCGCGGCCCTGACGATCGGCGGGCTGGCGCTCGCCACGCTGGTCTACCGGGCCACCGACTCGCCGCTGCTGTCGGCGGTGAGCATGTTCGGGCCGCAGCTCGCGCAGATGCTCGGGGCGACCTTCCTCCTGTCGGGCGCCGACCGGCTGCCCCCGCGGGCGACGCTGAGCAGCATCAGCCTCGCCTTCGCCGGCTGCACCGCGGTGCTGGCGCTGCCCGGCCTGCCGATCGGGGCGGTCTTCGGCGTCGTCTTCCTCCAGGGCCTGATCGCCTCGCTGGGCGGGGGAGTGACCGGGGGCCTGCTCAACGAGATCCTGCCCAAGGACGGCTTCGTGCTGGGCCGTTCGGTGTTCAACATGGTCTTCGGGCTGGTGCAGGTCGTCGGTTTCGCGACGGGCGGCGCCCTGCTGACGCTGCTGTCCCCCCGTACCTGTCTGCTCCTGTCGGCGGCGCTGTACGCCCTCGCGTCCCTCGTCATCCGGCTGGGCCTGACGGCCCGCCCGCCGCGCTCCTCGGGCCGCCCCTCGGTCTCGGCGACCTGGCGCACGAACGCCCTCTTGTGGTCCTCGCGCCCCCGCCGCCTCACCTACCTGGGCATGTGGCTCCCCAACGGTCTGATCGTCGGCTGTGAATCCCTCTTCGTGTCCTACGACTCCGGCGCTGCCGGCGCCCTGTTCGCCTGTGCGGCGCTGGGCATGTTCGCCGGTGATCTGAGCGTGGGCCGCTTCGTACCGCCCGCCCTGCGCCCCCGGCTCCCCGTCCCGCTCCTCGTGCTGCTGGCCACGCCGTACCTGCTCTTCGCACTGCGGCCCGGCATGCCGTGGGCCGCCCTGGCCGTGTGCGTCGCCTCCGTCGGCTTCGGCGCGACCCTCGCCCAGCAGGAGCGGCTGATGGCCCTCACCCCCGACGAACTCGCGGGCCACGCCCTCGGATTGCGCGCCGCCGGGATGCTCACCATGCAGGGCGTCGCCGCGGCCCTCGCCGGTACGGTGGCCCAACTGACCTCGCCCGCAGTGGCGATGACCGTCATGGCGCTCGCCTCGCTCGCCGTGACCCTGACGCTCGCGACGGCCGGCCGCCGTCAGGTGCGGGACAGCGGGCCGGTGACCGCCGCCGCGGAGTGAGCCCGGTCGCAGCAGCTTCAGCGGGGCCACGCGCACCCCTTTTCGGTCGCCCAAGAGGGGAGTTTTTCCCACTGCGTCAGCACCCCGACGGTCGCGACAATGAGGGCACGGGGCACTTCGGCCCACGTAGCGCACAGGCAGCAGAGAGGACCGGGTCGTATGGACCGCACGACGCAGCTCGGGGTGAACCGCCCGCCGGACGGGATCAGGGGATTCTCGGTCGCGGCAGGGCTGGTGGGACTGCGGCGGGCGATGACCCTGTGCTGGCTGTCCACGGCGGCCTTCGGCCCGTCCCTGGCGGTCTCCGGCGCGATCTGGCTGATGGGCCCCGGCCTCGGCTTGGTGCCGCGCGCCATGGAGGGCGTGCGCAACCTGGCCGCCCGCCGGCGCGAACTGGCGCTGCGCTGGTCGGGGGTGGAGATCCCCGGCCCGCCCGGACCGCTGCCGCCCGTGCCCGAGAGCGCCTCAGGGGTGGCCGCCCGCTACCGGTGGATCACGAGCGACCCGCAGACCCGGCGGGAGTGGGTCTGGGTGCTCGTCGACCCGCTGGCCGGCGCGTTCTTCGCGTTCTTCCCGCTCGCCCTGATCCTCAGCGGAGTGTGGGGCATCTTCCTCGCCTTCTTCGGTGTTCCGCTGTCCGTCGAATGGGACGGCCTGTGGTACCAGTTCATCCCGATCGAGGGGCAGGCCACCGCCGTCCTCGCCGGTGTGCTCGGCGTCCTCCAGTTGCCGCTGGCCCTGTGGTCGGCGCCGCGCGCCGTGCGCCGGCACGCCCTGTACACCCGCTCGATGCTCGCCCCGAGCGAGAGCGAGATGATGGCCGGCCGCATCCAGCACCTGGCCACCACCCGCTCCGACGCCGTCGACACGCAGATGGCCGAGATCCGCCGGATCGAACGCGACCTGCACGACGGCGCCCAGGCCCGCCTGGTGGCGATGGGCATGACCCTGGACGCCGCCGAACACCTCCTGGAGAGCAACCCTCAGGCCGTGCGCGCCCTGCTGATCGAGGCGCGCGAGTCCTCCTCCAAGGCGCTGGAGGAACTGCGCAACCTGGTCCGCGGCATCCACCCGCCGGTACTCGCCGACCGTGGACTCGTCGATGCGGTAAGGGCGTTGGCCATGGTCTGCCCGGTCCCCACCGAGGTCCAGGTCGACCTCCCGGGCCGCCCCGAGATGCCGGTCGAATCGGCGGCCTACTTCGCGATCTCGGAGATCCTCACCAACGTCGCCAAGCACTCCGGAGCCGACCGGGCCGAGATCGACATCCATTACGATCGCGGGATGCTCCGCATCACCGTCACGGACGACGGCCACGGCGGTGCGGACGCCTCGCGCGGCACCGGCCTGCGGGGCATCGAGCGCCGCCTCGCCACCTTCGACGGAGTACTGGCCGTGAACAGCCCCGTGAACGGACCGACCATGGTGACGATGGAGCTTCCGTGCGCATTGCCCTCGCCGAAGACCACTTCCTCCTGAGGGACGGACTCATCCGCCTGCTCGGCGCGTACGGCCACGAGGTCGTCGCCGCCGTGGACAACGGTACGGAACTGCTGGACGCGCTCATCAGGGAGCGGCCGGATGTCGCGGTCGTCGACGTCCGGCTGCCGCCGACCTTCACCGACGAGGGCCTGCGCGCGGTGCTGGCGGCCCGCGAGCAGATGCCGGACCTGCCGGTGCTGCTCCTGTCCCAGTACGTCGAGCCGCTCTACGCACGGGAGTTGCTGGCCGACGGTGGCCGGGGCGTCGGCTACATGCTGAAGGACCGGGTCACCAACGGCAGCCAGTTCCTGGACTCCATTCGCCGGGTGGCCGAGGGCGGCACCGCGCTGGACGCCGAGGTGATCTCCATGCTGCTGGTCCGCAAGGAGCGCGACGAAGCGGTGGGCAGCCTGTCCGCACGCGAGCGCGAGGTCCTGGAGTGGGTGGCGCAGGGGCGTTCCAACGCCGGTATCGCACAAGGGCTGTTCATCTCGGAGAAGGCCGTCGCCAAGCACATCGGCAACATCTTCACCAAGCTGGGCCTGCTGCCGGGGGATGCCGACAACCGGCGGGTGCTGGCCGTGCTGGCGTATCTGGACCAGTGACGACCGACCCCTGCAGGAGATGGCCAGAACATCACGGTGCGTGAGGCATATCTGAGTCAACTCCCGTATGGACAAGGGGAGTTGACCTAGGTTGGTTGCTGATTTGACCATTGGCAACGCTCAGCAGGAGGCCCGCCGTGCCCGACGATCCCACCAAGCCCCACTCGGCCCGCTTCTGGAACTACTTCGTCGGCGGCGAGGACCACTACGAGGTCGACCGGCGGATCGGCGACGAGATCAAGGAGATCTTCCCGGGCCTGGTCGAGGTGGCCGTCACCAGCCGGCACTTCCTGGGCCGTGCCGTACGCCATCTCGCCGGTGAGGTGGGCATCCGGCAGTTCCTGGACATCGGCACCGGCTTGCCGACCGCCGACAACACCCACCAGGTCGCCCAGCGTGTGGCCCCGGACGCCCGGATCGTCTACGTCGACAACGACCCCATCGTGCTGGCACAGGCGAACGCCCTGCTCACCAGCACCCCGCAGGGCGCGACGACGTACCTGGAGGCCGACCTCCACCGGCCCGAGGCCGTTCTGGAGGCCGCCGCGGGCACCCTCGACCTCTCCCGGCCGGTCGCCCTGATGATCCTCAACACCCTCGGCCATGTCGCCGACTACGACCAGGCCCGCAACCTCGTGCGCCGGCTGCTGGCCGGTCTCCCCGCGGGCAGCCACCTGGTGATCAGCGACAGCACGGCCACCAGCGAGGGCATGATCGCCGCATCGGAGGCGTACAACGCGAGCGGCGCCGTGCCCTACCACGTCCGCAGCATCGGCGAGATCGCCGGCTTCTTCGACGGCCTGGACCTGGTGGACCCGGGCATCGTCCAGGTCCCCGAGTGGCGCCCCGACATCCTGGGGCCCGCGGATCCGGCGACGGTGGCGGTCGACGCGTACTGCGGGGTGGGCCGCAAGCCCTGAGGGTGCCGGCTCCTCCTGCTCGCCTTCCCGGTCCGGCCCGGCGCGCGTTCCCCGCTCAGCCGGCCTCCGGCTGTTCCCCCTTGTGGCGCTGGTAGTGCCGGGCGACGCGCATCCGATTGCCGCAGCGGGCGGCCGCGCACCAGCGGCGGCGCGGATGGGTGGGCAGGAAGAGCATCACGCAGTCGTCGGCCTCGCACTTGCGGATTCCGCCGACCGCCGGATCCGCCAGCAGCTCGGCGGCGGCCTCCGCGAGCCCGGCGGCCAGCCGCACCCCGGGTGAGCCCTCGCGCCGCCGCGCGACGGCCGTCGCCGACCCGTCCCACACCAGCTCACTGATCGCCGGCGCGGCGCGCTGCGCCCGGTTGAGCCCCTCGATGTCCTCGTCCGAGGGCCGCTCCCCCCTGCGTACACGATCGAGGGCGCGCGCGGTGTGCTCCCGTACGGCGAGCACCGCCGCCAGATCGGCGTCGCCGACCTCTTCCGGTACGTCCTCCGAGAGCCGTTCGGCTTCCAGCACCCACCAGGCCCGCAGCCCGTCGGGCGTGGTCAGCAGGTCGCCCGTGGTCGGCCGGGTGTTGACCAGGTCCAGAGCCAGGGGCTCTCCGGTCAGCGGTGCGGGATCGCTCATGGGCTAATGGTACATGCGGGGGTTGACACGTTAGCCAGTGCGGGCGCAGGCTTGCCCTAACGCATGAATCAAGTCGCAACCCATTAGGAATCCGTAACCCATCGGAACCCGCTCGAAGGAGACCGGTCATGCTTGCTCCGACCCCCCGCACGCTCCACCGCCACCTGGACGTGGACGGCGTCCGCGTCTTCTACCGGGAGTCCGTCCCCGACCGACCCGACGCCCCCGTGCTCCTGCTCCTGCACGGGTTTCCCTCCGGCTCGCACCAGTTCCGCGGCCTCATCGACGCGCTCGGCTCGCACTACCGGCTGATCGCCCCCGACCACCCCGGCTTCGGGCACACCCAGGCCCCGGACGGGTTCACGTACACCTTCGACCGGCTCGCCGACATCACCGAGGGCTTCGTCCGCGGCCTGGGCCTGGACCGGTTCGTGATGTACGTCTTCGACTTCGGCGCCCCCATCGGCCTGCGCGTCGCCGAGCGCCACCCGGAGTGGATCGCCGGCCTGGTCGTGCAGAACGGCAACGCCTACGAGGAGGGCCTCTCCGAGATGGCCCTCGGCCTGATCGGCCTCACCCCGGAGACCCCCGGCGCCGACGCCACCATCGACGGCGTGCTCACCCTCGCCGGCACCCGCAGCCAGTACGAGACCGGCGTCGCCGACCTCGACCTGATCGCCCCCGACGGCTGGACCCTCGACCAGCACTTCCTGGACCGGCCCGGCCGCAAGGAGGCCCAGCGGTCACTGATCTTCGACTACCGCTCGAACTTCGAGCGCTACGCCGACTGGCAGGCGTGGCTGCGCCGCCACACCCCGCCCACCCTCATCACCTGGGGCCGCAACGACCCCTTCTTCACCGAGCCCGGCGCCCGCGCCTACCTGCGCGACCTGCCCGACGCCGAACTGCACCTCCTCGACACAGGCCACTTCGCCCTGGAGACGCATCTGCGGGAGATCGCACCGCTGATCGCCGATTTCCTGGACCGCGCCTGGAAGTAGCCCGACCCCGCCGGGCCTGCGCACCGCGGCCCCAGGGTGCGAAAATCGATACGGACCTCTGCGGCGCGGGGAGCCGCGCTCGGCGGGCGCGGGGAGTTCCTTCGCGGCCGGCGCGAAGAGGGAGCGTCGATGGACCTGGAAACTGTCGCCGACGAGCTGTACAGGCTGCGGCCGGAGGAGTTCACCGCCACCCGCGCGGCCCGGATGGCCGAGGCCCGCACGGCCGGCGACCGCGCGCTGGCGGACCGCATCGGCAAGCTGCGCCGCCCGAGCCTGTCGGCCTGGGCCGGCAACCTCCTGGTCCACGAAAGCCCTGGCGAGGTCGAACCGCTGCTCCGGCTCGGCGAGGGCCTGCGGCAGGCCCACCGCGACCTGGACGGCGCGCAACTGCGTGAGCTGAGCCGGCAGCAACGGGTCCTGATCACCGCCCTGTCCCGGCAGGCCGGACAACTGGCCGCACAGGCAGGCCGCCCGATCACCGAAGCCGCCCGCCACGAGGTCGAGGACACCCTGCGTGCCGTCCTCGCCGACCCCGAGGCGGCCCGGGAATGGGCGACCGGCAGGCTGGTCAAGCCCCTCACCGCGAGCACGGGATTCCCCGCCGTCGCCGAAGGCGCCGCCCCCGTACCCCCACGGCCTGCCGCATCCCCGCCTTCGGGGCGTCCCGGCACCAAGGCCGCCAAGGCAGCGGCCGCGGACCGGCGCCGACGGCTCACCAAGGCCCGAAAGGAGGCCGACGGGGCCGCACGGGAACTGCGCACCCGGGAGAAGGAGGCGGCGACCGCGAGCCGCGAGGCGTTCGCGGCCAAGAAGCGCTGGGACGAGGCCCAACAGCGCGTCAGCGACCTGACCGCCGAACTCCAGCACGCCAGGGAGGAGCAACAGCAGGCGCGTTCCGCGGAACAGGCGGCACGGGAGGGTGCGCGCACGGCCGACCGCGGGGTCCGCGAGGCGCGGCGCAGGGCGGACGCGGCAGCGGCGGAGGTGGAGCGCCTGGATACGCAGGAGGCGTGACCCGGCGTCGTCAGGGTGTGCGGGTGGGGGGCGCCGCACAGCTCTATCGAGCCTCCAGCGTGCCGATCCGCCCGAAGGCCGCCCCGCTCTTCGGGCACGCCCAGACAGCCGTACCGCCCGCGACGGTCGCCGTGAGGGGATGGTTGTCCGGGTGCTGCGGACAGTGCGGCCACACAGCCGGCGCACCCTCCGCGCAGAGCGCCTCGACCGCCCAGTCCTGAACCTGATCGGCGAGGTTCGCCAGACGTTCCGCCGGAGTGGGGTCCCAGGGCGGGACGATGCCCTGCCCGCTGCCGTCGCGCGCATACATGACGAGCCCGAACTCGGGGTGTTCCTCCAGCCTCGGCTGTACGGAGGACTGCGCACGCAGGTCGTGCAGAACCGCGTCCAGGGCGTGCGTGAACTCCTCGTCCGACATCCCCTGCTCCACTCCCGATCGCCCTCGGTCATCACGCGCTGCTTCTGATGTTACTGAAGCGCCGAACGCGCCGAACTCCCCCCGGATTGGGGTCGTTCCGGCATGAACGGATCCGGTCCGCGAGCCGTATCCTTACCCGATCGAGGTGTGCATTAGGGCGAATTCACCGATCTTCATGGGGTTTGTGCACACGGGTCGCAAGTACTGCGACCTCGGGGGGATGAGAGGCGACCATGACGACAGCGAGCAACGCGGTGCGCAGAGGCGCCGTACTTCCGGTGCAGGCGGCGCGCGGGGCGATGTGGACATTCGTCATCGTCAACGTGGTGATCGTCGAGGCGTTGTTCATCAGCGCCGGTGAGGGAAAGAACGGCGTACTCACGGTCGCCAAGTTCTTCGGCCTGCACGCGGCCCTGCTGATGCTGTTCCAACTGCTGCTGGTGGCCCGGCTGCCGTGGCTGGACCGCCGTATCGGCATGGACCGGCTCACGGTGTGGCACCGCTGGGTCGGCTTCACCCTGCTGTGGACCGTCCTCACCCACGCCACCCTGGTGGTGCTCGGCTACGCGACGCTCGACGACACGTCGATGGGGAAGACGTTCGTGGCGCTGAGCGGCGTGCCGGCCTCCCTGCTCGGCATGCTCGCCGCGGCCATCATCGTCGTGATCGCCGTGATCTCCACCCGCGGCCTGCGCCGACGCCTCCAGTACGAGGTCTGGCACGGTCTGCACCTGCTGCTCTACGTCGCCCTGGGCCTTGCGTTCGTCCACCAGTTGCAGGAGACGACGACGTTCACGTCCTCCGCGTTCGCCACGGCGTACTGGTGGATCCTGTGGCTGTTCGCCTTCGGTGCGCTGCTGACGGGCCGTGTCGTCATGCCGCTGTGGCGCAACTCCTACCACCAGTTCCGCGTCGCGGCCGTGGTTCCCGAGTCGGACAACGTGGTCTCCGTGTACGTCACCGGCCGACACCTCGACAAACTCCCCGCCCGTGCGGGCCAGTTCTGCATCTGGCGGTTCCCCGGGCACCACCACTGGTGGCTGGCCAACCCCTTCTCCCTGTCGGCGGCGCCCGACGGACGAGGGCTGCGCCTCACGGCCAAGGCGGCCGGCAGCACCAGCGCCGGCCTGCGGAACGTCCCGGTCGGCAGCCGTGCCTTCGTCGAGGGACCGTACGGCGCCTTCACCTCGCTGCACCGCTCCCGGCCCGGCGTCCTGCTGATCGCCGGCGGCGTGGGCATCACACCCGTGCGCGCCATGCTGGAGGACCAGACGACCGGCGACTTCGTCGTGCTGTACCGGGTCCGCAGCGAGGCCGACGCCGTACTGCTGGACGAGGTTCGCCATCTGGTAGCGCTACGGGGCGGACGACTGCACCTCATCACCGGTAGGACCGGCGAGGGCGGCACCCCGCCCTTCGACCCGGGCAACCTGTACCGGATGGTCCCCGACATCACCGGACGCGACGTGTACGTCTGCGGCCCGCCCGCCATGACGGCGGCCGTACTCGCCGGACTGCGGGACCTGCAAGTCCCGGCACGACAGGTGCATGCGGAGAGGTTCGGCCTGGCCTGACCCAGCAGGTCGCCGAAGTGACCGAGGCACATCGAACCGGGTGACACATGGTCACCTTCCTGCGCTCTTCGAACGGGAGGTCGAAAACGACCGCCCGAATCCGAGGAGGTCCTGTTCACTTGCGCATCCACAAACGCGCCGCCCTCGCGGCCGCAACGGCACTGATCGGCTCGCTGACCCTGATCGGGGCGGGGTCGGTGAGCGCCACGGCAGAGGAGGCCGCAGGCGCGGCGGGCGTGGCGCTGCCCAGCGCCTCGTTCCGGGACATCGTCGTCGACGGAGTGCACGACCTGGTGTTCGTCAGCGACCCGAGTGGCGGCAGCATCGTCGTCACCGACTACGCGGGCACGGTGGTCCGGCAGATCACCGCCGAGGAGGGGGCCGCCGGCCTCGCGCTCTCGGCGGACTCGAGCAAGCTGTACGTGGCCCTGTCGACGGCGGGCGCGATCGCCGAGATCGACACCGCCACCCTCACCGAGACCAACCGCTACCCGACCGGCGCGGACACCGAGCCCCAGACCCTGGCGACGGCGGGCGGCAAGCTGTGGTTCGGCTACACGGTCGGCAGCAGCGGCGGCATCGGCTCGCTGGACGTGGCCGCACCGTCCCCCGTGGCGACGCTCGTCCCGAGCGGCCGGTACTGGTCCTATGCCCCGTCCCTGGCATCGTCGCCCGCCGACCCGAACGTCCTGGTGGCGGGGGAGGAGGGGGTCAGCCCGGCGACCCTGGCGGTCTACGACACGTCGACCGGCGCCCTGCAGAAGCGAGCCGAGCGCGGCTTCACCTCGTCGCCGTCGATCTCGTTCCTCAACGACTTCGCGGTGACGGCGGACGGCCAGAACATCGTCGTGGCCGCGAACAACCCGTACGACCACCAGATCGTGCGCGTGTCGGACCTGACGTCGAACGGCTCCTACTCGAGCTGGCAGTTCCCGAACGCGGTGGCCGTGGCGACGGACGGCACGGTGGCGACGGGTGCGGACGGCGACTTCGTGAAGACCTACCGCCCTGGCACCACCTGGCCGTCGCTCCACGAGTACGCCGTGAACGACCTCCAGCGCGACGGCCTCGCCTGGGCCCCGGACGAGAACCGCCTCTTCGCGATCACGGGCTTCTCCTACGGCAGCGCCCCCACACTCCACGTCCTGCCGGACGCCGGCAAGCTGGACACCACCCTCAACCTCCAGGCCCCCGCAACCTCCCGCAAGGGCAAGGAGCTGACCATCACGGGCCAGTTGTGGGCAGGGGAGCCCTTCCCCGCGGGTACGACGGTGGAAGTGACCCGCACAGACGCGGACCACCCGGCCGGCACCCCGGTCGGCACCTTCCCCATCTCCACGACTACGGGTGAGTTCACGCTCACGCAGACCCCGCGTGCGACGGGCGACATCACCTACACCGCCACGTACAAGGGCGACGGCCAACACACGCCCGCAACAGCCCGGACGACGGTGACGATCACCAAGTAGCCCCGCCGCAGCACCATCTCACCGATGGCCCCGGCCCATCCGGGTACGGGGCCGTTCGCCGACCCGTGGCCTCACTCTTTGTTGCGGGCACGGACCACAAGGCCCAGGCAATCCGCCGCGAGGTCCCAAGCGCCCCTGCTGTTGCCTCTCAGATCATTGTCCTCGACCACACCGCCACCTCCCTCGTAGATCCAAACGGCCTCATATTCGTTGCCCTTGATCCGATTGGTGCGCAGGTTCGACTTGCCGTGCGTCTTGATCTCCACGCCCGCCCTGCTGTTGGCGGTGATGTCGTTGTCCTCCAGCGTCCCCAGGCCGCTGTCATTGACGTAGACGCCGGACTGTTTGTTGTCGTGGATCTGGTTGTGGCGCAGGGTGGGGTCGCCGCCCTTGCTGATCGCCACACCCGTCCTGCTGTTGGCGCTGATGTCGTTGTCTTCCAGCGCCCCGAGGCCGTTGTCGTAGACGTAGACGCCGGACTGCTTGTTGTGGTGGATCTGGTTGTGGCGCAGGGTGGGGTTGCCGCCCTCTTTGATCGCCACGCCCTGCATGGTGTTGGCGGTGATGTCGTTGTTCTCGAACGTCCCCAGGCCGCTGTCGTAGACGTAGACGCCGGCCGACGTGTTGTCGCGGATGTGGTTGCGGCGCAGGGTGGGGTTGCCGGCCCCGCTGATCGCCACGCCCTGCATGGCGTTGGCGGTGATGTCGTTGTCCTCCAGCGCGCCGAGGCCGTTGTCGTAGACGTAGACGCCGGACTGTTTGTTGTCGTGGATGTGGTTGCGGCGCAGGGTGGGGTTGCCGCCTCCGCTGATCGCCACACCCGTCCTGGTGTTGGCGGCGATGTCGTTGTCCTCCAGCGTCCCCAGGCCGTTGCCGTTGACGTAGACGCCGGACTGTTTGTTGTCGTGGATCTGGTTGTGGCGCAATGTGGGGTTGCCGCCCTTGCTGATCGCCACGCCCTGCATGGTGTTGGCGGCGATGTCGTTGTCCTCCAGCATCCCCAGACCGTTGTCGAAGACGTAGACGCCGGCCGACTTGTTGTCGTGGATCTGGTTGCGCCGCAGGGTGGGGTTGCCGGCCCCGCTGATCGCCACACCGCCCCTGGTGTTGGCGGTGATGTCGTTGTCCTCCAGCGTCCCCAGACCGCTGTCGAAGACGTAGACGCCGGACTGCTTGCCGTCGTGGATCTGGTTGCGGCGCAGGCGCGGGTCGGCTCCGCCGCGGATGGCGACGCACGAGAGCCCCTGACTGCTGATGTCGCAGCCTTCGAGTTCCAGCCGCCCCTGGGTGATGTCCACGCCGAACCAGTCCGCCCCCGTCTGACGCAAGGTCAGGTTGGCGACCCGGCCGATGCTGGCCTGGAACATCAGGGCGTCGGCGTCGCCGGTGCGGATCTGGATGTCGGCGGCCGGGCCGTCGCCGAGGACCTCCAGCGGTTTGTCGATCACCAGGCCCTCCTCGTAGAGACCTGGCCGGACCAGGATCCGGTCGCCCGGTTGCGCGGCCTTGATCGCCGCACCGATGGTCGTGAAGTCTCCCCGGTGGTAGGGGTCGACCACATGGGTCGGCGGTTCGGACTTGGCCGTGCTCCTCCTGACACCCCCACCCATCCGTTCCGTGACCCTGGGTCCCTCTTCATGCGCCTCCGTGAGGCGGGCGGTGGGCTCCCGGACGGCGGCGGGCGGCTTCCAGAACGTGTCCCGCATACGGGACGCCAACTGTGCGGTGGCCTTGCGGACCACTGGCGAGGTGAACGGCTCGAACCGCAGCTCGCGCCAGTCGGCGTACTGGCGTGAGTGGAGTAACCGGGCCATCTCGTCGGTTTCGCGCAGCTCGGGAACGTCCAGCTCCTGGGCGCTGATGTAGTACACCGGCAGGATCAGGTCCGTGCGGCCCAGGTCGCGCTCCCGCTCCAGGAACCGCGTCACCTCCGACCGGCAGGCGGGGCTGCGGAACAGGCTCGGCGTGACGATGACCAGCAACAGTGTCACCGCGTCCAGCGCTTCGTCGATGCGCTGCTGCCAGTTCTGGCCCCAGGCGACATCGTTGCGATCCTGGAAGATCGCGAACTCCTCGCCCGTCTGCGCCCGCACCTCGGCACCGAGCCGTTCCCTGAACTGGCTGAGCAGGCCGTCGTCATGCTGATCGTTGAAACGGACATAGCTCATGAACGCCGCAGGCTGACCGGACATGACATCCCTCCCCCACCACAACGTGCGAATACTTACACACAGGGAGTTGCGAGGGTCCGTTTTTCCGCGGGCCGGGATCTCCAGGCGATGTCCAACAGTTCTCCAAGAGGGAGAACCGAGGCGCACACAGTCAGCGGCGCCGGAGGGGCCTTTGAGCCACCCACCCCCGGGATGACTCGCGGCAGCCCGCGTACAACCCTTCGGCCACCGCGTACGTCGTAGAGCGCAGTCGATCAGATCAACAGGTCGCTCACAGCACGATCTCGACAACGGAGACACATGCGCGCCAGTCGTACCGCCCTCGCCGCTGCCGTGGCCCTCGCGGCAGCGGTCTGCACACCGCTCCTGACGGCCCCCGCGGCGTCGGCGGCCCCCGCCAAACTGTCCGACGACTTCAACGGCGACGGCTACCGCGACTTCGTCATGCTCGGCGGCTCGCACGGCAAGGACGGCCGGGTCACCGTCGTCTACGGCACGTCGACCGGCCCCGGCACCCGCGTCCAGACCATCCACCAGGACTCGCCCGGCATCCCCGGCGCGGTGGAGGAGGGCGACGGATGGGGCACCGCCGCCGCCACCGGCGACCTCGACCGAGACGGATACGGCGACCTGGTCGTCTCCTCGCCCGGCGAGAACGCCGGCACCATCCAGTCCCGGGGCGGGCTGACCGTCGTATGGGGCAGCGCGGGCGGCCTCGGCTCGGGCACGGTCTTCAACTCGCCGGTCCCGCAGGAGTACGAGAACCAGGGCGACCACTTCGGCGAGGACGTCGTCTCCGGCGACTTCGACGGCGACGGCGACCCGGACCTCGCCGTGACCAGCAACAGCCAGGCGGGCGTGGTCCTCCTGAAGGGCCCCTTCACGCGCACCGGCGCAAAGAGCGGCTGGGACTCCCTGGGCGGCGGCTACGGCTATCTGTACGCCCCCAACCTCGTCGCCGGCCGGGTCACCGCCGACGCCGCGACCGACCTGTACATGCTCGGCTCGGATCTCCAGGCGGACAACGACCTCAACCTGCGGGCCTACTTCCACCCCGGCGGCAGCACCTTCACCCAGCGGGCGGGCGAGCTGCTGGTGCCGGACGACGGCAACCACCAGGGCGGTGACATCCTCGCCGTCGGCGACTTCGACAAGGACGGCTACGGCGACCTCGCCATCGGCCGCGGCTACGAACCGGGCGACGGCGAACGCGGCTACGTCACCGTCCAGTACGGCGGCTCCGGCGGCCCCAACACGGCCCGCAAGCCGGTGAAGTTCAGCCAGAACACCACCGGAGTGCCCGGCTCCTCGGAGAACGAGGACTACTTCGGCTCCGCCGTCGCCGCCGGCGACGTCAACGGCGACGGCTACGCGGACCTCGCCGTCGGCGCCCGCGGCGAGGACCTCGGCACCAAGCGCAACGCCGGCTCGGTCACCGTCCTGCTCGGCCGCGCGGGCGGCCTGACCGGCACCGGCGCCAAGTCCTACACCCAGGACACCTCCGGCATCGAGGGCACTCCCGAGACCGATGACCAGTTCGGCGCCCACCTCAAGCTCACCGACTACACCCGCGACGGCCGCGCCGACCTGATGATCGACACCAACGAGCAGCTCGGATACGAGGACCGCTGGGGCCTCGTCCACCAGCTCAAGGGCTCCACGTCGGGCATCACGACGACGGGCTCCAAGACGTATTCGGTGACGACCCTGAGGCTGTCGTATGCGCGACTGGGCGGGCCGTTCGCACGCTGAGCCGTTGGCTGCTGAGCCCATTGACCGCTGCGACGACTGACCGCTGCGGCGACCGCTGAGGAGCGATCCACAGCCGGCCCCCTGCTTGCGGGCACCGAGCCCGCAGGCGGGGGGCTTTGCGTCGAGCGACAGCGCCCCGAGTGGCGCAGACCCGGGCCTGGATGTCGGCCCGACCGGTCACGTATCCGTACGCCCTCGCCTGAAAGGATCCGGCCGCTGCCGGACAGGACGGGTTGTGGAATCCATGACGGAAGAGGAGTCGCGCCAGAGGCAGCGGGCGCGCTTCGAAGGACTGGCGCACGTGGTGGTGGAACCGTTGCACCGGTATCTGCTGCGACGGACGAGCGCCGACATGGTCGACGACATCCTGGCCGAGGCGATGCTGGTGCTCTGGCGCCGTATCGACGACGTCCCCGGCCTGGGGCAGGCGCCGGGTTCCCCGCCCGACCCCGATGACGTGCTGCCGTGGTGCTACGGGGTGGCGCGGGGCTGCCTGGCGAACGCCCGCCGTGCCGACGGGCGCCGGCTCCGGCTGGTGGAGCGGTTGATCCGGACGCGGGAACAGCAGTTGGCCGGGGTCGCCGACCACAGCGGTCTGCATGCCGCGCTCGCCGCACTGGGGGCGCTGGACCGCGAGGTGGTGCGGCTGTGGGCGTGGGAGGAGCTGGCACCCCGACAGATCGCGGAGGCGACCGGGCTGACGCCCAACGCGGTGAGCATCCGGCTGCACCGGGCGAAGAAGAAACTCGCCGAACAGTTGGGGCGAAAGCATGACGAACCGTCCGGACACAAGAGGGATGAAGGAAGGAGCGGTCAGTGAATGACGACGAGTTGCTGGCCCGGCTGAAGGCCGCGGACCCGGCGCTGACCCCACATGCTCCGCTGCCCGACATCGACCGACTTGTGGAGGACATCTTGACCACCGACACCGCGCTCCAGACCGGCAGTACGGCCCCCGAGAAGACCGCTGCGCGACGGAGCCGCCGTCAGCTCCTAGGACTCGCGGCGGCTGCAGGTCTGCTTGTGCTCGGCGGCGGCATCGCCGGAGGATTCATGGCGAACAACGACAACGGGCACTCGGCCGCCTCGGCCGGCCCACTGAAACTCACCACCCACAGCGGCTCCGGCAGCCAGAAGTGTGTGGCACCCAGTCCCGACACCCTGCGCGGCTACCCGACCCTCTTCGCTGGAACCGTCACCTCCATCAAGGGCTCCACGGTCACCTTCCGCGTCGACTACTGGTTCAAGGGCGGCGACACGAAGACGGTCGTGCTCGACAGCGACGCGAGCCGGCCGGAGGCGCTGACGTTCTCGGAGGGCGAGCGCTACATCGTGGCCGCCGAGAACGGCGTCGTCCCGGCATGCGGCGCGAACTGGGCCTCGGACGAGACCGTCGACGAGTTCCGCCAGGCATTCGTGAAGTAACGGAAATCAGCTACACGGACGATGATCCGGGCCCACCGACGGCCGCGGTGGACCCGGCCGGTTCGGCGCCTGTGCCCGCTCTCGGCGGGACTGCCCCTGGGGACTGACTCGGCTGGGCGCCATGATCCGTGAGGGCGGGGGAGAGACGTCCGACTTCAGCCCCGTACGACCGCTCGACCGCCGCAAGGCATGCGGCCCGGGCCAATGGAATGGCATTCCGCTCCGACATGCGGGCGGCGCAGGAACTTACCGCGACTTTCGGGAATGCCGCTTCGGGCGTCGGCGCAGAGTAAAGGCGCAGGCCAGCATGCCGAGGCCCCAGGCGATCAAAAGGGCACCCCACAGCGGCATGGTCACCTGCGGGATGAGAAGGCGGATCTCGACGCTCGCGCGGTTCTCGAAGATGAAGACCAGAGCGATAGCGGTGATCACGACGAACGGTATGAGGCGGCGGACACCGGGGCGGGAAAGGAACGGCGTGTGAGCCTTGTGGTCTGCGCTGGTCTCGGCCATGGGGCGCCTCTCCATCACGTACCCCTGCATCCAGGGTCCCCTTTGACTACGAGGCGCGCCACCGAAGGGGCCGCGCGGAGGACAGGGCGCGGCGGTCAACAGGAACACGAACCGCACGCGACAGCGCCCCGGCCTCCCGCCGCCGTCCTCACCGCCGTGGGCGAGTTCTGCACTGTCTGCACGGCGGTCGCCTTAGCCGTCGGACCGGTCCGCCCGGGGTCTTCACGCACGTCAACCCGCCCGTGGCGGCGGCTGTGCTGTCCGGTGCGGACCGTGGCCACGGCCGGTTCGTCGGTGGTGGTGTCCACGTAGATCGCTTCGAGTACGCCGATCTTGTGGCCGTTCGGGTCGACGACGCTGTGGTTGCGCCACTCGTGGATATCGGCTGAATGGATCATGGCCTGGCTCCTGAGCCGTGATCCGGGCCAGTGCGGGCCGCCCAGCCGCCCCTGCGGGAATTCGCCGCCCGTTGAGGGGCCGATAGGCCCTTGCCTTTGCAGGTTATCGAGGACCTCTGTGTCGCGCCCTCGCGCGGTGACGGTGCCGACCGTGGTACTCGACAGGCATGCCGATGAAGCCTTCCGGTGCCGCGGACCGTCCATCTCGCTACGGGCGGCTGCGCCGGGCGATCACCAGTTCAGCAGCCGGGCGTGGATGGCGGCGGAGCAGGGATATTGAGCTGTGGTCGCGTTCGCTGAGCTTCGCGGCGCTGGGGTTGCTCACGCTGGTGCCGCTGCTGATCATTGTCTCCTCTGCCGATCCCGAGCACGGGCGGGGGTTTGCCCAGTGGCTGGGGGAAGGGCTTGGCGTGTCGAGGGCATCCAGGCAGCAGGTCGAGCTGTTGTTCATCCGGCCCGGCCAGGCCCTGCGGACCACGACCGCGTTCGGTATCGCAGCTCTCGCCGTGTTCGGTCTGAGCTTCGGGGCAGCGGTGCAGACCGGGTACGAGAAGGTCTGGGACCTGCCGCCGGCCCGCTGGTGGGCCAGGTGGCGGCATGTGGTGTGGCTCGGAGTCCTCACCGGATACCTCTTCGTCTCCGCCACCATCACGCTGCGGCGTGAACCCCTGGCAGGTGGGGCCGTGGCCTCGTTGAGCGCCGTGCTGTTGCTGTGGTGGTCCCAGCGCCTGCTGCTCGGCGGACGGATCCGCTGGCGTGCCCTGCTGCCCGGAGCCGTGGCCACCGTGATAGGGCTGCTCGGCCTGAGGGTCTTCTCCAGGCTCGTCTTCTCGCCGTTGATCGCATCCAACGCCGTCACCTACGGACCCGTCGGAACCGTCCTGGTCATCCAGTCCTGGCTGGTCGGCGTCGGTGTCGTCGTCTTCGGCGGTGCGCTGGTCGGCCGGCTGCTGTACGAGGAACTCCCTCGCACGGCACACGCACTGAAACGACACAAGTAAGAGGCTGCGGGGCAGGTGGTCATTCGGCCTGGCCGGAACCGGCAGTGCGGCTGCGACAACGACTCCGGCGCAACAACGCCGGAGTCGCCCTTCCGGGCGGCTGCACGTGAGCGTGAGCCAACCCACGATCCATGTTACTGCGGCTGGTGCAGCTCGCACCCTTGACGGATACGCCCGTGCGGTGGATCTCCGTGACCCGCTGACCTGCGCAGCAGCCGGGCGGAACCGGGAGCCGTGAGCTCAACTCTCCTGTGCCTTCGCCCGGGCCGGACCACCGGACGCCTCTGCTGGGGGTCCCGCCCTGTGGATCCCAAACACCGGCCCGGCTTTTCCTCGGCCGTCCGGCACCGAGTGCCGCAGGACGCGGCCCCACATGGACGCGTACTGGCGCCACAGCGGCCCGCTCACATACGTGATCCCGTGCCGGGCGCAGATCTCGCGC
The DNA here is from genome assembly GCF_055609385.1 of Streptomyces sp. NPDC036764. Taxonomy (NCBI): domain Bacteria; kingdom Bacillati; phylum Actinomycetota; class Actinomycetes; order Kitasatosporales; family Streptomycetaceae; genus Streptomyces; species Streptomyces sp. NPDC036764. Next base: position 370,127 of record NZ_JBVJPT010000008.1, read on the forward strand.
ACCCGTGGCGCGAGTTCGGCGTAGCGGTTGCTGGGCAGGTCGGGGAAGACGTGGTGTTCGATCTGGTGGCTCAGGTTGCCGGTGAGCAGGTGGAGGAGGGGACCGCCCTCGATGTTCGCCGAGCCCTGGATCTGGCGCAGGTACCACTGGCCGCGCGTCTCGCCCTCCATCTGTTCCTCCTCGTACGAGAAGGTCTGGACGTCGCCCGGGAAGTGGCCGCAGAAGATCACGGTGTGCGCCCAGATATTGCGGAGCCCGATCGCGGTGACATTGCCCAGCAGACAGGGCAGTGCCGACGGCCCGGAGAGCAGGGGGAAGAGGACGTAGTCCTTGGCCGTCTGGCGCACGGCCTTGCGGGCCAGGCCGGCCAGGTCGCCGAGGATTGCCCGCACGCTCTTGCGGCCGGACGGCACGGCGTCCGCCTCCAGGTCGTAGAGGGCGATGCCCCACTCGAAGACGGGGGCGAGCAGCGCGGTGTACAGCGGCTGGAGGAGGTGGACGGGACGCCAGCGCTGCTCCGGGCTCATGCGCAGGATCGTGTAGCCGAGGTCCCGGTCGAGGCCGACGACGTTGGTGTAGGTGTGGTGCAGGTGGTTGTGGGTGTGCTTCCAGGCGTCGGCGGGGGTGAGGAAGTCCCACTCCCAGGTGGTGGAGTGGATCGCCGGGTCGCCCATCCAGTCCCACTGGCCGTGCAGGATGTTGTGGCCCAGCTCCATGTTCTCCAGGATCTTGGCGGTGGTCAGCATCGCGGTGCCCGCGAGCCAGGCGGGCGGAAAGAGGGATACGGCGAGGGCGGCGCGGCCGCCGGCCTCCAGGGCGCGCTGGGCGGCGATCACCGTACGGATGTAGCGGGCGTCGTCCGCGCCGCGCGCCGCGATGACCTCGGCGCGGATCCGGTCGAGTTCCTCGCCCAGTTCCTCTGTCGGTTTCCCGGTTGCGTTGTTGAGTACGGCAGTTGTGGACATCGCAGGCTCCTTGAGGAGGCTAGAGAGCGAGGGCGAGGGGACCTGCCGCTCCATTGACGCAGGTCTGGATCAATTCGCCCGGTTCACCGTGCAGTTCACCGGTCCGCAGATCGCGGACCCGGCCGTGGACCAGCGGTGCGAGACAGCCGAAGCAGATCCCCCGGCGGCAGCCGTACGGCATCGCCACACCCGCCCTCTCCCCGGCCTCCAGCAGGGGCAACGACGCGGACGAGTCGGCCTCGACGCCGCTGCGCTCGAACCGGACCCGGCCGCCCGGCATGTCCGAGTCCTGCGCCGGCACTGGCGTCAGCCGGAAGCGCTCCACGCGGAGCCGCTCACCGGCACCTGCCGCCGCCCAGTGCCGCTCCAGTGCGTCGAGCAGCCCGTCCGGACCGCAGGCCCAGGTCTCCCGGTCGTACCAGTCCGGGCAGAGCACGCCCATGTGTTCCGGGACCAGCCGGCCCGCGGTACGGGTGTACCGCGCATGGACGCTCAGCCAGGGCAACCGGGCTGCCAGCCCGGCCAGTTCGGCACGGAAGAGGAACTCGTCCGGGCCGGGTGCGCTGTGCAGGAGTACGACGTCGGGGGCGGGCCCGGGGAAGCGGCGGCCCGCGAGGGCGCGCAGCATCCCCGCCACCGGGGTGATGCCGCTGCCCGCCGTCACCATCAGCATCCGCGGCGGCAGCGGATCCTCCGGCATTGTGAACTCGCCCTGTGCTGGGCCGAGTCGGAACACCGTGCCGGGGCGGGTCCGGTGTACGAGGTGCGGGGAGACCCGGCCACCGGGATCCTCCTTGACCGTAATCGTCAGTGTCCGGCCCGGCGCCTCGGGGGGTGAGGTGATCGAGTACGTACGCCAGTGCCGTACGCCGTCGATCTCCACCCCCACTGGCAGGTACTGCCCGGCCCGGTGCCCCGCCCAGCCGCGCCCGGGACGGATCTCCAGCGTGGCCGCCCCGGCGCACTCCGGCCGCACGGCGACCACCCGGCCCGCGAGATGGCGGGCGGACAGCAGGGGGTCGATCAGGCCGAGGTAGTCGTCCGGGGCGAGGGGACTCGCAAGCGGGCTCACGAGAGCACCGGTGATCCGGCCCGCCACCATCGGCACCCGGCCACCGCCCCACTCGGCTAGCCTGGCGGCAAGACCGATCGACGCGCGCAGAACCGGCATGGGGGAACCCTTCTCTCACCACTGGGCACGCGGGGGCAGGGCGCGTCGGGCTCGTCGGGCGCATCCCCGCATCGTGTACTCGGGATCGCCTCGGTCACGTGCGTCGGCCCCCAAGTGGCGGGCCGCAGCCGGCGTCCCGCCAGAGAACCACAACGACACGTCCCATGGCGGACGCGGAACCAGATTCCGCCACCCCACCCGCCCCTCCTTCCACTCACGCCGGGCGACAGGGGCGATCCCGCCCGGCGCACACGGAGGGACCTCGGAAGCAAGGCGTACGAATTCCGCGCCCGTCCATCGCACCATGGCCGAATCCCGTTTGGGCGCACGCCGCGTCAGCGCCCGTGCGGCTCGACACACCTCAGCTCCCCGACGCTGGGCGTAACCCGCGACAGTGTCAGCGCCTCTCGGTTTGCGCTGCGGTGTCCGGGGCCTGCCGATCCCCGCGGAGAACGCACCGCTGTTCCGTCAGGTGTCCGTGAGGTGGGTGGCGACTTCGTCGCCGACGCGGGTCCCGCGGGCTGCTGTGTGCATGCTGCGAGTTCTGCGCTCAGCTCTGTCATCTGCCTGCCGTGAGGAACTGATCACGCGCAATGTCGCCAAGCTCGTCGAGCCTCCTCGCACCGACGATCGGGAGCTGAAGCCCTGGACGCTGGGCGAGACCCTCGACTTCCTGGCCGCGTCCCGCAAAGACTCCCTCTACGCGGCCTTCGTGCTTGCCATTGCGATGGGCCTGCGCCGAGGGGAGATCGTCGGCCTTCGCTGGTCTGACCTAGACCTCGACAACCGCGTCCTCTACGTCCGCCAGCAGACCCAGCGCTGCCGTGGCGTCCTGTACGACGACGATCCGAAGAGCCGCCGGCGCCGAGCCGTCCCGCTACCCGCCCTCTGCATCGCGCCCCTGCGCTGGCACCGCATGCGGCAGGCTGCCGCTCGCACCAAGGCGGGGGAGAGGTGGCACGAGTCCGACTACGTCTTCGCCACCCGTACCGGCCGCCAGGTCGAGCCGCGGAACATCTACCGCTCGTTTACGCGCGTCGCCGAGTCCGCCGGCCTGCGCGTCATCCGCCTTCACGACGCTCGACACGGCACGGCGACCCTTCTCACGGTGGCCGGGGTCGCACCCCGCGTCGTGATGGAGATCCTCGGGCACTCATAGATCGGCATCACCATGGACGTCTACACGCACGTCGTGCAGGAGAAAGCGGCGGCCCGGTCGTCAGTGACCGACCCCGTTGATGTCAGAAGTAGATGTCAAAGGCCCCGGACCATGATCGGTCCGGGGCCTTTTGGCTGGTGCCCCCGGCAGGATTCGAACCTGCGACACCCGCTTTAGGAGATCATCCAGGCAATCCGCTGGTCAGGGCTGAGGCTTCTCCTGCTGTGGCGAATGGTGCGGGGCGGGCCCTCCTGGTACGGCAACGTACGCCGACGTTGCCGTCAACGACTGCCGTCGGTCGTCTTTGGACCGCACGCATCAGGGGGTCTGGACACAACGTCTGCTCGATCGGGCACACAGGGCCACTCTGACCCTTCTCGTGGGCGCGGGCGAGGGCGTCCATCCGTACCAGTCACCACCCTCAGTGAGCTTTGCGATGACGCGTTGGAATGCTTGCAGGCCCTTCGTGCGGGACGAGCCGTTGCCCGCGGGATGGCGTGGGCACCGCCGGTTAGAGAAACGTGGACCGAGAGCTCATGGAAAGCATGTACGACGTGTGGCGAAAGCACTGCCTCCGATGAGGCGGATGTTCGAGTACGCGGCAGCGCAGGAGCATCAAATCAAGCAACAGATGAGTCAGGAGGGCTTTCCCTGTGCGCCCCGACGTGCGACGGTAGACGGCGCCTCAAACTGCTGATCGTGCCGGGGGTGCGGATTGTTGCGCATAAAGGAACTCTGGCGAGAAACGCCGAATGTAACAAGATGGCTCTGCCTAGCGATGCCTTTGGTTGGTGTTTGTGGCGTCGCCGTTGGAGTTTTCGGAGACGAACACGGGTGGTGGAATGACCGAGGCTTTCTAACTAACCTTTTGTCAAGTTTAACGGGATTGTTCTTCGGTGTGCCATTCGCACTCATAGTGCTCGGACGGTTGTCAAATGCCCAGGCGGATTTGATCGAGCAACGTGCCGTGCGTCGCCTGTGTGAGCGAGCCACTGAACATTTTGACTCCGCTCTTGATGATTTCTCTCAAAAAGTTGCTCTTCGCGACGACTCGTCGTCACTAAAAGAGCTGGCTAGGGAGTGGAAGGAATCGCTCGATACCGCAGAAAGAATGTGCCGCGTTGCACTTGCACTTACATGGACGGACGCAGGTCCGGCAGGGAGGCGAGAAGCAATAGAGGAGGCAGTAAATGCCGTGGACGCTGTGATGTCACTCAGGCCGTTCGTCGAATCTGGAAGTTATACCGAGGATGTTGAATTTTCAATTAAGGCGGTCAAATCTCGGTGGAGTGAGCTTGATCAAGAGGTTCGTGTTCGCGCAGCGGAAGTTGACCTCGCCTGGGTCTCGCATTCTTTTCGTGGAGCTGTGGCAGACGCGTTTAGCGAAGATCTATTTCTCTTCTTTACGCAGAATAATCAGCCCCCGCGAAACGATCTTGATGGTTCTTCTCGCCTGAATAGATTCCTCATCGAAGCGAGCCGGGAGAGGAAAGCTGCGGCCGACTTGTGGGCGGTACTCACAGCATCAGATGAAATTAGGAGGTCTGTCGGTGTACCGCTGCTTAGAGGTCACCCCTAATCAGGCCGACTGCTAGCACTTCGTCATCCGTTGTGCGTCCTCCACTTGCTGCGACCGCGGCCTAGTGACGCCAGCGTTCGCGGTGGTGCCGGACGCACTCCAGGTCGATCGAGTGGCGGCGGTCGGTCCTCAGGGTGCCGGCAGGCTGACCGCCGCAGATCACTGTGAGGTCGTCTTCGATGACGATGGCGCCGGCGTCGAGCATCACGTGGCAGTTCGGGCACAGGCAGAGGACGTTGCCGGTGGTGTCTGGACCGTTGTGAGGGGCTCCGAGGGCTCGAATGTGGGCGCCTTCGCTGTAGCTACCGCCGGGAACCTCGATTCGCACGTCACAGACTTGGCACCGGTTGCCGTGCCAGGCCTTCACCTGCCGCTTCACGGCGCTGCTCCGCACGATGCGCTGCACCGTCGAGGTGATGCGTTCCGGGGTCTCGTTCCCTGCGACGGCGGCAGCCTCCGAATCGACAGGCGTGCTCGGGAGCTCCGGCTGCTGTACCGGCTGAGGCGTGGGCGTGTCGTCGTAGGCTTCGAGGCGGAACTGCCAGATGAGGAAGCCATCGATTCCGAGCTTGCTGGCATAGCTGGTGACTCGATAGAGGCCGTCGTAACGGTAGCCAGCCGCGGGCGCGTAGGGGGCATCGCCCTGGTAGCCCCGCAGGACGCGAACGGGGAGCCCTTCGAGGTAGCTGGTCACAAGCGCCGCGTTACCGGAGTCTGCCAGGGACTGATCGCTCACCTGGTTGCCGGCGCCATCTTGGCCACCGTGTCCGGTGTAGACGATGACGTCGCCGTAGTCCGCGTCGTCCTTGTACCCGCCGGACACGACGATGGACTCTGCGCCAGTCCTCTTTGTCCCACAGATGCCTGCCTGCAACGGCCGATGCACGCCGGCCTCGTGCGCCTGCCGGCGCGTGCTGAACTCCTGGCCCGCTTCAACGTTGGGTACGTCACCGATCATCGCCACAGCCTGACACGTCGCGCTGACACTCACGCAACGGTTTTCAAGACCGGTCAAGGACTCGCACAGGAACCGTTCCTGACCAGGATTCGCTAACTGCGCTCCCTGCGGCGGCGGGATGCTGGCTGGAGGATGGCCACGCGGGGGCAAGCGCAAGCATCTGCTTTGTAGTCGCGGTGGGTTGCTGCACGTCGCTCACAAGTGCCGTATGTGCGGCTGCCGTTGTGTGCTTCACCGATCACGGGTTGGGCCGGTCTGCCAGAATTCACATGGTGCGGCGGGAGGGGGATGCCATGTCCGGTAAGCCGGCGGCGTTCATGAGCTATGTCCGTTTCAATGACGAGCATGATGACGGTTTGCTCAGCCAGCTTCGGGAACGGCTGGGCACCGAGGTCCGGGCGCAGACCGGCGAGGAATTCTCCATCTTCCAGGATCGCAACGACGTTGCCTGGGGGCAGAACTGGCAGCAGCGCATCGATGAGGCGCTGGACGAGGTCACACTGTTACTCGTCATCATCACGCCGAGCTTGTTCCGCAGCCCGGCCTGCCGGGCGGAGGTGGCACGGTTCCTGGAGCGGGAGAAGGAGCTGGTCCGCTCGGACCT